>CAKPKR010000014.1 GCA_934167465.1 uncultured Bacilli bacterium | reverse complement strand
TAATGATGATATAAGAATGAATAATAATTCATCATATATAACAGGGTATGCCAAGACTGAACAACCAACATGTGGATATACAAATAGTAATGAAGAATGTAATAAATATGAATCAACCCCACTAAATCAAGATGGAACATATACCAAAAGTTATAATACCGAAATAGGATATTTAGCTAGTACAACTGGAAATATAACAGGAATCTATGATATGAGTGGCGGAACTCATGAATATATGGCAGCTTATATGGCTGGAAAATTAGGAAATAGTGGAATCACACCAACAGACTATGATTCCAAATACTTTAATGTATATAATGCATCAAGCATGATAACAAGCTATCAATATCGAATCTTAGGAGATGCGACAGGCGAGATGGGGCCATTTACAACATTAAAATCAACCGGAAGTGATGGTGATAAGATATCATATATATCAAGTTGGTACACTTCCTATGCAGTTTTCGTTGATTCTTCTTATCCTTGGTTCCGCCGAGGCGGTCGTCACGACTCTGGTACACTTGCGGGACAGTTCTATTTCACTGGGCACACAGGAGATACTGATGGTTATATAGGTTTCCGTTTAGTTTTAACACCACAATAAGACAATGTTTTAAAAAACATTGTTTTTTTCTAAAAAACTACTAAATTTCATAAAAACAATAAAAAACTATCTTCAATTTTAAATATTGACTAGATCAATTTCTAAAATTGACTTACAAACTAACAAAATTGGTCATTTTACATTATAAAAAATAAATGATATTCTTTCTTCACCGGAGGAGGAATGCTTATGCAAATAGAAAAAAATACATTCTATACTTGTAAATATGATAGACCATTCAAAGAAATATTTTTAAATGAACAAAATAAACATTTATTAAAAGGATTATTAGAAACAATACTAAAAACAGAAATTGATAAAATAGAATTAAAACCAAGCGAATTAAATAGTAATAATATAAATATAAAAAGAAAATATTTAGATGCATTAATATATGTAAAAGGTAAAAAAATAGGAATAGAAGTAAATTCAAATGCTGAAGAAAACTATTTAAGGCCAAGAAATGCATCATTTATATTTAATATATATTCATCACATACCATAGTAGGAGAAACATATAATGAAGATACCGATATAATCCAAATAAATTTGTCATACAATTTAAAAGATAAAGAAAAAATGAGAGTATATAAACTAAGAGATAAAGAAGGAAAAGAATATATAAAAAATTTATATATCTATGAGATAAATATGGATTATTATAGAGAGTTATGGTACAATGAAAAAAAGGAAATAAAGAATGAGAAATATTTAGTAATGCTAGACTTAGGACTAGAAGAACTAAAGAAATTCTCAAAAAAAGAAAAGGTGGTAGAAGAATATATGGATAAATTAGAGAAATTAAATAAAGATCCAGAATTTTATCAATATATGAGTCATGAAGAAGACGAAAGAAAAATCTATAACTCCAGAATGTATGAAGCAGAACAAAAAGGCTTACAAAAAGGCTTACAAAAGGGTTCTATTGAAATAGCAACAAATCTAAAAAAACTTGGTACAGATATTGAAACTATATCTAAAGCAACAGGTCTATCAAAAGAAGAAATAGAAAAATTATAATATTTAATAAACTTTTACAAATTAATTTGCGAAAAAAGTTTATTTTTTTTACAAAAATTTCACTTGGAAACTTATCTAAATTTTGTATTATATATATGATGGTTAATAGAAGGGGTATTTTAAATCATCGTAATGATACCGAAGCTTTAGTTATCGCATCCACTAAGTAATAACAATTTCAAAATCATTAATTAAATAATGTGAAAATAATCACATTATTTTTCTTTCATTAATTTACATCTTAAAGTATACATGATATAATTTTTGTACAGGGCGGTGACTATATGGAAAAATATGTATATGATTTTACAAAAACATTAACAAAAAAAGATTTAATAGAGGAATTAAGAAATATCAATTATATTAATCCAAAAAAAGAAGAAATTTTAAAAACATATAATGTAGATATGACAAATGTTGATATTGATGACGTTGAAGCAACAATAAGAGTAAATAATTTTGGAAAAAATATTAAAGTTGCTTTTAGCTTATTTGATTTTACAATACTTGATACTAATGATGTTGGTGATGAAATAGAAAAGAAAAAAATTAGACTTTTAAATTTACTTAAATTTAATGGTATTAACTTAGAAACCTGTGATGTTTATGAATTAGGCAGAGTAGTAACAGCAATTAAAGAAAATGATAACATAATTTCTAAATTAGATAAATCATATGTAGATTTTAAACTAATTGAAGAAGTATTAAAAAAAATAAATATTTCTGCATCAAAAAATGTCATTAATGATGTACTATTATTAATTAATAGTACAACATATCAACAAGCAGTATATTTACCAGTTATAAGAAGTAAATATTATGATGAATTTGATAGTATTTTCTATAAAATAAAAGTTGATATTCCAGAAAACAATAATACAAATTTAAGAAACTTTAGTGGTGAAATATATGAAAGTTTAAATTTCTCTACTGATGAAGAAGCTCGTGAATATGAAAAAGAACAACATATAACAGAAGAATTAGATTCAGAAATAAAAACTTATATCCATTTTAAAGGTGAAGAAGAAAATGATAATTGGCATAAAGAAATGCATATTCTAAAACAAAGAAATAGTATAGTCGTTAAATATGGAGATAATTATACATTTACAAATGAAAATAATAAAAGTATTACATCAAACGAACTTAATAAAATAATGGAATTTTTAAAAAATAAAACTCCTAATAACGAATTTTTAAAATATGTTTTAAAAGAGTTAAAATCACTAAAGAAAACTCTAGGTCAAAAAACATATATTAGAAAAGATATTCCAATTGACATTGATTCATTAAAAAGAATATCATCAATAATTGCTGATGATGACTATGGTGAAGATAGAAACATATATTTTAAAAGTAAAATAATTAGTTCAGCACCTTTAAACTTTACAAATGATAAAATAAAATCTTTAAAAAAATAATCAAATATGATATAATCAATTTATCATAGGTGGTGTATTTATGGATTTAATAATAATTTTAATATTAATAGTTCTTATATTAATATTTTTTAGAAATTTTAAAAGTTTCATATATGGTTTAGCAATAATTGAAATATTCTTTAGAATATTAACATTTATAAAATATAATATTGGTGTACCTGAAATATCAAGTTTAATAGGTAAATATATTCCAGAAACAATTATTAATGTTTTAGCAAATTATTCAAGTGGTTTGTTTTATACTATACTTGTTTGGGCATTTGTTATTTGTATGATATGGTTTTGGATATACTTAATTAAATATTTCTTTGGTAGAAAGTAGGAATAATATGAATAAAAAAGGATTTACTCTTGCAGAATTAATTGGTGTAATTGTTGTTTTAGCTTTAATATGTCTAGTTTCTGTTCCAGCAATTGCTAATGTTTTAAAAACAAATAAAAAAAGTTTATGTGAAACACAATTGAATAATGTTTTAGCTGCAGCTAGAAATTATGCCTCTGAAAACTTATTGTCAATGCCAGCGAATGATGGTGATTTAAAAACAATTACAATTCAAGATTTAATTGATAATGGTTTTATTGATCAAAATATTGAAAATCCTGTAACAAAAGAAAATTTTGATTCAGAAATCGAAATAACAATTAAAAAAGTAGGAAAAAAATTAGAATTTTCATTTGGAATTGATGCTAAAGAAAATGAAGCAATTTATAATTTGTGTATAGAGGAAGAATAAGCAATGTTTTTTAAAACATTGTTTTTTTCTAAAAACTACTAATTTTCTTAGAAACAATAAAAAACTATCTTCAATTTTAAATATTGACTAGATTAATTTCCAAAATTGAATTACAAAATAACAAAATTGGTCATTTTACTCCTTTCTTTAAATGTGATATAAAGTTTATAAATTTATAGTTTCATTAGGAAGGAGAAATTTATGAAACAAGATATAAGAAAAACAGAATTAAAAGAAGGATAAATAATACCACTAAATTTTGATTTTGTATTTGAAGCTATATTTACTAAAAAAGAAAATATAGATATATTAGAAAGCTTTTTAGCCTGTTATTTTGATATAGAAATTAGTAAAATAAAAGGTAAATTAAAAATATTACCTCGAGAACTAATATTAGAAAATAAAAAAGTAAAAAATAAACAAATTGATTTATTATTAGAATTATAAGATGAAACTATAAATATAGAATTAAACAATCGAGGTTCAAAAGGAATAGTAGATTGAAATATTGTATATGTATGTAATGTACATTCAAGAAGTTTAAAATATGGAGATACTAATTATAGTGAAATTAAGAAAACTATTCAAATTAACCTAAATGTTAAATCAAGTAATATAGAATTAAAAGAACAGTATTTTTTAAAAAATAAAAAAGGGAAAATATTAAGTGAAAAATTAGAAATCGATAACCTAGATATGGTATTAGGAAGGAAAATTTGTTACAATGATTATAATAATAAATTAGCCAGATGGTGTACAGTTTTAACAGCAAAAACAGAAGAAGAATTTAGAAAGTATCTAGGGGATGATTTGATGGGAAAAGAAACAAAATCAAAATTAATGGATGAAACAATGAAATATTCAAATGATGAAGATATAGTCGCATTATATTTTGAAAAATCAAGAGAAGAATTAGAATATAATACATTAATAGTTGAAGCCAAAGAAGCTGGAATTGAGCAAGGCCTTAAGCGTGGAGTAACTCAAGGAATTAAACAAGAAAAAATAGAAATAGCAACAAATCTTAAAAATCTTGGTACAGATATTAATGTTATATCTAAAGCAACAGGTCTATCAAATCATGA
>CAKPKR010000013.1 GCA_934167465.1 uncultured Bacilli bacterium | reverse complement strand
AATCTTTGTTTTAATACTGTCGGAGCAGATATATCTATCATATTAACTCGTTCTGTAAATTCTTCTATTTACATTTTTGATGTTAGTCCTTTCTTATTTAAATTATATAAAACTACATTTTGAAAACTCATTTTTCTATTTCTAATAAAGTCATTATCATTATTCTTATAATTAATTTTAGTTTGCTTATTATTTATTTTATCTTTAATTTTATTAATAAAATATCTCTTATACAAATTTACCACCTTTTATTCTATAAACATTATAACATCAAAAAAAAATAGAATTTTATTTTTCTATTCTCTTAAGTTAATAACATTGCATATTTACATGTTCTGTGTTAGCATGCTCTTATGCTGAATTAAGGTAAGAAAAATTATCATTTTCTAAATATTATCCAAAACATTCCAATAACTTAACAAAAATTTCGTAAAATACCGAAACTCAAATTACTTCTGATTGATTATTTTAAAGTTTTTTGGTACAATATAGGAAATTTTTCAGGGAGTGAAATAATATGTCAGCAGTTAATTTATATATTAATGAAGAAAAAGTATCTTATGAAATAAGACATAATGTAATAGTAATTAAGGAAAAAGGTAATGTGATATTTGAAGTTCCATTACCTAATGGATATCATTTATTGGGAATATTAGATGAAGGAAACAATAAAAATAATATTGTGATTACACCTTATGAGTTAAAAAAACCTAATTATATTCCAGAGGGTTATGGAAATTTACATTTAATTAGTTCAGGTTGTTGGGAAATTGATAAAACAAGCGAAACTTTGTTCACAACAAGACATCTTCATTATGTAGATACTACTTTATTAAAACCAGAACATTATTTAGAAGTATCTGATGGTCAATTTCAAATTTCTCAGGAAGAAATTCCTAAAAGCTTTTGGTTTTCTGATCAACATCGAGATTTAATGCCTGAAATTCTTGATGATAGTTATAGTATAGCAGGGATAGAAATTAATAAAATTCCTGAATATTTAAAGGGATTTGATCCTCGATGTCGTCTTATTACTGAAGAAGAATGTATGTCCCTTTTTGCATTTAATGAGGCAACAGATTTTTGCTTTAAGGGGTATACAAAATTAACTGGTATAAAACCGCAATATGATAGTTTACCTAAATTTATTTTAGGGGGTAATGAATATTATATTGAAAATTGGGATAAAATTGTTTTAAGCAGAGAAAATAGAGAAGTATATAAGCAGTTACTCAACAAATTAGCAAATTGTATTTATAGAAATCGTCCTATTCCTTCTTTTATTACTGATGATCTTCGTTATGCAAATTTTATAATTCCAGTTATTGATGAAGAAGCTGGTAAAAAAATTTTAGTTAAATAGTCAAATCAAAATAGAAATCAAGTGAAAATTTAAATTGACCAAAATTAGAAAATATAGTAGTATAATGGCAATGTTATTAACTTAAGAGAATAGAAAAATAAAATTCTATTCTTTTTTGATGTTATAATGTTTATAGAATAAAAGGTGGTAAATTTGTATAAGAGATATTTTATTAATAAAATTAAAGATAAAATAAATAACAAACAAACTAAAATTAATTATAAGAATAATGATAATGACTTTATTAGAAATAGAAAAATGAGTTTTCACAACGTAGTTTTATATAATTTAAATAAGAAAGGACTAACATCAAAAATGGAAATAGAAGAATTTACCGAACAAGTTAATATGATGGATATATCTGCTCCAGCAGTATTAAAACAAAGATTAAAATTAAATGGTAAAATATATTTGGACATGATACAAGAAAATTTAAAAGGTTTTTATACAGAATTTAAAGAAGAAGTAAAGTTACTTAATGGTTATATAGTATGTGCAATAGATGGTAGTTATTTTGAGATACCAAATACTACTAAAACAAGAAATAAATATAATATTTTACATCCAAAAGAATGTGTTGCTAGAGATAGTGTTTCTAATATGTTTGATATTTTAAATTATTTTGTTATGGATACAATAATAGAAAAATATGATAGTTCAGAAAGAAAAATGGCAAAATAAAATTTGAAAAATGTTAAAGCTCTTGATTTACCATATCCAATAATAAGAGTAATGGATAGAGGTTATACTAGTTTGCCTGATATGTACTATTCAAACGAAAATAATGATAAATATTTAATAAGACTACAGAATAAAGATTTCAAAAAACAAATAGATGAAATGAAGAGTAATGATGAAATAATAACTATACCTTATTAATATGATAGAGTTAGACATTATAAAAAAGATTATCCTGAAATTTATCAAAAAATGGAAGAAACAAAAGAAGACATAAAATTAAGAATAATAATAGTAAATAATGATGATGGAGAAAAAATAGCTACAGCAACAAATTTATCAAATGAAGAATTTAATTATGAAGAAATAGTAGAACTATATAAATTAAGATGGAACATTGAATTAAATTATCATTGTTTAAAAGAAAGTTTAAAAATAGAAACTATTATAAGTAGTAATGAAGTAATAATTGAACAAGATATTTATAGTCAGATGTTGGTTTATAATTTAATACAAGCTTTCAAACAAGATGCAGAAAAAAATATAGATCAAAGTAAATATAAAAATGAAATGAAAATTAATATGAATATATGGCTGTGGGCTTTGCAAAAAAAACATTATTAAAAATAATATTAGAGCCAAATGATAAACAAAGAGATAAACTGTTTGAATTGCTAGAACAAAAAATTGAAAAATATTTAATACCAATAAAAAAAGATAGACATTATCCAAGAAATCATTCAAAAAAGAATAAATATTCAATAAATAAGAGAAAATCATTTTAAATAAAAATTAAATATGCCTATTAAATTTGAGGTAAAGGGTATTATACCCAAATTTTAAAAAACGAAAAAGAAAAAGTTAGAAAATATCACCTGATATCTCTAACTTATATCTTAAGTTAATAACATTGAATTATTGCTTCTTTAAATATTTTTTCTTTGTAGCTTCGCCACCTCTTATATGGCGTTCTTCAGTATTTTTTTCTAATATTTTTTGTACTTCTGTATATAAAGACCTATCACATTCCCTAAGTCTTTCTGTTACGTCTTTATGAACAGTACTTTTAGATATTCCGTACTCATAGGCTATACTTCTTACTGTTGGATTTTGTTCTTTTTGTAACACAAATCTTTCTCCAATACTTAATACTCTTTGTTCAATTCTTATATTCATATGTGTATCCTTTCTATACATCATACAACATAATACTAACCTTTTTTAAAATTTATTCCTCATCCATTGATAAAACAGCTAAAAAAGCTTCTTGAGGAATTTCAACACTACCAACTACTTTCATTCTTTTTTTACCTTCTTTTTGTTTTTCAAGTAGTTTTCTTTTTCTAGAAACATCGCCACCATAACATTTTGCTAAAACATCTTTTCTTACGGCTTTAATTGTTTCTCTTGCTATGACTTTCGAACCAATACTTGCTTGAACTGGTACTTCAAATTGTTGTCTTGGAATCATTTTTTTCAAATTTTCAACTATTGCTTTTCCTCTTTTGTAAGCAAAGTCTTTATGAACAATAACACTTAAGGCATCTACTATTTCACCATTTAATAAAATATCCATCTTAACTAAATCACTTGGTTTATATCCAATTAATTCATAATCAAATGAAGCATATCCTTTAGTTGAAGATTTTAATTTATCAAAAAAGTCGTATACGATTTCTGATAGTGGAATCTCATAATGAATGTTTACTCTAGTTTGATCTAGATATTCCATTCCAATATAGTTTCCTCTTTTATCTTGACATAGCTCCATAATCGAACCAATATACATACTTGGAACAAATATATTAGTTTTAATATATGGTTCACTAATTTTATTTATTTTAACTTTTTCAGGCATTTTTGCTGGACTATCTATTAAAATATTTGTTTTATCAGTTAGTTCAACATCATAAATAACTGACGGAGAAGTAGCAATTAAATCAATGTTAAATTCTCTTTCTATTCTTTCTTCAATTATTTCCATATGTAATAGGCCTAAAAAACCACATCTGAATCCAAAACCTAATGCTTGTGATGTTTCAGGTGTAAATTCTAAAGATGCATCATTTAATTTTAATTTTTCTAAGGCTTCTCTTAAATCTGGAAATTTAGATGACTCAGTTGGATATATTCCACAGAATACCATTGGTTTCATTGGTTTATATCCTTCTAATTGTTGAGCTGGATTAATAGCTGAAGTAATTGTATCTCCCACTTTTACATCTTCAATACTTTTGATACTTGCACATAAGTATCCAACATCACCTGTATTAAGTTCTTTCTTTTTTACTTCATGAGGATTATGAATTCCAAGTTCAATTACTTCATAAGTGGCATTAGTTGCAACCATCTTAATTTTATCTCCAACTTTAACACTACCATTTACAATTCTAATTGAAGTAATTATTCCCCTATAAGCATCAAAATAACTATCAAATATTAAAGCTTGTAGTTTTTCCTTATTGTTTCCAGTTGGAGCCGGAACTACTTCTATTATTCTTTCAACTAATTCTTTTATTCCAATTCCGTTTTTAGCGCTTGTACAAATTATCTCTTCTTCTTTAAACCCTAATTGTTCAATTAGTTCTTTTTTTACTTTTGGTATATCTGCGTTTGGTAAGTCAATTTTATTTATAACAGGAATGATTTTCAAATCATTTTCCATTGCTAAATAAAGATTTGCTAAAGTTTGAGCTTCAATTCCTTGAGCCGCATCTACTACAAGTATTGCGCCTTCACAGGCTGCTAAAGAACGAGATACTTCATACGAAAAGTCTACGTGACCTGGAGTATCAATTAAATTTAAATAATATTCTTCATTATTATATTTATAAGTTAAACTAACCGCATTTAATTTAATTGTTATTCCTCTTTCTCTTTCAATATCCATACTATCTAACAATTGATCTTGTTTTTCCCTATCTGTGATAGCTCCTGTTATTTCTAGAATTCTATCAGCTAAAGTACTTTTACCATGATCAATGTGTGCGATTATTGAAAAATTTCTAATATTATTTTGATTCATAAAATCACCTTTTAAATTATATCAAATTTGTAGAAAAAAAGAAACTAATTTTCAGTTTCTTCTTTATTTGCCTTCATATCTAATGTTGCTTCATTTATGGCATCATCAATAGTTTTAAGACCATCAGTAATCATACTATAACCAATCGCAGCACCAAATCCGTGAGATAATTCCTTAAATTCTTTTGTAAGTTTTCTCTTGTAAGTAATTATTTGTTTTTCTTCATAGCCTACTAAATATATTAAGAATTCATTACCATTTGTTCTTATTATTTCTGTTTGTTCTAATTGATTTCTTATTAATATGTTAGCTGCTTCTGTTATGACATTATCTCCTTCACTATGACCATAATTATCATTTATATAAGCTACATTGTTTAAATCAACAATAATTATTGTTTGTGGATATATTTGTGAATCATCCCATTTTTCAATATGATCATTTAAATAGTTTCTATTTTTTAATGATGTTAACATATCTATATATTTTAATTTATCTTCTTTACTAACACCTTGAATTGTTTTTTTGTTATTCTTAACTATTTTAATGATGATTGTAATTATTCCTAATGATAATAAGGAACATACAATTATTAAAATATTTTTTATAATTGCATTGTTACTTTCAGTAACAAAATCTTTATAGTTTACTTTTTCTATAATATTTTTACTATCAGCAAATGATAAATAGAAATCAAAGTATTTATAGAATGTATCATTTGAGTTATTGCCATTAAATATATAATTATAATCGCTATCTAAATTGAAAGTTGTTCTTATTTCATAGTCTTTCAATTCTTTATTTTTATACACATTATAAGTATCATAATCTATTACAAGAATTGATTTTTGATTTATTTTTGAAAGTAATGTATTAATATTTTTATATTGTTTTGTTTCTATTTTATTTTTTTCTAAATAATTACTTATTTTTGTATTTTTTATTGTATAAGCATAATCAATTGATTTAATTGAATTTATTACTTTATTGTTCTTATTATGAGATATTACAACAATCTTTTCTTCATATGGTGATACTGTTTCTTTGGTTTTGACTGAGTATTTTTCGTTTGAGTTATTATTGAATATAAAGTCTACTTTTTTATCATTAAATGCTTTTAATAGACTTGCAATATCACTATATTCTGTATATAGTATTTCAATTTCTGATATATCAGTAAATTTTTTAATTATTTCGGTATTTGTTCCTATTAATTTATTATTGATTAATTGATCATATGGTTTTAGATTAACAAATCCATATTTATATTGTTTACTTGCAAACTTTACTTGTGAATCATTGTTAATATTTGAAGATTCAAAGTATTCGTTTGTAAAATATTTACCATATAGTTTTTTATAGTTTTCATTATTCCACTTTTCATAGTATTTTTTTATTATATTGTTTAATGTTGTATTATCACCTAGTGTAATCACATAGTCTAATGTCATTTCTGTAATGTTATAGTTTATATAAAATTTATTTTCAATTATATCATCTAGATACATTTTTTTAGGAATAACAATTGCTGTTAGTTTAGTTTTGTCATTTTTAAATTCTTCAATCATTTCTTCAATATTATTATAAGATGTTAAAGAATTTTTATTATTTATATTTAAGTAATTATCAACATCTGACATTTTATCTTTTTCAACACCAATTGTCATATCAGTAATTTCATCTAAATTTACTATTTTTTTATTTTCTTTTGTTACTAATACATAATTATCTTGTTCTATTAAAATGTCATTTTTTGCTTTTTTATTTTTGATTGCAAATGAGTATTTTGATGGTGATTCTTTACCATAAGCATAAGTCATTTTATTAAATTCTAATCCTGTTGTTTCTTCTAAGTCTTGCAAAAAGTCATAGATTATCCCTGCCCCATCGTGATTATATATCGGTATATCATTTAAAATTGCAAAGTCTTGCATTGTATTTTTATTATCTTCAATCCATTGTTTTTCTAATATTGATAGTGTTGTATTTTTATCGGATTTATTTAATACATAAAATACTCCTAATCCGATACTAAGTATTACAACTACTGCTATTACTATTTTTACTATTTTTTTCATTTTTTTCACCTAATCCCAGTTTATTGCATCTCTTGTTTTATGTTTATAACCTATTATTGGATATTTTTCACTTTTTTCATTGTCACTATTTACTAGTATTTGAATATCATAATATGAAAGTTGTTTTTCATCAAAATAAGATAGTATTTTATTCCCTATTTCTTTTACTGAATCTATTTCTTTTTCATCTTTGACATTTAATACTATATTTACTAGTCTACCTTTTAAATCATATTTTACCTTTGTTACTAGTTCTTCATTTGCTATTTCTTTTTCTATTTGATTTTTTGTATTTGATGTTATTTCCACTTTTTCAATTCCAGTTAAACGATCACCATATTCACCCTTTTTGTTACCACCAATAAGTTGCATTAATAGTACAACAGCTAATATGATGAATACAATTAATAATCCTATAAATATTGATAATAATTTATTTTTCTTTATAAAGTCCATTTTATTCACTCCATTTCACATTAAATAAATTATACTATAATCGCTACATTTTTTCAATGTTATAACTATTATAATTATATTTTAACATCAAATTTACATTAACTAAATCTCAAAAAAATTTAAAAAAGAGAATTTTTTTTGAAAAAGTTATTGACATTCACGCAAAATCTAGTATAATTAATATTGCCTACTTAAATGCAGATGTAGTTTAATGGTAGAACCTCAGCCTTCCAAGCTGACTGCGTGAGTTCGATTCTCATCATCTGCTCCATTTGAAATCAACTTACGGACTTAAAAGTTCGTGAGTTTTTATTTTATATAAAACTTTAAAAGTTCTCTTTCTAGAAAGGAG
>CAKPKR010000012.1 GCA_934167465.1 uncultured Bacilli bacterium | reverse complement strand
GCCTATTAAATTTGAGGTAAAGGGTATTATACCCAAATTTTAAAAATCGAAAAAGAAAAAGTTAGAAAATATCATCTGATATCTCTAACTTATATCTTAAGTTAATAACATTGGCAATAATTTGCTTTTTTTATTTTTTGTGATAATATATATATCATTAAAAAAAGAGGTTGGTGTTTTAATATGAAAAAATATGATTATAATAATACAAAACTATCAATTGAACAATTAAAAGAAATAATAGAAGTTTATTTAAAAGGTAGATATACTTATAGTGATATTGCTGAAATATTTTATTATGAAGTAAATTTTATTAAAAGAGCTTTAAATGATAAGAACAAGATTGAATCAAACTTTGGAAAAAATGTATATGAAGCAATAAGAAAAAGAGCAAGTTTAATTCAAAAATTATCAAATGAATGTGATGGCAAAGAATTAATTAGAAATCACAGAATAATTGAAATAGTAAGTAAAGACATTTTATATGTTGATGAAGATACAATGAAGAATTTAGAAGTTGCTTCTTTATTTTTAAACTATGATGGAAATATCGATTCTATATCTGAAAAAATGAGAATTAATAAAAATGAAATAATAAATAAATTACATAGTAATTCAATTAGAGAATTATTAGAACAAAATGTAATTTGTTATTTTGATAGAATATTAGAAGTAGAAACGGCATTATTTGAAAGAAATTGTCTTAAAATTGATAATATTATAAAAAGAGTAGCATATTTGAAATTTTCATTAAAATACAAAAATGATTTGATAGCAGCTTTATTACAATTACCTGTTCAAGAAGTAATTAAAATTTTGAATGACTCATATACTAATATAAAATATAGAAAATATTTGCAATTGGATATATCGTATAGTGATCGTAAGAAAGAAATGATATTTGATATGGCAGATTTAATTATTGAATCTAATTTATCAACTAGAGAAGTAGCAAAATTGTTTGATTTGAGTAATTATACAATATCAACTTATGTAAATGAAATATTACCAACATTTTCACCAAAAAAATACGAGTTGGTACAAAGTATATTAAAAGAAAGAAATCCTCATATTGTCACTAATAAAAAAATAAAAAATATAGAAAAAATGAAGGATTTATATCAAAATGGTTATTCAATTGCTGAGATAGGAAAAGTTGTTTCTAAGGATCAATCAACTGTATATAGAAATTTGATTTCATCTTATCCAACAATTTTTGAAGAAAGAGAAAATAAAAATTTGACAAAACAAAAAAATAGTATATAATACATAACTAATCAAAGGGGGATTGGTTGTTATGAATAAAGAAAGAAGAATTAATTTAGAATATGAAATGTTTCTAAATGGTTATTCAATAAAACAAATAGCCGAATTGTTAAATGTTTCCTATTTAAAAGTTAAAATTGATATTAATAAAGCACAAAGAATAATTAATAAAGAAAAAATATTGGTTAATAGGGGGTTAAGAATAAGTTTTAATTAAAACTTATTTTTTTGTGATATAATTGAATTAGGTGGTAGTATGAAATCTGTATATATTCATATTCCTTTTTGTAGTAATATATGTTCATATTGTGATTTTCCAAAAATATATTATCATAAAAAATGGATAAATGATTATTTAGAAGCTCTAAATAGAGAAATTGAATTAAGATATAAAGGTGAATTAATTGAAACAATTTATATTGGTGGCGGAACCCCATCAAGCCTAGAAATAGAAGAATTAGAAAAATTATTTTCAATTATAAGAAAAATAAAATCTAACTATTTAGAATTTACAATTGAATGTAACTTAGATAATCTAACAAAAGAAAAAATAGACTTATTTAAAAAAAACAATATCAATAGAATAAGCATTGGAATTGAATCTTTTGATAAAAAGAATTTAAAATTTTTAAACCGAAATCTAAATAATTTAGAACTAATTCCATATATGAAAAAAATTGGAATAGATAATATAAATGTAGATTTAATATATGCCTTACCAACTGAATCAAAAAAAACATTAATAAATGATATTGATAAATTATTAGAATTAGATGTTCCTCATATATCAACATATTCATTAATTATTGAACCTCATACAATGATTTATAATAAAAAAATAGAAAATATTGATGATTTTTTAGATTTAGAAATGTATAATATAATATGTTCTAAATTAAAAGCATATAATCATTATGAAATAAGTAACTTTAGTAAAAAAGGATATGAATCAAAACATAATCTAACTTATTGGAATAATGAACACTATTACGGTTTTGGTATGGGAGCAAGTGGATATATAGATAATATTAGATATACAAATACCAAAAGTATTAACGAATATATAAAAGGAAATTATATTTTAGAAGAGGAAAAATTAGATATAAAAGAAATAATGGAAAATGAAATGATTTTAGGATTAAGAAAATTAAAAGGAGTAAATATATCTGATTTTAAGAAAAAATATAATAAAGAAATAAAAGAAGTATTTAAAATTGATAAATTAATAGAAGAAGGAAAATTATTAATAGAAAATGATTATATAAAAATAAATCCTAAATATTTGTATGTATCAAATGAAATATTAATTAATTTTATAGGTGATTAGATGAAAGATGTATTTAATAAAGAATTAAATTATATAAAAAATGAAAGATATAGAGAAAATGCTAAAAAGTTTATAGAAATGTTACCAGACTATTTTTTTGAAATACCTGCTTCATCAACAGGTAAATATCATCCTAGTTTTTCACTAGGAGAAGGTGGACTAGTTAGACACACTAAAGCTGCAGTTAGAATAGCTCACGATTTACTTTACAACAATTCAATAGGCTATAACTTTAAACCAGAAGAAAAAGACTTAATAATATTCGGTTTGTTAATTCACGATGGCTTAAAATCAGGATTACCTAAAGAAAAATATACAAGAGTAGATCATCCAATATTAGTTTGTAATTACTTAAAAGAAAATCAAGATAAATTAACATTTAAACCAAATGAAATAGAATTTATTTGTAGTAGCATTGAAACTCATATGGGTGAATGGAATACAGACTTTAATGGAAATGAAGTACTAAAAAAACCATCAAATAAATATCAAAGATTTATTCATATGTGTGATTTTCTATCTAGTAAAAAATATTTGGATATAAAATTTGAAAATAATGAAATAGTTGAATAAATTTTTCTAAAATAAATATATTAATAATGAACATATTAATTATGTTCAGATTAAACACTCTATAATTAATTAGAGTGTTTTTTTTCGACAAAAAACTTATTATCACAATCCTATAATTATATTGGTGATGAAAATGAAAAAAAATTTATATTTGATTTTATTTTGTGTTGTAATTGGACTTTTTATGGGAACATATATGTTTAGTCAGTATGATAAGAAAAAAATAGAAAAAGTAAGTACAGGAACAAAATACATAAATCAAACAGTTTATGCCTTTCAATATGGTGTTTATTCTAATAAAGAAAACATGCTTAACAATTTAAAAAATGTTAATTATGTTTATCAGTTAATAGATAATAAATATTATGTATATGTTGGAATGACTAGGAATAAAGATAATATTGAAAAATTAAAAAAATACTTTAAATCATTATCATATGATATTTATGTTAAAGAAATAACTGTAAATGGAGAATTTGCTGAAAACCTAAGTCAATATGATTTGTTATTAGATGAAGCAACAACCAATGAATCAATTTCTACAATCTTAAAAACAACTTTAGCTAAATTTGAGGAATTTAATGAAAATTAAAGAAATACCAATTAATGATAGGCCAGTAGAAAGATTGATAAATAAAGGAAGTGAAGCTCTATCAAATGATGAACTTCTAGCAATCCTTCTAAGAACAGGAACGAAAGAGATGTCGGCTAAGGATTTGGGAACATTAATTTTAAATAAAGTAGGAATAGGTGAATTAAGAAATATTACTTATGAACAACTAATAAGTATTAAGGGAGTTGGAAGTAAAAAAGCTGGTACAATTATGGCAGCTATTGAATTATCAAAAAGAATGAATCAAAAAGTGGTTAATCTAAGAGGAGAATTTAATGATCCTTTAAAACTATATAATCATTATCGTGAAATATTGAAAGATAAAAATCAAGAACATTTTTATGTAGTATATTTAGATATTAGAAATAAAATTATAAAAGATAAACTTCTATTTATTGGTACAACTAATTATAGTACCGTTCATCCAAGAGATATATTCAAAGAAGCATATTTAAATGGCGCTATATCAATAGTTGTAATCCATAATCATCCTAGTGGTGAAGTATTACCATCTAAAAATGATTTAGAAACAACTAAACAATTAGTTGCAGTTGGTAACCTATTAGGAATCAAAGTAATGGATCATATTATAATTGGTGAAAATAAATATTATAGTTTTTGTGAAAATGGTGATATATGAAAAAGAAAATAATAATAGGAATAATAATAATATTAGTTTTACTTTTTTTATTAGTGCTTTTTATAAATGATAAAAGAAAATTAACAGTTATTGAATCTATTTCTAAAGATACACTAACTGTTGTTAATAAAATAATAGATATTCCAATTAACTTCGTTAATGACAAAATAAATGAAGTTAAAATTAAAAATGATATTTATAAAAAATATGATAAGTTAAAGAAAAAGGTAAATGACTATGAATTATTAGAACAAAAATATAATGAAACAGCTAAAGAATTAAATGATTTAAAAAATAATTTGAACATTAAAGATAACTTAATTGATTATGAAATAATAGATGCCTATGTTATAAGTAGAAATGTTGGTTATTGGTATGATACTCTGATAATTAATAAAGGGAAAAATGACTCTATAAAAGAAGGTATGGCGGTAATAAATAGTAGGGGATTAGTAGGAATTATAACTAAAACAACATACACAACTAGTACGGTTAAATTATTAACTGGAATTAATAACAAAAATAGAATATCCGTTAAAATTAAAGTTAATGATGATTATTTATATGGAATATTATCTGATTATGATAACGGTTATTTTATAATAGAAGGAATAAGTGATAATAGAGAAATACCAGTAAACTCAGTAGTTACAACAACAGGATTAGATAATAAATTTGCAAGTGGGATAGAAGTTGGTTCAGTATCTAAAACTGTATCTGATAATTTTGACATTGCTAGAAAAGTTTATATAAAATCTATTGTTAATTTTGGTGATATTAATTATGTAATGGTGCTTAAAAGATGATATTTATTTCATTAATTTTAGATGGCATTTTTTCTAAATGGATAAATCCTTTATTTACACCTTTAGCACTTATTTTTCTTTATAAAAATAATGATAGATATTTATCTGCTTTACTAGCTGGATTTATTTATGATATTGCTTATACTGATACATTGTTTTTAAACGCTATTATATTTGTATTATTATTATATTTAATTGAATTAATATTTAAAAAAATTACATTTAATTTTTTAAATGTTGTTTTAATTTCAATTTTGATTATAATTTTATATCGAGTTAGTATTTTTTTAATCCTTGTTGCTATTAATTATATAGACTTCAATTTGTTCAATCTGTTGTATGGAATTCTATATTCTTTAATAAATATTATATTTGTAATAATTTATTATTTTATTAGTAAGAAATTTAAAACTCTTTAAAATAAGAGTTTTATTGTATGTTAAATGTTTTTGTGTATTATATAAAAACATTAAAAAGGAGATAATATGGAATATATTTTAAATAAAAATTATAGTGAAATGTGTCAAATTGATAAATTTAAAGTAGTTAATTCTAAAAAAGTTAAACTAAAAGTTTTAAATTATCTGAAATCACATTTTGAAAATTTAAAAATAGAAATATTAGGAAAATATGAAGGAAACATAATTGAACTTATGAATCGTGGTGTTCTTGAAGGCAGGTGTTGGGAAACAACAGAAACAGCAATATTATTTTTAGAAGATGATGATTATATCAAAAGAGGAAATTTAAAATTTGATAAATATAATAATTATTATCATTCTTGGATAGTATTTAAATTTAATGATATAGATTATGCATTTGATCCTTGTTTACAAATACTATGTAAAAACAAATTGTATGAAAAAGTTTTTGAACCAGAAATAAAAGGTATGGTAACAGCGGGACAAGTAAAGGATTATTTCATAAACTATATGACTAACTATGCTTTTGAACAAGCAAAAATGAAATATGATTTTTATAAACATTTTTCTTCGTTTTTTGGTGAAGAAGAATTAGAAAGACGAAAAAATGAGATAGTAATTCCTAGAATAGAAGATGTAAATGCACCAATGTATAGAAATGGCGTTGGATATAAAGCTGAATTAGATGGTACTAAAATTAAAAAATTAGTTGCACATTATTATATAGGTTAAATTTGACAAATAGAAAAAATAATATATAATATTAGTACATTTAGAGGGGGAATAAGTATGTTTGAGAGTATAAAAGATGCGTATAAAATTATAAATAATAGTAGTTACGAAGAAAATCAAAAAGAGTTATCTATATTAAATATTAAATTAATGAAAAAATTTCAAGGTTTAGGCGTAAAAAAAATAGCATTAACAAGTCTAGGAAATTCAATAGCTGCTGGTTATTCACAAAATAAATTAATTAGACCACTATTAGAAAGAAATGAAACAATAGAAGAAACAGCTAATAAATATGGAATTGAATTAAATAGATATAGCATGGCGAGAGCTCAAAACAATAGTGATAGTAGAATATTTAGTTGGGTACTTAATAATACTACATTTAAAGAAATGCATGATATAAATATTAGAGATTATAGTGATTTTAGTAAATGTTGTATGCATAATAATGGAAATATAAAAATTGATACTGCTTCAAATGAGGGAATAGCTGATGTAATAAGAAAAAGTAATCCATCTTTAGCAAATATTATAGTTTATCATGGTTGTACAGGTTCATTTATTGCGAATATGAAAAAGGGAATATATTCAATTTCAAGAATAAAAGAAGATTATGAAAATATGAATTCACTATTAACATATGTACAAAATCAAAATCGAATAAATGGAACGAATACTCAAGTATATCTAGGCGGAGTTCCTGATATTTTGGGGTTAAAATTAACTAGTGTTGTAAATTATGAAATAAAACAAAAATCTAGGTTGTTTGCAAACACAAGTTATATTAAACCTGCTAAATGTAAATTTATTTATGATACAGGAATTGATTTTCATTATGATGAAGACGAATATGTAAGTTTAAATAAAAATATAATTAAAACAATAAATGAAAATTATATTTATAATATGGCTTTAATAGATATTGATAGAGAATTATATAAAATAAGTGAAATGATAGAATTAAATACATCACTTAATACTAAAGCTGAATATTTACAAATAAAATTAGAAGAAAAATTAGAATATTGGTTTAACTATTTAAGAGAAAATAAATGTGATATAGATTATTTTAAAAATAGATTAATAAATTATTTTCAAGAAAATTATCCAAATGATTTCTTCTATTTAGAAAAAGAAAAAACAGTCACAAAAATTAAAAGAGCATAAAATGGACTAATGTATTATATCTATAGTAGTCTTTGTATATTTTTTAGTTATAAGAAAGTTTATTGATATTAAATTAGATAGAATTAATGTGTAATTTTAATTAATGGAGGTAATACTATGTTGGATTTTACATTTTTAACAAAAGAACAATGCTATGATTCTTCAAAAATATTAGAAATATTAAAAAAAAGAGGAACTATTGCACCAATAACAGATTTTGCTATTTTACTAGGTGGATTTGTAGATGATAAATATCATTATAATAATAGTGATTCATTAGAAGATAGATCTGGATATTATTGGACCAGTTCTATTAAACCAGGTGGTGACGCATATGTTGTTTGTCATAATGGTGATGAATACTATGACTATGCTTGTAAACGTGATGTTGGAGCTCGCCCAGTTGTATCTTGTTTTTCAATTCGTAACATCTCCACAAATGCAGTTAGAGAGAAAGATGGGATACTTGAAGTTGAATGTGGAGAATATCCACAAAAAGCTGCTTCAAAAGAATTACAAGAAGAATTAGAAATAGCATATAATCAGTCTTTTATTGAGAAAACTGGAAAAGCATATACAATAGATTCAAGAGAATATTATGAATTCAATAAAAAATTTAAAGGACAATTTATTGAAGAATATTTATTTGATAATGGAAAAAAGTATGTAAGAGTAAAGGCTCAACCATATTGTAGTAATCGTGAATTTAAACTTTCAAATGGTGAAAAATATAAAGACGGAAATTATGTTTGGGTAGAAGTTGAGCCAATAAAATGGTTAATTGATGAACAAAATGATATAGCTCTTGCTGAGAGAATATTATTTGCAGGTGTCCAATTTTACCACGAAATCGATTATAAAAACGATTTTAGAACAACTGATGTTAAGTGGTTTATGGATACATGTTTTTCAAACGATATAATTCCGTGTAATATTAAAGTTAATTTTAATGGTTTTATGAATAGATATTTTTCAAAGAAAATAAATTCAAATAATATTAAAACTAAAAAAGAAATTAATAATGAAGAATTAATTAATTTATTAAATTCAGATAATGAAAAATATTCTAGTTTAGAATTAATAAATCGAATTAATAAATTAAATGTAGAATATGAAAATAAAATTAAAAAGTCAAAAAGCAAATATAGTGAATTAAGAAAAGAATATATATTAAAATTAAAAAAAATTATAGAATTATTTTCAAAAGAAAATATAAATTTTGATAAACAAAAAACAAAAATAAAATAATTGAAACAATAATACTTTATTAGAGAGTTAAAGAGCATAATATGCAATGTTATTAACTTAAGATATAAGTTAGAGATATCAGATGATATTTTCTAACTTTTTCTTTTTCGTTTTTTAAAATTTGGGTATAATACCCTTTACCTCAAATTTAATAGGT
>CAKPKR010000011.1 GCA_934167465.1 uncultured Bacilli bacterium | reverse complement strand
ATGAAAGAAAAATCTATAACTCCAGAATGTATGAAGCAGAACAAAAAGGATTACAAAAAGGCTTAAACAAAGGTTTACAAAAGGGCATTGAGGAAGGAAAAAATGCTGAAAAAATAGCTACAGCTAAAAAAATGCTTGAGGAAAAGATATCAATAGAAACTATAATGAAAATAACATCATTATCACAACAAGAAATAGAAAAATTGAAATCTACAAACTAACTTTAATTTCAAATACTAGTATATATGTAGTATATAAAAGTTTAATTAGTTATACTAATTATTCTTTTTTTATGTTAAAATATATGGTAAAATTAAAACAGAGGTGAGATATATGCTGAAAGAAAAAGTTTTACCAGCTGATACATTCATTGTTATAAATAAAACAATTTTAAATGAATATGATCGTAAACTTTTAATAATGCTATATCAACCAATAATTGGATATAAAGCAATAAGTTTATATTTTTCACTTTGGATGTATTTGGACAAAAGAGAAATAATGTCAAATGAATTTACTCATCATCAATTAATGACAACAATGCAATTAAGATTAAGCGAAATAGTAGAAGCAAGAGAAAAATTAGAAGCAATTGGATTATTAAAAACATATGTAAGAAAATCAAATATAAATAATTTTATATATGAAATATATTCACCAATAAGTGCTTATGAATTTTTAAACAATCCTGTATTAGTGACAGCACTATATAATAATATTGGAAAAAATGAATATGAAAAAATAATTGAATACTATAAAATTCCAAGAATAAGTTTAAAAGAATATGAAGAAATAACTTGTAGTTTTAATGAAATATTTTCTTCAACTAACATAAATGGTTTTGAAAGACTAGAAAATATAAATAAATATAGTTCAAATAAAATAAAAATAGAATCTAAAATAGATTTAGATAATATCTTAAGTTTAATACCAGACGAAATTTTAAATGTAAGAAGTTTAACTAATGAAACAAAAGAATTGATAAATAAAATATCATTTATTTATAATTATGATGACGTTAGAATGAGTGAATTAATAAGAGAATCATTAACAGATAAAAAAACAATTGATAAACAAGCATTAAAAATAAATAGTAGAAAATACTATCAATTTGAAAATAGTGGTAAATTACCAAGCTTGGTATATAGAACTCAACCAGAATATTTAAGAAAACCAGTAGGTGACACAAGTAATAGAGCAAAAATAATCTATCAATTTGAAACAACAACACCATATGACTTTTTACAAAGTAAATATAAAAATGGGAAACCATCAAAAAGCGATATTGCTATATTAGAATATCTATTATTAGATATGAACTTAAATGCCGGAGTTGTAAATGTATTAATAGATTATGTATTAAAAATAAATAATAATAAATTGACAAAAAATTTTGTTGATGCAATTGCAAGCCAGTGGGCTAAAAGTAAAGTTGAAACCGTAGAAGAAGCAATGAAAATAGCTGAAAAAGAATATAAAAATAAAAAAACAACAAATAAAAAACAAGTAGAAGAAAAACCAACTTGGTTTAATCAAAATATAGAAGCACAAGAGGCCTCTGAAGAAAAATTAAAAGAATTAGATAAAATGTTTAGTAAATTTGGAGGATAATATGGAACAAGTAAAATTAGTTAAAAAAAATACTAACTTAATGAATGAATTTAATAAGTTACTTAAAGATGAAGAATTTAAAGAATATATCGATAAACTAAAAATTCCATATGAGGAATTAGCAAAATATACAAGCATATTAGAAACTTGCAAAAATGAATATTATAATTGTAAAAATTGTAAATCAATATTAGAATGTAAAAATAAAATAGAAGGATGTTTATATTTACCTATAAATAAAAATGGAATAAGATTTTGTTATAAATCTTGTAAATACAAAAAGAATATTGAGAAAAAAACTAAATATTTAGATAATATATATACTTTTAATATTCCTAGTACTATAAAAGAAGCAAACATAAAAGATATATATAAAAAAGATGAAAATAGATTTGAAGTAATAAAATATTTGCTACAATTTACTGATGATTATATAAACAAAAAAAATCCTAAAGGATTATATTTGTATGGTAACTTTGGATGTGGTAAAACTTATTTAATAAGCGCTATATTTAATGAATTAGCAAAACAAAACATTGATTCAGCAATTGTATTTTGGCCAGAATATTTAAGAATGTTAAAATCATTATTCAATGATAATTCTGAATTTAGAAAAAGTTATGATAGAGTAAAAAATACAAAATTATTACTAATAGACGATTTAGGAGCAGAAAATAACACAACTTGGTCTAGAGATGAAATTCTCTGTCCAATATTACAATATCGTATGGAAAATAATTTACCAACTTTTATAACTTCTAATTTAAATTTGGAAGCCTTAGAAAAACATTTGAGTTTTAACGGAAATGAAAGTATTAAAGCAAAAAGAATAATTGAAAGAATTAATCAATTAACTGAATATAAAGAAATGATAAGTAAAAACTTAAGATAGTATGGGGGATTTATGGATATACAAAAAGAAGTAGATAAAATTTTAATTGACTTAAAAGAACTAGATGAAACTAAAATAAAAAATATGATTGGTGAAACAATTATTAAAATTAAAAAGCAAAAAAATGTAAAATTGTTTTATAAACTATTAATCAATAAAATAGAAAAAAAGATTATTGCTATAGCAAATATAACTTATGATGATAATCTAGAGAATAATGTATTATTATTGAAAAAATATTCAAATATTAACAATTATTTAAAAGAAGAATATGAATTATTTAAAAAACAATATATTGAAGAAAAGGCCATAAATAATGATACAGTAAAAATTAATAATCAAAAGTATAAATATGAATCAACTACTGAAAACACATTAAAAATTGATATTTCTTCATCTATTAAGGAAAAAATATATAATGATTTAGTGAATAATATAAAAAAAGATGATTATGAGATTAATGATATTATTATTGCATTTACAAAATATTTAAATAATATAAATATAGTTTCTGATATAGAAGAATTAAATAAACTATCTGATGAACTATATAATAGACTATATGAATATTTATATGAAAATAAATCAATATTTTTTGAATTTTCTTATTTAATAGACGTATTATCAAGTATATATAAAAATTATGATAAAGAATCAAAGGAAAGAAATCTTTTAAAACCTATATATAAGAAATATACAACATTATACAAAATTTATAAAACAAAAATTGCTAAAAATGAAATTAATCCTTATTTTGATATAATCGATTATTGGCTTAGTAATGAAAATGATTACTTGTATTTAAAAGAATTAGTAAATAGAAATCAAAAAATACGTAATTCACATTCTAATGGAGAACATATAGTAATTTATATTTTAAAAAAATATATTGATAACTTTAAGAAAATGATTGTTAATGACGATTATACTAATATTAACTATTTAAGAGAAGTATATTATTTAGTTATTATCTAAGACTAACAAAAGATGAAAAAAACACAATTGATACTATAATAAAAGAATTCTCAGTATATATAAAAAATACACTAATTAAAGAACGTAGAAAAAACGCTGCTTTAAATGATTTAAAAAGTATGAAAACAAATACTTTTTATCCTCAAAGACAAGAATATGATTTTAGAGAAAATACAACTGATGAATTAACATATGATAAAAGAAGAGTATATAATAATAGTATTTCTAGTATCAAAGAAAAAAATGCAACCGAGACATTTTTAATCAGTAATTATGCTTATAATATTGCCGAATCAGAAGATGAAATTAATCTTAAAATGTATACATTTAATATTGGAAATTATATTATGGATAATTCGATAATTAATTTGGAATTAGAAAAATGTGAATTTACTAAAGAAAAAATAGATGAATTTATTTCTAGAGAATTCGACTTTGAAGTAGGACAAATTTATCCAACTATATGTTATCAATTAAAATTTTATAAAAGTGGTAAAATTAAATCTCTAGATATTTCAAGAGAAAATATTGAAATAAAAGATAAAATAACTACATTTGATGTAGAAAAAATGGGAAAATTTTATGATTTATATAAAAAATCAATAGCTAAAAATGTTGGAATTGAAACAGATTATAATTTATTAGAAATAAATAAACATTTTGAGAATATCTTAAATAATGAATTTGTAAAATTTATTAAAGAAAATAGGTTACCATTTATTTATTATGGCTATACATTACCAACAATTGAAGAAATAAATGAAAATATGAATGCTTTAGCGCCTTTTTTACATAATATAGATAAAGATGTAGCGTATGAAATAATAAACATAGTTAGTTCTAAAATAGATAAGAAACATTATTCTTTATTTCCAATAGAAAATGCTGAATATGATTTAAAATTGATAAATTCATTTAACTATATTGGAATTCTAAATCAAAAAATGTTAAATGATATTTATTTTAATGATTATAACTTTGAAACAGAAGAAAGAAAAAATAGAGAAAAGAAATCAAGATTAATTAAATTCTATAAAATAACAAAAGAACTTAACGATAGTTTTAACTATATAGATGTATCTGAAATAAAAGAAAGTAAAGGTAAAATAAAAAGAAGATTTAAAATTTAATTGACATTTATAAGAAATGTAGTAAAATATAATTAATAAAGATTTTGATTAGGACATGATTATTAATTGATACTATAAAGAGATTTAGGAAAAGGTGAGATCCTAAAAAGTTAAATTATTAATTACTACCTATGAATTGGACTTGAAAAATGTTCCCGGGTAATTCCGTTATTTAAATTAAGTTAAACATAGGATGGTACCGTGTTAAGCACTCCTTATATAGAAAATATATAGGGAGTTTTTTTGAGGTGTAGTATGGAAAATTTTGCAGAAATGTTAGAAGATTATTTAGATGAAGATGAAATTAATTATAAAAAGAAATTAGATGATACTAAAGAGGCACAAAAACCTAATATTTCAAAATATAAACATAATTTTGAAAATACAATAACTATTTATGAATTTGTAAATGATTATTTAGGAGTAAATCATGATTGCGAAAATTTAAAACATATAGGTTTGAAATCATTTAAAAGTCCATATATTATAGGTGTATCAAATGATTTTGCAATCAAAAATAAAGAATATGTTTTTAAAAATGAAATATTAATTGTTATTGATGCTTATAACAATCCAGCTGCATATATTAATCCTACATTGTTAAAACAAATAACTACAATGGAAGAATTAAAATATACAATGGGTATTTTAGAAAAAATTAGATTAAGTGATTTAGCGAGTATAAAAATATTGTATGATAAATTTGAATTAATCAATAAACAAATTAATCAACTAAACACTTTCTATTTAGAAGGTAATGAACTTTTAAAAATACTTAATAAAAAAAGTATACTAAGAGAAATTAAAATGTATGTTAAAGAAATGTCTAAAAGTAAAGATGAAATTAATACTATTCAATCTGAAATTGAAAACACAATAAATTTAGAATGTTCATTGATTGAAGAAGTGGATAACAAATTATTTGATAAGGAAGAAGGAAAAACAAAATGATAAACATAAAAGAAGATAAAAATTTAAACATTTTAAATCATAGTTGTGCTCATTTAATGGCACAAGCTGTAAAACATTTATATCCAGATGCTAAATTTTGGGTAGGACCAGTTATCGAAGAAGGATTTTATTATGATATTGATTTAGGTGATAAGACATTAACTGATGATGATTTAACATCAATTGAAAAAGAAATGAAAAAAATATCTAAAGATGGTAAAAGAATATATCGAGAAGAAATATCAAAAGAAGAAGCTTTGGAAAAATTTAAAGATGATCCATATAAGATTGATTTAATATCTAGAATGGATGAAAAAGATACAATTATTTCTTGTTATACTCAAGGAGATTTTACAGATTTATGTAGAGGACCACACGTTGAAACTGTAAAAGTTATTAAATATTTTAAACTATTAAAATTTAGCGGAGCTTATTGGAAAGGTGATTCAAAAAACAAAATGCTTCAAAGAATATATGGTGTTTGTTTTGAAACAGAAGAAGATTTAAATAATCATTTAAAAGAGTTATCCGAATTAAAAGAAAGAGACCATAGAAAAATTGGAAAAGATTTAAATATTTTTATGACATCTGATTTAGTTGGAAAAGGAATGCCTTTATGGTTACCAAATGGTTCTATTATAAGAAAACAATTAGAAAATTATATATATGCTAAAGAAGAAAAATTAGGCTATTCACATGTTTACACACCATGTGTAGGAACTGTTGATTTATATAAAACATCTGGACATTGGGATCATTACCAAGAAAATATGTTTCCATCAATGAAAGTCGATGATGAAGAATTTGTATTAAGACCAATGAATTGTCCTCATCATATGTTAGTATATGGTAATAGAGTTCATTCATATAAAGAATTACCTATTAAAATAGGAGAATTTGCTACAGATTTTAGATATGAGGCTAGTGGAGCTGTTAAAGGACTTGAAAGAGTTAGATGTATGTGTCAAAATGATGCTCACCTTTTTGTTAGACCAGATCAAATAAAAGAAGAATTTAAAGAAGTTGTTAATTTAATTTTAGATGTTTATAAAGATTTTGGATTAAATAATTATAAATTTAGATTATCATTAAGGGATCCCGAAGATAAACATAAATATTTTGATGACGATGAAATGTGGAATAATGCTGAAAATAAATTAAGAGAAGTTTTAACAGAACTAGGGGTAGAATTTACTGAAGCAATTGGTGAAGCTGCTTTTTATGGACCTAAACTAGATGTTGAAGTAAAACCAGCTATTGGACCTGAAGTAACACTTTCAACTTGTCAATTAGATTTCTTATTACCAAGAAGATTTAATTTATCATATATTGATTCAAATGGTGAAAAACAAGTTCCAGTAGTTTTACATAGAGCAATATTTGGTACATTTGATAGATTTACAGCTTTCTTACTTGAAGAAACTAAAGGAGCTCTTCCTACTTGGTGTAGTCCAACTCAAATAACTGTAATCCCAGTTAACAATGAATATCATTTGGAATATGCTACAGAAATAACTAATTTACTTAAAGAAAAAGAATTTAGAGTTAACTTAGATTCTAGAGAAGAAAAAGTAGGATATAAAATGAGAGAATCTGTTATTAATAAAGTTCCTTTCGCTATTATATTAGGTGATAAAGAAGTAGAAGATAAAAAAGTTTCTTACAGAAAATATGGTAGTAATGAAACAATTACTTTAAATATTGATGAATTTGTTAATATGATTCAAGATATAATTAATAATAAAAAATTTTAAAACATTAGAAAAATCTAATGTTTTTTTGAATATTTTTTTTAAAACTAAATATAATGAAATAGATAAATACTGGAGGAACAAATATGATAAATAAAAAAAATATATGGTTTTTAACGTTGTTTAGTTTAATTTTGGTTTTGAGTGTTTATTATATAACTATGCCATCTGAGTTATTATTAACAAATATTAATCCTAAAGAGCAAAAAACAGAAACAGTTGTTAAAGAAGAACAAAGTACAGTTTTAGAAGCTTTAAGGGTAGCTGCAGATGAACAATTATTAGAAGAAATAGATAATTTAAAAGTAGTTATGGCAGATGAAAAATCAACAGTTGAAAAGAAAAATGAAGCTTTTGAAAAAATGAAACAATTAAATGTAAATAAAGCTGAAGAAACTTCATTAGAAGAAAATATTAAATCTGAGCTTAAATATAAAACTTTTGTTAAAATAAAAGATGATCAAATTAAAGTTGTTGTTGATAACAAAGAACATAATACAGAAATAGCTAATTCTATAATGAGATTTGTTCAATCTAAATATGAAAAGAAAAAATATATTACTGTAGAATTTAAATGACAATTATGTCATTTTTTTGTTTTTCAAAAACATTGTTTTTTTGTAAAAATAATAAAAATTGTATTCAATTTTAAGATATTAATAAAATAAAAGGTAAATTAAAAATATTACCTCGAGAACTAATATTAGAAAATAAAAAAGTAAAAAATAAACAAATAGATTTATTATTAGAATTAGAAGAAGAAACTATAAACATTGAATTAAACAATCGAGGTTCAAAAGGAATAGTAGATCGAAATATTGTATATGCATGTAATGTACATTCAAGAAGTTTAAAATATGGAGATACTAATTATAGTGAAATTAAGAAAACTATTCAAATTAACCTAAATGTTAAATCAAGTAATAAAGAATTAAAAGAACAATATTTTTTAAAAAATAAAAAAGGAAAAATATTAAGTGAAAAATTAGAAATCGATAACCTAGATATGGTATTAGGAAGGAAAATTTGTTATAATGATTACAATAATAAATTAGCCAGATGGTGTACAGTTTTAACAGCAAAAACTGAAGAAGAATTTAGAAAATATCTAGGAGATGATTTGATGGAAAAAGAAACAAAATCAAAATTAATGGATGAAACAATGAAATATTCAAATGATGAAGATGTAGTCGCATTATATTTTGAAAAATCAAGAGAAGAATTAGAATATAATACATTAATAGTTGAAGCCAAAGAAGCTGGAATTGAGCAAGGTTCTATAAATAAAAGCATCGAAATAGCAACAAATCTTAAAAATCTTGGTACAGATATTAATGTTATATCTAAAGCAACAGGTCTATCAAATCATGAAATTGAAAAATTATAATATTTAATAAACTTCATTTTAAATAATGAAGTTTTTGTATATATTAATTTGACAAAAGTTATATAGATTAATTTTAAAATTTATAATGACACGAACAAAATTTCTGCTTGACTTTTACGTCTGGGGGGGGGTATGATAGTATTGGAAAGTAGGAATCTAGATGAAAAAAATAATAAAAAGTAGAGCATTTTTAATATTAATATGTGGTTTAATATTTACTGGGTTAGGAGTCTATGCTGCAACAACATATAAAGCAAGTGATGTAGTATATAATGCCAGTGACGGAACAAGTATGAATGTGGAAGATGCTTTAAATAACTTATATGACAAATCAAAAAATGCTATCAGTTATAATGAAATAATTATTAACTTAGATGGTTTAGCATATGGTTTGGAATATTATGTAAAACAAAATAGTAGTTCTTCAAGCTCAGGCAGTCAAATTAGTATAAAGAAAAGTGGCGCGACTATAAGTAATAAATCTAGCTATGGAAACATAATATATGCTGTTGGTTTGGGAAGGTATCGTGTGAAACCTAATGGACTTAATATTAATGAAATTTATGCTAAAAAAATTTTATCTAATGATAATAATGAAAGTTTTTCATTTAATAAAATTACTTTAAATTTAACATTAACAGCAACACTTATAGATACTTATACATCAAAAGGATCTGTTTCACAATCAATATCTGGAAATATTATAATTTATCCAGAAGGAACGTATAAAAAAGATTCATTTACAAAAGATTTTTCAACTGCTTATGGTGATTCAATATATGAAGATGTTAATAGTTCGTTAGCAAGATATCAAACAAAAGCAGTAATAACAATAAATTCTTGTGAAATTTCTTAAAATTTATCTATTTTAGGCATATATACTCACTTAAATATTAAATATTCATACAATATTTATGAATTAATACCACCCGACTTAGGAAGTGAGGGAATCAAGTGAATAAAAGTATATTAACTAAAAGAGAAAAAGAAGTATTTGAATTATTAATAAAAAATAAAACAACTAGTGAAATTGCAACTACATTAAATATAAGCGAAAAAACAGTAAGAAATCATATTTCGAATAGTATGCAAAAACTTGGAGTAAAAGGAAGAGCAAGTGCAGTTATTGAACTTTTAAAACTCGGAGAATTAACAATATAAATCGTATTATAATACGATTTTTTTCATATATTTAATTAGGTGATTTTATGCTAAAAAATATGCTTAAGAAAAAAATAATACTAATCTCTGCTACCTTATTTGCAATCGGATTATTATATTTAATACCAAAAGAAGAAATAATAAATACAACTAAAGAAGTAGAATATATTGATGATAGTCCTAAATCAATTATATATCTATTAAATGATAACAATTATTTAAGCAGAACAATGATAACAATTTCTAATAATGATATAAATATCAAAGCTAAAGAATTATTGGAGGTTTTGATAAAAGATGGAATAGGTGAAGACAAAATAAAAAATGGTTTTAAATCAATAATTCCATCAGATACTAAAATAAATAGTATTAGTTATGAAAATAACTTAATTAAGGTAGATTTTTCTAAAGAATTACTAAATGTAAAAAAGGAATATGAAGAAAAAATAATAGAAGCTATTGTATATACATTAACTAGTATTGATGAAATTGAACAAGTAATAATTTATATAGATGGTGAAATACTTACTAAATTACCACAAACTGGTATAAATTTACCAAGCACACTAGATAGATCATATGGTATAAATAAAGAAGTAAATATTGATAATTATAAAGATGTTAATAAAGTAACCATATATTATGGCGCTAAAAACAATGATGAATTATATTATATTCCAGTTACTAAATATGTAAATGACAATAGAGAAAAAATTAAAATAATTATTGATGAATTAGCAAGTTCCTATATGTATAATAGTAATTTAATGAGTTTTTTAAGTAATAATGTTAAATTATTACAAGCTGAAAAAGAATTAGATGTATTATTCTTGGTATTTAACGAATATATATTTGGAGATATGAATACAAAGAGTATTTTGGAAGAAGTGATGTATATGATTAATTTATCAGTTATGGATAATTATGATGTAAAAGAAGTAGTTTATAAAGTTAATGATGAAGAAATTTGTAAAACTGAGTTAAAAGTACTTGAAAATTAATTAATTTTGGTATATAATTAGTTTGTTCATTTGAACAGACTGTCCTCTTAGCTCAGCTGGATAGAGCACACGCCTTCTAAGCGTGCGGTCACAAGTTCGAATCTTGTAGGGGACACCATTAAAAAAATTACTAGTCTTAAAGACTAGTTTTTTTGTTTAATAATTTAAAAAAAGACTTATTTGTCTTTCTTTTCTTTGTAACTATCACACATAGTTTTTTCTTTATCACCACAACCATTACAATTGCAAACTTTAATACTTTTTAAAGTACATTCATCACAACCACAATCACAATGTTTACAATCATGTACATCACATTTTATTTTTTGTTTATCCATAAAATTACCTCCATTAATAATTTTGTCAAAAAAAGAAAAAATATTCATAAAAATAACAAATTTAAATATACTCAAATAGGTGATATTATGGACAAGATTAAAATAGGAATACCACGAAGTTTATATTACTATTATTTTAGTGAATTATATATCAATTTTTTTAAATACTTAGATTGTGAAGTAGTAATAAGTCCACCTACGAATAAAGAAATAATGGAACTAGGAAACGCTAATAGTGTAGATGAAATGTGTATGTCACTTAAAAATTACATTGGGCATGTAGTTTATTTAAAAGAAAAAGTTGATTACATTGTAATTCCAAGAATTGATAACTATGGTATCAGTAATCAAACATGCACTAATTTTTTAAGTTTGTATGATATCATTACTAATTTAATAGATACAAAAATATTAAATTATAACATTTGTTTATCAAACGGCGAAACCGAGTATAAGGGATTTCTAAAAATGGGTAAACAATTAAACAAAAAAAGAAAAGAAATTAAAAATGCTTATTTAAGAAGTAAAATAGAAGAAAACAATAAATTAGATAAACAAATTAGAAATAATATGCATAATCTATTAAGCAAAAAAATCAAAATATTATTAATAGGTCATCCTTATAATCTATATGATGAATTAGTAGGAATACCGATAATAAAATATTTGGAAAAAAATAACATTGAAATAATATATGGTGATAAGTTTGATAACATTAAAACAAATGAACTAAGTTATAATTTAAGTAAAGAATGTTATTTCAAATATAATAAAGAAAATATCGGAAGTATCGAGTTATGTAAAGGAATGATCGATGGAATAATATTTTTAACATCATTTCCTTGTGGTCCAGATTCATTAGTAAACGAATTAGTAATAAGAAAAATAGATATACCATATTTAAATCTAATAATAGATGATTTGGATTCAAATGTTGGTTTAATAACAAGACTTGAAAGTTTTACAGATATTTTAAGAATGAGGAGGAAACAATGAATACATTAGCATTCCCACATATGGGTAATTATTATGTGCCAATTAAATATTTATTCAGCCATATAACAACTTTAAATATAATGACCTCGCCACCAATAACAAATAAAACAATTGAACTCGGAAATAAATATTCACCTGACTTTGTATGTACTCCATTCAAATATACATTAGGAACATATATCGAAGCCTTAGAAAAAGGTGCGGATATATTAGTTCAAGCCGGAGGTGGATGTAGATATGGTTATTATAGTGAATTACAAACAAAGATATTAGAAGATTTAAACTATAAATTTGAATATATTAATCTAGTAAGCAAAGGAAAAACGGATATATTTAAAATCATTAAACAAATGAAAAAAATAGAACCAAACCTTAAAATAATAAAAAGTGCATATTACCTATTTATTACAACAAAAATGGTTAAATATATGGATAAAGTAGATGATTATATAAGAGAAAATATAGGTTTTGAAAAAGAAGAAAACAGTTTTAAAAGGGAATACCGAAAAATGCTTAAATCATTTAGTGAAACTAAATCTTATTTTGATTTAAGAAAAAAATATAAAAAACACTTTAAAAAAATCAAAAATTTAGAAGTAATAAAAAATAATCCATTAAGAGTTGGAATTATTGGTGAATTATATACTGTAATGGAACCATTCTCAAACTATTTTATCGAAAACACTTTAGCAGTCTATAATATTGAAGTAAAAAGATTTACAAATGTTCATTACTTATTATTTGAAAAAGGATATAAAATAAAAAAATATTTAAAAACAGTAAAAAAATATATAAAATATAAAATGGGTGCTGACGCAAGCGATAATATCGCAAGAACTAAATATTTATGTGAAAATAAATATGATGGCATAATTCATATTAAATCGTCATTTTGTACACCTGAAATAGGTGCTATGCCGATAATAAATAAAATATGCAAAGAATATGATGTACCAGTAATATTTTTTTCATTCGACGCTAATACAAGCGAAGTTGGAATAAAAACTAGATTAGAAGCATTTAGAGATATGATAGAAATGAGGAAAAATAATGAAAAATTACTATCTAGGGATTGATATAGGATCTATATCAACAAAAGGAGTAATAATTGATGAAGATGATAATATTGTTGAATCTTCATATATTTGGACAGAAGGAAATCCGATAAATGCAACTAAAAAATTAATCGAAAATTTAAAAAGTAAAGACTATAAAATAAAAGGAATAGGAACAACTGGAAGTGCTAGAAATCTAATAGGATTATTATTAGATGCTAATATGGTAAAAAATGAAATAACTGCTCATGCTGTTGGAACCCTAAGAAAACATCCAGATGTTAGAACAATATTGGAAATAGGCGGTCAAGACTCTAAAATAATTTTACTACATAATGGAATTATAACAGATTATTCAATGAATACATTATGTGCAGCTGGAACTGGTGCTTTTTTATCAAGTCAAGCCAAACGATTAGGCATAGATGTTGAAGAGTTTGGTAATATTTTATCAGATAATCCAGTTAAAATAGCAGCTCGTTGTACCGTATTTGCAGAATCAGACCTAGTTCATAAAGCTCAACTTGGGTATAAAAAAGAAGACATAGTTGCAGGATTATGTAAAAGCATTGTTTTAAACTATTTAAATAATGTTGGTAAAGGTAAAAAAATAGAATCACCAATTGTATTTCAAGGTGGAGTATCAAAAAATAAAGGAGTGGTTAGATATTTTAAAGAAGTATTAAAAAGTGATATCATCGTTGATGATGATGGTCACTTAATGGGGGCTTATGGAATAGCGATATTATCAAAAAATAAAAATAATAAAATATATGATTTAAATATAAGGAATATTAAATTTGACACAATAGGTGAAGAATGCTCTCTATGTCCAAATAACTGTGAAATTTTAAAAATATATAAGGACGGCAAATTAATAGAAGCAACTGGTAGTAAATGTGGCAGAACATTTAAATAAGTTGACAAATAAAAAATAATAATGTATAAATATTTAGTAGAAAAAGGAAGTGGACTATGACAAAATTAGTAATAGTGGAATCACCTCATAAATCTAAAACAATAGGTGAATATTTAGGTAAAGACTATAAAGTTGTTTCTTCTAAAGGACATATTCGTGATTTAGCAACTAAAGGTAAATATGGATTAGGTGTTGATATCGAAGATAATTTTAAGCCTAATTATACAATAATTAAGGGTAAGAAAAAAGATGTTGATGAATTAAAAAAAGAAGTAAAAAAATCAGATTTTATTTATTTAGCAACCGACCCCGATCGTGAAGGAGAAGCTATTAGCTGGCATCTTTATGATACTCTAGGTTTAACTGATAATAATTATGAAAGAATAGTATTTAATGAGGTAACTAAAGACGCTATCTTAAATTCATTTAAAAATGCTCGTAAAATAGATCAAGATCTAGTTAATTCTCAAGAAACAAGAAGAATTTTAGACAGAATTATTGGATTTAGATTGAGTAAACTAATTCAAAGTAAAACAGATGGCACAAGTGCAGGTAGAGTACAATCTGTAGCTTTAAAATTAATTGTTGATCGTGAAAGAGAAAGAGATAGTTTTGTTCCAGAAGAATATTGGACTATTAAAGCAATATTTAATGATTTTGATTCAGATTTGTTTGGTTATAAAACTAAAAAAATAAAAATTTCTTCTTTAGTAGAAGCAGATGATATTTTAAAAAAATTATCAAACTCATTTAAAATAGAAAATATTGAACAAAAAGAAAAAAATAAAAATTCAAAACCACCTTTTATTACCAGTTCACTTCAAATAGCAGCCTCTAATATATTAGGAATGAATGCTAAAAAAACTATGAGCGTTGCTCAAAAATTATATGAAGGTATTGAATTAGAAAATGAAACTGTGGGACTTATTTCTTATATGCGTACTGATTCAATTAGATTGTCTAATGAATTTATAACTGAAACTATGGATTATATTACTAAAAATTATGGTAAAGAATATAAAGGTAGTGTTAAAGTTAGTAAAAAAACAGAAAATGTTCAAGATGCTCATGAAGCAATAAGACCAACTAGTATCAAAAGAGACCCATTAAGTATTAAAAAATACTTATCTGATGATGAATATAAATTATATAGGTTAATTTATTATCGTGCTTTAGCTTCTCTTATGGCACCGGCTAAAACTAATACAACTACTGTTATTTTAGACAATAATGATTATAAATTTAAAACAACAGGTTCAATTATAACTTTTGATGGTTATTTAAAAGTATATAAGGACTATGAAGATACTAAAGATAAAATTTTACCACCTTTTAGTGAATATAAATCAAATGTTATCGTTTGTAATAATATTGAGAAAGAACAACATTTTACAGAACCACCTGCTAGGTATACTGAAGCTTCTTTAGTTTCAACTATGGAAGATTTAGGAATTGGTCGACCTAGTACATATGCTACTATTATGAGTAATATAAAAGATCGTGGCTATGTAAAAGTCGAAGGTAAAAAGTTTATTCCTACGGATGTTGGTATTGAAGTTACTGATAAGTTACAACTAGCTTTTTCTAATATTATAAATGTAGAATATACAGCTGAAATGGAAGAAGAATTAGATGAAATAGCTGATGGTAAGCTAGTATGGTATAAAACTTTAGATAAATTCTATAAAGATTTTGAACCTGCTTTAAAAGAAGCATTTGATACAATTGAGAAAAAGGAACCTGAAAAAACAGGCGAAGATTGTCCGGAATGTGGTCATCCTTTAGTAATTAGAAAAGGTAAGTATGGTGAATTTACTGCTTGTAGTAATTATCCAGAATGTAAATATATAAAACAAGTTCCAAGAGAAGTTATAGAAATTTGTGATTGTCCAAATTGTGATGGAAAAATAATAGAAAAAAAATCTAAAAGAGGAAAAGTTTTCTATGGATGTAATAATTATCCAAGCTGTAAAGCTGCTTATTGGGATATGCCTACTGGAGAAAAATGTCCAGAATGTGGCAAAATGCTCTTAAAGAAAAAAAACACTATTAAATGTAGTGAATGTGATTATGAAAAATAAAATCAATTAGTTTGATTTTATTTTTTTATCTATTAGGAAAGTTCTACAAAATTGTCAAAAATCATTTTATAGATATAAAATACGCACTATCACAGGAGGGATAGTGCTTTCAAAACTTTTGGAATGTATCTAACTCTGAACAATTAGATATATCCTTTTTTATTGTATGAGTAATAACTCATCTATATACATAGTAACATTTTAAAAAAATTTTTTCAATAATATTATAAAATAAATTGCAAGAATTTAAAACACGAACAAAATTTCTACTTGACTTTTACGTCTGGGGGGGGGGTATGATATATCTAGAAAGTAGGAATTTATAATGAAAAAAATAATAAAAAATAAAATA
>CAKPKR010000010.1 GCA_934167465.1 uncultured Bacilli bacterium | reverse complement strand
ATTTAATATATATTTCTTCATAAATTATCTCACTTTCAAATTACTATTTTTCTAACTAATTACTAAATTGTAATTTATACTTTACTTTATTTTTTTAATAGGGTGTCTTATAACTGTCTTTAATTTACTTACATCACATTTTCTTGGGTCGCTTAAATATATTTCGTGATGTAATCTTGTATTCGTTATATCTAATTCATATCCATTTTCTTTTGCAAAATTATGCATTAACTCAACTGTTATTGGCTCGTCATCATAACTACCAATGTGCATACATTGAACACATATTCCTTCATCATAGGTTAAAAATTCGACTCTTGAAAAATCTTGTTTTTTCTTTTTAGTTGCTTCTTCAATAGCCCAGTCAAAGTCTGCTTTTGTTACAAAGTCTGGTAATCTAATAATAGATATAAAGTGCATTGCACCCTTATTATTATAATCAATTGTTCCATTCATTCCATCTTGCCACCAAAAGCCCTCAAGTGGTGGAACAACATATTCAAAGAAACCATCTATTTTATGTGTACCCTTATAACTCATTTTTATTGTATAAGCAATGCCATATAATAAACCTATTGTATTTTTATAATCTCCATTTTCTTCATTAGGATTTCCTGTACCTCTTACTGCTATATAATTCATTTTAGGAATTTCTATAATACTAGGTTTATTCTTTGGCATATAAAATTCCTTATATTCTTTTTTGTAATCAAAAGCCATATTTACATCTCCAATCTATTTAACAAATTACTATTTATCTGTTTGTCTTTCTAATTATAACATTTATTTTTTTATTAATCATTATATCCAATAAAATTAGTAAAAAAAAGAACAAATTATTAACAATTCATTCTAAAAGATATTATTACATATATAGATTATTCTTTTTTTAACATTGTCTGTTTTAAATATATGTAAGTTTAGGAGGTACTGCTATTTTACTACTCGTTTTTATCTTCTTCTAGATTCTCATAATATTTAATACAATAATTAATTGCTACTAATCTTAGAGCAACCCAAACTAATGAATCATATAACTGATTATCACTAATATTGGAAGATAAACAATAATTTTTTATATAAGAAATATTTATAGGAAACTCTAATTTTCTTCCATTTTTTCCTAGTGCTTTAAACAATAAATCATTTGCAATATCATCAGATTCATTAATAATATCGGAATCATCATATACTTTAATAAAGTAATCTGTTATTTCATCAACTTGTTTAAAAACATTTATAACTTTTTTCTCTGTTTTTTCTTTTAATTCTATTAGTTGATTATTTATTATTTCCTCAATTATTTTTTCCTTTTCACTTTCTTTTAAATCTCTAATTAATATAGTTAAATCATCTAAATTATATTCTTGTATTTCTACAATTTGACTTAAACTAGATACCATTTTTCTTGTAATTTTATTTACGTAATCATTGTTTTCGTTTTTCATATACTATAGCTCCTTTTCTTTAATCCTAAACTTACTATATACAATTATATATCTTTTCTAACCTATTTACCAGACATTCAAGGTTAAATCTTAATTTAATGGGAAAATTATTATAGGTGATAGAAATATGATAGATAATAATTTAAAGTACGCAAGAGAAGAATTAGAAATGACACAAGAAGAACTTGGATTTGTATTTGGTGTTAGTAGAAAAACTATATCTGGTTGGGAAACTGCAAGTAATCCAATTCCTTTTAATAAATTGATTAAGTTCTGTAATTTATACAATTTCTCTTTAGATTTTATTGTTGGTTTTACTAGAAAGAATATTAAATATGATGGAAAAATTAAAACTAACAAAAAACAAATAGGAAATAGATTGAAAGAATTGAGAAATAGTTTGAATCTATCACAATTAAAATTTGCTGAAAAGTGTGGAATTTCACAAACTACATATAGTCATTATGAAACTGGTTTTAATTTAATAACTACTATGAACGCTTATGCAATTTGTAAAACATACAATGTTTCTATGGATTGGTTAGTTGGTGGAACTAATAATTTAAAAATTAAAAAATGAGAGTATGCTAATAAAACATATTCTCATTTTAACTTTGTAATATATTTAATGAATAACAATAAATAAACACATATAATATTGATTAATTTTATCATTTTATATTTCTATTTCTTCTTCTATATCTTCCTCGTTATCTTTAAACCATCCTAATTCTTCATCCCAAAGAAGGTCATTATTTTTAAGTTTTATTATATTATTTAAAATAGAGTTTTTTAGATAACCAAATTTATTAACTATTTTCTCACCATTCTCATCAACAAAATCACGATCTAGTACTCTTGGTATAATATAGTGCAAAATCATTAAAATATCGCTTGTATCATATTCATTTAATAAGTTTTTAAATAGTTTGTCATAATTATAAATATCAGTATCATCTTTTGTAATATATTTCCTATCAATTAAATCAATAGTTAAAAAATTATGAACATCAAAAATATTATTTTTGGTTTTATCTTCTTTATCTGTTTGTTTTTTAATATTTTGTTTATTAGTACTTTGTTGTGTATGATTTTCAAAGTCTTGAAAATCAATGTCTAGGTTTTCTATATCTTGTTTTTGAATATATGGTTCTAAATGTGGTTCTTCATATATATTATAAATATATTCATATTTTTTGCTTTTTGTTTGATTAGGATTTAACTTAATAACTGATAAGTATCCATTTTGTTTCAATTCATTCAATGCACTTTTTAGTGAAGTTATTTTTTCTTTAGAATTAGCAAGAAGTCCAGCAAGTGAATAATCCCAATCATCAGGTAATGATAACATATAAGAAAGAAGTCCTTTTGCTTTAAAACTTAAATTTTTATTTTGTAGATGGTGATTACTCATAATTGTAAAATTTTTAGTTTTTTCAACTTTAAATACAGACATTATAATCACCCTTTCTTTATTTTTATAAAAAAAATCCTATTTCTAGGATTTTAAGTCAAAAATATTTTCATTAAATATTTCTTTAAATGGTTTGATAAAGCATTCCCAATTATCAGGTACTTTATCATTACCACTTTTTACATAATCAACACCGTTGTAATAAGTACATTTTAATATCCAATAGTATTTATTATAATTATAGTTCTTTCCATAATGTCCATGCCATAAATTAGGTTTATATTCTTTAAAACTATATAGTATTTTATTTCTATCTTTAATACATAGTGATATATTTTCTTTAATAGGTATCCAATTAATTTTGATAGTATATTTCGGATTATTCATATCTCTGAAATCAAATATATATCTATAATAATCATCTCCAATATTAATTATTAAATTAATAACTGATATATCAACTGTATACATAACTTTTCTAGATTGAAAAGTATTTTTACAATCCTTACAATACCTATTTGGTAAATGACTTATTAATTTTTCACCATCAAAATCATATTTTTCAAAACCTTTACGATATGATTCATTTAAACCTATATCTTCTTGTTCTATATAATTTTTCTTTTTCTTTTTTTTACCTAAATACCCATATGCAATATTAAATGTATTTCTGCTATTACAAAACGGACAATTAGCTTTTCCCATTTAATTCCTCCAAACTTCACAAGTTCTTAAACAAAAAAGCTTTTATTTATAGGTTCTCTCCACATGGCTTACATTGGTGTAATTATGGGTGAATTCTTAGTTTCAAAAGAAGGTTTAGGTTACTTAATAATGTATGGTTCACAAGTATTCAACTTAAACTTAGTTGTAACAGGAATAATCCTTCTTTGCATAATATCTGCCATTATGTACTACATTGTTTTATATATTGAAAAAAAGTTAGTTAAAAATTAAACTAACTTTTTCTATTGATTATATACGAAAACTATATTTTAGTTGTTATATAACACAAAAATAAACATTATCAAATTAAATTAAAACACTAAAAAAACTTTTTAAATTGTCGCGTTAAAAAATGTAAAATTATACAATTTTCATATTTTAAATATTGACGTTAATGTATAATCTATGATAAATTTAAAGTCCGCGGCAAAAAAAACATAAAGAAGGAAGTGCATCAAATTGATAATAAAATTATATATTACAACTACATTATTATGTTTAATAATTAAAATAATTAATGACTTAACAATATTAAATAACATTACTATTTTAGGTTATAGATATGATGAATACAAAATAGTATTACGTAAAAATATTTTTACTTTATTACTATCATTTATACCAATTATAAGAATTATAATTATCTTTAATGAACTTAGTAACTTTATATTCCTAAATGAATATATCAACAATTTAATTAATAATGATTGTATGATTATACCATTAACTAAAGAAGAAATTAAAAATATTAGTTCATTATTATCAATAATAAGAATTAATCTTAAAAATAATTTACTACCCGACAAATTAATCTTATTTTATGAAAATTCTGAAGAAAATATAATATATTACACTATCATAAAGAACAAAATAGTTATTACTTCAAGTAAAGGTCCAATTTCTAACGAAAAAAAACAAGTTCAATATAAAAAACTACATGAAGAGCTAAAAAAAATACCAATATTAGTAAATAATACTGGCATTAAACAAAGTGAGTTAGTTTATAATAATTCGTTGAATTTAACAAAACATAAACTAATAAATTCAATATTATAGATTAACTATTTCATATTCTCTATTACCTAATCCTAATTCATATGCTGCCTCTAATGTATGAATTGAATATCTTGAATACATTCTTTCGATTAATGCTTTTTTACCCTCATCATTAGAATTTATAACTGCATCATAACAAGCTTAATCAAGTGCTACCGGATCTAAGGAAGCAAAAATACCTAAATCATTCATTTCAAGATCAGCTGGATTAGAATAAGAATCACAATCAACTGATAAATTGTTAGCAACATTAATATAAACAATATTTTCTTTTCCAAAATATGAAATAATTCCCTTACTAGCATCTGCCGTTGATTCTAAGAAATCATCTTGTGGTGGTAAATTATTCCAAGTTTCTTGTTGATTTAAAGTTTTACCTGCTGAATGAATATTTAATTTTCCTTTAGTAGAAGCCATACCTATAGACATATTTTTTAAAGCTCCGCCAAAGCAACCCATAGCATGTCCCTTAAAGTGAGATAACATTAAAATTGAATTATATTTTTTTAAATGTTCTCCTACAATATCTTTATCAAAATGAAAACCATTATTAATTGGAATTTCAAATTCATCAAATTCATCCATTATATCACAAGGAGCTATATCATAAAAACCATGATTTTTAATAGCTTGCCAATGATTTGGATCTTGTCTTTTTCCAACATAAGCAGTACAACATTCAATAATAATACCATTTATTTTTCTTACTAAATCTTTAATTAAATTTGGATTTAAAAAATTGTGTCCACCTGGTTCACCAGTTAAAATTTTAACTCCACTTTTACCTGATAAATCAACACCTAAAGCATCATAAATTTTAATCAAATTTTCTGAATTAATCTCTTTTATAAAATAAACTTTTGATTTTTCAATAACTACCTCCTATATTTATATTATCATAAATATTTTTAAACAATAAAAGTTAGTAAAAACTAACCTTTTTTTATTATTCTTAAAGTATTTAAAATAGTTAATAGTGTTACACCAGTATCAGCAAAAACAGCTAACCACATATTGGCTAAACCAAAAATGCTAAATAATAATATGACAATTTTAACTGCTATAGCAAATATTAAATTTTCTCTTATAATATACTTTGTATATTTAGATAAATTAATTGCTTGCAATATTTTTTCTAAATCATCAGAGATTAAAACTATATCACTTGCTTCAATTGCTGAATCAGTTCCAACACCACCCATAGAAATACCTATATCAGCTCTTTTTAAAACTGGAGCATCATTAATTCCATCACCAACAAATATAGCAATTTCATTATCTTTAGAAATTTGTTCAAAACATTCAAATTTATCAGTAGGCAACATTTCATATTTAATATCATCTATACCTAATTTCTTACCAATATCTAAGGCAATATCTTTTTTATCACCTGTAAACATATAAGTTTTAATACCTTGTTCTTTTAGTTCTTTTATCGTTTCTTTAGCATTTTCTTTGATACCATCACTAATTGTAATTGAAGCTATATGTTTACCATCTATATTTAAATGTAAAACTGCTTCTTCATCACAATCACATAGTATTTTGTTACCAATTGATATCTTCCTATCATTTAGTTCAAAATAAATTCCTTTACCATCTATTTCCTTATATTTTTTCACATCGCTATTATCAATTTTAGTATCTGTTAAACTTAATATCGATTTAGCAATAGGATGGTTTGAAAAAGATTCACCTTTAACTAAAATATCAACAATTTCTTTTTTAGTATAACTTTTATCAAATATTTCGATATCTAAAACACTAAATGTACCATTTGTAAGTGTACCTGTTTTATCAAATATAATCTTTTTAGCATTACTTAAATTATCTAAAAAATTACTTCCTTTAATTAAAATTCCCTTTTTACTTGCTACTCCTATTCCCGTAAAATAAGAAAGAGGAACAGAAATCGCTATTGCACAAGGACAAGAAATAACTAAGAAAGTTAAAGCACGATATATACTATCAGATAAGGATACATTAAATAAAGGTAAAATTATAATAATTAATATAGCTAAAATTATTATAATTGGTGTATATACTTTACTAATTTTTGAAACCATCGTTTCTGTTTTAGTTTTTTTATCAGTGGCACTTTCTAATAAGTCTAATATTTTGGCAACAGTTGAATCTTCAAATAAAGAAGTTGCTCTCATCTCTATTAAATCACCAACATTAATAGTTCCAGATAAAACCACATCATCAATATTTTTAACTTCTAACTCTGATTCACCAGTTAAAGCTGAAGTATCTAAATAAGTTCTTCCGTTGACAACAACACCATCAACAGGTATTTTTTCACCTTTTTTAACTACTAAAATATCATTAATTTTAATATCTTCTACATTTATTTTCTGAACTTCATTTTTTATTTTTTTGTTAGCAAATGGCTGTTTTATATCAAGTAAATCTTTAATAGATTTTCTTGAATTATTAATGGCTTTTTCCTCTAATATTTTACCAATGGTATATAGAGTTATTACCATCATTCCTTCCATTACATCACCAATTGCTAAAGCACCTATACAAGAAATAGTAATTAAAGCATTTTCATTAATAGTTTTACTTTTGAACAATAATTTAATTGCATTGATAGTAGTTCGGTACAATAATAAAGAATAAGAAATAATATATAATAATATTTTTAAATAATTAGGAATTTCTAAGTAACAACCTAATATACCAATAATTAAAGCAACAATTAAAATAATTAAATTATATTCTTTTTTATGATTTACTTCTTCACTAGAAATGAAAGCATCTGGTTCTACTTTTTTTACTAATTTATTTAATTCACTAATCGAAAAATCAATGTCGGATTCATATGTTAACTTTAATGTATTAAAATTAACACTAACATTTTGGAAATCTTTATTATTATTTAGAGATTCTTCTACCTCTCTAGCACAATTTGCGCAATCCAAATTATTTATATTATATCTATATTTCTTCATAGAAAACCTCCTATTCGTTTCCTTTTAAGCTACTTACCATATCTATTTTATTTATTTTTTTTGCTAACAATTTTGAAACAATATATGATACTAAGAAAGTTCCAATTGTAGCAATTATATATGTACTAATATTAATATATACATTAAAATCAAAGTTATCATCTAAACAAGCTTTAAATAACCAAGAAGTTAGAAAATAACCACTAGGTAATCCAATTATAATTGATAAAAAAGTAATCCAAATATTTTGTTGAACAAATATTTTTTTAATTTTCTTATCTTTAAATCCTAACACTTTTAAAGTTGAAAATTGATATTGTTTTTCACTATATGATAGTATACCCATATTATATATTATAATTGCCCCCAACAAAATAGCAAAACAAATAATTAAAGTAATCATAGATTTCATCGTTGATAGCATTGATTCCATACTTGTTTTTAATGAAGCAATATCTTGAATTAAACTTACGCCATCTATTTCTTTAATATTTTTTAAATTATAGTTTGTATATAATGAATCTGGAATATATTTTAATCCTAAACTTTCCATATATTCTTTAGTCATAGTTAAATTTTGATTTTGAGGATCTTTGTTAAATCCAATTATCTTAGACTCATAATAAGTAGAATCACCATAAATATGCCACTTAATTGTGTCACCAATATTATAACCATTATTTTGGGCTAATTTAATTGTAACATAAATTCCTTCATTCGAATCAATTTTCATAAATTTATCATTTTTATCTTTAAATCTCACTAAGTTAGAAGCATCTGATACAAATATTGTATTGGATTCTCTTACATCATTATTTACTAATTCAACTCCTAATGTTTCACTAGTAGATTTCCCATATTTATTTTCTATTTCATCTAATTTTTCTTGACTTAGATTTTCTCTTAAAGTTAATTTATAATCAAAATTATATAATTCATCAAATTGTAGTTTAATAAAATGATTCATACTATTAAGCATTCCAAAAGCACAAACAATCAAAGTACAGCAACCAACAATTCCAACTACAGCTGTAACCATTCTAAATTTATTTCTAATTATATCTCTTAAATTCCATTTACTAGAAAATCCTAGTTTTTTAAATAGTCCTTTAGTTGTAATATTTAAACTACCATTTTTAACCTTAGGAAACTCATTTCTAAGAGATTCTGCTGGTATCTTTTTCAATTCTTTTCTACAAGTTAAATAAGTAATAAATGAAACAATTAGAACTACACATGTAGCTACTACATAGCTCATATTATTAATTATTGGTTTTCCATTAGGTACTTCAAAGAAAGACATTTCCAAATTTAAAAATACACTACCAATAAAATATCTTCCTAAAATGATACCACATATAGCTCCCATTAATGAAATCCAAAAACCATAACCAATATAATGTAAAGATATTCTATAGTTTTTAAATCCTAAAGCTTTTAATGTGCCTATTTGTAATTTTTGTTTCTTAATAACTCTAGTCATTGTTGTAATAACTGATAGCATTGCAATAAATAAGAATAAGCCTGAAAAGATACCAACATATGAAGCACCTTCATCAATTTCTCCTTGATACATAGTATAAGAAGCAGTATCTTCTATCTTTATAATTGCTAAAGCATCTTTTACATTATCTTCAATACTATTTTTAACTTTATTTACATTTGATTTTTTATCAACATCTACCATAATATAGTTATATGGAATATAATCCTTATAATTAAAATCTGGCATATAAATATCAAATAATTCTTCAGTTAATCCAGAATTTTTAATTACCATATCTTTTATATAACTGTCTGGTATTTCATTAGATGATAAGTAAACGAATCCAAAAATTTCTCTATTAGGAACAAGTTCTGACTCGTCTTTTATATCATAAATATGATCTGGAACATTAATAAGTCCTAATATTTTTTCCTCTAAAGTAAATGTGTCATATTGGATTTTTATTGTATCTCCTACTTTTAGATTATTTTTTTCTGCATAAAAATTATCAATCCATACGCCTTTTTTAGAAACATCAAATTTTTCACCATCAACTACATAAAATTTTGAAATATTGTTTGATTCAATAAAACTAATCAAATAAGTTTTATCTTTATCATCACCATCTATTCCTGTAACAACTAATTTTCTTTCGGCATCTTTTACATTATCTAAAGATTTAATAGTTTTTAAATCATCTTGAGTTAGATTAGAACCCATTACATTTAAGTCTTGTAAGTTATTTTCAAAATAGAATTTATCGGCTGCATTAGTCATACCATCCATATAAGATTCAATTCCTACATAAACCATAACTCCTATTAATACCATTAAAAATATTGTTATAAATTGCGATTTATTTTGTAATATATCGCGAAACATTTTTTTTCTTAACATTACCACACAACCTCATCTATGTCTTTTGTTTTTTTATTAATTTCATTACTTTCAACCTTACCATTTTTTAATCTTATTACTCTATCGGCAATTTCAGCAATCAAAGAGTTATGAGTAACAATAACAACTGTATTTTCTCCGTTGTTAGCATCACATTGTTTTTTTAATAATTTTAATACTTCAACACCAGTTTTTGAATCTAATGCTCCTGTTGGTTCATCACATAAAAGTAATATTGGATCTTTAGCAATTGCTCTTGCTATTGAAACTCTTTGTTGTTCCCCACCTGATAATTGATTAGGAAATTTATTATAATGTTTCTCAAGTCCTACCTCTTTCAATATCTTTTTAGCATTCTTTGGTTTTTTCACAATATCATTTACAATTTGAACATTTTCTAAAACTGTAAGTGTTGGTAAAATATTATAAAATTGAAAAATAAAGCCGATATTTTCTGCCCTATAATTAGTTAGTTCAGAATCGCTATAGTCGGATATAATTTCATCTCCGATTTTTATCTTACCACTTGTTACTTTATCCATACCACCTAATAAATTTAGAAGTGTTGATTTACCTGCTCCACTAGGTCCTAAAATAACAACAAATTCACCTTTATTAATAGTAAAATCTACTCCATCTAAAGCATTGAATTTTTTTTCTCCAACGATATATGTTTTCTTTACATTTTTAAAATTAATTAATTCTTCCATAATTCATCTCCCTACATATATGATATTTATTTCACATTTAATATAATTATACATTTATAATATTCACAAGTCAACAAAATATGATATTTTTATCACATTTATTTGAAAAAAATTTGTTTTAGAGGTATAATGGTTACTAAGGAAGTGATATAATGTCAGAAATTAGAATCCCAACTCAAAAAAGATCAATTGAAAAAAGAAATAAAATTATTGAAAAAGGCTTTGAATTGATGTGTGAAAATGGATATTATAATACTAATACTAATGATATTGCTAAATACGCAGGAGTATCAACTGGCATTATTTATCAATATTTTAATGATAAGAAAGAAATATTTATTGAGGGTGTAAAAAATTACTCTGACAACATAATGTTTCCAATTGTTGATGTTCTAAAAAACAATGAAATTAAATTTGACAATTTAGAAAAACTATTAGATCAAATGCTAAATATATTTATTAAAAAGCATACTTTATCAAAGAAGGCTCACGAAGAAATGATTGCTCTATCTCATTTAGATAATGATATTGCTAAAATATTTCACGATAAAGAAATTAATACTACAAAAGAAATAGTTGATTTGCTAGTTAAAAATAATTTCAAAATTAAAAATATAGCTGAAAAAGTACATATAATTATTGGAATCGTTGAGAATTATTGTCACGAGATTGTTTATCATAAACATAGCTTATTAAACTATGATGAAATGAAAAATGAAGTAATTAAAATTATAAATTCGATTTTAAAAGAGAGTTTTTAACTCTCTTGTTTTTTTGTCTTACTTAATTTTTTAGCATCATCAATTTGTTTTAAACCTAAATTAATGAAATAAATTATAACTAACCAAGCAGCTATTGTCAAACCAATTTGTACTGAATAATAAGGTAAATCAATTGGCATATCCCAGATACCGTGTAAAAGAACAGGAATTAAACAAATAAGTAGAAATCTCTTATCATTTAAATGACTCTTATCTAATTTTCCAAATCCTTTAACATACATTAAAGCAGCACCTTCAATTGCAGCCCAAGCCACATGACCACCTGGGGCTAAGAAACCACGAAGTCTTAGGGTTTGTAACATAACAGCATCGCCACCATTTAAACCATATTTTAATATATACCCAGCCGTTTCAAATGCGGCAAATCCTGCTCCAACAGCAGCTCCAACCAATAATCCATTTAATATATAATTACATTTTTCACTTTTGAACAAAAACAATGCCACTATAACAGCTTTTGCTACTTCTTCAATTAATCCAACCATTAATGCACCTTTATAATCAAGTTCAGCAACAGTTATAATATCAAAATAAAGAATTGCTACTATAAGTGATAAAGCACCACCCAAAACGAAATATTTCATTACTTTATAGAATGGAATATTTTTAAATAAATTTATTTCAAAGAAGAAAATCAATATTGATACAGGCATAGCAAATGCCCCTAACATAATCATAGCTGGCAAAAAGTTAAGATTACCATAATTTATATACCCAATTCTAGTAACAATATAAGATATTAAGAAAAATACAAATATTTTAAAATATACCCAAGCACTAGCATTTTTAGGATTAATATCTTTTACATCTGGTGTTGTTGTTTTGCTACCGCAAACAAACACTTCATCTAATTCCTCTTCAGTATGCTTTTTAAAAGTATTTTTAAATAAATCTTTAAAAGTAACATAACTTTCAGATTTAGCACCTGTTATTTTATCTAAATTTTCAGTTACAATACTTGCTGCATTTTTTTTAGCAACAGGGAAGCCACATTCTGGACAATTATTTTCATTACCTTTTAATTTAGCGCCACATTCTGGACAAAAATGTAATTCATTTTTTAAACCACAATGAGGGCAAAATTTCGCACTTGATGATATTTCATTACCACATTCACTACATTTAATTAATGCCACCCTAATTACCTCCTTCTGTTAGAGTAGATATAATATGTTCAACTACACTATTAATCTCGGTCGAATTAGTGTTTTCCTCTTTAGAACCAATCATATATATTCTATTATTAATATTGACTGCATAACGGTTATCAACAATTAGATGACCATTACTACTATAATTATAAGCAAGTCCATAAACCAATTTATTTCCAATAGTTCCAGATAATAAATCAATAGTTATTACAAGATCACTATACTCTTTCTTCATATAGTTAGTAAAACTAGTCAAAAATGTTACTTGATCATTAAAGTTATCATATCTACCAATAATTACATAAGGTATCACTACTTTATTATTATTAGTATTTTGGCCTACATAAATATAACCATCATCATCTGTTGCTACTTTATAATTATTTGGATATTCAAAAGATATTCCTAAATAAGGACTAGTATAAACAGAGTATCCAGTATTAGTTGATGGTGTTGTAGTTGGATTATCTCCACCACCTGTTCCAGTTCCACCATTACCACCATTATTATTGGTTTTGTTTTGACCAAATATAAAATATGCACCAACTAATAAAACTACTATAATAATTATACAACTATAATTAGGTTTATTAGAATTCTTATAATGCGTTCTTACATTACTTTCTTTTTTGAATTCATATCCACATTTTGGACAAACTTCTGCTTGATCACTAATATTATTCTTACATTCAGGACATTTAATTAATGCCATACTATCACCTTCCTACTTATATTAAGCTACAAGAATAAATAAAAATATACAAATATTTCTACTTTAAGTATAGTATAATTATAAAATTTTAAAAAGAAAATTTACAAAAAAGTCAATGACATTTTGTCAATATATGTGTTAGATTGAAAAATAGGCAATTTTTTGATATATTATAAACGGTGATTAATATTATGAAATTTAATGATACATTAGATAAATACATCAAACTAATCAATTGTAGTTCAAAAGATATCGCAATTAATGCACAATTATCAGAATCGTTAATAAGTAGATATAGAAACGGAAGTAGAATACCTACTGATAAAAATCTAAAAAAAATAAGTAATTCTTTAGCTATTTTATCCAATGGTAAATATAAAAATGAAGATATATTAGAAGACTTCAATAAACATACTGACAATTATAACTTTGAAATAATAAGAAATAATTTAAACAAATTAATTAATGGATTAAATATAAATGCTAGCGAGTTAGCAAGGTTTTTAAACTTTGACGCTTCTTATCTTTCTAGAATTAGAAATGGTGAAAGAATTCCATCAAATAAACAAAGATTTATTAGTTCAATAACATCATATATTACTAAAAAGTATGATAATGTAGAATCCAAAAAAATGCTAAGTATTCTAATAAATTGTAATGAAATAAATGAAGATAAAATTAAACAATGGATTTTAAATAATGAAGATAATAAACAAATTGACAACTTTTTAGAAAAATTGAACGACTTTAATCTTAATGATTATATAAAAGCAATAAAGTTTGATGAATTAAAGGTTCCTAATATTCCATTCTATAAAGGGAAAACTAAAACATATTATGGCGTAGAAGAGATGAAAAAAGGAGAACTTGATTTTTTCAAAACAACAGTTTTATCAAAATCAAAAGATGATATTTTTATGTGTAGTGATATGCCTATGGAAGATATGGCTGAAGATATAGAATTTGGAAAAAAATGGATGTTTGCCATTGCAATGTGTTTAAAAAAAGGACTCCATTTAAATATAATTCATAATCTAGATCGACCATTTAATGAAATGATGTTAGGTTTAGAAAGCTGGATACCTATTTATATGACTGGTCAAGTAACTCCATATTATTTAAAAGAAGTAAAAAATTCTGTATATCATCATTTTGACTATGTTTCAGGTAGTGCTGCACTAACAGGAGAATGCATTAAAGGATTCCACAATAAAGGAAAATATTATTTGACTATTAACAATAAAGAAATAGCATATTACAAACAAAAAACAGACTTATTATTAAAAAAAGCAAATCCATTAATGAATATATATAAAGAAGAAAATAAAGAAGAATATAAAATATTCTTGCTAAATGATTCGAAAATTAATTGTGATAGAAAAAGAATATTGTCTTCACTACCATTATTTACAATTGAAAACCAATTATTAATAAAAATTTTAAAAAGAAATAATATAAGTGAAGAAGAAATAAATAATATACTATGTTATAAATTAGATGAAGAAAAAAATATAAAATCAATTTTAAGGAATAACAAAATAAATGATGTTATATATGAAATTAATGAAAAAAATTTTGCTGAAGATATATATTTATCACTAGAAAATATTTTTTATAATAAAAAAATAAGTTATACATATGAAGAATATTTAGAACATCTAAATTCAACATTAAAATATGAAAAAAAAGTAACTAATTATATAGTTACTAAAAGTAATTATCGAACTTTTAAAAATATTAATGTAACTATTTTAAAAAATAATTATGTTGTAATTTCTAAAAATTCTAATCCAACAATTCATTTTGTTATTAAACATCCTAAATTAGTGGATGCAATAGAAAATTTTGATCCTATTATAAAAGAAATTAGATAACCTAATTTCTTTTAATTTAATTTATCATTTGCTTTAGCATTTAAATCAATTGAAGCCCTTCTTCCAAGTTTGTAGGCATAATATCCAGCTGCACCTATCATTGCAGCGTTATCAGTGCAGTATTTAATATTAGGAACTGTCAAATTAATTTTATTTTTTTCACATTCTTCTTTCATATATTCTCTTAGCCTTTTGTTAGCAGAAACACCACCAGCAATGATTAAATTATTACAATTATATTCTTTTAAAGCTCTCATAGTCTTTTTTACTAAAATACCAACAACTCTTTCTTGGAAAGAGGTTGCTAAATCATAAACATTAATTTCATTGCCTCTTTGAGTTTCATTATGAATTAAATTAATAACCGCAGATTTAATTCCACTAAAACTAAAATTATATGAATTATCATTTAATGGCATAGGCAAATTATAAGTATCGTTGCCTTTGTGACCATATTCATCTATTAATGGCCCACCTGGATATTTAAGTCCCATAACACGAGCAACTTTATCATAGGCCTCACCAACAGCGTCATCTAAAGTACCACCTATTTTTTCAAAAGAATAATCTTCTTTCATATAAATTAATTCAGTATGACCACCACTAACAACAAGTGCTATTAAAGGAAATTGCATTGGTTTTTCCAAGTTATTGGCATATATATGTCCTGCTATATGGTGTACAGGAACAATGGGTTTATTATGGGCATAAGCCAATGTTTTTGCAGCCTCAACGCCAACTAATAATGAGCCAATTAATCCTGGGCCATAAGTTATAGCAACAGCATCCATATCATCAATAGATAAACCTGCTTTTTTGAAAGTTTCCTCAAAAACTATAGTAACATTTTCAATGTGTTTTCTACTTGCTATTTCGGGAACAACTCCACCATAAAGAGCATGAATATCCATTTGAGTTAAAACAGTAGTAGCAATCTCTTCATGTCCATTTTTAATAATTGAAGCACTTGTTTCATCACAACTAGATTCTACTGCAAATATATATACATCTTTCATCAAAATCACTTCCTAATCATTAAATAACCATCTATATTTCCATAATAATTATTTCTAATACTAACTATTTTAAAATCATATTTTTTATATAAATTAATAGCGGATACATTATCACATCTTACTTCCAATGAACAACTAAATTTATATTTTGAAAACAAATAATCTAATAATTTACTAGCAATACCATGATTTCTATACTCATCTAAAACATATATATAATCAATTTCTAATCTATCATAAATTTCACTATATACTAATATAGCAATATCATCATAAACTATATATTTTCTAAAAGGATTATCAACATATTCAGTATTAAAAAAACTAAGAAAATCATTAATTAAATCAATATTATTTGTTTCTTTTATCATCTAATTTTTCTTCAGCTTCCACTCTTTTTAAATAATTTGGATTAACACTATGTGGATTTAAAGACTTTTTATTAGAATATTTTTTTATTATCTTTTCAATAACTAATTCTGGAGAATGAGTATCTAAATTATCTATATTATCATAGCTAACAAAGTAAACATTATCTATATCAGTTATTTTTTTAATTTTTTCTAATAATTCACTTCTTGATATATATTGATCATTTATAATATTTTTCCCATTTAAATAAACACCTGCATAAAAATAATCTCTTCTAGCATCAATTAATGGTACAACATATTCTTTAGAAGATTTTGTAGTAGCTAATAACTCTAATGAAGAAATAGTTAAAATATCAATATTTTTGGTCCAAGCTAATGTTTTAGCAATTGTTACTCCAACTCTTATTCCAGTAAAAGATCCTGGACCATTTACAACTATAATTTTGTCTATATCATCCAATAATAAATCACATTTTTTAATGGCATTATCAATTGTAGGTAAAACTTTACTAGACAAATCATTATTATTATTATCAACATCTAAAAAAAGACAATCAAAATTTTTATAAATTCCTACAATAAATTTAGTAGTGGAAGTATCTAAAAAAAGAGTTATCATAATACTGCCTCACATAACTCTTCGTATTCTTTTCCATGGGGTGTTAATATTAATAATCTTCTGTTTTCATCTAATACTTTAAATTTAATGTCTAATCTTTCATCAGGTAGTATATCTTTAATAGTACTTGCCCATTCAATAACAACTACACCACCTTTAGTAAAATATTCTTCTATACCAATACCATCAGTATTACCATCTAATTTATAAACATCCATATGATATAATGGCAATTCCCCTTCATATTCTTTAATAATTGTAAATGTTGGTGAAGTAATATTTTCTTCAATTCCTAAGGCATTAGCAATTCCTTTTGTAAAAACTGTTTTACCACTACCTAATTCTCCATCTAAACAAATAATCATATTGGGAAATTTTTCAGATTCAAGATTTTGCGCTAATTCAATAGTGTCTATTTCATTGTTTGTTGTAATTTTATATTCCATATATATCACCTATTAAAATTATATCAAAATTGTATCTGTTTATACAAGTAGAATAAAAAAAAATTGTAATATTTACAATTTCTTATCATGTTTTCAGAAAATATTTCTAAAAAAATATAAAAAAAAATTTGCGACTTCCTATCTTAGCTTACACTATTTTCGGCGTAAAAGAGCTTAACTTCTGTGTTCGAGATGGGAACAGGTGTATCCTCTTTGCTATCGTCACAAATTTAAATATTAGAGAAATAATTCTCTGAAAACATGATAATGTGCTATTCAATCAATTTAAATATAATAAATGATTAAATCTTCGTTCTATTAGTACTAGTCAGCTCAACATGTTGCCATGCTTCCACCTCTAGCCTATCAACCAGATAGTCTTTCTGGGAACTTATTTCATAAAGAAGGGAAAACTCATCTTGAAGTTGGCTTCCCGCTTAGATGCTTTCAGCGGTTATCCATTCCATACATAGCTACTCTGCACTGCCACTGGCGTGACAACAGATACACCAGAGGTATGTCCATTCCGGTCCTCTCGTACTAGGAACAGCTCTCCTCAATTTTCCTACGCCCA
>CAKPKR010000009.1 GCA_934167465.1 uncultured Bacilli bacterium | reverse complement strand
CATAAGCATTCCTCCTCTGGTAAAGAAAGAATATCATTTATTTGTTTTAATGTAAAATGACCAATTTTGTTATTTTGCAAGTCAATTTTAGAAATTGATCTAGTCAATATTTAAAATTGAAGGTAGTTTTTTATTATTTTTGAGAAAATTAGTAGTTTTTAAAAAAAGAATTTTTAATCAAAAAAATTGGCATAGCCAATTTTCATATTTTCATTATCTTTAAAATCCCATATACATTGTTATCGCAATAAACAATATTCCTAAGATAAGAGTTAATCTTGTAATAAATAACTCTCCTCCTCTTTCTTTTCTGTTTTTAAATAATGAATCATTACCACCATTTAATGCACCTAAACTCTCAGCCTTACCTGCTTGTAATAAAACGATTGCTATTAGGAAAACAGATATAATTATTAATAAAGTCATCATTATAATTTCCTCCAAATCTATTTAACACTTTAACACATTTTAATATAAAAAGCAATATTATTCAAATATTTTACCAATTAATGAATTCTTATCTTGAATTCCATTCAAATAATCAGTTGCTTTCATTTTAGGTTTACCTTCAGGTTGAATTACAGTTAAAACAACTTCTCCATTAACACATTTTACTCCAATTCCATCAGGATAAATATTTGTTATTTTTCCGTCTAATAAAATAGAATAATTTTCATCTGTTGTTCTACATTCCCAAACTTTAATTCTTTTTCCTTCTAAAACAGTATAAGCACCTGGCCAACTATTTAATCCTCTTACTTGATTATATATTTGTCTTTTAGTTTTACTAAAATCAATTTTCTCGTCTTCTTTTGATATATTAGAAGCGTAAGTTGATTCAAAATCATCTTGTTTTGTACGTGGAGCTGTTCCATCTATGATGCTTGGCAAAGTTTCTAATAATAAATCTCTACCTAGAATGCTTAGTTTATCATGTAATGTACTAGCTGTATCTGTTTCTGATATTTCAATGCTTTTTTGAGAAATAATATCACCAGTATCCAAACTTGGGGCCATATGCATAATTGTTACTCCAGTTTCTTTAAAACCATTTATAATTGCTCTATGAATTGGTGCGCCACCTCTTAATTTTGGAAGTAATGAGGCGTGAACATTAATGCAACCATATTCTGGATATACTAATATTTCTCTTGGTACTATTTGCCCATAAGCACAAGTTACAATTAAAGTTGGATGTAAATCAGTAATTTGTTTCCATTCTTCTTTTAAGTTTACTGGTTGAAGTACCAAAATCGTATTATCAAGCGCTAACTGCTTAACTGGAGAATATTTAATTTCCCCATCTCTTCCTACTGGTTTGTCAGGTTGAGTTACAACTGCTTTAACTTTATAATTATCAATTAGTCCTTGTAAAATAGGAACTGAGAAATCAGGAGTTCCCATAAATACTATACTAACATCCTTTTTTAAATTTATATCTTCAATATTCATATTATCACCTAAATATATTTTACCACATTTTTATTATTTTTTTGCATATTTTTTTCATATATACACTTAATATATATGAATACTCGCAGTGTTCACAATAAAAACAAAAGCTATTTCTTTTGTTTTTTTATTGTTTTTACAAATTTATCAAATAATATTTGTTGCTCTTTCATATCTTCTGGGTGCCACTGTACACCTACATTAAATGTATTGGTATCTAATTCCACGGCTTCTATTATCTCATCATCACTTCTAGCTACTACTTTATAAATACCACTATTTTTAGTTTGCTCTTTATGCCTACTATTTACATATAATATGTCACGATTAAAAATTTCTTTTAATTTAGAATCTTCTAAATATATTTTATGATTAGTCAAATAATGATTGTAAGCCGGTACTAAATTATAATCATTTAAAGAACACATTATCTGCATACCTAGACATATTCCTAATATTGGGATATCCTTTTTTATGGCATATTTCAAAACGCAATAATCATATTTAAATGGTTCTTCACCACCAGGCATAATTATTCCATCACATAAGTTTAAAACATATTCTAAGTTTTCTAATTCTGATTCAGTTAATTCTACATGTTTATTATATTTTTCATATTCGATATTAGCCGTTGGGCTTATTATTAAAGGTATACCCCCTGCTTTAATCACACTTCTTAAATATGTTTCATATACACCTAACATATTTCTATCACTATTTGAGTGAATTGGTCTACTTACTATTCCTATTATTATTTTTTTCATACTTAATTATATGTTTATTTTTGAAAATTTATTTGATATAATTTTAAAAGGAGATGATAATTATGGATTGTATTTTTTGTAAAATTATTAATGGAGATATTCCGTCATATAAAATATATGAAGATAATTTAGTTTATGCTTTCTTAGATATTAATCCTGATAGTCCAGGACATACTTTAATTATTCCTAAAAAACACTATCAAGATTTAGTTAACATCGATAATGAAACTTTATTACATATTTTTGATGTAGCGCGTATTCTAAAGAAAAAATTAGAAGAAAAATTAAATATTGATGGTTTAACTTTAATTCAAAATAATGGTGACGTTCAAGAAGTTAAACATTTTCATTTACACTTAAAACCATATTATAACAATAAAATTGATATGGATATTGAAGATGTATATAAAAAAATAATGGAGTGATTTTATGAGTATTGTTAGTTATGCAATGAGTGGTAATTTAAAGAGATTTAATAAAAAACTAAAAGAAATTAGTATTAAAGAAAATATTAGTTATCCTAAGTTGAAATTTAAATTCATAAACACTTTTAGATTAATTGGTTGTGGATATAGTGACTTTTTAAATTATGAACTTTATAAAAAAAGTAAAAAAGAAATTATGGAGTATGCTACCATAAAACATCAGGATAAATTTTATGAAATAGTATCTCCTTCTAAATATAAAACTTTCTTCACAATTAAAACTAATTTTTTAAGAAATTTTAAAGATTATATTGATAGAGATTTTTTTGATAATGGATCCTTAGAAGAGTTAAAAGAATTTTTAAAGAAACATGAATATTTTATGAGTAAACCTTATGATGGTTTAGGTGGACATGGGGTTGAAAAATTATATTCAAAAGACATTAAAGATATCAAAGAATTTTATGATAAATTAAAAAATGAAAAGCTATTTTTAGAAGAATATGTTATTCAAAACAAAGAAATAAGTAAAATTGTAGATAGTAGTGTTAATACTATTAGAATTATGACTTTTGGATATAATGGAAAATCAAAAATTTTATTTGCTTGTATGCGCTTTAGTGATGGTACTGCTTCAGTTGACAACTTTCATCAAGGTGGCATGGCTTGTTTAGTTGATATTAAAAGTGGTAAATTAGTTGGTTCTGCTTTTAATAAAAATCTAGAATATTTTGATAAACATCCTAAGTCAGGTATTAAATTTGATGGATTTCAAATTCCTAACTGGGATAAAGTTAAAAAATTAGTTCTTGATGCTGCTTTAGTAAATAAAAATATTCATGTTGTTGGATGGGATGTTGCTGTTACAGAAAATGGCGCAACATTTATTGAAGGAAACAGAAGACCAGGATTTGATTTAGTCCAAGTTTTATCTAAAAGAGGTAGAATTGATATTATGAGAGATTGTTTAAATGAAATTAACAAAAATGAAGGGACTAATTATAAAATATGAGAGTTTTAGTTATCCCTACTTGGTATCCTAATGGTGAAGATAAATTAATGGGTGTTTATCATAAGGAATTTACTTATGCTTTAAATAATTATGGTATAAAAGCTGATATGTTATTTATTGATAGACAAAGATTGAGTAATCCTTTTAAATATCTATTTATGAAGAAAAAAGAAATTGACAAAGAAACTAATTATAATGTCTCTATATATAAATTATTAAACTTATCCCCTATTAGTTTTAAGCTAGGTATTAATAGATATGTTAAAAAATTAGATTATGCTTTTAAAGATTATTTAAAATATAATGAAAAACCTGATTTAATCCATGCTCATGTTACAGTTCCAGCTGGTTATGCAGCTTGCATTATAGGTAAAAAATACAATATTCCTGTAATTGTTACTGAACATTGTGGTAATTTAGAAAGATTCTTTAAAAATGATTCTTTAAAAAAATATGGAAATTTTGTTTTAAAGAATTCCACTTATTCAACGGTTAGTAAATATATGAAAGATATTGTTTTAAAATATACTAATGAATGTTATATTATTCCTAATCTAGTTGATACTACACCTTTTAATAACGATATTGTAAGAAAAAGAAATAATGTTTTTAAATTAGTTAGTGTTTGTGCTTTAAGAGAAGGAAAAAGATTAGATATTGCTTTTAAAGCTATCAAAAAATTAAAAGAACAAAACATTAAAATTCATTTAGATGTTATAGGCGATGGTTTTTACGAAAATTATTATAAACAAGTTTGTGATGAATTAAATTTACATAAAGAAATCACTTTTTTAGGTAGAAAAAATAAATTTGAAATTGCTGAAATATTAAAAAAAGAGAATGCTTTATTAATTTCTAGTGAATTAGAAAGTTTTGGAATTCCGGGTATTGAAGCTATGGCATCCGGATTACCTATTGTTTCAACTGATTGTTTAGGTCCTACTGAATACATTAATTCCAAGGTTGGAGTCATATGCAAAGTTAATAATGTTGATGATATGGCTGATAAAATTAAATATTTAATTGATCATTATGAAAAATATGATAACAACTATATAAGAAAGGAAGCTAGTAGATATTCTAAAGAAGAAGTAATTAAAAATACTATAAAATTATATAATAAAATACTTAAAAACAACGATTAATTCGTTGTTTTTTCATAAATATATTGTTGTATATTTTATTCTATTCGTAAATTAGTTAATGTCGATGCACTTGAACCCGATGCACTGGAATTATGAGTGCCAATACCACGACCACTACAATTTATACTATGTGACAATACAAGAATGTCATATCCAATTGTGCTGACATAATCACTATTATTTAATGTACCGGTTTTATTTGGTAATGTATTTGTTGAATCTTTAAGTGTGTATGTACAATTTCCACTTTCTATAGATAATTTTGAATATTCTTTTATAGAAAAAGTAAATTGAAATGTAGTTGAAGAACCAACTGATACAGTATTAGTAGATACAGAAGAATCTGATCCCATAGAACTACTGGCATTACATGACGATGAAAATGTTAGTGTTGGAATATATATAACTGATGAATTATTTTTATTTTTGTTTTCATACAATTCATTTAAAGCCTCACTTACATTTTTACTTGTTCCATCACTGGCATTATATACTACATCTGTTGCTTTATATGTGACCGCTGCATATAAAGTTCCACTTATACATATAATCATTGTAATTATTACTAAAAATATTCTACTTTTCATTATTTTTTTCATTATAAATTCCTACTTTCTAGATATATTATACCCCCCCCCCAAGACGAAAAATCAAGCAGAAATTTTGTTCGTTTTTTAATTTTTTAAAAAACAGAGTCTACCACTCTGTTGATTTAATCCAATTTTCATAAGGTAACATATTATAATTGTAATTTAAGGCTGTCCCTTGTGACCTATAATATATGGATATTAAATCTTGCATTTTTATATTATATAAGTTATCAGATATTCTTGGACCATTAGTTCCTTCGTGAAACCAATGTCCAAAATAATATAATTTATTTTTATTGGCAATTTTACTAACAATTTCACTTGTTTTTATATGGTGAATATGTCCATATTCACCATCAGGATTATGAGTTACAATTAAATCCCAATCAGTACCATTAATGATATCATATAATGAATTATAAATATCATTATATTCATTATTCCAATTGCTTATTGGACCAGTTAAATTCTCTCTATCGGTATATCCTAACATAATATAATCATCGTCAGTTTTACTCATTACTTCTTCAAATTCTCTAACTCTATATTCAACTTTACCGCAAGTAACACATACAACTGTATATTTATCTTGTAATAAGTGACCGCCTCCAAAAATTGTCTCATCGTCAGGATGGGCGACAATCATTAATCTTTTTATTTCTTTTTGTTTATCATTATTAAATTTGTAACATTTATTATAATCTTCTGCTAAATTATTAATATTATCTATGATTTTATATGATTTATTTTCCTTTTCTTTAGCATCTACTGCAACAACAATTAATGAAAAAACTAGAACAACTAAAATTAAAACCTTTTCCTTCATAACAACTTCCCCTTTTGTGTAATCTATTATAGCACTTTTTTTTATAAAATAAACAAAAAAAAGTAATTATTTTACTTTTTTCTTAAAATAATTACTTATAACATTATAAATATCCTTATTTATATCCTCAACACTTCTTATTTCACCATTCGCAACACAATTTACTGTTACAAAATTATATTTACCCGCTAATTCAAGGTATGCTTTTTCTGCATTTAATAAATGCTCTTTAGATAATTCATGTTGATCTAACTCGGTTCTATTTTTCTTTAATTTTAATGCATATTCATATGGCATATACAAAAATATAGTTATATCTGGATGCGGTAAATTTAACAATCCATATTCTAATTTATCAAGCCAATCATATAATTCATTTCTTTTTTTAAAGTCATATATTTTGCCACCTTGATGTGCCATATTCGATTCAACATATCTGTCTAATATTACAATTTCATTTTTATTTAAATGTTCATATATTTGATCTATATTATATAATCTATCTGCTGCATAATAAAGACTAGCAATTTTAGGATCAACATTAACAGCTCCTTCTTTAAATAAACATTCGCCAATACTTGCTTTTCCTAAATAAGATCCACCTACTATTTTTCCTGTAGCGCTTTCATACATAAGAAATGAAGTTTTGTATACTTGGTAATCTTTTTCTAATTTTTTGTATAATAAATTTGATTGAGTTTCTTTTCCTGAACAATCTGTTCCTTCTATTGATATTAACATAAAAACACCTCAAATTAATTATAACATAATTTATAAATATTTGCATTTTTGTTTAGTGCTTTTTAGATACTTTTTAGCTTCCTCATGTTCTTTAAATCCTGAATAATTATCAGGATACCTTTGCTTTAATTTTTCGACAATATCAGGTTTAAAATAATTAAATTTAAACACATCAATTATATCAATACTTTTAATTTCACTTCTTGGTATCCGATATTCAATTTTATAGCCTTCATACTTAACATCACAAACACCTTTATATTTTTCTAATACTTCATCTAATAAATTAAAGGCTACAACATAATTATATTGTTCTTCGCAATAATATAAAGCGTTCTCTAAATATTTAAAACAATGTATCCATTGTTTTTTATAATTTTCATCAATTATATTTTCTATTTTTTCTTTTTCTTTACTTTTTTCATCAATTGTATAATATTTGAAAGTATTTTTTTGATTTATTCTAAATAAATTATAATTACTTTTTTTATATATTACATATTTATTATTACGCAATTTTAAAACTTGTTCTCTTGTAAATCCTCCGTGAAATACTATCAATTTAATCACCTAGTAATTTATATGTTCTAAAAAAGAAAAAAATTACAAAATGAAAAGCACCCGAAATGGTTTAGAACAGGTGCTTTTCTTATATAAAATATGTAAGCGGTAAAGCCTTACAACTATATATTAACATAATTGTTTTATTTTGTCAAACATTGTCGATAATTTTTTGAATATTTTTTAATTTTATGATTTTCTTTTAGTTTCTTTAATGTTTTCAATGGTCCAGAAACAGATAAAAAATACATTACATATTCTACACCCATATCACCAAAAGTTTGATTATAATAACATCTATCAATATATACATCAAATTTTTCTCCAAAAGTTTTCCTCATTAACCATAAGGCTTACTAAATTATTATTTACAGTTTCAACGATTCTATCAGATCCAAATCCTCCATAAATATTAAGAAAAATATGTTTACCATAACCTCTTAATTCTTCTTCACAAAAGTTATCATTATCTTTTTCTAATATCTTATCAATTACATTTATTGTTCCTTTAATGATATCATTTAAATATTCATCAGAATAGTGGCTTTTTAATTCTTCTTTTCTTTCTTCTAATTTTTTAGTATCATTATCAATTTCATACACATAATGATTAACTAAATCTTCCTTATAATCTTTCAAAGATATATTGTACTTCGTAGTATTCCTCTTTTCATATTATTTTATAATATTTTTTTAACCAAACTTTTTATTTTTTTAGTTTCTTCATTATAATTTCTATACATTATTTCATCAATTTCTTTTGTTGATAAAGAAAGATCTAATTTCTTATTAAATTCATTAATAAATTTTTTGGCTCTTACATATCCCCTTTCAGAAACAGCATTTTTTGAATATAATAATTTAAGTGCTGCTAATTGTAAAATTTTTTGTCTTAATTCAACATCGCAATTATGATCATATATACATTCTTTTAATTCAGTAAAATCTAATTCACTAGTATATGTTTGATTAAAAATTTTTAGTAACTCGTCTAATTTTATATTTTCTTTATTATTTAAGTATTCTTTTAATTCATAATCTTTAAATACATTTCCAGTTTTTTCATCAGCATGGATTAAAAAATATGGCGTTTTTCCATGTAAGGTATTACGTACATTTTTTCTATCTATGCAAAGGAATATTTGTGATTTCCAATAAACTTCTCCATTATCTTTACGAATTGGATACTGACTCCAACCTCTCGCCCTATATCCACATTTCATTAAACATGATTGGTTATGTGGTAATCTAAGTAATAATTGTCGAATGCTCATTTCATCTGAAAATTTTTTGTTTTTTTGTAAGTCAATATGTTCAGTTTCTTCAAAATATCCTGGTTCTATTTCAGGATATTTAAATTCATACCAATTAACAATATTATCAACCAATTCTTGTAATTCCTTTAAAGTTATAAAACAATAATATCCTTTTTTTACTGCTTTTTTTAGCCAAATCAAAAATTCTTTATTTTTTTCTATTTCATATTTTTTCATATCACATTTATAGAATCTTTCTAATTGCGTTGGTCTCATAATAATCCGCCTCTCTTTTAGTTACTTATTATATCATATTTTTAAAAGAAAAAACTAGTTTATTTTAAAACTAGTTAAATACACATGGTAGCGCCGGAGAGATTCGAACTCACGACCTATCGGGTATGAACCGATTGCTCTAGCCAACTGAGCTACAGCGCCATTTATGTAAGCAATATGATTATATCAAATTTGCTTACATTTGACAATATATTTTTTAACTTTTATAAAAATTTTATTTTGTTTTATTTTTTTGATTATATTCAGACCTAATATTATTTAATATATAATCTAATTCTGATTGTTTAATTTTACCATTAAATTTCTCAATTTCATCAATTGTTAAATAATCAATCAATGGTTTAAAATTATCAAAATGAACATAGTTTAACATACATTCTTCTGAACAATGTTTCTTATGACTTTCAGAATTATATTTTGCGTCAAAAACATGACGATATTCAAAGTAAGAATCACTATTAAAATATTCTTGAAGAATAAATAAATTAGATTCATCACCAAATGAAAGTTCTGACACAATCATATCCTTTAAAGAATATAATTTTTCATTTTTTTCTTGCTTAATTTGTGTTTCTTGAATTTGTGCTTCTTGAATTTGTGCTTCTTGAATTTGTGCTTCTTGAAATTTAATTTCTCTTTCTGTTTCAAATTTTCCTAATGTAAATCCAGATGCGAACAACACTAGACTTAATCCTCCTGATATAATTTCTGTCATTAACTTTTCGTTTATTTTTATATTTTTCATTTAAATTCCCCTCCTGTTGACGTATATTATATCACATTTTTTTATTTGTCAAACAAAAGTTCAATTATAGTCTAAATATCAAAAAGGTTAATCAATTTTTATTTTAATCTTTCTTCTAATAATCTTCTTATTTGTTCTATTTTTTCATACTCAATATTCTTATTTAAATTAGTAACATTTTTATACATCAAATAAAATCTTATAATAACACCTACAAAAGTTGTTATTATAAATAAACTTCCTAAAAAATAAATATCTTGTATTAATAAAAATAATCCAAATCCAATTCCTATAATACTAATTAAAATAAGTAAAGAAGTCAATGATCTATTTTTATTTTCTAACTCTAGTTCATTTATTTTATTTTTTAAATAATTAATTTGTTCTTCACTAGTTAAATTCATATTTTGTATAACATTATTATATACAATTTCAGTTTTATTATTCTCATCACCTGTAATAGCAATATTTAGTTTTTTTAATTCATTTTTTTTCATATTTAATCCCCCACTAAAAACAATTGCGTTTATTATAACACTTTAATTAATAAAAGTAAAACATTAACCAAAAATTAATATCATTATTTGAATTGCTATTAAAATAAATGATGAAATTGATAACCATAGTCCACTGGTATTAAATCCATTTTTATTAGTTTTTCTCTCAGAAACAGCTAAAGAAACAGATATGATTGCTAGAACAGATTGAATTAAAACAGTTCCAATTATTGTTCCAATAGTTTCTGATATATCATAATAACTATATAAAGCAACTTCCTTATCTAAGACTACTAAAAGTGCTAAAAGCGAATAAATAACTGCTAAAATACCAAGAACCATACTTGCTATTCCTTTACCTTTTTCCTTTCTTTTTATAGCACATCCACATCCTATACAAATAACTGCTTTTTCATCTATTTTTTTACCACAATTTTGACAATACATAAAATCACTCCCTAATTAGATTATATATTATTATTTATAAAAATACAATCAATAATTTTTTAAAAATTCATATAGATTTTTAGCAACCCCACTAGGTAACACTTTTTCTAATTCTTCAATACTTAATTTTTTCATATTAGTTATAGTCTTATATTTTTTTATTAACTCTTTTTTTCTAACGCTACCAATACCTTCTATATTATCTAATATACTCTCAACACTACCTTTACTTCTTATTTGTTTATGATAACTTATAGTAAAATTATGGACTTCGTTTTGCATTCTTTCTAAATAATAAAATAAGTTACTTTTTTTATCTATTTCTAATTCTTCAATTGGATTGTTTGCTAACAAACTCGAAGTATTATGTTTATCATTTTTTTTAAGTCCGACGACCATAATATTAAGTCCTAAATCATTTATAACACTTCTAGCAATGTTAATTTGACCAACACCACCATCAACAATAATTAAATCAGGTCTTTCTAAATTATCCATTAAAACTCTAAAATATCTTCTATATATTACTTCTCTCATCATACCATATTCATCATTAGTATCAATTTTGATTTTAAATTTACGATAATCATTTTTAGATGGTAATCCATTTTTAAATACAACCATACCACTTACACTATATGTTCCAAATAAATGTGAATTATCGAATAATTCAATACGATCTAGTTTATCTAGTTTTAATAATTCTTTTAATTCTTCATTAGCTTTTAATGTTCTATTTTCATCTCTTTCAATTAAAGTAAATTCATTTTTTATTGTTATGCTGGCATTCTTATTAGCCATTTCAATTAATTTATTTTTAACACCTTTAATTGGCTTTTTTACTTTTATTTTTAAATAATCTTCCAATAAAACATCATCTACAATATCTGGAACTAACAATTCTTTTGGCAAAATAAAACTATCGTAAAAGTTGGCTATATAACTAGTTAATATTTCGTCTATTTCTCCTATTATTGGTAGTATTTTGGAATGTCTTTCAAGTATTTTACCACTTCTTATAAAGAAGACTTGAATTGATAGATAACCTCTATACTCATAATATCCAAATATATCCGTGTCTATAGTAGTTCCAATTTCAACTTTTTGTTTTGTTAAAGTTACTTTAATATAATTTAGTAATTCTTTGTATTCATTAGCTTTTTCAAAATTCAATAATTCACTTTGTTTATACATTTCACTTTCTAGTTTGTCAGTTATTTCATTATAGTCACCTTTTAAGAAAGAAATTATATCTTTTTCCATATTTTCTATTAGTTTTTTATCAACATTATTAGTACAATATCCTAAACATTCACCTATATGGTAATATAAACAAGGTTTTTTACTGAATGTTTTACATTTTCTTAAAGGATAAATTCTATTTAATAAATTTACTGTTGTTCTTGCAGCTCCAACATTGGGATAAGGTCCATAAAGTCTAGCATTTTTCTTTTTATGAATATTTCTCACAATTAATAGTCTTGGTACTTCTTCATTGGTTAATTCAATATATGGATAACTTTTATCATCTCTTAAAAGAATATTATATTTTGGATCATTTTCTTTGATTAAGTTTTGTTCTAAAATTAATGATTCTGTTTCACTTCCAACTACTATGTATTCAAAATCAACAATCTCACTTACTAGTTTAGCCGTTTTTCCAGTATGAGTTCCTCTAAAATAAGAAGATAATCTATTTTTTAATTTCTTAGCTTTCCCAACATAGATAATTATATTATCTTTATTTTTCATTAGATAACATCCTGGTTTATTAGGAACCAAAGATAATTTTTGTTTAATATGATCCATATATATCACCTCTTACATATGCTTATTTACTTGTTTTGATAGTTTTAATGTTTCAAAAATATCTATAGTTCTAATATTACCTTTCTTAATATTATTTAATCTATCCAAAAGTTCTTTTGATATTTTATTACAAACCATCAAATTATCAAAATCATTTGTATATTTATATTCACTTTCATATGAATTCACCTTCATAATTAGATTAGAAATTTCATTATTAATATGTAAATATCTAAGTAAAAATTTCAAAGACAAAACAGGGAATCCATATTCTTCATTTTCTTCACTATATGGTTTTGCATAACATCCTAAAATTTGCGTCGCAAATGATTGATTAAGAATAATTAACGCTTTTTCTTGAAATTCAAACCCTTTAATAAATTCAAGTGTTAATCTTACAGAATTAATAATGGCATCCGATTCATGAAAATATATATCATGATTAGAATGATATGTAGTACCACTTCTTAACATTAATTCTTGCGAAATATTAATTAATTGAGAATAAGATGAATACCTATTTGTAATCATTTGTTGATTTTGTTTAGCATGCCATATTTCATGAAATATAGTATTAATAAGATATAAATTATATAAATCATTATTATTACACGCAATAGTTGAAAAAAAATTTAATTTAAAGCAATATTTCTTGAATTCCTTATAATCAACATCGTAATCGTTATTGATAGACATCAATTTTTTTTCATTGGAATAAGCCGCTATTCCTAAAAAAATATCATCAATTTTTACATCATTAACATACTGATTTAGATTTAATATTTCTACTTGTTCTATAACGAATTCCTTTATATCCTCTAATTTAAATTTTTTATGATTTTTTAACTTATCAATATATCCCATATTATTTCTCCTTAACATTACCATAAAACAATTTGAATTAGTTTTATTTTCATTCCTGATAACCAATTCATTTAATGAATTTATTATAACATTATAACCATTCATGTAATTACTATATCTAGTATCTAAGCAATAATTGTTAGATATATATTCATAATATTGTCTGCTAAAATTATAACACAAAAAAGAAGATTTTTCATCTTCTTTCTGGTGGTTCACTTGGTCTTTGATTGTTGTCTGGACTCATTCCTGGATTACCATTCATTTTATTTCCAATAGTGGTTGCTACCGAACTTTGCGTATATGTTTGATATAGATTACCACCACTATATGTTCCATCTACATATAAACCATTTTTAACAGTTCCATTTGCTTCTCCATCAATAGTTATATTATATGATTCATTTAGTTTAATATCTTTAGTTGAAACTACTACTATTGAACTGAATTTTTTACTTGGACTATATGTTATAATTCCATCTATATTTATAATTGTGTTTTCTTCATAACTATTTTCAAAGTTAATTAAAACACCATTTTGAGTAGAATTACTACTTATTCCTTCAGCCATGCTACTAATGTTTCACCATTTATTATGAATTCTGTTTCAAAATCTAAAGCACCATTGCCATCATTAGTTGGACCATCTACTAATACTGTTCCACCATTCATTATTATTTTTCCATTACTATCTAGGCATTTACATATATATAACCATCATTTATTGTAAGAATATATGATGTATTTGTATCAAAATTATTTTCCCCTAGTCTATTTAAACTTGATGAGTCAGAGCCGCCAGCTACATTAATTCCGTCATCACTAGCTATAATACTAATTTGTCCATTATCAATTGTAATTACTGATGCTTCTAACCCTTCTTAAGATTTAGTTATATCAATTTTACCATCTTTTATTGTTAAATTTGTATCAGCATGAATTCCATCATCTATAGAAATAATATTTATGTTTCCATTTTCAACAACAAGAGAATCTTTACTAACTATTCCATCTTGGTTGTTTGCTGTTATTTCTAAAGTACCTGTTCCTGTTATTACTAAATCATCTTTAGAATAAATTACACCATCATTTTCACTATTTCCATTATCAGTTAAAATGTTTGTAGTATTTTCATTTAACTCAATGTAAGTTTTTTTAAAGTTTTAAGTCATAATTGCTGGTCCATCGTTATTAGTTATTTCAACTCAATTTAGTATTAATTTGACATAATCATTAGTATTAATTGTGACATTTCCTGTAATTTTTCCCGATAAAATGTAAATTCCTGGATTAGTAATTGTAAGTGATTCAGTTAGTTCTATTTCTTTTGTTTCATATTTACTCCAATCAATATTTTCTTCTTCATAGGAAATGTTTGTTTTATTATCCTTAATATTAATTATGCATAATGTAATTGTAAGTACTAAAACAAGAATACTAAGTAATATCAAAATTTTTTTTCATTATAATTCACCTTCTATCATTAAGTTATTTAATGATATTTTTAAATTACCATTCATTATTCTTAGTTCATCAATAAATTGTTTAGTATTGATATTGTTTTTTAATTCAATTAAATAATTTAATTCAAATAAACTTCCCATATTTGTAGTTTTAATTTTTTCAATTTTATAACTATTTGTATATTTTTTTAATGTTTCATCAAATAAGTTATTATAATCTAAATTTTCTGATATTAATATGGTTAAACTTTGAGTATTTTTAACATTTTTATTTATATAATTTAAAACTAAAATGAATATACATACTATTATTGTTACTATTATAGCAAATGCTATATGACTCATACCAAGTGCTAAACCAATAGCCATTGCAAAGAAAACAGTCATTATTTCTTTTGAATTACCTGGTACGGATCTAAATCTAACTAAAGAGAAAGCACCAGCTACAGCTACTACTGTTCCTAAGTTACCATTTACCATCATTATTACTACAGCTATTAATATTGGTAAAATTGCTATTGTCTCGATAAAATTTTTACTTGTGTTTGTTGTTTTTTATGTACTAATGCGATTACTATTCCTAATATAATAGGACTCACCATACATAATAATAATTTGTCTAAATCTAGTGTTATACTTTCACTATTAAATATACTTTTTAACATAAACTCTCCTTTAATATATAATTTTCATAAATACTACCATATTTTGAAAATGATGTTGGATATATTTCTAATTCTGATAAAGCTTTAACTAACCATATTGGAAACGAATCTAATGTTTTAATTTCTAATATATATTTATCATTATTAAATATTTTTCCTTTTTCATCATCTAAGTTTAATTCATTTAATCTATAATTTAAGTTATTATCAAATGTAATTCTGAGATTTTTATTTTCTTTTGAAATAAAACTAATTCTATCATATGAAATAAATACTTTTGGTTTTAATTCATAATAGTTCATTAAGTAATCTAGTTCATTAAATATTTGAATATTTGAATTATCAGGTATTTTATTTTTATTTAAATAGTTTTTTAAATTTTCATATGTTAGAGTTATTCTTCTTTTATTAGTTATTCCTTTATATTTTTTCTTGATTTCAAAAAATATTTTATCTTCATTTTCTACTTTTCCATAACTTCTAATTCTGACTTTTTCTTTATATATTGGTTTTTCTAAAGAATTTCTTATTAAGTCATAATTATTTGTATCAAAATAAATACTACATATTTTATATTTAAAATATTTGTCTTCTTCAACATAATCGTTTATTTTTTTTAGAAATAATTCATATTGTTTTTGATTCAATAGGTATTTATTTTCTAATCTTTTGAATGTTTCTATTATAATAATTCCTCCTTACATGTTTAATGATACTTAAAATTATTGTTATGAAAGTGAAAAAATTATGATTTTTTTATGAAATAATGTATAATGATTATGGTGGTTTTATGAAAACTATAGATAGTAATATTAAAAATGAATATGTTATTAATAAGTCTAAATTCATTGCCTGTTTATTTAAAGTTAATACTATTAATGAAGTAAATGATTATTTAGAGTTAATAAAAAGTGAGTATAAAGACGCTACTCACTATTGTTATAGTTATATAATTGATAATGTTAAAAGATTTAATGATGATGGAGAACCTGGTGGTACTGCTGGAATGCCTATTTTAAATGTTTTAGAAAGTAATAATTTGAACTATATTTTGTGTATTGTTGTCAGATATTTTGGTGGTATTAAACTAGGTGCGGGAGGTTTAGTTAGAGCTTATACAAAGTCTGTTACTCTAGCATTAGAAAATTGTAATATTATTGATATTAAGGAAGGATATAAAATTGAGCTTATTTTTGATTATGAAAATAGTAAGGTTATTGATATGCTTTTAAAAAATGAAATTATTTTAAATAAAGAATTTAATGATGTTATCAAATATGAAATTATTGTTAATAAAGAACATTATGATGTTATTAGTAAGTTAGAAATTGGATGTATCAGAGTAAGTATTATGGATTTAATTAAATATTAAAACAACTTTAAAAGTTGTTTTTTTAGGTAATTATTTATTTTTTATATGTTTCATCAGAGTTTGTATTTGGATTTTCAACAATTATATCTAGTTTTTCAAATAAATCGTTTTGAATTCTCTGTAACAATATATTTAGCAGTCGTGCTTTTACCTTTTGCTGGTAACCCTTCTACAATGATTAATTTATTTTTCACAATAACACACTCTTTTATAAAATACTCTTATTTTAAGATATCGTAGATTTTGCTTTTTTAATAACATTTTATTTTTTTCTGATTTTTTTTAAACTTTTTTCTATTTTTTTATTTATATCATAATTTTTATATTCGAGTAAATTAATAATTGGATCTTGATTTTTCATAAATTCATCTACCTTTAAATGAAATTGATATTGGTCAATTTTTGGATGAACACATTCATTATATCCTTTAATAATTATATTCAAACACTTAATTATATTTTTGTAAAGTTCTAATAGTGATTTATCAATATGTTTCAAATTGCTTTTTATTTGTTGTTTTTTCTTTTCTTCGTTTGTTTCTTTTTTAATAATTACACTACTACAATCTACGAATATTTGGATATCTCTTGTATAAATAAGACATAAATCTAAATAGTAAACTAATGATGTAATATCAAAAAAACGTTTATCATTATAAAAACCAACAATATCATTTGTTAATGGATACTTTAAAATATCTTCACCATATATTGAAATAAGTAAATCTACAATAAAATATTCAAAATTATAATGTTTACTTACCTCAATTTTTCTGTGTAAATATTCAACAAAGCCTTCAGTTAATGCTTTTCCATATTTATTTTCACCTGATTTAAGAGCAATTCCATTAGAATAACAATAATTATTTAAAACTACTTGATTTAATTTTTTTTCATCTCTAAAACATACGTGAAATAATTCATGAATAATAGATTCATCATCATATATCGTAATTATATTATTTATTTCATCATAAGAACCTGTAACTCTAGAACATATTAGATTTTCGCTTACTTTATTTATCTTCAATGTTTTTTTATTATTATAATAATTTTCGCTCCAATTAGATGGATATGATTCTAATAAATTTTCAACTAATTGTATTTCTTTTTCGTACATAAAAATCCTCTTTCTGGGTTAGTATTATAACATAATAAAAGAAAAAAAGATAGCATTTTATTGCTATCTAGAAAGTTCAAAAATTATTTTTTTATTAATTTATTTATTTTTTTACTTGCAATTTCAGGAGATTCTAAAATCATCGTTTCAAAATATTCAGCTTGTAATTTATAAAAATAAGCTTCTCTACTAACAACATTTTGTGGAAATATTATTTTATGATTTGTTTCAAATTCATCTGCCTCTTTGTATGGTACTTCAATAGTTCCATTATATTTAGATTCTAAATTTTGATATATTACATAATCAGCATCACGATTATTTCTGCTAACTAAAACATCATTTGAACAATGAACAATATCTATTTCTCTATTATATTTGTATGTACCTATATATACATATATTTCTTCATCTGGAATTATATTAATTTCCCCTAAAGCAATAGAAATTAATTTTTCATCAGTAAATCTATCAAATCCAGTATTTCTACCAGTTGTTTTTTCTTGTAAAATATCTTGCAATTCTAAATATCTTTTAACTCTTTCTGTTTCTTCTAATTCAGATATTTCCTTTTGTATTTCTAGTACTTCATTCCTTTTAGTTTGTAGTTGCTTTACTCTCTCTTTTAATTTTTTTAAATCTTCGCTTTTCACAGAAAACCTCCTTTAATTCGCTTTTCTAATATTAATTATACACGAAAAAAGAATATATTTCTATAATTTTATGCAAAATACTTATTACTTACATTAATAGCATTAAAAAAAGACTTAAAAAGTCTTATTAACATCTGGCGTCTCCGATGTGATTTGAACACACGACCTATCGCTTAGGAGGCGATTGCTCTATCCAGCTGAGCTACGAAGACATTTAAAGGATATTATAAGATAACATCCATTATTTGAGGAACAATTTGTTTTTTTCTAGAAACTAATCCTTCTAAATAATAACCTTGTTCCATATTAGAAATGTCAAAAGCATTTTCTAAATATGTTTTAGCTGTTTCTGTAAATAAAATATACGATCCGTTTTTAATAATATCTGTTACTAAAAGAATTGTAAAATCGTATTCTTTATTTTCATTTACTTTACTTATTTCTTTAACATAATCATCTTTTTTCTTTAATATTTCTTCATAATCTAAAGTAAAGATTTGACCAATTGCAAAAGTAATATCATCATTATGGAACTTTTTAATATCCGTTGAAACAATTTCACTAATTGATTTACCTTTTAATGAAGTTCCAGCTTTAAACATTTCAATAGCATATTTTTCATAGTCTACTTCTGCTACATCACTAAGACTTTTAACAACTTCTTTGTCTAATTCAGTTGTTGTAGGACTTGTTAAACATAAAGTATCAGATAATATTCCTGATATCATTAATCCTGCTATATGTTTAGGAATTTCAATATTATTTTCTTTAAACATACGATAAATTATAGTATTAGTACTACCAACTGACATATTTCTGAAATTAATAGGATTTTTAGTAGAAATGTTACCTATTTTATGATGATCTACTACTTCTAATATTTCGGCTTCTTCTAAGCCATCAACACTTTGCTCAAACTCATTATGATCAACCAAAATAACTCTTTTCTTGTTTTTTTCAGTTATTTCTGTTACCCTTATAAGTCCTAAACAATTATCATCTTTATCTATAATTGGATAGTTGTTGAATTTAAGTTTACTACTTTTAACTAAAAAATCGTCATAATAATCATTTTGATCAAAAGTATAAGTTCTGTCTTCTTTCAAAATATTTTTTATATAATTTGTTAAACCAATTTTTTTAGCAGTTTCATATGTATCTAATTTTGTTCTAATAATATTTACTTTATTTTGTTTTGCTATTTCAATATGTTCATCTTTTATTAAACCATTTCCTACAACTATAATTAATTTAACTTTTTTATTGACAGCAGTTTCTAATATACTATGTCTATCTCCAACGATTAAAATATCATTGTTTGTTAAAGTAATTAAATCCATAAATGTTGTACTTCTATAAGATGCAGCTAAAACATTACCTTCGATTTCATCATCGAATTTTGTTATTGATTCACCTTCTAAGACATCTATAATATTACTATAAGAAGTATTCAAATAACTATAATTACCATTTATAATATATTCAGCTATGTTTTTAGCAGTCACAATACTTAAGAATTTATTGTCATCATCAACTACTGGAATACCTGTAACATTGTTTTCTGTCATATATTTATATGTATTAAATAAAGAATCATTTTTATTTACTAAAAATCCTTTATGATAATTCAAATCTTTCATTTGTAATTTAACATCATTTAAATATTTTGGGGTTTTAGTATTAAAATAGTTTAGAACAAATTTTGACTCACTATTTATTTCACCTAGCACTACTGGTTCAGTATTAAAGCCTAATTTATTTTTTAAGTAAGAAAGTGTTATAGAACTAGTTACTGAATCTGTATCTGGATTTTTGTGTCCAAAAATATATATTTTATCCATAAGTACCTCCCTTTTACTAAACCATTATACTATATTTTAAAAAAAAATGCATCAATATGATGCATTTAATTACATTAAAATTTTAGCAATTACATTTTTAATTAAATAATACATTATTAACATAGTAGTTGCATCTGTTACTGCCATTGTATATCCAATCATATTTACATCTATTTTTGAATAAGATTCAATTCCTTTTAAATTGTATGCAAACCATAATAGTGCTCCAATTGCAATTACAATATATATTACTGTAGCACTTATTTCAAATACAGCTAATAATGCAGCTATTATTAAAACTTCAGCGAATACTATTGAAGATAATCCAAATAGTATGAACATTTTTTTAATTGAAGTTTCTGATTTTAATAATTTATCAACGATTACATAAGCAATAAGAGCCATAACTGAAATCATTGCTGCCATTGTAACAAATCCTACTAAGAATACTTTAACATAAGGAATATCTACTAATCCAGCTAAACCACTCATCATGCTTTTTATAATAAAGCACATTACAAATCCTAATATAATACTAGTAACACCAATTGAAACTAAAGCTAAATTGAAATTACTTTCATCATTTTTTTCTTTTAATGTATCAATAGGTTTTTTTGCCATACCTTTAACAACGTCTAAATATTCTTTTAATAATTCAACGAAGTTTGAACTAGAAACATTTTTCACTTCTTTTTTTTCACTTTCACATTTACATGGCTTTCCTTCTTCTAATGGACTACCACATTTTGTACAAAATTTTGCCATTTTATTTCCTCCTCTTAATAATATTTTGAAAAATAAGTATTTAAACTAGTGGCATCAACTAATTTAAATGCATTATCACTATAATCGAATGTTAAATACATATAATCATAATCATCACTATCATTTGTCTTAGTTTCATCACCAGATTGATATGATAATGAGAAATCATATGAAGCTTTTACTGATAGATATAATTGTCCTTTTTTATTTAAAGAAGCACTACTTAATTCTATTTTAGTAAAAGTAATACTATTTAATATTGATGATGAATTACTGAATGATGATAATAAATCATTATAAGTTTTTTCAACTTTACTTACATCACCATTTTTATATTCGAAGTTTGATTTAACTTCATCCCAAGTTTTTTTGTCTTTAGCACCATTATATAAATTTTCTAATGATGTTTTAATTGCTTTTTGTATTTTTTCTTTTCCTGCTGCAGAAATATTATCTCCAGTAAAATCTAGGTTATAAGCAGAATAACTATTGATTTTTACTTTATTTTCTATTTCTAATCCCATTAATTCAACTTTTACATTATAGTTAGTTGCAAATAATGCAGGTATTACATAAGTATCAATTCCATCTTCTGTTTCTTTAAGATATTTTTTATCTACTTTTTTACCTTCAATTGTTAATTTAGAACCAGTTGGTAAATTAAATTTATAATCTTTTACAACAACATAGTCTCCTGTATTAACTTTCCAGTTATCAAATAATAACCATTTTTTGTTTTTTGATTTTACTAAATCAATTTTTAAAGTGCTAGAATCTTTAGAGTCTTTTAGCATATACTTGATTGTTACGCTAGCGCTCATTCCATCTGTTGATTTTTCAACTTTGTCAACATTGTAATTAACGATTTCTTTTTTAGATTCTTTTTCTGAATTAATTATATCTTTGAACACTTTTTTAGAAGTAAATTCACTTTCTTCAACATCAAGGTATCCATATAATTTGTCAGCATCTAAATTGGTAACTGCATTAAAGTATCCTTCTGCTACTTTTGTAGGGCTAAACATATTATCAATTAATAAATATGCTCCTACTAATAATACAACAACAGAAATAATAATATACTTAGTTATACTCTTTTTTCCTTGTTGCTTTGTTGGTTCTTTTTTTGTTTTATTTTCTTTTTTTACTGTTTCTTCAAATTTGTGTCCGCAGTTTTCACAAAATAATGAACCGTCTTTGTTTTTTGAACCACATTCACTACAAAACATATAATCACTCCTCTATTAATAAATTTACAATATTTTACATAATTTGTCAATGAATTATATGATTTTAAAAAAATAATATTTAAAAAAATAGATTTTTATCTATTTTAAATTATTTAGTATTAATAAAACAAAAATATTAGCTGCATACGAAAATCTTATTCCAAAGGCTTTACTAAATTCATATATTGCAGCAACCTTATCAACACTACTTACAATCCAACTTTCAGCATATTTTGGTAATACTTTATAAATTGGAAACATATGTGATTCAATAATGTTTTTAGCCTTATCATCAATGTCAAAATATTTTTCTGCATTCATAATGGCATATTTAGGATGAACAAATGTTGAAATAAATCTTTCTTTTAATGTTCTATTTTCTTTGCTAATAAAGAAATCGTGTAATAATCCTGCTCTAGCAGTTGTTACATAATCTAATCCTAATATTTTGGATATTTTATATGAATAATATGAAACTCTTATTGAATGATCTAATCTTGTCATACCGTGGTGTTCAATTGTATCTAACTCATTAAATTTATCATTTTCTAATATATCATTAACTAATTTTAAATATTTTTTATCATTTATAGTCACTTTTAATTTCACCTCAACGACTAATACATTATATCATATTTTATTCTTTTTGAGTATATATTTGTATATATTTTATTATTAAATTTTTATAATTTTACATTTTCACAAAGAAAAATAAGGCATAAAGCCTTATTCAGAAATTGTAGTTGTTTTTGTTGTTGGTTGAATTTGGATAAAGGTATTACCATCGTTTACAACGATTTCATTATTATCTAAATACCTATAAATTGTTTTAGAACTTCTTGATGTTTTTTCCCAAGTTATTGGTCGTGCATAACCATCAGTTATAAAATATCCAGTACCTTTTCCGATATTATTTAAACTTTGTCTTCCATAACTATCAATGGTATAGTTTTCTACATTAATTACAATAATATTTTTAAAATGATATTGTTCTTTAGTAACATAGTCAGTATGAGCTACTCCATTAGCAAATCTTAAATAATATTTATTATTTGCATCATATGTATATGAACTAGTCATATAACCAGAATATGGAACAGATACGTTGTTAGCAACTATACTATCTTCTTTACCACTTAAATCTACTTCATCAATGCTATATTTTAATACTTGTTCAGCTTTGACATCGTCTGATTTATATCCGGTTCTATATCCTCTAAAATCCATAACTTTTTTAATATTTTCAATATTTGTAAGAGCTGTATGTTCATAGTCAACCGGTAAACTTGTATCTCTCCAGAAACCAGAATCATATAATCCATTTACATTATTTACTCCTAATGAGCTAATATCACTCTCAGCTTGTGGACTCCATCCAAAGTGAACATAGATAGCGTCATTTTCTAAAGCATAATCTAGAAAATAATGTCTACTACTTCTAACTGATCCAATTCTAGCAGTATTTGTATCTTTAAATACCGCCATCATACGAGTTATTCCACCTTCAACAATTATTTCATAAACAATGTTAGCTTCATTTAAACCTGAATGATAAGGTCTAGCTTGAGCGTGATTGTTTATCATAACTGCTATTGGTCTTGTTTTTGAATTTTCATCAATAATTGTTAATTTTGCTTGTTCAATATTACAAGTATTTGTTTTACTCCACCAGTAAAAACCTGCTTTTTCACATTCTGCTTTTGTTGTAATTTCACTGGCTTGTTTTTTCTTTGCTTCTATTTTCTTTTCACTATTTTTGCTAAATAAAGTAAAGTATAGTATTAAAACAATAATTAATATTAAAGCAACTGGTACTGTGATTTTAGCCCATAATGGCATTTTCTTTATTTTTTCTAAAAACTTCTTCATAACATCCTCCTATAATCATTATAGCAAAAAGATAAGATAAAAGAAACATTTATCTTATTTTATAAAATATGCTGTGTAAACTAAAAAGATAGTTATTATAGTATATATTATAATTCCGTTTATTTTTTCTTCTTTTTTAGTTTTATATTTAATGCCTACAGTCATTGAAAGTAAAAATCCACCTATTAATCCTCCAATATGAGCAGCATTATCAACACCACTATTCATAAATCCTAAAATTAAATTAAATAATATTAATGGTATTATTTGAGATCTTAAGACATTACCTAAATATAAACGATAATGATATCCAAAGTATAATAGTGCTCCAAATAACCCAAATATAGCTCCGCTTGCACCCAAAGATGCACCATTGTCAGGCATAAATGTTAATGATAGCAGACTAGATGTTATAATACTTCCAAAATAAATCAATAAATATTTATATCTACCAAAGAAGCTTTCTATTTGTTGTCCAACAATATATAAAGCATACATATTGAACAATAAATGAAATATATTATAATGTGCGAAGGCACAAGTAATTATTCTATATATTTCTTTGTTTTTAATTAGTAATAAGTCATAAATTATACTTATATCAAAGTTAGCTATTACAAATATTAAAATATTTACAGCCATTAGTATATATGTAACTATTGGTTTTTTAGGTTTAAATATTTCTTCATTTTTTTCATTTTCTAATTCATTTTTTTTAGTTATATCATTTGTTATTTTTAAGAATAAATCCATTCCTTTTTCTTCAAATTTAGTTTCTTTTGTTATATCTGGAAATTCTTCAATTATAAAATTGTACTTTTTTAAATCTTTCAAGTATTTTATATCAGCACAATCAATATTATCAACATGATTGTGATTTTCCATATTAACATTGTCACCTAAGTTAACAAATAAACTTAATACATTCATATTGAATGAAAATGTTTTCTTTTTAATTTTTTTTGCTATTTGTTTTGTTCTATATAAATCAAAGTCTAATTGTTCAGTATTATGAATATAATTAGATACTATTCTTACTATTTGATAGTTTGAGTCCATTTTTTCTAGCCAAATTTCATCTTTAGCACCATGTAATATAATAGGACTATATCCCTCTTCGGCCACAAAATAATGTAGTAATTTCATTACTATTTCGTCATTTTTATTTATAATTATTTCTTCCATAGTAATACCTCCTGTGAATAATATTTTAATACGAGACATAATATATGTAAAGGGTGATTTTATGAAAAAAATTTTACTTTACATTATTTTAGTTGCTCCTTGGTTTCTGAGTACTTTACTATTTAAAAATTGTTTACCTTATTTTGATACTTTAAATTTACCTTGGTTCGCACTTCCGAAACCATTATATGGAATTTTTTGGACTATACTTTATTTATTAATTGCTTTTTCTATTTATAAAATATACAAGGGATACAGATTCAAAGACCTAAAAAATTTTAATACTACTTTACTTGTTAATTATGTTTTCAATCAGTTATATTTAGGCGTATTCTTTTGTTTGAAAAATCCACTTTTAGGTCTTATTGATTGTATTTTAATTTTAATTACTTCTTTGCTTTTATATGTTGAAACTAAATCATTAAATGAGGGTTCAGCTAAATTATTAGTTCCTTACTGGATTTTTAGTATCTATGCTTCTATTTTAAGTTTGTTTATATATTTTATGAATCTTTAAATTTGTTTAGGATATTTGTAAAACAAGGTGGTAGTTCACTATCGAATTCCATATATTCTTTAGTTTTAGGATGAATAAATCCTAAAGTTTTTGCGTGTAAGCATTGTCCAGTTTCATCAATCAATTTTCTTCTTCCATAAACAGGATCGTTTACTACTGGATATCCTATATAATTCATATGGACTCTTATTTGATGAGTTCTACCTGTTTCTAGTTTTAATTCGATTAGTGTAGCATTACTATATCTTTCTATAACTTTAAAGTGAGTTATAGCATCTTTGGCATTAATATCAGTTACTGTCATTTTTTTTCTATCATTTAAATCTCTTCCGATAGGAGCATCAATTGTTCCTGTATCGGTATTTATTACGCCCCATACTAGTGCGACATATTTTCTTGTTGTTGTTTTCTCTTCAAGTTGATGAGCTAAAAATTCATGGGTATAATTGTTTTTAGCAACCATTAATAATCCTGTTGTATAAGCATCTATTCTATGAACTATTCCTGGTCTAAATTCACCATTAATACTACTTAATTCTTTTGAATGATATAGTAATCCGTTTACTAATGTATGTCTTGTGTTACCAACAGCAGGATGAACTACAACTCCATTTGCTTTATTTACAACTATTACATCATCATCTTCATAGACTATATCTAAATCCATTTTTTCTGGCTCTAAATTTAATTCTTCTTCTACATATTCTTCCATTTTAATTATATCTTTTTCTTTTAAGGTATAACTACTTTTTATTTCTTTATTATTTACTAATACTTTTTTTTCTTTTATCATTTTAGTTATTTTGTTTCTACTTAATTCTGTTATATTAGCTAAATAGTTATCTATTCTATCTCCTGATTTTTCTACTACATATTCTTGCACTTTTTGTCCTCCTTTATTGTTTCAAATAAGAATAAAATTGTTCCTATTACGATACAAATGTCAGCAAAGTTAAATATTGGCATATAATGATTAAATAAAATAAACTCTAAATAATCTATTACATAACCATATATTATCCTATCTATTAAATTTCCTACTATTCCTCCTATTAATAATGAGTATATTAACGTTTCTGGTGTTGTTAATTTTTTATCTTTTATTAAAAATTTATAAATTAGATAAAGAGCACCAATTCCTATTATGATTAAAAATATTCTTTTACTTTCTAATATAGAAAAAGCTGCTCCGGTATTTTCTACATATGTTAAACAAAAAAAATTTTTAATTATTACTATATTATTTTTCATATTTGATACTACTACTTTTATTATTTGATCAATTAATACAAAAATAAAGCTATAACTAATTATTCGTTTCATTCGTATCACCTTTTTAATTATACTATATTTTTTTTATAAAAAAAACCATTATTTAAAATGGAGTTTATAATTTTTCTATTTCTTCTTTTGATAGGCCTGTTGCTTTAGATATAGTTTCAATATCTATACCAAGATTTTTAAAATTTGTTGCTATTTCAATACTTTTATTTTTTGAACCTTTTTCCATACCTTTCTCCATACCTTTTTCTATGCCTTCTT
>CAKPKR010000008.1 GCA_934167465.1 uncultured Bacilli bacterium | reverse complement strand
CCTTTTTTTGAATCTTCAATTACATTTAATATTATTGGTGTTGCGATTAAAGCTATTACAGCTAATATTACGATAACAGCTAACAACTCTATAAGTGTAAATCCTTGTTTTTTCATACTACTTCACTACTACCTTTCTATCTTATTATATAATAAATGTATTACATATTGCAAGACATTATTTTTTTATTTACATCTTTTTATTATTTTGCCCTTTTTTTACTTATAAATACAAAAAAGAAGCTTTAAGCTTCTTCAAATTGTGAATTATATAAACTAGCATAAAAACCATTCTTAGCTAATAATTCTTTATGACTACCAGTTTCTACAATGTCTCCATCTTTCATAACTAATATTAAATCAGCATTTTTAATAGTTGATAATCTATGAGCTATTATAAAACTAGTTCTTCCTTCCATTAATTTATCCATAGCTTTTTGAATCAAAATTTCAGTTCTTGTATCAACACTAGATGTAGCTTCATCTAATATTAATATTTTTGGATTTGCTAAAATAGCACGAGCTATAGTTAATAATTGTTTTTGACCATTAGAAATATTATTTGTTTCCTCATTTAATTCCATATTATAACCATCAGGTAAAGTTTGAATAAAATGATGAACATATGCAGATTTAGCAGCTTCAATTACTTCATCATCAGTAGCATCTAATCTACCATATCTTAAATTTTCCATAATTGTTCCATTAAACAACCAAGTATCTTGTAAAACCATTCCAAATATTTTTCTTAACTCTTTTCGTTTAAACTTATTAATATTAATTCCATCAATTAATATTTCACCATCATTAACATTGTAAAATCTCATTAATAATTTAACCATTGTAGTTTTACCAGCACCAGTTGGTCCTACTATTGCTATTTTTTGACCTTGTTTTACTTTAGCACTAAAATCATTAATTACAATTTTATCTTCATCATATCCAAATTTAACATTTTTAAATTCAACACTACCTTTAATTGATTCAATTGGAATTGGATTAGATTTATTATATACTTCTTCCTCTTCTTCTAAAAATTCAAATATTCTTTCAGCAGCAGCAATCATAGATTGAATCATATTAGAAATTTGAGCAATTTGGGCGATTGGTTGCGTAAATTGTTTATTATATTGAATAAATGATTGAATATTACCAACAGTGATTTTTCCTTTCATTGCATAATATCCACCAACCAAAGCAACCATAACATAGCCTAAGTTACCAACAAAAGTCATTATTGGATGCATAAGTCCAGAAATAAATTGACTCTTCCAAGATGATTCATATAACTTTTCATTATATTTTTCAAAATCATCTATCATTTTTTCTTCAGCATTGAATACTTTTACAACACTATGACCTGAATACATTTCTTCAACACAACCATTAACATTTCCTAAATATTTTTGATTGTTTAAGAAATGCTTTTGACTATGTTTAAATACATTTCCTACTAATACTAAACATATAGGTAAAATTAATATTGATAATAGAGTCATAGGCACACTAATTGTAAACATCATATATAATATACCTACTATTGTTACAATTGATGTTATTATTTGAGAACCACATTGATTAAGTGATTGACTTAAAGTATCGACATCATTAGTAACGATTGATAATATTTCCCCATTCGTTTTTTTATCAAAATATTTCATAGGCAATCTATTAATTTTTTCAGAAATTTCTTTTCGCATTCTATAAGAAGTCTTACTAGTGATTTTAGCCATTACAATACCTTCTATATAAGAGAAAATTGTACTTACAATGTATAGAATTAAAGTAATAATTAAAATTTGACCAATTTTATCAAAATTAATTCCACCATTACCTGATATTTTACTAATCAATCCATTAAATAATTCTGTTGTGGCATTTCCTAATATTTTAGGACTTACAATTGAAAATATTGTCGAACCAATTGCAAACATCCAAACAATTATAATTGCTACCTTATATTTAGAAATATAACCAATTAATTTTTTTAATGTTCCTTTAAAATCTTTTGCTTTTGAAGTTGGAGCCATGCCTGGTCTCATTGGGCCTTTTTCTTTACTCATTTTCTAACTCCTCCTTACTTAATTGTGAAAGTGCAATTTCTTTATAAATTTCGCATTTTTTTAATAATTCTTTATGAGTTCCAATTCCGACAATTTTTCCCTCATCTAATACAATTATTTGATCAGCATGCATAATTGTATTTATTCTTTGAGCAACTATAAATATAGTAGTATCTTTTGTTTCTTTCTTTAACATTTTTCTTAAATTAGCATCAGTTTTATAATCTAAAGCACTAAATGAATCATCAAATACATATATTTTAGGATTTTTTGCTATGGCTCTAGCAATTGCCAATCTTTGCTTTTGACCTCCTGATATATTAGTACCACCTTGTGATATTGATGAATCGTATTTATCATCCTTTGATTCGATAAATTCACTTGCTTGAGCGATAGAAGCTACTTTTTCCATTTCCTTTTTACTTATTTTTTTACCAAACATTATATTTGATTTTATGGTTCCTGAAAATAATACTCCTTTTTGTGGAACAAAACCTATTATTTCTCTTAAATCATGAAGTGTTACATCTTTTATATTAATTCCATCTATCAATATTTTTCCACCTGTTACATCAAAGAAGCGAGGTATTAAATTAATTAATGTCGATTTACCACTTCCAGTTGAACCAATAAATGCTGTTGTTGTTCCTGGATTTGCTATAAAAGAGATATTTTCCAAAACATCTTCCTCAGCATCAGGATATCTAAAATAAACATCTTTAAACTCTACTACACCTTTTAAATTTTTAAATTTAATTGAATTTATAGGATCTTTTACAGATGAATCTAAATTAAATACTTCCGCTATTCTTTTTACAGATACCCAGGATCTTGGTAAAACTATTGATACCATTGATATCATTAAGAATGACATTATTATTTGCATTGTATAAGTTATAAATGCTAAAAGATCTCCCACTTGAATATTTCCTAAATCTACATTTTTTGCTCCTACCCAAACTATTAATACTTGTGTTGCACACATTATAAGCATCATTGTTGGCATCATAAACGTCATTACTTTATTTACAAATAAGTTTGTTTTTGTTAAATCAGTATTTGCTTTATCAAATTTTTTTTCTTCGTATTTTTCAGTAGCAAATGCTCTAATAACTGGAATACCTGTTAATATTTCTCTAAATACCAAATTAACTTTGTCTACTAATTGTTGTAATTTTTTAAATTTAGGCATTGCTAAAGAGAAGATAATGATTACTAATGATAAAATAGATAAAACTGCTACTCCTATTATCCATTCCATTGGTGTTTTGCTTACTTTTCCTAAGGCACCAAATCCTAATATTGGTGCATATATAACAATTCTAAGTAACATTATTACTAACATTTGAACTTGATTAATATCATTTGTTGATCTTGTTATTAAACTAGATGTTGATAATTGTTCAAATTCTTTGTTTGAATAACTCATTACTTTTGATACAACTTGACTTCTAAGTTCTTTAGATAATTTTGAACCAATTTTACTTGTTAGGTATGATACCGTTATAGCAATAGCCATTATTATAAATGCTAAAAGAATCATTTGTAATCCTGAATTTAATATATATTTAGTTTGTATTTGTTCTATATTCATTCCTATTTCTTTATACTCGTTTTTTACTATATTAATTGTTATTTGATTTATCATTGTATCAGATAATTCATCCATCTTTTTTGATACATTATCTTTAATTTCTGTTATTTTAGAATCATCTAAATTTTTTAATACATCCATTACATTAATTTCATTTGAAATATTCATTTGTTGTTTTATCATTGGTGCCATTTCTTCACTAGAAAATACATAAGTCATTAGTAATGTTTCATTAAAGATTTTTTTTAATTTTTCTTTATCATATTTTTCTTTTAAAATATAAACATTTTCATCTTTTAAGATAGGATATTTTTTTATATATTCTTTATTTCCTTTTTCAATCAATTCATAATTTTCTTCTAATATTTTATCTTGTTCATTATTAGAAAAAATCATAATATTATTCATTTTGTTTTCTCTTATTGCTTCAAATATATTAGTATCAATACCACTTTGTTGAATACCAACATTAATTATATTTGAAGTGTAGTCAGGTAATGCTAAATCACAATTTGCTTGAATAAATAATAATATTATTACTAATAATATTGATGTCCATGATTTTCTTAAAATTTTAAATATCTTTTTCATTATTGTTCCTCCCCATTTTGTATACTTTTATACATTTTTATTAGTAATTTTAAAAATTGTTCTCTTTCTGTTTTATTAAAACAAGAAAATAGTTTTTCACGCATTTGTTCTTTTTCATTCATTAATTTAGTAACAATTTCTAATCCTTTTTTTGTAAGTTTTATTTTATATCCTCTTTGTTTTAAGTCGGATTTATAAACAATTTCCTTTTCTAATAAATCATTTATTACTCTAGTTACATTTGCTTTATCTATTCCTATTTTTTCAGTTAATTCTTGTAAAGATAGTCCATCTTCTTTATGGCAGTTCAATAAAACAATTGGTCTAAATTGAATAAAAGTAATTCCATATTGTTTTATCACATTACTTATAGATTTATCCATATATTTTTTAAAATTTTCGAAGTATATTGGTAACAATTCAAAATCCATATTTCCTCCTTTGTTGCAGCTGCAACTTAATACATTATATGCTTATATTTTTTTTATGTCAATATTAAAGAAGTGTTTTTTACACTTCTTGAATAACGATTAAAATCATTGGTTTACATTCAGTTTCTTTATAAAAATATCTACCTAATTTATCTCTAATTCCTAGTTTTATTTTATTAAAATCAACATAGTTATCTTTTGTAAACTCATTTATAACATCAGTAGAAATTTTTTCAGATTCTTTTATTAAATCAATATTGTCTTTTACAAATATAAATCCACGAGTTAATATTTCTGGACCAGCTATTATCTTTTTACTTGTTTTATTTATTGTAGCACTTACAATAACAATTCCATTTTCAGATAACATTTCTCTATCCTTTAAAACTAATTCACCAACATCTCCTACAGATTTACCATCAACTAATATCTCATCTACTTTTACTTTCTCGTATTCATCAACTAAATTTCCATCAATAAAAGTAGCAACTTCTCCATTTAATTTCAAAATAATATTATCTTTACTCATACCGGCCTTTACTGCATTATCAGCATTAGCTACTTGATGTCTGTATTCACCAATTACTGGAAAATAATATTTTGGATTCATTAAATTAATCATCATCATTAAATCTTCACTAGAAGCATGATGAGATAAGTATTTTTTAGGTATAATTACTAAATTTAAATCCATTTTAGCTATTTCATCATATATTTTAGTAGCACTTTTTTCAAGTCCATCATAAGAAGGTGAAGCAAATATAATAGTATCATCTTCAGTTATTTTTAAGAATTTATCTCGACCATTAATAATTCTTCTGATATTAGAAAAAGGTCTTTCTCTATCATCTGAAATTAAAACTATAATATTTGGATCATTTACATGATTTAACCCTAATAATTTAGTCTTATCAAATTCTATATAATTCATATCAATAGCTTTATTAATAATTTCTTCCAATTTTTTACCTAAAATAACAACTTTTTTATCTAAAAGAGTTGCAACATTAAATAACTCTTGGATACGATATAATTGAGCCTCATAAATATTGAATAAAACTCTTCCAGTTGCCTTATTAATAGATTCCATAACAATATTTTCAATACGATTGTTAGGAGATGTATAACCTACCTTATCAGCATACATAGACTCACTCATTAAACATAATACCCCTTGTTTACCAACATAAGCAAGTTTCCCAATATCCGTTTTATATGCTCCATCCATTGTTGGATCAAATAAAAAATTACTTGTATATACAATAGCACCATCGCTAGTATTAATTACATATCCAACACTTCCAGGAACAGAGTGAGTTAAAGTAACTGGAAAAATAGAAGCATTTTTAAAATTAATTTTTTTATGAGGAATAATTGTTTTAAAATTATATTTTTTATCACCGACAACGCTTTTAATTATTCCTAAAGTAAATTCTGTTCCATAAACTGGAATATTTGGTAATTCTTCTAATATGTCAGGTAAAGCTCCATATTGACTATCATGACCATGACTTATAAAAATTCCTTTTATTTTATCAATATTTTCTTTTAAATAATCAAAATTTGGAATAATATAATCAATTCCTAACATTTTGTCATCTGCATATTTAAAACCCGCGTCTAATATAAATATTTCTTCGTCAACATTAACAACATACATATTGTTTCCGACTTCATTTAGTCCACCAAGACTAAAAATTTTTATTTTACTCATTTTTATACTCCTTTCTTTCACATAAAAAGACTAATACATTATATCATTAAATAATGAATTAGTCCAATTTTTTTATCTTATTATAAAACTAATAGGTAAATTTGAAATACTATCCAATGTATAAGTACTATCTGTTACGTTGAAGTTTGCTTTTATTGTTGTACTTCCTTTTCCATTATAAGTCTTAGTTTCATTATTGCTAACATAGTTTATAGTATAATTGCAATTTAGAGTGAATGTTACTTCTAAATTAGTATCAAATGTTACTTTATTAACATCTATATCGTTAAATGAAATATTTGCTAAAGTGTAATTTTTATTTTGTAAAGCATTTTTTAAGTATTGATATTCATCCTTTAAATTGGTTAAATCTGTATTTTTATATTCAACATTGTTTATAGCATTACTATATAAAGTATTTAGACTATTTAATAATTGTTCTTGTAAATTAGATTTTACATCATCTTCTAAATCAATATTACCAATTGAATAAGTTTCATTTGATTTAATATCTATTTTATCTTCTACTTTAAGTCCATTTTCTAATTCAATATTTATATTGTATGTTCCAACAAACATCTCATTTATTTCGTAAATATCATAATCTTCTTCTGATTTTTTAAATTCTTTAATATCAATATTATCTAATGTTACTTTAGAATTTTTTGGAACTTTAATATTAATATTAGTTGCTACTTTAGAGCTCATTATTTTCCAGTTATCAAAGAAGAAATATTTTTTTACCATTGAATTTCTAAGTAAAACAGAAACATAATTAATCTCTCTATTATCTTCATATTTAAATGTAATTAGAGCTTCATTTCCATATATATTGACACTATCTAGTTTATAAGCATCAATATTAATAGTTTCCATTTTTTCTTTCAAAATTTCTTTATTTACAATTGAAGATTCATCAACATCCAACAATTCATAAATTTCGTTATAATTATTTTTGGCTAAAGAGTTCATATATTTTTTAGCAATGTATTCTGGACCAAACAAATATGAAATCAAATTAAAAATAAATGTTATAAATATTAATACTATTAATATCATAAATATAGTAATTCTATTTTTATATATAGATTTACCTAACTTAGTTAAAAAGCCTTCCTTTGTACTTTTGCCACATTCTGGGCAATAAATATCTTGTTCTTTTATTTTAGAACCACAGTTTTTACATTTCATATAATCACCTCTATTTATATTATAAACACTATTAAATGAAATTAATGTGAAAAAATATTAAAAACCACTTCTTTTAAACATTTTTTCTAAATCATAGTTTGAATGAAATATAATTGTTGGTCTTCCATGTGGGCAGTTGAATGGATTGTCACATTGTTTTAGACTATTCAATAATTCTTCTATTTCTTCTTCAGAAACAAATTCATTAGCTTTGATTGCTAATTTACAACTCATCATAGTTGCTACTGCTTCATTAAATTTTTCTAAATCAAATTTATTTTCATAACTTATTACTGTTTCAATTATTTTTCTAATTGATTCTTCTTCATAACCTCTTGGTAACCAAGTTGGATGTCTTTTAATTATTACAGAATTTATTCCAAACTCTTCAATTTCAAAATTCATATTTTCTAAAATACTAAAATTTTCTCTTAAAGTTATATATTCATTTACTGGTAATTCAATTGTTATTGGAAACAATAAAGAAGTACTTTCATTACTAGGATTACCTAATAATTTTTTATATTTTTCATAGTTTACTCTTTCTTTAGCTGCATGTTGATCTATCATATACATTCCTTTATCATTTTGACATATTATATAAGTTCCGTGAACTACACCAACATATGATAATTCAGGAAATGGTTCTTTATAATATTTTTCTGCTTCTTCTTTTACTTCTTCAAAATTTTCTGTTTGTTCAAATTTTAAAGTAATTGGCTTATATTTTTTAGGTTCTTCTTCTACTTTAAGTTCTGGAGTTATAAAATTATTGTTATATACATATTGTGGTTTTTCATATTCAATTTCTTCTTCAATATGAGGAATTAAATTTACTGGTTTAATTCTATTTCTAATTGTTTTATAAATTAATTCTAACAATTCTTCTAGCTTTGAAAATTTAACATCCATTTTTGTTGGATGGATATTAACATCTATTAAACTTGGATCTAATTCGATATTAATTACTGTTATTGGATATCTAGTGTCTGGTTTATATGAATGGTAACTATCGTTAATTGTTTTATTAACTTCCATATTTCTAACTACTCTACCATTTACTAAAGTAATCATATTATTTCTGCTTGATCTATGTACTTCTGGTAATGATACATATCCGGTTATATGATAATCATTATCTTCAGCATCAATATCTAGCATTTTTTTAGCAACTTCTATTCCATATATTGATTTAATTGTTTTTAATAAATTATTACTGCCATCGGTATTTAATAAAACATTGTTATTGTTTATTAAAACAAACTTTATTTCTGGATGCGAAAGTGCGATTTTATTGACATAATCAGTTATACTTGCAAGTTCTGTATATAAGCTTTTTAAATGTTTTAATCTAGCTGGGGTATTATAAAATAGATTAGCAACTGTTATTTCAGTTCCGATTCTAGCATCACTATTTTCAACGCTTATTAATTTACCACCATTTATTTCAACTTTTGTTCCTATTTCATCTTTACAAGTTTTTAGTGTTACTTCAGAAACTGAGGCAATTGAAGCCAAAGCTTCACCTCTAAATCCTAGTGTATTAATATTATATAAATCATCTTCTGTTTTAATTTTACTTGTAGCGTGTCTATTAAAAGCCATAACCGCATCAATGTTATCCATTCCTATACCATTATCTATTACTTTTATTTGTTTTGTACCTGCTTCAATTAAATCAATTTTTATTTCAGTAGACTTAGCATCAATACTATTTTCTACTAATTCTTTTACAACTGATGCACATCTTTCTACTACTTCTCCAGCAGATATTTTATTTGCTAAAATTTCATCCATTTGTTTTATTACTGACATATTATCACCAATTAAAATTATATCATAAAAAAAGAATATTTTTTTAATATTCTATTAATTTTTTTACTTTGTCTGGGTTATTAAATTCGTATGTTGTTTTAGTTTCCATACAATCATAATAGTTTTTATAAATTAAACAAGTATCAAGTCTAACATTTTCTAATGCTTTTAATAATTCTTGATCAGATGACACTAACAATATTTCATCTGTTTTTTTAAATGATAAATAACTTAATATTTTATAATACAAATCTAAAGTTTCTCTTCTGATTTCTTTTTTTGTATATTTAATTATATTTGATATATAATTAGGTATTAAAATTTCTTTTTTATCTAATTCATTTTCTAGTAAAAATAATTTTCTTTTTTTATATTCTATTCTTGCCATCAAATCAGTTGTATCTAAATATTTATCATTATCTTCATAAAAAATATTTTTGTCTAATAAAATTGTTTTGTATCTCATAATTTCCTCCTATATATATTTTTTTAGTATTTTTGAATCGATTAATTCATCTTTTAATTTAAATTTTTCTAACATTTCCATCATGTTATATTGCCCATTTAGAGCAATAAAATTATTAATTTCATTTTTTGTTTTTTCAGGATTATCTCTATATCTTTCTAAAAAATGATAAGCAATTGCTATTCCATAAGTATAATTTAAATATTCATCAATATCACTTTCTTCTATTTTCTTTTCTTTTTCATATTCAGGTCCTATTTTATTAATAAATTCAGTAAAAGGATAGTTATATACATATTTTATATTTTGAACATCTTGTTTAAACAAATTTCTATTTTTTAAGTAATCAACATAAACAAACTGAAAATAGTAAGATATTACCTCATCTAAACAATTGATTTTCTTTTGGTTAAATATTTTATTTGATCTTTTTAAATTATTATCATAAACATGACCTAATTCATGAACTAAATTTATAGAATCTGTTAAAAGTTTTTCTGAATTTATTACAACATAAGGAAGATAACTACCATATGAAAATACAATATAAGCAGGTGTCCTCATTTCATTTGAATCATTAATTTCTTCTGTAACAATTATTCTATTTTCTACTAATAATTGTTTAAACAGATTATAAATCCTAGGATCATAGTCATTTAAGAATTCACACATTAATTCAATATTGTCAGTAGCGGATATTTCTATTTGAAATGAATAATTATTCAAATCTTGATACTTATAATAATCTATATTTTTACTATTTTTAGAAAATTCTAAATGATATGCTTTGTCTTGTGATAATTGATTACGATATTTGTCATAAAATTTATTTTCATTAATTAGAATTGATTTATTTGAATAATTATCAATATTAGGATAATCAGTTATATTAAGTTCTTCACATAAACAATATAAACATTTTAATTCATATAAATATATATTATACATAGTTTTAGAATTACATTTTTTAATTTTATTTATCATCATATTTATGTCTTCAAGAATTGTTTTCTTTGTATCAATATCTATCATATTAGCGCCTTTTATATATTTTTTGAAATTTTTCTTCAAAACTTTCAAGTAATTCATCAATTTCTATTCCTGATTTTTTAAGTATTGTTATATCATCATATGATCCCATATTTTCTAATAATAAATTAGTATAATACTTTGCCTTTTCTGGATCTTCTAAATACATGTCATAATAATAGGAAGAACATATTTTACCAAATAATTCAGATAATTTACTTTTTAAATTGTTTATTTCAAAATTTACATTGGTATCGCAAGAACATAACATTTTAAATATGGAATTAATTACATTAAATAATATTTGAATATCTTTTTTATCACTCATATCTAAGTCATCTAAATATATTTCTTGTTTTCTTAAATAGTTTTTATATACTAATTCTAAATAATTTGGAAATATTTCATTACAACTATTAACTAAATAAGATTTCATTTTCTTATTTGATGAATTATTTTTATTTTTATTAAAGTCATAAATATGACCAGCTTCGTGAACCAAGGTTATAGAACTATTAATGTTTGAATCAATGTTCATAATAATATATGATTTACTATTAGTATTAATATTGTATGTTAAACCATAATATCTAGAAACATAATTTTCTATATACATAACACGATTATTAGTAATTAATTTTTTTAGAACGTTGTACACATTTAAATCATAGTTTTTTAAAAATTTTAATACTATATTAAAAGATTCATTAACATTAATTTCACTTTTAAACATTGATTCATGAATAGTTGGCTCATTATAACCATCAAATAAGTCAAATAATGAAATTATTAAATCAAGATAAATTTTTTTATTTTTTTGTAAATCTTTCCAAAAAAGTGGAGCGAATTTTCTATTTATATAGTTTAAAAAAATTTCTTTTTTTATTTTTTTAGAATTACAATCTTTTGACTTATCTTTTTCCCCTATATTTTCATAAATTTCCTGCAATGTATAATAGTCTTGAATCAATTGACATTGTTTTGATTTAAAAGTAAAATGTTTTATTGAATTTAAAATTTCTTCCATATCTTTATTTAATTCGTTAATAAATTCTTCCATACTACCACCTGTGATTAAATATTATAGTAGAAAATAAAGAAATAGTCAATTAAACTATTTCACCATACATATTCCATTAATGTTTCAAAACTTTTGCCTTTAATTTTTATTAATTTATAAAGAAAAGACAATTAATTATTGTCTTTTAATACTTCTAAAGCTTTTCGCATTTCTAAATCATATTTAACCATTTCAATTCCACCAAATAATTTTAAGAATTCATCTTTTTTCATTTGATATTTATTTGCTAAATCATCAGCTTCTTTTTCAGCATCTTCATCAGTTACTTCGATTTTTTCTTCTTTTTTAATTTCTTCTAATAGTAATCTTTCTTTAACTCTCTTTAATGCTTCTTCTTTCATTTGATCTTTTAAAGCTGTTTCATCAGAGTTTGTAAATTGATAAAATTGTTGTAATGTAATTCCTTGCATTTTTAAGTTTTCTTCATATTGTCTTAACATTCTATCAGTTTCATCATTAACCATAGCATCTGGAACATCTACTTCCATATTTTCTACTGCTTTAACTAATAATGCATCGATAAAATCATTTTCTGCATGTGATTCTTTATGAACTTGGATATTTTCTTCTAATTGTTTTCTTAAAGATTCTTCAGAATCAATTCCTTCCATTCCTAAATCATCAAAGAAATCTTTATTTAATTCAGGAACTTTAATTGTTTTAACTTCATTTACTTTTACTTTGAATGTTGCTTTAGCGCCTTTTAAATCTTCTGAATGATATTCTTCTGGGAATGTAACTTCAATTTCTTTTGTTTCTCCAGCTTTCATACCAATTAATTGTTCTTCAAATCCAGGAATAAAAGTATTTGAACCAATTGTTAAAGAATAGTTTTCTCCTTTGCCACCTTCAAATGCAACACCATCTTTAAATCCTTCAAAGTCAATTATTGCAATGTCTCCGTTTTCAACACTACCATCTTTAGTAATATTTTCAGAATATCTATTTAAAGTTTCTTCTAAAGCGTGATCAATTTCTTCTTTTGTTACTTTTACTTCTTCTTTTTTAATACCTAATTTTTTATATTTACCTAATTTAACATCTGGTTTTTTTGTTAATGTAAATACAAATTCAATATATTTTTCATCGATTGATTTTAGTGCTACTGAAGGTTGAGCAACTATTTCAACATCTTTATTTTCGTCTATCATTTTTTTATAAGCATCATTTAATACTAAATCTGCAGCATCCTTAAATAGTGATTCTTTACCATATTTTTTTATAAATACTTCTTTTGGTGCTTTACCAGGTCTAAAACCATCAATTTTAGCTTTTTTATTTGCCTCAACAAATGCTTTATCTAAAGCATCTTCCCATTCTTTTCCCTCTATTTTAACTGTTACTTCTAATTCATTTTTATTTTTTTCCATAATAATCCTCCTCAAGTACATATAGTATAATATATTTTTCCATTTTTTACAAGTAAGAAAAAGACATATTCTAATTTTTAAACATTACTAATGTTTTTTCTTTGCCATATTTTTCGTAATTTTCTTTTGATTTTTGTTCTATATAATTTTCAAATATTTCTTGTTTAAAATCAATAATTTGCAATATAAAATCTTTATCGTGAAGAAACTTGCTAAAACCATCACTATAAACCAAAACTATATCACCTGCTGTTAATTCTATTTGTCCAGTTTTTATAAAATTAATAGCTGATTGTTCACCAGTAATTGCTCCATATGATATGCATTTTCCATCATAAATGTTTTTCAAGTTATTTCGATAATCTCTTCTAACGATAACTCTTGCTTCAGGCAAATTCCAGGGAATACCTATTTTATTAATAAACGGGTCACTAAATAATTCTTTATCATCATCAGTTTGAAATTTAATGTTACCTATTGAATCATATACAATTACCCCACAATCACAAATATATGCATAATTTAGTATGGAATTTTTGATGTCAATACAAGCAGCCACAGCTCCATAATAATCGTTTTCAAGATAATCACAGCTTGAAATATATTGATTATTTAATTTTTTTATAGCTTCATTACATTTTACTAGTCTATCAATTAATAATCCTTTTGTAATAGAAAATGTCTTGCAAATTTCCTTTGCAGCTAGTTCTGCTCCGCTTGGTCTAGGATATTTAGCAATAAATATCTCGTTTGAACACTTCGATAAATCCATTATTCCAATAGGATCTCTAGTTATTCCATCAGCAACTATAGCTTCATTATTTGATACATAGTATTGATCTTCAACAGGAAAATCAATATTTATCAATTTTATATTATCAAATGTTTTTTTATATATTAACACATAATCACATCCTAATCATCAATTTTTTTAGATAATAAAAACTCGAAATATAAAATTTCAAGTTTTATAAAATTATTATAAAATGTCTACAACTTTTACTTCATAGTTACCAGCTTCACATAATACAGTAGCTTTTTCACCTTTTTTAAGTCCAATTATTGCTTGAGCTAAAGGTGATTCATTAGATATTCTATTTTCAAATGGATCAGCTTCATTAGTACCAACAATTGTATAAGTATCTATTTCTGAATCATCTAAGTATTCAATTTTAACTGTTGTTCCGATTGATACTTTACCATTGTTTTCTTCTTTAATAACGATTGCTTTTTCAATCATTTTTTCTAATTCAACAATTCTTGATTCAACTTGTCCTTGTTCAGCTCTAGCAGCATCATATTCTGCATTTTCAGATAAATCTCCTAATGCTCTTGCTTCTTTTAAAGCTTCAATTACCTCTGGTCTCTTTTCAGTTTTTAAATATTCTAATTCTTTTTTAATTTCTTCTAACCCTTCTTGAGTTAAATATATTTCTTTTGACATATGTCACCTCTTTATTTAGTTTCTGTATGATAATACTACATATTATCATTTTTGTCAAATCTTTTTATTCTCATTAAGTCATTTTTATATACTTTTTCAGGTATTTTAATTTTTACTATTTGTCTAGGATGCCTTACTATTTCTATTTTTTCATTGTTTTCATCAATTATCTCATCTATCTTTAAGGTTATTATTGGTATATTAGGTCCAAATATTTCAGCAACATCGCCCTTTTTGAAATAGTTTCTTTGTTCTATTGTAGCAACTTTTGTTTCTTCATTATAATCTAATATGATTCCTAAGAAATCTTGATTTGATATTTCTTCTCTACCATTATAATATTGAGTGGTTTCATCATTTATGCCATTAAAAAATTGTGGGACTGAATCTCTGTTAGCACAGTTTCTTAGTATTTTTTCATAATAAACATTATATTTATAATTTTCTTTATCATTAATATATTCATCTATTACTCTTCTATATGTATCAACTACGGTTGCTATATAATAAATAGAACGCATTCTTCCTTCAATTTTAAAGGAAGTTATTCCCATATCTATCATTTCAGGAATATATTTTAACATTGACAAATCTTTAGCACAAAATGTAAACGGTTTTTCACCTTCTAATTTATTTTTGTTTTCATCTAATAAATCAAAATCCCATCTACATATTTGACTACAACCGCCTCTATTTGCATCTCTTTCGGTTAAAAAATTAGATAATACACATCTTCCACTCATTCCTGCACACATAGCTCCGTGAATAAAACATTCTAAATCAATGTCTACTTTTTCTTTTATTTCTTTTATTTCTTCTTTGGTTGTTTCTCTTGCTAGAACAATTCTTTTTACGCCTAAGTTTTTCCAAAATTTACAAGTTTCATAGTTTAATGTTGAGGCTTGAGTTGATAAATGAATATCCATTTTTGTTGTTTTTAAAGCAATTTCAATTACAGTTGGGTCACTTATTATTACCGCGTCAGCACCACATTCTTCTATTTTTTTTAAGTATTCTTCTACAACTTTTATTTCTTGATTGTGTAATACTATATTAACTGTTACATGTACTTTTTTACCTAATTTATGGGCAAATTCACAACCTTCTTTTATTTCATCAAAAGTAAAGTTAATTGCATTTGCTCTGAGTCCTAAAAGTGGCCCTCCTATATACACAGCATCAGCGCCATATAAAAGAGCAATTTTAAGTCTTTCTAAATCTCCAGCTGGAGCTAATAATTCTGGTTTCATTTTGTCACCTACTTAATTTTATATATTGTTGATTTATATAAAAACCCTTTATCTGTTTTTAAATTATAATCAGTATTTTTTCCATTGTATTTATCTAATATTTTTATAAATGTATCTCTACCAACATTAAATTCATTCAATGTCACATAGTCTATTTCTAAATTTTTAAATTCTTCATAGCCATCTAATATATAATTAGAATAGACTTCTGTTCCTATAACATTATCAATAATTGGATATATTTTATCTTCTTTTTCAATATAATTAATTTTAGAATTATCTTTTAAATTAAATGTTTTTAAATAATTTTTCACTCCATGTCTAAAAGATATAAACATTGGTAAATAACCAAATATTGGTATCATTAATTTTACATTTGTATTTTTTTTAATTTCTTTTATTTCATTTAATGTAATTTCACCTGATAAATAGGCATAGTTTACTCCATATTTATTCCAAAAATTAATTGTTGCATAATTAGTTACTAGGTGTTCATTACTCCATACCAAGTCTGTTTTAAGGTTTAAATCTTTTTTTAGATTGATAAAACAAGTATCTGCATATAATATTCCTGTTATTTTTAATTTATCTAATTCTATAAGAATTTGTCTTAGTTTTTCGATATCACTATTTATCATATTTTTGTTAATAGCTATAAAAATTTCTTTATTTATATTTAATTTTTTTATTTCTTCCAATTCTAATGTACAAGGTACATTAACACTATATCCTTTTAATCCAAATATAAATCCATCACACCTGTTTACTAATTCATCAATCTCATTATTATTTGGCATTACTAACAATTTAGACATAAAATCACCATATATAGTATATCAAAAAAAGACTAAATTGTCTTTATAATTATTGTTTTAATATTGAATTATTTATTCTAAAACTAAATATACATTAAATGACATAGTTTGTATTATTGATGTAGATGTTGTTGGCCAATCGTTATTTCCTATTCTATGACAATAAATATTTTGATTATAACCTGATATCGTTAATAAAAATGAAGTTGAATTATATGTCTTATTTATTGTTGAACCAGCTGCGCTTGCATACCAAGATAAACCTCCTGCTTGTCCTCCAAAAGTTCCTGTCTTTACAGTAGACAAGCTTATTATCTCTACGATAAAATTGTTACTTGTTAATTCATTCAAATTAATATTTTGTGGTATTTTCCCAGTTTCTTGCAATGTTTTTAAATTAAATGTTGTTCCATTTCCTAGTTTTATTATTTGAGATGAACTTCTATTATACAATTCATTCAATGCATCATTTACATTCATACTTGTTCCATCACTGGCATTATACATTACATCTATTGCTTTGTATGTGGTTGCGGCATATAACGTTCCACTTATACATATAATCATTGTTATTATTACTAAAAATATTCTACTTTTTATTATTTTTTTCATTATAGATTCCTACTTTCCAATACTATCTTACCCCCCCCCCAGGCGTGTTTGTCAAGCAGAAATTTTGTTCGTGTTTTTTTATAATTAATCTATATAACTTTTATCAAATTAAAATATAAGAATTATTGAAAAAATATTTTTAAAATGTTATCATGTATATATATGAGTCATTACTCATACAATAAAAAAGGATATATCTAATTGCTGAAAGAGTTAGATACATTCCATAGTTTTGGAAAGCACTATCACAGGGTTGATAGTGCAATTTTTTTTATTTATAAAGTAATATAATTACTATAAATAATAGTAGGAAGATTATTAAGAATAGAGTTTTTTCTCTTTCTTTCATAATACCACCTCTTTGAAGAAGGAGTGCACTAACACCAATTAGATATATCGGTTAATATTCTACCATATTTTTTATTTTTCTTATCTAATTTTTTACATACAAATTCCGACAAAAACCACAAAATAATGTTTTAAATTTTGGTTGTATGAAAGCTTAGATTTTGAAATTGAAATAACTAGGTAAACACCACAGTCAGTGTTAGTCACATCAGAGCGATTCATAGTACCATTTCTAAATATATGTCATACAATGCTATTCCATATATTGTAGATTTCAATACAATTCTTTTATTTTTTTTATTATTTTATCATGTGTAGGTTTTATAAAATCAACTATATTATCAGCTGTTGCATCTTCAAAATTAATCCATTTGACTCCTTTACTTTCATCCGCACAATATTGTAATGCAAGATTTTCATCAGCTTCTAATAAATATAATACATCAAAGTGAATGTGAGCAGGGACATATTTTCCTTTTTTTATATGCCCAACTACTGGAGCAGCCTGAATAGAAAATATATTTTTATCTAATACCTTAGTCTTCAATCCTGTTTCTTCTTCTACTTCTCTTATTGCTACTGAAAGCAAATCTTCTTCGCCATCAGCATGTCCACCTGGATATATCCAACCCTCATTTATTATATGATAAACAACAACCATTTTTGTTTTATCTTTATTAACAACAAATGCAGATGCAGTCATATGTCCAAATAAATTATCACGAGTTAGTACATCATCAAATGTATCAAGAAATTTTAAAAAATATTGTTTATCTATTTGTTCTTGTTCATTAAATGGAACAAATTTTTCTATTTGTTCTCTCAACATAAAATCACCATATATAGTATATCAAAAAAAGACTAAATTGTCTTTATAATTATTTTAAAGATTATTTAAATTAGTAAATATGATAATCATTTTTTTAGTAATGTATTAAAAAAAGCAATAAATTTCTTATACTAAATAATGCAAACTGATACAATAAACCAATTAGACATAATTCCTGGAACACCACCAGTAGTCATTAAATAAATAATATCATTTTCACTTACATTAAGAGTAATTTCTTTAAAAACCTCATTAACATTTCCACTTGAATTTTGAGAAATTACTATTGAGGAATCATTTTTTTTTAATATTAAACTATTGTTTGTACCACCTGTACTACCACTAGCAGTTATGTATATATTAGCCGTTTTCTTAAAAATAATTTTGTTATCATTTATACTTACAAAACTAGAATTATATTTATTGATAGGAACAATATAATTATCTACTCTTGTAGAAGACATATATTTCCAATTAACAATAAAGCCATTATTATTACTTCTATTATATAATTCATTTAGAGCCTCACTAACATTCATACTCGTTCCATCACTGGCATTATATATTACATCTGTTGCTTTGTATGTGGTTGCGGCATATACTCCTATACCACAACTTATTATACATAATATTACTATTAAAATTATTTTATTTTTTATTATTTTTTTCATTTATAACACCTATCCTACTTAGATTATACCCCCCCCCCAGACGTAAAAATCAAGTAGAAATTTTGTTCGTTTTTTTGATTTTGTATAAATTTTTAAATTAATCTATATAACTTTTCTCAAATTAAAATATAAAAATTATTGAAAAAATATTTTTAAAATGTTATCATGTATATAGATGAGTTATCACTCATACAATAAAAAAGGATATATCTAATTGCTGAAAGAGTTAGATACATTCCAAATTGTTTTTTTTGAAAGCACTATCCCCCTGTGATAGTGCAATTTTTTTATTTATAAAGTAATATAATTACTATAAATAATAGTAGGAAGATTATTAAGAATAGAGTTTTTTCTCTTTCTTTCATAACAACCACCTCTCCTTCTTATTCTAGAAGGAATGCACTAATACCAATTAAATATATCGATTTATATTCTATCATATTTTTAATTTTTCTTATCCAATTTTTGACATACAAATTTCGACAAAGAACTCTATAATAAAATTTTTTTATTATGATAATTTTGATTTTAGGATTGTTATAACGGGGCGAATCCCCATACGTTTATCTTGGACGGAAATACAAACAGCTTGATTATAACTATGTACACTCCAAACACAATTTCCTACTCCTCCATAAGGTGTTGAGGTCCAATAACCCCAGTTACTCGAATCTGCTATATTACATCCAGAACCTGTGCAAATCGATGTATAATCAAATAACCATGCATATTTACTTTTTCCATTTTCTTTAACACTATCTAATTCAAACTCAGCACTTGTATTTGTCCAATCTGTTTTTCCTGTTATTTGAACAATCTCTTCTGCTCTTATTAACCTTGGTATATCTTTCCATTTTGACTCACTAACTAATTTATCTACTTCTAGTTTTACAAGACTATCTTCATATGCTACATTTTCAGGACGACCATACCAAGCAATTCCTGCAGTAGTATTATGATCTAATATCATATCAACGGTTGATGATTCATTATTGTAATTATATATATACCATTTCATACATCCTGTTTTTGTTCCGGTTGTACTTGATGTTACAGCTTCACCTGCATCGCATTTTGTACCACTTACAGGATTATAAAAAACTGCTGATCCTGTTTTTAAAGAATAACAAAATTTATTATCACAAGTAGATTTTTTAGCATACAATTCATTCAACGCATCATTTACATTTTTACTTGTTCCATCACTGGCATTATATATTACATCACTGGCTTTATATGTGGTTGCGGCATATACTCCTATACTTGTAAATATTATAGCTATTAATATAAAAATAAATATCCTACTTTTTATTATTGTTTTCATTTATATTCCTACTTTCCAATACTATCATACCCCCCCCCCAGACGTAAAAGTCAAGTAGAAATTTTGTTCGTTTTTAAATTTTGCAATTTATTTTATAATATTATTGAAAAAATATTTTTAAAATGTTACTATGTATATAGATGAGTTATCACTCATACAATAAAAAAGGATATATCTAATTGTTCTAAGAGTTAGATACATTCCATAATTTGATTGAAAAGCACTATCCCCCTGTGATAGTGCAATTTTTTTTATTTATAAAGTAATATAATTATATAAATAATAGTAGGAAGATTATTAAGAATAGAGTTTTTTCTCTTTCTTTCATAACGACCACCTCTTCTTCTTGTTTAAGAAGGGATGCACTAACACCAATTAGATATATCGATTTATATTCTAACATATTTTTTTATTTTTCTTATCTAATTTTTTACATACAAATTCCGACAAAAACCACAAAATAAGTTTTTAAATTTTTACTATGAAAACTTAGATTTTGAAATTGAAATAACTAGGTAAAAACTTTTAATTTAATGGTTCTAAATATAAAATTTCTTTATTAAGTGATTTTGCAAATTCAATTTCTTTTTTTGTCGCTTCACCAATATAACCATTTATATTAACGACATAAATTGCATCACTAATTTTGATTTTTTCGAAATGAAGTTGGGATAATATTTCCATTTCGAACTCATTATATTCTTTTGATGAATCACCATAAATACATTGAATTACTACATATCTTTGTTCTAATTCTAATTTTTCAGAAATCATCATCATTTCATTTCTAAATTTCATACTACCACATATTGTTACAATTTTATAATTCATAATTAACCTCTTACTTCAAATATTGTTTTAAAAATTCTCCAGTATAACTTTCTTTAACTTTAACAATATCTTCTGGTGTACCTTTAGCAACTATACTGCCACCTCCATCGCCACCTTCTGGGCCTAAATCTATTATATAATCAGCTGTTTTAATAACATCCAAATTATGTTCAATTACTAAAACAGTATCACCATTATCTACTATTCTATTTAAGATAACTAATAATTTTTTTATATCATCTATATGTAATCCAGTTGTTGGTTCATCTAATATGAATAAACTTTTCCCAGTTGGTTTTTTTTGTAATTCTTTGGCAAGTTTTATTCTAGCAGCTTCACCACCTGACAATGTTGTTGAAGATTGACCTAATTTAACATAAGAAAGTCCAACATCCATTAACATTTGTAATTTATTTTTAATTTTAGGAAAATTTTCAAAAAATTCAATAGCTTCTTCTACTCTCATTTCTAGAACATCATAGATGCTTTTCCCCTTAAACTTGACTTCTAATGTCTCACTATTGTATCTAGTTCCATGACAAACTTCACAAGGAACATAAACGTCTGGTAAAAAGTGCATTTCTATTTTTTTAACACCATCTCCCCAACAGGCTTCACATCTTCCGCCTTTTACATTAAAACTAAATCTACCTTTATCATAACCTCGTATTTTAGCTTCTTTGGTTTCTGCAAAAACATCTCTAATATCATCAAATACTCCAACATAAGTTGCTGGATTAGATCTTGGTGTTCTTCCGATAGGAGTCTGCGAAATATCAACTACTTTATCAATATTTTCTAATCCTTTTACTTCTTTATATTTTCCTGGTTTCTCTTTAGTTTTATATAGACTATTACGAGCGACTTTATATAATATTTCATTGATTAAAGTACTTTTTCCACTTCCTGATACACCAGTTACACAAGTTAAGGTACCAAGTGGAAATTTAACATTAATGTTTTTTAAATTATTTTCTTTAGCGCCTTTTATTTCAATGAATTTTTTATTACCTTTTCTCCTTGTTTTAGGCACTTCTATTTTTAATTCTCCTGTTAAGTATTTACCAGTTAAGCTATTAGGATTGGCCATTACTTCTTTTGGTGTTCCACAAGCTACTACTTCACCACCGTGAATACCAGCACCTGGACCTATATCAACTAAATAATCAGCGGCCAACATAGTATCACTATCGTGTTCGACTACTATTAGTGTATTATCTAAGTCACGCATTTCTAATAATGAATTGATTAGCCTATTATTATCTCTTTGATGTAATCCAATACTAGGCTCATCTAAAACATATAATACACCTGATAATCTAGATCCTATTTGAGTCGCTAAACGAATTCTTTGTGCTTCACCACCTGATAATGTTCCAGCACTTCTAGCTAGTGTCAAATACTCTAATCCGACATTAATTAAAAATTTAAGTCTTTCTAATATTTCTTTAGTTATTAATTTGCTTATTTCTTGTTGTTCTTTATTTAATTTTAAATTAGATAAAAAATCATATAATTCTTTGATACTTAGTTTAGTAATTTCATAAATATTTTTTTTACCAACTAATACTGATAAAACACTACTATCTAATCTTGCACCTTTACAAGTTGGACAAATATCTTCTGTCATATAATTTTCTATCCAATCTCTAATCCAAGTGCTTTTAGTTTCAACATATCTTCTTTCTAGATTTGTTATAATTCCTTCAAACATATCTTTTGTTTTTCTAACACTACCATTTTTAGATACATATTTAAATTCTAATATTTCATTAGTTCCATATAATAGTATGTTTAGTTTTTCTTTTTCTAACTTACTTACTGGAATATTTAAATCAATATCAAAATGTTCAGCTAAGGTATTTATTTGAGTCGTTATTATATTACCATCCTCATCTAAATTTATTACTTTGATAGCGCCTTCATTAATTGACAGTTCTCGGTCAGGTATTACTAAATTTTCATCAATTTTATATTTTATTCCAAGTCCCTTACAGTCTGGGCAAGCACCATATGGAGCATTAAATGAGAACAATCTAGGTTCTAGTTCTGGTAAACTAAAATCACAATCTGGACAAGCATATTTTTCACTCATCACAAATTTATGTGAACCTATTACTTCGATTTCTACTTTACCATTGCTTAATTTTGATGCTGTTTCAATTGAGCTATATAGTCTACTTCTAACACCATCTTTGATTATTAATCTATCTATAATTACACTAATATAATGTTTTTTATTTTTTTCTAGTTCAATTTCTTCAGTTAAGTCATAATCTTTTTCGTCGACTTCAACTCTAGCATATCCGTCCTTTAATAATTTAGCAAATAAATCTTTAAATGTCCCTTTTTCACCATAAATAACTGGACTTAATATTTTAATTTTGGAATTGTCTTCTAAATTTAATACTTGATTAGTCATTTCTTCAATGCTTTGACTACTTATTGGTTTATTATGTACCGGACAATAAGGAATACCAATTCTTGCATATAGTAGTCTTAAATAATCATATATTTCGGTTACAGTTCCAACTGTACTTCTTGGATTTTTACTAGTAGTTTTTTGATCAATACTAATTGATGGTGATAAACCTTCAATTGAGTCAACGTTTGGTTTTTCAGATCCACCTAAAAATTGTCTTGCATAACTACTTAAAGACTCAACATATCTTCTTCTTCCTTCTTCATATATTGTATCGAATGCTAAAGATGATTTACCACTTCCTGATACACCTGTCATAACAATTAATTTATTTTTTGGTAATTCAATATTAATATTTTTTAAATTATTTTCTCTCGCGCCTTTTATTACAATTTTATCCATAAAAACACCTCATCACTTATTATAACACAATTTGTAGAAATTATATCAAACAAACATTTGTTTGTAAATATATTTTGATAATTTTGTAGAATTTTCTTAACAAAAAAAGAAATAATTATTTCTTTTTTACAAATATTACTGAATCATTTGTATCACATGGTTCCTTTTCTAATAAAATATCTTGTTCTAAAAACTTGTTTATAACTTTAGCAAAGCTTTTAGGATTGACCGAACCATATAAATCCCCCTTTTGATGATATATATTATATAAAAAATTAAAATTTTGTCAAATTAAAAGAGATTCTTATAAAATCTCTTAAAATACTCTTTTTCTTAAAATTGGAGGTAAATCTGAATCATCATCGTCATCATCAACTGAACTAAATACTTCTTTCTTTTCTTCTGCTACATAAGCATGTTGCATTTCATCTTTTTTATCTTCAAATCCAGTTGCTATAACAGTAACAATAATTTCATCATTTAAATTTTCATTAATTACGGCTCCAAATATTGTATTAATATCAGTATTAGCACTTGCTCTAATTACTTCGGCTGCTTCTTCAACTTCAAATAGAGTTAAATTAGAACCACCTGTTACATTAATGATTGCATCTGTAGCACCACTAATGCTTGTTTCTAATAATGGACTAGAAACAGCTTCTCTTGCAGCTTCAGTAGCTCTATTTTCACCAACACCCATACCAATTCCAATAAGAGCATTTCCTCTTTTTTCCATTACAGCTTTAACATCAGCAAAATCTAGATTAATTAATCCTGATACAGCTATTAGATCAGATATTGATTGAACACCTCTTCTTAAGACGTTATCTACTTCTTTGAATGATTCTAACAATGGTGTTGATTTATCAATTATTTCTCTTAATTTATCATTTGGAATAACAATTAAAGTATCGACATGTTTTTTTAATTCTTCTATTCCAGCTAGTGCTTGATCCATTCTTTTTTTGCCTTCAAATGAGAATGGTTTAGTAACAATACCTACTGTTAATGCCCCCATTCCTTGAGCTATATCGGCAATAACTGGAGCAGCACCTGTACCAGTTCCTCCCCCCATTCCACAAGTTATAAAAACCATATCAGCGCCTTGTAAAGCAGATTCAATTTCATTTCTTGATTCTAATGCGGATTCTTTACCAATTTCAGGTTTTCCTCCAGCACCTAATCCACTTGTTAATTCAGCGCCTATTTGTATTTTTACTGGAGCTTTAGAATTATTTAGAACTTGTAAATCTGTGTTTGCTACTATGAATTCTACTCCTTTAACTCCTGATTCAATCATTCTATTAACGGCATTATTACCTCCGCCACCAGCACCAATAACTTTAATCTTAGCTAATTGATCCATTTCTAATCCAAACATAATAATCCTCCCTATTCGTTGAAAAAGTAACCAAATACTTTTCCTAACATTGATTCATTTGAAATATTTATTAAATTTTTTTTAGTAGAAGATAAAACTTCCATATCTTCTCTACTAATTAGTGAAAAATATTTTCCTTTTAATTTTTGCTTACTTATAAAATAAGCAATGTTTCCAACTGCAGCAGAGAATTTATTATTTCTAAGTCCTATAAGATGAATGTTTGTTACTTTTGCTTTTTCACTTAAAACATCTTCTGCAATTATGGAAAAATTATTCATACTACTAGTTCCACCAGTTATTAGTATATAATCAACTTCACGATTTGTCAAAACATTTATTTCTTTTCTTGCTAAAACTAATATTTCTTCTAACCTTGCTTGGACTACTTCTGAAACTTCAAATTGGTTAATTTTTATTTCTTCACCTAATTTATTTGTTATTTCATAATAATCAGTTTTACTTGCATATTTTTTATGGGCAAGTGCAAAATTTTCTTTTATCATTCTAGCATCTTCGACTTTTAGTTTATATATATAGGAAATATCACTATCTACATTTTTTCCGCCAACACTAATCATTGAATTATTAACAATAATTCCTTTATTATATAATGATATTGAAGTAGTTTCATGTCCAATATTAATTACCGCACCTACTTTTTCTTTAATAAGTTTATCTTTAATTGAATTAACATCACCAATACTATTTAGTGTAACATCAATTACTTCAAGTCCTATATTTTCTAATAAACTTACCACTGATAAGATATTTTTCTTTGGTGTAAGGACCATAACAGAACGAGTTGATAATTTGTTACCATGTTTTCCTTTTGGATCTTTAATTCCTGTTTCATTATCTACTGTAAAATCAATAGGAATAATTGTTACCATTTCTTTGTTACCTTTATCTTTAGATTTCATTGCTTCTCCAAATACTTTAACAATATCTTGTCCATTTATTTCCATATCTGGATTTAAATCAATACTTCCTTTTATAATAACAAATTCAGAAAAATAGTTTGGTACAGTTGCTATTACTTTGTTAATTTTGAATCCTAGCATCTGTTCAACATCACTCAAAGCTTTTTTTAATGATGAACTTGCTTCTTTTCCATCAACGATTAATCCCTTTTTTATTCCTTTAGATTTAACAGAAGATGCTGCTAATAAGTTTAATTTACCTTGAAATAGTTCTGAAACAACTACTTTAACAGAATCAGAGCCAATATCAATACTTGTATAGACGTATTTCACAATATCATCTCCTATAATCTAAATACAATTATACTATAAATTGAATAAAAAAAAAAGAAAAAATTGAAAAAAGCCATTAAATATTTGAAAGTTTATCTTTTATTATCTTACTAACTAATGACATGTCTGCTTTTCCTCTAAATATTGGTGTAACTTTTCCCATTATTTTTCCCATATCAGACATAGCAGTTGGTTTTATTTCTTCAAATGCTTTCTCTATTTCTTTATTTATTTCTTCTTCACTAAGTTGTTCAGGCATATATTTATTTAATATTTCAATTTCTGATTGTGTTTTTTCTACTAAATCATTACGATTACCTTTTTCAAATTCAAGAATTGATTCTTTTCTAGTTTTTATTTGTTTACTAATTATATCTATTATTTCCTCATCAGTTAATTCTCTTTTTTTATTAATTTCTTCTAATGTTATAGCACCTTTTACCATACGAATAACGGCTAGTAAATCTTTATCTTGATTTTTCATTGCATTTTTTAAATCTTCAAATATTCTTTCTCTCATATATATTTCCTTTCAATAAAAGAGCTATAAAGCTCTTAGTAATTTTCTCTTTGTCTTCTTCTACTATTTTTTATAGCTTCTTTTTTAGCTAATCTTCTTTTTACACCAGGTTTCATATAACCCTCTTGTCTTTCACGAAGTTTTTTAGAGGAACCATCTTTTGCACTTTTTTGTTTTACAACTCTTAATGCACCTTCAACATTTCCATTTTTAACGATTACTTTTGTCACGATATCCCTCCCTTCTCGACTACAGATAGTATAGCACTTTTATTTTTGTTTTTCAACATTTTTCTTTTGTTTATAAAGAAAAATGTCTATTTTTAGACATTTTTAAGAAATTATTGATTTTGAAATTGTTATTACTGGACGAATGCCATGATCAACATAAGAAGCACCTCGACATTTCAATTGACCACTAGAACTTATTTGCCATACTTCTGAAGAAGTCCCACGATTTGTTGATGTCCAATAACCAGAAGTGCTTGAATCTGCTATACTACAACCAGAACTTGTACAGCTAAATGTATAATCAAATAACCAAGCATATCTACTAGGAACTGAGGAACTTGATGTTCTTGATGTGCTATTATTATCTAAATAATATGGGCTTTTATAATCTGTGCTATCAAAGTTTTTCTTTCCTGTTATTTTCAATATTTCATCAACACTTATCAGTCTAGGAACATCTCTCCACTTAGAAACGCTTACTAATTTATCAACTTCTGTTTTTGCATTACTATCTTCATATAATATATTTTTTTCACTTGAATACCATGCGATTACAGCAGTTGTATTATGGTCTAATATCAAATTTATTGTCGATGATTCACTATCATCGTTAAACGTATACCATTTCATACATCCTGTTTTTGTTCCTGTTGTACTTACAGCTTCACTAGCATTACATTTTGTTCCACTTACTGGATTATAATAAACTGCTGTTCCATTTTCGTAATAATAATAGTATCCTTTATTTCCACTTTTATTATATAATTCATTTAAAGCATCATTTACATTCATGCTTGTTCCGTCACTTGCATTATATACTACATCACTTGCTTTATATGTGGTTGCGGCATATACTCCTATACTACAGCTTATTATGCATAATATTACTATTAAAATTATTTTCTTCTTTATTATTTTTTTCATTTATAACACCTATCCTACTTAGATTATACCCCCCCCCCAGACGTAAAAATCAAGCAGAAATTTTGTTCGTGTATTTTTTAATTTATATATGTATTTTATTAAAAATAAAAGCATACAATTAATCGTATACTTTTACAAAACAAAATTATCAAAAATAAAATGTTACTTTGGCAATACATTTGTAATGCATATGATAACCAGTACCAGCTCTAATAGCAATATTAGTCATGTTTGTGATATTTGAAATTTTTGTTACATTAGAATATTTTCCTTCTTTTTCTCCACCAGTTATCACTATATATGCATAATTAGCAGTTGCTGAAGTCACTTCAATTTCAGCATATTTATATACAAAGGGTATTGACATATCAACACCAGATGTCACACCATAATCAGATGTAGCACTTATAAAATCATCAGCAACTAAATCAAAAGAAATACTAGATAACTGATTATTTTTAGAACTATATAATTCATTTAAGGCATCCTCTACATTCATACTTGTTCCATTACTTGCATTATATACTACATCACTTGCTTTATATGTTGTTGCAGCGTATACACCAACACTCGTAAATATTAAACTACATATTAGTATTAAAAATATTCTGCTTTTTATTATTTTTTTCATTATAAATTCCTACTTTCCAATACTATCTTACCCCCCCCCCCAGACGTAAAAGTCAAGCAGAAATTTTGTTCGTGTTTTAAATTTTTACAATTTATTTTATAATATTATTGAAAAAATATTTTTAAAATGTTATCATGTATATAGATGAGTTATTACTCATACAATAAAAAAGGATATATCTAATTGTTACAAGAGTTAGATACATTCCTAAGTTTGTTTAGGAAAGCACTATCCCCCCTGTGATAGTGCATTTTTTTATTTATATAATAAAGTAAAAATTATAACAAATAATAGAATTATTATTAAAAATAAAGATATTTCTCTTTTTGTCATAATATCACCACCTTCTTATTCTAGAAGGAATGCACTAACACCAATTAAATATATCGCTTTATATTCTACTATACTTTTCATTATTTTCATCTATTTTTTTACATACAAATTCCGACAAAAATTACAAAATATAGAATTAATATAAAAAGTTAAAAGATTTATTATTCTTTTAACTTTTTAATAAATAAGTCATAAAGATTTTTTATATACAACAGATACCATTTATAAATTGGTTTAAATAAACTCCTAATACTTCTCCAACTAGGAGTAAAATAATTAATATTAAGATTTTTTTAACAAATTTTACCAGTAAATACTCTTCTAAAAGCAGTTCCAAGACTACGGCCTAATTCTAATATCGTATTAATACCTCTTACTAAAGCTGTTATATAAGCAGCAGTAGAACCACCAGTAATACTTAATAATTCTTCTTTTTCTAATGACATGCTAAAGGCCTCGTTATACCATCAAATATTCCAATTAAAAATGTTACTACTCCACCTAATATTAATCCCCAACCAATACCACCTGCTTCGATTTGTTTTAATTCATCGTCATTTATCTTCTTCATAATTTAATAATTCCTCCAACTCTAATTCTTTTAGTAACTCATCTTGACAAGTAATTCTAAATATAATATTATCATATTCCTCGATCATCTCGTCAATATCTATTTCTATCACAACATTATTTTCTTCTTCTAATTGAATAGCATCCATAATATCATACATGTTAATTTCATAAATCTTCTGAATAACATCTAATCACTCCTTTCATAAATTTCCAATTTTTTATCTTTTATAGTAAATAATTTATCGAATAAATCTAAATTATTATTTCTATGTGAGACTAATAAAATGGTTTTGTTTAATTTTAATAATTTTTTTAAAATTTTTCTTTCCAAATTAATATCTACTTCGCTTAATGATTCATCTAACAAAAGTACATTTGAATGTGTTAATAAAGTACGAGCTAATATAATTCTTTGTTTTTCACCACCAGATATATTAAAACCATTTTCTTCTATTAACATATTGTAACCTATTTTTTTCTCTTTAATTATTTCATTAATATGACAAATATCAATTACTTTTTCAAATTCTCTAACATCAACATTTTTTCCTAATGTTATATTATTATAAAGAGTATCAGTAAATAAAATTTCATTTTGAGAAACATATAATATATTTTTATTATTTATATTTTCATTATCATTTATATATACTCCATTAGCTTTATAATAATTTTTAATTAATTTTAATAATGTTGTTTTTCCACTTCCACTATTACCCATAATCATAATTTTTTCACCATTATTAATTTTAAAATTAATATTTTCTAATATACTTTCTTCATTACTATAATTAACATTTTTAAATTCTATTTTATTTACAAATTCATAATTTTTTATTTCTATTTGGTCATAATATAACTCATTAATTTTTCTTATTAAAATAATAACTTCTTTTAAATTTTTAATATTATCAATAATTTCATTTAATGGTTCTAAAAAATAAGGAATAAGAAAATTAATCATAATTAATTCATTAATTGTAATTATTTTATTGTTAATTAATATTAATGAATTTAATAGAATTAAAATATTACTAAAATTATAAATAGAATTTTTTAATGTTAAAAATAGATTGTATTTATTACTTGTATTTTTTATTTTAGTTTCATATTCTTTATTAATTCCATTTATTTTGTCAATTATTTCATCTTCAATATTTAATCCTTTTATAGTTTCAAATCCAGATATACATTCTGTTAAATTAGAAAATAATTTTTCTTTAGATAGTTTTTCTTCTTCAACATTTAATTCTATTTTTTTACTAAATATTTTATTTAATAAAAAATAGAGCAAACTAGTTATAAATAAAATTATAAATATTTTAAAACTAACAAAACAAATTAAAATACTTGAAGCTATTACTAAGTTAAAATTTAGAAAATAACTAATCAAAATTGCAAGTAACATGTTTTCAATATTTTGTAAATCATTAATTCTAGATATCATATCTCCTGTTGTTATATTGCGATAGAAATTATAAGGAAGTTTAATGATTTTACTAAATACCTCTTTTGTAATATTAAGATTTGTTTTGTAATTAAAATCAATAACTGATTTATTTTTTAGATAATCTAAAACTATTTTTAGAAGGATAAAAAAGAAACAAAACGATAATAGTTTTAAATTTTTTAAAAACATAATTGTTATTAAATTTAAAATTACATATAAAAGTGACATTACTAATATTAAAATAATTCTTTTGTTTAAAAATTGTTTTTTTAATGTTTTTAAAAATATATTTTGATTTTTTTCATAATTAATTTTTTTTACTGGGTACATAATTATTAAAATATCATTGTATATTTCTTTAAATTCATTAAATTTCACTTTTTTAATACCTATCATAGGATCTGAAATAATTATTTTTTGCTTTTTAAAATCAACATCATAAATTACAACAAAATGTTTATATGTTTTGTCGATAATTGTATGAGCAATGGCTGGAAAATTTATTTGTTTAAATTCTTCTATTTTACATCTAATTCCATAACTTTCAAATCCAAGATTTTTCGCTGTTTCAATTAAATGATAAGCGGTTGTTCCATTTTTATTTGTTTTCGTCATTTCTCTTAATTTTTGAATCGAAATTAAACCACCATAATATTTAATTATCGAAAGTAGTGATGCTACTCCACAGTCTTTAATATTATCTTGTTTTACAAAAGGATATTTTTTCAAACCTTTTCACCTCCTCATTAAAATTATTAGACAAAACTTTTCGATTTCCTTAAAAAAAAGAAATTTTTTTTAATTTTTAGTAAAAAAAAAGAAAAGAATAATCTTTTCTTACATAAATTCAATAGTTTTTTCTACTACTCTTTTAACATCACGTTCATTAAAAGGTTTAGCAAGTACATCTACTATTGGATAAGTAAATGCTCTATCTACTGTTTCTTTAGCGTCATCACCAGTTATAATAGAAACTGGAACTTTAGTAAACAATCCATTTTGTTTAAAGTATTCTAATACTTGAAATCCATTAACATTTGGCATATTTAAATCTAATAACATTCCTATTATTTTATGTTCAGAATCACTATTAATTATATTAATTGCTTCTAAACCATCATTTGCCATTTTTACTTCATATGTATCATCAAATACTTTTTGAATAAAACTTCTTATTAATGTTGAATCATCTACAACTAATATAGTTTTATCTTTTGGAACATTATTTTTTGGTTCTTCTGATATTTTACATTCAACACCAGCGTATGTGCTTGCTAATTTAACTATTCTATTAGCTTCTTCCATCAATGAATCATAATTATCATATACATAATTAACATCATTTTCTTTGCTTTTTATTTCATGATTGTAAGCTAATTCAGCTAATTTAGTAAATCCTAAATATCTAGCATCACTTTTTAAAGAATGAACTAGTATAGCATAGTTAGCCATATCAGATGCTTCTTTATATTTTTTTATATTTTCTAATTTTTCTGTAACACCATTTAAAAATTCATTTAAAGTATCATCATACATTTCCATATCGCCAAATAATTCTAAACTTTTGTCTACATCGACACCATTGTTTTTTAAAATATTTACATCTTTCATATTATCACCTACTTAAATTATAACATAAATAATTAATTTTTGTTTAAATATTTATTAATTACTTTATTTAATTCTAATTTATCAATTGGTTTTGACAAGTAATCGTCAAATCCTTCATTTAAATATTTTTCTCTCATTCCTTCAATAGCATTTGCAGTTAGTGCAATTGTAGGAATATTATAGTTTTCTATTTCTTTTAATTTATGTAGAGTTTCTACTCCACTCATTTTTGGCATCATGTCATCCATTAAGATTAAATCAAATTTTTCACCATTTTTAATTCGGTCTATTACTTCAAAACCATTATCAATTGTTATAATTTCTGATTTATAATTTGTTAGTAACCTTGAAGCAACTTTTAAATTTAATTTATTATCATCTACTACTAATATTCTAAGTCCTGTAGCATCAAAATCTCTAAATTCACTTGCTACTTTTTGACCTATATCTTCTAATGTTTTACCCTTTACTACTTTTTGATCAATGGCAATTGTAAATCTTGAACCTTTTCCATATACTGATTGAACTACTATTTTACCATTCATTAAATTTACTAATTTTTTGGTGATTGCTAAACCCAATCCTGTTCCTTCTATTGTTGTATTTTTTTCATCAAATCTTTCAAATTTAGTAAATAGTTTTTCAATATTTTCTTTTTTTATTCCAATTCCAGAATCTTCTACTGATATTATTAATCTACATACATCATCTTTTAAGATTGAGTTTACTTTGAAATCTACAAATCCTTGTTTTGTATATTTTACTGAGTTTGTTAGTAAGTTAAGTATTACTTGTTTTACTCTAACATTGTCACCATATAAAATGTCTGGTATTGTTTCATCATAATGATATCTAAAGTCTAAAGGTTTATCTCCCATTCTAGCTTTAGTTAATGCGACTAATTCATCAAATACTTTTTTAAAACTATATTCTTTATCTATTATTTCTAGTTTATTAGCTTCTATTTTAGATATATCTAAGATTCCATTTACGATATCTAATAGTGATTCAGAAGCTGATATTATATCATTTACTTCTTCTTTAGCACTGTCTGGTATATCTTCCTCTGATAATACTTGACTGAATCCTACTATTGCATTTAGTGGTGTTCTTATTTCATGTGACATACTTGATAAAAAGTCTGTTTTAGCACTATTAGCTTTTTCAGCTTGAGATTTAGCTTCATTTAATTGAGAAATTAATTTCATGTCAGGATTTTCTATTGTGAAATACATAATTAAATTAATATATATTATTATAGCAGGTAATATAATTAAAGTTGGTGAAATACTTCTTATGAACATTGCTATAACCATAAAAACAAATAATACAATAAATGGGATATACTTTTTTGTTATTTTTACTTTTCTAAAATTGAGTAGAAAAGTGATAATTATTATAACGAAATAGAAAAATGCGAAACCATAAACAACATTTGTTCCAATACCGGCTACTCCCATAGCACCATTACTCTCATTAATTATATCTATTGGTAATAAAAATTCTGTTAATGTGAAAACGATATTTAAAATTAATATGATATTTTTGATTTTTTCATATTTTTTTTCATCTTCATATGTAATATTAAATATATATAGAAACATAAGAGATGGCCATAAAATATAATGGATAAAATCTATTTTATTTAGAAATTTTAACAAATTAATCGGAATATTTTCCAAATGCATATACCCAAAAGAAATTTCAATAAGAACCAGTATAACATCTAAAAGACTAGAAATTAACATAAATCCATATAACCTAGTTTCAATAGTTTTTACACGATTCTTTGAAAAAAATACTATTGCTAAAAGTAATATACAGAAAAAACCACATATAGAAAAATGCATATTAGTCATATTTTTTACCTCCTACCAATGTAAATTTATTTTCTTTTAGGCGTTATTCCTGGTACAAAGTTACCATTTTCATCTAAATGATATTCATTTTCATATTGTCCATTTTTATCTTTTACTAAATACTGAAATTCGTGATCAGAATCAAACTCAAAACCAAATGCATCAAATTTTTTTAAATATGTATGATTCAAATAGATTTCCTTATTTATTTCATCAATAGATTTTTTATTAATTCCTAATTTTTTCCATAATTCCAATCGCATATTTTCAAGTGTTCTTTGAATTTCTATTGTTTTTTCAAACATATTATCTTCAACTCTAACAGTAATTTGTTTACCGAATGAGACAATACATTTTTTATATAATTCTTTTTCTTTTGAAACAATGTCAGGTATTTCAACATACTCAAATATCGTTGGCACAACAACTGTATCTGCTATCATCGCAGTTTGAGTTCCACCAACTTTAATTGTTTGCATCGGTTTAATTGGATGAAGATTCCAAGTTCCCTCGCTAAATATAACACCATCTTTACCATCAATAATTTTTTTTGAAAATTTCATCATTCCATCAAGTGACGATTTTTTATCACTTCGATTAATTAATGTTACATCGCCTGCTTTAAATAATTGTAACGTTAAAAAATCAAGACAATCATCTGCTCCAAAAGGAGTAACTTTTCTTCCTAAATCATTAAATACTTCATGAACAGTAAAAAAATCGTGTGAATTAGAATGATTACATATAAATAATGCTCCTGGTTCAGAAGGAATGTTTTCTTTTCCTACAATATCTAGATCATAATTTCTTAACATTGGTGCAATAGAAGAAATAATTTTTTTTGAAACTTCTTTAACGTAATCATTTGTTTTTAAACTTTCACTATATTCTCTTAATTTATTGAAATATTCTTTTTTTGATTTCAAATCTAATTGTTCTATTTCTTTAGAAGATAAAAAATCTATATTCATAATGCTTTCCTCACAATTCTATTAACTATTTTTAATTATACTGCTCATATTATTAATTACATCTTTTGCTTCTTTTGTTGGATATATTGCAAAATTATGACATTGCTTATAATATTCAAAATAATTATAATTAATTTTCAAATCATCTAATTTGTTTTTTAATTTATTTATATCGGGTTTTAACAATTCATTGCCTCCAACTATAATTGTTATTTTACCTAAATTATCATAGTTTCCGTATAAAGGACTAACCAAAAAATTATTGTTAGATAGTTTGCCTTTCCATAACTCACCTGCATATTTACAACCATCTATTGATAAAATCAAATCTTTTTTTTCATATTTTTTAATTTCAGGATTAGATAAAGATATGTCTAACCATGGAGATAGCATAACAATATTTTTAGGTTGTGTTATTCCTTTGTCTCTCAAATACATAGAAAATGATAAAATAAATCCACCTCCAGCTGAATCTCCAATAATATTGATTTCATTATTATTTTTTGTTAATAAATAATATAACTTTTCCATTAAATCATAGGTTAATCTATAATCGTTTTTTGGTGCTAAAGGGTAAACTGGAAAAATTAAAGTTAAATTTGTCTTTTTAGCAATTTTCATAACAAATTTCAATTGAAAATAAATTGCATTTTCGATATATGCTCCACCATGAACATACAATAATTTTTTTTTATTATCACTTATTCTTCCATTATAACTATATACATCCATACCCTCAAATTTTTCTTTACTAAATCCCATTTTTTTTGGTAAATCATAGTCTATAGTATTTGTTTTTTGAATATGTTTTTTCGTATTTTCAATATTTAAAAAATTTTTTTTATAATTTACTTTTTTTAAGATACAATTTAGAAATATGCTTGAAAAAGAAATTTTATTATTTATCTTATTCATAATATTCACCATCCAAATTTTACTATACTACAACAATTATATCTTAAAATATACTATAAAACAAGAAATTTCGACATTTATTTGCTTTTGAAATGTATATTATTTTCTATTAAACTCCTTTATCTTTCTTTTTGCTTTTGTAGTTTGAACTTTATCAATCCATTCTTCTCTTGGTCCATATGACATAATATCTGTTATAATTCTTACTCTATCCTTATTATGAAGTACGTAGTCTGGTTCAACAGCCTTGTTATTTACAATTGCTGAAACCATTGTATCACCTAAATCAGAATGAATTTTATAAGCAAAATCAATTGCTGTAGAACCAATTGGTAGTTCAACTATTTCTCCCTTAGTTGTATATACATATATTCTATCAGTAAAAAGTTCATTTTTTACTTGTCTTATAAATTCTTGATTGTCGCCAAACATTCTATTAATTTCAATTAATGATTTAAAAAATTGATATTTATTTTTCAAATTTTCTTGCATTACATTTCTTGCATTCCCTTTTTCAATATCCCAATAAGCTGTAAGTCCAAATGAAGCAACTTTATCCATGTCAAATGTTCTAATTTGTGTTTGAACAAGTCTATTATCTTCACCAAACACTGTAGTATGAAGTGATCTATACATATTAGTTTTTGGATTGTAAATGTAATCTTTAAATTTGTCATTAATAGGATGATATTGAGAATGAATTAAACCTAATGTTTGATAACAATTTGCTATATCATCAACCATTACTTTAAGCGCTAAAAGATCATGAATATCAGATATTTTATGTCCTTGTTCTAATCTTTTATAAATACCATAAATATTTTTAGTTCTTATTTTAATTTCATGAGGTATATTTATAGTATTTAAAATACAATTTATATTTTCATACATTTCTTGTAAACAATTTGTGCTTTCTTTTTCTATTCTTATTTTTATTTCTTCTAATTTTTTATATTTATCAGGATATAAATATTGAAGCGACAAATCTTCCAATTCACTTTTAATTCTGTAAGCACCAATATAATAAGCAAGTGGTACAAATATATCCATTGTTTCCATTGAATTTTCTTTTTGCTTAAATTCACTTTTAAATTGTAATGTTCGCATATTATGTAACCTATCTGCTAATTTAATTATAATAATTCTTACATCATTCGTAATACTAGTAATTATTTTTCTTGTGTTCGCAACATTTTGCTCTTGTTTATTTGAAAAATTAAGTTTGCTTATTTTTGTAACACCATCTACTAATTTAGCAACATCTTTATTAAAAGCTTCAGCTATATCTTCTTTAGTAATATCTGTATCTTCAATTGTATCATGGAGTAATCCAGCACAAATGGTATCCTTGTCAGCATGCATTTCTGATAAAATAATTGCAACTTCCAAAGGATGAGTTATATAAGGATCACCACTTTGACGATAAACATCTTTGTGTAATTCATTAGCAAACTGAAAAGCCTTTAAAACATTATTAGTCTCTTCCTCATTATACTCTTTAATATTTTCAAATAATTTAGTTTTTAGTTCTTCAACTTTATTCATAAAGACCTCCTTATAACAAAAAAACGATAAGCACACAAAATATTGGTCACTTATCGTTCTAAAGCACATAGAAAATTAATACAATTGATTTCAAATAATTTAAATGTCCAGTTTTTAGTATTATCTTTTTTCATATGCACCCTCCAAATATTAAAATGATAATACTACTTTAAACTTTAAAAGTCAAGAAAAAATTTTATTCTATTTTTTAATTGGTTGTATGTCTAATACTGTCAATTATGACACTTAATTATTTTTTTAGATATATATTTATAGTTAATTTTAAAGTAATAGTTTGAGTTGCTGTTTGAATAGCATAAGAAGTTCCAGGTACATATGATTGCAAACTAGTAGTACTATTTAAGGTTCCAGAAAAAGTTAATATTCCAGTAGTATTATCGTAACTACCTAATGAAGTAAAAGACTTAGTCATTGCATTTAATCTCCCTGTAACGCCACCAGCATTATTAGCCCATACACTAGCTGAATTTGATGATATATCAATATTAGTTATTTCAAAAAAAATATTTTTTCCAATTACAAAATTTTTATAACCTTCATATTGACTGAAATCAATAGTATTACTACCAGTATATGTACCAATCAAAGTTAAATTATCTGTATTATTATTATATAATTCATTTAGAGCCTCACTAACATTAATACTTGTTCCATCACTGGCATTATATATTACATCACTTGCTTTATATGTTGTTGCGGCATAGACACTTACACTGGCAACAATAATAGTTGTAATTATCACTAAAAATATTCTACTTTTTATTAATTTTTTCATCTAAATTCCTACTTTCTAGATATATCATACCCCCCCCCCAGACGTGTTTGTCAAGTAAAATGATATAATATTTTTGGATATTTATATTATATAATAAAAATAAAAAAAGAAAGATTAAACTCTTTCTTCGTAAACACTTACTTGTTTTCTGTCTTTTCCGACTCTTTCAAATTTAACATAACCAGCTATTTTAGCATAAACAGTATCATCAGAACCAATACCAACATTTTTACCTGGATAAATTTTAGTTCCTCTTTGTCTATAAAGAATAGAACCACCTGTTACATATTCACCATCAGCTGCTTTTGCACCTAATCTTTTAGATTCAGAATCACGACCATTTTTAGTTGAACCTTGTCCTTTTTTATGAGCGAATAATTGAATCTCTAAAAGTAATCTATTCATAGGTAACCTCCTTATTAATTTTAATATTTTTTTTATATTGTATTTCTAATTCACTAAATAAATCAATCATATTTTCTAATAATGAATCAATCACATCAGTATGCTTAACAATATTAACTTCTAAATAACCATCCTCTTTTTTATAAGTAATAGCGTTTTCATCTATTCTTAATATGGCATTTATTGAAGTAATCGCAATACTGCTTATAGAAGCACAAACAATGTCACTTCCACTTACACTATAACCAGAATGACCTTTAATTACTATTTGGTCTTTCTTAACATTTATTTTAATCATTATTTATATTCAATTTTTTTGATAGTAACTTTAGTGTAAGGTTGACGATGTCCTTGAGTTCTACGATATTTCTTTTTAGGTGTATATTTGAAAATAACTATTTTTTTAGCTTTTCCATGTTTATTAACTTCTGCTGTAACTTTAGCTCCTTTTAAATAAGGATGACCAACTACACCATTAGCCATTAAAACATTTTCAAATACATATTCATCTCCGGCATTAGCATCGATTTTTTCAATGTAAAGAACTGTTCCTTCTTCAACATAGTATTGTTTACCACCAGTTTCGATAACTGCTTTCATATTATACCTCCTTATATTTACTAAGACTCACCATTAAGGTAATTATATTTTTAAACCTTTTCTGTGTGGTTGTAGAGAGAGGCTCTACACAATTAAAGATTTTAGCACATTTATTCCTTTTTGTCAAACAATCTACTTAAATATTCTTTTTCTGTTTGATATGTTTTATTTGTATAAAATAGATGTTTATAATCTTTTTTCATTTGATAAGTATTATCTACTATTTTTTTGTTTTTAAACTTAAATTTATATAGATATCTTTCAAATAAAAATTTATTAAATATGTATTTTCTTTTTTTGATATTATCTATAGTTTTTATTATTAAAAATAATAATACTAAAATACTCATTAAATTATTACTTATGTATAATAAAATTACAATTAAAATAACTGATATATAGTTTGATATTTTATAGCTTAAATTAAAACTAAATATTTTATTTAATAAAACATTCATAATTTTTGATCCATCTAATGGTATTATAGGTATTAAATTAAAGAAGAGTAATAATTCATTATAATAAGTAAATTCAGGATTTTTATTTAAAAATAACAAACATTGAAATAAAGGACCTGCTATACTTACTAAAAATTCTTCTTTTAATTTTGTGTTTAAATATGTTTCAAAAATAGTAATTCCACCCATTGGTAAAATTACTATTTTTTTTATTTTCCATTTATAATAACTTCCTACTAATATATGTCCAATTTCATGAAATAAAACTATTCCCATTATATAAATAAAGTCTTTAAATAATCCATTAAATATACATATAATACCAAACAGGTAAAAAAATATATGGATTTTAAATATATTCTTCATAATTAAGTATTTGTTTATCCTTTTTAAATAGTAAGTATATTTTAGAATCTATTGCTTCTCCAACTATTTTTCCTTTTTCAATGTAATCATATAGTTTAACATTACTATTAATATTACTATACCAAATATCTATACCATCTGTTCCACTTATGATTATTGTTTTACCATACTTTTCTTTTTCACCAACAAAGACAACCATACCTTCTTTTATGGCTGGAACAGCATATTTTTCACTCACTGATAGTTTAACTCCATCTTCATATTTTTCTTTTTTTTGATATTCTATTTTTTCAATAAATACCATATTTGTTTTTTCCTTAAACAAATCTTTAAATGGTATTTGATTACCAAAATATTTTTCATACAAATTATTTATGTCAGCAAAAGATATATTATCTTCGTATATATATTTATGAAATGGTGTTTTAAAGTTACTATTAGCTTTTAAAATTATAAGTGTTATTAAAGTAAGAACTACTGTAAATAAAAACTTATTTATATAACTAATCAATTTAGTTTTCATATTATCACCAGTAAATTATATGAAAAAAAGAACATATTATGCAATGTTATTAACTTAAGAGAATAGAAAAATGAGTTTTCAAAATGTAGTTTTATATAATTTAAATAAGAAAGGACTAACATCAAAATGTAAATAGAAGAATTTACAGAACGAGTTAATATGATAGATATATCTGCTCCGACAGTATTAAAACAAAGATT
>CAKPKR010000007.1 GCA_934167465.1 uncultured Bacilli bacterium | reverse complement strand
AAGAAGGCATAGAAAAAGGTATGGAGAAAGGTATGGAAAAAGGTTCAAAAAATAAAAGTATTGAAATAGCAACAAATCTTAAAAATTTTGGTACAGATATTGAAACTATATCAAAAGCAACAGGTCTATCAAAAGAAGAAATAGAAAAATTAAATTAACACTTATAACAAACGTTCAAAAATATATTGAATATTTGTTTTTTTGTATGCTAAGAAAGTGCTTTTAAATATTGGAAACAAAAACATATACATATATCAAAAAATATAAACAAAAAAAATTTGACTATTAAATCCGGTTTTAAAGAAAAATTTTTAATAATCATATACAATAGTAATTGGTGCAAATGTCAATCTTTTTTTGTACAAAACTATCCAATTTCATATTACTATTTACACCAAGCAAGTATAAAAATTATTTACATTCATAAGTTTCATAATTATCACTTAATATATTATAATAAGTCCCCATTTGAGGACGGATAACAAAATTTGGTTTGTTATTTTTTTTATGTAAAACTTGTATAAAACACTTTACTTTATATATAAAAAATAGTAAAATAATAGTAGTCAGTGGTTAAAAGTGGGGAAAAGTGGTGATATAAATGTTCATGGGTGAATACAATTATTCAATTGATGAAAAAGGAAGACTTACAATTCCAGCAAAATTAAGAGAACAATTAGGTCATGACTTTATAGTAACTAGAGGTTTAGATAATTGCTTATTTATTTATCCTAAAAATGAATGGGAAAAAGTAATAAACAAATATCGTGAATTACCTAATACTAGAGATGCTAGAAACTTTATGAGATTTTTCTTATCAGGAGCCACTACAAATGAATTTGATAAACAAGGAAGAATTAATATCGCTAATTCATTAATAAAATATGCAGATTTAAAAAAAGACTGTGTGATAATTGGTGTAAACGAAAGACTAGAAGTTTGGGATAAAGAAAGATGGAACAATTTTATTGAAGCAAACGAAGAAACAATATCTGACATTGCTGATAAATTGTTTGAGGTAAATATCTAATGCATATTTCAGTATTACTAAAAGAAAGTGTTGATAACTTAAAATTAAAAGAAAATAGTATAGTTGTTGATGCTACATTAGGTAGAGCAGGACACAGTAGTGAAATATTAAAAAAAATACCAAACGGATTTCTATATGCTTTCGACCAAGACGAAGAAGCCATAACTGAAAGTAATGAAAAATTAAAAAATATATCTTCTAATTATAAAATTATTAAAAGTAATTTTGTAAATATGAAAAGTGAATTAGAAAAAAATAATATTACTAAAGTAGATGCAATTCTTTTTGATCTAGGAGTATCAAGCCCCCAACTAGATGAAGATTATCGAGGATTCAGTTTTCATCATGATGCGTATTTAGATATGCGAATGGATTTAAATAATCATTTAACGGCACATAAAGTTGTAAATGAATATTCGAAAGAACAATTAATCGATATATTTTATAAATATGGTGATGAAAAATTCGCACCTAAAATTGCATTAAAAATAATTGAAAATAGACCAATTAATACAACTTTAGAATTAGTTGAAGTAATTAAAAGTGCAGTTCCTGAAAAATATAAAAGAGAAAAACATCCAGCACGTAAAATATTTCAAGCAATCAGAATTGAAGTTAACAATGAATTAGAAGTATTCGATAAAGCACTAAGAGATGCTTTAGAACTATTGAATATAAATGGAAGAATATGCGTAATAACATTCCATTCATTAGAAGATAAAATTTGTAAAAATATATTTAAAAGCGTAACAGAAATTGATAAAAATTTAAAAAACATACCTGTTATACCTGATGAATATTTACCAAACTATAGGATAATAAAAACTATAGAACCAAGTAAAGAAGAAATAGAAAAAAATAATCGTTCAAGAAGTGCGAAACTAAGAATAATCGAAAGAATAAAATAAGGAGGAAAAAACTATGGCAAAGAGAAGAAAAAAAATTACGAAAGGTGAAATCTTGTTATATAGTACAGCTGTTATTTGTCTTTTTGGCATAGTTGTATCTAAAGTTTTTCTAGGCGCTAATATAACATATTTAAATATGAATATAGCTAAAATAGAATATAAAATATCAGATCAAGAAAAACAAAATGAAAGCTTAACAATGAAGGTAAATGAATTAACTTCATTTGATAAAGTCAAAGATGTTGTATCTGACATGGGTTTGGCGTATAATAATGATAATATAATTATAATTAACGACTAACGAGGTGTAAAATATGAGTGCAAAAAAGAATAAAATTAATGTATCAATGATAGTATTTTTAATATTCTTTCTTTGCATTTTTTTATTGTATGTGAGATATGTTTTTTTAGCCCTTTCTCCAAAAATAGATGGAATAGATATAGCTTCATTTGCAGCTAGTAGAAACACAGTTAAAAAAACAATAACAGCTAAAAGAGGAGTAATTTATGACAAAGATGGAAATACTTTAGCTCTTAATGTTAGTTCATATACATTAATTGTTTCTCTAGAAAAAAGTAAAGTATATATGGGAGAAAATTATGTTAAAGATGTTGAAGGAACAGCAAAAAAATTAGCTGAAGTTCTAAATGCTCCAGAAGAATATGTTTTGAAACAATTAAGTCAAAATGTCTACCAAGTAGAACTAGGAATGTATGGTAGTGGTTTAACAGAACTTAAGAAAGATGAAATTTTATCTCTTGGTTTATCAGGAATAAGTTTTTCTGAAAGTCAAAAAAGATATTATCCTAATGGTGACTTTGCTTCTTATGTTGTTGGATATGCTAAAACAAAAGATGTTAAAGAATATGATGATGACGAAAACGAAACTACAATAAAAAAAATAGTAGGTGAAATGGGGATTGAATCAAAATACGATGAAATGCTTAGTGGTGTTGATGGATATTTAGAATATCAAAGAAGTATGTATGGATATAAAATTAATGGTACAAAAGAAATAAGAGAAGAGGCTCAAAATGGTAATGATATCTATTTAACAATTGATGAAAATATTCAAAGATTTGTTGAAGCTGGAGTAAAGAAAATAGAAGCAACATATAACCCAGAATGGACAGTATTTGCCATTATGGACGCTAAAACAGGAGATATTTTAGCATTCTCAACAACTCCTTCATTTGATCCTAATATTAAGAATATTAAAAATTATGAAAATCCATTATCAACATTTATATTTGAACCTGGAAGTACAATGAAAACTTATACCTATATGTGTGCTATGGAAAATAATGTTTATGATGGAAATAGTACTTATCAATCAGGTAGTTATAATATTGGTGAATATACAATAAATGATTGGAATAATGGATTAGGTTGGGGAGAAATTACTTTAGATAAAGGTTATGAATATTCAAGTAATGTTGGTGTAGTAAATATTTTAAGAAACAATCTAACTAAAAAACAATTAAAAGAATGTTTTCAAAAATATGGATTTGGAAAAACTACGGGAATTGAGTTAAATAGAGAAGCAGCTGGTAGTATTAATTTTAATTATGATGTTGAATATGCTACAGCTGGATTTGGTCAAGGTATTACTACCACAGTTGCTCAACAATTACAAGCTCTTACTTTAATATCAAATAATGGTAAAATGTTAAAACCACATTTAATAAGTAAGATAGTTAATCCTAATACTGGTAAAAATGTATATGAGAGAAAAGTAGAAGAAAGTGAACAAATCGTTAAAACTTCAACAGTTAATAAAATGAAAGAATTAATGTATAATGTTATTCATGGAACAGATTTAGGTTCTACTGGATACCCATATAGAATAGATGGATTTGATATTATTGGTAAAACCGGAACAAGTCAAATATATGATTCAGCTACAGGTTCTTATTTATTCGGTGATAATTCATATATTTATTCATTTTCAGGAATGTTTCCAAAAGATAACCCAGAAATTATTATATATGCTGCTATGAAAAAACCTACTTGGGGGAAATCTGCGGGATTATATACAACTACCAAAGATATAATTCAAAGTATAAGTAAATATAAAAATATGTTTACAGAAGTAACTGAAAAAAATATTGAAACATATAAATTAAAATCATATATAAATAAACAAACAGAGGAAGTGAAATCAGAATTAAGTAATGCCGGAATAGATGCTATTATAATAGGTGATGGCGATAAAATAACAAAACAATCAATGAATAAAAATGAAAAAATAACAATAGGCGAAAAAATATTCTTAACTACAAATGGAAAAAATAAGACATTACCAAATATGATTGGATGGAGTCGAAAAGATGTTGTTAATTTATGTAATCTTTTAGGAATTAAATATAATATTACTGGTTATGGCTATGTTAAATCTCAAAACTATAATCCATATACACAAATAAGTAGCGATATGAACCTAGAAATTGTTTTAGAAGAAAAAATAAAAGAAGAAACAACTAATGAAGAAGAAAATAATGAAGAACAAGTAGAAAAAGATGAATAAAATGTGATATACTAATACTAGAGGTGGAATATGAAAAAAGGATTTACTTTAATTGAATTATTATGTGTTATTGTTATAATTGCAATTATATCTTTAATTACTTTTCCAAGAATAACACAACAAATAAATAATGCTAAAGAAGAATTATATATAACACAAGTTAAAAATTTGGAAAAACAAGGTGAAAAATGGTCTTTAGATAATATGGATAAACTAGATAAATATCATATTAATGATATATTTATTACTTTAAATCTACTTAAAGAAACAAAATATATAGAAAAAGATGATATATTAAGTCCTAAAGATAAAAAAGTAATGAATGGATGTATATTTATTAATTATAAAGATAATAAGTATACTTATGAATATATTGATATAGATTGTTCATTATCAAGTACCAATTTATCCGAGTACTCTAGTTCATATATAATATATGATTATGATACTGATAAATATGAGATAAAAAAAATAGATAATAAACAAAATGTACCAGCATATCAAGTTATTTTAAATAATAATCCTAATCTACATGTTTTAGGAGAAAATGTTGATGGCTTATATGATTTAGAAAATGAATATGTCTTTAGAGGCAATATAGTAAATAATTATGTCAAATATGAAAATAAAGAATGGAGAATTTTAAGTATTGATAAAAAAGACTATTCAATGAAATTAATTTCAACGACAATAGATTCTTCAACTATGTCTTCAGAACTAGAAACAGATTTTACTAAAACAACATTACAAAATACATTATCTGATAAAGTTAAAAAATATTCGAAATTAGTAGATACATGGGACAATGGTGTTGTTGCCAATTCAGATAATAGCTTAGTTAATTTAGAAGGTATATTAAAGACTAATACAATTACTTCCAAAATTGGATTACTATCACTTTATGATTATGCTATATCTTCAACAGATAGTAATTGTGAAAATAATTTTAGAAATTCAAGTTGTAAAAATAATAATTTTGTAGCAAATTTATTTACTAATAAAAGTTTCTGGACAATGAATACAGATGGAAGTAAATTCTGGTATGTTGATTCTAATAATGGAGTTAAACTTGCTGATTCTACATATGGGCCATATTATTATGCAACGGTTATTAAAGTTCCGATAAATGTTTATTGTACTAATAGTGATACCGCAACAGGGTCTAGTTCAACATTTGCATACAATTTTAAATAGAGTAAAAACTCTATTTTTTTGTAAATAAATGACAAGTGAAATTAAATAGATATAGATATATATTTAATTATTAGGTATAATATAGATGGTGATTTCTATGCAAAGATATTTTGCTAAAAAAAAGAAAGATAACAAATTTGAACTATTAGATACCGATATAAAACATATTAAAAAAGTGATGAGGATGAAACCAAACGATGAAATTATTGTAGTATTTGATAATATTTCATATCTTTGTTATCTAAATGATGACTATGAAATATTATTAAAAGAGCAACTAGAAAGTGTAAAAGAAAAAGTGCCTTATATATGTCTAATAGTACCGGTTTTAAAAGAACAAAAATTAGATTACATTTTTCAAAAAGGTACTGAATTAGGAGTATCAAAAATAGTATTATATTATTCTGAAAGAGGAATTGTAAAAGAAAATGAAAAAAGCTCTAAAAAAATAGATAGATGGAAAATGATTCTAAAAGAAGCTAGTGAACAATCTCATAGAAATACAATACCTGAATTAGAAATATTAAAGTTAGAAGAAATATTAGAATTGAATGGAATTAATATTTTTTGTTCAACTACTGAAAAAAGTATGACAATAAAAAATGTTTTGAAAAGTAATAAAAATTGTGGTAGAATAAATGTATTAATTGGACCAGAGGGTGGAATATCTAATAATGAGGGGAAATTATTATTAGAAAATAATTTTATACCAGTTACTTTAGGAAATCGAATATTAAGAGTTGAAACAGTACCATTATTTATAATGAGTATTGTTAATTATGAATGTATGGAGTGATTATATGTTAGAAATAAATATACCAGTAAATTTACTAATAATAGTATCAGTAATAATATTTATTCTTGTTATTGCTTGTATAGCATATGTCATCTACAAAGATAGAAAAAAAGATGATGAAGAAATAGATGAAATATTAGATGATTTAATGAAAGCAAAACCAAGAGAAAACTTGATAAATGCTAAAATAGAAGTTCCAATAGGGGAAAATATTAAACCTTCAATAAAAGAAGAAAAAAATGATAAATTGGATTTAGATGATATGCTAGCAAAAATGCAAAAATCTCTAGATTCTAAACAAGAAGAAGTTGTTGAAAATTTTGAAGCTGAACAAGAAGAAAAAGCTATTATAAGTTATCAAGAATTATTGGGTAGTATGAAAAATAATAATTTAGAAGAAGAAATAAAACAACATGAATTACAACAAGAAAAGACTGCTTCTTCTTTAGCAACTAATAAAGTAACTGAATTCTTAGAAAGAGAAGAACCTAAAATTAAGAAAATAGAATCGTTTGTCGAAAAGAAAGACAAAAAATTTAAAAACACTGATTTTATTTCGCCTATATTTGGTAAACAAGATGCTAAAATTGAATATCCTACAATTAAATTATTTGATACAGGAAAACATATTAAAAAGGAACAAGAAGATTTAATTAATGAAATAGATGAAATAAAAAATGAGTCTGTAAAAAAAGAAAGAGTACTTAATGTTTCAAGTGAAGTAGATGTTAAAAATGATGAATTTCTACGTGCACTTAAAGAATTTAGAAGTAATTTATAAAGGCTATTAAGCCTTTTTTTAGGAGGAATTTTATGACATATAAAATTTATACATTAGGTTGTAAAGTAAATACATATGAATCAAATGTAATGAGTGATATTTTAAAAAATAATAATTATGTTGAAACTAGTAATAATGCTGATGTCGCTATTATTAATACTTGTACAGTTACTAATACAGCTGATAATAAATCATTAAAAACAATTAGACACGCTTTAAAGGAAAACCCAAATGCTATCATATTAGTGTGTGGATGTTTATCTCAAAATAAAGTTGATCTTGTAAATGAAATAGATGGTGTTAATATAATTATTGGAAATATATTTAAAACTAAAATAATTGAATACATTGAACGCTTTAAAAAAGAAAAAAAACAAATAATAGATATTCATGATATAAATAATACAATATTTGAAACTATGAGTTTGAATAACTTTAATAAGACAAGAGCTTTTGTTAAAATTCAAGATGGATGTAATAATTTTTGTACTTATTGTGTTATTCCATATACAAGAGGAAATGTTAGAAGCAAACCAAAAGAAGAAGTAATAGACGAAATAAAAAAATTAATACATAATGGACATAAAGAAATTGTTTTAACTGGAATTCATACAGGAAATTATGGTTCTGAATTTGATAACTATGATTTTGCTAATTTATTAGAAGATTTAGTAAAAATAGCTGGTTTAGAAAGATTAAGAATTTCTTCTATTGAAATAACTGAATTAAATGACAGAGTTTTAAAGATAATAGAAGATAATTCTATATTAGTAGATCATATGCATATTCCATTACAAAGTGGTTCAGATGAGGTTTTAAAAAGAATGAATCGTAAATATGACAAAAATTATTTTATTAATAAAATAAATAAAATTAGAACTATAAGACCTAATATATCAATTACAACAGATGTCATTGTTGGATTTCCTGGAGAAACAGAAGAGGAATTTTTGGAAACAATTGATACCATTAAGAAAGTTAGATTTACTAAATTACATGTTTTTCCATATTCTAAGAGAGATAAAACTAAAGCTGCTACTTTACCAAATCAAGTTGATCAAAATACAAAAAAAGATCGTGTGAAAATATTGCTTAATTTATCAAAAGAGTTAGAAATAGAATATATGAACAAATATATAAACAGTGAGATTATTTTTATTCCAGAAGTAAGAAAAGATAATTATTTAATTGGGCATACAGGTAACTATTTATTAATTAAAGCAGCAGGTGAAGAAAATTTATTACATCAAGATGTTGAAGTTAAAATAAAAAGTGTAAACTTTCCGTATTTAATAGGAGAAAAAATTGACTAAAATACAAATATAATGATAGAATTTAAATAGGTGATACTTATGAATAAAGAAATAGAAGTTATGGATTTTGTCCTTAAAGAACAAGCTAAAAGAAATATAAATAGTAATGCAAGAGACGAATTAAATAAAGAAATACTAGGTAGAGCTGAATTAAAAAATAGAAATATAGCTAACTTTAATGAAATATTGATACCTAGAAGAAAAAGTAATTTTAAAGGATATGCTAAATTAGGTGCTATTATGGTTACTTCTACTATTTTGACTTTTGCTTTAGTTAAATCTAATCAATATGAAAATCGACCTATTAAGATAGCAGTTAATGAATTATTATCTGATGCAGGTCTAAATAGAACTGATAATGCTAGAAAAATTGATGGAAAAATGACTCAAGAGGAGTTAACAAATTATGCTATTGAGAATGGATTATCAATTGAGCAAATAGAAGCTGAATTAAATAAATTTTCGAAAAAAAATAAATTGGATTATGAATTTGTTCAAGAAAAAGTAGAAGAAAACAATCAAGGATTATTTAGAAGATAATTCTTGATTTTATGTTAGGAGTATGTTTGTGATAGAAGTAAGTAAAGGTGAAAATGGAATTGTTATGTTTGATTACATTACAGAAACAATAGTTCATTTTGAAATTTTTGATGATTTTATATTAATTAAGTGTGACAGTTTCAAAGAACAACCACAAATTAAAATAAATAGTTTAATTGATAAATATATATATGATGAATTTACTAAATTATTAAAAATAGATTATGAATTTAGTGAATTAAATTATAGTTTGGATAAAGTTAAAATTATTGATAAAAAAGGAAATTTAGATACTTTCAAAAAATATAAAAAATTTATAGAAAAAATGGAAAAATTAAAATTATATGAATATAAAATAATTTTAGAAAAGTTTGATTTATTTACTAGTAATGTTTATTATAAAAAAGAAATATTAGAAAAAAATTTGATTTTAAGACATTAATTATACTATGATATTACAAAAACACTAATCTTTATAATGATTAATATTTTTTTTTTACATTTTTTTCATTATTAAAAAAGACAAAAATCAACATAAATATTAGTTTAAGTATAAATATTATGAACATATGAAAATGAGTTACTACAACACTATTTATAATTTTTACCACTTCCACAAGGACAATGATCATTTCATCTTTATAATGTTTAATGTTCTTTTTTTCTTTTTTATTAAATAAAATTAAGTGGTGATTATATGTTTTTTAAAGGAATTCATAGAAGAATTAAAATAGTACTATTAGTAATTATATTATTGTTTTTAGTAATAATTTTTAAAGTTTTTTATATTCAAGTTATAAGTTATAATAAATTAAATTCGTTAGCAAATTCTCTTTGGAATCGTAATTTACCAATAGAAGCTAATAGAGGAAAAATCTTAGATACTAATGGAATAGTATTAGCTGACAATTTAACTACGGCATCATTAGTATTAATACCTAATCAAATAAAAAATAAAGAAGAAGTAGCCACTTCTTTAGCAAAAATTCTTAATGTTTCATATGAAGAAATGTATAAACATGTAAGTAAAAAAACATCAATGGAAAGAGTTCATCCCGAAGGAAGAAGATTATCATATGAGATAGCTGATCAAATTAGTAATTTAAAATATGATGGTGTTTATTTAATAAAAGAATCAAAAAGAGTTTATCCATATGATACTTTGTTATCTCATTCTATTGGATTTGTTGGAATTGACAATCAAGGGTTAAGTGGACTAGAACTTACCTATAATAATTATTTAACTGGTGAATATGGTTCAATTAAATATTCTAGTGACGCTAAAGGAAATAAACTAGAATTAGCTGAATCATATGAAAAACCTCAAGATGGAATGAATTTAACTTTAACAATTAATTATAAACTACAAGCTTCATTAGAAAGAGAACTAGATAATGCTGTTTCTAAATATAATCCAGATCAAGCATTAGGAATTGCTATGAATCCCAAAACAGGAGAAATTTTAGCAATCTCATCTCGTCCTAACTTTAGTCCAAGTAATTATCAAAACTATAGTACAGAAGAAATTAATAGAAATCTACCGGTATGGATGACATATGAACCAGGTTCTACTTTCAAAATAATCACTTTAGCAACTTCTTTAGAAGAAAATGTTGTTGATTTAGAAAAAGATATGTATCACGATTCAGGAAGTATTCATGTCGAAAATGCTAGAATAAAATGTTGGAAAGCTGGTGGACACGGAACTCAAACATATTTACAAGTAGTAGAAAATTCTTGTAACCCAGGTTTTGTTACTTTAGGTCAAAAATTAGGAAAAGAAAAATTATTTGAATATATTAAAAAATTTGGTTTTGGAACAAAAACTGGAGTTGATTTAAATGGTGAAAGTACGGGTATATTATTTAATTTAGATAAAGTTGGTCCAGTTGAACTTGCAACTACAGCATTTGGGCAAGGGGTCAGTGTAACTCCAATTCAACAAATAACAGCTGTTAGTGCAGCTATTAACGGTGGTTATTTATTAAAACCATACATTGTTAAAAGTATTAATGAACCAGAAACTAATTCTGTCATATTGGAAAATAAAAAGACAATTGTTAGAAAAGTCATTAGTGAATCAACTAGTGAAAAAGTTAGATTTGCCCTTGAAAGTGTTGTAACAAATGGAACAGGAAGAAATGCTTTTATTGATGGATATAGAGTAGGTGGTAAAACCGGAACCGCTCAAAAAGTAGAAAATGGAAGATATATGATAGGTAACTATATTGTTTCCTTTATTGGATTTTTACCAGCCAATGATCCCGAAATAATTGTATATATTGCTATTGATCATCCTAGAGGAATAACTCAATATGGTGGAACAGTTGCAGCACCTATTGCTAGAAGCATTTTATTAGATGCTATTGATATTTTAAATATAAAAAAACCTGAAGGAGCTAGTGAAAAAAATTATAATTATTTAGACCGAAAATATGCTACTGTGCCTGATGTTGTAAATATGGATTTAAATGAAGCTATGAAAAATTTAAAATCATTTAAAGTAGAATACTCTGGTAGTGGAGAAAAAGTTGTATATCAAAGTCCTAGTAAAAATGAAAGAATATATGAAGGTGAAACTGTAAAATTGTTATTAGGAAATTAAATTTATATTATGTGATAAATAAACTATCAATTTTTGCTCTATTTGTGGGTGAAGAAAAAAGTATTCAATTATATGAACCAATGATGAGAAATAAAATATTTGATAATATTGAAGAGTATGATAAATTTGAATATAAATTAAAAAGATAATATTGAAACTGATTATAATAAAATTTTTAAATATATGAATACATTGGAAATTAAGAAAGAACAATTATCATTATTTGATTAGTTCTTTTTTTTGGACAACAAAAATAAATTATTATAAGAGGTGGAATATGTACTTAATAACAAAATCTATATTAGCATTAATGATTTCATTTTTAATATCTGTTTTTTTAGGTTTAACGCTTATTCCAATATTAAGACAATTTAAAATTAATCAAAGTTTAAGTATTTATTTAAGCGAAAAACACAAGAGTAAAAAGAATACTCCAACAATGGGTGGATTATTATTTATAACTTCAACAATAATAACAATTTTAATTTTATTAATATTAAAAAAAATAACAATTTCTTATAATTTTATAATTGTAATATTTGTTTTTATTAGTTATTTTATTATTGGTTTTATTGATGATTATCTAATTATTAAAAGAAAAAATAATGATGGTTTAACTGAGCTATCAAAATTATTATTACAAGTAATAGTAGCTATTGTATTCTTTTATTTATTTTTGAAAGCAAATAATGAACCATTACTTTGGATTCATTCATTAAAACTTAAATTGGATATTAAATGGTATTATGGTTTATTTATTTTATTTGTTTTAGTAGCAAGTTCTAATGCTGTTAATTTAACTGATGGTTTAGATGGCCTAGCTGGAGGTTTATCGGTAATTGCTTTTTTAACTTTTGGTATAATTTCATTTTATACAGGATGGCTTGAAGGCTATACAGAAATAGGAATTTTTTGTTTTATTTTAGTAGGTGGATTATTAGGATTCTTAGTCTTTAATACTAATCCTGCTAAAGTATTTATGGGTGATACTGGAAGTTTATCTTTAGGCGCTACTATGGGTACAATTGCTATTTTAACTAGACATGAATTATTATTGATTATAATTGGAATTGTTTTTGTAATTGAAACTTTAACTTGTTTAATTCAAAGATATTATTATAAGTTAACTAAAAAAAGAATATTTCCAATGACTCCAATTCATCATACTTTTGAAAAACTTGGTTGGAATGAAAGAGATATTGTTAAATTATTTTGGATTGTTGGTTTACTTGGATCAATGATAGCTATTATTTATGGAGTGTGGTTATGAAAAAAGTAGATTATTTATTATTAATAGCAGTAATAACTATTTCTATATTTGGAGTTATTATGATCTATTCTGCCTCATATGTGTGGGCAGAATATAAATTTAATGATCCATTTAAATATTTAAAACATCAATTATTATTTTTAGTTATTGGTTTGATTTTAATGAGATTTATTTCTAAAACTGATTATAAAATTTATTATGAAAAATCTAATTTAATTTTATTAATTTCTTTAATTTTATTAATTTTAGTTATAATACCTGGTATAGGTACAATCAGAAATGGTAGTAGAAGTTGGTTTGGTATTGGTTCATTTGGTATTCAACCAAGTGAAGCTGCTAAATTAGCGCTTATTATTTTTACTTCTAAGTATTTAGCAAACAATCCTTCTTCTTTAAAGGATATTAAAAACGGCGTTTTTCCGATTTTAGGTGTTACACTATTTGTATTTGGGCTTATTATGTTACAACCTGATTTTGGAACTGGAGTTATTATTGTTCTTTCTATTATTGGTTTATTGTTTGTTTCTGGTGTTAAAATGGGTTTTTTTGTTAAATTAGGTGTTTTAGGATTATTAGGTGTTGTTGTTTTAATCTTAATTGCTCCTTATAGACTGGAAAGAATTTTATCATTTTTGAATCCTTGGCAAGATCCGTTAGGTAGTGGATTTCAAATTATTCAAAGTTTGTATGCTATTGGTCCAGGAGGATTATTTGGATATGGTTTTTTAAATTCTAGACAGAAACATTTTTATTTACCTGAACCGCAAACTGACTTTATTTTTTCAATTATAAGTGAAGAATTTGGTTTTATGGGAATTTTAATTGTTTCTAGTTTATTTTTAATTATTATTTCAAGAGGGTTAAAAATAGCTAGAAATACTAATAATCCTTTTTCTAAGTATTTAGCTTTTGGAATTATTTTTCAAATTTCAATTCAAACTATTTTAAATTTAATGGTTGTTGTTGGTTTAATTCCTGTTACGGGAGTAACTTTACCATTTCTTTCATATGGTGGTTCTAGTTTAATGATTACTTTATGTGAAATAGGAATATTACTTAATATAAGTAGATGTAGTAAATAAGAATTAAAAATTTATTTTGTATTAAATAAAAAATATCATCAATACTAATATTGGTGATTTTTTAATGATTAATAATTATGATATAAAAGAAAATACTTTGTATCTATATTTAGATTATTCTTTCGAATTTTCTAGTGAATTAGGAATAATTAAGAAGATAGATGAATATATAAAAAATATGAAAATAAAATTTAAAGGAACAAAAATAGTATTAGTTGTAGCCGGTTTAGCAGTCGCAACGATTTTTTATAATCCTAAAGTTGTTGACAACAATAAATATGTAGCAGCTACATTATTGCCAGGTTATCATATTGTTGAACAAGTTAGTAATAATTTGACTACAAATGTAGAAACAAATATTGAACAAGTTGTAAATATAGATGAAGAAAGTAATGATGAAATAGTTAAAAAAGAACAAGTTATTCAAAATAATTCATATCAAAATAACACCATTCAAAATGAAAATAATGTTAATCAAAAAGAACAACCAAAGCAAGAAGAAAAACAAGAACAAACAATAACTATTTATCGAAATAATGGTTCTGTAATTAATTTAAGTATGACAGATTATTTGATTGGTGTATTAGGAGCTGAAATGCCAGCCTCATTTAATATAGAAGCCTTAAAAGCGGGGGCAATTGCATCGAGAACATATGCATTAAAAAAAATACAAGATGGTGGAAAATTGACTGATACTGTTTCGACTCAAGTTTATAACGATAATAATGAATTAAGAAACAAATGGGGTAATGAATTTGATAAATATTATAATAAAATTAAACAAGCAGTAGAAGCAACAAATGATTTAGTTATAGCCTATAATGGAGAATTGATAAGTGCCTTGTTTTTTTCAACGAGTAATGGTTATACTGAAAGTGCGAAAGAAGTATTTGGATATGATATTCCATACTTGCAAAGTGTTGAAAGTAGTGTCGACAAAGAAACAACACCATACTTAAAGACAGTAGAAAAAGAAACAGCGACATTATTAAATATTTTAGGCGTAACAAATTTAGATAACATTGAGATAGTTTCAAGAACTAGTAGTGGTAGGGTAAAAGAAATAAAAATTGATAATAAAACATATAGTGGCGTAGAAATTAGAAACTTATTAGGACTTAGATCAACTGATTTTGATATAAGTGTTAATGGAGAAAGTGTTACTATCACAACAAGAGGATATGGTCACGGTGTTGGGATGAGCCAATATGGCGCCAACAAATTAGCTAATAATGGTTATTCATATAGTGATATCATTCATCATTATTATCAAAATGTTAATATAGAAAAACATTAGGTATATGCTTTACCTAATGTTTTAATATTATAATCATATTCTTTTACCTCAATGTTAATGCTATAAAGAATTTTTAAATTGTTAGTCATTTCTTTATACAAAATAATTGCCTCATTATATCTATTTTGTTTTATTAAACATACAACTGGTCTAATATAATTTTTGAATAAACATTTAGAAATATTTATTTTTTTTTGATCATTTTTTATACAATTAGAAATAACTGGTCCAACAATATCATATTCAAATAAAATTGGTAATAAATTTTTATCGTTTTTTAGATAATTTTCTCTGAAATTTCTTAAAGTATTTAATAATACATTGTTATCATCAAAATTTAATACTTCACACATAGTAGTAGTCAAATAACAACCACTTGGATTTTTTTTACTTTCATCATAAATAAAATATCTACTACAGGCATGATCGTGAATATCAATGTAACGATTATAACCAGTACAATATGCCTCATTATTATCATATTTATTTCTGTCATTTAAATTCATTTTTAAACATTCATAACAATAACAAGAAGAGTAACTATAACTCATAATAACCCCCTTACAAATTGATATATATATTAAACTATAGAGCATATTTTGTCAAATTTTGTTGACAAAATATGAAAAAAAATATAATATGTATTTAAGTGAGTTGATATTATGGAAAAGAAATCAAAAGTTTTAATTTATAGTTTAATGGTAGCAGCAATTTTGTTTGTTGTGATAATAATTATTATGTTATTAGGTGGTTATATAAAGGATGCAACTACTAAAAGAAGTTGCAGACTAACTGATAAAGTATATGTGGAAGGTTCTAAACCTGGAATGGCTATATGTGTTGAAAAATAATTGATAGAAATATCAATTTTTTTAAAGACTACTAAATTTCATAAAAACAATAAAAAACTATCTTCAATTTTAAATATCGACTAGATCAATTTCTAAAATTGACTTACAAAATAACAAAATTGGTCATTTTACATTAAAACAAATAAATGATATTCTTTCTTTACCAGAGGAGGAATGCTTATGCAAATAGAAAAAAATACATTCTATACTTGTAAATATGATAGACCATTCAAAGAAATATTTTTAAATGAACAAAATAAACATTTATTAAAAGGATTATTAGAAACAATACTAAAAACAGAAATTGATAAAATAGAATTAAAACCAAGCGAATTAAATAGTAATAATATAAATATAAATTATTTAATGTATATAATTCATCAAGTACAGGATCAAATTATCAATATCGAATCTTAGGAGATGCAACAGGCTAAATGGGACCATTTATGACTTTAAAATCAATTGGAAGTAATGGTGATAAGACATTGCATATATCAAGTTGGTATGCTTCCAACGCGCGCTTTGTTGACTTTTTTAACCCTTGGTTTCGTCGTGGTGGCGATTGCAGTAATGGTGTGCTTGCAAGTCAGTTCAACTTCAATGGTAACAGAGGTACTGCTAGCAGTTGGGTAAGTTTCCGTTTAGTTTTAACACCATAGAACCATATAAAAAGACAAATAATGTCTTTTTTTGTTGTATTAAAAAAAGTTCTAGTTTTGTCGAATGTGAATAAAATTAAAAAAGTATGTGCTAAAGTATAGTAGGAAGGTGAAAAAATGCTAAATACTATTCTTGAATATCGTAAAGGTATATTGTTTGTTAGATTAGATGGACATTTAGTGAGTAGTAATATTAAATTTATTAGCAGTGCTTTAATTCCTATCGTAGAAAGAGATAATTTAGAAAATATAGTTTTAAATATGGAAAATGTGAGTGAAATAGATTTAAAAGGAATTCACTTTATATTTTATTTATATGAAATGTGTAAAAAAAATAAAGGAATTTTGATGTTATCCAATATAAAAGAAGAAATTAAATTGAAACTAAAGAAAAATAAAGTTTTTAAATATGCTAAAGAAATAGATAATGAATTAGAATCATTTAGAATAGGAGAATTAATATGACAAATGAACAAATAAGTGAGTATTCATCATATATATATAGCATTATGAAAAGATTTAAAAATTATAAAAACAAAGAAGATTTATTTCAAGCAGGATGTATTGGTTTAATCAATGCTTATAACAGATTTGATCCTAATATGGAGGCAAAGTTTACTACATATGCATATTTAGATATACTAGGTGAAATGTATAAAGTGGTATCTCAAGACAAAGCATTAAAACTTGGAACAAAAATGAATAAATTAAATTTAAGAATAGAAAAAGCTAACGTATTATTAAGTCAAAAACTATATAGATATCCTACAATAAAAGAATTATCTGATTATTTAGAAATAGAAGAAGAAATAATAGAAAATTGCTTAAAACTAAATAATCCGATTATAAACTTAGATGAAACAATAAATAAAGAAGGAAAAGAACTTACATTTTATGATACTATTTCTAATAATGATATTGATATGGATACTTTAGTAGCACTAAAACAAGAATTAAATAATTTAAATGACAATGAAAGATATTTATTAGAAAAAAATTTAGTAGAAAACTATACGCAATCAGAGTTGGCAACTATTCTTCATACAAATCAAGTTCAAGTATCAAGAAAATTAAATAAAATAAAAGAAAAAATCAAGTCAAGAATAGCTTGATTTTTTTGTATAAAATAAAAATTTTTTTTCATAATAACCATAGGAGGAAAAATATGGAAAAAGAAAAATATCAAAAAATAATTGATAAACATAAACCAAAAGAAGATAGATTAAAAAATGAAACAAAGGCGTTTATAGTAGGAGGAATGATGGGAGTAATTGGAGAATTACTTTTGGAATTGTATTCCTATATTTTGGATATACCTACTAAAGAAGCTGGAACTTTTATGATAATAACACTTATATTTATTGGTTGTTTACTTACTTGTTTAGGATTTTTTGATAGTATTGTTAAATGGGTAGGAGCAGGATTAATTGTACCAATAACAGGTTTTGCACATTCAATGATGAGTGCTTCTTTAGAATATCGTAAAGAGGGATTAGTAACAGGATTAGGGGCGAATATGTTTAAATTAGCAGGAACAGTAATAGTATTTGGAGTAGTAAGTGCTTATGTTTTTGGACTCGTTAGGATACTTTTGTTTGGAGGTACTATATGACATTTAAATATAATAATGTGTACATAAATGATACAATTACAATATCTGGACCATATGAAAAAAAAGGACCATTAGGTAATTATTTTGATAAGAGTTACAATGAATTTTATTTTGGAACAAAATCTTGGGAAGAAGCAGAAAGTAAATTGATAGAAGAATCAATAGATTTATTAATCAAGAAAACAAATAAAATTCCTGAACTAATGATATCAGGTGATTTGTTAAATCAAATAGTTTCATCTAACTATGCAGCATCAAAAATAGGAATTCCATATCTAGGAATATATAGTGCATGTGCTAGCAGTGTTGAAGGTTTAATAATAGGTTCCAATTTAATTGAATCTAAACAAATAGAAAATTGTGTTTGTTCTGTATCTTCACATAATAATGCTGCTGAAAAACAATTTAGATACCCAGTAGAATATGGTGGAGTGAAACCGAAAACAACAACATTTACAACTACTGGTGGTTGTTCTGCCTTTTTAAGTAGTGAAAAAAACGGAATAAAGATTGAGTCTTCAACAATTGGGAAAGTAGTAGATTTAGGTGTAACAGATGTTTATAATATGGGTGCAGTAATGACACCAGCGTGTGCAGATACATTATATACTCACTTAAAAGAAACAAAGAGAGATATTAGTTATTATGATTTAATTTTAAGTGGTGATTTAGGAAGATACGGAAAAGATATAATGAAAGATTATATGAAAGAAGAATATAATATTGAACTAAATAATTATGATGATTCTGCTTGTATGATATTTGATATAAATAACCAAGATGTATATGCAGGAGGATCTGGACCTGCTTGTTTACCGTTAGTAACATACGGATATATATTTGATAAAATGAAGAAAAAAGAATTTAAAAAAGTACTACTTTTAGCAACTGGAGCTTTAATGAGTACAACAATGGTTAATGAAAAAGAAACAATACCTGCTATATGCCACGCTATTAGTTTGGAGGTAATATAATGATATATTTAAATGCATTTTTATTTGCTGGAATAGTATGTTTATTAGGTCAAATAATATTAGATAATACAAAATTAACAGCAGGCCATGTAACAACAATATTTGTAGTTGTAGGTGCTTTTTTAGATATATTTAGTATATATGATAAGTTTGTTTTATGGGCTGGTGGTGGAGCACTAGTTCCAATTACTTCATTTGGTCATTTATTAATACACGGTGCTTTAGAAAAAGCTAATGAATTTGGAATAATAGGTTTAGCCATGGGAATGTTTGATTTAACTTCTTCGGGAATTATTTCAGCAATAGTTTTCTCATTTTTACTTAGTTTAATATTTAAACCAAAAGATTAATTTTATTATTCTTTTTTTTTTAATATTTCATAGTATTTATTAGAGGTGGATTATGAAAAAAATATGTGTTTTTTTACTATTATTAATATTACCATTTAGTGTACTTGCAAGTGATACAATTCCTGTTATGGAAAGTCAAAAAAATAGTTCTTTAGCAATTAATGCTACAAGTGCAATATTAATAGAAGCTACTACGGGAAAAATTTTATTTGAAAAGAATTCTCACGAGAAATTAGCACCTGCTTCTATGACTAAGATAATGAGTATGTTAGTTATAGTTGAATCAATAGAAAAAGGAGTAATCAATTGGGATGATGTTGTTACGGTTTCTGAAAATGCATCTAGTATGGGAGGATCACAAATACTACTAGAAACAGGCGAAAAAATGAAAGTATCCGATTTATTTAAAGGAATTGCTGTAGCAAGTGGTAATGATGCAGTCGTTGCTTTAGCTGAAACAATAGCAGGTACAGTAGATGAATTCGTAAATATGATGAATAATAAAGCTAAGGAATTAGGACTAAAAGATACTAACTTTAAAAATCCACATGGATTAGATGAAGCAAACCATTACTCAAGTGCTTATGATATGAGTATTATGGCCAAAGAATTAATTAAACACGAAAAAGTATTAGAATTTACTAGTATATATGAAGATTATTTAAGAAAAGGTACTGATAGAGAATTTTGGCTAGTTAATACAAATAAGTTGGTAAGATTTTATAATGGTGCAGATGGACTAAAAACTGGATATACTGGTACAGCAGGTTATTGTTTAACGGCGACTGCTAAAAAAAATAATGTGAGGTTAATTGCAGTAGCAATGAATGAACCAACAAGTAGTACAAGAAATGCTGAAATATCTAGTATGTTAGATTATGGTTTTGCTAAAATCAAAACAGTAGAAGTAGCTAACACTAAAACAATAATAAAAAAAATAGAAATAGATAAATCTAAAAATAAATATGTTGAAATAGTACCTACTGATAATATAACTATTGTAAAACAAAAAACTGAACAAGTTGGTGAAATAACATATGATTTTAAATTAAATAAAATAAAGGCACCAATAAAAAAAGGAGAGGTAATTGGTAAATTAATTATAAATGAAGATGGTAAGAAAATAAGTGAAGCTGAGTTAACAGTAAAAGAGAATGTTGAAAAAGCAAATTTTTTAGAATTATACTTTAGAAATATAACTGATATGATAAATGGAAAAATAATCTTTAAATAGATTATTTTTTTTTTAGAAAATCATTTCTTTTTTTTGACAAAATGATATAATATTTATGGTGATGTCTATGAGTAAAGTAAAATACTATTTTAAGAGATTATTTAGTATGGATTTTAAAGCAGCAAAAGAAAGTATTAAAGAAGTATCAAAAAGAAGTAAAAAACCAAAAATATATATATTTTTAGATATGTTAATATGTTCAATTAAATACCAAGCAGGATATATGGATTATAAAGTTTTCTTTTTTGAAAACTTAACTAGTAGACAAAGAAAAACATTCGTTACGCGAGGAGTAAACAATGGTTATTTGAAAACAATGAATGATAGTTCATATTATGAATTATTTAACAATAAGGTTAAGTTTAATGAATTATTTAATAAATACTTAAAAAGAGATTACTTATATTTAAGATCGAACTTAGAAGAATTTACTAAATTCGTGAAAAAACATAAAATAATAATTGTAAAGCCTGTTGATTTACAATGTGGCAAAGGAATAAAAAAAATAGAAATAACAAAAGATACAAATATTAAAAATTTGTATATGAGGCTTATTCATAATAAACAATTATTAGTAGAAGAATGTGTTAAACAATCTAAAGAAATGAACAAATTATTTCCTACAAGTGTTAATACATTAAGAATAGTAACAGCATATAAAAATAAAAAATGTACAGTTTTATTTAGAGCTATTAGAATTGGAAATGGTAATAATGTAGTTGATAACTTTAATCATGGTGGAATGTATAGTGTTGTTAACGAAAAAGGAATAATATATAAACCTGCTATTGATAAAAAAGGTAATGTATTCATTAATCACCCAGTAACTAATACTAAAATAGAAGGATTTCAAATTCCATATTTTAAAGAAGCAATTAAAATGGTAAAAGAAGCATCTAAGGTAGTTCCACAAGTTGGATTAGTAGGTTGGGATATAGCAATTACTAATAAAGGACCAGTTATGATAGAAGGAAATCAATTACCTGGTTATGATATATATCAATCTAAAATACACTTAAATGATGATGGAACTGGTGTAAAACCATTATTTGATAGTGTTATTTATGGTATTAATTTAAAAAAATAATAATCGATTTATTTAGCAAAGCAATTCGAAAGATTGTGACGCAAAACTATAGGGACTTTAAAATGTCAGCCAGTTGCAATTAAACAGTTGGTTTGGTCGACTGTTTTTTTCTAGAAAGGAAAATAAAATGAGCAATTTATATAACAAAATTTCAAAATTAATTGAAACTAAAATTGATAAATTATTTGGACAAGATCGAACTTTAAATCATAGAATATATAATATTGAAACAATAAGCTTAATAGTATTACTTTTTATTGCAACAATAATCACTTTACTTCAACAACGTATAGAAGTTTCAATTATTGCTTTTATTTGTTTAGCAGTACAATGTATTTTTTTTGCAATCTGTAATTCTAATAGAAAAGTCAATATTTATAGTGTATTAACAATTATTTTTATGAATATATCATTAGGTATATTAGCTAGATTTACAGTTATTCAAGGTATTGTTGGATTATATATTATAATGGCTTTATTATATACAATACTATTATTTAGTGGTAAAAAAAGAATTCTAATTTTAATTATAGAAACTATATATTATTTATTTTTAATTATTTATGATTCTAACAATATACTAACAAAAAATGTTTTATATGGCTCATTATTACATACAATAGTGATATTTATACATATTATTTTTATATCTATTTCCATAGGAATTTCTTTATTAACAATTATAAAACTTTATGAAAGAAAAAATAAAAAACTAAATGATATTAATGATTATTTGAATAAAATGTCAATAACTGATTCACTTACTGGTGCTTGGAACCGTAATCATATGGAAAAATGTTTAAAAAAATGTATAGAAGAAAAAAATTTACCACTATCAATAATAATGATAGATGTTGATTATTTTAAAAGAGTAAATGACAATTATGGGCATATTGTTGGTGATAATATTTTGAAAAAAATTGTTATATTAACTAAAAATATTGTTGGACCAAAAGGCATAGTAACAAGATATGGTGGTGAAGAATTTCTTATTATTCTTCCATCAATTAATATAAAAAATGCATATATTATAGCTGAATCAATAAGAAGAGAAGCAGAAAAAAGGTTACAAATAAAATCTAATAAAGTAACAATTAGTGGAGGAATTGCTGAATACAAGTATAATCTTTCCGTTTCTAAATTTATAGAAATTGCAGATAAAAAATTATATGAAGCAAAAGAACAAGGTAGAAATAGAATATTATTTTAATGTTCTTTTTTTAATTTACAAACATATAATTTATTGTAAGAAAGGAATGAATATATATGGAAACACTTAAAGTATCTAGTAAATCAAATCCAAATTCAGTAGCTGGGGCTTTAGCTAATGTATTTAGAGAAAAAGGAACTGCAGAAATACAAGCAATTGGAGCAGGGGCATTAAATCAAGCAATAAAAGCAATCGCAATTGCTCGAGGTTTTGTAGCGCCTAGTGGTAAAAATTTAGTTTGTATTCCAGCATTTACTGATATAGTAATTGATGGAGATGAAAGAACTGCAATAAAATTGATTGTTGAAGCAATATAAAAAGTTTACAATTTGTAAACTTTTTTTATCTATAATGTAAGTTACATCAAAAATTTATTTTGTCATTTGTATTTAAAGGAATATTAATATTATAAATTTTCATTAATTCTTTTACTTTATTAATTTTTTCAGATATCAATTTCAAATATTCAGTATCTTTTTCATATAAATCATAAATAAAATCTAATGGATAATATAAGGAAACAAATTTGTCTGGATAAATTGTTTCTTTTGTTTGCCATTCATCATCATAAATACTACATCTTATAGTTGATTTGGTATTTATAAATAGAAAAAAATCACTTCTTTTAGCTTTAATAGCTGTATCAGATATTACTTCGATTCCAATACTATTTGGATTATGTTTAAATAATTTAAAAGCACTATTGTGATAATCTGTATTTCTAGTTAAACTGATATAATATTTACCATTACTACCAATCCCAGCTTTTTTGTAAATTCCATTTTTTTGTAGATTATATTTAGACATAATACCATTTTTAAAAATACTTTCAATTGTTTCCATATTAAATTCAGTAAAATGAATATATTTATTGTTCATAAAATCAACCTCTTTGTTTGCATATTATAAATTTTTTTTGCTTCTATGTCAAATTTGTATTATAATTATATAGGTGATGAAAATGGATCAAAATTTAAGAAGAACTATAATTTTAGAAAATTATCAAAATCCTAAAAATAGAGGATTAATAGATGATGATAGCTATATTCTAGTTAATACTAACAATGAATCTTGTATTGATGAAATTAATTTAATGGTAAAAATAGAAAATGGAATTATTGTGGATGCTAAATTTGATGGTGAAGCGTGTGCCATATGCACTAGTTCAACGTCAATAATGATTGAAACAATAATAGGTAAAACTTTGGAAGAGGCAACAGAAATATATACAAATTTTGTAAAAATGTTAGATGAAAAAGAGTATAATTCTGAAATATTAGAAAACTCTATTGTCTATGATGATATATATAAGCAACCTAATAGAAAAAAGTGTGCTTTACTTCCTTGGTGGGGATTAGAAAGAGTTATAAAAAAAATAGAAGAAAAATAAAAGTTTACTTAGTGTAAACTTTTTCTGTTCTTAATGGAATATCAATATTATAAATCTTCATTAGTTCTTTAATTTCATTGATTTTTTCAATTGTTGATTCTAAATATTCTTTATTATTTTTGAAAACTTCACTAATATAATCTAATGGATAAGATAATTCCATAAACTGATCAGGAGTTATAATTTCTTTTGTTTGCCATTCATCATTATAAGGACTATATCTAATTGGAATTATAGTATTAGTAAAAATTGCTGTATTTTGAATTTTAGCTTTAATTGGTTCTTTCTTTAATTTAACTTTGATTCCGATATAGGCGTTACTTTTACTTAAAGCACTATACACACATTTTTTTGATTCGATTTTTTAGTTAGGCTAACATAATATTTACCATTACTACCAATTCCAGCATTTTTTACAATACCATTTTTGATTAGATTATATTTAGACATAATACCATTTCTAAAAATACTATCGATTGTTTCAATATTAAACTCAGTAAAATGTATATATACATTATCCATAAAACCAACCTCCTAAAATTGGTTTATATTGTATATATGTTAAAATTATTTGTCAAATTTATTTATAAATGTTTAAAATAAAACATTTTTTTGATAAAATATAAATGGTGGTAGTATGGATAATGGATTAGAAAAATTATTAAATAAAACAGGAATAGAAAAAAGTAATTATACTTTTTTTAATAATGGAAAATTATTAGGAATAATTACAAATGATACCAAAGATTGTTGTTTAATTAATATTGAATTAGAATCTAACTTACCAGTTAAAATTTATTTAGAATTAAAAGAAAAAATTAAATATGTTTTTCCTAATGTTCAAGTAAATCTTAAATTAAAAATTAAGAATATTAATATTCATTTATTCTATGACTATTTGGATTATTTAATAGAAGAAAATAATATTGATGTTTTAAAAAACAATGATAATATTGTTTATAGAAATAATACTTTAGAATTACAAGAAGAAAATAAATTAACTACTGAATTAGAAAATATGATTATTTCAAATATGAAAAAATTTGGATATGAATTAAAAATAGAATATAAAGAGCCTAAAAAAGAAGAAATAAAAAAGGCAGAACCAGTAGTTAAAACGGCTGAACCAAAACAAGAAGAAAAACCTAAATTTAAAAATTATGAGAGAAAACCTAAAGTTCACGAAGATCATCCAGATGTTATATATGGAAGATTAATAACTGATCCAATTACAAGAATGGATACAATAGTTGAACTAAACAAAACAATAACAGTTGAAGCTTTTATATTTGGAATGGAACAAAAAGAACTAAAAACAAAAGATGGTAGAGAATTTAAAATATTAAATTTAAAACTAACTGATTTTACTGATAGTATATATGCTTCTATGTTTTTAAATGCCAATGAAGAATTCCCAGACATTTCTGAAAATAAGTGGTATAAAATTAGAGCACAAGTTAAAGAACCAGACAAATATAATCCTGATATGTCTTTAAGTATAAAAGATATAAATAAATTAGATAAACAAATAGAAAAAATAATTGATGATGCTCCAGTAAAAAGAGTAGAACTACATGCTCATACAATGATGAGTCAAATGGATGGAGTTGTTAATGAAGAAGTTTTAGTTAAAGAGGCAATAGCTTGGGGACATAAAGGAATCGCTATAACTGACCATAATGGATGCCAAGCCTTTCCTCACGTATTTAATTTAGTTAGAAATTATAACAAAGGAAAAGAAGAACAAGATAAATTCAAAGTAATATATGGAACGGAATTAACACTTATTGATGATACGGTAAAAATAGTAGTAAGACCAACAAATGATTCTTTATTAGAAAGTACATATGTTGTATTCGACTTAGAAACTACAGGATTTAACGCCGGTGGTGAAGATTCTATTATCGAAATAGGAGCAGTTAAAATTCAAGATGGAATGATAACTGATCGATATGATAGATTAATTAACCCTGGCAAAGAAATAAGCGAAAGAATAACAAATGTTACTAATATTACAAATGAAATGTTGAAAGGAAAACCAAACGAAGAAGACACAGTAAAAGAATTTATTGAATGGGTAGGAGATTTACCAATGGTTGCTCATAACGCTAAATTCGATACTTCATTCTTAGAAATGGCTTATAAGAAATATAATCTAGGTGAATATAAAAATACTGTAATTGATACCCTAGAATTATCAAGAACAATGGACAATACATTTGCTAGACATAGTTTGTCAGCACTTGTTAAAAGATATAATGTTCCTTTTGATGAAGAAGCACACCATAGAGCTGATTACGATGCTGAAGGAACAGCTTTAGTATTTGCGAAAATGCTAAGAAAATTAAATGATAGAAATTTTGAAATAATAAGTGATTTAGATAAATTAGTATCAAAAGATGAGATTCATAAATATGGTCGTGCTTTTCATGTTAATTTATTATGCTTAAATAAAGTAGGCCTTAAAAATTTCTTTAAACTTATTTCTTTAGCGAACACTAAATATTTATACAAAACTCCTAGAATTCTTCGTAGTGAAATTGAAAAACATCGTGAAGGATTACTAGTCGGAAGTGGATGCTATGAATCTGAAGTATTTATTGAAGCTAGAAGTAAAAGTGAAGAAGAACTTACCAATATAATTAATTTTTATGATTATGTTGAAATTCAACCATTAGATATGTATTGTCATTTACTAGAATCAGGAGATTTTGGTAGTAAAGATGAATTAATCGAAGTAGTAAAAAAAATAATAAAAACAACAGAAGAATCTGGAAAATTAATGGTAGCAACTGGTGATGTTCATCACTTAAGAAAAGAAGATAAGATTTATCGTGAAATAATTGTAAATCAAAAAGTACCAGGTGGAGGAAGACATCCTTTAGCTCGTTATAAAGAAATACCTAGTTGTCACTTTAGAACAACTAGAGAAATGTTAGAAGATTTTAGTTTCTTAGGTGAAGAAAAAGCTTATGAATTAGTAGTTACTAATCCTAATAAAATTTTGGATAAAGTAGAAGAAATTGAAGTAATAATTCAAACAGGTGGTGTACCATTTTCTCCAAGAGTTAAAGGCGATGATGGTAATTATCTAGATTGTCCTAGGGTAGTTACTGATTTAGTTTATACTAAAGCTAAAGATTGGTATGGAGAAACTTTACCACTTAACATTGAAGAAAGAATCGCTAAAGAATTATATGGAGATGCTGTATTAAATAGTATTAAATATAATTTAGAAAAACAAAATATAACGGATATAAATATAATCTTTAAAGAACTACACGAAACAATATTAAAAGGTTTTGATGAAGTAAAAAATTTAGTTAGAAATAATATAAAAGAAACTACTGAAGAGGAATTAAACGAAGAAGAATTAGAAAAGAAACTTAAAAAGACATTGGGAGGAATTATAGGAGGAGGATTTGATCCTATTTACTTAATTGCCCAAAGATTAGTTAAAAAATCTAATGATGATGGTTTTCTAGTTGGTTCCCGTGGTTCTGTTGGTTCAAGCTTTGTAGCCACTATGATGGGAATAACAGAAGTAAATCCATTACCAGCTCATTACAGATGTTTAAAATGTAAACATAGTATTTTCGAAGATGAAAATGGAAATGCTTTAGGAGCAACTTTTTCAAGTGGATTTGATTTACCTAATAAAAAATGTCCAGTTTGTGGTGAAACAATGTATAAAGATGGACAAGATATGCCATTTGCCACTTTCTTAGGATTTAATGCTGATAAAGTTCCAGATATTGATTTAAACTTTTCGGATTTAAACCAAGCTGCAACACACGAATATACTAAAGTATTGTTTGGTGTTGATAATGTTTATAGAGCGGGAACTATTGGTACTGTTGCTGACAAAACAGCGTTTGGTTATGTTAAAGGATATTGTGAAGAACATAATATTGTAATGCGTACGGCTGAGGTTGAAAGATTAGCTAGAGGATGTACAGGGGTTAAAAGAACAACTGGTCAACATCCAGGAGGAATTGTAGTTATTCCGGATTATATGGATGTCTTTGATTTTACACCATTTCAATTTCCAGCTGATGACCCAACATCTGCTTGGCGAACTACTCACTTTGATTACCATTCAATTGAAGATGATGTTTTAAAACTAGATATTTTAGGTCACTCAGATCCTACACAATTAAGACTTATTCAAGATGCAACAGGTATGAATGTTTCCGAAATACCTTTAGATGATAAAGAAACAATGGGAATATTTTTGTCACCTAAACCCCTAGGTGTAACAGAGGAACAAATTATGTGTAAAACTGGTAGTTTAGGAATTCCCGAGTTTGGAACAAAATTTACATTACAAATGTTAGAAGATACTAAACCAACAACATTTGCTGAATTGATTAAAATATCAGGTTTATCTCATGGTACTGATGTTTGGCTTGGTAATGCTCAAGAATTAATTAAACAAGGAATAGTTCCTTTTAGTGAGGTTATTGGATGTCGTGATGATATTATGGTTTATTTAATGTATCATGGATTAGAACCAATAAAAGCATTTAAAATAATGGAGTTTGTTCGTAAAGGTAAAGCAAGTAAACCTAAAGAAAGAGAACAATGGTTAGAATATGAACAATTAATGAAGGATTCAGGAATTGAACCTTGGTTTATTGATAGTTGTTCTAAAATAAAATATATGTTCCCTAAGGCCCACGCAGCAGCATATGTTATTAGTGCTTTTAGAATTGCTTGGGTTAAAGTTCATAAACCAGTATATTATTATGCTTCTTGGTTATCTAGTAAAGCAACTGATGTGAATGTTGATGCTATGATAAAGGGTTATAAAGCAATTAAAGATACATTAATTGAAATAAATAATAAAGAAGATTCTACTAATAAAGATGCCGGTGTATTTGAATCTTTACACGTATGTCTAGAAGCAACTGCTCGTGGAATTAATTTCCTTAATGTTGATTTATATAATAGTGAATCAAATGTATGGAAAGTAAAGGATGATAAGAGTATTTTTCCACCTTTTAGTGCAATTGATGGTTTAGGAGATACAGTTGCTAAAAATATAGTTGAAGAAAGAAATAAGCAAAAATTTATTAGTATTGAAGATTTCCAAAGAAGATGTAAAGTTTCAGGAACTTTAATTGATAAAATGAGACTTATGGGTATATTTGAAGGAATGGATGAAACAAATCAATTAAGTCTATTTTAAAAAGGACAATTATTTTGTCCTTTTTGCATTTCTTCTTTTTTCATTTTTCATTTTTTTAATTAATGTTTTTTCATTTTTTTTATTTTTGATTTTATCATTTTCTATTTTATATAATACAACACAAGGTCTTTTATTTTTTGAATCTAATATTTTGTCTTCAAAATATAGCTTATCATGGTAAACAATTTCTCCTGGTTTAAACATAATTTTCCTCCCAAAAAATTATTGTATATTATAATACCATGTTGTTTGTTTGTCATTTGATTAATTTAAAAAAACAATGTATAATAATAGAAGAGGGAGCTGATAATAAATGTATACTGTTAAAGAACCACGTATACCGCCGTTACTAAGACCCATACCAATTGTTGAATTAATAGAAGAATTCTCTGCAGATATGTTAGCAGAAGAAGCAAAAAAATCGCCAAGTACATTTGATGATTATAATTATCAATTTGATAATGTGTGTTATTGTCCATATAATATAATCATTGATAATTATGAAGTAAAAAAATATGAAAGAGAAAAATATATAGTATTTGATTATTTTATATTAGATTTACAAAATAAAAAAATAATTTCTAAAGTAGAAGATTCTTTTACAGATACAATAAAAGATATAGAAAGAATAGAAATTATAAATGAATATAATTATAGTATAAATGAATGTACTAAAAGAGAAATAGATATAAATTGTGGAGAAATAATTATTAAATTGGATGAAAGAAATAGAATAATTGGATATATAAATAATAGTGTAGAAGAAATTGGAGATTATTTCTTATATTATAATAAAGAATTAAAAGAATTAAATTTGCCAAAATTAAAAAAATGTGGGTTACATACGAATAAAATGGTAATTGAATATTTAGAAAATAAACGAAAAGTTAAAACAATTATTAAAAGACTTAAGAAATTATCTTAATCAACATTATAATTTATATGCTAATAGAATTATAAATTGAAACTATAGGAAAAGTTCATATAAGAATTGAGATTAGAGAGTATTTCTTATTGTATGATACAAGTACAATTATTGCTAAAAAAGCGAAAAAATAGCAAAAGCTTAGTTTATACAAAAATATAAATTTTGATAAATTATGAAATAATAATGGATAATTATTACATTATATAATCTCAAATAAGTATTGATTGTAAATGTCAAATATTTTTGCAGTTTTTTAAAAGAGCAATTAATTTGCTCTTTTTGCATTTCTTCTTTTTTCATTTTTCATTTTTTTAATTAATGCTTTTTCATTTTTTTTATTTTTGATTTCATCATTCTCTATTTTTAATAATTGTTCTTTTATTTCTTGTAATGAATTTATTTTACTTTTTATTATTCTTTGTTTTATTAGAGATACTGTTACCTCATCTAGTGGAATATTTGTTTTATGGGTATTTTCAAATTTTCTTAATCTTGTATTTGATATATTAGCAAAACTAATTTTCCTATAATTATATATAACAGTAGGAATAAGTACGTAATTTTGAGGTTTTTTATTAAATGTTTTTATTTGACTTGTTAATGGACAGGTACAAACATAATTAATTCCATCAATTTCTATTTCATATAGTACAACACAAGGTCTTTTATATTTTGAATCTAATATTTTGTCTTCAAAATATAGTTCATCGTGATAAACAATTTCTCCTGATTTAAACATAATTTTCCCTCCAAGAATTGCTAGATATTATAATACTATGTTGTTTGTTTGTCAATTTGACAAATTTGAAAAAATATATATAATATTTGAATAAAAAGGGGGGATTTATTATATGACAAAAGCAGAATTCAAAATAATTTTAAGTAATCATATTAATAATTTAGAAAATTTAAAAGAAGAATTAAATGGTTTAGTAAATGAAGAGGAATTATATTTAAATTTATTAAGTTTATTAGAGGACGGAAATTATAATAAAATATATGATAACATAGATATTATTTCTTTAATAGTATCATCTTTATTAGATGAATCTATAGCAAATAAAATTATTGACAGATTATTTAATGTTGTTTATAGATTAAAAGAAATAGAAAATATTTGCGGAGAAAATGCGATAGAAGAGAAAGAATATGAAATTAATGTTAAAGTTTTTAATTCTCTAAAAAACTTTTTTAATCAAGAATATAGAAAACTAGAATTAAGAAAAAATGAAATAAAGAAAATTTATTCATTTGATAGGTTAATATTTACTAAAAGAATATTATCAGAACTATGTTATTCTCAAAAAATTAATAGTTATGAAATTAATCAATTACCTTATATTTTAGCTGAAGCTGGTGTAAGTGTTGAAAACCAAATAAGAATAATTGAAATAATAAGAAAACATAATCAATTATTAGCTTCAAAAATTAATAGTGGTAAAATAATAGAAAAGACTTATGTTGAAATGATGATTGATACTGAATTTGACTCATATGATAGTGTTTATGTAGAAAATTCGAAAAATAAAAAAGAATATGATAATATGTTTCAATTTTACAAAAATTTAATTGATGGTATAGAAAATGAAGAGGAAATAAAAGAAATTATTGATAAACCTTCTTTAGAAGAAAAACCTGATACCCTAAAATTTGAATATATAATGACAAGACTTCTTAATTACTATATTGAAAAAATGATTGAAATAAAAAATATGATTTTTGATGATGATTGTTATTGTGATGAAGATTTGAAAAAAGAAATTGTTCACGAATTTAATACTATCAAAAGAAAATACAAAAAAATTAAATATGTTTATAATACAGAAAAATTAAAACTAGAAAGAAAAGATATCATTGATACTGAATTACCTAGTGTTAATAATATATTTTATGCTAAAACAAAAAGTGGAAATGTTTATGTTGAAGATGATATTAAAGAAATATCAAATGAAAACTTAGAAAAAGTAGGGATATTATTAAATAAATTAAGAACTGATACTTTAAGTACCGATGAATATAAGTCACTTGTTGAAAATAAAAAACTTAGAGGGTATAAAGAATTAAAAAAAGATCAAATAAGAATAATTTATACTCATTTAAATAAAAATAATTATTTAATAGTTGGAATAGGTATTAAGAAAACTAATAATGATTTAGCTTTATATAAAAGAATGGTTGAAAGATACGCAGGATATGATTTAGAAAACTTGGAAGATTGCTTACAAGAATCTTCAAAAATTAAAACAAAAGTTAATGATTATATCGAAAAAAATAAAAGAAAAGGAAGCAGATAGTATGAAAAGAGTTTATGAAGAAGATGCTTATAATTTAGGCTTATTATATAAATATATATATAGTAATCAAAAAACAAGAAAAGTTAAATTAGATAATCTTATTTCCTTTTATCAAACTATTGAAGCTAATTTAGAAGAAATGCATAGTAAATATTCTGATTTGTATGCAACTGTATTAGAAGAAGAACAAATTCATAAATGTGAAATAAATTCCAATTCAGAAAAATATTTAGTATTGCGTGAAGGAATTGATTTAGAAAAGAGTTTAAATATTTATTTAACTAATTTATCCCCTGACACCATAGCGGCATCAAAAATGGAGAATGCATTAAAATGTCTAGGTTTAACTAAAGATGAATTATTTGAAATAGATGAAGATGAAAAAAGATTAGTTAAAAGAAAAGAAATATCATATAATTTATATGAATAATTTATATAGAATGTGGAAAAAGAAAGGAAAGTAGAAAATATGAAAGAAAAAATTGAAGTAATGATTGAAAAAGCAAAAAATAAAAATGAATTAAATAATTTACTTGAAGAATTAAAAAATTCTGCTTCAAAAGAAAGTGATGATATTACTATTCCTAAATTTGAAGAAAAAACTAAAAAAAAATAATTAATAGACAAAAATCACCTTATATGTTAAAATTAACAAAGGTGATTTTTTATGTTAAAAGTTGAAAATTTAGAACTTAGATTTAATACTAGAACCTTATTTAAGAATGTTAATTTAGAATTCAAAAATGATAATTGTTATGGAATAATAGGTGCTAACGGAGCAGGAAAATCAACATTTTTAAAATTATTATCAGGTGAAATTGAATCAACTAAAGGTAATGTTATAATTGGAAAAAATGAAAGAATATCTGTTTTAAAACAAAATCATAATGAATTTGATGAATATACTGTAATTGATACAGTTATAATGGGTGATAGTGAATTATATAATATTAGAAAAGAAAAAGATGAATTATATATGAAACCGGATTTTAGTATTGAAGATGGAATGAGAGTAGCTGAATTAGAAGAAAAATTTGCTTCTAAAAATGGTTGGCAAGCTGAAAGTGATGCTGCAATGTTATTATCAGGATTAGGAATTAAAAATGATAAATTAGAATTAAAAATGGGTGAATTAAAAGATAGTGATAAAGTTAAAGTATTATTGGCTCGTGCCTTGTTTGGAAATCCTGATATATTATTGTTAGATGAACCAACAAATGGATTAGATTCTAAAAGTATAATGTGGTTAGAAGAATTTTTAATTAGTTTTAAAAACACAGTATTAGTAGTATCACATGATAGACATTTTCTTAATAAAGTATGTACACATATGGTTGATATAGATTATGAAAAAATTACTTTATTTGTTGGAAACTATGATTTCTGGTATCAATCAAGTGAATTAATTCAAAAACAAATGCGTGATTCCAATAAGAAGAAAGAAGAAAAAATAAAAGAATTAGAAGATTTTATTAGAAGATTTAGTGCGAATGCTTCTAAGTCAAAACAAGCAACTTCAAGAAAAAAGTCATTAGAAAAAATTGTTTTGGATGATATAAAACCATCTAGTAGAAAATATCCTTATATTAATTTTGAAATCGAAAAATATTTAGGTAGAGAAGTAATATCTTTAAGTAATATTACTTATAGCATAGATGGTAAAGTTATTTTGAATAATATTAATATGCATATAAATCCAGAAGATAAAATAGCTTTGATTGGAACTAATGAGATAGCTAAAACAGCTTTACTTAATATAATAAGTGGAAAAGTTAAACCAGATTCTGGAAATATTAGATATGGTAGTACTGTTAAATTAGGATACTTTGAAAAAAATCATAGTGAATATTTCAAAAATGATTTAAGTTTATTAGAATGGTTAAGAAATTATAGTGAAAATAAAGAAGAAAGTTTTGTTAGAGGATTTTTAGGTCGAATGCTATTTAGTGGAGAAGAAGTATTTAAAAAAATTTCAGTACTGTCTGGTGGTGAAAAAGTAAGAGCTATGTTTTCTAAAATAATGTTAGAAAAAAATAATATATTATTATTTGATGAACCAACTAACCATTTGGATATTGAATCAATAACTTCTTTAAATGAAGGATTAAAAAAATATAAATCTGTTATTATTTATTCTACTTTTGATCAAGAATTAATAGAAAGTGTAAGTAATAGATTAGTTGAAATTAAAAGTGATGGAACAATTAGAGATAAACAAATGGAATATAGTGAATATATAGAAAAATTTGGATTAGATGAAAATTAAGCAAACTTCATTTTAAATAATGAAGTTTTTGTATATATTAATTTTTTAATTTATAATAAATACGAACAAAAATTTTACTTGACTTTTACGTCTGGGGGGGGGTATGATAGTATTGGAAAGTAGGAATAGTATGATAAGAAAACAAGGATTTACACTTATTGAGTTGTTAGCTGTTATCGTAGTTTTAGCTGTGATAGCACTAATTGCAACACCAATAATTTTAAATGTAATCGAAGAGTCAAGGAAAGGATCAGCTGAACAATCAGCTAATGGATATAAAGAAGCAGTAGAAAATCAAGTAATGTTAAATGAAGTAGATTCATCAAAAGAAAGTATAGCAGATGGAGTCCATTCAGTAGATGAATTAAAAAGTTTATGGGTAGAAGTAAAAGGACAAGAACCTGAAAATGGAAATGTTTACATAGAAAACGGAATAGTAAAAAACTATATATTTGGAATAGGAGACTATGTAGTAGAAAATGGAGTAGCAACTAAATCAACAAATAAGAAAAAATATGAAAATGGTTATGCTATTTATTATAATCCAGTAAGTGGAGAGATATGTGAAGAAAATGAATCAATAAGTACAACAGGAACTAAGACAGGATGTATGAAATGGTATGTATTTAATGATAGTGAAAATGCATCAACTATAAATATGATATTAGACCATAATACTACTGCAAAAATTGCTTGGAATACAGATGGAGAACATGGAATAAATGTTGCATACTCAGAAAGTAATATAGCTCCAGAAGTAAATAAATTAGTTACTGAAAGTAATTGGAAAAGTATACCAAGATTGATAACGGCATATGAAATAAATGAAATAACAGGAAAAACAGATTGGACAAATACAAGCGGTTGGTATTGTTTCGAATCTGGGAAGCAAGATTCAACTACTAATCCATATTGTAATAACATAGGAACATATGGTTGGTTATATGATAATATGAACTGTAAAGAAAGCTCGAATGATTGGAAATGCTTAAACAATGATATAACAATATCTGGTTATTGGACATCAACAACAAAAGATGATCTATCTAAGAATGTATGGCGTGTACTTAGATATGGCGGCATATTTAATAATTATGCTAATAGCAGTGGTGAAGGCATCCGACCAGTAATAACAATTTCAAAATCATTAATAAAATAAAAAATGCATAATTGCATTTTTTAATATTGAATAATTTAAAAAACTACTAATTTTCTTAAAAAATAAAAAACTATATTCAATTTTAAATATTGATTCAAAATAAAAAGAAGTAGTGTTTGATATTGATTTATGTGAAAATTAACATTTAAATTAAGCAGAAAAACTTACTGTGAGGTAAGATATCAAAATTTTTTTGGTCTAAATATTATGAATTATAATTCACTCTCAATTATTTTTTTATTACTAATTAATCTTTCATCATTTGGGTTTATTGATAAAGCAATATTAATGTTTTCTAAAGATTTATCAAAATTTCCAATATTAAAATAACATATTGATAATAGATCATAAGGAGTTTCATTCCAAGAAAAAATTTCATTAATGTAAGTTTTTTCACGGGTATTAATTTTCAAAGCTTCTTCAACATAAAAAATTGCAGTTTCATAATTATTATTTTCATACTCTAATAAGCCTAATTCTATCCAAGGTTCTCTCAAATATGGTGCTTCATTAATAGCTTTTTTTAGCCACATTCTAGATTCTTCAATTCGATTTAGATTTTTATAAGAGCGTGCAATAAATCTCATTGAAGCACATCTTTCATCTTTCCATAAAGCGGTAGGTAAATTTAAATGCTTAATTAAAGTATCGATACATTCATTCCATTTTTCATGATACATATATTCTCTACCTAAGTAATGCATATTTCTGTCATCGTTAGGATCTTCTTTAACTGATAGCTCTAATAATGGTAAATAGCCAGATCTTGATTTAGAAATATCAGGATAGTGATTTAAGATTAAATCATCAATAATTATATAATTTTCGTTACCATCATATTGTAAAACTTCATGAACAGGATGAGTCCATTTATAATTTTTGCGAATATGAATTTTATCTGAATAAAATGATACAATTGGTTTATCATTATCTAATTTCCAATTATAAGTATACTTAGCTCTTGTTGTATCTTTTTTCCAATTTTCTTCTAATTTTTTTCGCCAACCTGGTAATAAAACTTCATCTAAATCTGTACAAACATAGATATCAAATTCATCAGGAATTATTTCTAACGAAGCATTTCTAGCAACATCAAATCTCCAAGGAGTAATTTTTTTTACTTCAACATTAACACCATTTTCTTTTAATTTTTGAACAGTTTTGTCTGTTGAACCTGTATCTAAAACATAGATAGCATCAGCTTCTTTCATTGAACTTACCCATCTATTTACAAATTTTTCTTCATTTTTAGAAATTGCATAAACAACTATTTTCATATTATTTACCTAAATACTCTATAACAATTGTAATTAAAGAATTTGTGAAATAAGAATGTGAACCAATATTTATAATGTCTGGTGTAAATAGATAAATATCTTTTTTGCTTAAATTAACAAGTTCATATATATTGTTTGTATTTTCAACAGCAATAGTACCTTGAGCAGTAATTTGTTTTGCTATTTCATCATTTATCCAAGTACTTGCTCCAATATAAATATTATCGGTATTTTTTTGTCTAAATCCAATACTTACAAAATCAGTATTTGGATTAAAATCAGGTTCCGATTTTTTTACATAAGAAGAAACAATAAAAGTTAATTTATAATAACCGATAGTATTAAATTTAATGTTTTTGTTTTCAGTATCTAATGTAACTAAATTAGTAGAATCCAATTCTTTTCTTTCTAAAGGTAATGCTTCATTTGACGGAATAACGATTCCGGCACTTGAAGAACCATCGTTATATGTTACTAAGTAAGCATTTCTATAAGTTGATAAGGCTGGTCCAATAGGCCCAGTAGGGCCAATATCTCCTTTATCACCTTTAGGTCCAGTAGGTCCAATAATATAATTCGGTTTTAGTTTACTATCTTCTTCTATTTTCTTTAGAGCCTTATTTAAATTTTTCCCACAGTTATTTTCGGGACATTTTATCATAATAATGTCCTCCTTTCTATAATATCCTATTCAATGTAAAATAGTTTACATACAACATATATAATAAAATTAAAAAAAATGTTATAATACTATTAGAAAAGATGGTGCGATATGAAAAAACATTTATCGAAATTTGATATTTTTAGTATATTTTTATTTATATTTTCATTTTTAATTATTTATTTAATATTAACTAAGAATGGATATTTATATGCATCAAAAACCGATTTTGTAACTCAACATTATTTGTTTCCTGAATATTTTAGAAAATTATTTTATGTTACTAAAGATATATTACCTGATTTTGCTTTTAATCTAGGTAGTGGTCAAAATATATATTATTTTTCTTATTATGGATTACTTAACCCTATAATTTTAATATCATATTTATTTCCATTTATTCCTATGATTGATTATATGATTATAAGTATTTCGTTAATAGTTATAATAAGCACAATTTTATTTTATTTTTTTCTCAAAAAAAACAATTTTAATAATAAAGTATGTTTAATAACATCACTATTATTTCTATTTAGTGGACCATTAATTTTTCATTCACATCGTCATATTATGTTTATAAATTATTTTCCGTTCTTAATTTTAGGGTTGTTTGCTGTTGATGAATATTTAGAAAAAAATAAAAGAACATTTTTAATATTAATGATTTCACTTATGATATTTACAAGTTATTATTATAGTGTTTCAGGATTAGTTGTTTTGTTTATTTATTATATTTATAAGTATATAGAAAAATATCAGAAAATAAATATAAAAGATTTTATTAAAGCAACGATTCCATTTATATGTGGAATAATGATTTCAATGATTATAATTTTGCCAACATTTTATACTTTATTAAATGGTAGAGATGGAACAGGAACATTTGATTTTATAGAATTAATAAAACCTAATTTTTATTTATTATATGATTCATATGGTATTGGTTTAACTTTAATAAGTTTAGTTAGTTTAATTTATATGTTATTTAATAAAAAAGAAAATAGATTTTTAAGTATAATTTGTTTACTTATAAGTATATTTCCAATTTTTAATTACATTTTAAATGGAACTCTTTATATCAATTCAAAATCATTAATTCCATTTATACCTTTAATATTATTATTAACAGCTAAATTTTTAGAAAAAATATTTTCTAAAAAAAATAATTTTCTTCAAATTTCATTAATGGTTTATTTAGTAATATCTGCTTTTATTATCTGTTTGAATACAAATTTAAAAGATGAATTATTACCAACAGAAATAATCAATAGTAAAGAATATAATAGTACAATTGAATTAATAAATGATATAACAGAATATGATAAATCATATTATCGTATAAGCAATTTAGTATTTAAAATAAGAGGAATTAATAAAGTAGCAAATATAAGAGAATATAAAACTACAATGTATTCTTCAGCTTATAATGGTGGTTATAAAAAATTCTATTTTGATGTTTTTAATAACTCAGTAGAACACAGAAATTTATTAATGACATCTGAAGTAAATAATTTATTATTTCAAAATTTTATTGGTGAAAAATATATTGTAAGTAAAGAAAAATTAGATTTAGAACTTGTTAAAGAAAAAAATAATATTAAATTATATAAAAATAATAATGCTTTACCAATAGGGTTTGCGATGAAAAATACAATCAGTAACAAAGAATTTAATTCATTAGGTTATCCAAATAATATCATTAATATGTTTGGTAATATTGTTACTAACAAAGGAAATAATAAAGATATTAAAAAAGTTTCTAAAACTAAAATTGATTATGAAATCGTAGATTCTAAGAATTTAAAATTATCTAAAGACAATAAATATATAATTAATGCTTATAAAGGCGCAACTATGAATATAAAAATTAACAATGATATGACTAATAAATTATTATTTATTAGATTTACTAATTATAATAATCCAAATAATGATATAGCAATATCAATTAATGGAGTTAAAAATAAATTAACTAGTAGAACATGGAAATATCATAATGGTAATTATACTTTTGATTATGTATTATATAATACAAATAATTTAAACATAGAGTTTACTAAAGGTTTATATAAATTAGGTAATTTTGAATTTTATTTAGTTGATTTATCAGAAATTATAAATAAAAATTATGATGAATTTAAGATAAGTAAAATTAAAGGTGATGTTATTTTAGGAAACATTAATGTTACTGATGATTCTTATTTTAATATATCAATTCCTTATGATAAAGGATTTAAGATATATGTAGATAATAATTTAACAAGTTATGAAAAAACAAATAATAGTTTTATTGGTTTTCCTATTTCTAAGGGAGAACATAATATAAAAATAGAATATAGTGCTCCATATAAAAAAATAAGTTTAATTATAAGTTTAATTGGAATGACTATATTAATTATAACTTTTATAAAAGAAAGGATTGATAAAAAATGATAAAAGTAGTTCAATATGGATGTGGTAAAATGTCCAAATACATTATGAAATATGTGTTAGAAAATGGTTATGAAATAGTAGGTGCTTTTGATATAAGTCCTAGTGTAATAGGTAAAGATATTGGAGATATAATAGGTATTTCTAAAAGAGGAATTATAGTTGAAAATGTAACAAGCGTTAAAGAAGAATTAAAAAGAATAAAACCTGACATTTGTATAGTTGCTACTATGAGTTTAATGAAAGATGTTAAAGATATTTTATTAACTTGTGCTGAAGAAGGAATAAATGCAATTACAACTTGTGAGGAAGCATTTTATCCATTTAATTCTTCACCAGTTATAACTAATGAAATAAATGAAATTGCAATTAAAAATAATTGTACAATAACAGGTAGTGGTTATCAAGATGCATTCTGGGGAAATTTAATTACTACTTTAGCAGGTACAACTCATAACATTTCAAAAATAAAAGGAAGTAGTTCTTACAATGTTGAAGATTATGGAATAGCTTTAGCAAGAGCTCATGGAGCAGGTCTTACTTTAGAACAATTTGAAACTGATATAGCAAGTATAGATAATATTTCTTTAGAGGAAAGAAAAGAATTAATTGAAAAAGGAGAATTTTTACCAAGTTATATGTGGAATACTAATGGATGGTTATGTGATAAATTACATTTAAATGTTAAAAGTCAAGTTCAAAAATGTGTTCCTAAAACTTGTGATTACGATATTAGCTCAAATACTTTAAATATGACTATAAAAAAAGGTTGTGCTACAGGTATGAGTGCAGTTGTAACAACTGAAACATTAGAAGGTATTACAATTGAAACTGAATGTATTGGAAAAGTTTATTCTGAAACTGATTTTGATTGTAATAATTGGTCTGTTTATGGAGAGCCAAATACTAATTTAATTATCGAAAGACCACAAACTGTAGAATTAACTTGTGCTGCTATAGTAAATAGAATTGAGGATGTTATTAGTTCAAAACCAGGATTTATTCCTACTTCACAAATGGGAGAATTAAAATATAAATAGTGTCAAAAACACTATTTTTTTATCAAGTATTTAATTTTTTGAATAATTGTAATTTTTTTTATCAAAATATAATTGGAGGGATTATATGGAAAAAGATAAGATAAATGTTTTAGATGAATTAAATAAAGGTGCTTGTATGGGGATGGATGCTATTCATTTTGTTTTAGACAAAGTTACAGATGATGCATTAAAAAAAGAATTGGAAAGTCAGTACAATAAATATAAAGAAATTTCGAATAAAATTAGTAAGATTTATCCAAAATATAATGATGATAAACCACATGAAACAAATATGATGAATAAAGCAATGACTTGGTATGGAATTGAGATGAAAACTATTATGGATGATAGTACATCTAAAATTGCTGAATTATTACTTAAAGGTACTAATATGGGAATTATTGAAGGTAGAAGAATGTTAAATAATAAAGATATTAATAAAGAAATAAATAAACTGCTTGAAGAATATGTTGATATGCAAGAAGCTGCTGTTGAGAAGCTTAAACAATTTTTATAAATTAAGTAAAAAAATTTAGTTTTTTTGAAGTGTAATTTGTTTTTTAATCCAATTAACGAATCTTTGTTAATTGAATAATTGTAAAAATTATAAGAAATGTTGAGTTAAATTTCAATTTATGATATATATAATGTAGGAGTGTGATTTTTTTTGAAAAATGCAAGTAGTGTTGATGTAGGATTTCCTTATACTTCTAAGTTAATTTGTTATTTTGAAGTTTATAAGAATGGAGAAGTAAAGAGAGTATATCATAAAAATAAATCAGATTTTAACTATGTTGTTGAAGCCTATAAAAAAGCAAGTGAAGGTACAACAACTTTATATGCTGTATGGCCAGGCAATTATAGTAGTGATTTATTCATAATAGATGATTTGGAAGCTTTTGCATCAAAATTTGAAGTATTTAGCGTATGTTAGACTCACTATTTCTAGTGAGTTTTTTCATATAATTTTTTATTTGTTTTTATATGTATATATTGTTTAGTCTTAGAATAATATTTTTTTTAATAATAAGTTTTATAAAATTATAATAGATTTATAAGGAAATTGATAATTTATGTCGTATGATTTTAATGAGGAGGAAAAGTATGCTAACTAAAATAAATGGTATGCAAAATGAACATTGTTTCTCAAAGTATCTAAATGGTAATAAAGTTAAATTTTTAAATCCAATGTTTAAAGATTTAATATATTCATTATTTCCTAAGGCTTTAGAAAATTCAAAGATTAATTGTAGAGTAGATTATAATAAGAAAAAATATGACTTGATAATTAAAATAGAAGATAAAATTAAAAAGATAAGTATAAAAAAAGGAATAAAAAATTCTGTCCATGTTGAAGGTATTTCTAGTTTTATTCATTTTTTAATTGATTCTGGTGTTTCTAAAGAAATTGTTACTAGTTACTTAAAGTATCATTATGCTGATGGGACGACTAATGGTAGTGGCAAAGAAAGATTATCAGTAGAAGAGTATAAGAAAAATAATCAATTAGAAATAGACAAAATAAATATAGAAATTAATAATGAATATATATTGAAAAGAGCAATTAATAGATTTATTTTACAAGGGAAAAATTCTAATGAATGTGTTGATGCTATTATATATGGGACAATTGAAGATTTTTTCTTTATTATTAAAAAAGAAGTTAAAAAAATAATTTTGTCTAAAAATGACATTTATTCAACGGGAGTTCATTTTGCAAATTTATATTGTCAACCTATGACTAGAAATTTAAATAGAAATTCAAAATATGAAAATAAGAAATTTTGTGTTCAAATTAAATGGTATAGTATTTTTGATGATATTATTGAGTATAGGAATAATCAATTGGTGAATAACTAAAAAAATAATTCAATTGATGTAGTTTAATGGAAAGAAATGCTAAGAATAAAGGTTAATTTTAGTATTTTTTTAATCTGTTTTATATTTGTTTTCCAAACATGACTGCATGAAATAAAGACAAAAAAACAGACTTTATAAAGTCTGCAATTTCATATGGAGCGATAGATAAGATAATTTGAAACTATCACTATATAAGTTAATACAACTAACTTCTATAAAAAGTATAGCATATATCAAAAAAATATAAAAGATTTTAAACAGAATTTTTAAAATAAACTTAATTGACCATTCATTTGTAATTTCATTTCTCTTTTAGTATAAAAATTGTCTTTTTTAATTATTTCTTTTTCAAACTCTGATGCATCAGAAGTTATCTTTTTTCTTGGAAAGAAACTTAGACTATAAATATTATAATACCTGCTATTAACATTATTCGGATTATTAATAAATCGATCAGTAATTGGAAAAAGCTTTTTTGCAATAGCAACTTTATTCTTTTGACTAGAAGAATTATGCAACATATTAAAATTTGCACCTAAAAATAAATCAATAAATTGAAGCATAGTATTGTTGTCTTCTAAACAATTTGTATGGTTTGTTTCTAAAAAAGTTATTTCATTACAATTGCATATTATTTTATCGTCATTTAAATCAATATATCTTAATGGCTGATATTTGAAATATTTATGATGTTTCATATCACCAGTATCATGATAAACAGCATCAACTTCAATAATATCATAATCACTAAAATATTTTTTTAATGGATAAATAATTGCGGTTCTAAAAAATCTATTATATATATTTTCTTCTACATTTGTTTCTTCTCCAGAGTTTTTAAAATAACTCTTATCAAGTTTATTTAGATTTATTCCTAATACATGCATATAAAATCTACCTGGAGTTATATTATTCAATATTACATCACACCATCTATTTGCAATATTATAATTATTAGTAGTATCGTATTTTTGATAATGTATTTTGATTTGATTTGAATAATGATATGAGCAGTTATTATCACAGGAAGTATACTTGTTTCCGGCACCACATCTAAGATTATTTAATTCTATAGACAAATCTTTTATATTTGAAGTTGGAACTATACATACACCAATATAATCCCAATTTTCAGTTTCACCAAATGGACCATTGTCAAGTTTTTCATTTTTAATTTCATCGCAAAAAATAGATACATTGATTTTTTTCATATTTTTGCCTCCTTGATTTATTATTATATCACTAATAATAAATTTGCTAAAATGTATTTAATTATGATAAAACTTACTATTTTAATGCTATAATTATATTAGATGTTTTTTGGAGGTTTTAATATGGGAATAGAATTATATAAACATAATAAAGAGGCATATGATAAAATTGAAAAAATGTTTGAAAGTGAGGATAAGGTTGCTATAGTTCATGCAACAGGAACTGGTAAATCATTTATTTCTTTAAAATGGTTATATGAAAATAGAGATAAAAGATGCCTATTTCTTGCTCCTACATATGAAATAATAGATCAACTTAAACAACATATTAAATCACAAGGATTAAGTGTTAGTGACTTTCCTAATTTAAAGTGTGCTATATATCCTAATTTTTCAAGACTATCAACTGATGAAATAAATAACTTACATTTTGATAATATTGTATTAGATGAATTTCATAGATGTGGTGCACAAGAATGGGGACGAAGTATTAATACATTATTAAATAATAATCCTAATGCAAAAGTTTTAGGAATTACTGCTACACCTATTAGATATTTGGATGATAATAGAAATATGGCAGAAGAATTATTTCATGGAAATATTGCTTCCGAAATATCTTTAACTGATGCAATATCAAGTGGAATATTACCTATGCCAACTTATATATCGGCAGTTTATTCATTTAAAGAAGATATGGATAGAATCCAAGCAAAAATTAATAGATTTGAAAATCCTGAATATAAAGAAGTTTTTCAAAAGAAATTAGATGAAGCAAGAAGAATGTTAGAAAATGCAAAAGGTTTACCCGAAATATTTGAAAAACATATTCCAAATAAAAGTGGTAAGTATATTGTTTTTTGTAGAGATTATGAACATATGCAAAAAATGATAGCAGAATCAAAACAATGGTTTAGTAAAGTTAATCCTAATGTTGATATTTATTCAGTTTATTCTGAACAAGGTAGAGAAAATAATAAACAAAATGTATCAAGTTTTGAAAGTTCAACTAATGATCATATTAAATTATTATTCTCAATTGAAATGCTTAATGAAGGAGTTCATGTTGAAGATGTTGATGGTGTTATAATGTTAAGACCAACAATTTCTCCAATTATTTATCTTCAACAATTAGGTCGAGCTTTATCAGTAGGACATAATGCACATCCAATTGTATTTGATATTGTAAATAACATTAATTGTCATAAATCAATATATGAAGTATATGAAGAAGTTAAAAAGAAAGTATTAAGTAATCATAATGGTAATACTCAAAATGGTATTGATGAAATAGATTTAGAAGAATTTAAAATAATAGATGAATTAAAACAATTTAGTGATTTTTTAGATATGTTGGATTCTTCATTAAGTAGAGATACACTTACTAAATCAAAATGTGAAATGGTAGTCCAAAAAATAATAGAATTTAAGAATAATAATGGAAGAATGCCATCTGGTGTATCGCAAGATAAGGAAGAAAGATCCTTGCACACTGCTTTTTTATATTATAAAAGACATTATACTCAAGAACAAATTAAATTACTTGAAGAAAATGGTATAACAGTAGTACCTAAAACATCAGAAGAAAAAAATGAAGAAACTATTTATGGTATTTTAGAATGGCTTGATACACATAACGGAAAAATGCCATCTGGTTCAAGTGATGATTTATATGAAAGAAGTTTGTATAATTCTTTCATAAGAAATAAAGAGCAATATACGGATGAACAACTAAAAATATTAGAATCTAGAAATATTAAAATAGAATCTAGAAAAGGAATGTCAAGTGAAGATATTATCCAAAAAATAGTTGATGATGTAATTGAATTTAAAACTTTAAATGATAGAATGCCATCTACAGCTAATGGTGGATATGAAGACTCATTATATCAAAAATTTAATAGAAATAAGAAAAACTTTACAAATGAACAATTACAAAAACTTGCAAGTGCAGGAATAGATGTTAAAATTAAATCAGAAGAAGAAATTCAAAGAAAAACCACTAGAATTGTTGATAAAGTTGATTCAACTATTAGTGCATTAATAGAATTTAAAAATGCTAATGGAAGAATGCCGTCAGATAGTGGCGAATCTTTAGAAGAACGATCACTTTATCAATTATATTTAAGAACAAAAGATTTATATACACCAGAACAGATTAAACTTTTAGCTGATAATGGAATTATAGTAAAAGAAAAAAGAAAAAATAGTATTGATGAAATACTTGAAGATAGCACTAATGCAATAATAACTTTTGTAGTTATTAATCATAAAATGCCATCTGGTAAGTCTGAAGATAAAGCAGAACAATCTTTATATAATTCATTTAGAAGAAATAAAACAAAATATACATTAGAGCAAAAGCAAAGATTATTAGAAGCTGGAGCACCAATTCAACTTGATGAAGCTGAAAGCAATTTAGTAGTAAGTTCTTTAAATTTAGAAGAACAAAATGAATTTTATAAAAAACAAATACAATATTGCCAAGAAATAAATAATGAAATATTATATAATTATTATTTAACAAAATTACAAATAATAAATGGACTATCAAATGCTGAAACTGGTGGAATATTAGATGGAGATTCAAATGGATTTAGAAGAAAGAATTAAAAAAATAGAAGAAAGAAATAAAAGAGACGAATTAGATAAATCTTGGGAAACAAGTTGGACTAGAAAGATATGTATTATAATTTTAACTTATATTATTGTTATTACTTATTCATATTTAATTAGAGAATATAATTATGTATTATTAACATCACTTGTTCCTGTAATTGGTTTTACTTTATCAACATTATCTTTAAAAGCTGTAAGAAAAATATGGGAAAAGAATATTAAATAGTGAGGTAAAAATATATGCAAGAAATTTTAAATAAATATTATGAATTCTTTATTAGCAATAACTTTACAAATAAAGATACTACAGAAAATGATAAAGAATTTTATGAATTATATAAAATCATTACTAATCAATATGATTTATCAAAAAATACAAGTTTAAAATATGATTTATTGGTATTTGATGACTTCTTTGATCGTGCTAATGTATTTGGTATTAGAAGACCAGGAGGATATTCTCCATCAAGAAATGATGAAGAAAGTTTAAAAAGAGCTTTTGAAAGACGAGAGAGTGTTTCATTTAATTGGTTTAGGGCATCTACTAATATGGTTAAAAATGATGATTTTATCTATTCAATAAAAAATACTAAAAATGTTTTTTGTAAAGCATACTTATCAATAAAACCAGAAAAGTATATTGAAGTGATGATTAAACTTCAAGAATTTATAGATAGACTTTATAAAAATCATCCTGATGAAGAAATTGGAGAATGTAAATTCAGAAAATTTCCAGCAAATGATGCAATTGTTTTGAGATTTGCTAATAAAGAACATTATGAAGAATTTTTAAACTTCTTGGATGAAAATCCTGAAATAACAAGTTCTTTTGATATACCTAATTTATTTATTCCAAGAGATGAACATGGTATATCAATCTTACCTGATCAAGATAGTTCTTATAATTATTTTGTTACTAAAATGTTATGGGATTATATGTTTGAATGTAGAGAAAAAAATATAAATGTTTCAGTAGATGAATTCTGTGATTTTATAACTAAATATGATTGTTCAACACCAGAGTTAGTTGATAAATGTAATGAAAGTGTAATAGAAAAATTTAAAGATATTTTAATTGGTAAATTATCATCAAAACCAGATTCTGAACTACTTTCTTTTATGAATGAAAAAAGTAAAAAAATTAATTAATTTAAAACGATGACTTATCTTTCTAAGCCATCGTCTTTTTTCGTTTTATAAAATTCTTCAGCAGCTTCATTCATTTCATCATTAATATGTTTAGTTGCTTTTTCAATTTCTTTTTTATTAAATAAATTAAATTTTCTTCTAGATTCCATTTCTTTTTGCTCTCTTTTCTTAACCTCTGAATCATATTGTTGTTTGAAATAATAAAGATTAATATTATTATAATTAAATAATCTATCAATTAAATTTTGTATAAATTCGGGAAGTTTTTTAATCATTTTATTTAAATGATAAATAAGATAATCAGTTCTTTCTTTCAAATCTTTATATATAGCTTCAGTTTGATAGTTGATACTCTTTAAATGTTCATTTTCTTCTTTTAACTTTTTATTTTCATCTAATAACTGATTTTTAGAATTAATAACAATTTTATTATTAAGTTTTTTCTTTTTATCAATTTCATCTTTTATATCATCTTTATCTTTGTTAAGTTTTGTTATTTGCTTATTGATAGATTTTTTATTATCTTCTAAATCAGATACTTCATTTTCAAGATTAAATATTTCTTGTTTAAGTCCTTTAACTCTTTCATTAAAGAGTTTTCTTTCATATGAAGTAATATCTCGATTTTTACCTTTTTCTTTTTCTTTAAGTTTGGAATTTAAACCATAAGCAATATTAAATTCATCAATACATCTTTCTCTCATTTTATCTTGAATAACTACTAATGATTCTTTTGTAAATATAGAAGTTTTACCAACTTGCCTTGATAAACCTGTTTTACAATTTTCTTTTACTGGAACTCCAACTATGTGCATATGTGGAGAATGTTCATCAAAATGTATAGTTGCATTTGCTACATAAAAGTCTGGAACTATTTCTTTTAAATCTTCAAGTTGTTGTTCAAACACCTGTGTCATTTGATATTTATATTCTAAACTTTTCTCATCCCAATATTCCATGTTTCCAAGTTCAATAACTATCTCACAAGCAAGATCATGTTTTGTATCGGTAGCAATTTTGTTAAAGTAGCTATCTATTTTTCTATCATCTCTTGTTTGCTTATTATTATATTCTAATCTTGCATCTTCAAATAAATCTAAATACAATTCTTTAACATCTTTAACAATATCATTTGAACCTTTTATAGTTTTAATTAGTTCTTGATTATTATCATACTGTCTTAAGTTATGATGATTAACTTTTCCTAATTGCTTAACATTTTGAATAGCATTATTATTCTTTGATGTAGTACCTGATGGAGTATTCTTTGCTTCTTGTCTTGCTTTAATAGATTTATTTTTATCATTACCTAAATGTAGTGAATAAGATAATTCCATATAAATTACACCTCCTTATTTTATGAATATTGAAAATGGCACTAAAGTGGCTTTGTCATTATTCATAACTTCCTATATATCTTGTCAGAAACAAGATATATAGGAAGCTAAGGTTTACCACCCTAGAAATCGTATTAATTTAACACTATCGCCACTTTCATTTACTATCGTAAACAAAACGTGCCACGCTTATAAATTAATCATCGATATCAGGTATACATTCAAACAAGTCTGGAATGTCTACCTTAATATCGTTAGGAGAGTCTTTTGTTACGAACATTCCCATACCCAATATTTCTTTTGAATCATCATCCTTTTCAGTAGGGAATATTCTTACAACAACATCTCCTTTATGAAGTGGTAGCATCTTTAATTCTTCGGTTTTCTTTTGAAGATAACCTTTATAAAAATTCACTTCATAACATTCATTTAATCTCATTAAGTGTCTATATACTTCTTTAGCAGGTAAGTATTCATTATAACGAACTTTACCATCTACACAAAATCCATTAAATGAATGTACTACCTTTCTTTTCCAATCAATATAACCTTTATCAAACAATGATTTAAAATCTTTATAGAAAGTAGATCTAAAATTTGTTAGTTTAACTTTGTATTTATTATTTACTAATTCTAGTTCAATATCATCAATATATTTCATAACTATTTCAGCTTTTTCTTCACGTTCTAAACCATCCCAACTATCAACAAAAGCATTATATAAAATTGGTAGTTTGATAGAGTTGATAAAATCCATATCTCTTTTAACTAAAATATCATCAACAGATAAGTTTAATTTACTAACTTGTTCATTTTCTAAAATCTTCTTTTGAATATCTTTAATTTTATTTTCAATGGTATTTGTTTCTTCTTTATATTCTTCTTCTGTAAATAATTCATCAATATATGCTTTTCTAATTCTAATCTTTTTATTATTTAAATTAGTTAATTCTTTTTCAAATTCTTCTTTTGGATTTTGTATCTTATTTTGTAATACTGGTAGGAAGAACTCATTAACAACTGAATCATATTCAAATATATCTGATAATAATTCTTTAATAGAATCTTCAATTTCATGTTCTCTAATATTACCTCTACATTTTTCACATCTATAATAGTAATACCATTTATCGGCTTTTATTTTATGCGAAGCACCACCAGCAAGTATTCTTCCACATTTAGGACATTTTAATTTTTGTAAGAAGATATATGTTTGACTTCTCATATAGTTTCTTTGATTCTTTTTCTTTTGAACTTGGCAACTATCCCATAATTCTTTTGATACAATAGGTTCAACAACATCAGGAAAATATCTTGGATTTCTAGTAGTTTTACCTTGTATATAATCTCCTTTATAAATAACATTAGTAATAATCTTTAATATACTTGTATCTTTCCAATTAGTTTTATCTAATACTTTTTCTTTATTAAATAATTTAGCAATTGTATTATAAGTAAGTCCTTCAAAATATAAATTATATATTCTTATAACTATATCTTTTGTTAGTGGATCAGGAACTAATTTTTTATCAATATGCTTATAACCGAGTGGAGCTCTTGCTGGAATATGTCCTTGTTTAATTGCACCCTCTAAACCGATAATAGTTCTTTCACTTGTTCTTTCTATTTCATTTTGAGAAACACTCATCATGATACGAGATACCATTTTACCATTAGCAGTAGTAGTATTAATGTCATCATTAACAAAAGCAATATTAATATTATATTTTTCTAGATAGTCCATTAAAGTTTCCCAATCTCTTGTACTTCTTGTAATTCTATCTAATTTTAAAGCAATAATCATATTTATTTTGCCTTGTTTACCATCTCCAAGCATTCTATCGTATTCTGGTCTATGATTGCCTGTTTTAGCACTTATTCCAGCGTCAGTATAATATTCTACTATCTTATAACCATTGAACTTACAATAAGCCTCTAATCGTTCTTTTTGTTCTGGTAAACTAAAACCCTCACGAGCTTGATCTTCAGTTGATACCCTCATATAGATTCCACATAGTTTCTTTTCGTTATCCATTAATCTTCAACTCCTTTTACTAAAAAAGGGGAGCTGGTAGTATCTAGTAAAGTCTAAATACTACTGACTCCTCATTAAAATCAATATTATATATTTTAATTTTATCTTTGCTTTTTATCATCGGTGTACCTCCATTTCTAGAGAATACCTCTTTCATTGGTTATATATAATATCATTTTTTATAGATTTGTCAATTTCCTGATTAGGGAATAGTAGTATTTAGTTAGTTTTTAAATAATCTTCTAATTCAGATAGTTTAATCTTATTAGATAAATTCTCAATGAATATCTCATTAGAATAATTAAAAGCAAGAAATGTTATATCATTAATTATTATTCTATGAGGTTCAACATAAGTTAAGTTAGTTCTATCAATTTTTCTTATACTACCATTTATAATTTTTAGAGTAGTATTTGAAAACTCACATATTAGTTCTAACTTCTTTTTTAATGATTCTTCAATAACAATTTCTTGCTTAATAATATTTACCATAAATACCATCCTTTCTTTGTAGGATAGTCTTTGTATGATTTCCAAGCTTAAACGTGGGAGTTCGATACACAAAAAAACTAACCCAAATGAGTTAGTTGTATTAAAAAAGCTCGAAAAGTTCGAGCGTATTTCCTTATGGAGCCTTAACTATACACGTACGCGAAATTAAGACTATAAGATTTGATTAAATCTCTCTGATAAATTCATTATATCATTTTCCTAGATATTTTCAAGGGAAGTATGGAAAAAAATTGTATTTTAATGTATAATTATAGTAGTTTTAAAACTTGAATTTTATTAGGAGGTAGCAATGAATAAGAAAGTAATATTAGATAAAGTAGATAAACTTATGGCAATGTATAAAAATGGTGAACTTGGTGGCGAAGTAATGCCAGAAGATGCAAACCCTAATTTTGAAAAAGATAGTTTAGAAAATTATTTATATTTCACTTTACCAATGGCATTAAACTATCAAAGAAATTCTTATACATTATGGGAAAGTGCTTTAAAAACATATAATGATGAAGGAACAAGATTTGTTTTTAATCCTAAAGCATGTTTAGAAAAAAGTTTTGAAGAAGTACAATATGCTTTAACTAAATATAAAGTTGCTCTACAAAAGCAAAAACAAACTGAAATATGGTTAGCATTATGCAATACGTTTGTAGAAATGTTTGATGGCGATATCCGAAAACTATTTGATGAATTGGATAATGATGTTGACAAGATTAGAAACTTTATACAAAAAGAAAACAAAAAGAAATTCCCTTATTTATCTGGAACTAAGATTTGTAATTATTGGATGTATGTTATTTATCAATATACTGATAGAAGATATAAAAACATTGAGTGTTTAACAGTTGCTCCAGATACTCACGTATGTAAAGCAACTCATAGATTAGGTTTGATAACTGATGATGAATTTAATTCAAGTAATGTTCAACAAATAGTTATAGATAGATGGCAAGAACTTTTTAAAGGCACTAAATATAAACCAATTGATATTCATACTCAATTATGGTTATGGAGCAGAAATGGATTTAAGGAGGTAAAATAATGAAAGTTTTAATAGGCACAAAAAATCCTGGGAAAATACAAGGAGCTAAAGAAGCGTTTAAAAATTATTTTGATACATTTGACATTGAAGGTATTCCTGTTCCTTTAGATGTAAGTGAAGAACCAGTAAATAATGAAATTTATGAAGGTGCTAGGAACCGTGTAGATAATTTAAAGAAGTATGCCGAAGAAAATAATATAGATGTAGAATATTTTTTAGGGATAGAATCAGGAATAACTAATTTATTAGGTAAATGGGTAATTATAAATATTGCGGTAATAAAAGACAAAAATGGATACGAAAGTTGGGGTACTAGTCCAGCATTCCCAGTGCCAGATAAGTATGTTGATGAAATAATTACAACTGATCTTGGACAAGTTATGGATAATATATTTAAACAACATGATTTAAGAAGTGGCAAAGGTGGCATAAGTTTCCTAACTAATAACGTAATTAGTAGAATTGATATGACGAGAGAAGCCTTTGTTATGGCTCTTACTCAACATACAAATGAAGTTTGGAATGATAAAAAAATATTAAAAAAATAATTTGAATTGAGGTGATATTGATGTTTATTTCTAAACTTTCGATTAAAAATTTTAGATTGTTTGATGATACTAAGGAACATGAAATAAAAGATTTTAATATCCCAAATGGCAAAGATGATGGTTCTGGATTAACAGTTTTTGTAGGTGAAAATGGTTGTGGGAAAACAACGATATTGGATGCAATATCATCTGCTATATTAGAATATAAAGCTGATTCATTTAATATTTCAGATATGAGTAATCCTAATACTAATACAGAAATTAAAATCTTTTCAGATAAAGATTTTAATGTCCAAGGTACGTTTCCTAATACTAACTTTCTTGCAAAAGGTTTTATTTTTACCGGTAAAACTAGAAACAAAGGAAGTAATTCATATCTTGTAACTTCTGTAGTATGTGATCAGCAATTTTTAAAATCAGATCCTTTAAAACCTAAAGATGGAAGCCCGGATTTAAGATTAAGTGTAAATAACCCATTCAGTGGTAAAAGATTTAATGATACTGATATTTTGTATTTAGATAGAAACAGATTATTTCAAACTAGAACAGGAACTTATAATACTACTAGATTTGATAGAATTATGGAAGATTTTAATTTTCAGTACAACAAAGGTACAGAAAATATTGAAGATTTAAATCAGAGTTTAAATGAAAAAGTAAAAAAAGGAAAAATTGAAAATAAATATCTAGAAACAGCAATAGATGAATTTGAAAAAATAAGTAATTATAGAGTGCAATTAGATTTTATTGATAATTACAAGCCATTTAAGAATGCAAATTTTGTAATAAAAAAGGATAATAACCAGCAAATATCATTATCAAATTTAGGGTCAGGGTATGAGATGATATTCTCGTTAATTTATTCATATCACATGTCTGAACAAAACAAGAAAAATATGATTATATTAATTGATGAACCAGAATTACATTTACATCCTAAAATACAACAAAATTTTGTTGACTTTTTACTTAAAATCTCAAAAAATGCTCAAATCATAATTACTACACACTCATCACTTTTAGTAAAACAATTATCATATAATGATTATGTGAAAACAATAATTTTAAAGAATGATAAGACTATATCTTTGATTGGTGATAGAAAGTTATCATATGTATCATCTAATGAAACAAATTATTTGGCTTTTGGTTTGGCAACAGAGGAATATCATAATGAGTTATATGAAGAATTATTCCATAAATATGCTACAAGCAAAAAAATAAAAGATTTTGATAGTCAATTCTTTATTGCGACTATGAGTGAAGTAAAGCAGTATCCTTGGATGCAATATCCTAATGAAGTTTCTTTGCATACTTATGTTAGAAATCAAATACATCATAGAGCTGATAATGGTCAAGCATCATATTCTGATTTAGAAACTTCAATAGCAACAATGAGAAAATATTTGTAATTTTAAAAGACAATGCTTAGTTGGCATTGTCTTTGTCGTTTCTAATAGATGATAAATATTTTTCTATCATACTATTTTGTATCTTTAAGAATTCAATTTTAGTTCCTATTGCTCGTTCATCTTCAAAATATCCAAGATAATGAAATCGATTCTTTACTTTAGTTAAGCATTCAATATTTTCTTCTAATGCTTTAACAATATTTTCAATAACATATTCATCTTTTTTAGTTTTTTGTTCTTCTTTGACTTCTGGAATTTTCATCTTATATCCTATAATTAAATTTCTAATATATTCAGATTGAGATAATTTTAATTTTGAAGAATCTCTTTTTAAAATAAATTTTTCATCATCACTTAAAAACACATTAACTTTATTATTTCTTATTCTCATAATTTAAAGACTCCTTTCTAAAATTTAAGGGTATGGGAATTCCCATATTGGAATTTGTATGGGAGTACAAATTCAGTGCTTGCTAGACACGATATGTGAGTACGTACTCACACATTTTCAGTATAAATTAATTCATTTAATATGATTTCTTTAGCTATATTTTTATAATTATTCATTAATTTTACCCATTCGATTTGATTTGTTTCTTTCCTTTTTTCAGATAGTTTTTCATCTGATTTTTTATAACTTTTCATCAAGTTATTTAATAAATCTTCTGCATCATTACTTACTGAAATAAGATGATTAGTAAGTTCATCTTTCATTAAAAGTGTAGTATAAAGTGCTTTTTTATGTGTTTTTAAATAATCAAGTCTTAACATTCCATACTTATTAATTGCGCCTTTTTTATTATCATTTAAAGTTAAATTTGGTAATTCATAATCACCAGTTTTTGTATATTTTAATTCCATTTTAATCATTTCCTTTCTTATTTGGTTTGTTAGGATTGTAAGTAACAATTCCATATTTTGTTTCAATATCTTCTTTATTTATAATTGATTTTGTTTTTATTTCAGTAGGTGAAATAGGCACTATTCTTATAATCTTTTCATCCTTTTTAGGTGTAAATTCTCCAATTATTTCACTAGTTTCTTCATTAACTTTTTCATAAAGTTCATACATTTTAGTTTCATAAAATTCATTTAATCTATCTAAATATTCTTGTACTTGTTCATTAGAAATATTAGGACTACCAATAATAAATTCTTCATTACCGTTTATTTCAACTGGTACTAATACATCTAATATTCCTTTATCTAAAAACTTCATTAAGTTATTTATATAACTCTTTCTAAAATTAATTTTTTCTATATGAAGTTCATTATTTGAATCCTTTATTAGAATAACAGACTCAATAAATTTAGATATAAATTCTTGTTTTTCATCTTTTGTTTTGCTTTCCCAATTTGTTCTTACAACATCATTTAGAGTATCTAATCTTATCATAGTTTCTCGTTCAATATCTCTATCTGCCATTAATTGTTGTGGTGTAAAAGTTATATTATCTAAGTTTAAAAGTTCTGATTTCCTTTGTTCTAAAATTTCTAATTTTTCTTCGATTAGTTTATAATCTTCTGAAAAATCTTCCATTTCTACAATTCCACTCATATATGCTTTTTTAATGCGTTCTTTTTGTTTTTCTAACACTCTAATCTCTTTATCTATATCATCAGTTTTCGTTGGTTTATGGCCTGCTAGAATAGGCAAAAAATATTTTTTAACTGTCATATCATACTCAACTAAATCATAAATAAATTGCATTAAACATTCTTCGATTTTATCTTCACGATAATTTAAATGACATTTTTCACAATTATAATACATATACTTTTTCTTCTTGCCACCAGAACCTTTACATTTCATTATTCTTCCACAAGTAGGACACTTAATCTTTTGAAAGAATAAATAAACTCTATCTCTAGTATAAGTTCTTTGATTAACTTCTTTTTGTCTTTGACATTC
>CAKPKR010000006.1 GCA_934167465.1 uncultured Bacilli bacterium | reverse complement strand
AAAAAATAATAGAAATATTAAAACAAGAGAATATAGAAGTAAAAAATTGTTTAAGCATATTAGCATTTGGAAAATCATCTGAAATCGAAAAAATAATAGAAATATTAAAGACAGAAAAAATAGAAATAAGAAATTGTTTAACAATATTAGCCCAAGGTAAATCAGATGAAATCAAAAAAATAATGAAATTATTGAAACAAGAAAACATAGATATAAAAAATTGTTTAACAATATTAGCAAAAGGTAAATCAAGTGAAATCGAAAAAATAATAGAAATATTAAAGACAGAAAAAATAGAAGTAAAAAATTGTTTAACGGTATTAGCTCAAGGTAAATCAACTGAAATCAAAAAAATAATAAATTTGTTAAGACAAGAAAATATTAACATAAATAAAATTATTGATTTTAATATGTATTATTTATTATATGAAAAATATGAAAATGTTGAAAATTTAGTAATGTTTAAAAATAGCTATTATAATGATGATGAAATAAAAAAACATTTTAAATTAAAATATACAACTAATAGATTTTATAGTAAAAAAGAAATAGAAGAAATTTGTTATAAGTTAAATATTGATATTTCTAGATTTTTGAATATTTTTAAAATTAAGAATAAATTATTAAAAGAAGAAATAGTAAAAAATCTAAACGATGGTAAACAATTATGGATAGGCAATAATTATCAATGTACAAAAGAACAATTAGAAAACAATAAAGAATTTATCTTAAAAATGTGTCATATTGTTTCAATTAATTTTGCTAAAAAATATAATTGTATTCATTTAATTAACGATTTAGAGGGATGTGTTCTTGATATTATAATAGATAAATGTGGAGATTTATTTTATGAATATGAAGATAAGGACATTTTATTTGGTTCAATATATTCTTATTGTATTAAATCATTACATAATTTTATTAATAAAAACACATTACAACTAATAGATAACAAAAAATATAATTCTGATATTAATTATGAAGAATATAGTTCTAAAGTATTACAAGATATAAACTTAGATATTACTGAAAGAGAGATTATTGATTATATGAGTTATTTATTAGAAAATGGAATAGCAAATTATGAAGAAAATATTAAAAACAAATATAGTTTAAATAATGATGAATATATTGAAATAATAGAAAAAGTAAAAATTAAAATCATAAATAGTAAAAATAAATTTTAGAATTAGTTATAAATATTTTATTGCCTAACTGAAATATTAGTGTTATAATAATGGAACTTTTGGAGGGAAAATCATGTTAAATAAATTAGAAAAAAAAGTAAATGAAAAAATATTTATTAATAAAAAAGATATAAAAGAATTAAAGAAGAAATACAATGTTAATTTAAAACAAGAAATACTTATTAGAAATTTGTTAGAAAATATTGAGAATATAAAAGAATCAAAGAAAATAATAAAGACAATATCTTTTCTAATTATAGTTTTTGGAATAATTTCAATAACTGTGACACCAATATCATTAATTTTACTTATTTTTGGAATAATTGCTTATAAAAATGAAAAGGGAATAATTAATGATAATCTTGAAGAAATAATAAATAGTGATTATGTTGGTTCTAAGAAAGAAGAAGACTTAAATAAAGAATTATATAATACACTATATAAAAATTGTATTATAGAAGATAAAATAAAAAATAATAATAATATAATTAACAAATATAAAAAAATAGCCAATGAAATTGATTATATAAAAGAATTAAAAAATAATGTTAAAAAAAATAATGATGACTATTGTAAACTTCTTAAAGATTTATATAAAACCGTTCCTGTTTTAGCATTCAAATCTTCTGAAGAATATCAAAATTATTCATCTTATGATGATGAATTTATTAAAAATGAAATAATAGAATCTAAAATATTAAGTAAACATTTATAACCATATAAATATAATAAATTGACTAATTTTATTAAAGTGTTATAATATTTTTACACAAGAGAAAGGAAATATTATGAATACATATGAAGAGAAAATCTTAATGTTATGTAACGAATTAGATGATGAAATCGAAGAAAGATTTTATTTATTAGATAGAGAATTTGATAATACATATTGTCAATATATATTATATACAATTGGAAAAATGTTTATTGAAAAAAACATATTTATATTATATCGAAATTTAATGATGAGATTTATAGAAAAATGCTTTGAAAAATTAAGTGAAAAAGAAATCTACGATTATACTTTTTTAACAGATAATTTAGAATATTTGGTAAATGAATTAATATCTATTGATGATGTCGATAAAATAAGAGAAGAAATTGATATATATTTAGATAATAAAAATTCTGATTCAAAAAAATTGTTACTTTCTAACATAGGATAATCTTGACAATATCATGGATTTAATTTATAATTATTTTGATAAAACAAAGAAAGAGAAAAGTAAAAATATCACTTTTAGCAAGCGAGTTAGGTATGGTGGAAGCTAACATAATAAATATTTTGAATGAACACTCTGGAGTTTTCTATACGAAATAGTAGTAGTATAGACCGGTTAATTACCGTTATTAAATTAAAAGAGATCACAACAGTGATAATTAGGGTGGCACCACGGAAAATTCGTCCCTTGATTATTGCTGTTTTTTTGTTTAGAAGGAGGAAACTTATGAAATTTACAAGTGAAATGGTTGATGATTATGCAGATAAATTATTAATAGGATTAACAGAAGAAGAAAATAAAATGGTTTTAGACGAATTTGATATCATTGATCAGAATATTAATATTATTAATGAAATAGAAGGAATAGAAGATGTAGAGCCAATGTCTCATTGTTTAGATGATTTTTCATATGAATTAAGAGAAGATGTTATAGAAGAATCAGTAGACATAGATTCATTACTACAAAATTGTGATGACTATATTAATGATGAAGTTAAAGTACCAAAGGTGGTGGAATAATGGAATTTATGAATAAAAGTATTGAAGAAATACATGAATCATTAAAAAATAATGAAGTAACAGTTAAAGAATTAATAAAAGAATCTTTAGAAAAAACTCATAAACTACAAGATGAATGTAATGCATTTGTAACAATCTTAGATGAAGCTAAAGAGGTAGATGTAACTGATAATTTACTATCAGGTATTCCATATGGTATCAAAGATAATTATTCAACAAAAGGAATACTATCAACAGGTTCTTCTAATACATTAAAAGACTATGTTCCTTTTTTTACTGCAACAGCAATTTCAAACTTAGAAAAAGCGGGAGCAGTACCTGTAAATAAAACTGTAATGGATGAATTCGGTATGGGTGGAACAGGAACAACAGGACATACTGGAATAGTAAGAAATCCTTGGGATAAAACAAGAATGTGTGCAGGATCAAGTGCAGGAAGTGCTTGTGCTGTAGCTGCTGGAGTATATCCTTATGCAACTGGATCAGATACAGGTGACTCAATAAGAAAACCAGCTGCATATTGTGGCATTGTCGGATATAAACCTACATATGGAATGATTTCAAGATATGGATTATTTCCATTTGCTAGTTCATTAGATCATTGTGGAGTACTAACTAGAAATGTAAAAGATGCTGCTATAGTTGTTAATACTATGAAAGGCATTGATAAAAATGATATGACCACTTGGGATTCAAGTAATATAGACTTAACAAAATTAACATTAGATGTAAAAGATAAGAAATTGTGTTACATTAAAGAAATTTGTAATTTAGAAATGTATCCTCATGCTAGTGAAGAACTAAAAGAGCATTTGAATAACTTTAAAAAAACAATTGAATTATGTAGAAATCTAGGCATGGAAGTTGAAGAAGTAAGTATAGATCAAAAATTACTAAATGCCATTGCTTCTACCTATGTTGTAATATCTTGTGCAGAAGCAACATCAAATATGTCTAATTTAACAGGTATTATTTTTGGACCTCGTGGAGAAGGAAACAATTATATTGATATGATGAAAGATTATCGTACTAAAGGATTTTCTTCATTAATTAAAAGAAGATTTGTAATTGGATCTTACGTATTACAAGCTCAAAATAAGAATAGATATTTCTTTAATGCTCAAAGAGTCAGAAGACTATTAGTTGATGCTTGGAAAGAATTATACAAAAAATATGATGCTGTAATATTACCTGTAGGAAGTGGACCAGCAAAAAAACTAGAACATAATGATGATACATTAGATGACAATACAACTGTTTTAGAAGAACATTTACAAGTTGGTAACTTTGGTGGCTTTCCATCTATAACTATTCCAAATGGATTTGTAGATAATTTACCAGTTGCTGTTAATATCACAGGAAACTGTTATGATGATTTAAATGTTTTAAATATAGCTTATGCATTAGAATCAAAAATGGAATATAAAAATCAAATTGCTAAGGAGGTAAAATAATGAAATATAAAGCATTAATCGGACTTGAAATGCATTGTGAAATCAGTGAAACAAAAACAAAAGTATTTTCAAGTGCTAGAAACTCTTATAGTGAAATTCCAAATAGCAATATAAGACCCTTAGATATGGGATTTCCTGGAACATTACCAGTAGTAAATAAAGAAGCAGTTAAAATGGCTTTAATGGCTAGTATTATTTTAGGTTGTAAACAACCAGAATATATTTATTTTGAAAGAAAAAATTATTATTATCCTGATATGCCTAAAAACTATCAAATTACACAAGAAACTAAGCCAGCGCCTATTGGCATCTATGGTGAATTAAAATATGATGTAAATGGCGAATTTAAAATTGCTAAAATCAATAATATCCATTTAGAAGAAGATGCTGCTAGTACTGATCATTATGCTAGATATTCAACAATTGATTATAATAGAGCTGGAGTTCCTTTACTAGAATTAGTTACTGAACCTTGCTTTCATTCAGCTGATGAAGCCGTTGCTTTTCTAGAAACTATGAGAAGCATTTATAGATATGCTGACATAAGTGAAGCAGATAGTAAAAAAGGACAAATTAGATGTGATGTTAATGTTTCAATAATGGATGCATCATTAGATGAATGTGACTCTAAAAATTGGGGAACTAAAGTTGAAATCAAAAATGTAAATTCATTTAGTGGAGTAAGAGATGCTATTAATTATGAAATTGAAAGACAAACAGAAGCTAAAGAAGACGGAACATATGATACAGAAATTCATCAAGAAACAAGAAGATGGGATGAAGAATCTGGAACAACTATTTATATGCGTAGTAAGGTAGACGCAATTGATTATAAATATTTTATTGAACCAAATATTCCAAAATTCAAATTAAGTAAAGAATGGTTAGATGAAATCAAAAAACAAATTCCAGTTTTGGCTAACCAAAGAAAAGAGATTTATATGGATAAATATGGTTTATCTAACTATGATGCTACTATATTAGTAAAAGAAAAAGATATTTCTGATTATTTTGAGGAAACTTTAAAATGTGGCGCTGATCCTAAAACAGTTTCTAACTGGATTACAAGTATAATTTTAGGGCATTTAAATAAAATGAATATGGAAATAAAAGATTTATTTGTAACTCCATCAATGTTAAGCAATTTAATTAATCTAGTTAATACAAATGAGATTTCATCTAAACAAGCAAAAGAAGTATTATATGATGCCTTGGAAAATAGCAAAGTACCTACAGATATAGTAAAAGAAAAAGGTATTAAACAAATAGGTGGCGAAGAAGAAATATTAAAAGTTATAAATGAGGTTTTAGATGAACAACCTAATGCTATTGAAACTTATAGGTCTGGTAGAGATAATATTGTTGATTTCTTAGTTGGTCAAGTAATGAAGAAAACAAAAGGTCAAGCAAATCCTGCCATAGCTAGAAGTAAAATGATAGAAGAAATTAATAAAAGATAGGAGAATTTTATGAATATATATAGAGATACTTATTGTGGAAAAGTAAGTGAAGCTGATGTTTCAAAAGAAATTAAATTATCTGGTTGGGTAGAAAACATAAGAGACCATGGTGGTGTATTATTTTTGGATTTAAGAGATGAATTTGGTACTATTCAATTGGTAAGTAATAATGATGAAATGTTTAAAGACATTTCTAAAGAATCTACTATTACTGTTAAAGGTGTAGTTAGAAAAAGAAATGAGGAAGATTACAATAATAATATTGAAACTGGTACTATTGAATTATTAGTTTCTGAATTAAATTTAATTAGTAAAGCAGCTACTTTACCATTTGAAATAAAAACTTCACATGAAGTAAATGATGATTTAAGATTAAAATATAGATATTTAGATTTAAGAAATAAAAAAGTTCATGAAAATATTGTTTTTAGATCTAAAGTATTAAATTACTTAAGAAATAAAATGAATTCTTTAGGATTTACTGAAGTTCAAACTCCAATTATTTCTGCTTCTTCTCCAGAAGGAGCAAGGGATTTTGTTATTCCTTCAAGAAATTTTAAAGGTAAATTTTATGCTTTACCTCAAGCACCTCAAATTTATAAGCAATTATTAATGGTTAGTGGATTTGATAAATACTATCAAATCGCACCTTGTTTTAGAGATGAAGATTGTAGAAGTGATAGAACTTTAGAATTTTATCAACTGGATTTTGAAATGAGTTTTGCAACTGAAGAAGATGTTTATAAAATAGGTGAAGAAATCTTTTATGATACTTTTACAAATTTTAGTAATCGAGAAGTTTCTGAAAGACCATTTAGAAGAATTCCTTACAAAGAATCTTTGTTAAAATATGGAACTGATAAGCCAGATTTAAGAAATCCTTTGGAAATAATTGATATTAGCAATGTTTTTGAATCATCTGATTTTAAACCATTTAGAGGTGCAGTTGTAAGAGGAATTAAGGTTGATAATATTGCTGATAAATCCAATTCTTGGTTTAATGAATTAGTTGATTATGCTAAATCAATTGATATGCCAGGTATTGGTTATATTACTGTAATGGATGATATGTCTTTTAAAGGACCTATTGATAAATTTTTAACTGATGAAGACAAACAAAATTTAATTAATAAAGCAGGTTTAAAAGTTGGCAGTGTTTTATTCTTTATAGCTGATAAGAATGAATTAATAGCTAGCAAACAAGCTGGATTAATTAGAACTGAACTAGGTAGAAAATTAGATTTAATTGATAAAAATAAATTTGAATTTTGTATTATAAATGATTTTCCTATGTTTGAATTAAATGAAGAAGGAAAATATGATTTTGGTCACAATCCATTTAGTATGCCTCAAGGTGGTTTAGATGCCTTAAATAATGAAAATATTGAAGATATTAAAGCATATCAATACGATTTTGTATGTAATGGTAATGAAATGGCGTCTGGGGCTGTTAGAAATCATGATATTAATATTATGAAAAAAGCTTTTGAAATTGCTGGATATAGTGAAGATACTGTTAAAGAAAGATTTAAATCTTTATATACAGCTTTTCAATTCGGGGCACCACCACATGCAGGTATGGCTCCTGGAATTGATAGAATTATAATGTTACTTAAGGATGAACCAAATTTAAGAGAAGTTCAAGCGTTCCCAACTAGTGTTAGTGGTGCTGATAATATGATGGGGTCACCTAGTGAGCTAACTGAACAACAATTAAGAGAAATACATATAAAGATCAGATAAAATTAGTAGAAATACTAATTTTTTTCTATATTAATTTGCGAAAATAAAAAACGAACAAAATTTCTGCTTGACTTTTACGTCTGGGGGGGGGGTATGATATTGTTAGAAAGTAGGGATTTATAATGAAAAAAATAATGAAAAGTAGAATATTTATTTTTATATTAACAGCTATAATGTTTACAAGTATAGGAGTGTATGCCATAACAACATATAAAGCAAGTGATGTAATATATAATGCCAGTGATGGAACGAGTATGAATGTAAATGATGCTTTAAATGAGTTATATAATAAAAAGATAGAAGATGAAACTAAGTATTATTTATATAAAGCAGGTAATGTATATTCTGATATTACAGGTGGTTGGAGAAAAGGATTTCAATCACAATACTCAACATTAACACTTAATTCTGATCATTTAACATTTGTAGCTCCCGGTGGAAGCTATAGTTCTAATTTAACAACATCAAAAAAGGTTAATTTAACTGATTATAGTAAAATATATTTTGAAGTCGATAATCAAAATATAAGTATAGGTACAATGACAACTCCAGATTCAATGTCATTACAAAGAACTGATTATGGTTATACAACGTCGTTATGCATAGGAAGTAGTCAATCAAAAAAATTAGATAATGGTCATTATTTAATTGAATTATCAGTTCCATATTTATCAGGTGAATTTTATGTAGTATTAGAAGCTTATTCTAAAACTGTTAATATATATGAAGTATATATGAAAAAATAGAATATATATTACTTTATGAAAAAACTTTACAAAATATTAAAAAATTTTCATAAAAGGTATTGCATAAAAATAAAATATATTATATAATTAAAAAGTCTTAAGCAATTAAGATGTGCCTAATTAGCTCAGTTGGTAGAGCACTCGGCTGTTAACCGATAGGTCGTAGGTTCGAGTCCTACATTAGGCGCCATTTTTTTGGCCAGTTGGTGAAGCGGCTTAACACACTGCCCTTTCACGGCAGCATTCACGAGTTCGAATCTCGTACTGGTCACCAATTTAAAGCAGTAAATCAACAGTAATGTTGATTTTATTTTTTGAAATTAATTTGACATAAAAAAAATAAATGATATAATATACGTTCGCAAAGGGATGATAATAATGAAAGAAACATATTTATTAAGTAATTTATTAATTGGTAGAATATATGTATGTGAAAATTTAGGCGGAAATAGAGGGCCAATCTCTACTATAACAAATGAATTATATATTTTTGAAATTAAAAATGAAGATATAGTAGAGGAAGTGATAACTGGTGATTCATTTAGAGCATGTAAAAAAAATAGATATGAAATATCTGATAGAGAACAAGATGCTTACAACCACATATTTAATAAAAAATATGTAGTCGATACTGAAGAATTAAATAAAAAATTAACACCAGAATTATTAGAACAATTAGCATTAGACGTGTATACAAAAGATCTATTAGCAACTGGTGTAATTGATAAATGGACACTAGTAAAAATATATAATCTATTAAACTTTGAATTACAAAAAAATAAACAAAAACAATTGAAAAAATAAAAACCTCTGTTATAATATAATTGAGGTGAATATATGAAAAAAATAGTATGTCCAAAATGTAATAACATCTTATCTAATAAGGATACAATGTGTATGAATTGTGGACTAGATATTTCAGCAATAAATCTTGAAATAAAAAATAACGAAATTACTAAGAAAAAAACTAAAAAACCAATAATAATTGTAACAGAATTGTCTATATTGATAGTAATAACTACAATATATACAATTTTATTTGTACCAAAAATAATTGAAATATCTAAAGAAAAACCAATAGAATTTAATAAAAATGAAAAAACATTTGATGATATAGCAAATGAAATTGAACAATAAGAAAAATTATGGTATACTATTTGTATATTGAAAAGCTATGATGAAGAAGTAGTAGTAAATGTTAGATTAACTAGAGAGTTTACATGAATGGTGGAAGTAAACATAATCTTGATTTTATGAATTCACCTTCTAGCCTTATTTACGGTAACGCGTTATAGTTTCGAGTATAAATTAAGGTGGTACCACGTAAATCACGTCCTTATAGGATGTGATTTTTTTTGGAGATGATTTTTTGAAAGCAGTAATGTTTATTCATGGTTTATCAGCAAAACAAGAAGATAATGAATATTTTATAAATAAAATGAAAAATTATCGTAATATAGAATTATTTACTTTTACCTTACCAGGACACGAAAACGATACAACAACAAAGTCAACAGGTAAAGAATGGTTAGATAAATCAGAAGAGGAATTAAAAAAAATACTAAAAAAATATAAAAAAGTAACAATAGTAGCTCACAGCATGGGAACTATATTAGCTGTTAATTTAGCCTCTAGATATAAAGAGGTAGATAAATTAGTTCTCATATCTAGTGCATTTAAGTTTGGAAGTTTTAAACAAAATAAAGAAGATTTAAAAAATATTTTAACTAATAAAGTTGATAAAGAAGTTGGAACAGGGTTTGAAGGAGCAATAAAAAAATTTTTTGCAATTCCTAAATCAGTAATGATTGAATATAAAAAATTAGCAGATAATAACAAAAAAAATATCAAAAAAGTAACTTGCCCAACATTATTATTACACGGTGACATTGATAATGTAATATCAGTAGATTCAAGTAAATTTGTTTATGATAACTTAAATTGTAAAAAAGAACTAGTAATACTAGAAAATGTTAGACATCAAGTATTTAAAAGTAGTAAAAAAGAGATAATAACAAAATATATATATAATTTTATAACTTTTAATATGTTATATAAATTAAGTAGAAAGAAAAAAATATAGGAGGAATTAATATGGAAAAATTAAGAAAAGAAATATTAGAATGTTTAGAAAATGTAAAAAATACTAAAGAATTAAGTGAAATAGAAACTAAATATTTTAGTAAAAAAGGACCAGTTACAGAATTAATGAGTATTATGGGAACATTAAGTCCTGAAGAAAAAAAAGAATATGGAATGAAAGTTAATAAATTTAAAGAAGAAATAAATAATGCACTATCTTTAAAAAAACAAGAACTTCATAATATAGAATTAAATAAAAAACTAGAAAGTGAAAAAATAGATATAACTCTACCAAGTAAAAAAATAAAAAAAGGTAGTAAACATCCAATGACTAGAGTAACAGAAGATTTTGAAGACTTATTTGTTTCAATGGGCTATACAGTATATGAAGGTCCAGAAATAGAAAGTGATGAAAACTGTTTTCAAAAATTAAATTTACCAATAGGACATCCAGCTAGAGATGCTCAAGATACATTCTATCTAAAAGATGAATATGATGCATGGTTACTTAGAAGTCAAACTTCAACTGCTCAAGTAAGGGCAATGGAAGAAAATAAAGAAAAAGGACCAATTAGAATAGTATGTCCAGGAAAAGTATATAGAAGAGATGAAGACGCCACTCATTCTCATCAATTTATGCAAATAGAAGGATTAGTAATTGATGAAAATATCTCAATGGCTGATTTAAAAGGAACGTTAGAATTATTTTGTAAAAAAATACTAGGTGAAAAAACTAGTGTTAGATTTAGACCAAGTTACTTTCCATTTACAGAACCATCAGTTGAAGTTGATGTTACTTGTTTTAAATGTGGAGGTAAAGGATGTAACTTATGTAAAGGAACTGGTTGGATTGAAGTATTAGGGGCAGGAATGGTACATCCAAATGTTTTAGAAATGAGTGGATATGATTCTAAAAAATATCAAGGATTTGCGTTTGGTACTGGAATAGATAGATTTGCTATGTTTAAATATGGTATTCCAGATATTAGAACAATCTACGGAAATGATTTAAGATTTTTAGAAGAATTTAATAGAAAGGATGAAGACTAATGAAATTAAGTAGAAAATTTGTAAGTGATTATATTGATTTAGACGAATCTTTATCTATAAAAGATATAGCAGAAGCTATGACAAATGTAGGAAATGAATATGATACAGCTTGTCCATTAATTAATTGTACTAATTTAGTAGTTGGTGAGGTAATAGAATGTTCTGATCACCCTGATAGTGATCATCTACATGTTTGTAAAGTTGATATTGGTAAAGAAATATTGGATATTGTTTGTGGAGCTCCAAACTGCCGTAAAGGAATAAAAGTAATTGTTGCCTTGGCTGGCGCTAAATTACCAGGCGGTGAAATAAAAAAAGGAATGATTCGTGGACAAGTATCAAATGGTATGTTATGTTCAGTAGCAGAATTAGGTTTAGAACATAAATTTTTATCTGAAAAAGATGTAAATGGTATTTGTGAATTACCACTTGATAGTATTGTAGGAAGTAATCCAATCAAAATATTAGGATTAGATGATGAAGTAATTGATTTTGAATTAACATCTAATAGAGGCGATTTATTAAGTATAATTGGTATGGCTTATGAACTAGGGGCAATTTATAAAAAGAAAGTAAAAAATATTGAATTAAATTATAATAGTAATGATAATGATATTAATAATGAGTTTAAAGTTAAAGTAGAAACTAAATCTTGTCCTTTGTTTTTAGCCAAAAAAGCTGTTAATGTTACAATAAAAGAAAGTCCAGAATTCATTAAAAATAGACTTATTGCTTCTGGAATTAGACCAATAAATAACGTTGTTGATATTTCAAACTATGTAATGCTTGAAACTGGTCAACCATTACATTACTATGATGCTGATAGATTAGGCGATACATTAATAGTTAGAGATGCTAATGATAATGAGGAATTAACCACTCTAGATAATATTAAAAGGACTTTATCAAATGATGATATTGTAATTGCTAATAATAATGGTGCAGTAGGCCTTGCTGGTGTAATGGGTGGGTTATCTACCGAAGTAGAAGAAGATACAAAAAATATTATTATAGAATCAGCTATTTTTGATAGTATAAAGGTAAGAAAAACATCTAAAAAAATATTAAGAAGTGAAGCTTCAAATAGATTTGAAAAAGGTTTAGATCCTAAAAGAACATATATGGCTATCGAAAGAAGTTGCTACTTATTAGAAAAATATGCTGATGCTACTATAGTAGGCGGTATGGTTAAATATGACGAAACTGATGCTAATGATAAAATAATAGAAATTAGTATTGATAAAATTAATAAAGTATTAGGAATTGAACTTGATTTTAATACTGTAAAAGATATATATGAATCTTTAGGATTTAAAGTAGAAGGAAATGATATTTTAACGGTAACAGTTCCATCTAGAAGATTAGATATTAATATTAAAGAAGATCTAATTGAAGAAGCCGGAAGAATTTATGGAATGGACAATATTAAAGGAAAACTACCAGTTTTAAATGTTATTACTGGAACTTATAATAAAACAAGAAGAAAAATTAAAAATAAATTAGTTGATTTAGGATTAAATGAAACTTTAAGTTACTCTTTAATTCCATATAATAATGTTTTTGAATTTACTACTGAAGATTTTGAACCAATTACTTTAGCTGATCCAATGAGTGAAGATAGAAGTACATTAAGATATAGTTTACTTTATTCATTAAAAGAAATTTATAAATATAATAAAGATCGTAATTTAGAAAATATTAGTATATTTGAAATGGGAAAAGGTTTCTATAAAGAAGAAGGAATCTACAAAGAAAATAATAAATTAGCTATTCTTATGACAGGAGATTACTATTTAGACATAAAAAATACAAAAGTGGATTTTTATGTAATTAAAGGTGTACTAGAAGAGTTAATGGATTATCTTGGATATAATAATAGATATCGTTTAGTTGTTTCTAATTTACCAAAAGAATTTCATCCAGGACAAAGTGCAACTATTGAACTTCAAGGAAAAGTAGTAGGTGTTATTGGTAAATTACATCCAAATGTAGTTAAAGGTGATGTCTATGCTTTAGAATTAGATTTAGATAAGGTTTTAGCTAATAGAAGCAGTAGAATGACTTATAAAGAAATAAGTAAATTTCCAGCTTCTACTAAAGATTTAGCATTTATGGTTGATAATGATGTTACTTGTGAAGAATTAGAAAAAATCATTAAAAAAGCTGGAGGAAAAATATTAAATAGTTGTGAATTATTTGATTTATATATTATTGATGAAAATTCAAAATCTTTAGCTTTTAAATTAATATTTAGTGATCCTACACATACTTTATCTGAAGAAGAAGTTATGAATTCATTTAATAAAATAATTGAAGAAGTTGAAAAAACAGGTGCAAAGTTAAGAAATAAATAAAATTGATAGAAATATCAATTTTTTTCTTAATTTATGCTATAATACATTAAAGGATTTGATTTGAATGAATATAAAATATAATGAACAAATAGATGAATTTAGTTATGATTTAAATTTACAAATGAGAATAAAAAATTACATAATGAACCATTTTTATCCTGCTTATACTATTTCCAAACTTTCAGAAATTTACTTATTAGGTGGTGGAATTAGAGATTTAATTCTTGCTGAAAAGCCAAAAGATTTAGATTTTGTTGTTCTTGGAAAAGAACAAGAAGACTGGATATTTGATGTATTAAAAAAATTTAATATAAAATACAATTATAATAGTTTTGGAGGTTATAAATTTGAATATAATGGGACAATAATTGATTTATGGACGACCAACGATTTATTCTCAGCAATTCAATATAATGTTGATGGATTATTCTATAATTTAAACAAAGATATACTATTATCATTAACATTCGATGACTTTATTAAAAATGGTCTTAAAGAAGTAAATAGTGATAATAATATTAAAAATAATCGTGAAATTAAACTTTTAAAATTTGAAAAAGAATATAGAACAATAAAGTTATAATACTTTATTTTTTTTTGAAATTATAATATAATTAAATAGAAGGGAATGATAAAATGTCTATAGTAGATGTAATTATAATTTTAGCAATTTTAATGGGGGCAGTTGTAGGATTTAAAAGGGGATTAACAACTCAATTAGTGAGTACAATTGGAATAATATTAGTGATGGTATTAGCTTTTATCCTAAAAAATCCAGTTTCAAGATTTATGTACGAAAATTTACCTTTCTTTGATTTTGGAGGTTTATTAAAAGGTTTACCAGTATTAAATATATTTGTATATGAATTAATAGCGTTTATATTGGTTCTTTCTGTTTTAGCAATAATTTTAAAATTACTATTAAAATTTACAAAAATATTTGAATTTCTATTAAAAGTGACAGTAGTACTTAGTATTCCATCAAAAATTGGAGGAGCAATAGTAGGAATGTTAGAAAACTTTATCTTTGTCTTTATTATTTTATACATATTGAATTTGCCAATATTTGATTTCAGTATAAATTCAAAATATAAGGATAAAATACTAAATAATACACCAATATTATCTCAAATGGTCGATAAAAGTATAAAAGTTATAGATGAATTTTCGGATTTAAAAAATAAATATGAAAAAGAAGAAAACCCAAATGAATTTAATAGAGAAACATTAGATTTATTTCTAAAATATGATATAATCGATGTAAATTCAGTTGAAACATTAGTAAAAAAAGATAAATTAAAAATTAAAAATGTAGATGAAATAATTAAAAAATATAAGGAGGGATAATTATGGCATTAATACATTGCAGTAATGATAACTTTAAAGAATTAATTAATGATGAATTAGTAATAGTAGATTTTTTTGCAACATGGTGTGGACCATGTAGAATGTTAGGAGCAGTACTAGAAGAAATAAAAGGTAATTATAAAATAGTAAAAGTTGATGTTGATGAATGTAGTGAGATTGCTAAAGAATTTGGTGTTATGTCAGTTCCAACATTAATAAAATTTAAAAACGGAAAAGAAATCGAAAAAAATATAGGATTTTTACCTAAAGAACAATTAATAGAATGGATAGAAAAATAATACGAAAAAATATTCGTATTTTTTTGAAATATTATTTTATTTTTTATAAACTATGGTATAATTGAATAGGTGATATAATGAAAAATTATATAAAAGGAAACTACATTAGAAGTGTATTTGAATCTTCTAATGGCTATAAAATAGGAATAATGAAAATTACAGAAACAAATGATCAAGACATAACTGATTTTGTAAATGACACATTAACATTTACAGGTTACTTTGCTGAATTAAATGAAAAAGATACATATATACTATACGGTGAATTAATAGACCATCCTAAATATGGAATTCAATATGTTGTAAATGAATACGAAAAAGTATTACCAAATGATAAAGATGGAATAATTGAATTTTTAAGTAGTAATTTATTTAAAGGAGTAGGCGTTAAATTAGCAGAATCTATAGTCAAAACATTAGGAGAAAATACCCTTAATTTAATTTTGGAAGATAAAGAAAATTTAAAAAGAGTACCTAAAATAAACAATAAAAAAATAGATGTAATTTATAATACATTAACAAAATATGAAGAAAGCCATGAAACAATAGTTTATTTAACAGAACTAGGATTTAATATGCGTGATTCTTTGGCAATCTATAATAAATATAAAAGCGATACTGTATTAACATTAGAAAATAATATTTATACATTAATTGATGACATAATGGAAATTAATTTTACTAAAGTAGATGAAATTGGCAAAAAATTAAACTATGATTTACTAGATTCAAGAAGAATTAAAGCTTGTATAATTTATATTTTTAAAAATTTAACATTTAAAAACGGTGATACTTATTTATATCATGATGAAATAAAAGATAATACTATAAAATATGTAAATCAAGAAATAGAAAATTTTGACTTATATTTAGATGAACTAAGATTCGAAGGAAAAATAGTATTAGAAGATGAAAAATATTATTTAAAAGATACCTATAATGAAGAAAAAACAATAGTAAATAAAATAAAATATCTATTAAAAAAACAAAAAGATAGTTATAAGAATATTGATAGAATATTAAAAAAATTAGAAGAATTTAATAAAATAGAATATGATGAAAAACAAAAAGAATCAATAATAAAATCATTAGAAAATAATATACTAATAATAACAGGTGGACCAGGAACTGGAAAGACAACTATAATTAAAGCAATAGTAGATACATTTATAACCTTAAATGAATATACAGGCGATGAAGCATTAAAAAAAATAGCATTACTTGCACCAACAGGTAGAGCAAGTAAAAGAATGAGTGAATCATGTGTTTTTCCGGCAACAACAATTCATAGATATTTAAAATGGAATAAAGAAACAAATAGTTTTGGTGTAGATATAACTAATCCTAATACTGAAAAGTTAATAATTGTTGATGAAGTAAGTATGATTGATACAAATCTTTTAGCAAGTCTTTTTAGAGGATTAACTGATAATATTAAATTAGTTTTAGTAGGAGATTATAATCAGTTGCCAAGTGTTGGTCCCGGTCAAATATTAAAAGACTTGATAGAAAGTAAAACAATAGAAACAATAGAATTAGAATTATTATATCGTCAAAATGAAAAATCATACATTTCTAAATTAGCACAAGACATAAAAAATAATGAAGTAACAAATGAATTTTTGGAAGAAAAAAGCGACTTTAAATTTTTAGAATGTAACAATATTCTAATGAATGTTAAAAACCTAACTAAACAAATATTAGAAAAAGATTATAACTATAAAAATTTTCAAATATTGGTTCCAATGTATGCAGGAATAAATGGAATTGATAATCTAAATAAAGAATTACAAGATATATTTAATCCTAAAAGTGATAATTTGAAAGAAATAAAAAGTGGAACAACAATATTTAGAGAAAATGATAAAATATTACAATTAGTTAATATGGCAGACAATAATGTATTTAATGGAGACATTGGAACAATAAAAAAAATCATTCCAGCTTCTGAATCTGATTCTAAAAAAAATGAAATATATATTGATTATGATGGTAATGAAGTAAAATATTTACCAAAGGATTTTTCAAATATAAAACACGGATATGCAATTAGTATTCATAAATCACAAGGAAGTGAATTTGAATTTGTTTTAATGCCAATATGCAATGAATATTATCGAATGCTATATAAAAAATTAATATATACAGGAATTACAAGAGCTAAAAATAAATTAATAATTTTAGGTAATGTTAATGCTTTTTTAACAGGAATTCATAACAATAGTGAAATTGTTAGAAAAACAAATTTGAAAGAAAAATTAGAAAATATGTATAAAACTTTATAAAATCTATAAAATATTAATGTATATAGATTTTTTTATATACGGTATCATATTTTTTAGCAAGAAGGTGATTTTATGAAGTTAGGTAAAAATATAGCACTTATGGGTTTAGGTGCTGGGGCTGTTTTAGCATATCAAAAGTATAAGAAACCTCTTACGAAAGAAATGAACAAAGTAATGAAAAGTACTAAGAGAAAAGCGAAAGATACGCTAGAAGATATGATGGAATAATAAAATCCTCCTTTTAAAGGAGGATTTTAAAAAGTAAAGCACAAAAAGTGCTTTGTAGAAAAGAAGTAATCTTAAAAAAGATTTGTCAAATTAAATTGACAAACAAATAATATCATAATAATAAAATAATAACAATTATTTTCACAATAATTTCATTTTTCATTGATATTAATTTTTAAATATTTTATAATAAGTGTGGTGATATAATGAAGAAAAAGATAATTCTAATTTTAGTTATTTTATTAATTGCTATTCTTTTATTTGGAACATATTTAATCTGTGATAAAGTTAGAAACGATAATATAATTAAAACAAAGAAAAATAATTATGGCGAAGTTATAAAAACAACAAAAAAAATAAATCTTTATAAAAAAATTAAAGATAAATATATTGAAATAGGAGAAATAGGCGAAAACTCTAAACTATATTTGGAAAAAACTAATTATAAAAATGATTATTATAAATTATTAGATGAGGAATATTATATATACTATGAAAATATAAAACAAGTAAATGAAGAAATTAAAAATATTGATTATTTACCTTTTAATAGTAATATTGTAACAACTGATAAATTTGAACTAGATAGTATTAAAATAGATGAACAAAAAGAATTTAATATTTATCTAAAAAAAGAAGGAAATTATATTAAATTTAATAATCAATTATTTAAAATTAATCAAAAATATGTAAAAGAAGAAAAAGAAGTAAAAAACGGTGAATATGCAGATTCTATCGTAATATTAAATTTAATTAATTATGATGAAGAACAACTTAAACTTATTAGTAGTTATAAAATGATAAATAATGAAATTTATAAAATGTGGAAAAATAATGAAATAGAATTATCCGATAATACTATTTTATTGGTTAGTGATAAAGATGATGAATTATTTAAAAAATATAATTTGATTGTTAACAAAATAGAGTTTGAAATAAATAAGAATGATGAAGTAAGCTCTAAAGAAAATCTAAATTCTTACGAAGTTGACAATATAACAATTGATATCCTAAAAAAAATGCTTAACAAAGAAAAAATTGTTAAATATATTTACTCTAGTGAGGTTGCAGTACCAGTTTTGAATTACCACTTCTTCTATGATAAAAATGGGGAAGTATGTAATGAAACAATATGTTTGGATACTACTAAATTTGAGGAACATCTTAAATATTTGAAGGATAATAATTTCAAGACATTAACAATGCAAGAATTTGTAGATTGGTATAATGGAAAAATAGAAATACCAACTAAAAGTGTTTTAATAACAGTAGATGATGGAGCAATGGGAACTAGTACCATAAATGGTAATAAGTTAATTCCTTTACTAGAAAAATATGATTTAAATGCTACATTATTCTTAATAACTGCTTGGTGGGATCCTAAAAACTATCAATCCAAGAATTTAGATATTGAATCACATGGGTATGACATTCATAAAGTTGGTGCTTGTGGAAGTCAAAATATTAATTGTTTAAGTTATAATGAATTATATGATGATTTAAAAAAATCATTTGATATAGTAGGAAGTTACAATTCATTTTGTTATCCATTTTATGTTCATAATGCTAATTCAACAGCAATTCTTAAAAATTTAGGAGTACAAGTAGCATTTGGTGGAGGAAATATGAATGCTACTAGAAATAGTAATAGATATTATATACCTCGTTATCCAATTTATAGTAGTATTACAATGGAACAATTCATCAATATGGTGAATTAACTATTGCCAAAAATACAGATGTAATGTAATATGTGTATCTTGGAGTCGATTGCATCATGAATAAAAGAATTGAAACCTTAACTGGAATAAAAAATGTTTGGGATGAATTTTCTGAAAAAGTATTTGGTTCAAAAATAATGACAGATGGAACTATTAAAGAACAAATAGAAAAATTTTCTTTAGAAGATAAAATTAAACTAACTTCCAAATTTGATAAATATACAACTATTCGTTCTGATCAAATTGAAAAAAAAGTATTTGAAATAGAAAATGCAACATATATAATAGTCATTGATTATATAATGCCAATTTATGAAAGAAAAACAATTTATAAAGTTTCTGAGGTATATTTAGAAAATGACATTAATAAAGATAAATTAAAATCAATAAGAACAAAATTATCAAGACTATCTCTAAATTATAGTGATTCTAAAATTAAACGTTTAGCAAATAAAACAAAATAGATACATACGTATCTATTTTTCGTTTTCACTATATTCTTCTATTAAATCGGTTAAATTATTGATTTTAATTGTTTTTTCTATTTCTTCATTCATAATTTTTTGATGGGTTAAATTATTTTCAACGGTAATTGGATTTTTATTATCTAAAAAGTTAAGAAAATATTGAACTAAACATAGTATTTGCAAGTTTATGGTAGCATATATAAAACCATTAGTTAAACCACCATCAATTTTAAAATATAAACTTATCATGCAAAATATTATACTACAAAATAAAAATGTAGTTTTGATTTTTCCAATCATTAATGATTCGACCTTATTTGTAGAATAATAATAGTATAAATTAGTTATAGCTATAATAATTTCCAATATTAAAAGATATATTAATAAGTGTTTTTTTCTTATTAAACTAATAATTATTCCAATTCCAAATATTTTATCAGCTATTGTATCTAATTTAGCGCCTTTTCTTGAAATAACATTCCATTTGCGAGCTAATTTACCATCCAACATATCAGTTAAGGCACATATAATGGCAAATATAATTACTAGATTAGTTTTATTTAACAAACCTAATATGATTATGACTGGAGTTAATACAATTCTAGTCATTGTTAAAATATTAGGAATATCTTCTTTCTTCATACTATCACCTACTAAATTGTAACATTTATTGACAAAATAATCAATTATATAATAATTATATTTTTTGTTTACATATAATATACTGTATTATTAATTTAATACATTTGAACCAAGGTAGTGCTACTTTGGTTCTTTTTAATTTTGAACTATAATAATGTTTAAAAAATATAATAAGTTCTACAAAATTTATAAAAAAATTGTAACATTTTTCTTGACTTTTACGTCTGGGGGGGGGGTATAATCTAAGTAGGATAGGTGTTATAAATGAAAAAAATAATAAAAAGTAGAATATTTTTAATAATAATTACAACTATTATAGTTACTAGTATAAGTGTATATGCTGCAACAACATATAAAGCAACAGATGTAGTATATAATGCAAGTGATGGAAGTAGTATGAATGTAAATGATGCTTTAAATGAATTATATAATAAAATTAATAAAAAAGGTTATAATTATTTTTATAAAAATGGAACAGTAATATATTATAATCCAGTAAGTGGAGAAATATGTGAAGATTACGTTGAAGATAATAGTAAAAATGAAAATAAAGTTGGATGTATGAAATGGTATATATTTAATGATTCTTCGGATTCCTCAACGGTGAATATGATATTAGATCATAACACAACTGCTATGATTGCTTGGAATAATGATAATAAAAATGTATCGTATGAAGAAAGTAATTTAAAGGTGGAAGTAGATAAACTTGTTAGTGTTTCAAACTGGAAAAATATACCAAGATTAATAACAGATAAAGAAATTGCAATCATAACCGAAAACGAAAAATATATTCATCAAGTTTCTGGTTTTTATTTGGATAGTAATAGTGAAACACAAACTGCTAGTGGAAAAGGAACAAGTAGATATGCTTGGTTGTTTGATTATACAAATAGTTGCACTTCTTATGGATGTAATGTTTCTGAATCAATAGCAACATATGGTTATTGGACTTCAACGCCATTTGTTAGATCTAATAATACTGTTATGAGAATTGATTACCATGGTACTTTATCTGATTCTGAAGTTAAATATAATACATTAGGCATCCGTCCAGTAATAACAATTCCTAAATCAAAACTTTCATAATAATTTAGAGCCATATATAATTAACTGTGTAATTATAAAACACAGTTTTTTTATTATTCTAAAAAAACAACTTTTTATTTACTTATATTGACTTTTTAAATACAATATGGTAATATTTATTTAGACACGAAAAGGTGTTTTTATTTTGAAAAAAATCATATATTTTAAAGAAGGTGTGAAATGAAAAAAATAGCTAGATTTTTGGTAAGTGTAAAAAAAGAAATGACTAAAGTAAAGTGGCCTGACAAAAAAACAATTATTGCTTATTCAGTAGCAACACTATCATGTGTACTTATATTTGCATTATTTTTTGCAAGCTTAGACTTAATACTAACGGGTATTAAAATGATTATAAAATAGGAGGAAAATATGGAAAAAGAATGGTATGTAGTTAATACTTATTCAGGTCATGAAAATAAAGTAAAAGAAAAACTAGAAATGCGTGCTAGTACAATGGGAATGGAAGATTACATCTATAGAGTAGTAGTTCCAGAACAAGAAGAAATAGAACTAAAAGATGGAAAAGAAAAGAAAAAAGTAAAAAAAATGTTTCCAGGATATATATTAGTAGAAATGGTGATGAATGATGAGGCTTGGTTTATTGTAAGAAACACTCCAGGAGTAACAGGGTTCATTGGATCAAGTGGTAAAGGAGCAAAACCATTTCCTTTATCTCCACAAGAAGTAGATAAAATTTTAGGATCTATGGGTATGAGCAGATTAGAAATTGGAAATGACTTAAAAGTTGGTGATCAAGTTAAAGTTATCTCTGGACCATTCGCTAATATGTTTGGTAAAGTTAAGAAAATCAATATAGAAACACAAGAATTAGAAATAGCAATTGACTTATTTGGACAAGAAACAATAGTTGAAATTAACTTATCTCAAATTGAAAAAGTAAATTAAGGAAGTGTTTATAGTGGGGGAAATAGAAAATAAAATTGATAAATTATCAAATTTGTTAAAGAAAAAATATTTGAACGATAATACAAATGAACAATTAGAATATTTAATGAAAGAAATAGATAATATCATTAAACCAAAAGAAGAAAAAATATCATATCAAGATATAATCGATATAAGAGAGATTTTTTATGAAATAAAGGAAAATGAAAAATTATACAATTTAGCAATCAAAAAATATAAAACAAGAATAATAACACTTGAATGTTTATTTTTTGAAGAATTAAACATAATTAAGTTATGTGAATCAATTAATGATGAAAAAATATGGGATAATCAAATAACTATTGAAATCAAATGTAATTTAAGCGTTGATGAACTTATTTATTTAAATTATCTATATAATCTTGCAGTAAATTCCATTTTAGAAAACAAAGAAGTTAAAATAGTATTATTAAAAAAAGATAAAAATAAACAAAAGAAACTTAGTAAATAGTTTACAAAATAAATAAAATGTGTTATATTAAATTAGCTATATTTTTATTAATATAGATGAAAGCGGGAGATATGAGTTAAAGCGGATATCATTTGGACCGCTCGCGAAAAAAAATATATAGGAGGTGTTTTTCGTGGCAAAGAAAATTACAAGAGTTGTTAAGTTAGCAATCGCTGCAGGAAAAGCTACACCAGCTCCACCAGTTGGAACAGTTGTAGGACCATTAGGAATTAATATTCAAGAATTCTGTACAAAATACAACGATGCTACAAAAGATAAAATGGGAGATATATTACCAGTTGAATTAACTGTTTATGAAGACAGAACATTCGATTTCGTAATTAAAACTCCACCAACATCTTTCTTAATTAAAAAACTTACTGGAATTAAGAAAGGTGCAGTTAAAGGATCTAATGAAACAGTAGCAACTTTAACTAAAGAACAATTAAGAGAAATTGCAGAAATTAAATTACCAGACTTAAATGCTTATGACATTGAATCAGCTATGAAACAAGTGGCTGGAACAGCTCAAAACATGGGCGTTAAAGTAGAAGACTAATTCATATAGGTAAAACTATGTGGGAGGAATAAAATCCGCTATTAAACCACAAGGAGGTAAAAAAATGAAAAAAGGTAAAAAATATGTAGAAGCTTTAGCTAAAATTGAAAAAGGCAAAGCATATACTAAAGAAGAAGCTATCGCTTTAGTAAAAGAAACATCAATATCTAGTTTTGATGCATCAGTTGAGTTAGCATTAAGATTAAACCTTGATACTAAAAAGGCTGATCAACAATTAAGAGGAGCTATCGTTCTTCCTAATGGAACTGGTAAAACTAAAAAAGTATTAGTTATAGCAAAAGGAGAAGCTGCTAAAGCTGCTAAAGAAGCTGGCGCTGATTATGTTGGAGATACAGATATGATTGAAAAAATCGAAAAAGAAAATTGGTTCGATTTCGATACAATGATTGCTACTCCAGATATGATGCCTGCTTTAGGTAAAATAGGTAGAGTATTAGGACCAAAAGGATTAATGCCAAACCCAAAAACTGGAACTGTAACAATAGATACTAAAACAGCAGTAGAAGATGTAAAAAAAGGACGAGTTGAATATCGTACAGATAGTTATGGTAATTTACATGTTATAATTGGTAAAGTATCATTTGATAATGAAAAATTAATAGAAAATTTAAATGCCTTTGTATCATTAATAGCTAAAACTAAACCATCAGTTGTTAAAGGCAAATACATTTTAAATGTAGCCGTATCTTCAACAATGGGTCCAGGAATTAAAATTGATGCAAATAGTTTTGACATCTAATTAAAAATGTGCTATAATTAGATTGTTCGTGAAAAAAATATGTACCGTAGACAGTAGGAGCAAAACAAAGCTTAATTACCTACCGAGGACTTTATAATGAAGATCTTTGGTCCCTTACTGTAATTACGTAAGGGATTTTTACGGAATAAAACTTAAGGAGGTGCAACTAGTGGCAAATCAAAAAATAATTGAAAAAAAAGAATCAGTTGTTAATGAAATAGTTGACAAAATGAAAAACTCTTCTTCATACATTTTATTTGAATATCGTGGACTTACAGTTACTGAAACAAATGAATTAAGAAGAAAATTAAAAGAATCTGATTCAGAATTCAAAGTTTACAAAAACACTCTTACAAAAAGAGCATTAGAAAAAATGAACATCAATATTGATGAACATTTAAATGGACCTAAAGCTATTGCTTTTGGTGCTGATGCAGTTGCTCCTGTTAAAACTCTAGCTGATTTCGCAAAAACTCATAAAGCATTAGAAATCAAAGTTGGTGTTGTAGACGGAGAAATAGCTGATGAAAAAATGTTAAACGAACTTGCTTCAATTCCATCAAGAGAAGGATTACTTACAATGCTTGCAGGTGGACTTATGGGAGTTGTTCGTGACTTATCAATTTGCTTAGACTTATATAGTCAAGATTTAGAAAATAATTAAAAGGAGGAATATAAAATGGCAAAATTTACAAAAGACGAATTTATTAGTGGATTAAAAGAAATGACTATTCTTGAAGTTAAAGAATTAGTAGACGCAATGAAAGAAGAATTTGGTGTAGATCCAAGTGCAGTAGCTGTAGCTGCTCCAGTAGCAGGTGCTGCTGTTGAAGAAGGACCAAGCTCAGTTAATGTAGTACTAGCTAGTGCTGGTGCTAATAAACTTGCCGTTATCAAATTAATTAAAGAAATTACTGGTTTAGGTTTAGGTGAATCTAAAGCAATCGCTGATAATGGTGGAGTTATTAAAGAAAACGTATCTACTGATGAAGCTAAAGAAATGAAAGCAAAATTCGAAGAAGCTGGAGCTACTATCGAATTAAAATAATTTAATAGTTATGATGTTAGCCTGTACTTAAAAAACTAGTATGGGCTTTCGTCGTATTATAAATAAGACTTATTTTTATTGGATGCATCCCAATTTGTATCATACACAAAAATATAAGTTGATATTAATATAGCTTATATAAACAGAAGAATCTTGAAATTGGCAAGAAAGAATGTTGTATAAATTATATTGATATTAAATTGTAAAAATGATTTTAATAACATTGACTTATTGATATAAATTTGTTAAAATCATATATTGACGTATGCGCGAATTTTTGCGTATTGTTTTCCTAAAATTTAGTACATAGGGGTGAAATAGTGGCTTATAAAGTAAAAAAAATTGGAGACTATCGTGAAAGAAGAAGTTATGCAAAAACTAAAAATGCAATTGAACTAGGAAATCTATTAGAAGTTCAAACAAAATCATATGATGAATTTATGAAAAATGGTATCAAAGAAGTATTTGATGATATTTTTCCTGTAGAAAGCTTTACAGGAAATTTAACACTTGAATTTGGTGATTATTTCTTTGAAAAACCAAGATATTCAATTAAAGAATGCAAAGAAAGATATGCAACTTATGCAGCACCTTTAAAAGTAGAAGCCAGATTATTCAATCAAGAAACAGGTGAGGTAAAAGAACAAGAAATTTACTTGGGAGATATGCCTGTTATGACTGAGAGTGGTACATTTATAATTAATGGGGCTGAAAGAGTTATCGTATCACAATTAGTAAGATCTCCATCTGCTTATTATGGAAAAGAAATAGACAAAAATGGTAGATTAGTTATAACTAGTCAAGTTATTCCTAATAGAGGTACATGGCTAGAATACGAATTGGACGCCAGAGATGTAATTTATGTAAGAATTGATAGAACAAGAAAAGTTCCAGTTACTACATTACTTAGAGCAGTTGGATTATCAAATGATCAAGATATAGTTGATTTATTTGGTGAAAATGAATATTTAGAAAAAACAATTATAAAAGATACAAACAAAAATACAGATGAATCATTAATTGATATTCATTCTAAATTAAGACCAGGTGAACCATCTACATTAGACAGTGCTAAAAATCAATTAATCACTAGATTCTTTGATGCTTTTAGATACGATTTATCAAAGGTTGGTAGATATAAATTTAATAGAAAACTAAATGTTACAGATAGATTATTAGGTTTAACTTTAGCTGAAACAATTAAAGATGGTGAAAAAACATTTGAAAAAGGAACTAATATTACAAAAGAAGTATTAGAAGAATTAAAACCAATCTTAGCTAATGGATATGGTGTTAAAGAAGTTTTAATTAATAATGAATTAGATACTTACAATAAAGTTCAAATAATTAAAGTTTATTCACCAAGAGATTCTAAAAAGATTATTAACATTATTGGTAACGATCCTACAATTGAAGAAAAGAGATTAACAATATCTGACATCTATGCATCAGTATCTTATTATTTAAATTTATTAGAAGGTATTGGTTCATTTGATGAAATAGATCATTTATCTAATAGACGTGTTCGTCAAGTAGGTGAATTATTACAAAATCAATTTAGAATTGGTATTTCAAGAATTGAAAGAGTAATTAGAGATAGAATGAGTACTCAAGAAATAACTGAAGTTACTCCTAAAACTTTAATTAATATTAGACCGCTTACAGCTTCAATCAAAGAATTCTTTGGTAGTAGTCAATTATCTCAATTCATGGATCAAACAAATCCAATCGCAGAACTTTCAAACAAAAGAAGATTATCTTCTTTAGGACCTGGTGGTTTATCAAGAGATCGTGCTGGTATGGAAGTACGTGACGTTAATCCATCACATTATGGTAGATTATGTCCAGTTGAATCTCCAGAAGGACCTAACATTGGACTTATAACTTCTTTAGCAAGTTATGCAAGAATTAATGATTATGGATTTATAATGACTCCATATCGTAGAATAAAAGATAGAAAATTAACAGATGAAGTTGTTTATATGACAGCTGATGAAGAATTAGAATATTATATTTCTCAAGCTGCTGTAGAAATTGATAAAGATGGTAGAATAGTATCTGATACAGTTCCAGTTAGATATCGTGGTGAGAATATGATGTTAGATGCTGATAAAGTTGATTATATGGATGTTTCTCCACAACAAGCAGTATCAATATCAACACAAGGTATTCCATTTTTGGAACACGATGATGGTAAACGTGCTCTTATGGGTGCTAACATGCAACGTCAAGCAATCCCATTATTACAAGCAGAAGCTCCACTTGTAGGAACAGGTGTTGAAGGAGTAGCGGCTAAAGACTCTGGTGCAGTCGTAATAGCAAACGGAAATGGTGTAGTTGACTATGTAGATGCTAGAAAAATAATAGTTAAAACTTTAGGTGGCATGGATACATATTACTTAAATGGATATGAAAGAAGTAATGCTGGTACTTGTTATCATCAAGTTCCAATCGTAAGACTTGGTGATGAAGTAAAAGCAGGACAAATAATAGCAGATGGACCATCAACTGAAAAAGGTGAAATGGCCTTAGGTAAAAACGTTACAGTAGCATTTATGAACTTTAATGGTTATAACTATGAAGATGCTGTAATATTAAATGAAAGATTAGTAAAAGATGATGTATTTACATCAATTCATATAGAAGATTACCAAATCGAATGTCGCGATACTAAATTAGGACCAGAAGAATTTACAAGAGATATTCCTAACATAAGTGAAGAAGCTCGTAAAAACTTGGATGAAAATGGTATTATTCGTATCGGTACAGAAGTTAAAAATGATGACATTTTAGTAGGCAAAGTTACTCCTAAAGGAATGGCTGAACTTACTAGCGAAGAAAAATTATTACATGCTATATTTGGAGAAAAAACAAGAGAAGTTAGAGATACTTCACTTAGAGTTCCAAATGGTGGTGCTGGAATTGTTCATGATGTTAAAGTATTTACTAAAGAGGATTGTGATGAATTACCAGCTGGTGTTTCTAAAATAGTTAGAGTTTATATTGCTCAAAAGAGAAAAATTACAGTTGGAGATAAGATGGCCGGACGTCATGGTAACAAAGGTGTTATTTCTTTAGTATTACCTGAAGAAGATATGCCATATTTACCAAATGGTCAACCAATTGATATCTTATTAAATCCACTTGGAGTTCCATCTCGTATGAATTTAGGTCAAATCTTAGAAATGCATTTAGGAATGGCTGCTAAACAATTAGGAATTTATATGGCTACTCCAGTATTTGATGGTGCTACAAGAGGAGAAATTCTTGATGCCTTAAAAGAAGCTGGATTAGAAGAAGATGGAAAAAGTTGGTTATATGATGGACGTACAGGTGAAAAATTCGATAACAGAATTTCTGTTGGTGTAATGTATATGATTAAACTTCACCACATGGTTGATGATAAGTTACATGCTAGATCAACTGGTCCATACTCATTAGTAACACAACAACCACTTGGTGGTAAAGCACAATTTGGTGGACAAAGATTTGGAGAAATGGAAGTTTGGGCATTATATGCATATGGTGCTGCTCATGTATTACAAGAAATGATGACAATTAAATCTGACGACGTTGTAGGTCGTGTTAGAGTTTATGAATCATTAGTAAAAGGTACTCCAATTCCTGCATCTGGTATTCCAGAAAGCTTTAGAGTATTGACTAAAGAATTTCAAGCTTTAGGACTTGATATAACAGTTCTAAACGAAGAAGGAAAATTTGTTGACTTAAAAGAATTAGAAGCATCAGATGAAGATTCTTATTTATCAACAAATGAATTTGAAACTACAGAAGATTTACCTGTAGATGATGAAATAGTTGAAGATGAAGAAGATGAATTTGATGATTTTGATGATATAGAAGACGCTCCAATTGAAGAATTGGAAGCTATGGAAGGGGCTGAAGATTAATGGATGTTAATAATTTTGAAGGATTAAAAATATCAATTGCCTCTCCTGAAAGAATTAGATCTTGGTCTTATGGAGAAGTAAAAAAAGCCGAAACAATAAATTATCGTACTTTAAAACCAGAAAGAGATGGTTTGTTCTGTGAAAAAATATTTGGACCAACTAAAGATTTTGAATGTAGTTGTGGTAAATATAAAAGATTAAGATATAAAAATATTGTTTGTGATAGATGTGGTGTCGAAGTAACAAGAAGCAAAGTTCGTCGTGAACGTATGGGTCACATCGAACTTGCTACACCAGTTTCACATATTTGGTTTTTTAAAGGTGTACCTTCAAGAATGGGATTAGTTCTTGATATGTCACCAAGAGAACTAGAAGAAGTTTTATACTTTGTTTCATATGTTGTTTTAGATCCGGGTACTGCACCTTTAGAGAAAAAACAAACAATAAGTGATAAAGAATATAGAGCATATTATGAAAAATATGGAAATAGTTTCAGAGTAGGAATGGGTGCTGAAGCTATTAAGGAATTACTTACTCAAGTTAATTTAGAAGAAGAAGTTGCTAAAATTAATAAAGAAATAGCAGAAATTAAAGATCCAACTAGTCAAAAAAGAGTAAGATTAGTTAAGAGATTAGATGTATTAGATGCATTATTAGAATCAGGAAATAGACCTGAATGGATGATACTAGATGCTCTTCCAGTTATTCCACCAGAACTTAGACCAATGATTCAATTAGATGGTGGCAGATTTGCAACATCCGATTTAAATGATTTATATAGACGTGTTATCAACAGAAATAATCGTTTAAAAAAATTAATGGAATTAGGTGCACCATCAATAATTATTCAAAATGAAAAACGTATGCTTCAAGAAGCCGTAGATGCTTTATTTGATAATGGTAGACGTGGAAGAAATATCACAGGAGCAGGAAATAGACCTTTAAAATCCTTATCTAGTATGCTAAAAGGTAAACAAGGTAGATTCCGTCAAAACTTACTTGGTAAACGTGTTGACTATAGTGGTCGTTCAGTTATCGTTGTAGGTCCAACTTTAAAAATGTATGAATGTGGTATTCCTAAAGAAATGGCATTAGAATTGTTTAAACCACATGTTATTAATGGTTTAGTTTCTAAAGAAATAGCAACTAATATTAAAGCTGCTAAAAGAATGATTGAAAATCAAGATCCTAGAGTATGGGATATTGTTGAAGAAAAAATAAAAGAACATCCAGTTATGTTAAACCGTGCTCCAACATTACATAGATTAGGTATTCAAGCATTTGAACCTAAATTAATTGATGGTAGAGCAATAAGACTTCATCCACTTGTTTGTGCAGCATTTAATGCCGACTTTGATGGAGATCAAATGGCTGTTCACGTACCTATTAGTAAAGAAGCTCAAGCAGAAGCAAGAATTCTTATGTTAGGTGCTAACAACATCTTAAAACCATCAGATGGTAATCCAATTGTTACTCCAGGTCAAGATATGATTTTAGGTAACTATTATATTACTATTGAAAAAGCAGGAGAAGTAGGAGAAGGTAGAGTATTTAAAGATCCTAATGAAGCATTAATGGCTTATGAAAGAAGAGAAATCACTCAACATACAAGAATTGCTATACCTGCAAAATCATTTAAACATAAGTTATTTACTGAAGAACAATGTAAAAAATATTTAGTTACTACAGTAGGTAAATTAAAATTTAATGAAATATTCCCAGACAGTTTCCAATATATTAATGAAGGTACTGATGAAAATATTACTGGTATTACTCCAAGTAAGTATTTCTTACCAATGGGAACAAATATAAAAGAAGCAATTAGTGAAATGGAATTAGTTAAACCTTTTGGTAAAAAAGTATTAACTAAATTAATTGCTCAAATTTATAAAAGATATCATACAACTGAAACTTCAATTATGCTTGATAAGATGAAAGATTTAGGATTTAAAGAATCTACATTATCAGGTATATCAATTGGTATTGGAGATATTATTCCATCACAAGATAAAGAACAAATTTTAAATAATGCTTCCGATAAAGTTGCACAAATAAATAAGCAATTTAAACGTGGCCTTATTACTGATAGAGAAAGATATGAAAAAGTTGTTAGTACATGGAATGATGCTAAAAATCAAATCGCTGATGAACTTTCAAATATTGTTAAAGAAAATAAAGATAATCCAATTTCAATTATGATTGATTCAGGTGCTCGTGGTAATATGAGTAACTACAACCAAATGGCAGGTATGCGTGGATTAATGTCTAAACCAACTGGTGAGCCAGACGAAATTCCAATTAAATCTTCATTTATGGATGGTGCTAGTGTATCTGAATTCTTTACAGGTACCCATGCCATCAGAAAAGGTTTCGTTGATACAGCCCTAAAGACTGCCGATGCTGGATATTTAACTCGTCGTTTAGTTGATGTATCACAAGATATTATTGTTAAATATGAAGATTGTGGTACTGATGAAGGTGTTGTAGTTGAAACATTCTATAATACAGATGGTACAGTTATTGAATCATTAAGAGATAGAATCGTTGGTAGATATACTAATAAAAAAGTTATCAATCCAGAAACAAAAGAAACAATTATTGATAAAAATGAATATATTACAGAAGCTATTGCTGATAAGATAATAGATGCCGGAATAACAAAAGTATCAATCAGAACTCTACTTACTTGTAAGAGTGAAAATGGTGTTTGTAGACATTGTTACGGTCGTAATTTAGCAACTGGTTCAATTGTTGAATTAGGTGAAGCCGTAGGTATTATGGCTGCCCAATCAATTGGTGAACCAGGTACCCAACTTACAATGCGTACAATTAATTCAGGTGGTGTTGCTGGAGACGATATTACACAAGGTCTTCCTCGTGTTCAAGAGTTATTTGAAGCAAGAAATCCAAAAGGAAAAGCTACTATATCTGAAATAAATGGTATTGTATCTGAAATAGTTGAAGAAAATGGTAAATTCATTATCAGTGTTAAAAATGATGTTGAAGTTAAACAACATACTTCAAATTATGGTGCTAAATTAGCTGTTAACAAAGGTGATGAAGTTAGATCAGGACAAAGACTTACTCATGGTGCTATTAGTCCAAAAGAGTTATTAGTAGTGACAGATCCAATCACAGTTCAACAATATATTTTATCTGAAATTCAAAAAGTTTATCGTTCTCAAGGTGTTGATATTTCTGATAAACACGTTGAGGTTATTGCTAAACGTATGATTTCTAAGATTAAGATTGTAACTAGTGGTGATTCTGAATTCTTAATAGGAACAATGGTTAATATAAATCATTTTAGAGAAGTTAATAAAGAATTGATTTTAAATGGAAAAGTACCTGCTACAGGTAAACCAGTGCTTTTAGGTATAACTAAAGCTTCTCTTGAAACTGATTCATTCTTATCTGCTGCATCATTCCAAGAAACTACAAGAATCTTAACTGATGCTGCAATTCATGGTAAAGTAGATCATTTAAATGGTCTAAAAGAAAACGTTATCATTGGTAAACTTATTCCAGCTGGAACAGGTGCTAGAGAATATCGTGATTGTACTTATGAATTAGAGAAAAGTATGATAAATAGTGAACCATTAGAAGTATTAGAAGAAGAATTAATGAACTAAGAGAGTTGTAAACTCTCTTTTTAATTGACATTTTGTGTAAAAATTACTATAATTAGATGTGAAACGGGTGAAAAAATGGACAATAGATATATTAATCAAATTGAAGTTTTAGTTAATTTGTTTACAATTTCTAAAGGAAAATTAAATGTTCTATTATTTAGAAAAGAAGAAGAACCATTTAAGGGATATTGGATGCTTCCAAGTAATCTGCTTATGATCACAGAAACAATTGAAGAATGCGCTAAATACACAATTAATGAGATGGCAGGCATAGAGAATATATATTTGAAACAATGCAATGTTTTTAGTAAAATAGATAGACTTCCTAATGATAGAATATTAGGTAATTCTTTAATTGGGTTAGTTGATAATCAAACGCTATTATTAAAAAAGCACAAAAGAAATTTTGAATCAGCTTGGTTTCCAATAAATGAGTTACCAAAGATGGTATATGATCATGGTGATATTTTAAAAGATACTATTAATTATTTAAGAAAAGAATTAACAAATGTCGAATTATTAAAAAAACTATTTCCAAGTGATTTTACAATGCCTGAATTACAAGCGGTATTTGAAGAGATACTTGCTAAAAAATTAGATAGAAGAAATTTTAGAAAAAAATTGATTAATTTAGATATATTAGAAGATACAGGCGATAAAAATAATATTAAAAATGGTAGGCCTGCAAAATTATATAGATTTAAAGAATTAGAAAGTAATATAGATATATTTTAGAGGTGAAATATGAAAAGATTAGATAATAAAGGGTGGGGGTTAAATGAATTTTTATTATTTCTTTTAGCTTTTTTTGTCTGCTTAGTTATTGTAATAATCTTATGCAATCAATTGATGAATAAGGAAAATAAAAAGCCAATTATTGATCCTATAATTTCTGGAGATAAAACTGATATTGGAGACTATATTGAATTGGAAGATAGAATAACTGAACAGGCAAAGTTATATAATAATAGTGAAACAGAAGATACTGTTATAATAAAATTAAATAATTTAATTAGAAATGGATATATCAAAAAAGTAGTTGATCCTAAAAATAATAAAGAATGTACTGGTTATGTTGTTTATAATAGACAAAAGAAAGAATATAAAACTTATTTGAGTTGTCCTGGAAATTATCAAACTAGTGATTACAATAAAGATTTGGAATAATTGTTTAATAAAACACCTTGACATTATTATGATTATAATGTAAAATTATAATCGTAGTGTTTGGAGTAGTACTCAAGAGGCTGAAGAGGCGCCCCTGCTAAGGGTGTAGGTCGGGCAACTGGCGCGGAGGTTCAAATCCTCTCTACTCCGCCATTTAGAATTTAAACCTTGTAAAAGGTTTTTTCTTTTGTTATAATTTTTTTTTATAAAACGTAATCGAATTATTAAATTACAAAAAAAACATTTTCTCTTTCTAAAATGTTTTTTCAATACTTTTTAAAAATAAAGGTAATAATTTTGTTGTTAATTCTTTATCTTCAAGTTCAACTAATGAATCATTTTTTTCATAACAAAATTTTAAATTACTATTATTATTATTATCAACTAGATAATAATATGTTTTACTTTCATAAGTTGTTTTGCTTATTACTACATAGTCGTTATTATCATCTAATGTTAAAATATCTTTAATATCTATTATCATTTTTTTAATCCTCTAATTTCTTCATATTTATCAAATTCTAATTCATCATTTATGGTTTCAATTCTAATATTTAGTAATGTTTTCTTATTAATTGATTTTAATAAATCTTTTAATTGAGTTATAACACACGCAGAGTTTATAAGACCAAATAAAAATTCTGTATATGCAAAAATTGGTATAACTTGCATTTTTTCATTTAAAGAGATACTAAAAGAAAGTGCCGCTACTAATGCTGATAGACCTGTTGAAAATGTTATTCTTACGATTTTTTTATCTTCATTGGATATTTCTTTTTCATATTTTCGTATTTTTTCAATTTTGAATATTTTTTCTCCATTTGTCATAATCTTCCTCCTGGGGTTATTATAACATACGATAGACTTTGTTGCAACTTAACTATGGTAATCGCTTAAAATTATTAAAAAAAGTGTAAAAAAAGTAAATAAGTTACCAAATAATAGAATGATAAGCTACAATTATACTAGGAGATGGTATAGATGAGTTTATTTGAACAATTTGAAGTATTAGAAGATCCAAGAGATATAAGAGGAAAAAATATAAATTAATAGATATTTTAATAATGACAATTTATACAATACTATGTGGACAAACCGATTATGTTGATATTGCATATTTTATGAAATTAAAAGAAGAATATTTCAATAAATTATTAGGATTAAAAAATGGAACACCATCACATGATTGTTTATCAGATTTATATGTTCAAATAGATAGTAAAAAGTTTATGGAAATCTTTATTGAATGGATAAGCGAGATAGTAAAAAATAAAACAGGTAAAAAGATAAGTATCGACGGTAAAACAGTGAAAAGCGCAACAAATAAAATACAAGGTGGAAATATACCATATATAGTTTCTGCCTTTTTAGGAGATATAGGTATTTCAATAGGTCAAATAAAAGTAAATCAAATGAAATAACCACAATACTAGATTTGATAGATTTAATAGATATTACAAGAGCAACTATAACAATAGATTCAATAGGAGTACAAGAAAAAATAGTTAATAAAATAGTTGATAAAGGTGGGCATTATGCATTAAAAGTAAAAGAAAACCAAAAGCAATTATTAAAAGATATAAAAAAGTATTTTAATAAACAATATAATTTATATGGTAATAAAAATATAAAATATTATAAAACAATAGGAAAAGATTATGGAAGAAGTGGAAAATGGTAAAAGCGATAGCATATACAAAAATCCAAACAATGATAAATGAAGAAATAACAATAACAGAAAATTATTACATTATAGATTATGAAATAGATATTAAAAGATTAGAAGAAGTAATAAGAGATCATTGGAATACTGAGTGTGGATTACATTGGAGATTAGATGTAATTCTAGATGAAGACCATTCAAGAAATAGAATTGGAAATAGTATCAATAATCTATCAATACTAAGAAAGATTGTATTTAATTTAGCAAGTTTAGATGATAGTTTTGGGAAGGTACCTTTAAAAAGGAAATTAACTAATTATGTATTAGATTTTTCAAAAATAGAAAGACTTATTTTTGAAGTAATACCAAATCTTAATGATTGTCAATAGATATGTTTAATAATTTTAAGCGATTACCATACAACTTAACCAACTAGATTTAAAAGCATAATTTATTGTTGTATAATTTAGCAAAAATTAAAATTATTTATATGAATACTACTAAATGTCTAAATTTTTATAATATGCATAACAAATAAAAATATGATATATTAAAACCTTGTAAAAGGTTTTTTCTTTTGTTATAATAGCAGTCAAGTAGGTGATTCTATGTCAAAATTAAGTAATGCTATTACAATGATTGAATTATTGAATAGTGGGAAAAAGTATAGTGTTGATGAGTTATCTAATATTTTAGAAGTAACTCCTCGTATGGTAAGAATATATAAAGAAGAAATAGAAAAATCAGGAATATATATTGATACAATAAGAGGCCAATATGGTGGCTATGTTTTAAATAAAAGTATAAGAATTCCTAATAGAAAATTTAATTCAAATGATGTAAAATTACTATCAAATTTAATAGAAAAAACAAAAGATATAAATGAACAAAAAAAATTAGAAATATTAAAAGATAAAATTAGAGGAATTTACCAAGGAAGTAAAGTAGAACAAAAAGAAACAAACATTTTAAATAATGAAAAATATAATGTATTAAGTAGAGCTATAAAACAAAGAAAAAAAGTTGAAATATTATATTATTCATACAATGCAGGAGAAAATTTGAGAATTATTCATCCTTATGATATGTTTTTAACTGAAAGAGGATGGGGATGTGCTGCATACTGTGAAAAAAGAAAAGATATGCGCCATTTCGAATTAGACCGAATAAGAAAAATTAAATTAATTGAAGAATTTTATGAATGAGACAAGATATTACCTCTTTAAGTATTATTATGTATTTAAGGAGGTTTTATTATGAAAGGAAATATGAAAGAAAATTTTGAATTATTATTGCCAAGAATTATAGATACATTGGAAAAATCTGATTTAATTAAAATAAAAGAACAAATAGAAAATATAAAAGGAAATACATTTATTACTAGTGTTGGTGGATCTAGTGTTGTAGCTGAATTTTTAAATCACATATTAAATGAAAAAAATATTGCTGTATGTAAAAGTCCAAGAGATTTAAAATACGAAAATATTGATAAATTTAATAATATATTTGGAGTTAGTTATAGTGGTAAAGGTTATATTGTTGATAGTATGTTAAATAGTAATAAGAAGAAATATCTACTAACAAATAATTCAGAAAAATATGAATCAATAGAAAAAATTGAATATAAAAGTAAAATCGAAAAAGAACCTAGCTATATTTCTTTAGCAAGTACTCTAATGCCGATAAGTATTTTATTATCAACAAAATATAATAAAGAAACAAAAGACATAATAATTGACATATTTGATAAAATCAAAAATGAATTAATAGAAATTAAAAATAATAATGTATATGAAATAATTTATGGTAATGAAGTAAAGGCTGCATCTACTTATTTAGAATCGACAATGGTAGAATCAGCTATAGCATTTCCAATACTTCATGAAAAATATAGTTTTTGTCATGGAAGAACTAAAACATCATATGATAATGAAAATGGCTTAATATTATTTAATTCAAATAAAGAATACGATAAAATAATATTAGAAGAATGGGATAAATATTATACCGAATTAGTTAAAATTGACAAATATAGTGACGAAGTTTTATTAAATGATTATTATGCAACATTAAAAAGTATATATATAACTAAGGCTTTAGCTGAAAATAAAAACAAAGATTTATCAGATATAAAATATTCACCATTAGTAAAAAAAGTATATTTTTTCAAAGGAGATATGTAATGAAAGAAATAGTATTTGTAACAGGAAATAAGGGTAAAGTAGCAACAGCTCAAAAATATTTTGATGATAATAAGATAAAATTATTAACTTATGACTATGATTATGAGGAACCAAACATAAATGATATTGAAATAATAGCAATTTCAAAAGTAAAACAAGCCTATAGAGTTGTTGGTAAACCTTGTATTGCTTTAGACTCAGGTTTTTATATTCCAAATTATCCTAATAATCCTAACTTTCCTGGTGCTTTTCCTAAAAGAGAATTATTAGAAAAAATAGGAATAGATGGCTTATTAGAAAAAATGAAAAATGTAGAAAATAGATATTGTTATTTTAAAGAAGTATTAGCTTATTTTGATGGAGAAAATATTAAACTATTTTATGGAATTTCTGAAGGTTATTTGAGTAGAGAAAAAAGAGAAATAGATATAAATAAAAAATGGTCTGATTTGTGGTCAGTATTTATACCATTTAATTATACAAAGACTTTAGCGGAAATGACAGAAGATGAGTTAAAGCAATACTTAGATACTGCAGATAATGCAATAAAAAAATTTGCAGAATCAAACACTAAACAATATGTAAAATTATAATAAACAAATACGAACAAAATTTCTGCTTGATAAAATCGTCTGTGGGGGATGGTATGATAGCATTGGAAAGTAGGAATTTAAATGAAAAAAATAATGAAAAGCAGAATATTTTTAGTAATAATTACAATGATTATATGTATAAGTGGAACGTTATATGCAGCGGTCACATATAAAGCAAGTGATGTTGTATATAATGTAAGTGATGGAACAAGTATGACTGTAAATGAAGTTTTAAATGATATTTATAAAATAAAAAGTTCAGGCGATGCAACTGCAAATGATATATTGAATGGAAAAACAGCAGTAGTAAAAGGATAACTTATAATAGGTGTAAGTGCAAGTGCAAATATATCTGAGGTTGCTATTATTGTATCAGGTAATAATTGGGTTGGTGATTATACTTTTAATTTTACTACTTCAAAATCATATAAAGTTGCATTAGCCTTTTCTAGTGATAAGAATGGATATATCAAGCAAACAAATTCGTGGGTACCACTTAAAAATTCTATATTTAATAGTGGTAATGATTATGGTTCATTTACTTATGGTATTGGATATCGACTAAATCTTCCAAAAGGTAGTAATAGTATTACATTTTCTGCATCAGGAAATGCACCATATTTTTACTATATTATTGGAATTAATTAAGACACGTTTGAATTACACGCGTTTTTTTTATTCAAATATAATATGGTAGGTGATATTATGTTTATTAAAGAACAAATAGAAAATATTAAAAAAAATGATCCTGCTATTCATAGTAATTTAGAAGCTATTTTATATCCTTCATTTAAAGCTATAATAGGCTATAAAATATCACATTATTTTTATACAAGAAAACATTATTTTATAGCTAGACTAATTTCAGAAAAAATGAAAAGAAAAACCGGTATAGAAATTCATCCAGGTGCTACCATAGGTAAAAATTTATTTATTGATCACGGTAATGGAGTTGTAATAGGAGAAACAACTATAATTGGTGATAATGTTACAATGTATCAAGGTGTTACCTTAGGTGGAACAGGAAAAGAAAAAGGAAAAAGACATCCAACAATCGAGAATAATGTTTATATTGGAAGTGGAGCTAAAATATTAGGTAACATTGTAATTGGTGAAAATTCTAAAGTAGGCGCTAACGCTGTAGTATTAAAAAATGTTCCTAAAAACTCAACAGTAGTAGGAATACCAGCGGAAATAAAAAAACAAACATAAAGTTTGTTATCCTAAAGCTACATCTAAAATCATCATAATTGAAAAACCAATTAGAGTAAATAAAGCCATTAAATCCTTTCTTTTATTAGTTTGACTTTCAGGAACTATTTCTTCAACAACAACATATATCATTGCTCCAGCTGCAAAAGCAAGTAAAAAAGGTAAAATTGTTCTTATTTTTGTAACTAATATTGCCCCTATAACTCCTGAAATAGGTTCAACAATACCACTCAAACTACCAATTATAAAAGATTTGGTTCTGGACATTCCCTCTCTTCTAAGTGGAACCGAAACTGCTGTTCCTTCTGGAAAATTTTGAAGTCCAATTCCTAAAGCTAATAAACAAGCCGATAATATTGTACTGCCTTCTAATCCATAAGCAATTGATCCAAATGCAACACCTACAACTAATCCTTCTGGAATATTATGTAAAGTAATAGAAGAAATAAGCATAGTAATTCTTTTATATTTATTATTACTTTGTTTACTACAAACATCAAATATTTTATCTCCAATAAATAATAAAACTCCACCTGCAAAAAAACCTACAAAAGCAACTAACCAAGGAATCATATTTAAATTTTCTGCCATATCGATAGAAGGAGATAATAATGACCAAAATGAAGCAGCTATCATAACTCCACCAGCAAATCCTAACATAGCATCCATAATATTTTTATTTATTTTTTTGAAAAACAAAACAATACTTGCTCCTAACATTGTTACACTCCAAGTAAATAGAGTTGCAATTAAAGCTTGAATTGAAGGATTCAAATTAATAAACCAATTTATCGTAATAATCACCTCGTTATGTTAATATATTCGTGTAATTAATATTTGAATGGGCTAATATATGGTATAATAATTAAGAGGTTATTTTTATGGAAATAGATAAATTAAAAAAAATTATTGATGAAAATGATAATATAGTTTTCTTTGGTGGTGCTGGAGTATCAACTGAAAGTGGTATTCCTGATTTTAGAAGTGTTGATGGTTTATATAATGAAAAATATGCTTATCCCCCTGAACAAATACTTAGTCATACATTTTTTTACGATAATCCTAAATATTTTTATAAGTTTTATAAAGAAAAAATGAATTCTCTTAATGTAAAACCTAATATTACACATAAAAAATTAGTAGAGTTAGAAAAGAAAAATAAACTAAAATGCATTATTACCCAAAACATTGATGGATTACATATTAAAGCTGGTAGTAAAAATGTTTTAGAAATACACGGGTCTATTTATCGTAATTATTGTGACAAATGCCATAAGTTTTATAGTGCTGAAAGTGTATTTAATGATGATAATATTCCGTTATGTGAGTGTGGTGGTTTTATTAAGCCAGACGTTGTTTTATATGAAGAACCATTAAATGAAACATATGATGAAGCAATAGAATATATTAGTAAATGTGATGTTTTAATTGTTGGTGGTACCTCCCTAATGGTTTATCCAGCAGCTAACTTAATAAATTATTTTAGAGGTAAATATTTAATTTTAATTAATAAAGATAAAACTAATTATGATAATATAGCAGATATAGTTATTCACGATAAACTTGGTAATGTATTTAAGGAGTTGTAATATGAAATATAATGTTGAAAGTCAAAAAGAATTACTTTTATATTTAATAGAAAATTTAAAAATAGAAAGAAAAAAAGCTAAGGCAATGCTTACTAATAAATCAATTTATGTAAATAACAAAGTAATAACCAAATATAATTATTTACTAAAAAATAATGATGAAATATTTATAAATAAAAATAGTGATTTAAAAATAATATATGAAGATAATGATATATTAGTTGTAGAAAAGCCAAACGGATTACTTACAATAAGTACTAAAAATGAAAAAGAAAAAACTTTATATCATTTAGTTAGTGATTATGTTAAAAAAAATAATAAAAAGAATCGTATTTTTGTTATTCATAGATTAGATAAAGATACCTCTGGAATTGTGATGTTTGCTAAGAATGAAAAAATTAAAAATATGTATCAAGATAATTGGAATGAAATTGTTAAAAAAAGAAAGTATTATGCTATTGTTGATGGAATTGTAAAAAAATCTGGAGTAGTGGAATCTTATTTAAAAGAAGATAAAAATTATAATGTTTATAGTACTAAAGATAAAAATGGTAAATTTGCTAAAACAGAATATAAAGTAATTAAAAGTAATGAAAAATATACTTTATTAGATATCAATATATTAACTGGTCGAAAAAATCAAATAAGAGTTCATATGAAAGATATAAATCATCCAATTATTGGTGATAAAAAATATGGTAATAACAATTTTAATCGTTTAGGACTTCATGCTTATGAATTAGAATTAATAAATCCCAAAAATAAAGGAATAATGAATTTTAAGGTAGATTTACCTATTGAGTTAAAAAAAGTTTTTAAATGAACTAAAAAAATGATATTAAAATGAAGAATTTAGTCTGTCTTACTGATGGACTTTTTTCTTGCTATAAATTTAAAAAAAATAAATGAAGTAATAAATAAAAATATAATTAAACTATATCATTTAAAATAAAAATCGTGTATAATAAACATAGAAAAAAGGTGATACTATGTTTATAGATGAAGTAATAATAGATTTAATAGCTGGTACTGGTGGTAATGGATGTATGGCATTCAGGAGAGAAAAATACATTCCGATGGGAGGTCCATATGGTGGCAATGGAGGAAAAGGATCTGACATTATCTTTAAAGTAGATGAAGGACTAAATACTCTAATAGATTTAAGATACCAAAAAGCAATAAAAGGAAATAAGGGCGCTAACGGAGAAGGCAAAGCTAAACATGGAAAAAATGCCGAAGATGTTATTGTTAGAGTACCACTTGGAACCGTAATAACTGACTTAGACACAAATTTAATAATTGCTGACTTAACAAAAAAAGATGATGAGGTTGTAGTAGCATATGGAGGTCGTGGTGGAAGAGGAAATATGGCTTTCGCAACACGTTCAAATCCAGCTCCTGCATTTGCTGAAAATGGTGAACCAGGTGAAGAAAAAAGAGTAAAAGTTGAGTTAAAATTATTAGCCGATGTTGGTTTAGTTGGAATGCCAAGCGTTGGTAAATCAACATTAATATCTAAAATTTCTGCATCTAAACCTAAAATAGCTGCTTATCATTTTACAACTTTGAATCCTAATTTAGGAGTGGTAAGAGTAAATGAAAACAAATCATTTGTCGTAGCTGATTTACCAGGATTAATCGAAGGAGCTTCATTAGGAGAAGGACTAGGAGATAAATTCTTAAAACATATAGAAAGAACTAGAGTTATAGCTCACGTTATCGATATGAGTGGCTATGAAGGTAGAGACCCTTATGAAGATTATGTAATAATAAATAAAGAGTTAGAAAACTTTAATAAAAAAATACTAGAAAAACCACAAATAATAATTGCTAATAAAATGGATATGGAAAGTGCAAAAGAAAATTTGAAAAAATTTGAAGAAAAAGTTAAAACAAAAGTATATCCTATATCAGCAATGAATAATGAAGGAATAAAAGAAGTGTTGGTAGAATTATCAAATATGTTAGATAAAATAGAAAAACAACCATTATATGAAGAAGAGAAATTTGAAAGCCATATCTTATATAAATTTAAAAAAGAACAACCATTTACAATAACTAAGGACAATAATACTTGGGTTATAAAAGGAAAAGAAGTAGAAAAATTACTTAAAATGACTAGATTTACAACAGAAGAAGCAGCTAATAGATTTGCAATGAAACTAAGAAAAATGGGAATAGATGATAAATTAAGAGAATTAGGAGCTGAAGATGGCGACAATGTAAGAATCTTAGACTTTGAATTTGACTATAAACTTTAGGTGATATATGAATGGAATATTAGTAGTAAATAAAGAAAAAGACTATACAAGTAGAGATGTTGTCAATATAATTTCTAAAGAATTTAAAACTAAAAAAGTAGGTCATACAGGTACATTAGATCCTATTGCAACAGGAGTATTAGTTGTAACAATAGGTGGATCTACTAAAATATCAGAACTTTTAGTCTCTACTTATAAAGAATATATAGCTGAAGTAACACTTGGAATAAAAACAGATACCTTAGATATAACAGGTAATATTTTAGAAACAAAAGAAATAAAATTAGATAAATCTAAATTAGAACAAACAATAAAATCATTTAAAAAAACATATCTTCAAGAAGTTCCGATATATTCTGCTGTAAAAGTAAATGGAAGAAAATTATATGAATATGCAAGAAATAAAGAAGAAGTAAAATTACCTAAAAAAGAAGTTGAAATAAAAGAAATAGAATTATTAAAATATGCCGGAAATAAATTTACTTTCAGATGTCTTGTAAGTAAGGGAACATATATTAGAAGTTTAATAAACGATATATGTAATGAACTAAATATAATTGGAACAATGTCTAGCCTAAAAAGAACAAAACAAGGTGAATTTAAAATTGAAGATTCATACACATTAGAACAAATAAAAAATAAAAAATATAAATTACTAGAAATGCAAGAGGTCTTAAAAGAATACCTACAAATTGAAGTAAATGAATACATTGAAAACAAAATTAAAAATGGTTGTTTACTAGAAAATAGATACGATGAAGATATAATAGTATTTATAAATAAAAATCAACAAGTAATCGGAATATATAAAAAGTATGAAAAAGATATGAATAAAATCAAACCGTGGAAGATATTTAATTAGATTTCTTTTTTTTTTCACAATTAAATGATATAATGAAAAAGGTGATGTTATGATATATTTAGATTATTCAGCAACTACTCCTGTAGATAGTAGAGTATTAGATACTTATAATAAAGTAACAAATAATTTTATAGGTAACCCTAACTCATTACATAAATTAGGCGTAGAAGCAAAAAAATTAGAAACAGAAGCAACAAATCAAATAAAAAAAATAATGAATTTAACTGATGAAGAAATTATATATACAAGTTGCGCTAGTGAATCAAATAATTTAGCAATCAAAGGAATAGCTTTAAGAAACCAAAAAAAAGGAAAACATATAATTACAACTAATTTAGAACATTCATCTATTTATGGTCCAATTGGTTATTTACAAAATCTAGGATTTGAAGTTGATTTTGTAAAAACAAATGAATATGGGTTAATTGATATTCAAGACTTAAAATCATTACTTAGAGATGACACAATATTAGTAACAGTAGGAGCAGTTAATTCAGAAACAGGTGTAAAACAAAATATTGAAGAGTTAGCTAATATATTAAAAAATTATAACTGTTATTTTCATGTTGATGCAACTCAAGCAGTTGGAAAAGTGAAAATAGATTATAGTAATGTTGATTTAGTAAGTTTTACAGCCCATAAATTTTATGGACCAAAAGGAATAGGTGTTTTAATTAAGAAAAAAGATATTTTAATTGAACCACTAATTCACGGTGGAAAGAGTACAACTAAATATCGTAGTGGTACACCTGCGTTACCTTTAATTGTCTCTTTATCAAAAGCTTTAAGATTAATTGATGAAGAATTAGAAAATAATTTAATTAAAACAAAAGAATTAAACAAAAAAATAGTAGAAAAAATAAGTAAATATGATGATGTTAAAATTAATAGCAATATCTATTCAATACCTCATATTTTAAATATAAGTGTTCTTAATATCAAACCAGAAACAATGCAACACGCCTTAGAAAATTATGATATATACATATCTACACAATCAGCTTGTTCATCAAACAACCCAATTAGTAGATCAGTCTATGAAGTTACTAAAAATGAACTTCAAGCTAAACATAGTATCAGAATTAGTTTATCAGGATTAACAACTAACGAAGAAGTAGATAAATTTTTAGACGCATTTGATAAATGTTATAAGGAATTAAATGAAATTAATTAGAATAAGTGCTTCTTGGTGTGTTAGTTGTATAATAACTAAAAAAGATTGGGATGAAATTAAAACAAACTATGAATATGAAGAGTATGATTATGATTTTGATGAGGAAAAAGTAAAAGAATTTAATGTAGGAAATATATTACCAATTATAATTGTATTTAAAGATAATAAAGAAATAACAAGAATAATAGGTGAAAAAAATAAAAAACAAATATTAGAAATAATAGGTGAAGTAGAATGAAAAAAACATTATATGCTATTTTAATTTTCTTTTTATTTATAATAGGTGTAAATGCTAAAGAAGTAACAATAAACTTATTTTATAGTAGTTCTTGTCCACACTGTAAAGCTGAAAAAGAATTTTTAAATACAATAAATGATGATGAAGTAAAAATAGAAATGTATGAAGTATCTTCTAATAAAGAAAATAGTGATTTATTAGATTTAGTAAAACAAAGTTTAAATTGTACAAATAACTATGTTCCATACACAGTAATAGGAGATATTGGTCTTACTGGATATAGTGATAATATTAAATCACAAATACTACATTTCATAGAAAAATATAAAAAAGAAGACTATATTGATGTTGTTTCTCAAGTAAAAGAATCAGGAACAAGTATTGATTTAAATAAAACTAAAGAAGAAATTAAAGAAACAGAACAAGAACAATATAATAATGTTACAATTCCATTACTAGGTGAAGTTGATACTAAAAAAGTATCTTTGCCATTAATTGCAATGATAATAGGATTTGTTGATGGTTTTAATCCTTGTGCAATGTGGATATTAATATTCTTAATAAGTATGTTAATAGGAATGAATAATAAAAAAAGAATGATTACATTAGGAGTAGCATTTTTAACAACATCTGCTCTTGTATATATGGGAATAATGTTGTCATGGCTAGAAATTTTAAAAAAATTAATTAACGAATCATATATGCAATATTTAATAGGAATAGTCGCAATTGTAGCCGCTATTTGGAATCTATATAGTTATTATAAATCAACCAAAAAAGAAACAGGTTGTGAAGTTGTAAATAATGATTCAAGAAAGAAAATAATTAATAAAATTAAAAAATTCACATCCGAAAAAAGTTTTATTCTAGCGCTATTAGGAGTAATGGGTTTAGCAATTTCAGTTAATTTTATTGAATTTGCTTGTTCAGCAGGATGGCCAATAATATTTACTAATATATTGAAAATAAATAATTTAAGTGGAATTCAAAGTTTTATATATATATTAATTTATATATTCTTCTTCCTAATAGATGATATAATTGTATTTAGTATTGCAATGTTTACTCTTAATATAAAAGGAATATCTAATAAGTATAGTAAATATTCTCATTTAATTGGTGGAATATTAATGTTAATAATTGGATTATTAATGATATTCGCACCAAACATATTAATGTTTAACTTTTAAAAGATTTAATTGATTTAAATCTTTTTTCGTTATATAATATTTGCGTAAAGAGGTGATATTATGTATCAAGAAGAATTAGATAAAATAATTGGAAATTTAGACTATACGCCTAATTTATTATTGCATAGTTGTTGTGCACCTTGTAGTAGTTATTGTATTGAATATCTTTCAAATTATTTCAATATAACAATTTATTACTATAATCCTAATATATCACCAGTCGAAGAATATGAAAAAAGAAAAAAAGAACAAATAAAATTCATAAATGAATTTAAAACTAAAAATAAGCTTAATATAATTGATTCAGATTATAATTATGACGATTTTTTAAATGTAATAAAAGGATTAGAAAATGAACCAGAAGGAGGTTCCAGATGTAGTAAATGTTATTTACTTAGAATGGATAGCACAGCAAAAAAAGCAAGTGATTTAAAATATGATTATTTTGCTACAACATTAACAGTAAGTCCATATAAAAATAGTAAAAAAATAAATGAAATAGGTTACTTATTGGAAGAAAAATATAAAATAAAATATTTACCTTCGGATTTTAAAAAGAAAAATGGCTATAAAAGAAGCATAGAATTATCTAAAGAATATAATTTATATAGACAAAATTATTGTGGTTGTGTTTTTTCAAAAATGGAGCGTGAAAAATATGAAAAATGTAAATAAAAAAATATTTATTATTGTGTTGTCAGGATTTATTTTAATAACTGGTTGTAGTAATAAAATTGAACCTAGAGAACAAATAAAACAAGAAACACCTAAAACAGAAACAAAAAATGAAGAAAAAGCTCAAATTTCTTCAGTGTCAAATAAAGAAAGTAAACAAACACCAGAAATAATAACCGATAGAGATAAAGAGGTATTGAATTATTTTAATGATATTAAAAATAATATAGATACTGAAGAAGTAAAGGAAGAAGTAATAAAAAAATTTATAACAATGACTGACTTCATATTTTATGATGGGGAGATTAAAGGTATAAAATTTAATTATTTAAAAGAAGAAACAAAAAATAATATTTTAGAAATTTACTATACAGTAGATACTAAAATAGAAAATAAATTTCCAAATTATAAAGATAAAATTGATGAAAAATATAATAGTGCGAAAGAATATTTAAAACAAAAATATGATGAAATATCACAAAAAACGGATGATAAATTAAAAGAAAATATGAGTGATGAAACTTATAATAATTTTAAAGAATCAGCTTCAGAAATAATGGAAAGAGATAAAGAAGTAATTGATAAAACAAAAGATGCAGCTAAAGATACATACGATAAGACTAAAACAAAAGTAAAAGATTGGTATCAAAAATTAAAAAATAATTACTAAAAACAACTTTAAAAAGTTGTTTTTATATTTTTCTATATAATCCGATAGCAATACCTAAGATTGTAACGTTAGGTAAAATAATTGGATCCATTGTATCGTTTTCTGGTTGTAATCTAAAGTGACCATTTTCTTTATAAAATCTTTTTAAAGTAACTTCATTTTCATCAGTCATTGCTACAACAATTTCACCGTTTCTAGCTGTATTTCTTTTTTCAACAATAACAATATCACCATCAAATATTCCAGCATTAATCATACTACATCCACTTACATTTAAGGTAAATACTTCTTTGTTTTTAGGAATTAAGAAAGCTGGTAATGAAAAAAATTCGTTTGGATTTTCGATAGCTTCAATTGGACTTCCGGCAGTTATTTTACCAAGCAATGGAACATCGACAACATTTTCGTTCTTTTGTTCAAATTCATTTTCGACTAATAATTCAAGAGCTCTATTTTTACTATTTTGTTTTTTAATATATCCTTTTTCTTCTAGATTAGCTAAATGGGCGTGAATAGTAGCAGGACTTGATGAACCAACAGCTGTACCTATTTCTCTAATAGTTGGTGGATATCCGTGGGAAACCATATAAGTTTTAATAAAATCTAATATTTGTTTTTGTTTTTTAGTTAATTCTTTCAAAAAAATAACCTCCTTTTTTAATACATTTACATTTTAGCACATACTTTACATTTTGTCAAACTTTTGTTCGTAATTTATATTGACACGAACAAATATTCGTGATAAGATTATATCAACGAAGGAGTGATAGTATGTTAGAAATATTTAAAAGCAAAACAATGATTTTATTCGTAATAATTGTATTTGGATTAACTTATATAGGAGGAATGACTGATAATAATCAAAATTTTGAATCAAGTGAAAATATTCAAATAGTAACAGAATAATCTTTATATTATTTTAAAAATTTGCTATACTATTTATATGGTAGGTGAATACAATGGACAATGAAATAATTGCAAATATTAAGTCTTTAGCAATTGATATGATTGATGAAGCTAAAAGTGGGCATCCAGGAATCGTATTAGGAGCTGCTCCAATTTTATATACTTTATATGCTAAACATTTAGAAATAAGTATAAAAGACTCAAAATGGATAAATCGTGATAGATTTATAATGTCAGGAGGTCACGGTTCAGCACTTTTATATGCAACATTATATATGGCGGGATTCGACTTATCAATTGATGACCTTAAAAACTTTAGAAAAGTAGGGTATAAAACTCCAGGACATCCAGAATATGGAATAACACCGGGAGTAGATATTTCTACGGGACCATTAGGTCAAGGATTTGCTTCAGCTGTAGGAATGGCAATCGCTAGTAAAAAACTATATCAAGAATTAAAAACCCCTAAAAAAAATATTTTAGAAAAAGAAAAATCTATAATTGATCATAAAATATATGTATTATGTGGCGATGGTGATTTAATGGAAGGAATCACTAATGAAGCTGCTAGTATAGCTGGAAGTTTAAATTTGAATAATCTAATTGTATTATATGATTCAAATAATATAAGCTTAGATGGCTCAACTGATTTAACCTTTAAAGAAAATGTTTTAGGTAGATTTAGTGCTTTAGGTTGGAATACATTGTTAGTAAAAAAAGGAAATGATGTAAAAGAAATAAGTAAAGCTATAGAAAAGGCTAAAAACTCATCAAAACCAATTATAATAGAATTTAAAACAATTATTGGTGAAGGATCATTTCTAGCAGGAACTAATAAAGTTCACGGAAAACCATTATCTAAAGAAGATATTGAACAATTAAAAAATAACTTAGGAATACCACAAGGAAAATTCTACGTTAATGAACAAGCAAAAATGAATTTTCAAAACCAAATATCAACTAGAGTAAATGATAAATATATGGAATGGTCTAATAATTATAAAATGTATAAAAGTGGATTATTGAATGTCAAAGATGAAGAAATTAAATTTTTATTTGAAGATGTAAATTATCCATTGTTATCTTTAGAAGACTTTAAATTTGATGAAGATTTAAAAGAGGCAACGAGAGTTACTAATAAAACTATAATGAATAAGATAGCTGAAAAAATACCTAATTTTATAGGTGGCTCAGCTGATGTCGCAAGCGCTACTAATGTATATTTAGAAAAATACGATTATTTAAAGACAGACGATTTTAAGGGTAGAAACATTTATTTTGGTGTTAGAGAACACGCTATGGGAGCTATTTTAAACGGAATTGCAACATATAATTATCGTGTATTCGGATCAACATTTTTAAGTTTTTCCGATTATATGAAACCAGCTATTAGAATGTCTGCTTTAATGAATTTACCAGTAACTTATATTTTTTCACACGATTCAATATTAGTTGGTGAAGATGGTCCAACACATCAACCAATAGAGCAGTTAGCAACTTTAAGAGCTACTCCGAATTTAAATGTATTTAGACCATGTGATGCTAATGAACTAGTTTATTGTTGGAATGAAATATTAAAATCAAAAGGAACTCCAAGTGCATTATTATTATCAAGAACAGAAATAAAAATAATGAAAAATACTGTTAATGCAGATGTTAGTAAAGGAGCATATATACTAGAAAGAGAACAAGGAAACTTAAATGGAATTATAATATCAACTGGTACAGAAGTATCTACTGCTTGTTTAGTTGCATATAATTTAAAAAGAAAATATGACTTAAATGTAAGAGTTGTAAGTATGCCTTGTATGGAATTATTCGAAAAACAATCAAAAGAATATAAAGAACAAATATTACCAACAGGTTGTAAAAAAATAGTAATTGAAGCAGGTTCAAAATTTGGCTGGGAAAAATATGTTTATAATGATTCATATTTATTTACTATTAATACTTTTGGAATAAGTGGTCCTAAAGATCAAGTACTAGAATATATGAAATTTGATTATATGACAATTGAAAATGGTATATATAATTTAATAAGATGAATATAATTCATCTTTTTCTTTGATTAAACATATAATAGATTAGAATTTGACAATAATTCTAATATTTGCTATTATTTTGTATATAAATTGATGGCACATTATTCTAGTCAATTAAATTTATTATGAAGATGGGGCTAAAAATCCATTAAAGAGCACATCTGTGAAGCTTGTGGTGCTTGCTTTATACGCCCAGTGTAGGGTGAGTGCTGGAAGATAGAATGTTGGGCGACCGTAATGGCATACGCAATCGACCCAGTATTCGTGGAGACCTAAACTTGTTATAAGCCTATACACGAAAGTTGATGGACTTGTGACGATTTAGGATTAAACCTACTATGTGGGGATCACTTACGAGTAGCGTAGCTTGTCTTGAGTGAATATAGGGGATTAATGACAGATATTATTGTTTTGGCCAATATAATAATATTATTGCTTTATGAAACTATGTTTGCAAAAAAGAATTAATAATAAATTGTTGTTGAAGAAAATTCCTAGAGTGCTAATATAGGATTGCAGTATGTACTAAGTGGTAATCAAGTCATATATTTGGTAACGGTATATTGGTTTTTTCAAAGGGGAACCGCTTATTGGTAACGATAAGTAAAAACTAGAGAAATTCTACTTGACCTAAGACATAAAGTTAACTATATTAATCGCCATTGTTTTAAGATATTGCAAAATATCTTTTTTTCTGTTATAATCAGCCTCAGAAGAGGAGTAAGTTATATGAAGAAAAAAATAAATAAATTATGGATAATTTTACCTGTCGTTGTTATTGTTTTACTAGGAGGAACATATTTATATTTAAATAATTCAAAAAATATTTTTGCTAAAATATTAAATAAAGGATATAAAAATATAGAAGATACACTAGATAATATAGATGTTTCTTATGATAAAACAACTAAATTAAATAGTGATTTATCTTTTGATTTTAATGTTAGTGATAAATATAAAGATGTAATTGATCAGAATATTTTAGATGAAATTAATAAGTTGCAATTTTTTATAAATGCTGTTCAAGATTATAAAAGTAAAGAATTCTCATTTGAATTAAACACTAAATATGATAAAAATGATTTATTTGATGTTGCAATGTATGGACAAAATAAAAATTTTTATGTTGAACTTAAAAATTTATATGATAAATATATTGAGATTCCATACGAAGAGTATGATTCATTATTTGAAAACTCTAATATGGAAATTAGTAAAATTAAATATGTTTTAAAAACTATTAAAGATAATTTGTTTAAAAATTTAAATCAAAAAGATTTTAAAAAATCAAAAGAAAAATTAAATATTCAAAAAAATAAAATTGAAGTAAATAAAATAGAATATGAATTCACTGAAGAAAAAACAATTAAATTATTAATTAATACATTGAAAGATTTAGAAAAAGATAAAAAATTTATTAAATATATTTCTGAACTAGGAGAAGTTGATGAAAAAGAAATAGAGTCTAGTATTAATGAACTTATAAAAGAATTAGAAGCAGAAACTGAATTTGAAAATGAAACTTTTGTATCACTTTCTTTATACACAAAAGGGTTATTAAATGATTATATTGGCTTTGAAATTAATTTTAATAATTTAGGAAAACTAAATATTTATAATTATAATGATGTTATTTATGGAAATTTATATATAACAGGAAAAAAAGTAGCTGAATTAACATCTAAAAAACAAAAAGAAAATGAATATAAAACAATTATTAATGTTCAAAATGATGAAGAAAAAACGAATATTACAATTAATTCAAAAATAACAAAAGAACTAATTGATATTGATTATAATGTAGTTAGTTCAGGGATAACTATTGATGGAAATTTAACAAATAAAATAACCAAAAAAGATAGTATAAACACTAATAATTCAAAATTTAATATTAATATTAAGGATAATGATGAATTGATTGCTACAATTAATATTAATAGCAATACAAATATTGAACAAACTGATGAACCATTTACAAATATTCTTTCAAAAGAAAGAATTAATTATGAAAATATTACCGAAAAGGATATGAATTCAATTTATGAAAATATAGGAAAAAATGAGGCAGTAGTAAATTTCATAAATAGAATGACTGAAATATTTGGTAAGCCTGAACCAATAGAAGATTAGTTAACTAATCTTTTTTTGATTAATAAGTATAAAAAACACAATAAAAATGGTATAATTATTATAGGTGAAATAAATGAATAAAGATGAAAAGAAAAGCTTAAAAAAACAATTACAATCTAAAAAGAAAAAAGAATTAATTAATTATAATTGGATTATCAAAATAACATTACTTACATTTGTAATATCATTATTATTTACAACTTTTTCTGAAATTGTAATTCCAAATGTTAATGTTGTCATTGGAATATTATTATTAATAATTTTTATTTTATTAGGAATTATATTTGATATGATAGGAGTTTCTGTGACTGCTGCTGATATTGTTCCATTTAATTCAATGAATTCTAGAAAAATTAAAGGAGCAGATATAGCTGTAACATTTAAAAAGAATGCTGATAAAGTATCAAGTTTTTGTAATGATGTAGTAGGAGATATATGTGGTATCGTATCAGGTAGTGCTGGAAGTATAATTGCTTTATCAATTGCTAATGCATTTAAATTTAATAAATTTTATGTAATGTTAATAGTTACAGCTTTAGTAGCTTCATTAACAATTGGAGGTAAAGCTTTAGGAAAAAGTTTTGCCATAAATAAAAGTAATACAATTTTATATAAATTTTCTAAATTTGTATCATATTTTTATAAGAAAAAATGAGGGCAATTTATATAAGTATAAATCCAATTCATCTAAGAAGAATTGAAAACAAAACTAAAAATTATGAGTTTAGATCTTTTAATCCTAAAGAAAAAATAGATTTTCTATATGTTTATGAAACAGTTCCAACTTCCTCATTAAAATATATAATAGAAATTGGAGAAATTATTGAATTTCCAAATAAAATAGACGAATTAGGAATTGGCAATAAAGAATTTAATGAAAAATTAACAAAATATAAATATGCCTATCAAATAAAACATTTTTATGAATTAGAAAAACCTATTGCTTTAAAAGAACTAAGAGAAAAATATAAATTTACACCACCACAAGGATATGCATATGATACAAGATATGAAGAATTAACAAAATATATAATAAATACTGATAAAAAAATAATATTTTAAAATATTATTTTTTTGTACACTTTTCGCCTATAAAAGCATAAATTAATGTAGAGGTGATTATATGTCTTCATTTAAAGAAATTGTAACTAAGGCTATTATCGGAAAAGGAAAAAAACACTTTAAAAATAGTTATTCAATAACTACTGAAAATGTTCCTACAACAGTATTAGGATGTTGGGTAATAAATCATAAATTTAAGGGTTATAAATCTGGTGATAAAATAGGAGTTGATGGTTCTTACGATGTAAATATTTGGTATTCTTATGATAACGATTCTAAAACAATGGTTGTAAATAAAAAAGTAACATATAATGATTTATTTAATGTAAAAGTTAAAGAAAATGCTGATTTGACAAGTGATACCGATATAATAGTTAGAACATTAAAACAACCTAATTGTGTTAAAGTAGATATAGATAATGGAAATATCAACTTTGAAATTGAAAAAGAACTAGGAGTAGAAATAATAGGAGAAACAAAAGTAAAAATAAGTATTGAAGAAGATGAAGAACCATGGGATGATATTGAAGATGAAGTAACAGAAGAAACATTAAATGAAATAGATGAAAATGTTAAAGAAGATTATATAGAAAACACGTAAGTGTTTTTTTAGTGTTAATAAAAAAAGGTTGACACTAATATAATATTATGATATCATTGATATAGTGAATGGAGGGAAAACTATGGCAGTTAAATTAAGACTTAAAAGAATGGGTGCTAAAAAAAGACCATTTTATCGTATAGTAGCAGCTGATTCTAGAGTAAAAAGAGATGGAAAAGATATCGAATTAGTAGGTACTTATAATCCAATAATGGAACCAGCTGAAATAAAAATCAATGAAGAAATCGCACTTAAATGGTTAAATAATGGAGCTATCCCAACTGATACAGTTAGAGATTTATTAAGTAAACAAGGAATTATGAAAAAATTTCATGAATCAAAAATGACTAAAAAAGAAGGTAAATAATTATGAATTTAGTTGAACTTACCGAATATCTAGTCAAAAACATTGTAAAAGATCCTGAATCAGTTACAGTTAAATCATTTGAAGATGATGATTTCATTACTATTGAAGTATTAGTAAATAGTGATGAAATGGGAACTTTAATTGGAAAAAATGGTATGAATGCAAGTGCTATCAGAACTATTGTTCAAGCAGCTTCATATAATAAAGGTGAAAAAAAAGTTAAAATTAATATTGATTCTATATAGAATCAATATTTTTTTGTTGAATTAAATTTTGTAAAAATCAGTAAAATTAACTAATTTAATTCAAAAATTATTAAAATAATGTTATAATAATAATGGTGAATTTATGAAAAAGATAAAAGACACAGATATCAACTATATAAGATATGGAAATAAAAAAGGAAAGACTTTAGTATTACTACACGGTTGGGGTCAAAATATTGAAATGATGAAACCAATAGGTGATGCATTTAGTGAAACAAACGATATCATAATATTTGATTTACCAGGGCACGGTGGGAGTAGTGAACCTCCATTCGATTGGCAAGTAATAGATTTTGTTAATTGCATAAAAGAATGTTTAAAAGAATTAAAAGTTGAAAAGCCAATACTAATTGGACATTCATTTGGAGGAAAAATAAGTTTACTTTATGCAAGTATGTATGAAGTTGAAAAACTTATTTTATTTGGAAGCCCATTTAAAAAAGAAATAAAAAAAATAAGTACAAAAACGAAAATATTAAAAAAATTAAAAAAAATTCCAGGTTTAAATAAATTTGAAGAATTTGCCAAAAAACACATTGGTTCAACAGATTATAAAAATGCTTCTCCAATAATGAGAAAAATATTAGTAAATACAGTTAATTTAGACATAACTGAAGAAGTAAAAAAAATAAAATGTCCAACAATTATAATTTGGGGAACATTAGATGAAGCAGTACCTTTAGAAGATGCATACGAATTAGAAACTTTAATAAAAGATGCAGCTGTAATAGAATATGAAAATTGTACACACTATGCATACTTAGAAAGATTAGGACAAACAATAAATATAATAAATAATTTTATTAAGGAGTGAAAAATATGTTAATGAAGTTTATAGTAACATTACTTCCTATATTGATATATACATATATTAAAACAAGAAAATCATTTCAAATGTTACAACAAAATTGGTATAATGATGGATCAAGATATATAAAATGGATTAATAGGAATTTAAAAAAAGTTTTTTATAATCTAGATATACTATTCGTTTTTGTAATACCATTTATATTTATTAAAAGTGACATATTATTGATGGTATTAGTAATAGTTTTTTATACATTTTTGTCTTTATATAATTTGCACAATCAAACTGCATCAAAATTAGAATTAAAAGTAACAAAAAGAGTAAAAAGATTATTTGTAACAGAATTAATATTATATTTAATACCAAACATAGTATTTTCTTTAACTTTTAAAGAAAATAACTTAGGAATATATTATTTAGTGATAGGATTAATGGTTTATTTAAATTATTATGTAACATTTTTAGCAAATTTAATAAATAAACCAATTGAGAAGTTTTTAGCAAACCGTTTTAAGAAAAAAGCTATAAAAAAATTAAGAGAATTACCTTCATTAGAAGTTGTAGGAATTACAGGATCTTATGGAAAAACAAGTAGTAAAAATATCTTAAATGACTTATTAAGTATTAAATATAATTCATTACCAACTCCAAAAAACTTTAATACACCAGTTGGATTAATAATAACAATAAATAATTATTTGGATAAATTCAATGATATATTTATAGCTGAAATGGGAGCATTTAAAAGAGGCGAAATAAAAGAACTATGTGATTTAGTTAAGCCTAAATATGGGATATTGACTAAAATTGGGGTAGCACATCTAGAAAGCTTTGGCTCTCAAGAAAATATTCAAAAAGGAAAATTTGAATTAATTGAATCATTACCAAATGATGGAATAGCTGTATTAAATGGTGATGATAAATTACAAGTTAATTATAAATTGAAAAATAAAGTAAAAATTGTTTGGATTGGAATTGAAAATGAAAACGTTGATGTTAGAGCAACAAATATAAAATTAAATAGTGATGGAACAACATTTGATTGTATATTTAAAGGTGATAAAAAGAAATATAAATTTGAAACAAAACTATTAGGAAAAGCAAACATCTATAATATACTTGCGGGAATTGCTTTAGGAAAAGAACTTGGAATAACTATAAAACAACTACAAATGGGAGTAAAAAAAGTAAAACCAGTAGAACATAGACTAGAACTAAAAAAAATGGGTATAATTAATATAATAGATGATGCATATAATGCAAACCCTGATGGAACAAAAATGGCCTTAGATGTACTAGAAAATATGCCTGGTAAAAGAATAGTAATCTCTTCAGGAATGATTGAACTTGGAAATAAATCATATGAACTTAATAAAGAATTAGGAACTTATATGAGTAAAAAAACAGATATAGCTATACTACTAGGAAAAGAACAAACAAAACCAATATATGAAGGATTAATAGAAAAAAAATTCAAAAAAAATAATATTTATGTATTAAACAATATAAATGAAGCCTTTGAATTAGTTAATAAAATAGTAGATAAAGAAACATATGTATTAGTTCAAAGCGATTTACCTGATATATTTGATGAGAAGTAGAAAGAGTGATAGTATGAAAATAAAATTAGGAGTAATATTTGGTGGCGAATCAGTAGAACACGAAGTAAGTATTATAACAGCTATTCAAGCAATGGAAAATATTGATAAAGATAAATATGATATAGTGCCAATATACATTAGTAAAGATAGAATTTGGTATACTGGTAAAATGTTAATGGAAATAGATGTATATAAAGACTTTAATGAATTAAAAAAATATGCTAAACAAGTTACTTTAGCCAAAACAAAAAGAGGATTTTGTTTATTAAAAACAAATGGATTATTCAATAAAGTAGTAGATGAACTAGATATCGTATTTCCAATTGTCCACGGAAAAGGAGTTGAAGATGGTTCTCTAGCTGGATTCTTAGAAACAGTTGGAATTCCATATGTAGGTCCTTCTATGTTAGGAGCAAGTTTAGGACAAGATAAAGTTGTAATGAAACAAGTAATGGAAGCAAATAATATACCAGTACCAGCTTATACTTGGTTTTATGATAATGAATATTTAGATGATTCTAAAAAAATACTAAAAAATATTAAAGAAATTGGTTATCCAGTAATAGTAAAACCAGCTAATTTAGGTAGCAGTGTTGGTATAACAGTTTCCAAAACTGAAAAAGATGTTGTGAAAGCTATAGATGAAGCAATTAAGTACGATAATAAAATAGTAGTTGAAAAAATAATCGAAAATTTAATTGAAGTTAATTGTAGTGTAATGGGTAATAATGAATATCAAGATACAAGTGTTATTGATGAAGTTATTACTAAAAACGAATTTTTAACATTTAGTGATAAATATCTAGGAAATGGTAAAAAAGGAAAATTAAAAACTTCTAGTAAAGGTATGGTAGCAACAGATAGAATAATTCCTGCTAGAATTAATAAAAAACTAGAAGAAGAAGTAATTAAATGTTCTAAAGAAACATTTAGAGCTTTAAACTTAAAAGGAATTGCTAGAATTGACTTTTTAATTGATAAAAAGAATGAAAAAGTATATGTAAATGAACCAAACACAATTCCAGGTTCTTTAGCATTCTATCTTTGGAAAGCAAAAGGAATAGAATACAAAAAATTGTTAGATGATGTTATTAAATTAACCATTAAAGAATATAAAGAAAACTCTAAAAAAACTACTTCATTTGAATCTAATATATTAAGTGGTTATAATGGTGGTTTAAAAGGATTAAAGAAATAAGTTTTACTTATTCTTTTTAATAGGTGATAATATGAAATTTATTGATAATATAGAATTAACTGAATATGAAGAATTTGTAGAAAAAAATGAATATAAATCTCATTTTCTACAATCATCAATGTGGGGGGAATTTTCTTCAATTGATAAAGGATTAATTCCTCATTATGTAGGCTTAAAAGAAAATGAAAAATTAGTATGTGCGACACTACTATTAGAAAAAAAATTAGTATTTGGTTATTCCTACTTTTATGCACCAAGAGGATATGTAATAAATTTTGAAGACTTTAATTTATTAAAAACATTCACAAATGAATTAAAAAAATATGTAAAAAAACATAGAGGCATATTTATTAAAATTGATCCTGATGTAATTATAAAAAAATATAATTATAAAGATGAAGAATTAGAAGTAAAAACTAATGCATATGAAAATTTAAAAAAATTAGGTTATAAACATTTAGGTTTTACTAAAAGATTTGAAACAACACAACCAAGATTTTCTTTTAGAATTGATTTCAATCAACCATTCGAACAAATTGAAGAACATTTTTCTAAAACAACTAAACAACGAATAAAAAAAGCTAATGATTTAGATGTATCGGTTACTTTATCAGATGATATAGAGGCATTTTATAATTTGATGAATATAACTGAAAACAGAAAAGGTTTTGTAACTCATAATAAAAAATATTATCAAGATTTATATAATATATTTAGTAAGAAAAACAAATGTAATATTTTTTTAGGTAGCGTTGATATTAATAAGATTATTTCTAAAAATAAAGATATTATTTTAGAGATAGAAAATGAAATGAAGGAAATAAAAAATCTTGATAATTTAAGTAAGAGTATGAAAACTAAATTAAATGAATTAGAAAAAAGAAAAGAAAAACTATTGAATGATAATATTAAATATCAAGAAGAAAAAGAACAATATGGAAATAATATAATATTGAGTGCCCATTTTATTGTTGAATATGGAAACAAGGCTTGGGTACTATATGCTGGAAATCACGATATTTTATCTTATACATATGCCAATTATAAGACATATTTTGAGCATATTAAATATTATTACGATAAAGGAATAAAAATATATGACCAATTTGGAACCGTTGGTAAATTAGAAGAAAATGATCCTTTATTAGGACTACATGAGTTTAAGAAAAAATTTGGTGGTGATTATGTTGAATTTGTTGGTGAGTTCGATTTAATTACCAATAAATTGATATATTTTTTATTTAAAAAACTAGTCCCATTTTACAGAAATAGAAAATTTAAACAAAATATCAAAAAAAATTCCTAAAAAAATGTATTTTTTTGAAAAATATGTTATAATGATATTGTTGTTTTGTCTCGTTAGCTCAGTTGGTAGAGCAACAGACTCTTAATCTGTGGGTCTAGGGTTCGAGCCCCTAACGGGACACCAATAAGAATTTTAGAGCAACTTGAAATATAGTTGTTTTTATATTTAAAATAAATTGGCTTTTCTATAACATATATGTTATCACTACTATGAGACGATGGTTATGTCAAAATTTATTGGTGAAGTTATTAAAAATGACGACTTATTAATTTATAATGGTGTATATGATAGTTTAGAACCAGACGAAGTTGGATTTTATATTGGTGAAAAATTAAATGTATATGGAACATATAAAATTGGGGATATTGTATATGTTAGTAAATACAAAAATAAAAATGTAAATAAACATTTATTTGTTATAGTTGACGAAGAAAATAGAGGAATAGATATAGATTACTTTTGTATGTTAATTTCATCAAAATCTGATAAATTAAAATATGAAAGTAATGTATTATTAAAAAAAGGAAATATGAATAATTTGAATAAAGACAGTATTGTTAAAACTGATAATATTTATAATATAAAAAGAGAAAATATTGATTTTTTAGTTGGAAAAATTGAACTTAAATTTGTAAGTGAATTTAAAAATAATCTATTAAATGGAAGAATAGGAGAAAAATATGAATAAAGAAGAATACATAAAAAAAGAACAAGAATTAATTGATAGAGAATATGAAATAATAGAAAAAATAAGTGAATTAAGGAATAAAAAAAATCTTTCACAAAATGATTTGGCGTCATTAATAAATATGAAACAACCAGCTCTTGCTAGAATTGAAAATAATGTTAACTCACCTAAATTAAAAACAATATTGAAAATATTTGATGTGTTAGGTTATACATTAGAAATAAAGAAAAAATAATTGATTAAACTAATTATATATGATATTATCTTTAAGGAAGTGATTTTATGAATTTACCAAATTTAAAAGAGGCAAAATTAAGAACAAGCAAGGAAGTTTTAGTTAAAACCAATGATTATATAATGAACAACAATTTAAAAGAAATAGGTAAAAATAAAAAATATTTTTTAAGAACATATGGATGTCAAATGAATGAACATGACTCAGAAAATATAAAAGCTATCTTAGAAGATATGTCATATATAGAAACGGATGTAATGGAAGATGCCGATTTAATTTTATTAAATACATGCGCTATAAGAGAAAATGCCCATAATAAAGTATTTGGTTATCTAGGAAGAATTAAACACTTAAAAGAAGAAAAACCACACGTAATAGCAGGTATATGTGGATGTATGGCTCAAGAAGAAGTAGTTGTAAATGAAATCAAAACTAAATATAAATGGTTAGACATTGTATTTGGAACTCATAATATTCATAAATTACCACAAATATTAAATGACTCAATTATAAAAAAAGAACAAGAAATAGAAGTATTTAGTATTGAAGGTGATGTAATTGAAAATATTCCAGTTAAAAGAGATTCTAAATATAAAGCTTGGATTAATATAATGTATGGTTGCGATAAATTCTGTACATATTGTATAGTTCCCTATACTAGAGGAAAACAAAGAAGTAGACTTCCAGAATATATCATAAAAGAAGTAGAAGATTTAATAAAGGATGGTTATAAAGAAGTAACTTTATTAGGTCAAAATGTCAATGCTTATGGAAAAGACTTAGATATTGATTATGGAATGGAAAATTTGTTAGAAGATGTCGCTAAAACAGGAATAGAAAGAATTAGATTCGTTACTAGTCATCCTTGGGATTTTACAGATAAAATGATTGAAATAATAAGTAAATATAAAAATATAATGCCTTATATTCATTTACCACTTCAATCAGGTTCAAACAATATTTTAAAATTAATGGGAAGAAGATATACCAAAGAAGAATATATAACATTATTTAATAAAATTAAAAAGGCTTTACCTTATTCTTCAATAACAACTGATATTATAGTTGGATTTCCAAATGAGACAGATGAAGATTTTAATGATACTTTAGGAGTAGTTAATACTTGTAAATTTGATTCTGCATTTACATTCATTTTTTCGCCTAGAGTAGGAACTCCAGCAGCTAAAATGAACGATAATGTTTCTTTAGATATAAAAGAAAAAAGATTACAAGTTTTAAATGAATTAATAAATAAATACTCTAAGGAAGCAAATGATAAATATTTAGAAAAAATAGTACCTGTATTAGTAGAAGGAATAAGTGAAAAAGATGAAAATATGTTATTTGGATATACTGATACAATGAAATTAGTAAATATTAAAGGTTCAAAAGATAATATAGGAAAAATTGTTGATGTCAAAATAACAGATATCAAAACTTGGAATATGTATGGTGAAATAGTTTAATTAAAGGCAAAAGTTTTAAAACATTAATTGTCTTTTTTCTTTTATTATATTATAATGTTATTTAGGTGGTTATATGGAATATTTAGAATTAAATAAAAGTGAATTTGATAAAAACAAAAACTTATTAACTGAAGGTTATGAATCTGAAATATATACTTATATTTCTGACAATAGAGAAATTTTAATAAAAAAATATTATGATTCTGATCAAGTTGATATAAATAAAATCAAATTGATAAATAAACTAAAAACAGGTGTTTTAATTAAACCTGACAAGTTAGTTAAAGTAGATAATGATGTTATAGGATTTTCAATGAAATACATGAAAAAATTTTATCCCATTTGTGTAATGAAAGATATAATGACCGATGAAGAAAAGCATAATTTGTTATTGAATTTAAAAGAAGAAATAATTAATTTAAGAAATCAAAATTGTATATATGCAGATTTAAATGTAAAAAACATTATTACCGATGGAAATAAAGCATATTTATGTGATTCTGTTAATGTTAAAATAGAAAATTACAATTTTGATCAAATAAGTTCAACAATGAAAAAATATTATGATGTTAAAGATACTTTTGATGGAATTGATTGCTATATGTTAAATTTACTTACAATATATCTTTTCAATGATATCAATTATGATGATATAATAGAGAGAATTGAATCAACATTGACATTAATATTTAATAGACAAAAATATATTGATTATAAAGGAATAACTGATAATGATGAATGTATGAATTTGTGCTATGAAATGATATCAGATAAACCAACTAAGGGATTTTTAATTGACCATATAACTATGGAAAAAGAAAAAACAATATAATTGTTAGACCTATATATTTTTGATATAATTACAATGATTTAGAAAAGAGTGAAAAAATGAAGAACGAAGCAATTACTAGTATGAAAGATGACTTTGCTAAATGGTATACAGATGTATGTAAAAAAGCAGAATTAATGGACTATTCAAGTTTAAAAGGATTTATAATATATCGTCCATATGGATATGCAATATGGGAAAATATCCAAAAATATATGGATAATGAATTCAAAAAAACAGGACATCAAAATGTTTATATGCCAATGTTAATACCAGAAAATTTATTACAAAAAGAAAAAGATCATGTTGAAGGATTTGCTCCTGAATGTGCAGTTGTAACCCAAGGGGGACTAGAAGAATTAGATGAAAAATGTGTAGTAAGACCTACAAGTGAAACATTATTTTGTGAGCATTATGCTAAAATAGTAAATTCTTATCGTGATTTACCTAAAAAATATAATCAATGGTGTAGTGTAGTTAGATGGGAAAAAACTACAAGACCTTTCTTAAGAGGCTCTGAATTTTTATGGCAAGAAGGTCACACAGTTCATGCAACTAAAGAAGAAGCCATAGAAGAAACAATACAAATGCTAAATATTTATAAAAAAACTTCTGCTGATTTATTAGCAATTCCAATGGTAACTGGATTAAAAACAGAAAAAGAAAAATTTGCTGGTGCTGAAGCAACTTATACAATTGAAGCATTGATGCATGATGGAAAAGCTTTACAATCTGGAACTTCTCATTATTTTGGTCAAGGATTTGCTAAAGCATTTGATATGAAATTCTTGGATAAAGACAATAAATGGCAATATGTTTATCAAACAAGTTGGGGAGTTTCTACTAGATTAATAGGAGCAGTCATTATGGTTCATGGTGATGACAATGGACTAGTGTTACCACCTAAGGTAGCACCTATTCAAGTAAGAATAATTCCTATCAAACAAAATGTTGATGGCGTAATGGAAAAAGCAATTGAAATCAAAGAAGAATTAACAAAAAAAGGATTAAGAGTAGATATTGATGATACAGATAAATCTCCGGGTTATAAATTTGCTGAAGCTGAAATGAGAGGTATTCCAATTAGAATTGAAATAGGTCCTAAGGATATTGAAAATAATAAATGTGTTATTGCTAAAAGAAATGACGGAAATAAAGTTGAACTTAATTTAGATACTAAGTTATCTGAAACTATAATAGGTTTATTAAATATAATTCATAATGAAATGTATGAAAAAGCTTGTTCTTTTCTAAGTGAACATATGACTAAAGTTTCAACTTATGATGAGTTCAAAGAAAAATTAGAATCAGTTGGTGGCTTTATTCAAGCACCTTGGTGTGGTAAAACAGAATGCGAACTAAAGATAAAAGAAGATACTACAGCTACAAGTAGATGTATTAGTGATAAGGAACCAATTAATGAAAAATGTATATGTTGTGGTGAAGAAGCAAAACACATCGTTAATTTTGCTAAAGCATATTAGAGATAAATAATCTCTTTTTTTTGTGATTTATATAATATTCATTTTTTTTATTATTCATAAAATATAGTAAAGGAGGAATATAAAATGAATAATGAAAAATATTCTCGAAAAATTGAAAAAATTTTAGCTGAAGGAAAAAAATGCAAAGAGAAATTAGTTGTAATTGGACCAACAGGACCACAAGGACCAGCTACAATTACAGTTGGAACTACTACAACAGGTGCGCCTGGAACAAATGCTTCTGTAACAAATTCAGGAACTAATCAAAATACAATTTTAAATTTTAGAATTCCAGCGGGACCAACAGGACCTCAAGGACCACAAGGACCAACAGGTCCAGCAGGACCACAAGGTCAACAAGGAGTACAAGGGTTAGCAGGACCAGCAGGACCACAAGGACCAACGGGACCAGCGGCTGCTTCTCCAACTAATACATATGGTCGTAAATATGATACTACTGAAAATAATATAACTTTAGAAGCAAATATAGCCCAAGATATACCACTTGGAAGTAATGGACCTTCGAATGGAATAACATTAAATACTCAAAATAAACTAACAATTCCTACTGATGGTACTTATAAAGTGGATTATTACTTCTCTGGAAGTGCTAGCACAAATACTGATGTTACTATACATGTTAAACAAAAAGAAACACCTATTGGTAGTACAGCAATAAGTAAGAATGTTACGGCCAATGTTGACACTGATTTTGTTGGTAGTACAATAAATGCATTTAATGCTGGTGATGAAATCGGATTAACAATAGAAGCAACAGATGCTGCAACAATATCACCTGCTTCAGATACCAGTGCATATTTAAATATTGTAAAAATTGCTTAAAACATCTCATTGAGATGTTTTTAAATATATTTACAAAGATATTTCTATATGATAATATTTTTTTGGAACAATAAAATTAGGTTTAACTAAAAGAGGAGAAATTCATGTCAAAGATTTCAAAAAATATTAAAATGTTGGATATCTTATCTTCAGGAAAAATTTATAATTGTAAAAAGTTAGCTGAAATGTTAGAAGTTACGCCTAGAACTGTGAGACAATATAAAGAAGAACTTGAAAAAGAAGGAATATATCTAGAAAATATTATGGGACAAAATGGAGGGTATAGGCTACAATCAAAAGTAGAAATCCCCTCAATTTTATTTAATAAGAATGATATAGATAAAGTTAATTTGTTAATAGATAAATTATCAGATAATGATAAAAGAGACTTAGAAGAAATAAAATATAAAATAAGTAATTATTGCAGATTAGTTGATGAAACCAAAAATATAAGTAATGAAGAAAAAGGAAAAATAAGCATAATTCAAAATGCAATTAACAATAATGCATCAATAACAATTGAATATAATAGTAAAGGTTTGAAAAAAACTAGGGATGTATTACCAATTCAAATATATATATATGAAAATACTGTAATGATTATAGTACGTTATTCAGAAGATTTAAATGATATAAGACATTTAAATTTAAAAAGAATAGAAAAAATAATTATCTAGCAAGATTACTTCCTACTTGAAAGATTATAATATTTGTAGGAGGTATTTTATGTTAGATTTAGATCATATTGCAATTACAGTTACTGATTTAGAAGAATCAATTCTTTTCTATACAAATTTCGGATATAGTTTAGTTGAAAGATTTAAAGATGGTAACTATAAATGGGCGACATTAAGATTAAATAATCATTCATTAGAACTATTTGAATCTTCTAATAAGGAAAATTTTGATCATGTTGCATATAGATATGAAACAGAAGAAGATTATTGTAAGCTACTTGAATCTTTAGGATATTGTAAAGAAAAACTTGATGTATTTTTTGGTGATTTGAATAGGGAAAGTTTTTTTATTTCAGATAATAATGGTAGATCAATTCAATTAATTAAAAAGTGATTATATGGTAGATTGATCAGTCTATTAAATAAGTAAATTTAATTAATCAATAATTAGATAGATTTGAAATCTGTCTTTTTTATGTTATACTTAAATAGATTAAAAAAGTGAGCATTATAAAACGAATTTAATTAGTATAAAATTTTACAATATAAAAGCTATGTTTCAGACTTTGATAAATTAATGGATTAAACAGTATTTAATTAAATACTATTAAGAAAGGAATGTGATATTAATGATAATTAATTATTCGGATCAAAAAGTTATAAAAAATAAAAAATCTATATTCATAGCGGGTCCAACTCCAAGAAATGAAAATGTAAAATCTTGGAGAACTATTGTTTGTGAAAAATTAAATGAGTTAGGATTTGATGGTGTAGTTTATGTTCCTGAATATTCAACTTGGAAACCAAAAACAGATTATGTTGATCAAGCAATGTGGGAAAGAGAGGCATTAACAGAAGCAACAGTTATTATGTTTTGGATACCTAGGAGTTTACCGAATATGCCTGGTTTTACTACAAATGTAGAATTTGGATATTGGTTACATTCTGGTAAAGTAATATATGGAAGACCTAATGAAGCTACAAAAATAAAATATCTGGATTGGTTATATAAAGAAGACTATAATAAAAATCCAATAAACAGTTTAGAAGAATTGTTAAAAGAATCAATAGAATTAGCGAATGAATTATATAATGAAAAAAGTTTTGAAATATTATCCCTAAACAAAAGAAAGATTTTAGAAATAAAATAATGCTATAGTATATTTGTTGGTGTTTAAAGAAAATGAAAAAAGCTATATCTCTATATAAGAAATTAGAATTTAATGTTATAGAAGAAACTGAATCTAGATATTATATGAAATATAATAAGTAAAGGAGTTAATCCAAATAAATGAAAATAAAGCTAATATAAACTGGTATATACCGACTTATAGAAAATTACTCATAAGCTGTTGTAAATAAAGAAATTTTTATTTCTTTCTTTCTTATGTTTAATAGTTAAAAATGATTAGAATTATTAAAACTCAATGGTAATTCCATTTGATGGAAAACTAAGATTTTATATATAGGAGATGTTAAAAATGACAAAAGATTTAATTGTAAGAAGTAGCAGTGCAGAATTCTTAATATTTGAAAGACAAACACATGATAAGGGAATTCAAGTTAGATTTGAAGATGGTGATTTATGGCTAACACAGAAAGCTATTGGAGAACTTTTTAATGTGGACAGAACAGTAGTTACTAAGCATATTAAAAATATATATTCTGAATTTGAATTGAATGAGAATTCAACTAGTGCAAATTATGCACTAGTTCAAAAAGAAGGCAATAGAGAGATTACTAGGAATGTATTATATTATAACTTAGATATGGTTATTTCAGTAGGTTATAGAACAAACTCAGATAGAGCTATACAATTTAGAAGATGGGCAACTTATATATTAAAGGAGTTTTCAAAAAAAGGTTATATAATAGATAAAAAGAGAATGGAAAATGGTGTGTTCTTTGATGAAGATTATTATGATTCATTACTTGCTGAAATAAGAGAAATTAGATTATTTAATCTATCTGATAGTTATATTGTAAGAAAAGAAAATCAAAGCGAGTTTTTTGCAATAAGAGAGGGAATTTTAAATTGTGGTAGAATTGTTGGGTACTTAATGCTTTTATTTGCAGGTATAAGTGGAAGTCAAGTAATACTAAACATTGTAATGGTAATACTGACATTATCTATATTGATAATGGGAATGAATATAAGAAAAATAGAGAAATTTGAAGAAAAAATATAGTATGAGGTAAGATAATGATTGAAAATATATCTTTAAGGTTAGTAGTTTTTTCTGATTTGCATTATTTGGATGAAAAACATAAAGAACAATACAATAGAAAATTACCCCATTTAGCAATTCCTTTATTGGAAAATTTATCAAACAGAATAAATAATGAAATAAAGCCAGATGTTTGTATTTATTTAGGTGATTTTATAGAAGATACAAATGACTATAAGCAAGATATTGAAAACTTAAAGTATATTTGTAATAAATTGAAAAAAATAAAAGTACCATTATATGCAATTCCTGGCAATCACGATTTACGCTCTATGAATTTTAGGGAAGAAGTGGAAAATATAATGGGATATGGACATTCTACTTTTTCAATAGATATAAAAGGCTATCATTTAATTTTTTTAGGATTAGATGTAAAAAATGATTTAGGCACTGCTGAGGGTGGCATATTAAAAACACAGTTTATATCAGAAGAAGATATAACTTGGTTAAAGGCTGATCTACAAAGTAATAATAATCCTTGTTTAGTGTTTAATCATTTTGGAATCGCTAATGATAGTATGATTGGAAATTGGTGGTTTGAAAGTTGCCCAGAAAGTGCATTACTTGCTAATCGCAAAGAAGTGAAAGAAATATTGGAGAAAAGTAAAAATATAATTGGAGTGTTCTCTGGTCATCAACATTGGACTAAAAAATTGGCTGAAAACAATATAAATTATTTTATTGTAGGCTCAATTAGTGAAAATAATAAAAATGATGGTGTTCCAGATGGAGTATATTTAGAAGTGAACATCGTTGGTGAAAAAATAAATATAATAGAAAAACATATTAAATTATAATGGAGATAAAAAATAAATTACAAAAAAGAATATAAGAAATATTTAACATCATCAGTTCTAGATACTGCTAACAATAGAATAGCAAGTGCTTCATTTATTTCTGCTTTTGCTATATATTTGGTTTTATCTGATTTAGCACTAGGAATATATGCAGTATTAGATACAATGACTAATGTAATTCAAGTTTTTGCAGCACCATTATTTTCTAAAATTGGACAATCTAAAAAGGTTGTATTAACAAATTATTCAATATATAGGATTTCTTCGGTTTCTATGGCATTTATACCATTTTTATCAAGTGATATAAACATTAGGACTATTTTGTTTTTTATACTTGCAACAATTTATGCAATTACTGGAGAAATGGGATATATAACTTTTGTTAATTGGAGAATGACTTTGATAAAGAAAGAAGATAGACCTACATTTGCTGCAAAAAGAAATTTTTTAAAAAATACAGTGGTGTTGGCTTTTAGTTTAATTATGGGAGTTATTCTTGATAGATTTACAGCATCTGGATATCTAGTAGCAATGCCGATATAGCAGTGTAATATTTAAAAGAAAGAAAAGTGATAAAATAATGAAAAATTAAATAGAATAGAAAAGTTTTAGCAGTATATTTTCTATTACAAGATGATATTGCTGCTATGTAAATGATAAGAAAAAAAGTACACAGGTTTTTAGGTAGTATTCTCTATGTGCCACTTATTAAAGAATAAGGCATTGACTCTGAAATGAGGATGTGCTTATGAATGTAAGATAATACCATCTTGTGTTTTTAGTAGATGATAATCCAAATATAGTGTTTATCAAAAGAGTCAGGTTAAGTTCCTTTTTAATTAAGGACTTGCTTGGCTCTTTTTGCATTTTAAACAAAAGAATATTTAGGTGTAGAAGCCCACCTTTAATCAATTTAAAGTTTTAAAAATTTTAAATTGATTGGAGGAATTAAAGATGGCAGAACGCCCTAAAAGAAGAAAATATAAGGATAATCTTTATACATTAAATTATATAGAAGAAAAAAATATTTATATGGTTAGTTTTAAAGATGGAAAGGGAAATATACAAAAAGTAGAAGTTAGTAAGAAAGTATATAAAGCCTTTGATAATTTTGAATTATAGGATTTGGATGAACTAAATGAATATGATAGACATATTGAACATTCAGAAATATTTGAAAATAATCTTGAAACAAGAGCAAAGGACAAGCCTTTATCATTAGAAGATTCTACTATAAGAAAAGCAGCTTATGACGAACTGATGAGAGCAATAAAACAACTCCCAAAAATACAACATAAAAGAATTAAACTATATTATTTTGATGAACTATCTACAAAAGAAATAGCAGAAAAAGGAAAATGTACACAACATTCTGTAAGAGTTTCTATAAGAGAGCCATAGAAGAATTAGGCAAAATATTGAGAAAATAAAAAAATTTTAAAATTTAGTGTCCATTTTTAAAGATAAGTGAGGAAACAGGTGAGAGGAATTAAATCTCTTTCACCTGTTCTTTTTTGTTTAGAGGAGCAGGAGCGTTCTTTGACAATTTGATATACATTTCATCAGATACTTTCCTGTTAGATTCAGCACTTTAACAAGTACGCTTGTCGGTTTATACTTGGTTATAAAATTAGGTAGCACCTAATTTGCGATTACATCTAACAGTATTAAAGATACTCCTGCATAGCCA
>CAKPKR010000005.1 GCA_934167465.1 uncultured Bacilli bacterium | reverse complement strand
GAACAAAAAGGATTACAAAAAGGCTTAAACAAAGGTTTAAAAGAAGGCATAGAAAAAGGTATGGAGAAAGGTATGGAGAGAGGTATGGAGAAAGGTTCAAAAAATAAAAGTATTGAAATAGCAACAAATTTTAAAAATCTTGGTATAGATATTAATGTTATATCTAAAGCAACAGGTCTATCAAAAGAGGAAATAGAAAAATTAAAATAGTGTCTAAACAAATGTTCAAAAATATATTGAATATTTTTTTATTTTTTTAGCACTCATATATTGACAAGTGCTAACATATAATATATAATGTTAGTAGCACTTAGATGAGAATAGTGCTAAAAGAGGTGATTAAGTGATTAATAAAAGACAAGAAGAATTACTTAAACTAATAGTAGAAGAATACATTAAAAGCGCTCGACCAATTGGATCTAAATCACTATGTGAAAAACTAAATTGTTCAAGTGCTACTATCAGAAATGAAATGAGTTATCTTGAAAATCTAGAATTACTTGAAAAAACTCATACTTCGTCTGGTAGAATACCTAGTGAAAAAGGATATCGTTATTATGTAGATAATATAATGAAACCTAAAGAACTAACAGGAGAAGATGTATTAAAACTACAAACAATATTTAGTAATAAATCATTAGTTTTATCAGATGCTATTATTAAAAGTATGGAAATAATATCTGAACTAACAAATTATACCTCTATCGTCCTTGGAAAATCTTCAAGTGAAAATAAAATAAGTAAAATTGAAGTAATACCATTAAATGATACTGATTTAGTTGCTATTATCGTAACAGATAAAGGATATGTTGAACATAGAAGTTTAAGAATAGAAGAAAAAATATCATTATTAGAAATCAAACAAACAGTTGATTTAGTCAATAAATTCATTATAGGAACTCCTATTGACGAAGTTAGTATGAAACTAGAAATAGAAGTAAAACCTAAAATAGCTGATTCTATTAAACAACAAAAAGCTATTTATGATGCTTTATATAATGTATTTAACGATTTTAAAGAAGAAACAGAAATAAAAGTAACAAAACCAAGTAATATATTAAATGCTCCTGAATTTAATGACACTGAAAAAATAAAAAAAATTCTTAATAAATTTGAAGATAAAGAATTTATTAAAAACATCAGTAAACAAGAAAATGAAAATGGCATAAATATATATATTGGTAGTGAAAATGAATTTGATGATGATATAACAGTAATTAAAACCAACTATACATTAAATGGTGAGGAAGGAACAATTGCTTTAATTGGCCCAAAAAGAATGGAATATGATAGAGTTACAACATTACTAGAATATATAAAAGAAAATATTGGAAACAATGAATAAAAAATAATAATAAAAACTTAATATACAAGGGAGGCTGTATGGAAAAGAATAAAAAATGCGAGTGTACTGAAGAAAAGTGCAATTGCGAAGAAAAATGTAATTGTGAAGAAAAATGTGAATGTAAAGAAACAGAATGTAATCATAAAGAACATTCTGAAAAAAAAGAAAAAAATAAAAAAAATAAACACGAAGAAAAAATAAAAGAATTAGAAAAAAAATTAGAAGAAGCAACAAATGCTAGTTTGATTGCTAAAGCAGATTTAGTAAACTACCGTAAAAGAAAAGATGAAGAAGTATCTAAAATGCTTAAATATGCAAATGAAGATTTGGTAAAAGAAATGTTACCAATAATTGATACATTTGAAAGAGCAATTAAAATGGATGATGATAATCTAGAAGATGAAGTATCAAAATTCTTGAGTGGATTTAAAATGATGTATTGCAATCTAATAACTATTTTAGAAAGTTATGGTGTTAAAGCAATAGATGGTAATAATAAACCATTTGATCCAACATACCATCAAGCAGTAATGACTGAAAAAAAAGAAGGTACAGAATCAGGAATGATACTAGAAGTATTACAAAAAGGTTATCTATTAAAAGATAAAGTTATAAGACCTGCTATGGTCAAAGTAAGTGAATAAGGAAAGGTGATAAATATGAGTAAAACAATAGGAATTGACTTAGGTACAACAAATAGTTGTGTATCTGTATTTGAAGGTGGAGAAGCTAAAGTAATAGCAAATCCAGAAGGAAATAGAACTACTCCTTCAGTAGTTGCATTTGGAAAAGATGGGGAAATAATTGTTGGCTTAAAGGCTAAAAACCAAATGATTACAAATCCAAATGTTGTATATTCAATAAAAAGAGATATGGGAACTGATAAAAAAGTTGATATCAATGGTAAAAAATATACACCACAAGAAATATCAGCTATGATATTAGGAGATTTAAAGAAAACTGCTGAAGCATATCTAGGAGAAAAAGTAACAAAAGCAGTTATAACAGTACCTGCTTACTTCAACGACTCACAAAGACAAGCAACTAAAGATGCTGGTAAAATTGCTGGTCTAGAAGTAGAAAGAATTATCAATGAACCAACTGCTGCTGCTTTAGCATATGGTCTTGATAAACAAGATAAAAACGAAAAAATCTTAGTATATGATTTAGGTGGAGGAACATTTGACGTTTCAATCCTTGAATTAGGTGATGGTGTATTTGAAGTATTATCAACAAGTGGTAATAACCATTTAGGTGGAGATGACTTCGATAAGAGAATTATGGATTATTTAGTAGCTGAATTCAAAAAAGAAAATGGAATTGATTTATCTAATGATAAAATGGCAATGCAAAGAATTAAAGATGCTGCTGAAAAAGCTAAAAAAGATTTGTCAGGTATGAATCAAACAGAAGTATCTATACCATTTATAACTCAAGGTGAAGCTGGACCATTACATTTATCAACTAATTTAACAAGAGCTAAATTTGAAGATTTAATCAACGATTTATTAGATTCGACTCTAGAACCAGTTAGAAAAGCTTTAAAAGATGCTAACTTAACTAAAAATGATATTGATAAGATCTTATTAGTTGGTGGATCTACTCGTATACCAAAAGTAGTTGATTTAATTAAAAACGAATTAGGAAAAGAACCATCTAAAGGAGTTAATCCAGATGAAGTAGTAGCAATGGGTGCTGCAATTCAAGGTGGTGTTTTAACAGGAGAAGTTGATGATATCGTATTACTAGATGTAACACCATTATCATTAGGTATTGAAACAATGGGTAATGTATGTACAGTATTAATTCCAAGAAATACAACAATACCAACAAGCAAATCACAAATATTCTCAACTGCTGTTGACAATCAACCAGCTGTAGATATCCATATTCTACAAGGTGAAAGACCAATGGCTAGTGATAACAAAACATTAGGTAGATTCCAATTATCTAATATTCCAGCCGCTCCAAGAGGAGTACCTCAAATTGAAGTAACATTCGATATAGATGCTAACGGAATTGTTAATGTTAAAGCTAAAGATTTAGGAACTAATAAAGAACAATCAATTACTATTACTTCAAGCACAAATTTAACTGATGAAGAAATAGATAAGATGGTAAAAGAAGCAGAAGCTAATAGAGAAGCTGATCAAAAACGTAAAGAAGAAGCCGATGTTAAAAATGAAGCTGAACAATTAGTATTCCAAACTGAAAAATCAATTAAAGATTTAGGAGATAAAATAGATTCTAAAGATAAAGAAAAAGCTGAAACTCAAATCAAAGAATTAAAAGAAGCAATTGAAAAAAATAATGTAGAAGACATTAAAACTAAAAAAGAAGCTTTACAAGAAACAGCTATGGCTTTCGCAACAAAAGTATATGAAGAAGCTGCAAAAGCCGCTCAAGCTAATCAAACTGAAGAATCTAATGATTCAAAAGAAGATAAAAAAGATGATGTAATTGATGCTGAATTTGAAGAAAAATAATAATAAAATGAAGTTCTAGTTTAACTAGGACTTCTACTACTATAAAGGAGAGAATATGGAAAAACAAAGAACTAGAGAAGAAATAGAAGAAAAATACAAATGGGATTTAACAACAATATATAAAGATGATGAAGAATTTTTAAGTAATTATGATTTGGTAAATAATAAAATATATGAAATTGAAAATTATCGTGGTAGAATTTTAGAAAATTCAAAAACATTATTAGAATTTTTAGAACTAAGTGATGACATAGATAGAAAAATGAGCAAACTATATTATTATTCACATTTAAAATTTGATCAAGATACAACAAATATTAAAGCACAAGAATTAAAAGGTAAAGTTGATAATATATTTACTAAATATAGTGAACTTTCATCATTTATTGCTCCAGAAATGTATAAAAAACCATATGAAGAAGTAAAAAAATTAGTAGAAGAAAATGAACAATTGGAAAAATATAGATTTAATTTAGAAAGTTTTTATCGTTTTGAAACCCATAAACTATCTGAAGAACAAGAAAAGCTATTATCTGTTTTTTCTAAAGTTCTTAATTCACCAGAACATATATTTGAATCATTAACAGATTCTGATATGAAATTTGGTAATATTAAAGATGAAAATGGAAATTTAGTTGAATTTACTGAAAGTAATTATTCAAAATTTATTCATTCAAGCGATCGTGAAATTCGTAAAAATGCATTTAAATTGTTATTAGAAACATATGCTAAATATAAAAATACAATATCAAATACATTTAAGGAAAATGTTGATTATTTAGTAGGAATGGCAAAAATAGAAAAATTTAATAGTAGTTTAGAAGCATCATTATTTAGTGATAACATAGATACAACAGTTTATAATAATTTAATTGAAACAGTTCATAAAAATCTAAATGTACTATATAAATATTATGATTTGAAAAAAGAAATACTTAATTTAGATGAATTACATTTATATGATATTTACGTCGAATTAATAAAAGATTTAGATAAAGAATATAGTTTTGAAGAAGCAAAAGAAATTGTAATCAATGCATTATCTATATTAGGTGATGATTATATTAACAATTTGAAAAAAGCATTTGATGAAAGATGGATAGATGTATATAATAATGTTGGTAAAAGAGGGGGAGCATATTCAAGTGGTTTCTATGATACAAATCCTTTTGTATTATTAAATTTTGAAGGAAAACTTAATGATGTATCAACTCTTGCTCATGAATTAGGCCATTCAATGCATACATATTATTCTTGCAAGAATAACACTTATAACAATTCTGGATATAAAATATTTGTAGCTGAAGTTGCTTCTACAGTAAATGAATTAATTTTAAACAAATATTTATTAAAAAATTCTAAAGATAAAAAAGAAAAATTATTTATTTTAAATAATTTAATGGAATTATTTAAAGGAACAATTTATAGACAAACAATGTTTGCAGAATTTGAAAGAGATATGCATAAAAAATATGAAGATGGTGAAATTTTAACTAATGAATTATTATCAAATGAATATTATAAATTAAATAAAGAATATTTTGGACCTAATGTAGTAGTAGATGAAGAAATTAAGTATGAATGGGAAAGAATACCACATTTTTACTATGATTTCTATGTATATAAGTATGCAATTGGTTTGTCATCCGCTTGCTATATAGTTGATGGAATAGTAAATAATAAACCTAATGCTTTAGAAAATTATTTAAAATTTTTGAAATCAGGAGGTAGTGATTACCCAGCCAACGAACTTAAGATAGCAGGTGTTGATGTTAATAGTAGTGAAGTTATTGAAAGTGCCATCAAAATGTTTGATGAAACAATTAATGAATTTAAAACGTTGATTAAAAAATAAAAAGAAGGTGTTGTATGAAAAAAGATTATTATGAAGTTTTAGGAGTTTCTAAAACAGCAACTGAAGATGAAATTAAATCAGCTTTCCGTAAATTAGCCAAAAAATATCATCCTGATGTTTCTAAAGAACCTAATGCTGCTGAAAAATTTAAGGAAGCTCAAGAAGCTTATGCTGTATTATCAGATGCTAATAAAAGAAAACAATATGATCAATTTGGTCACGCTGCATTTGAAAATAATGGCGGATTCAATGGCGCAAACGGATTTGATTTTGACTTTGGCGATATTGACTTAGGTGATATTTTTGGTGACTTTTTTGGAGGTACTTTTGGTAGACAAGGAAGAGGAAAAAGTAGAGCTAGAAAAGGTGCTGATACATTAGTTAGAATGGAAATAACATTTGAAGAAGCAGCCTTTGGATGCAAAAAAACTATCAATGTTAATTTAGACGAAGAATGCTCTAGTTGTAATGGTGAAGGCGGACATGATAAAAAAACATGCTCAACTTGTAATGGAACTGGTCAAGTAACAAGACAACAAGCCACAATGTTTGGTTCATTCATGACTAGAACTACTTGTCCAGATTGTGGTGGAACTGGATCAACTTTTAAGACAAAATGTTCTTCTTGTAGAGGAACTGGAAAAATAAGAAAAAACAAAGATATTGATGTTAAAGTACCTGCTGGAATCGATAATGGAAATAGATTAAGATTAGCTGGTAAAGGTGAAGCAGGAACCAATGGTGGACCTAACGGAGATATTTATATTGAATTCAAAGTTAAAAAACATCCAATATTTGAAAGAAAAGAAAATGATATATATTTATTATTACCTATTACAATTACTGATGCAGTACTTGGAACTAAAGTAGATGTACCTACTTTATATGGAACAGTTAAACTAACTATACCAGCTGGTTCTAAATCAGGAGATAAACATCGTATTAAAGGAAAAGGTATTGAAGATGTTAATAATGGAAGAATGGGCGATATGTATATTATTCTAGATGTAGTTATTCCTAAAAAACTAACTAGAGATCAAAAAAAATTATTTGAAGAATTAAATGAAACATTGTCAAATGATTCAGATGAATACAAATTAATTAAAAAATATTTATAGTGGTTAACTTCATTTTAAATAATGAAGTTTTTTAATCAATAAATAAATTCATATAATAAAAAAAATTACAAAAAAGTAATTTTTTTTTGCTTTTTTGTAAGGAAATAAAAAAGTTTTGTCTAATAATTTTAATGAGGAGGTGAGAAAGTGCAATTTATAAAAGACAATAAAAAAACAATAATTGGCATATCTGTAATATTGATTTCTCTTTTAATAGCAGTTATTACATATTGTTTTAATCAAGCTGAGATAGTTTCTGCAGAAACTAATTTAATTGAAACAAAAGATGAAAATAAAAAAGCAGAAACAAATAAAAAAATAAAAGTTGAAATAAAAGGTGCTATAAATAATCCGGGGGTTTATGAATTAGATGATAATTCTAGAGTAATTGATGTTATAAATATTGCTGGAGGATTAACTGAAAATGCAGATACTAGTTTAATAAACTTGTCAAAAAAAATCAATGATGAAATGGTTATAATTATTTATACTAGAGAAGAAATAGAAAATTATAATAATAGCAAAATCAAAACAGAATATGTCTATATAGAAGTACCAAGTTGTCCTGACAAAGTAAATGAAGCATGTATTGAAGATTATAAAGAAGAAAAACAAGAAAATAAAGAAGAAACAAACAATTTAATCAATATTAATACAGCTAATATTGATGAATTAACTAAACTGTCTGGCATAGGTGAAGCAAAAGCCAAATTAATTATTGAGTATCGTGAACAAAATGGTAAATTTAAAGAAATAAAAGAATTAACTAATGTAAAAGGTATAGGAGATTCATTAATTGAAAAAATTAAAGATAATATTACTATTTAGTATATTAATTTACTTAATAATTATTTTAAAAAATGAAATATATTTTTCAAAATACAAATCAGAAAATGAATTAATAGGAATAGTTACTAAAATAACTGAAAAAGGAAATTATACTAAAATTGAATTAAAAGCAAAAGAAAAAATATTATGTACTTATAAAGGTAATATTAATTTAAAATTAGGAATGAAAATAAAAGTAAATGGTTCTTTAGAAAAAATAAAAGAAAACACTAACTTTAATTTATTCAACTATAAAAAATATATGTTGAGTAAAAAAATAAAATGGATTTTTAAAATTGATAATTATGAAATGATTAATTCTAAAATATCATTAAAATATAAAATTAAAAATTATATAATAAATAAAATAGAAAAAAGTAAAAATAAAAATTATTTAAAATTATTTATATTAGGTAATAATGAATTAGATGAAGATATAAAAACTAATTATCAATTATTAGGAATAAGTCATTTATTTGCTATATCAGGTATGCATATTTCTTTATTAACAGGCATCTTATTATTTATGTTAAACAAAATTAATAAAAAAAATATCAATATTTTACTAATTAGTTTATTTTTAATATTTTATATGTTTTTAACAAATTACTCTCCATCAATTATTAGAGCTAGTTTATTATTTATATTAATTAATATTAAAAAAATATTTAAGATTAAAATAGAAAACAAAGACATATTACTTATAATACTATTTTGTTTATTAATTTTTAATCCTTATTATGTATATGACTTAGGTTTTGTTTTTAGTTTTACAATAAGTTATTTTTTAATAAAATTTAATAATATGTTGAATCATAAAAATTATATTATTCAATTATTTTTTACTTCTTTAATCTCTTACATAGTAAGTATTCCTATTATGATAAATGGATTTAATCAAATAAACTTATTAAGTATAATTTTTAATTGTATATTTGTTCCATATGTATCAACTATAGTTTTTCCGATAACATTGCTATCATTTATATTTCCGTTTTTAGAACCATTAATTACATTTTTAATATATATATTAGAATTGATGGTTAACATCTTTTCGAATTTAAATGTACTTTTTATAATTCCTAAATTGCCAATAATATTAATTATTATTTATTATATTTTTATAATAAATTTATTTAATAATTTTAAAAAATTCAAAGTAATTATATTAATAATATTTTTAATATTTTGGAGTAATTTGAGATTTTTTCTTAATTATCCAATTATAACAATATTAGATGTTGGACAAGGAGATTCGACATTAATTGAATTACCTCATAATACAAATATTCTAATTGATACAGGTGGAATTGTAAATTATACTGAAAAAAATAATCATTATATTGGTAAGAATGTATTAATTCCATATTTTAAATCAATAGGTATTAAAAAAATAGACTATTTAATACTTACCCATGGGGACTATGATCATATGGGAGAAGCAGAATATTTAATAAATAATTTTAAAGTAAAAAAAGTAATATTTAATTGTGGAGAATTGAACAATTTAGAAAGCGAATTAATTAAGGTATTAGATAAAAAGAGAATAAAAAATTATTTCTGTATCAAAGAATTAAATTTAGTTAATAACAAATTATATTTTTTACAAACGAAAGAATATGATAATGAAAATGATAGTTCCAATGTAATTTATTTTAATTATAAAAATATAAAATTTCTTTTTATGGGAGATGCTGGAATAAATAAAGAACAAGATATATTAAATAAATATAGTCTTGAAAATATAGATTTTCTTAAAGTGGGTCATCATGGTTCAAATACAAGCAGTAGTAAAGAATTTATTGATGAGATAAAACCGAAGTATTCCATAATTAGTGTTGGAAAGAATAATAGATATGGTCATCCAAATAAAGAAGTATTGGACACTTTAAATGATTCAAAAATATATAGAACAGATCAAGATGGTAGTATTATGTTTAAAATTAAAAATGATAAATTACAAATTGAGACTTGTAGTCCATAGGAAGGAGTAGACATGAATTATTACAATGAGATAAAAAACAAATTAATTGATAATGAAATATATTCAAAAGTAAAAGATTATTCAAAAGAAAGGCATAAAGTTATTACATACTTTGAAGTTGGTAAATTGCTGGATGAAGCTGGCAGTAAGTATGGAGATAATATTTTAAATGATTATTCAAATAGACTGGTTACTGAGTTTGGGAAAAAGTATAACGAGAGAACATTGAGACGTATTAGACAATATTATAGAATATTCAAAAATGAAAAATGGTCGCCACTGGCGACCAAATTGTCTTGGAGCCATTATTCTGAATTATTATCAATTAAAGACGATAATGAATTGATATATTATATTAATATTGCATATGAAGGGAATTTATCTAAAAGAGAATTAAGAGAAAAAATTAAAAACAAGGAATATCAAAGAATACCAATTGAAACTAAAAACAAAATAGTTTCTAAAGATAAAATTGAAGTAAAAAATTTAGTACCAAATCCCATACTAATTAGAAATAGAAATAATACTGAAATAGTTACTGAGAAAGCATTACATAATTTAATTTTGGAAGATATTGAATCTTTTATGAAAGAACTTGGTAATTCATTTAGTTTTATAGGTAGTGAATATAAAATTAAAATAGGAGACAGAAATCATTATATTGATTTGTTATTATTTAATATAAAGTTTAATTGTTATGTAGTTGTAGAATTAAAAGTAACTGAGTTTAAAGTTGAATATATATCACAAGTTCAAAAATATATGAATTATATTGATATGAATATAAAAGAAATAAATAATAATAAAACAATAGGTATATTAATTTGTAAAAAAGAAAATAGATTTATAATTGAATATTGTTCAGATGATAGAATTACTATAAGGGAATATGAATTAGTGTGATATAATGAATTTATGAGGTGATTTTTATGATTTTTCGAATTTTTGATGATGAAAGAGCAAGTGTATGCGATAATTTATTAACAAAACTAATTCAAGATGAAAGAAAATATGATTCTTCGATTGATAAAAATTTTATAGTAAAAGATTATTTTAAAAATGTTATTAAAAATAAAGATAATATATTATTATGCTGTGAAGAAGATAAAATTATAAAAGGCTATATTTATTTGAAATCAATAATTGCTAATAATAAAAAAGGTTTTTTGATAGATGGATTGTATGTAGATGAAAACTATAGGAATAATGGTATTGCAACTAATCTTATGGAAACTGCTTTAAGTATTATAAAGAATACTGATGTTGAATTTATAAATATTAATGTTCTTGCACATAATAAAAATGCTATAAATTTATATAAAAAATTTGGATTTAGTGAATTCAAAATAAATCTAAAAAAAGACTTATAATCATTAAAATTTGTAACTAAGATAAATTGAATTTATAATAGTTAAATGTCTACACAAAAATTAAAGTTTTTAATATATTATAATAAATAACATATATTTTACGAATATAATATGTTATAAATGGATATATTAAATATAGATTGTAATATTAAAGTTTGTTTCTTTTGTTACGCTAATGCTTTTTAGCGTTTTATATAGATGAGGCCTTATGGTCTCTTTTTTTTCTGGTTTTTTAAAAGAAAATATGCTATTCTATAATTGAGGGATTGATATGAGATTTAAAATACTTTATTTATCAATAATTTTATTTATATTTATACCATTCGTTAGAGCAATTGAAATTAAATCTAATAATGCTATTTTATATAATTTAAACAATAATGAAATATTATATGAAAAAAATAGTGAACAAACAATTAAAATAGCAAGTTTGACTAAAATAATGACAGCAATTGTGGCAATTGAAAATATTGAAGATATAAATAAACAAGTAACAATTACTTACGATATGTTAAAAGGGTTAAGAGAAGAAAATGCTTTAGTCTTAGGTTTTAAAGTTGGTGATGTAGTAACTTATAATGATTTATTATATGCAACATTATTACCATCTGCAGCTGATGCAGCTAATGCGTTAGCAATTTCAACGTTTGGTAGTATATCTAATTTTGTAGAACAAATGAATAATAAAGCGAATGAATTAGGCTTAAAAAACACTTTATTTACTAATACTACAGGTATTGATTTTAATGATAATCATTCAACAGTAAAAGATGTAGCAGTCATTTTAAAATATGCTTTAAATAATGAAAAATTTAAAGAAATATATACATCAAAAACTTATACAACTACAAATGGAATATCGATGATTCATAGTTTAGAAAGAACCATAAAAAGATACAGTTTAGGTATTGATTATATAAAAGGAGCAAAAACAGGGTATACTGATTTAGCTGGACTTTGTTTATCAAGTATTACTGATTATAATAAAATTAATTATTTGTTAGTTACATGTGGAGCTAATCCAAAATTAGAATTGCCATACAATATAGTAGATACTGATACAATCTATAAGTACTATTTTGAAAATTATCATTATAGAAATATATTAACAAAAAATAAAATAATTAAAAAAATTAAAAATAAATATTCTGATAAAAGAATAGATTTAATTTCTAATATAGATTACTCAATTTACATGTTAGATGAAGATTATGATAATTTAACTTATGAGTATATTGGTTTGAAAAAAATAGATATCTTTACAAAAGAAAAAGTAATTGGAAAATATAATATAAAATTAAATGGCGAAATATTGAAAAGTATTGACATTTATAAACCTAATAAAATTGAATTTTCATTGATTAAATTTATAAGCAAAAATATATTTTTTATATTGTTTTATATAACTATATTTACAATATTTTTAATATTAATTTTTAGATATATAAAAAATTTTATTTATAAGTAAATATTAATTATGCATAATCATTTTTAAAATTTATAAAAAAAATATTGTAACTTACTTAATTTATTAACTTAAATTACAAAAAAATGCAATTTTTTTCTTATTTCTTAAGGAAATTGAAAAGTTTTGTCGTATATTATTAATAGGGAGATTTTTTTTATGAATTCAAATTTTTTATCAGAAGAAAAAATAAATGAAATTAGAACTAGTGTTGATATAGTTGAAATTATATCAAGTTATTTACCTTTGATAGCGAAAGGCAAGAATTTTTTTGGTGTCTGTCCTTTTCATTCCGATCATTCACCTAGTATGAGCGTATCCAAAGAAAAACAAATATATACTTGTTTTTCTTGTGGTGCAACCGGAAATGTTTATAATTTTATAATGGATTATGAAAATGTTTCATTTATAGAAGCTGTTAAAATAGTTGCTAACAAAGCTGGATTTATATTGAATATAAATGACGATTTAAAAACTGATAAAAATAAAAAATTATATGATATCTATAATATATCACAAAAATTTTACATGAATAATATAAACACAGCAAACGGAATTGATGCTAAAAAATATTTAGAAAAAAGAAATATAAATAACGATTGCATTAAAGAATTTGGAATTGGACTAGCTATTGATAGTAGAGACTCATTATTAAAATTATTGTTAAATAAAAACTACGATGCTAAAGATATCGAAAAAGCCGGATTAGTAATTAAAAATAATTATGGATATTCTGATATGTATAGTGATAGAATAATGTTTCCTTTATTTGATTTAACTGGAAAAATAGTAGGATATAGCGGTAGGGTGTATAATAAAGATATTAAACCAAAATATTACAATACAAAAGAAACAGAAATATTTAAAAAAGGTGAAACACTTTATAATTACCATAAAGCTAAAGAAAGCGTTAGAGAAAATAATAAACTTATTGTAGTAGAAGGTTTTATGGATGTTATAAGAATGTATACTATTGGTATAACTAATGTTGTTGCTGCTATGGGTACAGCTGTTACTAAAAATCAAGCATTATTAATGAAAAGATTATCGAACGAAATAATATTGTGTTTTGATGGAGATGAGGCAGGTAACGAGGCAACTAATTCATGTATTAATGAATTATTAAAAATAGGTATTTCACCAAAAATTGTAAGACTTGAACAAAACCTAGATCCAGATGAGTACATTTTAAAATATGGCAAAGAAAAATTTGTTAATAAAATTGAAAATCCAATGAATTCAATGGAATATAAAATGAATTATTTAAAAAAAGAAAAAGATTTACAAAATAACTTTGAAATGGCTCAATATGTTGAATCGGTAATAAATGAATTATCAAATATTGATAATGACATTTATAGAGAATTAACTCTTCAAAAATTAAGTGATGAATCAAAATTAAATATTGATTACTTAAGATCAAAAATAAATAAAAATGAAAAAATTAAGATTGACAATAAAGAAAAAACAATTAAAAAAAATAAATACGAAATAATTGAACAAAATCTTATTTATCAAATGTTATGCAGTAAAGAAGCAATTAAAATATTTGCTAAAAATAGACCATTAATTGAAAATGAGATAAATAAAAAAATTATTAATAAAATAGGCTTGTATTATAAAGAAAAAGGTAATATAATACTTGCTGATATCATTACTTATTTTGATTCAGAATTAAGAAAAGTAGTCAATTCAATAATTAACTCAAATGTTGATAAAGATTATGATGAAAAAGAATTAATGAGTTATATAAATTCATTAAATAAAAGAAAATTAAAAAAAGAAATAGATTTTAAAAATGAATTAATTAAAAAAGAAATAGATCCAATAAAAAAAGCACAAATATTAAATGAAATAATTGAACTAAAAAAAACGGAGGAAATTAAATGAACGAAATAAAATCATTAGATGATAGAAAAAAAGATTTACTAGAATTAGGAAAGAAAAATGGCTATATTACATATGAACAATTAGCAAATGCTCTTAAAGGTTTAGATTTAGATGCAGATACTTTAGATGAATTATATAATTTTTTTAGTGAAAATAATATAACAGTAGTTTCTGATGAAGAAGCTGGTGATACGAGTGGTGGAGACTCACTACTATTAGATGATAGTGTTTTAACGAAAGATTTAACAATTAATGATCCAGTTAGAATGTATTTAAAGGAAATTGGACAAATTAAATTGTTGTCTATGGATGAAGAATTAGAACTTGCTGATAGAATAATAGAAGGTGATGAAACTGCTAAAACTATACTTGCTGAAGCTAACCTTCGTTTAGTTGTTAGTATTGCTAAACGATATGTTGGTAGAGGAATGCTATTTTTGGATTTAATTCAAGAGGGTAATATCGGACTAATGAAGGCTGTTGATAAATTTGATGTTACTAAGGGATATAAATTTAGTACATATGCTACATGGTGGATTAGACAAGCTATTACTAGAGCTATTGCTGATCAAGCAAGAACTATAAGAGTTCCTGTTCATATGGTTGAAACAATTAATAAATTAGCTAGAATACAAAGACAACTAACACTAGAACTTAATAGAGAACCTACAGAAGATGAATTAGCTGAAAAAATGAATGTTCCGGTAGAAAAAATTAGAGAAATTTATAAAATTAGCCAAGATCCAGTTAGTTTAGAAACTCCAATTGGTGAGGAAGATGATTCCCATTTAGGTGACTTTATTAAAGATGAAAGAAATGTTAGCCCTGAAGAATTTGCAACAAACGAGATGTTAAAAGATGAAATATCAGAAGTATTACTAACATTAACAGAACGTGAAGAAAAAGTTATAAGACTAAGATTTGGATTAGAAGATGGAAAATCAAGAACTTTGGAAGAAGTGGGTCAAATGTTTGGCGTAACTCGTGAAAGAATTAGACAAATTGAAGCTAAAGCTTTGAGAAAATTAAGACATCCATCTAGATCAAAAAAATTGAAAGATTATATGGGTGACTAATGTTAAGCAAAAGGTTAAAAGCCATTGCTTCTTTAATTCCAGAAAACGATAACATTATTGATATTGGCTGTGACCATGCCTTATTAGATATATATTTAACTTTAAATAACAATAATAGCTGTATTGCAGCTGATATAAGTGAAAAAGTAATTAATAGTGCTCAAAAAAATATTAATAATTATAAATTACAAAATAAAATCCAAACTGTAGTTAGTGACGGAATAAGTAATATTGAAATTAAAAACAAAAGTACTATTGTAATTTCTGGGATGGGAACACATACAATTCTTGAAATTGTTTCTAAAATAAACAAAAATGAAATTAACAAAATGATAATTCAATCAAATAACAATCTATACAAACTTAGAAAAGGTATTAATAAATTAGGATATAAGATAGAATTAGAACAAGTTGTATATGACAAAAACAAATATTATACAATTATAGTTTTTGTAATTGGTGAAAAAAAATATAAAAAAAACGAATTAAAATACGGTGCTAACTATATTAAAAACAATGACTATATTGAATATGTAAACTATTTGATAAATAAAAATAATAGAATATATTTACAATTAAATAATAAACATACTCTTGAAAAAATTAAATTAAAATATGAAAATTACATATTAAAAAAACATATTTAATATGTTTTTTTATGCAAAGAAAGTAGGACTATTTTCGTTTTGGAGATTTTCATTATTTTTCTCAATTTTTATTTCATTAAGATTATCTTCTTTTTTGTTTTTAGTTGGTGTTTCTACTTTTTTAAATTCATTCATAACCTTAAACATTGTTTTAGCATTATTTATAACTGGGCCGGCTTGCTTAACGATTGGAATTGCTTGATTTACAATATTCAATGTTTTTTGAGTACCTGATAGTATACTTCCAAAACTTAAATTACCACTAAATATTCTAGAAAATAGTCCTACTTTTGGTGCTGTATTCATATATGGATATGTATATAAATAAGGATTGTAGTAGTTCATAATGGTACTCCTTTCTAAAATATTATATGTTATTAAAAAAAAATGTTTTACAAATTTATATTTTATGGTATAATTTGTATAGTGTAAAAGAATAGGCAAGGGGATGAAGATATGAAAAATAAACCAATTTATTTGATACCTTTTATAATGGTTTATCGAATTGTATCTTTTATTTTATGTATACCAATATCAGTTTGTAAATATTTTTATAAAGGTTTACGTTTTATTATAACTTTATTTGTAAAAATATGCATTTATTTATACAAATTTTTAATTGGAATTTGTATTCTATTATGGTTACTATTAAAAACAATTTGTATATCTATTATAAAGATTTTTATTGGAATATATAATTTAACTATAAAAGGTTTAAAACAAAATCATTCTAAAAAAAGTACAATAAAAGAAGAATTACTACTTTCGAAGAGTGAACGAAAGAAAATTATTGAAATTAAACTAGCAGAAAAAGAAAAATTAAAGAAACAATCTCTAAAAAAATTAGAGAGTAAAAGAAAACAACTTGAAGAAGTAAAGACTGCTAAAGTAAATAAAAAAGATAGTTACGTTAATGAAAATGCTAAAGTCAAAAAAGAAAATATCTTTGATACGATTTTAAATTATTTTAGTAAAATTCCAGAAGTAATAAAGGAAAAATTTAAAAACAATGATTTTGCTAAAAATAAACGTAATAAAGATATGATGAAAAGAGAGGCATTACTTATCAATTTTGATGGTGATGATGCTTTAAAGAGTGATAAAAAAGTTTTATACGAATATGTTGCTAAAAATCCAGAAGGTAAAGTAGTTAAAGATTATTTTGAAGCTTTTTCAAAAGTAGAAGTCCATTCATTTTTATTAAGTGAAGGTTTTGAAGTTTATAGTATCAGAACTAATAAATGGATTCAATTAATGCATAAAAACGCTAATACCAATAACACTAAGATAAAAACAAAAGATTTAATTTTCTTTATTACTCAATTATCTACTTATTTAAAAGCTGGTATTCCGTTAGTTGATTCTTTAAAAATATTAGAACGTCAATATAAAAATAAAAGCTATAAGAAAATATTTAAATCTGTCATTTATGATTTAACTATGGGTGAAAACTTTAGTGAAGCATTATTGAAACAAAATGTTGCTTTCCCTAAATTATTAATCAATATGATTAAAACTGCTGAAATGACAGGAGAATTGCCAGAAGTTTTAGACGATATGGCTGAATATTACTCTGAAACAGAAAAGACCAGAAAACAAATGGTTACAGCATTAATGTATCCAACTTTAGTATTTATATTCGCAACCGGTGTAATTATATTTATAATGATGTACGTTGTTCCAAAATTTGTTGAAATTTATGCATCAATGGATGAATCTGCTATTCCAAAATTCACTTTAATAGTTATTGCAGTTAGTAATTTCTTGAAAGATTATATTATATGGATAGCAATAGGTATAGTTCTATTTATAGTTGTATTTATATATTTATATAAAAATGTTAAATTTTTCAGAACAATTTGCCAATATGCTGTAATGAAACTACCAATTATTGGTACGACCATTATTTATAATGAGGTAACAATGTTTACTAAAACATTTTCATCTTTATTAGCACACAATGTATTTATTACTGAAAGTATGGAAGTATTAAATAAAATAACGAACAATGAAATTTACAAAATGATAATATTAGATACAATGTCAAATTTAGCTAAAGGTGAAAAAATATCTGAAGCGTTTAAGGATCACTGGGCTTTTCCGGTTCCAGCATATGAAATGCTTGTTACAGGAGAAAAAACAGGAGAATTACCTGAAATGATGAATAAAGTATCAGTTTATTATCAAGAATTACATAAAGAACAAGTTACAAGAATTAAAACATTTATTGAACCAATTTTAACAGTATTTTTAACTATTATTGTTGGTATCATTATCTTATCAATTATTATACCAATGTTTGGTATGTATAATACAATTCAAACTTATTAGGAGTGAGGTTTATGGAAATTTATTATTCAATTGTTGCATTTATATTTGGAATAGTATTAGGATCATTTTATAATGTTGTTGGATATAGACTTCCAAGAAATCAATCATTAATTAAACCAGCTTCTCATTGTACAAATTGTAATCATAGATTAGGGGCTAGTGAATTAGTCCCTATTTTTTCTTATATATTTCAAGGAGGAAAATGTAAGAACTGTAAAGCCAAGATATCACCATTTTATATGACTTTTGAATTATTAACTGGAATTTTATTTATGCTTTCTTATATTGTTTTTGGGCCAACTATAGATTTTATAATTTCAATTATATTTGTTTCAATGGCAATTATAATAATCATTAGTGATTATCAAACGATGATTATACCGGACGAGGTACTAATATTTTCAGGAATATTAATATTTATATGTCAATTTATTGATGGAGGTTTAAATTTAATTGTTAATTCATTAATAAATGGAATGATTTCTTTTATAATAATGCTATTAATTAAATTATTTGGAGATTATCTATTTAAAAAAGAGTCTATGGGTGGTGGAGATATAAAATTAATGTTTATATTCGGAATGATTTTTGGATGGAAAATGGCAATAATAAGTATATTTTTAGCTTCATTTATTGCATTACCAATATCTTTAATTTTATATTTTAAAAATAAAGGGAATATAATTCCTTTTGGACCATTTTTATGTATAAGTGGTTTAATAATACTACTTGACAAAATTGATTTTACATTTATAGTCAATTTATTAACAAAATAGAGTAAACTTATTGTTTACTCTTTAATTTTTCTATATTTGTATATATTTCTTTTAATCCTCTTTCAAATTTACTATTATCTTTTGGATGATAGTATTTTTTGTCTTTTAATTTATCTGGAAGATATTGTTGATTTACCCAACTGTTTGGATAATTATGAGGATATTTATAGTTTAACGTATTTGTTGTTATATGTTCAGGTATATCACCAATATTACCTATTCTAACATCATTTAATGCTGAATCTAAAGCTATATGAGCAGTATTTGATTTAGGAGAAAGCGCCATTTCCACGACAACATCAGCTAATGGTATTCTTCCTTCTGGTAATCCTAATCTTTCAAAAGCTTCTACAGCAGCAATTATTTTAGGACCGATTGATGGATTTGCTAAACCAATATCTTCATAAGCTATTACTATTAATCTTCGACATACAATATCCATATCTTCCGCATCTATTAATCTTGCTAAATAATGTAATGAGGCATCAACATCAGACCCTCTTATAGATTTTTGTAAGGCACTTATTGTATCATAATATCCAGATTCATTTTTATCGTAAAATGATACTGGTTTAGGATTTATTTTTTTTAATAATTCAACATCTATTTTATGATTATTAGCTGAATAATAAGCAACTTCTAACAAATTATAAGCAAATCTTAAATCACCATTAGACAATTTACTTATATGTTTTATACTTTTATTATCAATTTCGATTCCTTTTAAAAAATCTGTTTTTATTGCTTTTTTTATTCCTTTTTCAACATCTGATTCAGTTAATTCATGAAGTTCAAATATTTGACATCTTGATCTAATTGCAGGATTAATCTTGTGATAAGGGTTTGATGTAGTTAGACCGATTAAAGTTATTAGACCACTTTCTAGATAAGGAAGTAATAAATCTTGTTTATCTTTATTCAAACGATGAATTTCATCCATTATAACTACTAATCCGTTATATAATTTTGCTTCTTCGACAACTATATCAAAGTCTTTCTTATTATTTATTACAGCATTAAGCATTCTATATTTGATATTTAATGAATTTACTATAGCGCATGCAATAGTTGTTTTTCCAATTCCAGGCTTCCCATATAATATCATTGAAAATAACTTTTTATTTTTTACTAAATTATATATTATTTGATTTTTCCCAACTAAATGTTGTTGACCGATTACTTCATTTATATTAGTAGGCCTTAATTTAACTGCTAAAGGTTCATTCATTTTAATCACCTATATTATTGTATCATATTTTGTTTTATATTAAAATAGTTACCTAAATGAAAAACGAACAAATTTTCTTGCACATTATATAATAATTTAATAAGAGAATTTCTAGGAACACTTTACAATTTAACATTTGTGATATATTAATTAAAATTATTTACAACAACAAATTATTGTTGTATTTCATAATTGAAAATTAAGTGTAAACAACTTAATTTTTTTCTTTTAAATAATGAAATTAATTAAAAAATAGTTTATAATATATATGGTAGATGATATTATGAATTATATAGTAGAATATAAAAAATACCTATTAATCGACAAAAAATATAGTAATAATACGGTATTATCATATATGAATGATTTAAAAAAATTTGATAATTTTATAAAGAAAGATATTGTTGAAGTAAATAAAAACGATATCTTAAAATTTATTGAATTTGAAAGAGCAAAAGAAGATGTTAAATCAGTAGCCCATTCATTAACTGTAGTTAGAAACTTTTATAATTTTTTAATTGTAGAAAATATTATAAAAGAAAATCCGACTGATAATATAGATTCTCCTAAGTTAAAAAAAAGTCTACCAATAGTTCTATCTAAAGAAGAAGTTGATAATTTATTAAACATAGAACTTAACGATAAATACGATTATCGTAATAAAGCAATGTTAGAATTAATGTATGCCACTGGAATGCGAATAAGCGAATTAATTAACATTCAAATGGAAGATATTAATTTAAATAATTCATGTGTTATTGTAAATGGAAAGGGAAATAAAGAAAGAAAAATTCCTTTTGATGAAATAACAACTTATTACTTAGAAAAATATATAAATGAATATCGAAAACAGTTCTTAAAAAAAATAAATAATTATTTATTTTTAAATTGTTTTGGAGAAAAAATATCTAGACAAGCTTTTTTTAAAATAATTAAATCCTTAGCAATTAAAAAAAATATTCATAAAAATTTTTCACCTCATACATTAAGACATTCATTCGCAACTCATATGGTAGAAAATGGCGCTGATTTAAGAAGTGTTCAAATATTACTTGGACATAGCGATATTTCAACAACTCAGATATATACAAATATTTCAAATAAATTTATAAGAGAAAATTATGAAAAAAGTCATCCACATAATGACTAAAAGGAGGATATTATGTTTAAAAGAATAATTTTAATAGTATTAGATTCAGTGGGAATTGGAGCTGCAAAAGATGCTGATAAATATGATGATTTAGGAACAAATACATTTGGCCATGCTGTAGAAGGATATGAAGAACTAGAAAATTTCAAAAAACTAGGATATTATAATTTATTAAATAATACAGATGATGAAACAATTAGTATCTATACTAAAGGAATAGAAAAAAGCAATGGTAAAGACACTTTGACAGGGCATTCAGAAATGATGGGTGTAATTACAATAAAACCATTTAAAACATTTATGAATGGATTTCCAAAAGAATTGATTGATGAAATAGAAAAAATAAGTGGCAGAAAAGTAATTGGTAATTGTGTAGCTAGCGGGACAGAAATAATAAAAGAATTAGGTGAAAGACAAATGAAGACAGGAGAATTAATTGTCTATACTTCTGCTGATTCTGTTTTACAAATAGCTGCTCATGAGGAAATAATTCCTTTAGAAGAATTATATAGAATATGTGAAAAAGTGAGAAAAATAACCTTGAAAGATGATTGGAAAGTTGGAAGAATAATTGCTAGACCATATGTAGGAACAAATAAAGATAATTTTACAAGAACTCCAAATCGTCATGATTATGCCTTAGACCCTGCTCATACAACAGTTTTAGACAACTTAAAAACAAAAGGTTACGATGTACTTGCTATTGGAAAAATAAGTGATATATTTAATAATTGTGGTATTACAAAAAGTACAAAAACAAAAGATAATACCGATGGTATTGAAAAAATAATTGAAACATTAAAATCAGATTATAACGGACTATGTTTTGCTAATTTAAATGACTATGATTCTAAATATGGCCATAGAAGAAACAAAGAAGGCTATTATATGGCTTTAAAAGAATTTAACGATAAATTACCTGAGATAATTAATTATTTAAAATTTGATGATTTAATGATAATTACAGCTGATCATGGTAATGATCCAACATATAAAGGTACAGACCATACAAGAGAAAATGTACCAGTAGTATTTTATTCAAAAAAACTTAAGAAATCTGGAAGAATTGATGATTTAAATGGTTTTGCTGATATTGGAGCTACTATAGCTGATAACTTTAATGTTGAAATAGTGGCTGGAAAAAGTATATTAAATAAATTAAAAGGAGAATAAAATGAAAAAAATATTTGCTATATTAACTGGTGTAGTAATTATTTTTTCTTTTTTTGTTTATGATGTTTGTAATATAAAAGAAGAAAAATATGAAAAAACAAAACAAGTGAATTTGGAATCGAAAGAATTATTTGAAGACTATTATAATAAAGCCAATGAATTATTAAATACAATGACAATTGATGAAAAAATAACTCAATTATTTTTAGTCAGAGTTCCAGACAATAGCTTAGAAGAAGTGAAAAAATATCAATTTGGAGGCTATATATTATTCGGTAAAGATACTAAAAATTTGCCCAAAGATGAATTGAAAAATAAAATAGCATCTTGGCAAAATGTAAGTAAAATTCCTCTTTTGATAGCTGTTGACGAAGAGGGTGGAACAGTTGTAAGAATAAGTAATAATAAAAATTTAAGAGAAACAAAATTTAAATCAAGTCAAGAACTATATAATGAGGGTGGATTTGATTTAATAAAAGAAGATACAAAAGAAAAAAATAATTTATTGTATGAATTAGGAATTAATGTTAATTTAGCGCCTGTAGCTGATGTTTCTACTAATCCAGATGATTATATGTATAAACGATCATTTGGTAAAGACTATACTAAAACAAAAGAATATATCAAAACTGTAATTAGAGCTAGTAAAGATACAAATGTAAGTAATGTTTTAAAACATTTTCCTGGGTATGGAAACAATGTAGATACTCATACTGGTGTTGCTATTGATAATCGAACATTAGATGAGTTTAGAAATAATGATTTTGTTCCTTTTATTCAAGGAATTAATGATGGCGCTGAAGCAATCCTAGTTTCTCATAATATCATTGAAAACATAGAAAATGTCCCGGCTTCATTATCTAAAAATGTCCATAATATTTTAAAGAATGAATTAAAATTTAGTGGTGTTATTATGACTGATGATTTGGCAATGTCAGGAATAACAAAAAACATTACTGAATCGCCTAGTGTAATGGCTTTAAAAGCAGGTAATGATTTAATCATTATTACAGATTATTTAACAGGTATAAATGATATTAAAAATTCTCTAAATAATAATGAAATAAGCGAAGATTTAATTAATAAGGCAGTTTTAAAAATAATTGCTTGGAAATATTATAAAGGATTAATTAAGTAGACTTTATTATTTGATTGTGTTATAATTTAAGAGAAAGAGGTTATTTATGAAACAAAAATTTCAAATTGAAAATGACAATGGTACAATCAATGTTAATTTTATAGGAATTCCTTTAAAAGAAGATATTGATATTGAAGAAAAAAGAAAATTTTTATCTAATCTTTTTAATCGCGATAGATTGAATAGCGATATTATTAGAGTCATTCAATATTTAAGAACAGTATTAAGAGATTTTGATGAAAAAACATTGAATATTGAACTATATAATTTTGGCACTCATATTGATGCTAAGTTTAAAAATAAGAAAGTAATTTCTTTAAAAAAAGAAAACATCTCTGAACCTTTATTGTTTAAGTTTTATTATGATAGAGAAACAGGAGTTAGTTTTCATACTATGGTTGATAAAAAACGATGTGAGAATGATATTATATTAAATAAAAATGAAGTAATTAAAGCAAATATAGTAAATTCAATAGAATTAATTGATTCGATGAATAACATTGGTAAGATTAATCTATTTAACAATGAAATAATATTGATAGAAATCTATAAATTGTTTACTGGTAAAGAATTAAATTTAATGTCTGAAAATATTTATTCTGAATTAAATTCAATATTCACAATTTTATATTTATATGGAATAAAATTACCTGACGATAATATCACAATGCTTAATTCAGGAATTTCACATTCTACTCAAGTTGATTTTTTAACTGATAAATTACTTCCTTATAATGATTCACTTGCGGATTTGAAAAAAGTTAAGTTATATATGGAAACTAAAAACAATATTTCAGTAATTGGTTATATGACTAATGAATTTATGAACAAATATAATAACAATGAAATTTTAACATATATTTGTCAAATAGCTTATGTTAAGAAAGTATGTTATTATTCTAATCCAACTGTTGATGATATAGTTTCTTATAAATATGTTACTTGTAAAGATAAGAATATTGTAGCTGATATATTAGGTTTAATTGATGAAATTGATATGACATTAGAAGATGAAGAAGATATGATTGCTATTTTGAATACAATAAATAATAAAGTTAAAAATAAAACATATATTAAATCTAAATAAAAGACATATAATTAATTGGTGATTATATGCCTTTTTTATTAACTTTTTTAGCAAGTATTTCTACATTATTAGGTGGGATCTTAATTTTTATAAAAAAACAAAAGAATATCATTATTTATTCTTTAGCATTTGCTGCAGGAGTAATGATTACAGTATCAATTACAGATTTAATTCCTGAAGCATTTAATTTATTAACTACAACTTATAATAATTTTTATTCCATTTTGTTAATATTAATTTTTATTAATATAGGTATTATTTTATCAATGATAATAGATAGATTTTTACCTAACAACGATGAATTATATCGTGTTGGAATTGTTAGTATGCTTGCCATTATATTACATAATATTCCAGAAGGTATAATTACATTTATTACTAGTAGTAATGATATTACCTTAGGAATTACTTTAACGCTCGCAATAGCGGCTCATAATATCCCAGAGGGTATAACTATATCATTACCAATCTATTATGCCACAAATAACCGTAAAAAAGCTATATTTTATACATTTATTTCTGGAATATCAGAATTCTTTGGAGCTATTATTGCATTTTTATTTTTAAAACCAATTGTTAATGATACAAACTTAGGATTATTATTTGCTGTAATAGCTGGAATTATGACACATATTTCTTGTTATGAATTATTACCTTTGTCATTTAAATATAAAAAATATAAAAAAACTATAATGGCTTTTATCATAGGTTGTTTGTTCATAATTATAAATTCAGTTATATTTCACTAAATAAAAGAGAGTTTATGCTCTCTTTTAAGTGGGTAATTATTCTACTTCAAATGAATTGTCGTTGTTTTTGTCTAATTCAAAAGATTTAGAATCATCGAATCCAGTGATCTTCTTTGAATCTTTTACTCTATTACAACTTTTTACATCTGTTTTTTTGCAATTTTTAACTGATTGCATTTCTTTTTTATTACTTCTTTTCATTCTTTCATCACCCATTTATATATTGTATTTATTTTCAAAAAATATACATATTTATTGTACAATTTTTTGAAATTTGTTATAATTTTTATGATAGAAAGGTGCTTTTATGGTAGATATATTTAATAAAGATGTATATTTAAACAAAAAAGTAGTAGAAGATAATAATTTAGATTATATAAAAAATTTAGGTGAAATTAAACAACATAATAAAAATTATATAAATAAAAAATTATTAGAAAACAGAAATTATTTTGATAATATTTTTATTAATATGGATAAGAATATTATATTAGATGAAGAACAAAGAATGGCAATTTTAAAAGATGAGGATTATAATTTAATAATAGCAGGTGCTGGAAGCGGAAAAACAACAACAATGATGGCTAAAATTAAATATTTAATTGATATTAAAGAAATTCGTGAAGATGAAATTTTAGCAATCTCATTTGCTAAAAAGAATACTGAAGAATTAAAGGAAAAATTATTAAAGTATTTTAATATAGATATTAATGTTACAACTTTCCATAAATTGGGATTAGATATTATTTTAAATAATAATAATGAAAAATATGAAATTATTGAAGATAGTAAAAAGCAAGATTTTTTTATGAACTATTTAAAAGAAGAAATTTATAAAAATGAATTTGAATTAAATAATGTTCTTAATTTTTTAACGCTTTATCTTGGAGAAAGTGACGATATAAAAAAATTTAAGACTCATAAAGAATATTGTTTATATCAAAAAAATCAATTATTTAATACTATTAAAGGTGATATAGAAGGATATAATAATAATACAGTTAAGGTAAGAAAAAATAAAGAAAAAACAATTGTTGGCGAAAAAGTAAGATCAAAAGAAGAAGTTGAGATAGCTAATTTTCTTTATTTAAATGGTATTGATTATGAATATGAAAAAAGATATCCTAAATTTTTACCTAACAATAAAATATATTGTCCAGATTTTACTATTACTCAAGGCGAAAACATAATTTATCTAGAACATTTTGGAATTAATGAAAATGGTACTTCAGAATTATATAATGAGAAAGGCTTAGATAAATATAAGGAAGAAATTAAACAAAAAATTGAATTACATAAAATGAATAATACAAAATTAGTTTATACTTTTTCAAAATTTAATGATGAAAGATCTTTGTTAGAACATTTAGAAGAAATATTAATTAAAAATAATTTTATTTTAAAAAGAAGAGATTCAATTACTGTTTTTAATAAATTATTTGATAGTAAAGAAAACGAATATTTTGTTAAATTTATTTCTTTAGCTCAAAATTTTATATCAAATATGAAATTAAATAATTACAATAAAGATGATATCGATTACTTAATAAATAATGTTGAGGATAAAAGAACAAAATTATTTTTAAAATGTATTAAACCAATATATTTTAAGTATAACGCTTATTTGAATAATCATAATATGATTGATTTTGATGATATGATTATTAAATCTATTAAAATTATTAATACAAAAGATATAGATTTTAAATATAAATATATTATTGTTGATGAGTATCAAGATATTTCTTTAGAAAGATTTGAATTAATTAAGGCATTAGCTCATAAATGTAATGCGAAAATAACGGCAGTAGGGGATGACTGGCAAGCTATTTTTTCTTTTGCTGGTTCTAATGTTGATTTATTTACTTATTTTAAAGAAAAATTAGGATATAGATCATTAACTAAAATTGTTAACACTTACAGAAATAGTCAAGAGTTAATTGATGTTGCAAGTGAATTCGTTGAAAAAGATGAAAAAAATATTAAAAAACATTTACATTCTAACAAACATTTAGACAAGCCTATTTGTGTTTTGAAATATGAAGATGGAGTAGGGAAGATTACTGAAAAGAAAGCACTTGCTATTGTTAAAGCTATTGGAGATATTTTGAGTATCAAAATGGATGCAAAAATAATGCTTTTGGGCAGATATAACAATGATATGAAAGAGTTATGTAAAACAGATCATTTCTATGAATATAAAGGTAATATTATTTGCAATGATTATAAGAATGCTGATATAGTATTTCATACAGTTCATCGTTCTAAAGGAATGGAAGCTGATTATGTAATTATTATTAATGCTATTAATTCTACTTTTGGTTTTCCTTCAAAAATAAAAGATGATGAGTTATTTAAATTTTTTAAATATACAAAAGAAAATTTTGAATATGCTGAAGAAAGAAGATTATTTTATGTTGCTTTAACTAGAACTAAAAATAAAGTATATATAATAACTTCTGATAAAAAGCCATCTCAATTTTTAAGTGAATTAAAAGAAAATCATAATGTAGAGTTTTGTAATGATATTGAATTTGATGATTCTGATAATTATGTTTGTCCAAAATGTGGTGGATATTTAAAGTATGTATATTATAATGATATGGGACAATATGTTTATCGCTGTTGTACTGATAAAGAAATTTGTGGTTTTATGACAATGGAACTATTATATAAGTATCCGATAAGTAAATGTCCAAATTGTGATGGCTATTTATTACTAAAACAAGTATATGATGATGATAAAAAATTTATTGGTTGTACAAATTATAAATATGATGGTACTGGATGTAATTATAAAGAAATTAAATGATCCACCCTATTTTTACAATTTGAAAAGGGTAGAGTAGTTGTTGAAAATAATTATATTTTAAAGGATGTATTATTAAAATTAAGTGGCTAAATAACCATTTTTTTGATATAATTGATATAGTAGGAGGATTTAGAATGGAAGTAGGAAATTATATTATTGATTTTAGTGTTGAACCTTTGAGTATAATTTTAATTGTTGCAATTATTCTATTAGTTCTTTGGATTTTTTATATAGTTTTGAGTGAAGAAACAAGGAATAAAATTGAAAATTGGATTGGACAAGGCTTTTGGATTGGCTTTGGATTAACATTATATTCAGTAGTTTGTTTTTTAATCACATTTTTTGTATTATACTTATTTTTTAGATAATTATTTTCATATAAATTATTTAAGAATTTTTAAGGTGATTAATCCAATATTTGAATGAAAAAGGATAACATTATTCTGGGAAGATATTAAAGGTAACATAATATAGATTATAGGAAGTAAGATTTTAATTAAAATATTATAGTTTGTATTCAGTAAAATCAACTATATTTCCGAAATAATCTAAATAACTATTACTAAATTGTTTATCGTATAAATGTTCAATCATAAATAATCTATCATAACCTTTATTAACTCTACTATCTATCGTAAATTCTCTAGGCATATTCAAATTACGACTATTTAAATACTTTCTTTTTCCAAATAATCTATTATCTATGTCCTTTGTCATATATTTAGTTAAATACCCTACCACATTTATATTTTTGAGAGGGTAGACACTACTATAACCATACGACCAATATTTTACATCATAACACCTTTTTCGTTGTTCTAAACTCATATTTTTTAATTGTGTATCGCTAAATTGTTGTTGTGGAATAATTAAAGGTGTTTTTAATTCTTTATTTCGTCTAATATATTTATATATTTTTTTAATTTCTAAATTAGTTAGTAAATGATAGTGTACAACTGCATAACCATACTTTTTTTCTCTACCCTTTTGATATTCTGGAACACATACATACTTAAAATCTTTAAATATTGACTTAATCTTAGTTCTCCATATATCGAACTTTTTATTTGCTTCAGAAATATCAGTATATTTATTTTCCCCAAATGTTAATGTAATAAATGTTTTGAATTCTTCTTCATTACTTTTAACGATTCTTTGCAATTGTAACTTACTCCTTAATATGTTTTTATATTCTATTTGTTTTAATTCATTTCTTTTATTATAATTTTCTTTTTTATATAATCTATCTACATCAAATTTAATACTTATTTCTAAACTTTTATTTTCTTTTGTAGGTCTCTTTTTTCTTATCTCATTTAACTTATATACTTGCATATACTTTCCACATTGTATAATCTTGTAATCATATTGGGTTGGAGATATGAGACTACTATCAAGTAATAAAGGAACCACACTATCGTGTGTCCCCTCTCTCATATAACTAAAGATTTTTTGTTTTAAATTTTCTTTATAAATATATTCCATTTTTTTATATGAAGAATCTGATATAGTATATTTTTTTATATAATCTTTTTCTTTATAAATCATAAAACAAAAAGTTAGAGGGGGAAAGTAAGACTTTCTCCCCCTTCTAACTTTCTAATTCGTTTTCAAAAAGTATTTTTAATTGTTCATAGTCAACTTTGCTATTATCATAAGTACCCTTTTCTAATAATGGCATATTATAGTTATATTCGCTTAAATATCTACTATCATAAGCCTTAAATACCCTATTTCTATTAAATATAGCAAATCTTTTATAATATTCAAATGGCAATTTTTTTCTTTCTTCCCTACTCTTAGGAATATATTTTCCATAATAATCTAAATCATAATAACCAATACCTTTTATTATTGTAAATGGAGTAAATGGAATATTTAAAACTTTACATTGTTTTAAATAACTCTCACATATATTTCTGCCCTTTTTAAAAATACGACTAGGATTCTGACTAGTAAAAATAATAGTATTAACTCCAAAATGTCTATGTGCTTGTAAAAATTTAGCAATCTTACTTAATTTTTTATTAGTAACTTTATCTTTATATTCGTCACTATCAGCACTTAATTGAACCTCGTCAATCACAATAAAAGCATTAGGCAAAAATGAATTCTTATTATTTAAGTCCCAAAAATCAACTTTATTAGAATAAATATTTCTCTTTTTATCTAATAAAATGGGATAATTAGAATATACATTATTAATTTTACAATAAGGAAATCTTTTATAATATTCAAAATCAACTTTTAACTTATTATTAGGTATTTTAGAAATTAAATACGAGAAATAATATTTTATCTTGCTATTCTCTTTTCTATAATGTTTCAAAGCCATACGAGTGGCATTTAAAGTTTTACCACTACCCGGAACACCACACAACGAAAGTAACATCAAGACACCTTTTTTTCATATTTAATCAATATTTTATTTAATTTTTTAATATCTTTTGCAATAAACATTAATCTTTTTACATCGGACATTATTAAATTATTATTTTTATTTGTTATTTTTTTTACCTCTTCTTCATACTTATATAATTGTTTTTTTATATTTTCACAATCATTTTCTGTAATAACATTTTTATGTTTTAATTCGTAAGATAAACTACTCATTAAAATACTTTCATAAACAATCTATATAAAATATAAGCCACAATAAACCAAAATAACAAAAATAATATATTAGCAAGAATTACTACTATTGCCCTACTATCGACACTTATACTAGCAAAATCAACACCATAATAAGCCAAAAATTTACTTATTAATTCTACTTTTACAATACTATACATATTACACCTCTATTCTTGACTACAAACATTAAAATTTAAAGGAATACTTACTATACCAAATCTAAAATACATTTTACCTTTATTATCACTATCACAACTATTATTTTGCAATAAAGGTATATTAATAACTCCTAATATACACAATACAAGTATTATAATAATTACATACAAATATTTTTTCTTAATCATTTATTATTCTCCTTTGCAGCAAACAAATTTAATTTTACGATTAAATAACCAACCAAAAGACCAATTGAAAATTGAAAACATGGTATTTCAAACCAACTTTTAATTAAATCTATTAAATATTTAAAATTAATCATTCAACACACCTAGTTTCTTCCATACACAAAATCAAAGATACCTCTTCAAGCAATACATAAAAACTAAATAAATACAAATAAAAATATAAATCAGTATTATATAAAATAAATGTCACTACAATATGTATAATTAAAAAAACCATACACATTATTGCATCCTTTTTATAAAATTCATAATCATTTTTCATTTAACACCTCTAGTACAATTCCAATTTTTACAATATTTACATTTTTCTAAATCTTTATTAGTACAATACTTATTCAATAATTTACCCGAAAAAGGTAAACCAATAAATGATACAAATAAACCAATAAGAAAAATTATATTTTTAAGATTAAAAATTATAGATATCATTAAAGATAATATAAAGCTAAAAAAATAACCTATAATGTTTGGTAATGATAAACCACACATATTTATTATTGTATTTTTACTATAATCATTTTTCATTTATTTCACTTTCTCAACTCTTAAAATTTTTAATACATAATATTCTTTACCAAGTTCTGCTCCCCATTCGGGTTTACCATAACCTGTAGTAATTTCAACTTCACACTTGATTGATGGACTACTTTTTGAATAACCATTTCTAAACAAAATATAATGTTTTGAATTGTCACCAATTCCCAGAGTTGCAAATCTTGTTCCATAATACTTTTTAATTTCTCTATATTCTTCTTTCTTTTCTCCTGAAAGAATCATATCAAACCATTGTTTCTTAATTGATAATGTCAGCATTTTCTATTCACCTAACTTTCTAATATCTAATACTTACACTTATTAACTCTTGTAAATCGCTAACATCATTTCTTAAACTTTGAATATCGTCTTTAGTAGCCATACCACTACGATTATTCAAAGCCCTTTTACGACTAAAATTAGACATTGCCCTACTTACACTAGCATTATTAATAAAATTAAATTGTCTTTCAGTTTCATTAAAACCACCAAATATTAATCTAAATACATATTTTAAAAATACACCACAACACATTAATTCTATAAATGAAACCGGAAAATCTGCAAAAGGTTTAAAATTCAATATTTCAACTATTTTCAATAAAATAGCCTGTACATAATTTAATATAGCCAACATATTATTTACCCCAATCGTAAATTATTTTAAAAGGAAATGTAATAGCCCATACAATAAAGAATACAACTATTAAAGTCCCAATTGCATATATAAACTCTAATTCAATTGGCACAGGACCAATTAAATTAACTACATATTCATATATTTTAATCATATAATCATTTCCTTTCTACTTAACAACACTTTTTAATAAAGTAATAAACTTAATTACCATAAATATTGACATTACACCTAACATACCAGTAAGACCATATTGAAAAAAACCAGGCAAATTATTAAACATACTAATTAATAATTTAGGTATATCAAATAAAATTACACTAATAAAACCTAATACACTACCAAATATACTTAATATAAATGAAATAGAATCAGATATAAAATCTATAATAGCAAACATTATTCAACACCACCTAAATTAAAAATTTTAAAATATAATATACTAAAGCAAGTATAAATATACCACCAAACATATATTGTAATATTTGTGGCAATGTATTAAAGAAACTAGCAATTAATGAAAATATATACGAAATAGGAGTTATAAAAAAATTAAAAATATCGTGTATAAAATTACCAAAACTTTTTTCAGTATATACACCTAATTCTTTATAATTGATATCGTGTTCATAGATACCAATAACATTGTTATCAGTATCTACAACTTTAATCAATACCTTTCCATTTTGATATATTTTAATATTAGTTTCTTTTATAGTCATTCTTTCGTCAACTAAATTAATATCAGTTAACTCTATATATTTAAAACCATTATCGATAGAATAATAATACTTATAATTATTATCATTATAAATTGTCAATTTTAAATTAACATATTTCAAATAATCGTTAAAAGACTCACTAAAATGTATTTGAAACCCAGCCGTAGCAATATCAACAACATCTAAATGCATTATTTTAACCTCTGCTACTTTATCTCTTAACTTATCAAATACTATAATTGCTACATACTTTTCACTACTATAAGTTGAATTAAAAGTAGTAGCATATAAACCTTTCCAACTTGACCTATCAGTTGTATCAGTTATATCTATATACTCTAATTTACTATCACTTTCAACATAATAAAGTGAATATTTATTAAAATTCATATTATGAATATCTGCCGTTAATTTTTGACAAGCCGAACGACTAAAAACTTGTCCTAATTCTAAACCACTAATTTTACACTCTTTAGGAGTTATAACATTATAAGTTATATAAGGAGTAATTTCATTTATACCAGTAAAAGTTAAAGCATTACTTGTAATTACATCTATAACTGGATCTTCTCCTTTATCAACACTATCATAATATTTTTGTTTATCAATAATTCTTACATACAAAGTATCATTTATTGATGTAGAATAATTAAAAGGTTGACTTGTATCTTCTATATTAGTCCATTGTTCTACATAACCTTGACTAATATAATAATCATTATTAATCTTAGAAGAATATTGAACTAAGTGTTTATCATTATCGATATAATTCATAAAAATATCAACATTCATTCCGATAACTTGTTCAACAAGTACATTCTTTTGTAAATTTTTAAAGTCAATACTAGGTTTAACTTCAAATAAAGACTTATCTCCATTGTTCTTATATAATATAGTATTATTAGAACATTCAAAACTAACTTTATTATCTAAATCTTCAATTATTATTTTTGGAATAAAATTTCTAGTATAATTATAATCACTTTTTAATTTTTCAGCAGATATAAAATCATACATATTATAAAATTTAATATCAACCGACGAATAAAAATACATAGGATATGATTTAGTTAATTTTCTTTCTAAAAAATTATTAAAATAAGGAAATTTATTATTTTCATTATATGAAATATGATTTATTTTACTTACACCATCATAATATCGCCATTTATAATATTCAAAACTTGAATTACTTGTAAATTTTCCCATTGTCTCACAAGTTAAATCACGATTATTAGAATTAGCATAATAACAATAAACACCAAATGGAAAAATAAATTCAGAATTTTTTTTCCATTTATAACCATATAACTCATAATTACCAATAAAATAAGGTGTAGTAATAAAGAAATCTTCCGTTTCTAAATCAACATTCATTGTTTCAATCATTCTATTCATAGCATTCTTATATTCTGATAAATTAGAACTAGGCTCATATTTATCAAATGAATAAGCAACAAAATTGTCAATACTAACAATAGGACTAGTAGTTTCTGCATTTACATTCCCTACAAAAAATAAACTCGTAATTATAATTGAAATTGTAATTAATATTTTTTTCATATATTTATTTCATTATCATATACAATCGGGTATAAAGGCTTTAAGGCACAATTAATATTTTTTAGTTGATAATAAGCCTTATATAAAATACTTTCATTATCATAATAACGATTAATTCTCATATAACCTTTTTTAGTTTTTAAAATAACTGGCAAAACATAATTAGTTATATTATCACTAGTTTTTATTAAACCCATATAATAATGCTCCTTTCTAGATTTTATAATTAGGACCTAAAAAGTCTAATACTGCTTTTTTGTCTACAACGGCATCACTATTCATAAAATCTTGTTTTAATTTAATTTTTATATATACAAAAATTAAAATTCCTAATATAATATTAATTGCTACTGAAATACCTAATAAAAAACTAATCATTATTTTCTTTCTTATTCTTTCTTTTTTTAATTAAATAATTTAAAAATAAATCAATAGCAAGACATATTACACAACATAATATTAATTCCATAATTACAACTCCTTACTTATTCCAGGAAATCTTTCTTCTAATTCACTAATAACAAGTTTTTCTGCACTTTTTAATTTTCTAATATCTTTTCTAACAACTTTTAAAAAATCAAATAAAATTAAAGTATCACTTGACTTGATATCTTTAATCAAATCTTGTGTTATATCCATAAATTTTTCCATAACTTAACCTCTATATTTTTTCTATCTATGTTTTTAATTTTTTCCCCAAGTACTAGCAATATTTAATAATTGCTAGTTAGTTTTTAAAATAATGATTTAAAAACTGAAATAACAGTTCTTAGCATTACTACACCGATTGGAATCAATAATAATGGGTTAGCCATTACTACTTCTACAACCTTAGAAATCATATCAAGTATTGCAAACGCAATATCTTTTAATATTGCTAAAACTGCTAATACACCTTCGCTTGTTGCTGCAGTCATTTTATCGCTCCTTCCCTAGAAATAATTAAATATTTCCCCAACTTTCTATTAAAAGCAATATTTTTAACTAACAAACGAATATATATATAAAAAGTGTTTATAACCAAAATGAAAGAAGTAAATAAAAACCAAATACGAAAATATATAAACACTTTTTATAACAAATTAATATTTTTTATGAAATATTTTTTTTATTTTCCATAAAAAGCCTTTTTTAGAATTACTACATATTTTCGAATATTCTTTATTAGTATAAAAGCGACCATTATATAATGTTTGAATATCTAACACATACCACCCCATAGATGTGGTGTCGCCTACTTTTAAACTATAATTATAATTCTTTAAATATCGATGTTTTAATTCTAAATTTTTATTCTGATATGTTATCAAATAAATAGGTATCTCATTATAATTCGACATTGTTTAATTTCATAATAGCCCATTTACTACCATTATCAGTAAAATCTTCTCTTATCTCAGCATTAGAAAGTTTCATTACATAAGGTGTTAATGTTTTTAATAAATTACCTTGTTTATAGCAAGTTAATATTGCATTACCTACCAAATTTTCAGTATTAGTTCTTTCTACTGCATAGACAATCTTAGTAAGACTACCAGTGTATTGACCTGTTTTTTTATCTTTAACCTTATTAACACTAGCATTTATAATTGTTATTCTTACTTGTTTCATAATATCAATTCCTTTCTATATTTTTTTACAAGTAGGGAACATAGAAAAACCCTACTTGTGTAAATGTGGTTCGATATAACGAATATCTCGATATATCTAATATAATTTTATAACGAGTATCTCGTTATGTCAAGAAAAAAATAACGAGAAATGCGATAATTTATATAGGTGGTTAATTATGATAGGAAAAATGCTAAAGTTTATGAGAAAAACAAAAAAATTAAATCAAAAACAATTAGCAAAAATACTAAATATAGCACAGACAACATTATCAGGTTACGAAACAAAATATAGTAACCCAACATATGAAACAATAGAAAAAATCGCAAATAATTGCGACTTCGAAATAATCTTTAGAAATAAAATAACTAAAGAAGAATATAAAATAAAAGATATGGAAAGAAAAGATATATAAAAAAATCAAAAAAAGCACTCGTGGGGAAAACGCTCGTACTTTTTTTGATTAATAACTTAGTTAATAAACTCGTTCTAGATGAAATAAATTGGGGAAATATTTAGTTATTTCTTAGAACGGAGGTTATTATGATAAAAATAAAAAGCCATAAAACAATTATGGCAAGTTTAAAATTATTTATTTATACATCATTAGTTATAGTTTTGATTACTATTATTGAAATTATAATTAAAATTATAAATAAATAATTAGTAAAAAGGAATACTTTCCTTTTTTTTATGAAAGAAAACCAATCAAAAGAAATGACTTTCTTTTCTAATACTAGATAATTATGCACGTACAAAATTTTTAGCACAACTCTAGTACAAACTCAACGAACAAAGTTTTTTGCGTCTGTTTTCGCTCATAGTTATATTAAGTGGGGAAATAACTGCTACGACCTCGCTACATAGCAAATTATATTGTTCCAGTAAACTGGAACAATTATCAATAATATAACCCTCTCCGTTCATTGTAAGACCATTATACTACACTTTTTCAATAATTTAAAGTAAATTGTATATTTTATTCTTCGAAATTTTTCTCTTGGTTCTACATAACACTATAATTTTAAAGAATCTCAATAATTTAATAAATAATTTTAAAAATATTCTTCGATGTTTTATTAGTATAGGGGTTACCACCCCTATAACCCCAATCCCCTAGTTCATTAGATTATAGGAATTTTTAACGATTTTATTATATAGATTATAGGAAGTTGAATATTAGCTAAAAAATACATAAAATAATAGAATTATCCATCTATGAATTTATGTATTTTTTAATTTTATATATTTTATTTATAGATATCTTAATTAATATTGTTTTTTAAATTTTATAATATTAATATATCTCTTCTATATTATTAAGTTCAATTTAATTATTTAATAATGAATAATATATTTATTTATTTAATATTTATTACTTAATTATAATAATCTTAAAATAGTGTTTAATAATTCCCCTACTTTTATAAATTATATAAAGAGGGTGGTTAAAAAGAAAAAAACTCTTAAAGAGTTTTTAATTTACTTTTCTTGATTCTATTTCTGCTATTTTAGCAAATACTTCTGGTGCATTAGCATCATTGATTTCAGTAAAACCAAGTTCTTTTAATGCTTGAATTTTAATTGTATTCAATTCAAGTGTACGACTCATTTTTTCTTCCATTTTATGTTCTATTTGATTAACGAATCTTTTATGTGATTCTGCTAATTTAGTTTTTGATATTCCCCCACCATCATTATTATATAATGTAAATGCAGAGAATAAAATACTTTCAAACATAAATTGTTCTTCTTCATTATAAGTAAAACTTAATGGTTTCTCAAATCCAGTAGCTTTTGCCATATATGCAAGAATATATTTTAATTCTTTAGATGAACCCATTGTTTGAATAAAATGATATAAATATTCATAAGTTTTTTCTGTTTCAATATCGCCATCATCTTCTAAATCTTCTCTAGCTAATGAAATAATATTGCTTAATAATTCTCTTCTTTTTTCATTTAAACCACTTAATGGATTAGATGAATCTACTTCTACCTTATTTGTACTTTCAAATAAACTATTTATTCTAGATTCAACATTTAAAATATAATCGGTATCTACTTTAATTGCATCTAATTCTTCAGCTGATTTAATACCTAATAAATTAAATAATAAAACTTTTTTATCTTTTGGCCATTTATTAAGATCATCCAATTCTAAATAATTATAAATCATTTGTCTTGAAACACCTAAAAATTTAGCAAGTTTAACTTTTGATATTCCTAATTCATGTAATATTTCGTTTAGTCTTTCCATATCGTAAACCTCCTATAATAATTTTATCACTTATATGTCAAATGTCAAGGTGTAAATTAAAAGTAAAGTTTTATAAATATTTGATTTTTTCATTATTTTTATAGACTTCTTTAATAATTCCTCCGCCAATACATTCTTCGCCATTATATAATACACAAGCTTGTCCTGGAGTAACTGATTTCACCATTTGAGGATATTTTACAAGAATATTTCCATTATCTAGATATTCTAAAATAACGTTATTGTCAGGTTGTCTATATCTGAATTTAGCACTACATTTTTCTATTTTTTCATCGGTTAATAAATTAACACTATCAATTAAACAAGAGTCACTTAATAAATAATCTTCTTTAGTACTATCAGCAATATATAAAATATTTTTTTCTAAATCTTTTCCAACAACAAATATTCTGTTTTCGGTTCCACCAATATTTAACCCTCTTCTTTGACCTATTGTATAATACATTAATCCGATGTGTTTACCTATTACTTCTTTAGTATCAATATTTACAATATCACCGGGAATGTTAGGTAAATAATTAGTTAAAAAATTCTTGAAATTTCTTTCACCAATAAAACAAATGCCAGTAGAATCTTTTTTTTCTGCCGTAATTAAACCATAATCAGTCGCTATTTTTCTAACCTCTGGTTTTTGCAAATCTCCAATTGGAAATAAAACATTTTCAAGTTGTTTTTTTGTAACTTGTGATAAAAAATAAGTTTGATCTTTATTAGTATCTAAACCTCTTAATAGTTTTCCATCTTTCATTCTAGCATAGTGTCCAGTTGCAATATAATCAGCGCCTAATTTTATTGCTTCTTTAGCAAATATATCGAATTTAATATATTTGTTACACATAATGTCTGGATTAGGAGTTCTCCCTTTTTTTAATTCATCTAAAAAATAAGTAAAAACATAATCCCAATATTCTTTAACAAAATCAACTCTGTGTAATGGAATACCTATTTTTTCGCATACTTTTAAAGCATCATTATAATCTTGTTCTTGAGGACAAATATTATTATTTAAAGTTGGATTACCATTAATATCGTTATTTACACTTGCATCCCAATTACGCATAAATAGTCCAATAACATCGTATCCTTGATTTTTAAGAATGATGGCTGCTACACTACTATCTACTCCCCCACTCATTCCAATTACTACTTTTTTCATAAAATCACCACTATAATTATACAAAAAAAAGACTTAATAGTCTACTTTATTAAGAAATAAAATTTATTAAAAATAAATGGTATTCCATACACTTCATATAAACTAGTTATAATAATTGTTATTAAACATATAACTAATATTTTAAAATATCTATTAATAATTCTATTAAAATTCAAATTTTCTTTTTTTAATACAGAAAGTGTTAATTTTTTAGATACATTTAAAGCATTTATAATTATTAATGTGTAGCACAAATATTTTACTATTTCGTTAGGAAAAATGTATAGTAAACTAAATATTATTCCTTTTGTTTTATATGTAAAAATAAAGGAACTGATTGTAAAACCTAAACTAAATGCTTTAAAAAAATATATTATTACTATTATTGGTGTTCCTATAATTGAAATACCTAATAACCAAATTAAAATTACTATAAAAATATTCGATGATAAAGTATTTTTTAAAACATTAATATAATTTATTTCATTTTTATAAATGTCATTTAAAAATGTTTCGATATATGTTTTTACCAGTTGTTTATCACTATTATTTAATATAGTTATAAAAAAAGTTCCAAATATAAATGCTACTGCAGTAATTACTATTAAAAATACTATAATTTTATTCTTCTTAATCTTGTCCAATTTATATCACCTAATTAATAATATTAAAAAAAACTATTATTATTACAAAAATATGATATAATTAATTAGAGGTGTTGAAATGAAAAAGAAAAATAATAGCCAAAGAATTGTAGCAATTATTTTGTTGTTAGCAATGGTTGCTTCATTTGTAATTTCATGTTTAGCTTATTTCTAATTTAGGATGAACAGTTTCATTAATACCATTACTTAGTACTTGACTAAGTTTTTTTATGGTAAAATCGATTTCTTTGGGAGTAACCATTAAGTTATAACCAATTGGAGTTAAGACCTCATATATTAGTTTTCTTACTTCTTCCTCGGATAATTCCCCTATCATACCGAGAAGATTTTTTTTATCTTCAACATTTGTTTTATATTCTTTTTTTAAATAATTAATTGATGAGCTTTTTACTATTTTATTCATTGGATTATTAATAAATTCTTTATTAAATTCATAATTTTTATAGATGTAATTAAATGTATCTGATACAATACTTACAGCATCAAGAACGGTTGGTATTCCGATTGATATAACAGGTATTCCTAATGTTTCTTTGCTTATTTCTTTTCTAAAATTACCAATTCCACTACCCGGTTTTATTCCGGTATCACTCATTTGAATTGTTTTATTTAATCTTTCAATTGAAAGAGTTGCTAGAGCATCAATTGCTATTACATAGTCTGGTTTAATAATATCAATCATACTTTTTATGATTTCATAGGTTTCAATTCCTGTATCCCCAGTTACACCAGGGGCAATAGCTGCTATTTCACTAAATCCTTCATCTAAAGGTGCTATTTCCAAAATATGAGTAGTTACAACAATACTCTCTATTACTTTTGGGCCTAATGAATCAGGGGTTGAATTAATATTACCTAGTCCTATAATTAAGCCCCTTTTATATTCTTTATCAATTAATTTTTTTAAATATTTTTTAAATACCTTTTCTAAAACGGTTTGATTATCAATATCAGTTACATCTTGAAACTCTATTGTTATATAATTTCCAGCTTTTCTTTCTATTTTTTTACTTAAACTCTCATCAACTTTTATTTCAGTTACGTAAATATCTTCTGTTTCTTTAATTTTATCGTTTTTAGTATCAACAGTTTCAATCATCAAGTCTGTTCGAAGTGAGAAATTTGCCAAATCTATTTCATGTTTCATAGTATCACCAATATTATTTTGGACTTTTTCATACTTTTTATAAGTAATTCTTGATTTTTGATTCTATATTTGTTAAAATATATTAGGAATTAATGGCTTGGAGGTGAAATTATGCCAAATATGAAAAATGCTAAAAAAGCAGTTAAAACAAGTATCAAAAGAAAAGTTAATAATAATAACACATATAAAGCTAGTTTAAAAAATGCTATTAAAAACGTTGAAAAAGCAGTTTTAGCAAAAGATAAAGAAAAAGCTAACGAAGCATTAAAAGTAGCTATTAAAAGAATAGATAAAGCAGCTGGTGCTGGTATCGTTAAAGATAACTATGCAGCTCGTAATAAATCTCGTTTAACTATCAAAGTTAATTCAATGGAGTAATTTTTACTTCTTTTTTTATATTCTTATGTTATAATTATAATAGGTGATGCTATGAAAAAACTACTAAAAACAATGTTCCTTCTAGTTATACTAGGTTTAATACTAACTTATTATGAAAATATATTTGATTTTGTTGTTAAAGATATTGTTTATAAAGATGAATTAACTTATGATGAACCAAACTCTTACAAAAAAGATTATGATTTTAATTTTGTTAAACAAACTACTGATTTTGAACCTGAAAACAAACAAGATATCATGAATATTATTTATACAATGTTAAATGATGGCTATGAAGATTTTACTTTCTTTTGCTCTAAAAAATATGAAAATTGTTTAACTGATGTTCAAGATATTATTAATGATAGAGTTTTAATTTCAAATATCAATAATTTTGTTAGTCCTTACAATAGTTATAATAAAATAAATGTTAATCTTAATAATTTTGGTAGAGTAAATATTGTTGTAGACAAATTATATTCAAATGAATTGATTAGTAAAATTAGTTCTAAAATTGATGAATTATATGCTGAATTAATTAATGATTCAATGACTGATAGAGAAAAAATCAAAACTATTCATGACTATATTATTAATAGAACTTCTTACGATGAAGAAAGATCAGAAGAAGTAAAAAAAGGCGATGTTATTTCTTTAAAACATACCTCAAATTTAGCTTATGGTCCCCTTTTTACAGGCAAAGCTATATGTGGTGGATACTCTGATGCAATGGCTTTATTTTTAGATAAAATGGACATTAAAAATTATAAAATATCTAGTTCAAGTCATATTTGGAATTTAGTTTATATTGATGGATCTTGGAAACATTTAGATTTAACTTGGGATGATCCTGTTTTATCTAATGGAGAAAGTGCTATTACAGATATATTCTTTCTTATAAGTACTGATGAATTATATAGTAAGAATACAAGTCAACATATATTTGATGAAAATGTGTTTAGTGAAGCAAAAAAGAATAGTTAAAGCTATTCTTTTAAATATTTTATTGCCTCATCTATTGTTTTAACAGATACAATTTTAATGTTGTATTTGTTTTTTTCTTTTAATTTTATTGCTTCATCATAATTTTCTTCAGAAACAATAAAAATATCTGTTTTATTTTTTACGGCTCCTTTTAATTTATATTTAATTCCACTTATTTCACCAACATTACCATTTATATCAATTGTACCCGTTCCAACAATTTTTCTATTTTTAGTTAAGGAATCATTAGTTAAATAGTTATAGATGGCCAAAGTCATCATCATTCCTCCAGATGGTCCTGATTCTTTATCGGTAAATTTAAATCTTATTTCATTATCAAAATCATAGTCACAAGTAATTAAAACTCCAATTACTTTTTTACCGTCTATTTCGATTATTTTAGATTTCTTAACACCATTATCTGTTTCTACTAAAATAGTATCATTAACATTATGATTGTTTATTATAGTTGCAATTTCTTCTAAATTATTAATTTTTTTATTATCAATTTTTAAAATTTGGTCTTTTATTTTTAAATCAGTTTGAGAACTAGGGTCTATATATGTAATATACAATTTTTTGTTTTTAATTTTTATTTTTCTTCCTGCTTTTTCATAAGCAACAATGGTTGCTATATCATTTGCTTCTTTTAATAACATTGTATTTCTATAATTAGCTTCTTCAATTGTTTCATTAGAACTAATACTCTCTTCCATTTTAATTAAATCCCAATTATTATTTAATTTTGAAATTAGATATGTAGGTATGGTTGCTCTAATTTCAGATACATAAGCCATATTTAAAGTTCCTGATGTTTTAACCTTAATATCTGATTCAATTTTGGAATCAATGTTTAATATACCGCCCGGCAGTTCAATAATATAAGGTAATTTTATTATAAAAAACAATAAAAACAAAATTATTAATAAGCCTAAATACTTGTATTCTTTCAATTTATTTTTCATAGTGTCCCCTACTTTCAAATATAATTATAATATAGAAATATGTAAAAAGGGAGCTAAAAATGAAAAAATATTCTAAATTTTTACTTTTGTTTTTATTTTTATTTATAGTTGTTCAAATTATTTTAAATTCAAATGATTATATTGATTGTGTTCAGAGTTCTATTATTTTTTGGAAAGATAGAATTGTTACAACAATATTCCCTTTTCTTTTAATGAGTGAATTTTTAATTAATTATGGATTTATTGATGTTGTTAATTTTTTGTTTGGTAATTTTTTTAAACATTTTTTTAATGTGAATGGTAATGTAGCTTATATATTTTTTATGAGTTTGATATCAGGTTTTCCTAGTAGTGCTATATATATTAATGATTTATATAATAAAAATTTAATTTCGTATGAAAGTGCGAATAAAGCTTTGATATTATGTCATTTTTCTAATCCATTATTTATCATTGGTTTTATTGGTAATATGATTGGTTATAAATATGCTTATTATATTTTAATTATTCATTATTTATCTACAATTATTGTTGGTTTATTATTTCGAAATTTAGACAATGGAAAAGAAATAAATAATAATTTTGATTCTAAAAGTTTTGGAAGTGTCCTAAAAAATAGTATTAAAAAAGGTATTGATAGTATTTTACTAATTTTGGGAACAATTATATTTTTTAATATTTTAACTAAAACTTTAAATTATATAAATTTACCTATTTTTATTGAAAATATTTTGGGCATGTTTTTAGAGTTATCAAATGGAATTAATTTTATTTTAAATAATTTTAATTATAAATTTACTTGTTTATTTATTACAATGATTTTATCTTTTGGTGGATTATGTGTTCATTTTCAAATTTTAAGTATTTTGGAAGATACTAAAATAAAATACCAAAATTATTTAATATCAAGAATTGTTGCTTCTTTAATATCAGGTATTTTGGTATTATTAACTTTTAATCTACTATAACACTTAAACTATATTTATTTATATATTCATCAGCTTTTATCCATAAATTGATAGCATCAACTTCTGAGTTATATTCTCCACCAGGACCTTTGATTTTAGTTTTATTTTTCCTTGTTCCGATTGCAAAATTATTATCTCCTTGACATCCATTTACAAATGATTCAGAGTTCTTATCAGTTAAATATTTTAATCCATTCCATTTACAAGATCCACCTTGATATACTATATCAATTGAATATATGTTTTCTAAAGTTGTTGATGTTACAAAATTATTTGTTTGTGTCCATAAATTATAATTTGAACTACTAATGTTTGGATATTCTAGTAAAAATTCAAAATATCCATTTTGATATTCTTCAATAATTTTTTTCTTTTCTTTTTCAGTTTTATTTTTTGAAGATTCTTCTATTAAATCAACTTCTTGTAATTTATTATTTTCATCTTTAAATTGTACTTTTATATCTTTATCAATTCTAAATATTTCTAAAGATTTTAATGAACTAAATTTGTGTTCATTTTTTGATTTGATAAATTCGTTATAATCTTTGAAATATGCATTTTCAGAATCTAAAGATATATTGCTTTGATCTTGATGGAATATTTTAGCCCAATAAGTATTACTACCAGTAATATTAATATCTTTTCTGACTGGTAAATCTATTCCGTTAGCAGTTAAAATAGCGTTATTAATTTTTAATTGATTATTTATTATCACTTCACTTGGATTGTAAACTTTAACTATGTGAATTCCAAAATCATCTTTTAACAAATTACTTTTAATTGGTATATCTAAGTGAAATTCATTTAAATTTAATGTTGTATCATTATTACTATAACTAAATGAAACTTGTCCAAAAGTACTACCTTCGCTTAATTTCATAGTATAATTTCCATATGTTAATGTATTAGCGCCAACATCTATAAGTAGTTTTCTTTCTTCATCTTGATATTTAAATATCAAACAAGAAACTCCACAACTTGTTATTCCTGTTAGAGTATCTTCATTTAAATCATCGTATATTTTTTTCGTCATAATTCCTTGTTTATTTAGCAAAGTTGTCTTTATATCACCACTAACATAAAGTTCTTTTAATGTAAAAATTAATTGAAATAATATTATTGATATAATCGAAACTAAAGTAAAGGAAACTATTAATTCAATTACTGTAAATCCTTTTTTCATTTTTATCACCCTTTTTATGAATTTCTTAAGTCTTCTAATGCTTCATATACAGTTGTCGCTGTCCAGTTCTTATCTTCAGCAACAAAAGAAAAACATTCAGCTGTTAGATTGTTAGAACAATTGTCACTTATTCCACTATCAATTCCTACTATTATTGAAGCAAAAGTTTTATCATTAAACATTATAATCAAACGATTGTTATTAACATTTTTTGTTTTTAAACTAAATATATATTCTTTAAAACTTTCTGTAAATATTGATGTATCAACTTTACTACTATTAAGATATGCTTTTAATTTTTCTAAGTTAGCACTTGTATATAAAACATTTTTAATATTCATATTAAAAATCATTGTTTGATAGAAATTTTTATCACCATTATTAATATGGGTATGTGTTTTGATATTAATAAAGCCATTTTCTTCATTATCGAGCATATTTGATAATGAATCATTAATATTATTTTCAACTAAAAAATCACTTAATTCTTTAGCAATATATATTCCTGGAATTGTATTGTATCTAAAACTAACCTCATAATTTTCTTTTATATTTGTAAATTGTACGAATAAGAATATTAATGTGCTTAGTATGATAGTTGAAACAATTAAAGTTTCTAACAACATAAATCCTTTATTATTTTTATTCATAAATTTTTACCCTCCTTATTGTAATTATTTCAAATCTATTATATAATAGATTAAGAATAAATGCTAGTCTAAATTTAAAAAAGACTATAAAGGGGAATGAAAATATGTTAAAAAAATTTGATTTTGACAAAATGCCTATTGTTGAGGTAGTTAATGAGATACTTTTAGATGCAAGTAAAAAAGGAGCTAGTGATATTCACTTCGACCCACATGAAGATTTCATGAAAATAAGAATCAGAATTGATGGATCTTTAAGTGATTATGCGGAAATACCTAATTCTGTTAAAAAGAATTTAGTTACTCGTATTAAAATATTATCAGGCATGAATATTACTGAATCAAGATTACCTCAAGACGGAGCTATTAAAGCAACTTTACAAGGAGTGAATCTAGATTTACGTGTTTCTTGTTTACCTACTTTAAATGGTGAAAAAATTGTTATTCGTATTTTAGACTATTCAATGAGTACTAGTGGTCTTGAGAATTTAGGCTTTAGTGAATCCAATTTTGAAAAAATTAGTAAAATGATTGGATTACCTAATGGTATTATTCTTGTTACTGGTGCAACTGGTAGTGGTAAATCAACTACAGTTTACGCTATTTTACAAAAGTTAAACAAAGAAGATACTAATATTATTACTGTTGAAGATCCTATTGAAATGAATATTGAAGGAGTTAATCAAGTTCAAACTAATAGTGAGATAGGTTTAACATTTGCTAACGCATTAAGATCAATACTACGTCAAGATCCTAATGTTATAATGATTGGAGAAATTCGTGATACTGAAACAGCTAAAATAGCTGTTAGGGCTTCTATTACTGGACATATAGTTTTGTCTACAATTCATACTAATAATTCATTAAATACAATTGAACGTTTACTTGATATGGAAGTTGAAAGATATTTACTTGCTTCTGCCCTTACAGGTATTGTTTCACAAAAATTAGCTCGTAAGTTATGTCCAAAATGTAAACAAAAGAAAAAAACAAATGATTATGAAAAACAATTATTTAAAAGAGTTTTACATAGAGATGTCGATGAAATATATCAAACTGAAGGTTGTGAAGTTTGTGGTAATGGTTATTCAGGTCGTATTGCTTTACATGAAGTATTACTTGTTAATCAAGAAATTAAAGATGCTATAAGTTCAAATCTACCAAAAGAAAAATTAAGACATTTGGTTTATAGTTCAGATGTCACTACTCTACTTCAAGATGGACTTGAAAAAGTTGTTGCTGGGGAAACTACTCTCGAAGAAGTTTTAAAATTAATTGAACTTGATAATGATGATCCAAGAGAAAGTGACTATGATTTAAAAGAAGCGTTAAATCAAACAAAAATATCTCAAGAACAAGAATCAACCCCAGATATACCTACTATTAATAAAGTGGAAAAGAACCCTGAAGAAAAACATGATATTGAATTTGAAATGCCAAAATTTGATGAACCAAAAGAAGAAATAAAAATTGAACCGGAAGTAAAAAAAGATTCTGTAGAAAAAATAGAACCTAAAGAAGAACCAAAGGTTGAACCTAAAAAAGAATTTGATGATGAATTTGAAGAAGATTTAATGAATATGGAATTTTAAAAGAAGCAAAACATTTTGCTTCTTTTTACATACCTAAAATAAATAATTCTAACCCTGTATTTTTATCTATTTTACCTGTTTTAATTCCTATATCCAAATCAGCTAATTTATTCAAATATTCCAATAATATTTTGGAATCATAATTGTATCCCTTTTGAATTGCTTTTTGAATTGGATATTGTTTTTGATCTAATAAATCCATTATATCAGATATACGATATCCTTTTTTTGATAATTCTTTTACCTGATACATTAATCTAAATTGATTAGCTAATAATACTAATATTTTTATTGGTTCTTCCCCTATTTTTATTAATTCATAGTAACATTCTAGAGCTTCATTCATATTTTTATTAATTATACTATCAATTAAATGAAATATATCAGTATTAACGCTCTTATTAATAACGTTAATGATATCATTATCAGTTATTATTAAATCATCATTTTTATATGTCTTTAATTTTGTTATTTCATTTTCTAGAATATAGAGATTATCACCTACTCTATTTATTAAAGTATTAATTTGATTTACTGTTATTTTATAAGGTTTAATCATATCGTTTACTAGTGTATTAATATTTTTCACTTCATTAAATTCTAAAACTATTCCATTTTTTTTAACGGATGTTACTATTTTTTTTCTTGAATCTAGTTTATCATTTGATACAACAAATATAATTGTTGTATTTTTATTAGGATTTTCAATGTATTTTTGCAATAAATTAATATCTTTATCATCAATTCCTTTTTTATTTGATGAAAAAACAAAACTATTATATACAATTATTGTTTTATTAGTAGAAAATAATGAAAATGTTGCGGCTGCATCTATTATTTGTTTGATATTATTATTTTCCAAATCAAATTCATCAATTTCTAATCTATCAATATTTTTAGTTAATTCTTGTATTTTTTTATCTATTAAGTAATCTTGAATTCCATATAAAACATATATCATGTTACCACCTATTTAATTATATCATATCAAAGAAAAAAGAACTATCTTTTTATCTTAAAATAGAAAGTAGTTCCTTTATTCTTTTTAGATTTAACACCATATTCAAATTTATGTTGCTCTAAAATATTTTTTACAATTGATAATCCTAATCCTGTACCAATAGTATTTCTATTATGGGTTTTATCAGTTTTATAATATTTATCCCATATAAATTCTAGATCTTTTTTATTAATACCATTACCGTGATCAATTACTTCAATTAGATAATATTCTTTTTCTTTAGTCAAATTAACAATTATTTTATTATCTTCTCCTACATAGTTAATAGCATTACTGATTAAATTATATATAACTTGTTCTATTTTCTTTTTATCAATTTCAACTATTGTATTTGGAATACCATTATATTCAATAGATACATTACTATATTTAAAATGATCTACAATGTTTTTAATCAATTCATTAATATCGTTTTTTTGAATATTTAGATCATCAATATTAGATTGTAATTTTGATAAATCTAGAATATCATTAACAAGTAAGTTTAACCTATTTGTTTCATCTATAATTGTATTTAGATATTCAAATGTTTTTTCTTTATCATCATATGATATATCTTTAATCATTTCGGAATAAGCTTTAATCATTGTAAGAGGTGTTTTTAAATCGTGAGAAACATTTGCTAAAAGTTCTCTTCTTACTTCATCAGTTTTTGATAATTCGTTGCAAGTTTCATTTAAAGTGTCAACTAATTCATTCAATTCTTTAATGTTCTCATCTATTTCAAATTTTGTTTTATAATCGCCACTTGCCATTTTTTTAGCACTCTCATTTATTTTTACTATAGGCTTTGAAATTACTTTTGAAATAAAATAAGAAATAATTAATGACAAAATAAGAACTAGAATAGTTACATATATTAATTGACTTCCTAATATGTTAGTAGTTGATGATAGAATTTCGACTGATGAGTTTATATATACATAGGTGTCTTCATCTAATTTTATAGCATACATAACTATTTTATTTTTAAATTCCCTATTTATATATTTATATAATTTTATTGTATCATCACTATTTTGAAATTCAATCTTGTCTTCCATCACATTTTTATTTTTAGAATTTAAACCAATACATCCCCTATTCAAATTGTTTGATGAATATATTTCCATATTTTTGTAAACAACATCTATACAAACATTTTCTTGAAATGAATAATTGTCTAATATTTCTTTTATATTATACTCATCATAATTGTTTATTATATTGGTTGCTACTTTTTTTACTTCATTTGTTTTTACATATTCATAATAAGCATCTAAAAATAATACTTGAAAAAACCATAAAAAACCCATGATTGATGATGAAAATATTATTAAATAAATCCAAATTTTATTTAATAAACTATTTTTTTGTTTCATATTTATATCCTATTGTTCTAACTGTTTTAATTAAATCACGATATTTTCCTAGGTTATTTCTTAACATTTTGATATGAGTATCAATAGTTCTATCATCACCATAGAAGTCATAATTCCAGATATTATTTAATAATTGTTCTCTTGATAAAGCTATTCCTTCATTTTTAACAAAAAAACATAGTAATTCATATTCTTTTGGAGTTAAAGGAATTTCTTTGTTTTCTATTTTTAAAGTTCTACCAATATAATTAATTTCTAAGTCTTTATAGATATATTTATCTTCTGTTTCTTTTGTTTGGATACGACTTAATACTGCTTTTACTCTAGCTATTAATTCTTTAGGACTAAATGGTTTAGTAACATAGTCATCTATTCCAAGATCAAATCCTGTTAGCTTATCATATTCTTCTTTTCTAGCTGATAGCATTATTATAGGTATATCTTTGATTTTTTTTATTTCTTTAGCGGCTGAAAATCCATCTAATCTTGGCATCATTATATCCATTATAATTAAATCAACATCCTCTTTTTTGATTATATTGATAGCTTGTTCACCATTTTCAGCTTCTATATATTCAAAACCTTCTTTTTTTAAATATTCATTAATTACATTTCTGATTAGTATTTCATCATCTACAACTAATATTTTCATAAAATCACTTCCTTTAAATAATAATACTTTACTATTATGAATTTTGAGTGAAATTTAGTAATTCTTTACTAATAAATCCTATAATTGTTCCTGTTATGATACTTGTTATAAGTAATATCGGCATATAGTATATTAGATTTGTATTTATGAGAAATAAAGCGGCTATTATTTGTCCTACATTATGCATAATAGATCCTACAATACTAACTCCGATAATTGATAATTTTGTTTTTTTGAATATAATCATTGATATTATACTAAAAATGGAACCAAACAGACTAAAATAGAATGCTACACTAAATAATCCAGTTCTTAATATTCCAACTAATAGTACTCTAAGAATTGAAATATATATTGCATCTTTTGAACCATATGTATATAAAACTATTAATGTTATAATGTTTGCTAAACCTATTCTTATACCAGGAAAGTTAAAAATAGGTATAAAACTTTCTAAAATATTTAAGATTATTGATATTGATAATAACATTGAAAGTCTTATTTCTTTTTTCATGATTTCACCCTACTTTAGCGTCTAGTTCATCATCGCTTTTGATTTTTATTACTATTTCATTAGGCAGGCAAACTATTGATTCATATGAATGTGATATATAACCTTGTTTAGAACATAAATGTTTTGGACTATTTTCAGAATCAACTTTTATTTTTTTGCTTCTAACTACTATTTTTACTTTTCCGTTTGTTCCTTCTACTTCATATGTTGAGTCAATATTTAAGTCTATATTTAATATAGGCTTATTTTGATAATACACGGTAGCTGTTGTTTCTTCTTTCTTACTAATTGTTATAAAAGTTATTACTGTTATAGTTATTAATATTAGTATTAATTTAATATCTGTTTTATTCATATTTACTAAATCCTTTTGAGATAACTGTTGTATCATCACTTAAATACCATATTGCTTCAACATTATCTAATTCATCAACATATTTTTTTCCATCTTCTAATGGCAATAAAAATAGATAAGTGGATAAAAAGTCAGCATAAGCACTATCTTTTGTTATTACAGTTACACTTTTCACGTTATTTGCAGGAAATAAAGTGTCTGGGTCTATTATATGATGATATTTTGTGCCATTATATTCATAGTATCTAAGATATCCACCACTTGTTACAACTGCTTCATTTTCTACTTTTATTATTTTATAAATATCGCTTTGATTATTAGGATTCTCTAATCCTATTTTATATTTATCTTTTTTATATGATTCACCAGTTAGTACATTGCCGCCAGCATTAATTAAGTATTTTTTTAAACCAATGCTTTCTAAATATTTGCCTACCTTTTTAGTAGCAAACCCTTTAGAAATTGAGCCTAAATCTATATTTAAATTATTGTTTTTGATTTTATTATCTTTTAGTTCTATTTCATTTATATTATTATAATTCACATATTTTAATTCTTCTATTGTAGGAATACTGATACCGGCTTCTCTATATCCTTTCCATATATCTATTACATTTCCCATACTTATATCTACTTTACCATTTGACCATTTATACATATTTATTCCATATTCAATCAATTCGTATAATTTTTTATCTATTTTTAGATATTCTTCGTTTAAAACATTATTATTTATTGTATATAAATTAGTTATTCCTTGATAACTATTATATCTATCTGTAAGTTTATGATATTCACTATATATTTTATCAATTTCATCTAGAGCTTCGTTTGCTTTTTTAGAACTATTTGAATATATTTTGACATTAATATAAGTATCAAAATAAGAGTAATTTCTTTCATAAATTCTACTTTTAAATGAATTATATAGTATAATTATTAATATTACAAAAAATAATATTAAAATTAAAATTGTTTTTTTATTTTTCATATTGTTCACCTATTAAATTATATCAAAAAAAATAGACATCGTCTATTTTTTCATTAAACTTTCATATACTTCAATTAGTTGTTTTCCAACTTTTGTTATTTCTCTTGAGTTTGCCATAATATAGGCATTATCTCTTAAGTCAGGCAATTTATTTTCTAATATTTGAACTGCTAAAGATTCAAATTCATCAATATTTTTAGCTTTATAAACATCCTTTTTATCAATAATCCAATCTTCAAATACAGGTATATCTCTTGTAAGTATTTTTAATCTACTAGTAGCAGCCTCCATAATAGGTATTCCTTCATTTTCTTCGTAAGTTGGAAATAAAAATAAATCAGATCCTGAGTAACCACCCTTTAAGATATCGAAAGGAACATATCCAGGGAATATTAAGTTGTCTAATTTTGTATTAACTGCTTCTTTAATTTCTTTTGGAGAGTATTTTAAAGGACTTGAACCAAACCATACAAATTTATATTGTGGTAAGCGTTTAGCTAATTCAACAAAATCAATTATTCCTTTTCTATTTATATATATTCCACAACTCATTATTATTTTATCAGTTTCTTTAAATTTAAAGTATTCTCTAAATTTTTTACCTAGTTCTTCATCTTTTTCAAATTGTTTTAAATCAATTCCATTTGATATAGCAATTATTGGTCTATTTAAATTATATTTTTCTAATAGTTTTTTTGTATATGGTGTTGGACATATAATTACATCTCCAAGTCTATAACATTTGCTAATCCACCATTTAAATAACGGCGCTAACTGATTTGAAAATATGAATGAATTTTTGAAATCTTCTTCTGTACTATGGGCATGGTATACTACTTTTTTTCCTTGCTTTTTAGCTTTTTTTGCTAAAAAATATGATTTAGGTCCATAGAAGTTTAAATGGATTATATCATAATCTTTACATTTTGGATCAGTTGTATATTCTATTTTGTTATCTTCTAAAGCTTTTTGTTGATGTTTTATAGCTTTTCCTAGGCCAGAGTTACCTATTTTTTTTAAATTTTCTGTATATAATAATACTTTCATACAATCACCATATTAATTATATCATAAATTTACCAAAATTACATCATCACCTATTTTTTTTATTTGATTCCATTTTATTTCAAATTCTCCATTATTACTAAATACATTAATTATTTTGTTTTTTTGGACTACTAAAGCTTCCATGTTACCTTCTATATTTATTAATACATCAATTATTTTTCCTATTTTACTTCCATTATTTATATTTACTATATCTTTATTTTGAAGATCTGATAGTCGCATAACATCACCTATATTAATTATATTATAATATTAGTTTTTTGATGTTATCAATTCCACTTTTTTCTAATCTTGATATTTGAGCTTGACTTATTCCAATTTCTTCAGCTAATTCTAATTGTGTTTTTCCTGTTATGTATCTTTCATATAAAATATATTTTTCTTTTTCCTTTAATTTTGAAAGTGCCTCTTTAAGTGCTATTCGCATTTCTATTGGATATTTTTCTTTTTTATCTTCTAGTTGATCTGCTAGAAAGATTGTATCACCTCCATCATTATAAATAGGTTCATACATACTTACTGCATCTCTCATTGAGTCAAGGGCACTTGCAACTTCTAATTCAGGCAACTCTAGTTCTTTAGCAATCATACTTATTGTTGGTTCATGTCCTAATTTATTTGTTAATTCTTCTTTTATTTTTAGTGCTTTATAAGCTGTATCTTTTATACTTCTAGCGATTCTAACACTATTATTATCTCTTAAATATCTTCTGATTTCGCCTAATATCATTGGTACTGCATAAGTACTAAATTTTACATCAAATGTTAAATCAAAGTTATCTATTGCTTTGATTAGTCCGATACATCCTACTTGAAACAAATCATCCATATTATCTGTTCTATTGTTGTATTTTTTTAAGATGGATAAAACTAGTTTTAAATTTCCATTTACTAAATCTTCTTTAGCAAATATATCTCCTTGTTTATATTTTTTAAATAATTCAACCATTTCTTCTTTTGTTAAAACTTTAATATTCGCAGTATTCACGCCATTAATTTCTACTTTATGACGTGCCATATTATTCTCCTTTCATATTTTTTATGTTGTTTTTTGAAAATAATATACAAAAAACAATGCTTTTTAAACATTGTCTTATTGAGGTGTTAAAACTATGCGAAAGCCAACGCCGCCGTCAGAAGCTCCTGTGTGCCTATCGAAGTAGAACTGATCTGCAAGCACACCATGGCCGTAATAGCCGCCACGGATGAACCAAGGGTAAGGAGAGTCAACGAAACGAGCGCTGGAAGCATACCAACTGCTATGATACCTTGAATAATTATCACCATCTAAATAATTCTTAAATGGTCCCATTTCGCCTGTCGCATCTCCTAAGATTCGATATTGATAACTTGTTTGTGTGCTTGATACATTATAAACATCAAAATATTTTGAATTATAATTAGTTGGGGTTAATCCACTTGAACCTGGTTTCCCACTTATATAGCCTGCTACATATTCCAATGCTCCACCACTCATGTCATAGATTCCAGTTATATTTCCGGTTGTACTAGCTAAATAACCTATTTCGGTATTATATTGTTGATTATAACTACTTCCATCTCCATACGTTCCTGGATATGTCTGTTGATTTGTTGATGGCAAAGCACTATATCCCGTTTTATATGAACTATTATTATTTATATTTATTTCATAACCTATCCCATATTTTGAATGTGATAGATATGCTACCGCTCCCCATTCAGTATTCTTCATCATATGACTATCTAAATTTCTTTTATAATTATAACTTGTTAAGAATATATTACCAACTGTTATATTTTGCCAACTATAATTGTTAGGTTTTATTATAACTTTACTGGAATCATTTTTATTTACTTGTGCTGTAGAAGTATTAGTAGCCCCTTTATATCCTGTTTCAAATTTTCCTACCCAAAATCCATTACTATTAAATGATGTAAATGCTGGATGTGTTAACCACTCTCCATTATTACTTCCTGTACTTGGTGTTGTATCTTTTGTTTCAAATTCTACTTCTATTGAATGTGGTCCTTTACTTGCTGTTCCGGTATTCCATAATTTATATCTAAATCTAGGTATCCATACAAAATATGATTCAATTGCACTTTCAGGTATCGTATCTCCTACTTTATATGATCCACTTAATAATATTACTGCATTAGCCCATTTTTTATCACAATAGTTATACCAATTACTATTTGTATCTGCATATTTTACTATTCCATTATTACTTATTGTTACTGGTACCATTCCACTACCTAAAATTGGAGGTGCAATCTTACTTGAACATCCACCACTATTCATATTATTATATAATTCATTTAAAGCATCATTTACATTCATACTTGTTCCATCACTGGCATTGTATACTACATCTGTAGCTTTGTATGTTGTCGCCGCATACACTCCTATACTACAACTTATTATACATAATATTACTATTAAAAATATTCTACTTTTTATTATTTTTTTCATCTAGATTCCTACTTTCCAATACTATCATACCCCCCCCCAGACGTAAAAGTCAAGCAGAAATTTTGTTCGTGTCATTATAAATTTTAAAATTAATCTATATAACTTTCGCCAAAATAAAATATACAATGTTTTCACAAATTATTTAATAAACTTTTACAAATTAATTTATGAAAAAAGTTTATTTTAATTATAGATTAAAAATAAATATATAATAAAAAAGGATAATAAATTTATCCAAATATTCTTATAATATCATTATAAGTAACAAAAACCATTAATAGCATCAATAAGGCAAAACCTATTGAATGAATAGTATTTTCTACTTTAGGATTCACTTTACTTCCTTTTATTTTTTCAATGATTAAAAATAGTATTCTTCCTCCATCAAACGCTGGAAATGGAATAAAATTAATAAATCCTACATTAATACATAAATACGCAATTAAATATAAGATGTTTAAGAAACCTAAAGTTCTTGCTTGATCAACAATTTGATAAATACCAACTGGTCCTGATAAATTATTTAAACTTAATTTTCCAGTTACTAAATATTTAACTATTAGAACCATTTGATTAGTTAAAGCACCTGTTTTTTGAAAAGCATATTCAATTGATTTCAAAATACCTTTTTCCTTTTCATTACTTAAAGAAAAACCATAAATATAATTTGTTTGCCCTTCACTTTCAATTAAAGTTGGCTCAATTGTATATGTTTCTTCACCATTTTTATTTTTAACTGTTAAATTTATTTTTTTACCATTGTTAACAGCTAGCTCAATAGATAATTGTTCATATGAAGTTATTTTTTTATTATTTATTTTTGTGATAACATCACCAGCTTGAATGTTAGTTTTACTAATACTATAGTTATTATCAATATTAGAAATTTCTAGATTATTTTTAGGAACACCATTAATTAAACCAATCGTAAATAAGATTATAATTGCAAGTAAGAAATTAAAGGCGATTCCGGCAATTAAAACTAAAAACCTATCACACCAACTTTTATTACATAATTGTTTATCTTTTGGTATTTTGGTGTCAACTTCTAAATCTTCACCAGCCATACTAACGAATCCACCAATTGGAAATAATCTAATACTATAAATAGTTTCATCATTTTTTCTTTTAAATTTAAAAATTTGAGGTCCCATTCCAATTGAAAATTCATAAATATATACTCCTGCTCTTTTAGCAAATATAAAATGACCTAATTCATGAATTAAAACAGTTACTCCTAATACAAGTATAAAATATAAAATAGTCATATTACCTCCCTATATAATATTAATAAAAAACATAAAACCAAGTATCACAAATATAATACTATCAAATCTATCTAAAATTCCTCCATGACCAGGCATAATGTTTGAAAAGTCTTTAATTCCAAAATAACGTTTAATAGCTGAAAAACATAAATCTCCAAATTGTCCAATTATAGATAGGAATGTTGTAATTAATGTTATTTGATAAATAGAAATTGTTGGATCAATTGCAATCCTGTAAAAAACAACACTAATAATTGTACCAACTAAAGTACCACCAAACATTCCTTCCCATGTTTTATTTGGTGAAATTTCTTTCAACATTTTATGTCGGCCAATAAGTGATCCAGTTATATAAGCATATGAATCAGTTAATATAGTTATTAAAAATAAATATATAATTAAATCAAGACTTATATTTCTTATAATAATTAGTAAAGAAAAACTAACTCCTAAAAAGAATATCCCAGCAATTAAATAAAATGCATCTGTTACACTATATAAGCTTCTGTCATGATAAAGAACTGTTGGAATTAAATAAACTAAAAATAGTCCTGATAATATTTTAAAGTCAACGGAATATATCATTTCATTATTATTAATATTTGATAAAACAATTAAAGAAAAAATAATATATGAAATAAATTCAATAAAAACCGGCAATGATTTTTTTGTGCTTTTAGCCTTCAAAAATTCTCTTAAACCTAAAATAGAAACTACATACATTGCAGCTGTATAAATAAATCCCCCTTTAATAAAAATTGGAATGAATATTGCTAACGCAATTATTGCACTTATTACTCTTTTTTTCATTTTTTCACCTCATTAATCTACAAGAACTGTATCTTTTAATAATACAATATTTTTTAATTCTTTTTTTATTGTTTTTAATATTATTGGATCATCATCTATCAAAATGATAATTTTATCGTTATTATTTAAATTTTTTAAAAAATTTAATTTTAAGTTTTCAGAAGAAATATTAGGATTTTCTTCTTTAGAAATTATGTTTCTATTTTCTTTTTTAAAAAAAGGTGCATATTTATCAAGCCAAACATTTTTTTCTTGTTTTCCTATATTCATTTTTGTAATTGACAATATATTCATACTAACATTACTCATTTTAGAAATTTCTTCTAATTTTTTTATTGAATCATATAATGGTCTCTTTTGATCAAAATTATAAGGAATTCCAACAACATAATCAGCAATTACGCCATCCATATCAACGTATAATTCGATTTTGTTATTTTCATATTTATCCATCAATTTTTTTAAATACATAACATCACCTTTTCTATTTTTCTTCTATTATATATCTATATACGATATTATTATGAATTAATGTAAATTCACCATAATAATTAGGAATATGTTCATAGAAGTTAATTGGTATTCTTAATTCCTCTTCTAAATCAACCATTTCTTCAATATCTTTAACTTCAATTATTTCATAGTCTTCAATATTAATTGGGGTTGTTATTTCTATTATTATATTTCCATAATTTTTTAATATTTTACTTAATTTTTTTGTATATTCATTTTTTTCTTCAACTTTAAAAATTTTTTTATAAAAAATAACAAATAAACATATTGAAATTAGAAACAATAATAGTATTGTAGGTATATTAGCAAAAATAAATTCTTTTGAACTAGATGTTGTAACAATTATATCATTAATATTCTTATCATAATCCTCAGTAATTGAAAATGCTTGAACACCTAGTGGAAACGATAAATTCATAACTTCATCTTTATTAAATTCTTTTTCATTAACTATTCCTGTTATGTTAATAACAAATTTAATATCCATTTTAGTAGATACAGACATACCAAATTTTTTCTTAAAGGATTCTACTTCCTCTTTGTATTTTGGAAAATCTAAAATAATATTTTGATTTATAAATAAATTTTTTGAATCAATTTCTTTTGTTGTTTCATCTAGAAGTATATATTCTTTTGACCAAATTGAACCTTGTTCGTTATTTGCACCATTATAAGTACCACTAATTGTACTTATAATTTTATATTTAAATTTTAATTTAGCATCTTTTGTAGCGGAATAATCAAAATTATAATTGATATCAATATTTTTTATTAATGATGAAATATACATTTCATTAGAATGAATAGTATTTTTATCAATAAAACTATTATCAAATAAATCGACTGTATAATTAATATTTTGATTTATATTATAGGCATAAACAAGTTCATTATTTTTATTTTTATTATAATCTAAATACAAATATAAAAGAAACAAAGAAGTTGTAAAACAAAATACAATAACAAAAAGTATTAAAATTTTTGTAATCGACTTTAATTTTCTTTTTTTCATCATATCACTTCCCTGTTTCTACTAAATTTTGTTTTTTATTCAAAAATTCATTTAACCATACACTTGGATATCCTAATTTTGGAATTTTAAATTTTACTACTCCATTTATTTGTTCTGGCTTAACTTTTTCTCTGTCAGCCATATTATTGTTATCACCTTTAGTAATATATAAAATATCATTACCATGTTTTTCGATTGCAATAATTCTATGGATTACTCTAATATTTTCTAACCTATAACTTATTATATCATATTTTTTTAAATTATTTAATTTCTCAAGAGATTTTTCTTCTAGAATAACAATATCTCCTCTTTTAATTATTGGAAACATACTATTTGACATAATTGATGTTGGTTTATATTTAAATAATCCGGCTGTAAATAAAACAAATAATATCAATATTATAATTAAGATTAATGATCGTTTATTATTTTCTTTTAATTGTTTTTTTCTTATTTGTAATTTTTTGCTATCAATACTTTTAATTTTTAAGTAAATAATAAATGGTAAAATTGTTTGTTCAATTGAAATTAAAAACCAATTTAAATCTGGGAATATAGGCAAAATATAGGTTGTTAAAGAAATTGGAATTCTATATAATAAACAAGCGATGAAACCACAATTAATAGTTAAATAAACAAGTAACATATTAGTAGCAATTGATGGAATTAAAATTGATGATATTTGTTTAAATAAGGTTATTGAGTCATTGATATTTAAAAATGAGTATAAATTAATATCAATTAATACAAATATTATAACAGTTAGTATTTTACTCCCATTTTTAGATAACGCATTTCTTATATATTCTTGGTAAAAAATTATTGATACATATGACCATATATTTATTAATGTGCCATAAATACTTCGGTCATATGGACTTTTGTTATAACCAAAAAATAATCCTTGTACAAAATATATCATCAAATATAATAAAATTATTATAAATATTGATTGTTCTTTTGAAGTTTTCGAGAAGATTCTTTGTTTATCTTCTTTAAAAAAATAAATACTTAGAATAAATATTATTATCCAAAATAATGGGATTAAAATTGTATCAGTTATGTTTCCAAAATATTCATATCCAATTACATTCGTAAAAAATAAATTAAAAACAATTAAGATATATATTACAAAAATTCTATAATCTATTTTTTTCATATTTCAAACACCACATCTTCTTGATTTTCAGTAACACCTGTAAAAGATATTGGTTTTAATTTTACTGGTGCCATTTCTATTGTTTCTAGTTGAAATCCTAAATTTTTATTTGTTTCTCCTATCGAAAGTGATTGATTCCAACCAAGACCACTTAATATTAAAATGTTGTCTTTTAATATATAATTTCCTCCCCAAATATTAATTACTTTAGCACCATCAGACACTTGATATCTCACTTCCCAGCTAGATAAGTTTTCATTAGAATTATTTATTAATTCCAATTCAAATTGTGTAGTATTTCCCCAACTATTTTGAATATTTAAGTTTGCTATTGCATTTCCTTCAATTGGAGCGTTGGAACCTGAATCAGAATCTGGAACAATAACATCATTATTTTTGGAAAAATTAATAGAAGATATTTTAAACTCATAATTTTTTTCAGTAGTTTTGATTATAAAACTACTAGTTACTATTGAATTATTTGTCATTGCTCCATTCCAAGAAGCATTAGTAATTCTAAGTGTATTATTATTTACAACACATTCATTAGCATTATAACAGCCATTAATTTCTGTACTTAATGGAACTTCTATATTAATTTGCCAACCAACAACATTTTCATTTTCTTTATAAGTTACGTTAATGTTATAATGATAGAAATAATAACCTCCACTTTCCCAACTATTTTGAATTAAATAATCATATTCATATTCTTTATTTTCATTATTTGAAAAACCTGTTTGTCCTTTTAATTCTAATTGTTCATTAAAAAAAGAATAAGCGGAACTAATGAATATAAAACATATAAAATATATTATTATTAATATGAATATATTATTATTCTTATTCTTTCTCATTATAATCACCTATTTCAAGCAAAATTATTCAGTTTTTTGTGCATAGTCAAAATGGATAGTTGCTTGTTTGCTTGTAGTTTCTTTATTTACTGTTGTAGATGATGAAGGCCATTCTATTGTAATTCTATAAGTGTCTGTTTCATTATGTAATAAATCTACATTTGCATCAGTTTTTTCTACTTTATATTGGATTTCAGTTGGAGCTGCTTCATTTGCTTCGTCAACTCCAGACATTCCTTCATAAACAGCATCAATTGTTCCACCATTTTTTACTACAACATCATAAACAATTTTTGAACCTGGTTTATCAAATGTTACATTAAATGTTGCACTTGTTCCACTTGCGGTTGGTTCGCTTATTTCATTAACTCCTGAAGTTGATAATGTATTGTTTTTTGATATGCTTTCAAAAACAATTGACCAACTAGCATTTCCAGTTCCGGCAGTACCATTGATTGTTAATTGCTCAGCTAAAGCAGCGTAACCAACAGACATAGCTATGATTGCTACTATTAAGCAAGAAATAATTATTGAATTTTTATTTGAACCTCTTCTCATTTGCATATCCTCCTATATTCTATATATAAATAATATCATAGTAAAATACAAAAATCAACTTTTTTTGACTTTATTACTTTAGAAACCCACATTTTAGGCACAATTTTTCCGTTTTTTTATTTTTTTTAAATCCAATTAGCATATTTTTATATCTTTTTGAGTCAATTATGTTTTTTAATTCATCTTTATAAATATTTCCTAATTTAATTATTCCTTTTGTATCTAAACAACAAGGTACTATCGTTCCATCTACTAAAATACCAATATGATCTTTTAATGCATAGCATTTACCACACGTATTTTCAAATTTGTTATCTAAGTCTGGCCAAATAAATTCGTTTATTTTACTAACAAAAATATTATTTGTAAGTGTTGTATTATTTTTTATTGTTTCAAATGTTAAATTAGTGTTATATTTTTGATTCAATTTTGTAATTATTTTATCATTATACTTTGAGTTTATCCAAAATCTATATGAAATATAGGTATATTTTTTTAATATATCTACTGTTTCAAATATTTTATTTAAATATTTTTCTAAACTTATTCCATATAATTCATTATAACTATGTAGTGATATATTTAATTGACGAATATTTTTATTATTTTTTATTCTATCAATCAAATAACCATTTGTGGTTATGTTGATTTCAAATTTTTTAGCTGCGATATCTATTAATTCATTGATTTTAGGATGCATCAATGGTTCTCCTAAAATATGAAAGTATAAATAATTAGTATATCCATCAATTTTATTTAACATTTCTTCAAATTTTTCAATTTCAATATATTCTGTTTTTCTAGTATTTTTTATACAAAAGTCGCATTTTAAATTGCAATTATTTGTAATTTCTACATATATTTTTTTATACATTTTCTTCTCCTAATTCTATTATTTCATTAAAGTAGATTTTTTTATTATTTAAAAGTTTAATAGATTTATCGGTAAAATCTATCTTTTTAATATTAACTATTTCAGTAATATATTTGCCACTATCTTTTTTTATATCAGAAACAAAATAAGTTATTTTGGCTTTTTTAATTTGTTTTTTATTTATTTTAATTAAGAAAAAATTAATTTTTTCTTTTTCATCACTTGACAATTCTATTTTTTTCTCTGTTATTTTTGCTGCTTCATTTATTTTTTCGGCAAATCCTGTTAATGCTGAAAAAGGCGCAAATTGAGCTGCTCTTTGATTTTTATTCATTCTTTTATGATATTTTGGTTCATAATGTGGCAAATCTATTATATCATCATATTTCATTCTTTATGCCCTCCTACTTGTTCATTTCTTTCAATTGTAGTAGCGCCTTCTTCTAAATCCATTGCTTTTAATATTGAATTTTTTCCATATTTTTCTTTTATTTTTAACATTGTTTTACTTAGTTTCAATTCTTCTTTTGTTTGTTCTTTTTCTATTTTATTCTCATTTATTTTTTTGATATTATTAAATAAATCTAGTTGTTTATAAACTATTTGTGTTTCTAATTCGGATGTAATATCACAAGCAGCTATATTAATCTTTTTTACTAATAGTTTTGGATTAATTATTTTTTCATATAATTCTATACATTTTTGAGATAATATTTTTGATGAAGATGTTTTATAGTCTAGTTTTATTGTCCCATGAGCATATTTTGGTATTTTTCTTCCATAATGATCATATGATATTTCTCCATCGTAGTCAATTTCTTTTAAGTTTAAAACATCATAGATTATTGTTAAGGTTAATTGTTTTGTAATTTTTTCTTTTTTTACTAAATCAAGTGCTAAACTATCAATCATTTCTCTTATTATTAGTTTTGTTTTTTCATAATTATATGGACAGTGAAGTACTTGTCCTATTGATATACTATTTGATGCTGGTTTATATATTTTTATCTCTTCAATAGTCGCTGGTTCATATCCCCATGCATGATCTATTAATAGTTCTGCATTTACCCCGAATAGTTTATATAACAGATTTTCGTTTTCAATTGATGTTCTTGCTACGTCACCCATTGTATACATTCCGTTTTGTTCTAATTTTTTTGCTATTCCAGGTCCAATTCTCCAAAATGATGTTAATGGTTTATGATTCCATAATAGTTTTCTATAACTTTTTTCATTTATTTCGGCGATTCTTACTCCGATTTCATTTGGTTCTACGTGTTTAGCAACTATATCCATTGAAACTTTAGCCAAATACATGTTTGTTCCAATTCCAGCAGTTGCTGTTATTCCTGTTGTTTCATATATATCTTTTATTATTTTTGATGTTAATTCTTTTGGTGTCATTTTATATGTTTTTAAGTATGATGTGATATCGCAGAATATTTCGTCAATTGAATATACATATATGTCTTCAGGAGCTAGATATTTTAAGTAAATTTTATATATATCTGTACTATATTCCATATATTTTTTCATTTGAGGAGTTGCAATTATAAAGTCTAATTCTAGGCTTTTATTTTGTTTTAATTTTTTGTCTGAATATGATTTGTTTATGAATTTTGTATAATTATTTTCCTTTTTTCTTTGATTATTTATTTCTTTTACTTTTTGATTTACCTCAAATAATCTTGCTCTACCACCTAATCCATATTGCTTTAATGTTGGTGTGATTGCTAAACAAACAGTTTTTTCGGTTCTTGTTATATCTGCTACTACTAAATTAGTGTCTAATGGATCTAATTTTCTTTCTATACATTCAACTGATGCATAAAAACTTTTTAAATCAATACATGCATATATCCTATTCATTTTCAATCACCACTTATAATTTTAACATATGAACATTTGTTTGTAAACGGGTTCAAAAAATAATGTGATTATTTTCACATTATTTAATTAATGATTTTGAAATTGTTATTACTGGGCGAATGCCAATACTAGTAAGATTAGCAAAATTACTACTCAAATCCCCTTTTCTATGCACAAACCAAACAATTGAACTATAATATTCATCTTGATATTTATAAATTTTTGATTCTATTGGTAAATACTCAAAAATATCTTTCCAATTATAAAGAATTGAATTTTGCCATAATCTAACCATTCTACCATTACCATTTGTAAATGGATGAATAAATACAAACTCGTAATGAAATACACTTAATAAAATTAGAGGATGAATTGTATCTTTGTTTTCAATTAACCATTCAAATAAATCATTCATTAACGAATCAACTCTATTACCTGGATGACATACAAATATACAATTTCCATCTTCATCAGATACGCCTTCAGGTGTAGTTCTAAACTCTCCAGATACTTCTTCAACTAAGAAAGTCATAACGCCATGAACTTTTTTTAAATCTGCAATAGAATACGGATTAATATCTTTTAACATCTCATATGCTTTATATGAATTTTTTACCTCTTGAATATCTTTTTGTTTTCCAATAACTTGCTTGCCATTAATAACATCTTTTACTTGCTCTAAACTAAGTGAATTATTTTCAATAGCAACAGAAGAGTAGACTGAATTAATTTTGGTTTGCTTTCTTTTAAATATGGAGTTTTATCTAAATTAGAAAAATAATCTAATTTGTCTATCTTTTCCATAATATCAGAAACTTTTTTTAACATCTCATTTGATATTTCAAATGGTGGAATATATTTATTCATTGTAACAACCTCACTTTACTATTTATAGTATACCATTTTATAAAAAAAATAAGCAATGCATCTTGCTTAAAATTTATATTAAAATATAATAAAAGAACAAATAACATTTATTTGTTCAAATATTTTTTTACTATTTCTAGTATTCTATTTAATTCTACCATTAATGATTCATAGTTATCGTTTATATATTTGGAATCATTTTCTTTACTTTTCATTTCGTGATTATACGCTAAATCTGCTAATTTAGTAAATCCTAAATATTTTGAATCACTTTTTAATGCATGTGCTTCAATTGCATAGTTAGGTAAATCATTTTTATAGTTATTTAGTTTATTTATTCTATCATTTATATTATTATAAAATTCTTCTAGTGTTTCATTATATGTTTCCATATCTCCTAATAATTCTAATGCTTTATTTAAATCAATTCCATTTTTTAATAAATAGTCATTATCTATTTCTTCTTTTGTTTCTTCTTTTATTTCTTCTTGTTGGTCTTCTTTTGGTAATTCTTTTTCATTGATTTTTCTTTCATCTTCTTCAGTTATTTCAAATAACTCTTTTGGTAGCGTATCAAAAATGGATTTTTCTTTTATTGCTGGCTTAATTAAGTTTGATAATACTCTTTTTAATTCTTCTTTATCTATTGGTTTTGATAAATAATCATTAAATCCATCGTTTATATATTTTTCTTTCATTCCTGATACAGCATTAGCTGTTAGTGCGACCACAGGAATATTAAATTTTTCAATTTTTTTTAGTTCTTTTAATGTTTCTACTCCACTCATTTTTGGCATCATGTCATCCATTAAGATTAAATCATAATTGTTTCCGTTTTTAATTTTGTCGATGCATTCAAATCCACTTTCTGAAGTATCTATTATCGGATTATACTTTGATAAGAATTTAGAAGCAACTTTTAAGTTTAATTTATTATCATCTACTATTAATATTTTTTTATTTTCTAAATTTATTTCATTTGTTTCTTGTTTTTCTTCAACATCTACCACCATTGATTTTATTGTTTGATCTAAAGCTACTGTAAATTTTGAACCTTCTCCATATACTGATTGTACTACTATTGTTCCTCCCATTAAGTCTAGTAATTTTTTAGTGATTGCTAAACCTAATCCTGTTCCTTCTATTGTTGTATTTCTATCTTCATCTAGTCTTTGGAACCTTGTAAATAATTTATCTAGATTTTCTTTTTTTATTCCTCTTCCTGTATCTTCTACTGATATCATTAGTCTACAAGTATCATTATTATTTACACAGTTTACTTTAAATTCTACAGAACCTTTTTCTGTATATTTACAAGCATTTGTTAGTAAGTTTGTTATTATTTTTTTAACATTTGTATGATCTCCATACAATATGGCTGGTAAATCAGGGGCAATCGATATTTTAAATTCTAATCCTTTTTCATTCATTCTAGGTTTTATTAGTTTTATAACACTATCTAATAGTTCATATGCATTATAATCACTATTATTTATTTCTAGTTTTCCTGCTTCTATTTTTGATATATCTAATACCCCATTTACTATTTCTAATAGTGTACTTGAAGCAGTAATAACATCTTTTGCATTTTCTTTCGCTTCCTCCAATGTATTTGAATTATTTATTGCTTCACTAAATCCTACGATTGCATTCAATGGAGTTCTTATTTCATGAGACATACTTGATAAGAATTCACTTTTTGCCATATTTGCTCTATCAGCTTGATCTTTAGCCATATTTAGTTCTTCTATCATTTTCATATCTGGATTTTCTATTGTATGATACATCAAATAATTAATAAACGTTAAAGTTATAGATATAACTATTAAATATGGATTTAATTGAAATAAAATCAATAAAATAAAAATTATAACAATGACTGCATATATTGGAATGTGTCGAGTATCTTTTTTCTTATGGAAAATTATAGTTTCTAAAACTGAAGCAAGTATGTATATACCACACACACAATAAGCAATCAATGTAGCAGTTCCTGATATACTATAGTTTTTTCCATTGGTTATTACTTCTACATTACTAAAAATAAGTAATACAATAGAAATTATATTTATTGTTTTGATTATATAAGATATAATTTTTTTCATTTTTCTATTATCAATTGTTATTAAAACAGTATAATTATATAAACAACTTGAGAAAAAAATAAGAATAATAAAATCAATTTTGTTGATAATTGAAATCCATATTAATTCTTCCTGGGTTACTCCATTTAAAGCAAGTCCTTGAACAATACTTACACAAATACCATCTATTAAACTCAAAATTAACATTTTTGAATAAATTTTATTTTCAGGTAAATCCACTCTTTCTTTCATAAAATAAATAAATATCAATAATAAAGAAAACACACAAGAACACACTGGTAATAAAATTCCTTCCATAACAATCACCTACTCTATCCTATATATAAGATTATCACATTTTTCACTACTTCGCAATAAAAAACTCAAAGTTGATGTTTGAGTTTAAAATCTTTTTTGAAAATTACTATCATTTAATTCTTTTACTTTTTGTTTTGCATATAACACTTGTTGAATATTATTAGAATTGATGTTAGTTATTTTTGAAATATCTGACCACACATTTAACAATTCGGTTTCTTCAAAATTTAAATAATGAGCAGAAGTTTCAATAGAGTAATCATATCTTCCTGCTGTCGAAACCCTTTTTTTTAATTCATTTTCCCATTTTTCAGTTGAACTGCAATATCCTTTCATTTCTTTTTCTCTAGTTGATTTTCCATATTTTTCTAACATAAGATAATACCATGTTCCCATTACTTCTTTTAAATAATCTAATGCTTGTTTTTCTGTCATATTTGAAATATCTATGGCATCATCAATAACAGTATGAATAACATTGTCGTTTCTTTTTTCTTCAGTACAATCTTTTAAATAATGAACAACTGGTATTATTTTAGCATTATTTTCTAGTGCTATTCTATAAATTCCAGGCCAAAAGTCTAACAATAATTTTTCACTAGTTTTATTCCATACTCCTTCTGGGAACATCATTATATCCGTGCCTAAATCCATTACTTTATTTGCTTTATCAAGGGAAGCCTTTTTGCTATTTTTTACCTTTCTATTTGTCATTATAACACCATTCAACCATGCTGTAAAACCATCAATTGTATTATAGAATTGTGGTAAACTGCCAAAAATAATATAGGCATTTCTCTTGATTGCTAAAATGCTTGCTAATGTATCATCTTTAAAAGCATGATTCGAGGCCCATATAACTGGTGATGAAGGAATTTGTATTTCATTTGAATATTTATTAGTTTTTGATAATGAATTTCTATCTTCTAATACTTGCGGAACCATTAAAAATGAAGGACCGATTTTTTTTATTATATAATTTATATATTTTCTTATTTTTAATCCACGTTTTGATATTGTTTCATTTGGGTCATCTTTTAACAAATATCCGAATAGACTAATTAAAATCAAAGATAAACTATTTGCATCTTCTCCTGCTAATAAGTCATCAATATCTTTTATTTCATTACTATATTTATCCAAAATAATTTTTTCATATATTTTATTTGTATTCATCATAAATTCCCCTTTTCCTTTAATATTAAGGCATATTCTAGCATTATTCAAATTTTTTGTCAAATTTTGGTTAATGGTTATATAGCCAAAAGAAAAAACACTATTTATTGTTAGTATTTTTTCTTTTTAACAAACTGATTTTTGTTATTTTTTAAGCTTTAAAACAGGCTCAGCTATTAATTTATCTTTATCTAATAAAATATTATTTTTTGTAGACATTTCCCTAATAGGTATATCTAATGAGTTTCTTTTTAATTCTATTGCTATTTCTCTTAGATAATTATATCTTTTTATTAATTCGTTTATATCTTTAATATTTTTTAAACATTCTAACATTCTTATATCAATTGATTTTATCATATTAGGATTAATATCACTATATGAAATAAATTCGTTACCATAATTAGTACTATTTCTTGAGGCTTTTAATTCACTTGTTACTAATAAATCTACTCTAGATATATCGAAAGGATCATATTCAAATTCATCTTTATACAAATCAGTTAATCCAACAACTGCTAAATATATCCCGTTTTTACCATTTATATGTGAACTTGTATCGTCCATAGTACTTAACAAGTCTTTTGAATATTCTCTTATTCTTAAATTATTGATAGATTCTAACGATAAAATGCCATATTTTATTATTGATGGTGTATCAGCATAATCTGTATTATGGTGATATCTAGCATCAATTACATCTATATTATCATTTTTAATTTCATTTAATTTGCTTACTATATATTCTTTAATATATTTTTCCTCTATTAAAACACACTCCATATAACATATCCCCTTTTTTGAATTTTATGGAGAGTATTTTAACAAAAGTATTTTTTGTTGTCAAATTTTTATTCTATATTACAAGAAAATACTAGTTCATAATAACTAGTATATAATATCTTTTATTATCGTTTAATCAAAACAAATTTCTTAAATTGTTTTTTACCTTTTTGAATAATTAATTCATCATTATTAAAATCTGTTGTAGTAATTAATTTATTTACATCATTCTCTTTTATTCCATTTATGCTTATTCCGTTTTGTTCAATCATTCTTCTTCCTTCAGATTTTGATGAAACAATATTTGATAAATTTAATAATTCAGTCAATAGCAATCCATTCTTTAGCATTTTTTCTTTTATTTCAAAAATTTCAATATTTTCAGGTATACCACCCTTGGCTACTATATTATATCTTTCTTCAGCTTGATTAATAAATTCTTCTCCATGATACATTTTAATTATTTCTTCGGCATATTTTCTATGTGCCAATAATATATCAGCATTCATCCACTTTTCTACATCTTTCATATCTAAATCAGTAGTAAGTTTAAAATAATCTAATAACACATCATCTGGTATTCTCATAGCTTTTTCATACATTTTTTCAGGTGATTCATCCACTCCAATATAATTACCTAATGACTTAGACATTTTTTCCTTACCATCTAATCCTACTAACAAAGGAAAACACATTACATCTTGTGGTTCTTGATCATAATCTCTTTGTAACTCTCTACCTACTAACAAATTAAATGTTTGATCTGTTCCCCCTATTTCTATATCAGCATGTAATGCAACTGAATCGTATCCTTGCATTAATGGATATAAAAATTCATGAATACCAATCGGAATATTATTATTAAACCTATTTTTAAAATCATCTCTTTCAAGAATTCTAGCTACTGTATATTTTCCGGTTAATTTAATGACATCTTCAAATGACATTTTGCCTAACCACTCTGAATTATAAACAATTCTTATTTTGTTAGGATCTAATATTTTAGAAACTTGTTTAAAATATGTTTCACCATTTTTTCTTGTTTCTTCAAATGATAATGATGGTCTAGTTTTTGATTTTCCAGATGGATCTCCAATCATTGCTGTAAAATCCCCTATAACAAAAACTATGTCATGTCCTAATTCTTGTAATACTTTCAAAGCACGTAATGGCACTGTATGACCTAAATGTAAATCAGGTCTTGATGGATCAGCACCAAATTTTACCACTAATTTTTTACCATTATTTAATTTTTTTAACAATGTTTCTTTATTATGAACATTAACTGTTTTTCTAAGTATTAATTCAATTTTTTCGTCTTTTGTCATTTTATCCCTCCTTAACAAAAAAAACACGATAAACAATCCTTATAAGGACGATTTATCGCGGTACCACCTTAATTTATGAATAGAAATTCATACACTCAATAAGCTATAAAGTAGCAACCTTTAAACTCATAATGTGTATTTCAACTGTATCATTTTGTCTATTTTCACCAAACATAAACTCTCTAAATTTAAAATGATATACTTTACTATTCATTAATCAACATTTATAAATTAAATAATTCTGTTTTATTATATCATATAAAATACAATTTATTAAAGAGTTTTTGTTAATGTTTTATTCTTTTCTTGTTCTTTTAGTTTAAAAACATTACCTTTTCCAACTTGAATTACCATTTCTTCTTCTGGAACAAATGAAAATTCGCTTGTTTTTTCTCCATTTAATTTTACAGCACCTTGTTGAATTAATCTTCTTACCTCACTTTTTGATTTATATTTTCCTGTTGAAAATATACAATCTATTAAAGAATATAATTCTTCATCATCTATTAAGTTAGAATAATAAACTAATTCAGGAAGCTCTACATCAATATCTTTCTTTTGAAAAATTGCTTGAAAATTTGATTCTGCTTCTTTTAATTCTTCTTCCGTATGATATAGAGAAACAATACTTCTTGATAGATGCATCTTTATATCTCTTGGATTTACTTCGCCTTTTTCCAATAATTTCTTAATATTTTTTACTTTATCTGGATGTATATCAGTTGTTAATTCATAATATGTAACTATTAAATCATTTCAAATTATCAATTGTCTCTTGCATACTTCTAGTATAGATTAAGTTCTTTCAAAACTTTATGACTTTTATATTTAAAAAAATACTAGTTTATTTACTAGTATTTTTCGATAATAATATACTATAATTATGTTTTAGTACGTCTTATGTTTTAGCAAAAACAATTTTCTTAATTGTTTTTCCCAATTTTTAAATAATTAACTCATCATTACATAAATTTATTTTATTTTCATGAGTTAATTTTGACATATTGAAACCTCATTTCTATTTGGTCCAAGAAATAGAGTTCATATCAAATGAAGTCTATTTATATTTATCATATTGTTTCATAAAGAAATCATCAGTCATACCAGCAATATAGTCGATTACTTTTCTAGTATCACTCGTATTTTTTAAATACTCATCACTCATATCATTTAAGAAAACAGCATTAATATCATTATTTAAATCATTAATATTCTTCAAATAGAATTCAAATAAATAACTAAACATATTTCTATATATTTCTATTTGTTCTTTACTATTTGCTTTATTATAAATATTCTCATAGTTGAATTTTTTTAGTTCAACTAATGCTTTAAATATATTATCAGACATTCTAATATAATCTTTATTTAAACTATTATTAATTACATCTAAAAGAATAGTATTTACAATCGTTCTATTATCACTACCTAATACATCGGTAATTGATGATGGAATATCTTCTTTCTTAATTAATTTAAGTCTTGTAGCATCTTCTATATCTCTACCAATATAAGCGATAACATCACTAATTCTAACAACACAACCTTCTAAAGTCATAGGTACTAATTTACTTACTTGTAATTTATCAGTATAGCATTTTTCATATTCTTCTAAAAATGTTTCAATATTCTTTTCTTTGGGGCGATATTTTTCTAAAACAAATTCTCCATTGTGACATAAAATACCATCTAAAGTTTGTAAAGTTAAATTAAGACCGTTACCATCATTTTCTAAATTCATAAGTAATCTTACACTTTGAACATTATGATTAAAATAAGTATTATCATATTTCAAACTTAACTCATTTAAAATTTTTTCACCAGTATGGCCAAAAGGAACGTGACCTAAATCGTGACCTAAAGCAATAGCTTCAATTAAATCTTCATTTAATGACAAAGCTCTACCTATTGTTCTGGCTAGCTTAGAAACTAGACTAACGTGAACTATTCTTTTGGTAATATTATCATTATTTACTAAACTAAATACTTGAGTTTTATCTAAATATCTAGTGTAAGCTGAAGAATGGATTATTCTATCTATATCCCTAAAATAAGCTGGTCTTATATCTTCTTCATATTCTTTTAAATGAATTGCATCACTATCCTTACTAGCATATTCTTTCAAATATAATTCATTCTTTAACATTTCATTTTTTAATATTGAATTCATATATCACCTATTCTAATACTGCTTTAATTCTTCTTACTCCAGCACTACTAGCTTCTTCTTTTTTGATTTTAAAATGTCCTAACTCACTAGTATTAGAAACGTGAGGGCCACCGCATAATTCTTTAGATACATTACCAATACTATATACAGTTACAATATCTGGATATTTTTCGATAAACATACATTCAGCTCCTGATTTGATAGCATCTTCCTTTTTCATTTCTTCTTTAATAACAGGTAGACCTTCTTTAATCCATTCATTTACTAAATCTTCTATCTTTTGTTTTTCTTCATCAGTTAACTTATGATCACAACTAAAATCAAAACGCATTCTTTCATCTGTTATATTTGAACCTTTTTGATGAACATCCTTGCTAACTATTACTTTTAATGCAGCATTTAATAAATGGGTTGCTGTATGATATCTTGTTTCAATTTCAGAGTTTCCAGCTAAACCGCCTTTAAATTTACCACTTGATGCTGTTCTTGATAACTCTTGATGAGCTTTAAATTTTTCTTTAAATCCTATAACATCTACTTCGATATTTAATTCTTTAGCTAATTCAACTGTTAATTCGATTGGAAATCCATAAGTGTCATATAATTTAAATGCTAAATCTTTATTTAATTTTCCATCTAAATTTGATGTTATTTTTTCGAATTCTCTTAATCCTTTTTCTAATGTACGATTGAATTTAGTTTTTTCAGTTTTTAAAACATCTAAAACGATATCTCTATTTTCTTTAATTTCATTATAGTATTTTTCATATTTATCCATTATTAGGTTAGCTATTTGTTGTTCCCAATCAGAATTGATATCAATATTCAATTTTTTAGCATGTCTAATGGCTCTTCTTATCAATCTTCTTAAAATATATCCTTGATCTGTATTAGATGGTTTAATACCAGCTGGATCAGCAGAAATAAATACTGCAGTTCTTATATGGTCAGCAATTATTCTCATTGATTCTTCATTACCTTGATATGGAAGATTAGATATTTTTTCTATAAGTTCAATAACATCTTTCCATACAGAAGACATATAGTTATCATCTACACCTTCTAAAACAGCAGCAACTCTTTCTAATCCCATACCTGTGTCAACATTTTTTTTAGGTAATTCAGTTACTTTTCCAGATTCATCTTTATAGTATTGCATAAAAACATTATTCCAAATTTCTACCCATCTATCATCTTCAGGATCAAATTTTTCAGGTATTTCATCACTACTTCTAAAATAGAATATTTCAGTATCCCCACCACAAGGTCCAGATGTACCAGCTATCCAAAAATTATTTGATGCATCTAGGTAAGCTATTCGATCTTCTTTAATGCCTAAGCTTTTCCATACGTTAGCGCTTACTTCATCTCTTGGAATATCTTTGTCTCCTTCGAAAACTGTAACTGCTAATCTATCGACAGGAATATTTAATACCTTTGTCAAAAATTCAAAACTGTAATTAATACTTTCTTCTTTAAAATAGTCACCTAGACTCCAATTTCCTAGCATTTCAAAGAATGTATGATGTGTTTTGTCACCAATACTATCTAAGTCGTTTGTACGAATACATTTTTGATAATCACATAATCTTGTTCCATATGGATGTGGTTGCCCTGTTAAATATGGAATAAGTGGTTGCATACCAGCTGTATTAAATAATACTGATGGATCATTTTCTGGTACTACAGGAGCGCTTGGTATCCATTTATGTCCTTTACTAACAAAAAAATTTATATATAAGTCTTTAAGATTCATTTTCTATCACCTCTACTAATTTTTCTACTTTCTTTTTTAAATCTTCTAAAGTCCCATCATTTATTAATTTATAATCAAATTTATTATAATCGTCCAAATCTATTTCTGATGGATGTTTCTTTTGATCTGATGTTAATCCATTATCAAAATTTGGTCTTTCAATACGGACTGCTATTACATTATTAAATGTGTTTTTAATGTCATCAATTTCTATTTTAAATCTAGCGTCACTTATTACGATAGTGTCAAAGAAATAAGAATAAACTTTTATATCATCTATCATTTTTTTTATAAAAAATTTATTATCGATGTTTTCTCTTATTATGTTTGTACCTAATTGTTGTAATAATTCTCTAGGTTTAGTTTCTTCACTACCATCCCAGTTACTTATTTTTTTAGCATATTCTTTTATATAAGAACCATATTGTAGTTGAATAATATTGCTGTATATTTCATTTAAAAAATTCATAGTTGTATCTTTACCTGCTCTTGCTTTTCCACTAAGAATTATTATTTTAGGATTTTTATTTTCCATTTTAAACCTCCATATAAAAAGATACCACTTCTAATTAGGAACGAATTAGCCGTGGTACCATCCTATTTTTTTCTTAATTTTTATAACGAGTATTACCCGGCATTTTTTAATGCTCTAAAAGATAGCTTTTCATATATAAATTTTGTTAGTTTCCATCAACCACTAACTTTCTATAAAAATTTATATATTACTTTTTCTTTATTATAGATTTATTATTTCATATTTTTCGTTAAAGAACATAAATATTGATTTAACGGCTGCAATTATTGGTGTTGAAATAACCATACCAATTATACCAAAGAAATGTCCAAATATTAATAATCCTGTTATTATTGTTACCGGATGCAATTTTGTTGTTTTACTCATAATAACTGGTTGTAAAAAATTTCCTTCTAAGAATTGAATTACTACTACTGAAAGTAGTGTTAAAACCCCGGTTAGTGGTCCTTGTGAAAAACCAACTATTACAGCTGGTGCTCCACCAATATAAGGTCCAGCATATGGAATAACATTTGTAATACCACAGAATAATCCAAATAATAAAGGAGCTTTTAATCCGACGATGGCAAATGCTATTGAAGTTATTATAAATACAAATGTTGCATCTAATAATGCTCCTTCAACAAATCTCCTAAACGAATTATTTACTTCATTTGTTAATTCCCTAGTATCTTTTTGGATATTTTTAGGAAATAAAGTTATTATTAATTCTCCAGCGTTATCAAATCCAATAAGAAAATAGAACCCTATTATTAATCCAATTACAAATGTTAATATTCCTGAAAAGAAACTTTTTAGGAAATTAACAGTTAAATTAGGTAATGATTGAGCCAAACTAGTGGCAAATGAACCTAATTTGTTTGTTACTTCAGTTGTGAAATTATTTATATCTATACCTTCAATATTTATTCCTTTAGTAATATCTTTTAACCAATCAGTAATTATAGTAAATATTGATGGTATTGTTTTAACAAAATCATTTATTTGTTCTGTAAGAATTGGAATTATAGCAGCTATTAAAATGATTAATAGCGATATGAATACAATATAGACTATAATTGCTCCTATACCTCTTTTAATTCCTTTTCGTTGCATTTTTTTAACTAATGGATCAAATAACCAAGCAACAAATAATCCAATAAATACAGGCGCTATTATCTTTAAAATATCAATTATTATATCTTTTATTTTTAATTCTTGAATTAGTTTAATTCCTAAATAAACACCTATAATAATAATTAAAACAAACATAATTCTAAGTATTTTATTTAATAAACTAACTGAATCATTGATTTTTTCAATGTTTAGTTCATCGTTTTTTTTCTTAAACATTTTCATCACCTACGTTTATTATACCAAATTTATTATTTTTTTACTATAATTCTATATTAATTTTTTTATTTGTTTTGTATATTCGCGATATTTGATACCTACAGAATCTAGTATTTTTTTACTTACAATATTAGATTCAGTTCCATTATATTTTTCACTTAAATATATTACTTCTTTTATTCCTACTTGAGCTATTACTTTAGTGCATTCATTACAAGGAAATAGAGTCACCTATATTCTTGTTCCTTTTAAACTTCCATTATAGTTTAAAATAGCATTCAATTCACTATGGCAGACATAGTCATATTTAGTGTTTATAAAATTCCCATTCCTTTCCCAAGGCATATCATCATCGTTTAGTCCTCTTGGAGAACCATTATAACCGATAGATACAATTTTATTCTCATCATTTACAATGCAAGCTCCAACTTGAGTATTAGGATCTTTACTTCTATAAGTTGACAAAATTGCTATTCACATAAAGTATTCATCCCAACTAATATAATCTTCTCTTTTCATTTTTACTTCCTTTCATATTCATCTAAGAAACTTTTATATTTTCCATCTTTTTTGGTTCCTAAAACACAATTAAGATTGATGTTATCCATACTTTTAAAAATATTATAATCAACATTTTTATTTATTTTTCTTAAATTTTTAATTAATTCTTTTATTTCTTTTCTTTTGCTTGTTCCATCATTTATCAAAGAACACCCTTCGGTAAATCTACAAGCACAATTAATAAATGTTAGTTCATTAAATTTTTTCCAAGAAATAATATCTTCTTCTTTTACTAAATAAAGTGGTCTAATTAGTTCTATTCCTTCAAAGTTATCTGAATGTAATTTTGGCATCATTGTTTTTATTTCAGAGCCATAAAACATTGAAAGTAATGTTGTCTCTATTACATCATCAAAGTGATGTCCTAAAGCAATTTTATTACATCCTAGTTCTTTAGCTTTATTATATAAATATCCTCTACGCATTCTAGCACACATATAACAAGGACTTTTTGAATCAATGTTTGCTACCACATCAAATATATCACTATTAAACATTTCAATTGGAACATTTAATGTTTTAGCATTGTCTAATATGTAATCTCTATTATAATCGTTATATCCAGGATCCATTACGACATAGTGAGCTTTAAATTTTACTTTACCATGTCTTTCTAATTCTTGAATACATTTGGCAAGTAGAAATGAGTCTTTGCCCCCACTTATACATACCATTATATTATCATTTTCATTTATCAATTCATATTCTTGAACACCTTTAACAAATTTGCTCCATATTTCTTTACGATATTTTTTTATTATGCTTCTTTCTATTTCTTTATATTTTTCCATTATTTTCATACTCCTTATAAATAATATCAAAAACTCTTAAAAATTCATCTATTTCATTTTCTTTTGTTAAATGGGATAGACTTAATCTTAATGATGAAGTTGATAATCCTTTGTCTTTTGTTAATGCATAAACTAATTTAGATGGTGTTTCAATTGGACAACAAGATGTTTTTGTTGAAACAAAAATATCATATTTTTCTAGTTGTTCAGCTATTTCTAATGATTTTATTCCTTTTATACTAAAGTTAATGGTATAAGGAATAGAATTTTCAGTATTATTAATATGAATGTTATTATATTCTTTTAGTTTTTTTTTAATTTTATCACTTAGTTTTTTTACATAGTTATATCTTTCTTCTAAGTTAGTAATCGCAATATCTAAAGCTTTTTCAGTTGCGACAATATTAGCAACGTCTGGTGTTCCACTTCTAAATATAGTTGTTGATTTACCTCCATTTATTTGTGGCTTTAAACCAATATTTTTCTTTTTGATTAATATTCCAAATCCATTCAATCCATAAAATTTATGAGGGGCGATTGTTACTAAATCAACATTTTCATAATTAATATTTATTTTACCAATTGACTGTGAAGCATCACTATGAAATACACAATTAGGATATTGTTTTAAAAGTTCTCCTATTTCTTCTATTGGTTGTTTTAATCCTATTTCACTATCTACTGAACAAACACTAACAAGAATAGTATCTTCTCTTATCATTTCTTTTAGTTTATTTATATCAATTAGTCCATCTTTATTAATTGGAATTAATTCTACTTCAAAACCAAGTTCTTGCATAATGGTTGCTGCAGCGACTATAGAATTATGCTCTAAACTACTTATTAGAATATGTTTACCTTTTGATTTATATCTTTCACATATTCCTTTAATAACTAGATTATTTGATTCACTAGCCCCTGATGTATAAATAATTTCGTCTGGTAATACATTTAGATTTTGAGCTATTTTTAAGGTGCTTTTATCTATTAATTCTTTTGCTTGTAGTCCTAATTTATGATGAGAATTTGGGTTAGCAAAATATTTTTTAGTTGTTTCATAAAATGTGTTTAAAACTTCATCATCTACTGGTGTTGAAGCTGCATAATCTAAATATATCATTTTAATCCTCCTTTATATATTTTAAAACTTCATTAATTGTATTATCAAAATTATTAAAGTCTACATCAAACCATTTTAACTCAAATTGATGTTTATTCCAAGTATATTGTCTTTTTGCGTATCTTCTGCTTTTTTGTTTTATTAAGTCTATTGCTTCATTTAAAGTACATTTATTATCAAAATAATCAAATAATTCTTTATATCCTATTGGTGTTAAAACAGCTTTTGTTCTTATGTTTGTTTCGTATATTTTTTTAGCTTCTTCCAATAAACCATTTTTAAGCATTATATCTACTCTTTCATTTATTCTTTTATATAATGTTTCTCTATCCGTTGTTAGTCCGATGAATTTTACATCATATAATAGTTTATTAGTTTTTCCTTGGCTAAAATTATTATTTGAGTATTTATCTAATTCTCTTTCAATTCTTTTTCGGTTATTTTTATGAATTTCTGTATTTGGATTTAATTTTAATAATTTTTCATATAATTCATTATTTGTATATTTTGAATAATCGTTTTTAATATTTTCTTCATTAAATTTATAATCGTACAAAGCAGCTTTAATATATAATCCTGTTCCACCAACTAAGATTGGTGTTTTATTTTTAGATAATATTTCTTCTATTTTTTTTCGGCAATCTTTTTGATAATCATATACAGTATAGTCTTCTTTAATATTTTTAATATCAATTAAATGATGAATTATGTTTTCTTTTTCTTCTTCTGTTACTTTAGCGGTTGCTACATCTAATTCTTTAAATATTTGTGTAGAATCAGCATTAATGATTTCACCATTTAATTTTTTAGCTAATTCGATACTTAGCTTTGTCTTTCCTACAGCAGTAGGTCCAGTTATTACTATTATCATTTTGTTTTTCCCTCATAATGGTGTATTGAATTTTTAATTATATCGACGGTTTGGTTAATCATTTCTTCATTTATTTTTATACCAACTGTATTTAATATTTCTTCAACTGATAAGTTTGTATATTCTTCTGTATTTATATTATCATTTAACTTAACCATATCTTCTATTTTGGAGTGTTCTAGAGCATAATGTGCTAAAAAAGTTCCTACTATATATTTATAATTGTAATTTACTAACTTTGTCATTTTGATAACACTATCTTTTTCATTATTAGTTTCGTTTATTTTATCAAATTTTTGAAGTAATTCTATACACTCTCGTTCGAAAGAATTATCTTTAAATTTTAGTAATTTATCTAAGTCATTAGTTGTATTTTCATTTATATTTCCAAATTTTTCATAGGCAAGTAATATAACAGAATATTCATAAAATTCACGATTATGTCGATATAATGAAATTTCTCTTAAGTTAAGTGAAATTTCATCGATTGGAACATTTTTTTCTTCTATTAAATATTTTTCAGCAATTTTTTCAAAATATATCGCAATGAATTCAGTTAAAAATTCGCGATTATAAGTTGTTTTATTTTTTTCTTTTAATTCTGAATAATGAATAAATTCATGAATTAATGTGATTACATCCTCATAGTTAAAGTGTCTTTCGATATCTATAAATTTAATATCTGAATTTAATTTATAGTACACAGCACTTTCACAGTTTCCATCATAATTAAATTCTAATTTACCACTACTGATCAATTCATCATATTCTTCTAAATACTTTGGGTTAATATATTCGATTATTTCTCTTCCAAGTAAAAATACATCATTAAATGATAAATTATTTACTTTACATTCACTTGTAATGCATCCGTTAAAAAGTTTATCAATTATTGTATTCAAAATAACTATAGATTTTAAATTATCAACAAATATTTTATCCTTTTTATCTAGTTCAATAAAAATATCATTTAAATAATCATTTAATCTATTATACATTTCTTCTGTCATAAAATCACCTAATGAAATTATATCAAAAAAAAAGACATTTGTCTTTATTTTATAAACATAGAATCACCAAAAGAGAAAAATCTATATTCTTTTTCTACGGCTATTTTATAAGCATTCATTATATTTTCTTTTCCGGCTAAAGCACTAACTAACATTACTAATGTTGATTTAGGCAAATGAAAGTTGGTGATTAGAGCATCAATTGCTTCAAATTTATATCCTGGATATATAAATATATCGGTATTGCCACTACATTCTTTAAATTCCCCATATTTTTTTATTATTGTCTCTAATGTTCTAGTTGATGTTGTTCCAACACTTATTATTCTTTTTTTAGTTTTCTTAGCTTCATTCAATATATTTGCAGTTTCTTTACTCATTTGATAGTATTCACTATGCATAACATGTTTTGTTACATCCTCAACATTAACTGGTCTAAATGTTCCAAGTCCAACATGAAGAGTTACGTAACAAATTGTAATTCCTTTTTCTTTTATTTTTTTTAGTAATTCTTCAGTAAAATGTAATCCTGCTGTAGGTGCGGCCGCACTTCCTATGTTTTTAGCATATACAGTTTGATATCTATCTTTATCTTTTAGTTTTTCGTGTATATAAGGAGGTAATGGCATTTCTCCAAGTTCATCTAGTATTTCATATAATATACCATCATATATAAATTCAAATATTCTTATTCCTTCATCTTTTACTTCTATGCATTTTGCTTTCAATTTATTACCAAATGATACTATGGTTCCTTCTTTTATTCTTTTAGCAGGTTTTGTCAAACATTCCCAAGTATTATCTTTAATATTTTTTAACATTAATAATTCTATTACAGCATTTGTTTCTTCTTTTGTTCCAATTAATCTAGCGGGTATTACTTTAGTATCGTTTAAAACTAAAACATCATTAGAATCTAATAAATCTATTATTTCTTTAAAATGTTTATGTTCAATTTCACCTGTATTTTTATCTAAAACTAATAGCTTTGATTCATCTCTTTTTTCTAAAGGAGTTTGCGCTATTAAATGCTCAGGTAAATAATAATCAAAATCATCTGTTTTCATTTTTAATACCTCCTTTATTTTTTTAATACCTTTTTCTTATTATTTTCTTTTAATAAATCATAATCACCAGTCTTAGAATAAATTTTATATCCGTGTTTTTGACGCCATAATTGTCTTTCTTTAGCTGGCATTTGAAGTAATTCTTCAGCTATATCTATATGCAAAATACCATCAAGGTGATCAATTTCATGTGATAAAACAGTAGATTTAAATCCTTCTATTGTTTCAAAATGTTTTTCTCCATTTATATCATAATATTCTATATCTATTTTATATGGTCTTAGTACTCTACCAAAATTGTCTAAACAGCTAGCGCATGCTTCCCAATATTCAGTTAATCCTTCTTTATTTGCAATAACCGGATTTATTAAGACTGTTGCTTCATTATAGTTTTTTTCTTCAGGGGTAAGTGAATTTGTTTGTATTTTATTTATAATATCTAAATTTGTATTTTTTAAATATACCAATCTTTTTGGTATTCCTAATTGAACAGCAGCCATTGCCATTACGGAATTTTCACTACAATATTGTTCTAATGTATGTATATAATCATTCAAATTTTTATCATTTAAACTGACAATAGTGGAAATCTGTCTTAAATATGATTCATTTTCTTTAATATTAATAGATTCAATTGTTGAATTTTTCATAAAATCACCTTCTAAATTATAACATTTTTTCATTTAAAAGGAAATAGTATTTCTATTCCCTAAATAATTATTTTTTATATTCTATATTTAAATGTTCATAAGCTTTTTCAGTTACAATTCTTCCTCTTGATGTTCTTTTTAATAATCCAGTTTGTAACAAATATGGTTCATATACATCTTCAATTGTTGTTTGTTCCTCACCAATTGAAGAGGCAATTGCTTCGATTCCAACAGGTCCTCCATTAAATTTTTCAATAATTGATTTAAGTAGATTATAATCTGTTTCATCTAATCCCAAATTATCTACTTTCAATTTTGACAAAGACTTTTCTATTATTTCTTTAGTAATTGTTCCATCGCCAATTACTAAAGCAAAGTCTCTAACTCTTTTAAATAGTCTATTAGCAATTCTAGGTGTACCTCTACTTCTTCTAGCAAGTTCTACTGCGGCATCTTCTTCGATTGGAGTATCTAAAACATTACTTGTTCTTTTGATAATTTTTGTTAATTCTTCATCGGTATAAAAATTTAATTTAGCTACTATTCCAAATCTATCTCTTAATGGACTAGATAAATCACCGGCTCTTGTGGTTGCGCCAACTAATGTAAATGGTGGTAGTTCAATTCTTATATTTCTACTTGATGAATCACTACCAACAACAATATCTAGTACAAAATCTTCCATAGCTGAATATAGTATTTCTTCAACAAATCTAGGCATTCTATGAATTTCATCGATAAATAAAATGTCCCCTTCTTCTAATGAAGAGAGTATAGCAGCTAAATCACCAGTTTTTTCGATAGCGGGACCACTTGCTACTTTTATATTTCCTCCCATTTCGTTTGCTATAATGTACGCTAAAGTGGTTTTTCCTAATCCTGGGGGACCATATAGTAAAACATGATCTAATGCTTCATTACGAATCTTGGCGGCTTTTATATAAATATCAATATTTTCTTTTACTTCTTTTTGCCCGATATATTCATCAATAGTACTTGGTCTTATTGATAAATCATTATCTTCTAATATTTCTTCGTTTGTTACTATTCTTTCCATTGTTGATCCTTTCTATGTATTTGTTTATTTCTAACCAATTTTTCACTCTTTTAATTTTAGTATTTTTATTATATATATTATCAAAAATAAATGTATCAATACCATACTCTAATACATTTAAACAATTATTAATACTATCATCTATGAATAAATCTATTTTATTTTCGTAACAAGTTTTTCCTTTATCCATAGTTTCAACTATTAATTTATTAAATTTTATTTTGTTTTTTGTTAAATAATTGTAACATAAATTATATGGTAATTTACATTCGTTTTTGTTTCTAGCAGTAATTATTATTATTTCGTTATTTTTATATAGTTTATTAATTACTTTTTTAGCATTTTCTTTTAATTTTACATTTTTAATCTCTTTTTCATATATTTCTTTTTCAAATACTTTTGGATAATTAATTTTAAGTTCATCGTAATTTAATTTTTTTCTTAGTAATTTTTTATAATCTAAATTATATATTTTGCTTATTACTCTGATTGTATATTCATATGTATTTGTCAAAGTATCATCGATATCTATTCCTATTCGCATATAATACCTATTTCATTAACAATTTTAATGCTTCTTTAATTTGTTTTTCAATTTCTGTTTCTTTAATGTTTGGTAATATTCTTTTTATATCTTGTGTTTTATATCCTAATGCTTTTAAAGTATCTATTAATTCATCATTGTTTATTTTTTCACTGCTATCATTTACTAATTTTCCTTTCAAATCTAATATGATTTGTCTTGCTACTTTATCACCAATTTTAGGAAATTTTTTCAAATAACTTATATTTCCTTCTTCAATAGCAGATATTACCTCTTTAGGGTCAGTTGCTATTATAGGTAATGCCATTTTAGGCCCTACACCATTTACATCTATTAATTTTAAAAATAATTGCTTTTGTTCTAATTCACTAAAACCATATAATGTGTTTTCATCTTCTTTTATATTTTGATATATATATATTTTATAATCATTATTAATTTTATAAAAATATGGATTTGATACATATATCATATATCCAATATTATTATTTTCTAATGTTATGAAGTTGCTTTCTATTTCTGTTACTATTCCTTTTATATATGAGTACATATTATCACCTTAATAAGTATAACATAAAAAAAACAAATATTCAATATATAAACGAACATTTGTTTTTGACATTAATTTAATTTTTCAATTTCTTGTTGTGATAATGATGTTATTTCCATTATTTCTTCGATAGACATATTTTTTTCTAGCATTTTTTTAGCTATTTCAATACTTTTATTTTTTGAACCTTTTTCCATACCTTTCTCCATACCTTTTTCTATGCCTTCTTTTAAACCTTTGTTTAAGCCTTTTTGTAATCCTTTTTGTTCTGCTTCATACATTCTGGAGTTATAGATTTTTCTTTCATCTTCTTCATGAC
>CAKPKR010000004.1 GCA_934167465.1 uncultured Bacilli bacterium | reverse complement strand
ATTTTAGAAATTGATCTAGTCGATATTTAAAATTGAAGATAGTTTTTTATTGTTTTTATGAAATTTAGTAGTTTTTAAAAAAATTTGTAAAAAATTGAAAATCAACAAAATAGAAATAAAGAAAAATTAATTAAAGAAAAACATAAATATCAAGTGTATTATTAACAAATGAATTAAACTTTCTCCTTCCATGAGTTAAAACATTTTTTAGGTAATATAATTTCAACGGTTATCAAAGAACTAAATCCTAGAAATGTTAATCATTTCTGGGCTTGATGAAATATCTGATGCTACAATATTAGTCGAATATGGAGGTATTAGTAATTTTTCTTTTTCAAATAAGATATTAGTTTCTGCATGACTGGAACCTAATATAATTTAATTAAACACCATTGAAAATAATGATAAATTGGTTAAATATTGATAAGGTCATCTTGGGTATTCAATCATAAATACTGCAATAAGTATTTTATTATCAACAAAATATAATTACACTTTAAAATTAGCATTTATGCCTGATAAATACTAATTATATAAATACCTATTTTATTGTATATATCTTTTGTTTTTCCTTTTTGTTGATTTGATTTTCATTCTCTTCTATTATATGTAATTCTACTTTTTTACCATTTGCTAAAGCTTCTTGAATTACTCTTATTATATTATTTGAATTAATGTTAATATTAGAAATACTGGATTGCATATTTGAATTTGAAAAAAACGTTTCTTCCTTAGCATTATCTGATACTGGTATTTCCGTAGAAATTTTAGCCCCATATCTCTTTAATTCATGAATTAAGTCAACATCTTCAACTAAAATTTTATCATATCTTTCATAATCTTCATCTTCTAATTCTTCTGTTTTATCAATTTCCGCAAAAGAATTCATATCAGTTTTTTGTTTTTGTTCTGATTGTGTATTCTCATTTGTTTGTTCAATTGAAACTATTTTTTTCAAAGAATCTTTTAAAACTATTTCTTTTGAAAAAAAATTATCTAAAAAAAATTTTTGATCAGTTCTTTTAAAGTCACCATTATAGTGTCTTCCATATTTAAATTGAACTCCTGCATATAATATATATTTAGATATTGCTAAATTTTCTTTTTCATCGACTAGCCATTTTATCGGTTGTACTTCTACCCAAACATAATCTCCGTTCGCATATATTTTACCATTGGAAAACATATATACTCTACAATAAATTTCACATAAGTCAGCTTTTACTCTTATATATTTTTTATTATTAATAACATACTCTTCTAGAATTTGTGGTTTAAATTTTTGGGAACAATTTTTTAATTCTATTGAATCAGTTGTATACGTTTTTCCACTTAATTCAAGATTTCCTGCTTCAAACTCCTTATTTAATTGTTCCTGTAATTCATCTGATGCAACTTGTTGGGGATATTCCCCATATTCAATCTCAAAAATCCCTTCTTCATTTACATGACCATTCGAAGCGTAATCACTAATTGAAGAATACGATATTGTTGGACGAGCTCCAATATAACGTCTATCAGAGGTATAATAATCACTTATTCTTTTACAACTATCTATATTTAAAATATCTTTCACACAACCTATACTAGTAGGTTCTTGATGAAACACCCTCTCTGTATCCATTCCCCAATAACAACCATACGATTCACTTTCAATATATCCAAATCGTATATCCTTAGCACGTTTACCATTATAATAGTATGCACCACCTAAAATGGAAAAATCAGTCATCAAGGCATTGAATCCAGTTTTATCAAATATACTTAGTTTATTTTTTCCCCAAAACTGTTGATTCGTTAAAAATTTAAAATCTAATATTGAACTACCAAAATCAGAATTACTAGATTCTTTATTTAGTAATTTTAAAGCTTCATCAACATTCTTCTTAATTTCATCAAGCAACCCATTTGTATTAGATGGAACTATATCTTTTGAAAAAATAGTATTCAAAAATTCTTTCATATATGTATTTTCAAAATTACCATCATATTTTTTTCGGGCTGAAAATCGAGTATACGATTTATTTAATTTTATAATCGGAACTCCTGAGAACAATATATTTTTGGTTAATGCAATATTAGCATATTTATCAATTAACCATTTTATCGGTTGTACTTCTACCCAAACATTTTTATAATAATAATTATTTTCATAATAATTATGATAGTTATCTAAAAAATCGAGTGGTGCTACAGTTATTTTTTTTGCTTTTACATATTTTTTTCCATCTTGATATAAAAACTCTTCAAATGTAAGAGTTTCACAGTTATATTCATCTAAATCGTCTTTGTTGAAGATAGTTCTCGCAGATTTACGATGAATTGTGTATGTTTTACCAGTACTTTTTATGGATGGATAATCACAAGAATATGCTTCATCCAATTTTTTTGTAATTCATCTGATGCAACTTGTTGGGGATATTCCCCATATTCAACCTCAAAAATTCCTTCTTCATTTACATGGCCATTCGAAGCATAATCACTAATTGAAGAATATAATATTGCTGGGCGAGTAGAAAATTCATAGTCATCTACAAACCAAGTTGTAGGCTTAGAATGAATAGAACTATACGCAACAATAACAATTACATCACCATCGTAAGTTTCTTTTGTTTCAATAGTTTTAGTACACCATATTCCAATACATCCTAGTAGGCGAGCAAAATTCGTTGAAGGAGCTTTTGATCCTATCTTGTCAAATATGCTTAATCTATTACATTGTTCTACTGATAAAATTGTAAAATCTAACATTATAGTGGACCTCGATTCATAAATAAATTTAAATTTGTAAATGTCAAAGTCAAAACCTAAAAAATAGTAAAGTTAAAAGATGATAATTTTTATCAGTTTTTATTTTAACATTTATAAAACTTATACTCATATTATATCACGTATAATTTAAGATGTAAATTGATGAAATTTCTATAATCATCAATTTATGATAGAATAATCATTACTCAATTTATAAAATGAGTAATGCAGCGATTGATTTTAGACAAATTATAACAAGGGTTTTAAGTATCCATACGTTTGACGAACTAGTTCTTTCTTTTTATTATCCTAGTTTAAGAATATAAGGTTTTAAATTTATTATCTAACTACTTATATAACAAGCGTGATGAGGAGTAAGAAGTACGAAGAGTCTAATTGCTAAAGAAGGGGTTCATTATGAAAGAACATTATGTACTAGCAATTGATGTTGCTAAGGGAAAAAGCATGATTTCTTTAATTAGTTCTTGTGGAGAAGTTCTAATTAACCCATATGAAATTAATCATAAATTAAATGATTTTAAAAATTTAGATGAAAGAATTAAAAAATTAAATGTATTTAATGATACTATTGTCATTATGGGATCAACTGGTATTTATCAAATTTTATTTTTACCGAAACTTAAAATTATTTTTTTTACATATTTTTTATTATTTTATCCAATTTTTACCTTAAAATACCAATTAAAATTTTAAGAACGAAAATCATTTAAAATAAAAGAGTAGATAAACTACTCTTAATTTTCAGCTTCTTCTAACATTTTCGTTATAAATATACCATATCCCTTACTAGGATTATCAACTACAACATGGGTAACTGCACCAATTATATTTTCTCCTTGAATAATCGGTGATCCACTCATTCCTTGAATAATTCCACCAGTTTTATTTAATAATTCTTTGTCAGTTATTTCAAATAGAATATTTTTAGTATCATTTTTATTTATTTTTATTATATTAATAGAATATTCTTTTATTTCATTTCCATTTAAAACAGTATATATTATAGCGGGTCCAGTTTTAATTTCATTCGGAGTTGCTACTTTATATTGTTTTTTATTTGGTAAATTACTCGTATATTTTCCGAATATTCCTTTAGTAGTATTTTCAAATATAGTTCCTTTTTTGTTTTCTAATTTTAAATCTGCTATCTTACTACCAGGATTACCATTTTCACTTCTTTCGATATTTAAAACAGTTGATTCAAAAATACTACCATTATTAGTTTCTAACATAACACCAGTACTAGATTCAATTATTTCATGGCCTAGTGCCCCATATAAACGAGTATTTGGATCGATATAACTTAAAGTTCCAACTCCAGTTATAGTATCTTTAACATATAATCCTGTTTTATATTCACCATTAACATTAACTAATTTCAAAGTAGTATTATATTCTTTATTATTTCTCATATATGATATTGGTAATTCTGTTTTATTTAATAAAGAACCTAATTCACTTATAGATGAAATATTCTTGTTATCTATTTTAGTAATAATATCACCAATTTTTAACCCTGAATCTGTTGCTGGAAATTTTCCATCAATTTCATAAACACCTACAACTAATACTCCATTTGTTTTAACTTCTATACCAATATTTTCACCACCCGGAATTATATAATCAGAATAAGCAAATATATTTATTGGTATAATAAAAATAGTTAAAAGAAGAATTGACAATGGTTTTTTTATTTTTTTAAAAAACATTTTCATCGTCTCCTTTTAAATACAGACTACATTATTATTATTAAATATAAAAATAAAAAAATACTATTTTATTAGTATTTTTTCATCTATTATACAACTGTTGATTATAATACTTTTTTTAAGAAAAAAAGTCAAGTTATTCCTCGACTTCAAAATCCTTTATTTCATTATTTTCTGATACTATTTTATTTACCTTTTCTTCAACATTTTTTAGTTCTTCATCACATTCTTTAATTAATTTCATTGCTTTAGTATATTTATTAATTGACTCATCTAAATCAATTTCACCATTTTCAAGTTCATTAATTATAGTATCTAATTCTAATATCTTATCTTCAAATTTTTTCTTTTCCATACTATTATCCTTTCTTTTCAACCTTAGCTTCAATATAGCCATCATGATAGTTAATTTTAATCAAATCATTAATATTAATTTCTTGAACACTTTTAATAACTTTATCATTTACATAAGTAATTGTATAACCTCTTTTTAATATAGACATTGGATTCAATATTTCAATTTTCTCAATCAATCTTATAAAATTTTGCTTTTTATTTTTATAAATTATTTCTGGATTTTTTATTATATAACTATTTTTAATTAAATTAATTTTTTCTTTTTTTAAATTGATTTTTTCTTTTAAAATATTATTAATTTTTTCTATTTTAATATCTAAATTTTGTTTTTTTGTATTAAACATTAACATTGGATTTTTAATTACATATGATGTTTTTAGTTTATCCATTACTAGCTTTTTATAATTAATATTTTTTAAAACTACTTCATTTAATCTTATATTATATTGTTTTAATAAATTATATAAATCAAATAAATTAGGCACAGCCATTTCAGCAGCTCCTGTTGGTGTTGGAGCTCTTAAATCAGCTACAAAATCAATTATTGTGTAATCTACTTCATGTCCAACCGCACTTATTACTGGTGTTTGCATTTTAAATACAGTTCGGGCAACATTTTCATCATTAAAACAATTCATATCTTCAAATGATCCACCACCACGGCCAACGATAATAACATCTACGCCAAAATTTTCAGCTTGATTTAATTTTTTTACAATATCAATTGATGCTGTATCACCTTGAACTAAACAAGGAAAAAGGTAAGTTTCACATATTGGATATCTTCTTTTAATAGTTGATAAAATATCTCTTATAGCTGCGCCTGTTGATGCTGTAACTATTCCTATTTTAGTTGGATATTTAGGAATTTGTTTTTTATATTTTAAATCAAATAATCCTTCTTTTGATAATTTTTCTTTTAATTTTTCAAAAGCAATATATAAATTACCAACCCCATCTTCAATTAATTCATCAACATATATTTGGTAGTTTCCAGTTGCTTCATATAAACTAATTGTTCCTGTTACTAATATTTTCATTCCTTCAGTTGGAATAAAGCCTAATTTTTTAGCATTACTACTAAACATTATTGCTTTAATTACACTATTTTCATCTTTTATGGAAAAATAAAAATGACCAGTTGAATGTGCTTTAAAATTGGAAATTTCACCTTTCATATATATTTTTCTAAGGTTTATATCACTTTCAATTTTATGTTTTATATAACGAGTTACAGCTGTAACTGTTAAATATTTGTCATTCATACTAATCACCTACTTATTATGATATATTTTATCTAATACGCCATTTATCATTTTTCTTACACTATCATCACTATATATTTTAGCAAGTTCTATTGCTTCATTTATACATACTATATCAGGTGTATCCGTATACATAAGTTCATATATTGCCATTTGTAATATTGCTTTATCAGTATGTCCTAATCGATCTATTGTCCAATCATCTAGATAAGTGTTCGCTAAAGAATTAATTTCTTTTTCATATGTTATTACTCCATATACTACTTCTTTAACAAATTCATTATCAACTTCCATTACATCTTTTATTACATCATTAACATCATATTTCATGTTATTACTTGAATATACACTTATTTGATATAATATTGTCATTATTTTTTTTCTTAATTCACTTCTATTAAGTTGTTCCACTTTAAATCACCTTAGTCAATTATATCATATTTAATTATTAAAAAAAATGATAATTTATCATTTTTATTTTATTTTTTGTTTTTCATTAATTAATTCATTTGGAATATTTAAATTAATTTCATTTGTTACTGGATTGTAATAAAATCCATTTGGAAAAACAAATAATATTTTTTGAAGTTTTTCTTCTAATTCTTTATTTAATTTTATTTGATTATATATTAAAATTAATTCATTATCTTTCTTTGCAATTGCTACCCCTTCACTAAAACTATAAGCACTATCATACATAAAAGGAATAGCTAGTTTTCCGTCTTTATTTATATAACCATATCTACTATTTTTTTCTACTACGGCTAAGTTTTCAGAAAATTTCATCGTACTATTATAAATGCAAGGTATTATTTCTTTTCCATTTTTATCTATATAACCCCATTTTCTATTTATTTCAACTGCAGCCAAATTTTCAGAAAAATCTTGAACATTATCATATTTATTATTAATAACTATAATTCCTTTTTTATTAATAAATCCCCATTTTTGATTATTACAATATTTTATTAATTTTTTTTCTTGTATTTCATTTTTATCATTCTTTTTTTCTGTTATTTTTCCATATTTATCAATATAAAAAGTTTTTTTATTTTTATATACTTTGGCAGTTCCATTACTGAAGTCATATGCGTAATCATAAATAATTGGAATTTCAATATTACCTTTTTTATTAATATAACCATATTGAAAATTATTTCTAACGATTGCTAAATCTTCGTGAAAATCAAAAATATAATCATAAAATGGTACTTTTTTAGTAATATAGTTCATGCAAACATTTTCTAAATTTTTTTCATTTACAAATATATAATCATTCATATTAATAGACCTCACTTTTTATCAATTATTATAACACTAAAAAATATGTTTTAAAAGAAAAAATGACAATTATTTAAACTGTCATCAATTCTGTTTCTTTGATTTTTAATTTTTCATCTACAATTTTATTAAATTTATTGATTAATTCTTGAACTTCTTCTTGTCCAGTTTTAATTTCATCTTCTGTTATTTCTAATTTTTTAATATCATTGTTAGCATCTTGTCTAATATTTCTTAGAGCTATTTTACATTCTTCAGCAATAGTTTTAGCTTGTTTAACATATTCTCTTCTTGTTTCTTCTGTTAAAGCCGGAATATTTAAAATAATTACTTCACCATTATTATTTGGAGTAATTCCAATGTTAGCTTCAAATATAGCTTTTTCTAAAGCACCAATACTTGATCTATCAAATGGTTTAACTTGTAACATTCTAGCTTCAGGTATTGAAATAGTTGCTAACTGAATTAATGGTGTAGGTACTCCATAATATTCCACCATTACACCATCTAATATTGCAGGATTAGCTCTACCTGCTCTAATATTTAATAATCTCTTTTCCATATTTTCAATTGTGCTATTCATTCTTTCTTCTGTTTCTAATAAAATTTCTTCCATATTTTTTCCTCTCCTACATTATACTATTCATTATAATTTTAACATAATATTTAGAAAAAAGAAATAGTTAGTTTCTTTATATTTAATGTTTTCCTTTTTCATGTTTGTTCCTTTGAAATCTAAATTATTTGTAAAAAAACTAAACTATTACAAAAAATACAATCAAAGTTATAATGATATGTTTTTATATCTCTTTTACTAATTCTTTTATATTTTTTAAACTTATAACTTGGATTTTTTAAAATTAAAAGGATAAGAAATCCTTATCCATTTATTTGTTTTGCTACTTCTTCTGCAAAATTTTCTTCTCTTTTTTCCATTCCTTCACCAACTTCGAAACGAATCATATTAATGATTGTTCCTCCATTTTTAGCAACGAAATCACCAACTGTTTCTTTATTTTCAGCCTTTACGAAAATTTGGTTTTCTAAGCAAACTTCTTCATAATATTTTTTTACTTTTCCTACTAAGATATTTTCAATTCTATCTTCTGGTTTACCTTCATTTATCAATTGTTCTCTCATTATTGCTTTTTCTTTATCTAAAACATCTGTTGGAACATTTGTAGATTTAACATACATTGGTCTCATTGCTGCTGCGTGCATTGATACTTCTTTAGCAACCTCACTGTTTGCACCATCTAAAAGTGTTAAAACAGCAATTTTACCACCCATATGAATATATTCACCAAATGATTCAGTATCAGTTTTAGTTACTTTAGCAAATCTTCTTAAAGATAATTTTTCACCAATTGTTGCGGTTCTTGAAACAATTAGATTTTCTATTGTTTCTCCTGATTCAGTTTTTTCTTGTAGTAATTCTTCTACTGTTGATGCATTTGAACTTAAAATTGTATTAAGAATTGTATCTACCATTGATTTAAATTCTTCGTTTTTAGCAACAAAATCTGTTTCAGAATTAACTTCAACTATTGCAGCTTCGTTACCATCTATTTTAATTTCAGCCACACCTTCTGCAGCAATTCTATCTGATTTTTTAGCTGCTTTTGAAATTCCTTTTTCTCTTAACCAATCAATTGCAGCATCAATATTTGCATCTGTTGCTTCTAATGCTTTTTTACAATCTAGCATTCCAGCTCCAGTTTTTTCTCTTAGTTCTTTTACTAAACTAGCACTTATCATAATTTTCCTCCTTTTTAAAGTTAAAGATGATTAATAAATAATCATCTTTCTTTTTATTTTAAAGCTTCTAAAAGCTCTGCTTTTTTCATTGTTGAGTATCCTTTTATTTCTTTAGCTTTTGCCATATCACGAAGTTCAGAAACTGTTAATTTAGTTAAATCAGCTTTTTCTTCTTTTTTTTCAATTCTAACTTCTTTTACTTCTTCTTTAGCTATTTCTTTTTTAGGATTTTCTTTTTTTACATTTTTATCGAAAGATTTTTTATTATTTTTATTATCAAAATTTCTTCTTGGTCTATCTTCTTTTCTTTTAACTGTTTCTAATGCTCTTTCCATAATGCTTTCAGCACTTTTTGAATCTTCTTCTTTAACATAGTCAACTAATTTACCACCATTAGCTTCTACAATTGCATTAGCCATAACACCAGTTATTAATTTTACTGCTCTAATAGCATCATCATTACCAGGAATTACATAATCAACCATATCTGGATCACAATTTGTATCTACAATACCAAATACTGGAATATTTAATTTTCTAGCTTCTCTTATAGCAATTTCTTCTTTAGAAGGATCTACTATAAACATAGCTTGTGGTAATTTATTCATATTTCTAATTCCACATAATAATTTATTTAATTTATCATATTCTTTTTTTAGACCAAATACTTCTTTTTTAGGTAGTTTATCGAATGTACCATCTTTTTCCATTCTTTCAATATCTTCTAATCTTTTAACTCTTTTTCTAATTGTTCTAAAGTTAGTTAATGTTCCACCTAACCATCTTTCATCTACATAATATGAGTCGCTTCTTAATGCTTCTTCTCTTATTGCTTCACTAGCTTGTTTTCTAGTTCCAACAAATAATACTTTACCACCATTAGCAACGATAGTTTTTAAAGCTGCATAAGCTTCCTCAATCATTTTTGCTGTTTTTTGTAAGTCGATAATATAAATATCATCTCTTGATGTAAAAATGTATTCTTTCATTTTAGGGTTCCATCTTTTAGTTTGGTGACCAAAGTGAACACCTGCTTCTAATAAATAACTCATTGACACTACTGCCATTTTTCTTTCCTCCTTTTGTTATTTCTTCCATTACTTCGAACTTATACCACTCTTTAGAGCACCGATATAAGAATTCATAATGTGCTTATTTGAAAAAGCCATTAGTATTATAACACAATATTATATGAAAAAACAAGGATTTTATGAATAAATAAAATATATTTTATTGAGTTATAGTTAATGTAGCTGAAGCCTCTTTACCAGAATAACCACCTATATCTTGTCTAATCGAAATAGTATTATTGTTAACAATAAATCTCGCGTAACAACCGGATGTACCTTCTATATACATAGCAACCGGATAGCTTTTAGTTGTTGTTTTTGAAAAATTACCGGTTATTAGCTTTCCTTGAACTACCGCCGTTTTTCCATTTAAAATATCATTTTCTGTTGCATCTCCTTGTGTTTTAATTTTATAAATATCATTTAATACAGTTTCAACATTAGTTGTTGTTCCATCACTGGCATTATATACTACATCACTTGCTTTATATGTATTAGCTGCATATACTCCAACTCCAGTAAATATTACAGCTGTTAATACAAAAATAAATATTCTGCTTTTAATTATTTTTTTCATCTATATTCCTACTTTCCAATACTATCATACCCCCCCCCCAGACGTAAAAGTCAAGCAGAAATTTTGTTCGCATCAAAAAAAGAAAGCTATTTTTTGCTTTCTACTAATACATATAAATCATTATCAAATGAAATATTATTAATAATATCTACCATTTCTTCATAATTTAAACTTTTTATTTGATTAAATAAATCTGTATTAAAATATCCATTGTTAATAATTGAATTTGTAATCATATTATTGACTCTAAATATACTATCACTAGAGTATATTATAGAACTAATAAAGATTTTTTTCTTTCGTTCAAATGTTTCTTTATCAGGAATAATAGATAAATTTTTCATAACTTCTTTTATTAATTCTTTTTCAAATTTTGTCTCAGCTCCAAAAACAACTAATAAATGTTTTTCTGTATTTATAAAATAATAATTAATGTCTTCATCTATTATTTCTTTTTCTTTCATTTTTTTACTGAATTCTGATGTTGCGTCAAAAATAGAATCAAAATATAATGATAAATATTGTTTAAATATTTTCATATTATAATTGCCAATATTTATTTTAACTCCGTAATAAACTTTAGGAATTGTTACATTCATTTTAATAATTTCTTCTTTTTTTGATACCTCATCTGGTTCATCAGGAACAATATTTGTAAATTCTATTTTTTTCATTTCAACAATATTTTTTTTTATGATTTCGATTGCTTTATCTGGATTTACATTTCCAGTAATAACAATAAACATATTAGAAGGATTATAGAAAGTTTCATAGCATTTATATAAATCTTCCTTTGTAATTTTTTTTACACTTTCAATTGTACCTCCAACTTGCATTTTTACTGGATGATTTTTGAAAGCATTTTCTACTATTTTACTAAATCCTTTTCTAAATTGATTATCTTCATACATTTTTAGTTCCTGAATAATTATACCTTTTTCTTTTTCAACGTTTTTATCTGTAAAATAAGGTTTTCCTATAAAATCAAGTAATACTCTCATATTTTCTTCAAAATTACTTGGAGAAGAAAATAAATAAGTTGTTTGATTATAATTAGTAAATGCATTGGCGTCGGCACCATTATCACTAAATAACGTAAAAGGGTCAACACCATTTTCTTGCTCAAACATTTTATGTTCTAAAAAATGAGCTATCCCTGCAGGCATATTATATAATTTATCACCTATTTTAAAATTATTATTATTTGATCCATATTTTGTTGTAAAAGTAACATAAGTATTATTAGAATTATTTTTTGGAACTATATAAATTTCTAATCCATTATTTAATTTTTCATAAAATAGTTCTAAATCTAAATTGTTAATTGTTGTCTTCTTCATTTTCTTCACCTTCTATTAAAACAATTTTATTCAAATGTAATTTACTTGCTAAAAGAATTACATCTTCTTTTGTTACTTTATCAATATTTTTTATTTTGTCTTCATATAAATCACTATTAATAAAATTATGAGAAATATACATGTTAATAATAGAACTAGGAGAATCAAACAATTCTAGAGCACTATTTTTATATATTTTTTTACCATTTTCCAAATCTTTATCTTCAAAATTTCCTTTTTTAATCTCCTCTATTTGTTCTATAATTAGGTTTTTTGTATGTTCATAATTACTAACATCAATACCTGATTCTATAACCATAATACCTGTTAAAATATTATACCTAGAATTAATACTATAACATAAAGATTCTTTTTCTCTTACTGACTTAAATAATAATGAGTCAGCACTTCCACCTAATATATATGAAAGCATTCTAGATACATATCTATTTTCAAAATCACTTATTTTATCAAAATTATATCCTATTAATAATTTTGTTTGATTTATTGGTAATTTTTCTTTATACAAAGACTCATCACCTATATTATTTTCTAAAATAAAATGATTTATTTGCCTTATTTTTCTTTTATTAACTTTAAATATTTTTTCAAAGATACTTTTAATTTTTAAAGAATCAATATCTCCTATCACATAAATATTTATTTCATCATTTTTGATTACATCTAAATAATATTCATATAAATTACGTGGATTTATTTTTTCTAAATCATCACAGTTTGGTAAAAAAGATAATGGATTATTAGGATTTATTTCTTTAATTAAGCAATGTTTTCCATAATATCCAGGATTATCTTTTATACTATCAATATTATTTTTTACAATTCTTTTTGCTATATTAAATGATGTTTGAACAAATTCATCATTTTTTACATTTGGATTAAATATAATTTCATTTAAAAAACTTATTGATTTTTCTAATATATCATCATCAATGTATTTATTATTTAAAAACGTTTCATCAACATTAATAATATTACATTTTCCGGAATTTACTAAATTAATATTCATTCCTAAGCCATATAATTCTTCTGTTTCAATTTCGATTTCTCTTCTTGTTGGATATTTTTTACTAGAATCTATCAAAGTATTTATAAGTACATCTCTAATTGTTAATTCTTCTTTTTTTGTTTCTCTTTTAATATTTAAATTTATATTAATTGTTTTAAATTTATCTGTTTCAATTGTATGTAAGAAATACCCATCCATATCATATTTTATATATTTCATAATCGCTCTCCTATAATTCTAATGCTGTTTCAAGTGCTAAAGTAATCATTTTATTTAAAGAATTTTGTCTTTCAACTGAACTAATTTGTTCTTTTGTTTCAAAATTATCACTTACAGTAAGTAAACAAGCTGCTTTTTTTCCAAGAATTAAAGCATTACTAAATAAAGCAAATGATTCCATTTCTACTCCTAAGCAATTATATTTATCGTATAATTCTTTATAATTATCTTTTTCTTTATAAAAAACATCACTGCTATATATAGTTCCTGTTTTTAATTTTTGGTTAATTTTTTCTGCAGTATTTATAATTACCTCATTTAAAAAATCTGATGAATTTAATATATTATTTTTATTATTATTTTGAACTAATGCATATGAAGAATCAGAATATGCATTTGTGACTAACAATAAATCATATAAATCAAGTTCTTTTGTATAAGATCCAAATGTTCCAATTCTAATTATATTTTTTACATCATAAAATTTAAATAATTCATAAGAATATATTCCAATACTAGGCATACCCATTCCTGATGCCATTATTGTTATTTTTTTTTCTTTATAATAACCAGTATATGCATATATATTTCTTACTTGATTTACTAATTTGTAATCTTTTAAAAAGTTTTCTGCTATATATTTTGCTCTTAATGGATCACCTGGCATTATTACTGTTTCAGCTATTTCTTCTTTTTTACTTTCTATATGTGGTGTCATATCATTACCTCCTATTTTATTATAACATATTTATTCTCTTTTTTATTTCATTTAATTCTATTAAACAATAATCATTTTCGTAATTATTAATTTTTTTATTGTTTAACATTTTAATTACTTTAAACCAATCATATTGTTGTAATTTTATTAAGTCATTTTTTTTATAATTATTACATAATTTAATCATATTTTTGAAATTTCTTTTGGTAAATACTATTGATATTCCATATATTTTTTTTAAATATAATTCCAATTCTTTTAAATCAATATTATTTCTTGAAATAAATTCTCCAATATCATAAAACATATTCAATAAATCAATTTTAGTAATATCGTTTTGAAAATAATTTAATATTATTCTATTTGTTTCTTCCATTATTTCCTCCATACACTTTATATATAGTATATCTTAAAAAATGTCAAATAATACTTTTTGAATTTTTGACAAAAAAATGAAGTGAATTTTTAAAAATTGATATATTAATTTTTAAAATTCAACTTAATTATTTATTTTATGTCTTATAATTGGTGAATTTTCATCTAAAGATTTAAATTGATAACCTAAAGATTTTGCTGTTTCAATTATGTTTTTAATAGCATCCAATGTCTTATAATTGCTTTCAAAATCATGCATTAGTATAACATTTTCTTTTGAATTTAAATTATTTATAACATTATCATATACTTCTTCTTTTGTATATGCTCCACCTGCATCACCACTAGAAACATTCCAATCTATGTATATATACCCTTGTTTTATTACTTCGTTTGCTAATTTTGTCATTATTCCGGGATTAAATCTACTTATTGTATTAGAGCTTCCACCTGGAAATCTTATTATTTTAGGTTCGATTCCGATTATGTTTTTAATTTTATTTTTCATTGCATTTAAATCAGTAAAATATGCATCTATACTTGAATATATTTGATTATAGTTATGTGTATAAGAATGAATTGCTACTGTATGACCCTCATCATATTCTCTTTTTATTAAGTAATTTAAATCATCACTATGATTTATTACAAAAAATGTTGCTTTTACATTTTCTTCTTTTAATATATCTAATAATCTAGATGTTATAGAATAGCTTGGTCCATCATCAAATGTTAAATATATTACTTTATCATTATTTGGAATTACTTTTATTATTCTTTCTACTTCAGATTTATTGTAAGAACTATCTCTAACTTCATATTTTATTTTATATTCACCTATGTTATTTGTATCAACATTACCTGACTTTTTTACTTGAGAACTTATATCACCATCACAATTATCTATTGCTGTTGCACCTTGTTCCTCATATTTTTCACCAAGATACATATAAACATAATTATTTCCACTCAATTTTATTATTGGCGCTTCATCATCTTTTAAAATCAAGTTTCTAATTTTTTCTGTTTTATTACTGCTACTATCTTCTACACTATAAATTATTTTATTCTTAGATTTTTTTACTTTAATTTGGGAACTTATATCACCATCGTAATTATCAGTTGCTGTTGCACCTTCTTCTTTATATTTACTATAACTACAAACATTTGTGTTTTGTTCACCATTTAATTTAATTATTGGTTTAGTTTTATCTATAACTAAAATCTTTCGCGTTTTTTTGTATTTATTGTTAATTATGTATTTAATAGTATATTCTCCTATTTTATTAGTATTTAAACTATTTTCTATTTTAATTTTATCTTTCTTTAAATTATAAACAATTATTCCATCATCATGATATTTAGATTTAACTTCCAATTCAATTCTACTAGGACCTATTAAAACAATATGAGGGATAAAAAGTACATAAATAATTGCTGATAAAGATATTAATAATATAATTATTTTTAATATATGTTTTTTCATTATAAACACCTACAATTATTATATCACTATTTTCGAAAAATATTTGAAAAAAATTGGTGAATATATATATTCACCAATTTCACAAACTATTTTACCATTTCGTATTCAATACTTGCAGCTTTGCTTAAATCCATATCAGCATTTGAAGTAATTTCTCTTGATTCACCTGCTGGAATTACATCTCCAACATATCCTTCTAATTTTACAATTTCATTTCCATCTTTATCTTTTACATAAATATTGAAAATTCTTACTTCGATATCATTACTTGTTGGATTTGATACTAATGTAACAAGTGTTGAATAATTTTTATCAACTTTTAATGAAGTATTTGTAAATTTTAATTCTCCTACTTCTTGATCTTTTACAACATCTTCATTCGTATTGAAGTTTTCTTTTTCTTCTTTCTTTCCTTCTTGTCTTTTGCTGCATCCGCATCCAGTAGCTAAGCCAACTACTAGAAGCAATGATAATGCTACTAAAAATTTCTTTTTCATACTCTTTCCTTCCTTCTAATTATTTCTTAAATATTCTAACGCTTCATGAACATTTGTAACTTTCCAGTTTGAATCACTTGGAGTAAATGTTACTTTATCAGCTGATGTCAAATAGATATTTGATACTGTTAATGTAGATCCATTCTTATAATTCTTACCATCAGTTACTCTTGCAATTACTATTGCACTAGTCTTTCCCAAATCAGTTAATACTATTGGTGCAGTATATGTCTTCCATGTAGCTCCACTATCTAGACTATATTGATTTGTATATCCACTTGGATAAGTAATTGTTACAGTTTTACTTAATGCCCAAGTTGATGCATTTGTTACACTATATGTTGGTGCTGCAATCGCTACTGTTGCTACAGATTGTGCTGTACTATCTAGTGAGTTATTTGCATTTACGGCTTTAACATTTGCGTATGTTCCATTTATTACCTTAACTTTAATGTTATATGAACCAGTTGCTAAATTATTAAATGTATAGCTCTTTCCAGTTTGAATTGTTGTCCATGTCGTTCCATTATCTTTACTAAATTGATAATGTGTGATTCCTGATTCAGCGTCTGTTCCACTTGCTGTCACTGTTATTGATTTACTTGTTCTTGTATAAGTAAAACTTGCTGCCGTTGGTTTTGTTGTATCAATTTGTGTAACTGATTGACTTGATGCTGTTACTGTATTTATTCCATCTCTTATTCTTGCAATTACTGAACCATTTGCTGTAAATGTTAATGCTTTACTATATGCTTTCCATGTTTTTCCACCATCAGTACTATACTCATTTGTATATCCTGATGCATAATTAATTGTAACTGTTTTACTTTGTGCCCAGCCACTTGGACTTACTGTATATGTTGGTGTTGCTATCGATGTAGTTGTTACAGTTTGTGCCGTACTATCTAATGAGTTATTAGCGTTTACTGTTTTAACATTTGCATATGTTCCATTTATTACTTTTACTTTGATGCTATATGAACCAGCTTTTAAATTATTAAATGTATAGCTCTTTCCAGTTTGAACTGTTGTCCAATTTTTACCATTGTCTTTACTAAATTGATAATGTGTAATTCCTGATTCGGCATCTGTTCCAGTTGCTGTTACTGTTATTGATTTACTTGTCTTAGTTGTTGTAAAGCTTGCTGCTGTTGGTTTTGTTGTATCTATTCCAGTTACAGATTGACTTGATGCTGTCACTGTATTTGTTCCATCAGTTGTTCTTGCAATTACTGAACCATTTGCATTAAATGTTAATGCTTTACTATATGCTATCCATGTTTTTCCACCATCAGTACTATATTGATTTGTATATCCACTTGGATATGTAATTGTTACAGTTTTACTTTGTGCCCAACCAGTAGGACTTACAGCATATATAGGAGTTGTTATCGTAGTTGTTGATACTGCTTTTGAAGCACTATTTAGTGAATTATTTGCATTTACGGCTTTAACATTTGCATATGTTCCATTTATTACTTTTACCATAATAGTGTATGAACCTGTTTTCAAACTACTAAATGTGTATTTATTTGATGTTTGAATTGTTGTCCATGTTGATCCATTATCTTTACTGAATTGATAATGTGTGATTCCTGATTCACCATCTGTTCCGGCAGCTGTTACTGTAATTGAATTACTTGTAGTTGTTGTTGTGAAACTTGATGATGTTGGTTTTGTTGTATCTATTCCGGTTACAGATTGACTTGATGCTGTTATTGTATTTACTCCATCTCTTATTCTTGCAATTACTGAACCATTTGCTGTAAATGTTAATGCTTTACTATATGCTTTCCATGTTTTTCCACCATCAGTACTATACTCATTTGTATATCCTGATGCATAATTAATTGTAACTGTTTTACTTTGTGCCCAGCCACTTGGACTTACTATATATGTTGGTGTTGCTATCGTAGTTGTTGATACTGCTTTAGCAGAACTATCTAATGAATTGTTAGCGTTTACTGCTTTAACATTTGCATATGTTCCATTTATTACTTTAACTTTAATGCTATATGAACCAGTTGTTAAATTACTAAATATATATTTATTCGATGATTGAATTGTTGACCAATTTTTACCATCATCTTTACTGAATTGATAATGTGAGATTCCTGATTCTGCATCTGTTCCAGTAGCAGTTATTGTAATTGAGTTACTTGTATTAGTTGTCGTAAAGCTTGCTGCCGTTGGTTTTGTCGTATCAATTTGTGTTACAGATTGACTTGATGCTGTTATAGTATTTGTACCATCACTTGATCTAGCTATTACTGATCCATTTGCATTAAATGTTAATGCTGATGTATAAGTTTTCCAAGATTGTCCGCCATCTAAACTATACTCATTTGTATATCCACTTGGATATGTGATTGTTACAGTCTTACTTTGTGCCCAACCATTTGGTGTAACACTATATGTTGGTGTAGCTATTACAATTGTATCAATGCTTTGAGATGTACTCTCTAATGAATTATCAGCCTGATCATAAACTTTTACTTTAACAATATAAGTATTTGATTTTAATCCTGTAAACTCATACTCATTACTTGATTGAACACTTGACCAAGTTGCTCCATTATCTTTACTAAATTGATATTTTACAATATTTGATGTTTTATCAGTACCAGTTGCTTTAATCTTAATTGAATTACTTGTCTTTGTATAAGTAAAGCTTGCTGCTGTTGGTTTATCATTGTCAATTCCAGTTACAGATTGTGCTGAAGCTGTTACTTTATTAGTACCATCAGTAGCTCTTGCAATCACTGAACCATTTGCATTAAATGTTAATGCTGATGTATAAGTTTTCCAAGATTGTCCACCATCTAAACTATACTCATTTGTATATCCAGTTGGATATGTGATTGTTACTGTTTTACTTCTTGCCCAACCACTAGGTGTAACACTATATGTTGGAGCAGTTATTGAAGTAGTTGCAACTTCTTTTGCTTCACTATCTAAAGAGTTATTTGTATTTATGGCTTTAACATTTGCATATGTTCCATTTATTACTTTAACTTTAACACTATAAGTATTTGTTGTTAAATTATCAAATGTATACTTATTTGATGTTTGAACTGGTGTCCAATTTTTACCATTATCTTTACTGAATTGATAGTGTGTAATCCCTGATTCACTATCTGTACCACTTGCTGTTACACTAATTGAATTACTTGTTCTTGTATAAGCAAATGTTGCGGATGTTGGAGCAGTTGTATCAATTCCAGTTATTGCTTGTGCCGCTGCACTAGTTGTATTAACTCCATCAGTAACTCTTGCGATTACAGATCCATTACCCGTAAATAATATAGCTGTTGTATATTTTTTCCAAGTTAAACCACTATCTGTACTATACTCATTTGTATATCCACTTGGATATGTGATTGCCACTGTTTTGCTTTGTGCCCAACCACTTGGACTTACTACATATGTTGGAGTTTCTATCTCTGTCGTTGTAATTGTTTTAGTAGCACTTGCTGTTAAATCATTAGAATTCGTAGCAATAACTTCTATTTTATATTCTTTATTGCTAGTCAAACCTGTAAATTTAACTGTGCCGATGTCATTAATTGTTTTAGAATCTATTTTTTGATTATTATCATATATATTAATAGTATAATTTTTAATATATGATTCTTCTTCAATTGCGAATCCATCTAAAATATTTACTGTCACACTATTACTTGTTTTAGACAAAATTAATTTACTTTCGTCTATAACTGGTGCAGTTATATCTAATTCATCACAATCTTTACGTATAACTAATCTATTGATAGGTCCTGAAGCACAAAATTCTTTATTACGGATTTTATCTGCTATTATTTTACCATCTTCATTTTTAAATGTACCACTTATAAAATCAGATTTTAAATCCATATTTTTAACTTTGATACCATCGGAAGGAATTTCAGATAGACCATTTTCGAATAAATACATTTCTACTTGTCTACTTGATATTTTAACACTATCCTCAAAAGCAGATTGTTTTGCTTTATCAATTATCCCTAATATTAATGGTATGGTTATTAAAGACAAAATTGTAAGTATTACTATTGTGGCTAATAATTCTACCAATGTAAAACCTTTTTTATTCATACACCCATTCTCCTACTTTCTATCATGCTTACTTTTATAAGTTAGCATACTATTACATTACAATATTACATTAATTGATTTTTTTTTAAAATAAACCTTTGGTATACATTTGCTTTACAATTTTTTTGTATTTTTTTTTGATATTGAAATTCCATCACCAATTTCATAAAATGTAGTAACAAATTCTTTATTATTTTTTAAGAAATCAATATAATTATTTAATTTTCTAACTAATCCTCTTACATTTCTGCTTTCAATCTCATCTATATTTTTTTGAACTAATCCGTGAAAATTTAAATTGTCGGATACAATTACACCATTTTCACTCAAATTTAATTTGAATTTTTCAAAAAATTTAATATATTGGCTTTTGGCAGCATCAATAAATATTAAATCATATTGTTCTTTTAGTTCTACATTAAAAGCATCATCATTAATAACTTTAATCCTATTATTTAATTCAAAATTATTAATATTTTTTTTTGCTTCCATGTATCTAGGGTTATCTCTTTCAATTGTTGTAACATTTATATTTTTGTTAACTAAAGACATTCGTATAGCGGAATAACCTATTGCTGTTCCTATTTCTAAAATGTTTTTTATATTGTTATCTTTAATATATTTTAATAAAAATTCTATTCCATCTTTCATCATAATTGGAATATTATTTTCTTTAGCATATTCTTCAAGTTCTAATATTCGTACCATAGACCATTCCTCTTTAGTTCACTAATTTTATTTATATGTTCGTTATATGTTTTAAAGAAATATGTTTTTTTATTTTTATCGGCAACAAAATAATAATAATCATGTTTAGTTGGATTTATCGCAGCTTTTATTGAATCAATACTAGGAATACATATTGGACCAACTGGAAGTTTACCAGCCATTTTAGCATGTCTTGTATTATAATCATTAAAAGTATCTATTTCTGATTGATATAAATCTCTTTCACTTACATCTACTTTAATTCCATAGTAAGTTGTTACATCACTACCTAGACTCCAGCCACTATTTAATCTATTAATAAATACTCCTGCTACCCCTGCTCGATCATTACTATTAGCAGCCTCCATTTCAATTATTGATGCTAAAGTAAGTATCTCATGTACACTATAGTTACTATTTAATATTTGTTCTTTATAAGGCTCTAATTTTTTTTCCATATTATCAAGCATAACATTAAATATATCAGTAACATCACCACTTACATTTACTTCATATGTATCAGGGAATAAATAACCTTCTAGTGAATAATAAATTTTATTATTCTTGATTACATCATCTAAAAACCAATATTTTTTAATAATTTTATTTAAATAATTTTCATCTTTTAATGTTTTATAAATTTCTTCTTCACTTATATTAGTATTAGCGCTTATCAACCTTGCTATACTTCTCATGTTTATTCCTTCTTTAAAGGTAATATTAGCATATTTACCAGACGAATGAGGTCCTTTATTAAAAGTTTCAATTATCTTTTTTACATTCATTTTTTTATTTAAGTAATATGTACCAGTTTGTAAATTACTAGGTTTATGAATTTTAACATACATTTTATAAAAAAATTCTGATTTTATTAAATTAACTTTTTTTAAAGTAGGGGCTAATGAACTATATGTATCTCCTTCTTCTACTTCAAAAACAACTTCTTCTTTTTTGCTAGAAACACTACTTAAATTATAATTATAAATTATTATAGGAATTAAAATTATAACTATAATAGTTATTAAAAGTGGTTTTTTTTTAATTTTTCTCTTTTTCATCGTCAAAAACGAGCAATTATTGCCCGTCTCCTTCTGTTACTTTTTTTTGAATTTCATCTAAAATGGTTTCAATTATTTTCCATTCTTTATCAGTTTCTATTGGTAATAATTTTGGATTTTCTTCTTTTGGATCATAAATTGATGCATAAACTTTTGTGTTTCCTTCATCGTCTGTTGTATTATCAGTATAAACCATATAACTCTTTTTCGTTTCATCAGAATCAAAAGTAAATAATACTTCACATTCTATTTCTTTTCCTTCATCATTAAATACTTTAAATGTCATTTTTTCTTCTTTCATAATTTCATTCCTTTCGTTTTATCTAAATATGTTTGTAATATTATATTAGCAGCTAATGAATCTATTTTCTTTTTTCTTTTTTTTCTAGAAATATCTGCTTCTAACATATAATTCGTTGCTTCAACTGTTGATAATCTTTCGTCTTGTAAAATTACTTCAATATGTAATTTTTCTTCTATCATTTTTTTAAATTCAATTGTTGTATTTCCACGTTCTCCTATTGTATTATTCATATTTTTAGGTAATCCCAAAATTATTTTGTCTATTTTTTCATTGTTTATTATTTTTTCTAATTCAGGAATTAACTCAGAATAAACAGAATCATTAAATCTAATTGTTTTATAAGCAGTAGCTATTGTACCAGTTGTATCACTTTTGGATATTCCTAAAGTTCTCGTTCCTAAATCAAGACCTAAATACCTCATTTTATAAAGTCCTTAATTAATACTTCTAAAATTTTACTACGATCTAATTTCATAATCATGTTTCTAGCATTTTTATAACTTGTAATATACCCTGGATCTCCACTCATGAAATATCCAACAATTTGATTAATTGGATTATAACCTTTTTCTTTTAAAATATCATAAACTTCTTTGAGTATTTTTTTTGTTAGTCCTTGTTCAAAATCATTCAAGTCATAAATTTTTGTCATGTCCATAAAATCACCTACTCTATGAATACATTTCTATTGTATCAAAATAATAAAAAAAAAACAATATAAAATTTATCCGATTTTTTTCATATATTGTTTATTTTTTTGATTTCTTATTTTATTGATTAATTTTATTAAAGACAATATTTCAATTTTATCTTTTCTACTATTTGTACTACGAAATAAATCATTTAAATAAATTTCATATATGTCTAAATTATCAAAATTACCGAATTTCAAATTACATTTAATATAGTCTAATCCAAATTCTTCATTTTTAGAAATTATCATTTTTTTTAGTTTTTTCTTTAGTTGAATTAATCTTTGAATTTCTATTTGATTATTTTTTTTAGTTTCTATTTCAATACTTTTTCTAACACATTTATATGTATTTTGTAATTGTCCAAAGTTCATTTTTTCGATATCTAACATATCAATAACATCAATTTTTTTACTAGGACCATTTTTCAAGTTAATATGAATTATTTTATTAAACATTTCTTCAAAGTTTTGATTATCTATTGTTTTTTTCTTTTCTAATGGTTTGACTACTTTTTCAGAATTAATTTCTTTACTTGGAAATAATTCGATGTTTTTTAAGTTGTCAATAATTTTAACTAATTCTTCTTGTCTTTTTATTGTTTCCTCATATTCTTTTTTTTCTTTTTTTCTATTGCCAAAATATTTTTTTATTTTTTTGATAAATTTCATATAAATCCCCCTTTTTCTATATGAATGTTACTTATTATATACATTTTTTAATTTTTGTCAAATTTTCTATTATGTGTTTCTAAATATACTTTTCTTAGATGTTCATCGGATACATGCGTATATACTTGTGTAGAAGACAAATTTTTATGTCCTAATAATTCTTGAACACATTTTAAGTCAGCACCATTATCTAATAAATGGGTTGCGAATGTATGTCTTATCATATGAGGGCTTATATGAAAACTAACCATTCCTTTTTTTAAAATGTTATCAATTATTACCCTAACTCCTCTATCAGTTAGTTTATTACCAAATTTATTTATAAATAGATAATTATGATTAGGATTAAATGTACTTCGTATTTTTAAATAATCATTTAAATATTCTTTTAAAACCTTGCTATATAATACTATTCTTTCTTTGTTTCCTTTCCCTAATATTCTAATTGATTTATCATCAAAGTTAATATCTTCAATTTTGATGTTAATTAATTCGCTAACGCGGACTCCAGTAGAATAAAGAAGTTCTAATAAAGTTAAATCTCTCATTCCTAATGGTGTATTTTTATCTGGAATTGATAATATTTGTTCTATTTGGTCATAGTATAAATATTTTGGTAGTTTTTTATCTAATTTAGGATTGCTTATTAGTATCATAGGATTATTTTTTATTTTATTTTCTTTTAATAAATATTTAAATAAACTTCTTAATGAACTTATATGACGAGCAATTGTCTTTTTTTCATATTTTTCATCATATAAATATTCTAAAAATTTTCTTATTGTTTTGTATTCTATTTTATCATAGTTTTCAATATTGTTTTCTTTTAAAAATTGCAAAAATATTTTTAAATCTTTTCCATAATTGATAATAGTAAAATTTGAATAGTTTTTTTCTATTTTTAGATATTTTAAGAAGTTAATTACGTCTTTTTCCATTGTTTCTTTCCAAATTTCCATATTCTACATAATCTATAAGTCCTAAACGAAGTTTATCAGCATTTGATATATTATTTACGTCTATTTTGTTCATATGAGAAAATACATTTTCTATTCCTCCTTTATCAAATAATATTTGAATCATTTGACTATCAAATGGAGATTCTTTCATTTTTCTTGCTTCTTCAGACATTTTATTTAGTTTTTCATCATAACTGGATTTATTATTTAAGTATTCTTCTATTGTTATTTGTCCTGGTATATTATTTCTATCAACTAATTTTATTATTTTTTCATAGCATTTGCGTCTATTATTTCTATTATTTAATATTTCAATATAATCTTTTATTATTTTATTCGTTAATTCTTTTCCAGTTAAATGATTGTTTTTTTTATAAAGTTCATCATAAATATTCCACATAGCAATTATATTTCTAATAAAAGGATAGGTATCAATTTTATTTTTAAAAATATATTTTAAATCAAAATCTATTTTTTTTCTTCTTAATAATTCTTCTTTAAAATGCTTATCAATTGTTGAATAAGGGTTTTTCATAAATTCCATAAATGATTCAGAATTATTAAATTTTGTAATAAATTTATTCATAAACATTTGTAGTTCTTCATAGTTTATTGGCTCTTCAAATAATCTCTTTTTTCCAATATTATCAAGTAATTGCATTCTTTCTTTTTTTTCTGGATTTTTATATATAATTTCATATTCATTTATGTATTCTTTACCATTTTGTTTATTTTTATGTACTATAAAGATATCAACATTTTTTGATTTAATATACTCATTTTTAAAAATTTGTTCTTTCATTTGTTTTTCATTTTCAAATTTAGTTGTTACAATATCTATAGCACTTATATCGTTTCCAGTTTGAAAATTATCTTGTGTTTTATTACCTAAATACCATTTTTGATTTATTGATATAGTATGTACTTCTTCATCATATTTAGCAATCAAATAATATTTTCCATTATTTATATAATTCATTAACACCACCAAATATATTATAACAAATAAAAAAAGAAATAAAAAGTAAAGACTAAACTTTAAATTTTATTTCTTCTATGATATTTATAAATTAATTTTTTAAACATTGCTTTATTGTGGTATTAAAACTAGGCGAAAGCCAACGTAACCATCAATGCCACCTGTGTACCTACCGAAGCTGAACTGACCTGCAAGTACACCATTGCTGTAATCGCCGCCTCGGTCGAACCAAGGGTAAGAAGAGTCAACGAAATTCGCGTTGGAAGCGTACCAACTACTATGATATCTTGAATTATTATCTCCATCTAAATAACCCTTAAATGGTCCCATTTCGCCGGTTGCATCTCCTAAGATTCGATATTGATAACTTGTTAAAGAAGAACTGCTATTATAAACATCAAAATATTTTGAATTATAATTAGTTGGTGTTAATCCACTTGATCCTGGTTTCCCACTTATATAGCCTGCTACATATTCCAATGCTCCACCACTCATATCATAAACACCTGTTATATTTCCGGTTGTACTAGCTAAATAGCCTATTTCGGTATTATATGCTTGATTATAACTATCCCCATCTCCATATGTTCCTGGATATGTCTGTTGATTTGTTGATGGTAAGGCACTATATCCCGTTTTATATGAACTATTATTATTTATATTTATTTCATAACCTATCCCATATTTTGAATGAGATAGATATGCTACTGCTCCCCATTCGGTATTCTTAATCATGTGACTATCTAAATTTCTTTTATAATTATAACTTGTTAAAAATATATTACCAACTGTTATATTTCGCCAACTATAAACATTTGGTTTTATTATAACTTTACTTGAATCATTTTTATTTACTTGTGCTGTAGAAGTATTAGTAGACCCTTTATATCCTGTTTCAAATTTTCCTACCCAAAATCCATTACTATTAAATGAAGTAAATGCTGGATGGGTTAACCATTCACCATTATTACTTTCTGTACTTGGTGTTGTATCTTTTGTTTCGAATTCTATTTCTATTGAATGTGGTCCTTTACTTGCCGTTCCGGTATTCCATAATTTATATCTAAATCTAGGTATCCATACAAAATATGATTCAATTGCACTTTCAGGTATTGTATCTCCAACTTTATATGATCCACTTGATAATATTACTGCATTCGCCCATAATTTATCACAATAGTTATACCAATTACTATTTGTATCAGCATATTTTACTGTTCCATTATTACTTATTGTGACTGGTATCATTCCACTACCTAAAGTTGGAGGTGCAACCTTACTTGAACATCCACCACTATTCATATTATTATATATATCATTTAAAGCTTCACTAACATTCACGCTTGTTCCATTACTAGCATTGTATATTACATCACTTGCTTTATATGTTGTTGCTGCATATACACTTACACTAGTAACTATGATAGTTATTATAATTACTAAAAATATTCTATTTTTTATTATTTTTTTCATCTAGATTCCTACTCTCTTACAATATCATACCCCCCCCCCCAGACGTTTTTGTCAAGAAAAATGTTATAATTTTTAGAAAAAATTTTGAATAACAAAAAAACTCAAAAAATTGAGTTTATTTATAAATCTTATATTCTATTTGTGTAGATTCATTTTTAGCATATATTGCTTTAATCATTACTTTTGAAGTAGTGAAAATAACATTTTTAAAAAATCTTATTTCTTTATTAAGATCAAATTGTTCCTTAGTAATATGCCAATAAGGAGCATTTTTAACAATACTTTTTCCTTTAATAACCCATTCATCAGTTATTCCTAAAGCAAAAGTATATGGAATCATATCATAGAAATAATTAGAATTTTCTTTTTGCTTTTCCTCTATTTCTTTAGGACTCATACTAAGTAATCCAATTTTAAATGCATTTATTTCAGCTAAATTTTTATTGCCATATAAAGTTCTAATTGGTATTTTTTTATAAAGAAATATAGTAACAAATATTAATATTAATTGTAACAAATAAATTATTATTAATTTTGTTTGGCCAATTAAAGTATATACACTTATAAATGCAATAGCAAAAAATAATATAAAACCAAATATTTTTTTTGAAGTTCCTTTAGTATCAAAAATTGACATAATAGCTATACCAAGAGCCATTAAAAAGGCTAAAACAGGTATTAATAAATAAGAATTAGTTAACTGTTTAACTGGTTCAATATTTAATACTAAAACACATATCGACAATAAAACTAAAAATATTTTTTTAATTTTGTTAATTTCAACATTAAATAATTTTAACTTATTTTCTTTATTATCAATCATTTTTTTTGTATCAATTATCTTACTACTATATCCATATTCTATATCTTTAAGTTCAACAATATCACTTTCTTTAAATATTCCTTCAAATAATAATTTTTGAACAGCATTATTACCATCATAATCTTTGTTTTTTATAAATTTAAATGTGTTTTGAGAATCTAATTTATATCCATCTTCATTTTCTTCAATACTTAAATATCCCTTATTAGCCAAAAATATTAAATCAATAATTAAATCATTTTCCTCACTAAATCCTTTATATAAGTAAGAAATTTCAACAGGATCATAATTATTAGGAATAACGCTTGTTACTTCTTGTTTAAATTTATTATTTCTGGCATATTTCCACCAATACATAAAAATTATAACTAATGTTATTAACGGAAATAATAGATATAAAAATTTTAAATAATTAAAATTATCTGAAACATTAATAAAGTAATTATTAGGAAATTCAACTCTAATAGTAAATTTTTGATTTTCATTCAACATAACATTTAAATATCCTGTAATAACATTATCTTCAATACTATAAGTAACATCATCTTTTAATAAATTATATTTATCATCAATTGCAAAATCAATATTATTAATTTTGGCATCTTCAGGTAATGTTATTTCAAAATTAACATTTGACGCTACACTATCAGAATTAACTATATTATAATAAAATTCATCATAATCTTTAGATTTATCTTTACCTAAATTATAACTATATTTTAAATTAATAGTTTCAATTGTATCTTTTTTTCCATCCAATTTTAATTTTATTGTTTCTTTATTATTAGAAGAATTAGTTTTTAATAATTTTTTTGATGAAATATTTTTTAATTTAGAATCAATATAAATTTTGCTTCCATCTTTTCTATATGCAAAATACTTCTTATCAATATTTTTTTCAAATTCATCAGTTTTATCAATAATATATAAATTTATTTTTTCTTCTACATTAGCAGTTCTATTTTTTTTAACATCAATAGTTGACTCTAATCCAACAATTTCTGTAGAGGCTGCTAAAGAAATAATTGGAAACAATAAAAACAATGCACAAAAATACAATATTTTTTTCATCACTAACCACATCCCTATTATGATTTAATTATAACACAATGTTAATATTAATACAATCAGCAAACTAAACTTTTATATAACTTAATAAAATGGTAATAAAAATTACCATTTTAATTGCCTATAATCATTCTAAAAGTAATATCTTTATTAGCATTACCAGAACTATTTGAAAAAGCAAATATACTATTATATCCTCTTATTATAAATGGATAATTACCATTTATAAATTTGTGCGAACTATCATACCAATTTTCTGTTTCACCTGTTGCATCTCCTAGAATTCTGCCTTTAATACTTGAAGATTTATAAATATCAATATATTCAGTTGGCATTTTTTTAAAACCTGAATTATCATTATCATCAAAGCCAAAATCATTATTAAAATTTCCCATTACAAATTCGGCATTTTTCCCCATATTATAGACACCAGTTGGATTACCTGTTGTAGTTTCATCTTTAATATTTGTTCCAATTCCATATTCCGAATGACTTAAATATGCAATCGCTCCCCATTCAAGGTTGGTAATCAGATGTACTTTAGAAACCTTAAGATTATTATTTAATTTTAAAATCGAATTATAAGCGTTAGAAATTGAAATATTTTTTAAATTTGAAATATCTGATTTAAACATAATTTCTGATTCATCATTGTTACAATTAGATATACTCGGATTCAAAGCACAAGTACTATCATTGCTTATTCCAGCTTCATATTTACTAACCCAAAATCCTGTTGATAATTCATTATATAAAAATGCTTTATGAATATTAGAATCATCAAATTTAATATTTATATTTCTAACTCCTTTATTTTTTTCTTTTATCTGAGTTCCTGCACTATTCCATACATCATAACTATATTTTGGTATCCAAACATAATAACCAATTATATCATTTTCATTTATTTCTTCACCTATAGCTTCTTCACTTAAATAGTATTCTCGTGATTTACTCTTAGGATCATCTACATCTTGATTTTTTTTGGTAATAACTGCATTCGCCCATATTTTATTTGCATAATCCCAATAAATAGTATTTCTATCTGCTATTATCCATTTTTCATTTTCATAAATAATAGGTACCATATTATCTTCTAATACGGGAGTATTTTCTTTTAATACATTATCTATTCCTAAAACATTTATATCAATATTTTTATTATCATCTTTGATTTTTATATTTTTATTTTCTGAAATTAAATTATACTCTAAAGGAATATTTTCTGAATGACATGATACTTTTTTACTAAAATCTATATTTTCATTGGTACATATTATTGTTTCTAATTCAGAATCAAATACTTTTGATTTACTTTCTAACTTTAAATTTGCTTCGTTAGTAATTCTTGCTTTAAATAAATGTTGATTTCCATCTTTTTTTATTTTAAATACATTATATTTTTTATCTTTATTTGTATAATATTTTTTATTATCGATACTAAGTTCATATTTAATTATTTCAGATTCTTCATCATAACCGCCAACAACTAGATATAGATGATCTTTTGTTTCATTTTTAACAAAAATATCAATTTTCGTTGGTTTAGTCTCATCTAAGGCCCCACAACCTTTATCAGTAGTTATTAAATTTTGTTTATTTCCTTTAGCACAATAATTACCTAATTTTAAATTAATTACTTCAGTTTGTTCTTTTCTACTAACTATCATTCCAGAATCATAATTATTATTTTTTAAAATATTTTTATCAATGTCTTCAATATATATTCCTTGTTCAGGAATAGTCATAAAATCATTGTTAGCAATATATAAATCAACGGCATCGATTGTATTTCTAACACCAGTAATAAATGTATCGTATTTTGAATTTTCAATTATTTTTAATATTTTTGGAATCGATAAAATAAAAGCAAGTGAAAGAACTAAAATTACTAAAATCAATTCTAATAATGTAAACCCATTTTTATTCATAGCATCACCACTTAATCAAAATTATATTTTATTTCATAAATATCCGTTAAATCTATATCAGTTGCTACAACAATTTGATAATTGTTTTTTTCTTTAATTTTTTTATTAATTTCTTTTTTTAAAGTTAATATTTTAAAACCACTTTTACTGTAACAATCAATATATATGTTTTTAATATTTATATCTGTTCCTTCGTTAACAAGTAAAGTTTTAAAAGTTGTTATTCCTTGGTCATATATTATAGACGTATTTTTTAAAACTAAATCATTTATCTTTTTATCTTCAATAGCTAATTCATTTAAATTAACTTTATTAGTTTCATTAGTTTCTTGTACTTCTTTTTTGCCACAGCCTGTCATTAATACTAAACTTAAAATTACTAAAATTATTTTTTTCATAATAACCTCTTTATTTTATCTACTTGTTCTTTATAATTATCACTATCAGTTATGCCACTACCAATAACTACAATGTCACTATTTATTTGCTTGATATTATCAATATTAATTCCACCATCTACTTCAATTTTAAATTTTAGATTATTTTTAATTCGATATTCATTTAAATAGTTTATTTTTTCTAATGAACTATTTATAAAAGCTTGACCACCATATCCAGGTTCAACACTCATCACTAGAATTAAATCTACTTTTTCTAAATATGGTAATATTTTTTCTAATTTGGTAGTAGGATTTATTGCAAGTCCAACTAGAGTATTTGTTTTTTTTATATAATCGATACATTTATCAATATCTTTTGTTTCAATATGAAATGAAATATATTTTGGTTCTAATTTTATAAAATCTTTAATGTAATTAATAGGATTTTGAACCATCAAATGGATATCTAAAGGAATTTTAGATAATTCTTTTATTTTATCACATTCATTATATTGTAAAGATATATTATCTACAAATATTCCATCCATTACATCTAAATGTAAGTAATCAATTCCACTATCAATTATTTCTTCTATTCTATTTTTATCATTTTTTATTTTTAATATTGATCCGGATATTTTCATAACATCACCTATTTTTATTATTTTGAACAAAGTTTTTGTAATTATCATATCTTGATTTAATTATATTAGGATTACTTTTGATTCCACATTCATCTTCATTTAAATGCATACAATCTCTATATTTACATCCTTCTTTATATAAATTAAATTCAATAAAATTATCTCTTATATCTTCATTAGTCATACCAATAAAATCTAAACTAGAGAATCCTGGAGTATCAGCTACTAAACCATCTTCTATTTCTAATAATTCAACATGTCTTGTAGTATGTTTACCCCTACCAAGTGCTACCGAAATTTCGTCAGTTTTTAAATTTAATTTTGGATCTATTTTATTTAACAAAGTAGATTTTCCAGCTCCACTTTGTCCAGTTAAAACAGTTATTTTGTTTTTAAAAATTTTCTTTATTTCTGCAATGTTTCTATTATCATATACTTCATAACCTATTTTTTTATAATAGTCCATATATTTTTTTATATCATTAAGTTCTTCTTCATTAAGTAAATCTAATTTAGTAAAACATATTATAGGCTTAATATTATTAAATTCAACTATACATAATAATTTATCTAAAAGATTAGTATTAAAAGTAGGTTTTACATTAGTTATAATTAAGGCATTATCAATATTACTGACTGGTGGCCTTAATAATTCATTTTTCCTTTTTTTTACTTCTAAAATATAATTATTTAATTCATCAAATACTACTTCATCACCAACTAATGGTGTTATATTTACATTTCTAAATTTTCCCCTACTTTTACACACATAGTTAGAATTATTACTTAAAACAGTATAATCATTACTGATTATTTTTATAATTTTTCCTTCCATATTTATCCTATTCTATTGTTTCAACTTTATCTGTTTTTTTACTATCTGTATTTGTTTTATCATCTGTTTTGTCATTTTTTGTTGTTTCAGTTTTTTCATCTGTTTTTGGAGTTTCTACTTTTGCTGGTGCTTTAGCATATGTTACTCTTAAAGTTACTCCTTTTACTACTTTAGAACCTGCTGTTCTACTTTGTGTTATTATTGTATTTTCTTTATAATCACTTGTTTCTTTAGCAGTTGATTGTAAAACAATTCCATTATCTTCACAGAATGATGTTACTTGATCTAATGTGTATCCTTCATTTACAAAGTCAGGATAAACTGTAATTATTTTCGCAACTGTTAAAGTAATAGAATCTCCCTTACCTAGTTTTTCACCTTTTTTAATATCTTGTTCAACGATTGTTCCTTCTTTAATATTATCATCTTTTGTTATTTCTTTTTCTTCTTCAATAATATGAATTCCCGCTTTTTCTAAGATATATTTTACTGAGTCTATATCTTTATTAGTATAATCTTCTATTTCAATTTTTTCAGTTCCTTTAGAAACAACTAATGTTATTTTAGTTCCTTCTTTTACAGTTCTACCTATGGCTGGTTCTGTTGAAATAACATTACCTTCTATTATTTTATCACTTGCTTTTTCTTTAACTTCACTATTAACAATAAATCCTAATTTTTCTAATTCTTTTTCGGCTGCTACAACTGTCATATCAGATACATCAATTATTTCAATATCTTTTGTTTTTTTATTGCCTAATATTATAAATATTAAGACTGCTATTATTGTTATTACTGCAATTATTATGCCAAAAATCATTATAAATTTATTAATTTTTTTATCTTTTTTTTCTTCTTTTTCTTTGCTTCTTTTTTCTTCTTGTGTTTTAGTTCTAGAAGGTAATTCTTTTTCTTCAAATTCTGTTTCTGGATACATAAATGTTATTTTCTTTTCATATCTTCTATCCTTATCTAAAGCTCTTGCTATATCATCGTGCATTTCCATAACATTATCGTATCTATTTTTAGGATTTTTAGCTGTTGCTTTTAAAATGATATTTTCAATACTTTGAGGTATTTCAGGATTCATTTCGCAAACACTTGGAATTGGATCTCTCATTTGTTTAATAGCTATCTCAACAGCATTTTCTCCTTTAAATGGTAATTGTCCGGTTAGAGCTTCAAACATTAATATTCCTAATGAATAAATGTCACTTTTAACAGTTGCTCCTGATCCATTTGCTTGTTCTGGAGGCAAATAATGAACACTACCCATTACAGAGTTAGTTTGTGTTAACTCACTATTATTTAAAGCCATAGCTATACCAAAATCAGTTATTTTTACTAAACCATTATCTAGCATTAAAATATTTTGAGGTTTAATATCTCTATGAATTATATAACTTTCATGAGCACAAGCAATACCACTTGTTAGTTGTAACATTATATCAATTACTTCAGCTAAAGTAAGTTTTTTTCTCTTTTTTATTAAACTTTTTAATGTTACTCCTTCTAAATATTCCATTACAATAAAGTATTTTCCATCATCTTCACCAACATCATACATTTCAACAATATTAGGATGAGATAAGGAACTAGCAGATATAGCTTCTCTTTGAAATCTTCTTACGAATTTTTCATCACCTGCTAAATCACCTCTTAATACTTTAACAGCAACATTTCTATCTAATATAGTATCATAAGCTAAATAAACATTAGCCATTCCACCTTCACCAATTGATCTAATAATTTGATAACGATCATTTATTTTTTGTCCTTTTGTTATCATTGTGCACCACCTTTATCTAAATATGCAATAGAAATGTTATCATTTCCACCTCTATTATTACATTTATATATTAATTTATTTAGTTTGTCTTCTATATCTAATTCTTCTTCGTTTAAGACTTTAACTATTTGATCATCATCTAGCATATTAGTTAGTCCATCACTACATAATAATATTCCGTCAATATCTGTTTCAACATCAAAGATATCCATATCAACAGCGACTGCAGCTCCTAAAGCTTTCATTAAAACATTTTTTCTAGGATGTTCTTTAGCTTCTTCTTCAGTTAATTCACCTGATTTTACTAAGAAATTTACTAATGTATGATCAACAGTAATTTTGTGTAATTCTTTATTTTTAATTACATATCCAGATGAATCACCAATGTTTCCAAATAATAGGAAATCTTTAGTTAGAAGAGCCAAAACAAATGTTGTTCCCATTCCTACGCTTTCTGGATGTTCTTGTGTATATTTATATAATAATAAATTTATTTCACTTACTGTTTCTTTTAACCAATTAATAGCATCTTCTTTATTACCAATTGTACTTAATTCTTTAAATCTTTTCCCGATATGAGCAATTGCAATTGAAGAGGCAACTTCACCAGCATTATGTCCACCCATACCATCAGCTACTGTCATTAAGATTTCGTGATTCATATTCTCAGTTATAATAACACTATCTTCATTATGATCTCTTACTTTACCAGTATCTGTTATATAGCAATATTTCATTGTATTCCCTCCTCATAATTTGATCTTAATTGACCACAAGCTGCTGAAACTTTTGTTCCAAATTCTCTTCTTACGGTCACATTAATATTATTTTTTTTAAGTATATCATAAAATTCCATTACTTTTTTACTTCTTTTAAATTCGATATGACTTGTTTCGTTATATGGAATTAGGTTAACATAAGCATTCATATTTTTTAGTAATTTTGCAAGTTCCAAAGCACATTCTTTAGTATCATTAATTCCATCTAATAACACATATTCAAATGTTACCCTTCTATTTGTTTTTTGAATATATTCTTTTAATATTTTAATTAATTCTTCAATATTATATGCTTTATTTATAGGCATTATTTTATTTCTTAATTCATTATTAGGAGCGTGTAATGAGATTGCTAAATTAACTTGTTTTCCATTATTCATAAATTCTTTTATTTTAGGTATTATTCCACAAGTTGATACTGTTATATGTCTAGCACCAATATCAATTCCTTTTCCTGAATTAATTATATCAATAAAATCTATTACATTATCATAGTTATCGAATGGTTCACCTATTCCCATTAAAACTACATGTGATATTCTTAGTTTTAACAGTTCTTCAATTACTAATATTTGTTCAACCATTTCGTATGTTTCTAGATTTCTAACTTTTTTCAGTCTTCCGCTTTCACAGAATTTGCACCCCATATTACATCCTACTTGAGTTGAGATACATAAGCTTTTTCCATAGTCGTGATTCATTAGTACAGCTTCTATTTTATTTTTATCTTTTAGTTCAAATAAAAATTTAATTACATCTTTATCTTCTTTTTTATCGATTACTTTTATTTTATATGTACTAAATTCATCATTTAGTTTTGTTTGTAGTTCTTTTTTTATATTACTCATTAGAAAAAAATCATCTATTCTTTTTTTATATAACCATTCAAATATTTGGGTTGCTTTGAATTTTTTTTCACCATTTTCAATAAAATAATTTTCTAATTTTTCTAATGTCATATCGTATATATTTTTCATACTAACACCCTATTATCAATTATATCAAAAAAAAAATATATTTTCTATATCTTTTATAAATATATTTTTATTTAACTAAAAAATTCATTGGTTGAAGATTCTATATTGTATAAATTTTTATATACATTATTATTTTCAAGCAAATATTTATGGTTTCCACTTCCTACTAATTTTCCTTTATCAATTATATTTATTTCATCTGCATCAATAATTGTTGATAATCTATGAGCTACTATAATTATTGTGTGATCTTTAACTAAATCATCTATTGTATGTTTTATATAATCTTGTGATTCATTGTCAAGAGCACTTGTGGCTTCATCAAATAATATAATTTTTGTATTTAATATTAATGTTCTTGCAATTGCAAGTCTTTGTTTTTGTCCACCTGACAAATTAACTCCACCTTCACCGATTATAGTGTCATATTTATTTGGTAGTGACATAATATAATCATCAATATAGGCTCTTTTGCAAACATTTCTGACTTCTTCTAATGTGATATCTTGTTTTACTAATTTAAAATTGTCAATAATACTTAAATTAAATAAAAATGGATTTTGTCTAATTATTGATATATTGTTTCTTAAAGTATTTTCGGTTAAATCTTTTATATTTTTTTCGTCAATTAATATTTCTCCACTAGTGCTATCAAAATATCTCAATAATAAATTAAATAAAGTACTTTTGCCATTTCCACTTCTACCTACAATGGCTATTTTTTTGTTTGGTTCGATTTTTAAATTTAGGCCATTTAAGGTGTAATTTTCATCACTTTTATATTTAAACAAAACATTTTTAAATTCCACATATCCTTTTATATTATCTAAGTTAATCTTACCAAAATATTCGTCTTTATATAATTTATTATTTATTATTTCATCAATTCTTTTAAGTGATACACTAACTTTATTAAAGGTTACCCCAAAATCACTTATACTTTCTACTACTTCATCTATTCTCCACAAATAAGATTCTATTACTGTAAATAAACTAAATGATAATAAATTATTCATAAATAATTTTCCGCAAGTAAATAGTATGATAAATTGTAGTGTAAAATATATTAAATTGTTTAAACAATAATATGTAGTTTCATATTTTTTTTGATTATTATTATTTATAAACATTTTATTTATTCTATTTGTTACATTATTTAATATGTTATTTTTTATTCCAAGAGCTTTTATTTCTCTTATTCCTGTAATGTTTTCAGTAATTTCTTTTACATAAGCATCACTTTCTTGTTTGATTTTTTCTTGTGTTTTTTTAATTTTTGGAAAAAATTTATAAGAAATAAATCCCATTATAATAGCAAATACAATTATTTCAAAAAATAATATAATTGATGTTTTCAATGATATAAATAATATTATTATTACAACTATACTTTTACAAATCAATCTAATTAATTTTGACAACAGATCCATTATTCTGTCTGGATCAGTATAGAGTCTATTAATAAATTCTCCAACCCCTATTTCTTCAAATGCTACAGTAGGCAAATTTTGGATTTTTTTATACATATCTATACTAACATTTTTCATAAAATTAAGTTCTAACTTATTATATATCCTATCTCTTGGATATTGTAATATACAATAAAATATTATATAAAAGCTTTCCCAGAACGCTAAATAAATTACAAAGTTTGTAAAGTTATAATTAATTAAATACTCAACTGCTTTTCCCCAAAAGAAAGCCGATAAAAGAGCAGGAATATATGTCATTATTACTAAAAATATATAAATAAATAATTCTAATTTATCTTTTTTTAAATACTGCCATAAAATTTTAAAATTTTTCAATTTTCCTTTCATAAAATCAACTTCTTTCAAAATATTTTTTAACCAAAAACAAAATATATTTACTTACTATAAATATATTTCATTTTTAATTGATATTTTTAAACCAACTTTTCCATATAGTGTTTTTGTAAAGAATTTAGAAATTAAATTATTTGCGTAGTCAGGTTCAACTATGAATTCAATTATACCATCAGTTGTATTTTCAAATTCTATTTCGTTACTTATAAATTTATCACTTTTAACCATAATTTTGTGTTTTCCTGGTTCGATATTTATATTTTTTATTTCATCCTCATATATTTCAAACACTTGAATATTATCAATAAATACTTTATATGGCTTTTCATGATCTACAGGATTTAGTTTTCGACCTATTTTAATCATTAATTTCACCTACACTTTTTTCTAAAGCACTTTTAGCTGCTTCTTGTTCTGCTTCTTTTTTACTATGGGCAACACCTACTCCATAAACAACATCGTCTATTTTGACTTCAGCTGTAAATGTCTTATTATGGGCTGGTCCTTCTTCATCAATAATTACATATTCTAGACTTCTTTTATCTGTTTGAATTAGTTCTTGTAATTTAGATTTATAATCATCAAAGAAACTTAATCCTTTTTCTTCTATATGTTTGATTGCACTATCATATATAAATTTTTTAGCGCAATCTAATCCTTTATCTAAAAATAAAGCTCCAATAAATGATTCATAAATATCAGCTACTATTGCTTTACGATATTTACCACCATTTGCTTCTTCGCCATGTCCCAATCTTAAATATTCATTTAAGCCTAGTTCTACTGAATATTCGTATAATGCTTGTTCACACACATAATGACTTCTAAGTTTCGTCATTTCGCCTTCATCATTATTTGAATTCAAATATAAATATTCACTCATTACTAGTTCTAAGACTGCATCTCCTAGATATTCTAGTCTTTCGTAACTAGGCACATTTTCTTCATTAGAAAAAGATGTATGTGTTAAAGCAGTTAAATACAAATCTTCATTATTTGTTTCAATGTTAAATTTTTTTAATAGTTCCATACTATCACCCAACTAAATTATATCACATTTTATAAATTTTAAAATCACAATTTACAAATTTAAGTATTTTTAGTATAATTAATTTATGAAAAAAATATTGATAGGAATGATAAAACTTTATCAAAAAATACCTGGTAATTTTCATTATCAATGTAGACATATACCTACCTGTTCTAATTATGGTATTGAAGCTATTAATAATTATGGAAGTTTAAAAGGAAGTTTTTTGACAATTAAAAGAATATTAAGGTGTAATCCTTTTGGTACTAAAGGATATGATCCAGTTCCTGATAACGAAAGGAAGATAAAATGAAAAAATTAATACCAATGTTACTTATGTTATTTTTACTTACAGGATGTTTTAAACAGGATAATCTAGATGGAATTGATATTTATACTACTGTGTATCCAATCGAATATATTGTGACAAAATTATATGGTAATCATAGCAGTGTTTATAGTATTTATCCTGATGAGGTTAATATAGATAATTATGAGTTAACAAAAAAACAAATTAAAGATTATAGTAGTTCAAATATGTATATATTTAATGGGCTTTCAAAAGAAAAAGATTATGTTTCAGAGATGTTTAAATATAACAAAAATCTAATGATTATTGATGCTAGTAGTACAATGGAATATAATTATTCAAATAGTGAATTATGGTTAGATCCCTCAAATTTTCTAATGATGGCTTTAAATATTAAAAATGGATTAACTGAATATATTGAAAATCATTATTTAAAAAACGAGATTGAAGAAAATTATGAAAGTTTAAAAGTAGAAATTTCAAATATAGATGCAAGATTAAAATTATTAAGTGAGAATGCTGATAGTTCAACAATTATTGTTGATAGTAATGTTTTCAAATATTTAGAAAAATACGGATTTACTGTTATTTCTTTGGAAGAAGGCGCTACACTTACTGATAAAATTTTATCTGACGCTAAAAAAGCTATTGAAGAAGATAATATTAATTATATATTTACTTTTGATAAAGCTAATTTAAATTCTACTGTTCAAAGTTTTATTAGTGAATATAAATTAGAACCATTAGAGTTTAAAACTCTTTCAAATCTTACTGATGATGAAAGAAAATTAAATGAAGATTATATTTCTTTATTAAATGAAAATATTGAAACACTTAAAAACGAGTTATATTAACTCGTTTTTATATATATTTATTTTTTTAGAACCATATTTTTTTTCCTTAATTAATTTTAAGCCACAATTTATTTGTTCTGTTTCATATTCACAAATTATTAATCCATTTTCTTTTAACAAATTTCTTTTGATAATTATATCAATTGATGGATTTATCAAATTCATTTTATAAGGTGGATCTAAAAAAATTATATCAAATTGTTCATTTGTTTCATTTAAAAATTTATTATATTCTTTATTAGAAATAACATAATTATCTATATCCTTCAAATTTTCTTTTAAAAATTTAACTACTTCCTTGTTAGAATCATTGAAATAACAAATTTGTGCTCCATTACTTATAGCTTCAATTCCTAAAGAACCACTACCGGCAAACAAATCTAAACAAACACTATTTTGAATATAATTTTGAATACTTCCAAATAGTGACTCTTTTACCCTATCCATAGTTGGCCTTGTTCCATCTATATCATAACCTTTAATATTTCTTCCTTTATATTTACCACTTATAATTCGCATAAAATCACCATATATAGTATATCATTTATAATTTTGAATATAAAGTCATTTTATTGTTGATAATACACTTTGTAGAACTTCAATTGTTTCTAAAGCTTTAGATATTTTATCTGCTGGTCTTAATTTATAATTCATTTTAACTTCTTCTACAAATTGTTTAAAAGAATTCGGATCACGATTTAATATCTTATACCAATTGGAATTTTCTCTCAAATATTTAATATAAATTGGATTCGATTTTAAATTATATTGAACTTCTAAAGTCATTAATCCTCAAAATGTTTATAAACCGGTCTAGGTTTATAAGTTTCTTTTTTTGTTTCGTTAGTTCCTAAATCTTGAAGAACTCCAACTACTCTTTGAATACTGTTTATATTATTTTGAAATGAATCCAAATCGATATTTTTTAGCCAACCTAGTACATCAGCAAATCCTACGGCTTTAGTACTTTCAGCTACTACTTCTGTTTTATTTAAATATTTGTCCCAAATCGAATTATCACTACCATATAAATCATACATTTCATAAAATTTTTGCCAACTCATTTCATTATTATTTACATATTTTAAAAGTGAGGGATTAGTTTTAACAAAATCTTTAAATTCAGCTATTTTACTCATATTGACCACCTATAATATTGTATGTAAAAATTAATTATATTTGCCTATTTTTAAATACTCATTTAACCAATAATAATCTTTATTTTCAAAGTCACAAACAAATATATCTCTATTATATATGTTAAAGATTTTAAATATATTATTTTTTTTATTTTTGGTTTTTACAATAATACATGGATACATCAATTGAATATAAGTTTTCTCATTCTTTAATTTTATTATTTTTTCATTTATTTTGATTGTATTAATCCTATTATTTATATAATTACTTAAAAGTTTTACTGATATATTATTACATATTTGCCAATATATTTTTATTCCATAACAAAAATCATATGTTTCACTTTTATATAATGTTTCTAGTAATTTATATAAAACATATGATTTGTTCTTATATTCTTTAATTAATTTTTTATCAATAATAAACAAATAGTATTTATTCATATATTTCACCAATAATATATTACAATATCTATTTGTCGTATTTTTTCTAATTATATTGTCTTTTTAAATTCTTCTATTTCTTCATCATAAATCATTTTATGACTAAAATTTTTAAGTCTATCTTTTAATGATATTTTTGGTTGTTTTTCTATTCTTTTTTCTTTTTGTTCAGGTATTTCTATCTCCTCATTTTTTATTTGTGGTGGTATACAATTTATTTTTACAAGTGGTAATTCATATTTATCAGCTAGTTCCAAAGCTTTTTCATAATATTTTGATTCAATATCACTCATAACATATATACCACAAGGTATGGCGTTTTCTAATAAAATTTTACCTGTTAAATTATTATTTTTTAGGTTATCATTTATAATTATATTTGGAGTTATTAATTTTGAATCACTTATATCATCTATTTCTAATTCATCATTATGAACTGAGTATAAAAAATTTTTAGTAGATGAATAAACAATATTATCATTTACACCATATATAAATCCATATTCTTTTATTTTGCAAGGAATTCTATCCAATTGATAATTAGAAACTAATCTTGTTTCTGTTAACCTATTATCAGGATAATCGCCTATTAAAAATTTAAAATTATTCTCTTCTGTATAGTATAGTGGATTATTGATTTCTTTTTTCCATAGTTTCTGAATTAAAGGAAATAATTGGTCCTCAATTTTTTCAAATTTTGGATAGATTATTTCAATATTTGTTTCGTCAATTTTATTTAAAATACTATCAATTTCAATAAGCGAATTATTTATTAAAAATTGCTCATTATTACTAAAAATAAGTAAGTGATTTTTTAATTCTTCTATTCCTCTTTTGGCTGATAAAATACGATTTATTTTAGTATTAATATCTTTATTATGATATTCATTAATTTTATTTAATTCATTTAATATTTTATTATAATTAATATTTTCATAATCATATAAAGTATCAGAAAAATATACTTTACCTATTTTTTTGTAGTAACCATCAAAATACTCTTTATTTAATTCTTTTACTAAATTTTCATAATCCAAACCATATAATTCACTATTAATATATTCATTATATTTATCTATTATTTGATTTTTATCATTTAATACTGATTCGTAAAATATATCATCAGTTACTAATTCTTTTATTTTAGAAGCTATTTCCATTTCTTTTGATTTATATGGTCTAACATTTTTTAAATTATATTTTTGAACTAAATATTCGGTAATCATATCGGCTGTTCCTATTTTAATAACATCATCACAGTTTCCAATAAAATATCTTATAATTGTTTCTAAAATTGTATCTAAGATAAATTTGATTGGTGTATTTTTATTATCTAGTAAATATTTAACATAAATTCTTCCATCAATTGATATATCTCTTAAGTCAGAGTCATTATTTAAATTATTTTCTTTTATAAAGTCTACAATATTTGTGCAGACATTTATTTTGTCAGTTATAAAAATTTTATATTTGCTTATATCATCAACTTTAAAAATATTATTCATATTTCTAATTTTATTTATTTTTTCTTCACTTAAATATTTTGAATATTCTCTTAAAAAAACTACTTTAATATATCTAAAATATTCATTTAAATATGTTTCATTCATACAATCACCATAGCTTATCTTAAGTAAATTATAACATTTTTTTATTATAAAGTAAATAAAAGAGATTATTCATCCCTTTTATTAAACATTATTATTAATCTAAGTAAATTTAGCATTGTTGATATTAATGATGCAACATAAGTAAATGCGGCTGCACTAAGCATTGATCTAATTCCTGTATCATCATTATCTAAGTTTAATTTTAAAATTTGTTTTCTTGCTCTTTTTGAAGCATCAAATTCAACTGGTAATGTTACTAATTGAAAAATTATAGTTGCTGACAAGGTAATAATACCTGCTAACAAATAACCTGTTAAACCTGCTAAAAGACCTATTAAAATTGAAAAATATCCTATATAACTTACTAAATTTACGATTGGAACTAGCATATGACGAATTCTCATAAATGTATAATTTTCTTTATCTTGAATAGCATGTCCACATTCATGAGCAGCTACAGCCATTGCAGCTATAGTTTTACCATGAAAAATGTCAGATGATAATTTGATAACTTTTCTAGTTGGATCATAATGATCAGTTAATTCGCCTCTTGTTTCAACTACATAAATATTATCTAGACCATTTGCTTTTAATATTTCTCTAGCAACTTCACTACCTGATATTTTTTTAGTATTTTCTATTTTTTTATATTTTGAATATGTAACATTAATTTTAATTTGTGCATAACCAACTATTATGATTCCTATTATAAAAAGTAAAAATGTTAAAAAATTCTCTAATTGTAATGTATAAATATCCATATTATATTATTTCGTAAATTGTCCCTTCTCTAGTATCTTTTATTGCTATCCCTTTTTCTAATAATTCATTTCTTATTTTGTCTGCTAATTCAAAATCTTTATTTATTTTAGCTTCTTTTCTTTTTAAAATCATTTCTTCAATATATTTTTTTGTTTCTTCATCTATTTCTGTTTCTTCACTAATTAAATTTAAAGATAATACTTTGTCAAAATCTTCAATTAAATATAGTTTTGAGTTATTATTTAAATTTTCATCTTTTATAACATCGTAAAGAAGTGTTAAAGCAGAAGATGTATTTAAATCATTTTCTAATGTTTCTTTAAATTTATTTTGATATTCTTTTATTACTTCATTGTTTAGTTTGCTATTATCTTTCTTTATTGTTTTAATTTTATTTATTAGTTTATTATAACTTGTTTTAGCAATTTCTAAAGCATCATATGTAAAAACTAATTGTTTACGATAATGACTTCCTAAACAAAAATATCTATATTCTAATGGTTTGTATCCTTTTTTTTCTAATAATGAAAGTGTTAGAAATTCTCCTTTAGATTTACTCATTTTACCTGTTGCATCATTTAAAAATTCCATATGAACCCAGTAGTTGCACCACTTATGCCCTAAATAACATTCTGATTGGGCTATTTCATTAGTATGATGTGGAAATATAGCGTCGATAGCACCACAATGGATATCTAAATTTTCTCCTAAAAATTTCATAGATATACAAGAACATTCAATATGCCATCCTGGATACCCTACTCCCCAAGGTGAATCCCATTTTAATTCTTGATTATTAAATTTTGAATTTGTAAACCATAATCCAAAATCAGTGGGATTTTTCTTTCCAACATCTTCTTCAACAGTTTCACGAGCTGCGATTAATAATTCTTCTTTATTTCTTCCAGATAGCTCATAGTATTTATCGTATTTTTCAGTATCAAAATATACATTACCATTTGATATATAAGCATAATCATTTTCTAATAATTTTGAAATTACTTTTATATATTCGTCAATATTATCAGTAGCATTACTAATATATTTTGGTTTTTTTATGTTGAGTTTTTCAATATCACTAAAAAATGCATTTTTATAAAACTCTGCTATATCTAGAACAGATTTATGTTCTCTAGAAGCTGCAACTGACATTTTATCTTCGCCAGTATCAGAATCACTAACTAAGTGTCCAACATCAGTTATATTCATACATCTTTCAACATCATAGCCAATATAGTTAAGTGATTTTTCTAATATATCTTCTGATATATATGTTCTCAAATTACCTATATGAGCATAATTATATACTGTAGGACCACATGTATACATTTTAACTTTATTAGGTTCAATTGATTTAAATTCTTCTAGTTTTTTAGTAAGGGTATTATATATTTTCATATTATCACTTCCTTGATTAATTATATCATATCTATTTAGTTAAGTATACTATCATTTTTTTATTTTTTTACTCATTTTTTCAATTTTTTTATTGCATATATTCTTAATTTATGTTATTATGTAGAAGTACTGATAAGTATGGACCCTTAGCTCAGTTGGTTAGAGCACGCGGCTCATAACCGTGCGGTCATAGGTTCGAGTCCTATAGGGTCCACCATTTTTTATTTGCGAGTGTGGCGAAATTGGCAGACGCGCTAGACTTAGGATCTAGTGTCTTACGACATGGGGGTTCAAGTCCCTTCACTCGCACCAGTGACGAATCTGTTCGAACTATTCGAACTTTATATATAGAGAACTTGCAAAAAGTTCTTTTTTTATGTTATTATGTATTTAGCAAGAAAACTTGCATAAAATAAAAAAGAGAAACATTTAAAGTTGCAAGTGAATGTCGCCTCAATTAATTGAGTTGGACACTCTATCTAAGCAGATGAGTGTCTATTTTTTTTATGACTAATACCAATAAGGTATGAAGTGATAAAATGATATAGATGTATCTTAGGAGTTTAATCACATAAACTCTTTTTTTCATCGATATCTACATCCTTCCTTTTTCAAGACTGGAGGACGACACTCACATTAAATGTTCCTAATAAAATTATATCAAACATTTATTCACGACCCAATAGTTTTACTATATTTTTCTATTATATATAATAAACCGTAGTATTTTGATATTAATGTCAAAATACCTAGGGGGTTAATTATTTTGTCAAAACAAAATAATATACAAAGATTAATTTATATAGTATAATATAATCATCTATTTAATGTTAGGTGGTTTTATGATAAAAAGAATAATATTTGATATCGATGGTACTTTGATTACTGGCGTAGATTTTTCATCTTATGTAGCAAATACACTTAAAAAATATGGCATTGAAGACAAAGAAAAGACAAAACAATTTTTGTTAAATATTAAAGAGTATGAAAAAACATATAATAGCTATGATAGAAACCTATACTTAAAATTTTTTGGTGATAAATTAGGATGTGAATTAGATAATCATTTTTTAGAAATATTCTTTCAGGAATTAAGAAAAGCAATTCCTGAAAATGCTGAAAAAATTAAATCAATGCTAGCAGCAATGAATGAATATGAACTAGTATTATTATCTAATTATTTTGAAGAATCACAAAGAAATAGATTAACTGCTATAGGAATCAATGATTATTTTAGTGAATATTATGGTGAAAGTATTATAAAACCAAATGAATTAGCTTATAGACAGGCTCAAGGAATATACCAACCAAGTGAATGTGTAATAGTTGGTGATGATAAAAGATTGGATATTGATGTTCCTAAATCACTAGGTTTTAAGACAATATATGTTAACGAAAATGGTGATATAAAAAGAGTTGAGGAGTTATCTCCAAGATTAATAAAAAAGTTGTAGATATCTACGACACTCGCACCATTGACTAATTTGTTCGAACTATTCGAACTTATATATATGAATCAATCAGAAATGATTGATTTTTTTGATAACAAAAAAATCATAGAAAGGATTTGTCTATAGTAAATATTATTAAAGAAAAAATTAAAATTGAAGAATCTTTAGAATCGAGGTTAAGAGTAATATGTGATTTTTGTAATACTACTCCAACAATTTGATATGTAAACGAATTTTTTGACAATTTAAATAATTTATGCTATTATTAGTATGTAAGCAAGAGAACTTTCATAAAATAAAAAAGAGGAACATTCGATTCTGCAAGTGAATGTCGCCTCTAAAAAACTTAGTATTGACACTCAATCAGAGATGAAAGAGTGTCATATTTTTATTGCTATTACCAATAAGGTAAGGAGTAATAAAATGATAGCAATAAGACGAAGGACTTTTATTATAAAAGTTCTTTTCTTCATTGTATCCCTCCTTTCTTTCTCAAGATTGGAGGACGACACTCACATCAAATGTTCCTGTTAAAATTATATAATAAGTAAATTTATTAAACAAGAGAATAGATGAAAGTTGTTGTTAAAATTTGAAGAATGTGTATTATAATTGATTTAGAGATTGATTCTTATATCAATCGTCTTTGAGAGAAAGTTGTAGATTACTACAACAGTCAAACCAATCGAAACAATATAAAAACTACATTCATTCTATCTTTTAAAACAATAATAAATAGTGTATAATATTTTTGTAAGAAGGTTTATATGAGTGATTTAAAAAAGAAATACGATGAAGTAAAAGAACAAAGAGAAAAAATTATAGAAAAATTGAAACCACTTGAAGAAAATGAGGCAGTAAAAAAATATTTTGAATTAAGGAAAAAAAATGAAAATTTATATGAAAAACAACTTAATTTATACCAAGAGATAAAAAAGGAAGAATATAAATGTTGTCAACATGTACTAGTATATTCAGAAATAGAACATGATAGATACGAGGGACGTACATATAGAAATTGTGGATGTATAAAATGTGGCTTAGATGATAGGGTTTTAAGTTTAAAACTAAATGGATACTTTCTTTCTTTTTCACAAAAAATAATGTATGATTATTTAAGCAAAAACTATTTAAGAGGTAGAGAGACAAAGATTGTGTGTGATTTAGATTTAGCAAGAGCAATATATACTAGAATAAAAGAAACACACCCTGATATTGATGATAATATGGCTATTAAATACTTTGAAATAGCTTTAAACAATATAAGAAATATTAAAGTAAGTGAAGAAAGAAAAATTAATAGAGCAAAAAGACTATCATTAGATCCTAAATTTAAAAGTTGGAATTGTAGCGATGTACATCATGATTAAAAATAAATAATCAGTACAAATTTATTGCTACTTTAAAAAAAGATAAATTACTACAACAGCTACACCAATCGAAACAATATAAAAACTACTTTCAAATTAAATTGAAGGTAGTTTTATTTTTTCGACAAAACATATGGTTTATTATTATCATCATTTGGTTTTACTAACGAAATACTTGAATATTCACCCGCAAAAATTCTAAATAATGCACTACTAATGCAATCATCGAAAACATTCTTTAAACTTCTAGCTCCACTTTGTTTTTTTACCGCAATTTCAGCTATATATTCTATAAATTCATCATTAAAAATAAATTCAACATCTAACATATCAAATAATTTTTTATACGTAGTTAATGGACTAAAATCAGATTCTTTCAATATTTTAATTATGTCTTCTTTAGAAAGAGGATTCATTGCTATAGTTTTTGAAAATCTTCCAATTAATTCTCTTATTATTCCATACTCAATAAAATCATTAGTTGTTAATTGACTATAATTATCATCATTTGTAATTCCAGTAAAAGCCCCTACCCCTACAATTGTTAATTTTGATGTATCAAATTTTTTTCCATCTAAGTAAAACAATGAACCATCAAGCAATTTCAATAATGATCTTTGAACTCCTAACTTAGAAACATGTGATTCATTTCCTTTCTCTGCAAGTTTATCAAATTCATCTATTACTAAAATTCCCTTTTCAGCCAGTTCAATATCATTATTAGAAGCAAGATATAAATCTTCCAACATATCTGTTATTTTTCTTCCTTGGTAACCAGTTTCAGAAAGAGAAGTAGCATCTTCAATAACAATAGGTATATTATAAATTTTAGAAATTCTTTTTAAAATCTCTGTTTTACCAGTTCCTGTTGATCCATAAATTAATATATTTTCTTTTATTTTAGCAATCAAATCTAAATCTAAGTTTGAATCTGCAACCTTTTGATTTTTAAACAATGAAGTTAGAATTTGCATAATTTGTTCATCTTGTGAAATAATTGTCTTTTTAATTTCAGAATACATAGATGAAATATCACTAGTATTTTCAAATTCCTTATCATCAAAATCAAGATCATCTTTCTTATTATAATTTTCTAAATACTTTAATACTTTTTTATTCTTAACACAACTAAGACAAGTATTGCTTTCTTTATAATAATATTTTGACGAATTCTCAAGGTTCTTTTTTCTAATTGTTTCAAAATTAACTCTATTATCATTTTTTTCTATAATTTTCGATAAATCATCCTCAAAGAAAATATAATCAAATTCACCTTCATTTCCAAGCAAACCTGCATATATCCCAGCGTTGGCACCACTTGTGATATTACACATATAAGTACCATCAGCATTCCAAAAACAAATAGCTGTTACATAATCAACAGTTTCAAAAACAACATATTGCTTATTTTTTATATCAACTTTTATTTTTTTAAATAAACATCCTATTTTTAAATTAGCCATATAATCATTCCTTCAACGTAGTAGTTATTATATCATAATTTTTTCTAATTTCAAATTAATTTTTAATTATAACATTTACTTTATTATCTTATTATGATATCATAAGTAACACAAATAGGTGATTTTATGAAAGAATACAATATACTATATACAACTGATAATAATTATTTCATTCACATGTTAACTTCAATATACTCTTTAATTGAAAATAATAAAGATATTTTTTTAAATATAAATATTATTGAAGATAATTTAGAAGAAATTAATAAAAAAAGATTATATTTATTAACAGAAATATACAAAAATATAAAAATAAATATTTATTCTATTAAACTAATAGAAAAAAATATTAATAGATATAACATTCCTAAATGGAGAAACACAAATATTGCTAATGCAAGATTATTTGCTAACGAAATAATAAAATGTGACGAACTATTATATCTAGATAGTGATACAATTATCGTTAATTCTTTAAAAAATGTCTATAATATAGGTAAAGGACCTATTTCAGCTGTAAAAGATATAATTATCCCCGATTATTTAAAAAATGAAATAAGTAATTATTTTAATAGTGGCGTTTTATTATTTAATTTTAATGAATGGGAAAAAGAACATTGTATTGAAAAAATATACAATATATTAAAAAAAAATACCATTAATTTGCAATTTCCAGATCAAGATTTAATTAACTTAGCTGTTGAAAATATTAATACTTTACCACTAAACTATAATCTTTTTCCTATTGTTAAAATAATGGAAAAACATAAAATTTTTGCTAAAAAATTTTACGATAAAGTAGATTCATTTTATTCACAAAAGGAAATTAAAGACTCTCTATTAAATCCTATTATTTATCACAATTTAGATTTTTTAAATATAAGGCCATGGGAAAGTAATATAATACATCCTTACAATGATATTTATAAGCATTATAGAAAATTGTTTGATACAAATTACATTCAAGATAAGAATGAAATAAAATATTATGAACAATTATTAAAGAAAATTTCATATATAATATTAAAATCATTAGTTAATGATGATTGCTATCAAAAAATCTTAAATATATATCATAAAAACAAGTCTTAAGACTTGTTTTATTTATTTATCATATTTAATAAATTAATTTTAAATATATCTTTGTCTGAATGTTCTTTAGAAACCATAACACCTTTATAAGTAACTAATTCGGATTGATGCCCTTCAGTAAGAATATCTTCCGGAACTAATTTATCTATTAATATTAATTTTTCATTATTGTAGACATGATATATCAATTTAATATCACCATGAACCTTAGAAAACATAACATCAGTAGGTAATTTTAGTTCATAACATATAGAGTTTTTTTCTTTGTCCTCAGAAACTTGTATCCCTAAAAAATTACCTTCTTTTAATTTTGGATAAAAGTCAAAATATAACTTCTTATATGCCAACATATTGTATTTTTTTAATGAACGTTCTAACTTATGAAATTCATTTTCATTTATATATTCAAATACATAACTTTCTTTCATATTTGACTCTCCTCCTATTATTATATATAAATAATATCATAAAATACTAGATTAAGTCAATTATTGATTGTAAAGTTGACAACGATAAAATAAAAATGTAGTTAAACCTACATTTTCATTCTTGAAACTTCTTCAGTATAAATATTTGACATATTTAATAATTCTTCTCTTAAAGCTTTTAAATTACTTATACTTGCTGTATATGTAATTTCTTCAATTGTTTCTGATGATTCAGAGGATGTCTCTGTTGTAGATTCAAATGAAGATTGTTCTTGTGCTGGTTCAAATTCAGTAAATGTATTATCTTCTATATATGGATGTTCTTCAATTGTTTCATTTGATGAAGAATCACCATTATTAGAATCATTATTATTTGTATTATCACTAGGTGCAGGTGTTGGAGTAACATCTCCGGTATAATCTTTTTCAATTACAGTAGTATTTGAATCAACTACTTCATCTTTTGTATCTTCATAGCTATTTGAAGGTTGTTGATCTTTCAAAGATTTTAAGAATGCATTAATATCGTCACGACCTTTTTTGAATCCTTCACTATATCCTAATACATATGATGTATTTGTTGAATTAGGATTATGTGTTTTAAAACTACCATCGTAATAATTACCGTCTTCATATCCTGCTTTATATCCAGCATTATATTGTTCACTATCAGCTTGTTCACCTGATACAACAATATCACCATCTGTATCTTTTATAACATGATTAGGATCTTTTTTCGCATTTTCTTCAAATTCTCTTTTTTTAGCTGCTTCGTATTCAGCTTGATTTTTTGCACCATATTTAGCTAATTCTTCATTAGATACATTAACTTGTTTTCCAGTAGTTGTATCTGTAAATGTTTTATAAGAATTATTAGTTGTTGTTGTTTTCTTTGCAGAAATATTTTTTGAAGATTCTGTCATAGTAAATTTTGGATTTAATTTATAACTAATATTCATAATTAAAACTTTTTCTTTAATTTCTTTTTCTAATTCAACTCCGGTTTTATTTTCTTCATCAGAAACTAAAGTTAAATCTTGATTAGCAAATTCTCTAGAAATTTCTAATTTTTCATCAACTGTATTATATATAGATGTAAATTCTTCTGCTTTTTCAGTTTTATCTTTTACACCGTCTTCTTTTTGAATATCACAACTAATTTTTCCATCTTCATTTAATATAATATTAACATCTTTTGGAATAATTGAATTATTAGATATCATATCAGCAACAAACATCATTCTATATGTAAATTCATTTGCTGACATAGAATATAAATTAGCATCTCTATTAATGTAATTTGAAACAATATAATTACTAATTGTTGAACCAACAGTCTTTTTATCGCTAGAACTATTGTATTCAGCTAAATAATCCATAAATCTTTGAATAGACTCAGATGAATCTTTATCAGCAACCATTTTAGAATAATCAATTTTTGTGTCATTTGTTGCTGTTAATGCATCTGTCATAAATAATCTAGCACAATACATATAGTTATCTGTTATTGTTTCAGCTGTTTTTGTATTGTATTTTAATCTAGCATAATCTTCTGGATCAATATCTTCGATATTCATAACAATATAGAAATCCATTAATTGTTGAATTGTAACTAATGATTCTTCATTATCTTCAGCTATTTTAATTTCTTCTTCTGTCATAACATCTTTAACAGGTATTCCTTTTGATAAGGCATCTGCTATAAAATCAGACATTCTATTAACTAATTCTATATTGTCATTTGGATCAAATGATAAATTTTCTGCTAAAACTTTTGGAGTAACTGTAGTAGTTACAGGAATTGTAGGTGCTACAATTTCAACTTCCGTTGGTTTAGAAGAATTATCTCTTATAGTACAACCAGCTATTGAACCAACTACTATTGTAAATGCACTACCTGCTATTGCTGCAGCTAATTTTCCTTTATTAAATTTATAATTTCTAGGAGAAATATCAGATAATTTTTGAATGTCTTTACTATCAGATAAAACTGATAGAGATAGATCAGGAGCGAATGCTCTTAATCTATCTTCTAATTCTGCAACATCTTCTTCTGTATATTTTCCTAATTTCATTATATTATTATATAGTTTAACAGTAGAATCAATATCCTCTTGTGTAACATTAGGATTCGTTTCTAAAGTTTTAATTTTTGTATCAAGTTTTCTAAGCATTATATCTAAAGTGTAATCTTTACTCATAGTATTACCCCTTTCATCTTTAATATATTATTTTTGCTTTTTATTTCCAGTATATTTATATCCAGTTGTTAATAAAGTAGTATCATTGTATTTACTCCATTTAACATCAGTTGTACCTTGAATATATTCTCTAGTTTTATAACTATAATATTTTTTAGTAACAGTTTCATAAACAGGTTCTTTGTCTATTACATAAGTTTCATAACCAGTAATTGATTTAACTGTTGTTGATAATGTTATAGTTTTATAAGATGAACTAGTACATTCATATGTAGATAAATCTACGCTTGAACTTCCAGCAACATATTTTTTATAAATCATACCTGTTGTTGAACTACAAGAGTTTGAACAAGTTTCATCAGTAAATCTAACAAATTCATATTTAACTGTATCAGTATTTGTTGGTACAGAATATAAAGTTACTAATCCAGCATATTGCCATTCACCATTATATTGTTTTGATGTACCAGCTGAAACATATTCCCATTTATCACAAGTTAACATAGTTTCAGTACCAGTATTAACAACTTTAGTTGTATAAATAGGTTTACTATAATCATAACCTTTTTTAACATTATATCCTTTTAATACTTTTTCTCTTACAGTTTTAATTCTAACGGCTCTTGTGTTAGATGCACTAACTTCTGTTGTTGACCAATCAGACCAATTAGTTTCTTTATAATGTCCATCAGTTGTTTTCTTATATTCGTATAAATATTCAATTGTTGGTTTAGGATCTGGTGTAGGTTCTGGACTTGGTTTTGGATCAGGAGTTGGTTGTGGTGTTGGATTAATGATTGTAGTATTGTTATTAATAACATTATTATTGTTAATAACATTGTTATTGTTTATAACTGGTGTTTCGTTTTTAATTACTTTTTCTTCAGTAATTTTTTTTACTGAATAAATTGTCGGACTTTTAACATCTGCTGTGTTTTTTTCACATAATGTTGTAGAACAATAATCATAGCAGCCCATATAAACTAATAAATAGTTTTCTTCTTCACCACATTTTAAATTAACTTTCATTATAAATTCTTCATCATATTTTGTTATTTCAACATATGAATCAGTTAAACTACAAGTTTTGCCATCTTTGTCAGTGAAAGGTAAAATTATTTTCTTTTCTAACATTTCACCCAAAGTCATCTTAACTTTATCACCAACATTTTTTGGTAATCTTGAAGTTGTATAATAACTCTTAGCTGCATCTTTCATTGAAATAATGTTTTCATTAAAAATACGATCTGTAAGAACAGTTAAATCAGTAGTTTTTACACTATCAACTGCTTTCTTTAAATCACTTTTTAATGGAAATAGCCAAATTAATATAAATATAAATAAGGCTACAAATAAGAATTGTAAAATTACATTCTTAATAGAAAAATTTGTTTGTTCAGTATACATAAATACTCCCCCTTTTCGAATTTATGTCGACTATACTATCACACAATAATTGATTTGTCAACTTTAAACGAACATTCTTTTGAAAAAAGTCAATAAATCACTTATTTTTAAATAAAAATGCACTTCTTTGTTGATATATAAAATATACCACTTTTTAAGGAAAAAGTCAAATTTTAAGACGAACAATCGTACTCCCCTCATTCATATAATCTAAACCATATTCTATGACGTTTTTATTATCAGATAAAACAACTTGTGTTTCTTTTTTTAATATTCCGGTTCCAATACCGTGAATAATTAAAATTTTATCATTTTTCATTTTAATGTTATCTCTTATAAAATCATTGATTAATACTCTAGCAGTATCTCTTGTTTCTCCGTGCAAATCCAAACTAGGCAAATTCTTGGTAAATATGTTATTTACACTCATTCATTTTTTCCTTTATTTCTTCTAAAGTAAACATTGAGTTTTTACTACCTAATCTAGTAACAGATAATCCTGCAACTATATTAGCAAACTTTAATGTTTCTTCTAATGGTAATTTTTTTGCGATTCCATAAGTAAATGCTCCATGGAAAATATCACCTGCTCCAGTTGTATCGATTGCATCCATTTTAATCCCTGGTACTTTTTTAAAATGATCATTTATTTCGTAAACACAGCCTTTATCTTCCAATGTTACAACAATTTTTCCATTAAATTCTTGTTTTAAAGCTTGGCATATTAAATCATATGAATAATCATCTCTGTCATCGAATTTAAAATCAGCTACTGTTTCAGCAAATTCTTTTGAACAAACAACATAGTCTACCATTTTAGCAAGTTCTATTATTTCATCAGTTGATCTTCCAGCATCTATTATACTTATTGCATTTGGATTTTCTTTTATTATTTTTTTTGACATTTCTGGTTCTTGACCATCAACTAATATTATGTCTGGTCTAAAATCAATATTCACATCGGTTAGTTTTAATTTGTTTGATCTATATGTTAATATTGTTCTACTACCTGTAGACATATTAGCAATTATAAAACTAGATGTAGTTTTATATCGATCATTCACTTGAATATATCTGGTGTCAACATTAACGCTCTCTAGTTCTTTTTTTATATATTTACCGTATTCATCATTACCAATAACACCCATAAATGTTACATCCATACCCCATTTACCTAACAGATATGCGGCATTATTAGCAGGTCCTCCACCACATTCTAATATTCCTTCTAATCTATTTTTTGTATTTTCTGTTATAAATTTTTCAACAGGAATTGTTATATCATAGGCCGCATGTCCTATACAAATTACTTTCATACCATCACCACATTTATTATATAAAAAAAAGAATTGTTATTCAATTCTTTTTACAATTATTTACATTGTTTCTTAAATATTTTTTTGATTAATTTTTTTGTTTTACTCATTGGATTGATTGAATCATTACATTCGATTTTATAATTATCGGTTTCTTTAAAATCACCATTTATTGTATTTATTCTTTCATCAACTTTTTCTATTAAGTTTTTAATATCATAGGATTCATTTATTTCATAGAAATAATTATGTTCTAAAATATTTTGAGCCATTTTTGCTTTATCCGCACCAACGGCATAATAACAAACTAGAAACACATATGCTTTATTATTTTTATTATCAATCATTTCTCTAATTATTCTTCTATAATTATCTTTTTTTATTGTTTTTTTATCAGTCATAACAGCATATAAGAAATTACCAATATCAACATTTTGGGCTAATATTTCCATATTTTCTAAATGATAATTATCATTTAATGACACGGGATTAGTAGCTAAATAATTAATACATCTTTCAGGATAAGAATGAGATAATTGTAATGCACTAGATCCATATTTAACAATTGTTTGTAAATCTTGTCTATGGTATTCACTTCTTATTGAATCTATATTACCAGCCACTGTTGCAATAGCATCACAAACTACATAATCAAATTTTTTATCACTTGTATCTTTTACTGTAGCTAATAGTTCAAAGTCTTCATCATGGTAAGGACTATTAATAAATACTGGATCTCCAATAATCCATAATCCTGTTCTAGCAGATTCCATCTTTTTTTAAGTTTCTATGTCTTGATAGAATTTTTCACTTTCTAAAAATTCTTCTCTTATTAAATATTCAAATAGGTGGTAGCAACCTTCTGCATTATCAATACTGGCAATTGCATTTACTTTTTTTATGTAATCTAATTGATTTAATAGATTTTTATCAATCAATAATTTTGAATCAAACTTTATTTTTTCTGGATTAATGTTTAAATTTAAAAAGTTATTAATTTGTAATTCATTTAGTTCCGTTATCCAAATAATCATTTCATCTTTGTTTTTAAATAAATTCAAAATATCATATTTTTTTAATTGATTAACAATTGTTTTTCTATTATCTTCTACACATATATTATACATATCATTATTCCTTTATTTTTTTAATACTTTTTGTTTAGAATACAAATATTCTTCTATATGGTATTGATGTCCAATATCATATATATTTTCTAATTCTTGAAGTCTATTATACATCCTCATAAATGGAATATTAAATGGACTATATCTACTTCCAGAATTTCTAATTCTGACTGTTATTCCGCCTAACCAATTATCTTCTTTGTCATAACCTTCTATATCCGGTTGAGTATAAAATGATACTTTAAATATATCTTTCATTTTTTTGATTTTTAAAATATTAGATACTTCATGGGCTACTTCATCAGAATACCAAGTAATTATTTTATTTTCTTCATCAAATAGTTCATTATAGTTTGAAATATTTAACCTACGATAATTTTTTTTTATTTCTTTTTTATGTTTTATATATTCAATTTTTTCTTCATCTGTTTCTACATATGGAGGAAAGTCATATTTTTTTTTATCGGAAATATTAATATTCTTGATGTCTAAATACAATTGTTCAAATATAGAATATAACATAAAATTTTCCGTTGTTATTATAAAAGAATTAAACTTTGGAACAAAACTTTCATAAGTTTTTTCTATATCAAACATATTATCAATTTTCCAATATAAATCACCATTTCTACCAAAGAAAAATGATAGTTTTTTATTATTTTCTTTCAAAGAAATATCTTTTGTACCTGATTCATTATTTTGTTTAATAATTTCCATAATATCATCCAATCTTTTATTTATGTTCTATGCTACAATATTTTGTTAGAAAAAACAATACTTTTATTAAAGTTTCTTTGAATTAAACCTGGTATCTAAATTCATTCCCCAATCAACAAATTCTTCTTCAGTATAATCAAACTCTCTTTGATGATTTTCTAATAAATCTATAATATCTATTTTAGAAAATTTCGTATCAATTTGGCCAATTTCTTCTTTTGAAAGTGACATAGCATAAAAAGGTTTCAAATATTTTTCTAAATTACTCAAACTTGCTTCAACAAATCCATTTTTTAGTAGTTCTTTAGCAAACTCTATCTTTTCTTCATCTTGGGCAACAAAGAAACCAGCATCAGGTTTATCACCTATATACCTACTGACAACATTATTTGGAATACCAAAAAACTGATTATATGTACAATCTATTAAATAACGTTTATTAACAACATTTCCATTTTTATTTATAGGAATAATCACTGTTCCAAACGCGTGCCCATAATTATTCAAAGAACTCATATTATTTATAGTTATAGTTAACCCTAACTTTTGAAGTGGATACAAAGAGGAAAATTGAGAAAATCCGCATGTCCCACCTAAAAAACAATTTTCATAAACATCTTCTTTATTGTCACTATTTGATATATTTAAGTTTTCTCTAGTATTGCTTACTGTCCATCTTAACAACTCTTTTGCTTGTTCTTCTGTCAATCCTTGACTAATATCAATATCACTCAATAAATTATAATCTATTTCGAATAACTCTGGTTTTTGGTCAACGATATATACAGGTGGTAAAGAAGCTATTTCATTATCAAGAACATACATTGTCCCTTTGTCTTCTTTTTCATTTATATAATATAATAAATCATAATATCGACTTAACTTTTTAGTATTTTCATTTTTCAGTGTAATATCATTTGTTTCATAAATTGTTTTTGTCATATCTTTAATTAGATTTTTAAGATTAATCAGAAACATACTCTTGTCTGGTATGTTTTTTTCATAATAATTTACATCATAATTAAATTTTTTTATTAGATTATTAATGTAATCTACCATTTTATCACTCTTTTTCTATTTTAAAATTCAAAATCTAAATCATCTATTAATATTGATATTTCATCATTGTAAAATGTTGATTTATCTTGTTTATTATCTATCAGAAATTGATAACGTAATAAATAGGTACATAATTTTGCATTATTATTTATTTCGAATGGATAATAATAATGATTATTTATCAAAACTTCTTTGCCTTTATATTTTATTAATGGTATTTTTTGAAGATTTGAATTTATTCCAAGCACACGCAAATATGGTCCACCATAAAATCTTTGTCCATAAAAAGTCGATGTCTTTTTATATGTTCCTTTGTCAACATATTTATAATCTTCTTGTTTATTATTACTATATACATCAAGTATTAATGACTTACAACTTGTCAATTTTTCTTTTTCAATAAATTCACTTATTTTCACGTCTTTATAATTCTTGTAAATAAATAATTCATTTGAATTTACTACTAAATAATTTTTCCCTATTCCATAAATTTCAAATAACTTTTGATTTAATCCACATATATTATAATGATCAACTTTTTTTCTTGTTTTCCAAAATGAAATATTTGCTTTTTTTGAATATTTTTTTAATATTTCAGTTGTTTTATCTTGAGAATTATTATCTACGAGAACAAAATTTTTAATTCCTATATTTAAATAATGGTTCATCCAAAGATCAGCAAAATTTTCAAAATCATCATAAAAACATATTAAAATAAGATTTCCTTCTAATTTTTGATTAGTTATTTGAATTAATTCATTTATATTAAATCCTTCTATATACTTATTAAATACTTGATCATTAAGTTCGATAGTATTAAATTCTTTAGCTAATTTCAATAAGTTTTTCTTTAATAAAGGATTAATATTTAAATTTTTCACTTGAACTATTCTACTATTTATTTTTGCTTTTTTGATTTTTTCTAATTTTTTTATATGATCAAATAGTGGTTTAAAATTAACATCGTTAAATATTTCCATTTTTCCAGTTTGGATATGTGGAGTTTTTATTTTTAACATTCTTTTCATATATGAGGTAATAGAGCCATGTGACACAATCATTATAGTATTATCTTTAAAGTTATTTTGAATTACATCTTTTAAAAATAAGCTCAATCTTTTCTCAATATCATAGTTATTTTCACCATATTCTCCTAACCTAACAAAATAATCACCATTTATTTGTTTTAATCTAGTGTTGTCTAAATCTTCATTATTTTTTTTATGGGTATATTTTCCATGGTTTATTTCACGTATTCTATCATCAATTATTACCTCGGTATTAGGACATAGTTCACTCACATAATGAGCTGTTTGAATTGTCCTTGGCAATGGTGATACATATATTTTATCAATATTATTTGATAAAGATTTAATCGACTCTTTTACTGTTGTTATTCCCTTTTCAGTTAAAGTAGACCAATATATTTCTTTATCTGAAAATAATTCATTAACATTGTCAGTAGCTTCCCCATGTCTTAAAAATATTATATTCATGCCGTCCTCCTATTGTTTAAACGTTTATAAATAACTATCGTTTTAATTTCCTACATATATAATATAACATAAAGAAAAAGAAAACTCCATCATTCGATGAAGTTATTCTACATTTTCAACCAAGATTATTTATTAGTCGCACCACCTGGAAGCGAAAAATATTTTCACAGTTACATGCAATATAAATATACTACGTTTTTACAAAAATATCAATTGTATATTCATTATTAGTATATTAATAAATTTTAAATATATACCATTATTAATCTCAAACTATAAAACATTCAAGTATGAGAAATAACTACATATATGTTTTATATAATCTGCCTTAACATATAAAAAGTAATAATTAATTATCACCTTTTATATTATTTAAATAAATTACTTATTATTTCTAGACTTGATTGCGACTTGTACCACAGTTTAGTTCGGAATGCTTTGATATTTTTTTCAACTAATTGACTTAATTTTTTTCTTTTAAATTTTTTTGTAGAAAAATAGGGCTCTATCCTAAAATAGACCCCTTACAAAAATGATTTAACATTTTTTCCTTGCATAGATAATATATCACAAATATTTTTCTATGTCAAACTATTGCTCCAAATTTTCTTTATAATTTTTCTCAATAATTTTATCAAAATAATTATATATGGATTTCAATAGTCCATTATTATTATAGTATTTTCCATTTAAAATTATTCTTCCATAAAATAATTTTGTAATATCGTGTTTTACATTATTCCTTACGCCATCACTACTTACTATAATATTAAACATATATAAAGTATAGGTAATTTGTCTTATTCTAGAATTAGAAAGTTTAGTATTTCTATTCTCTTTCCCAATGCCACAATCTTTTAAATAATTAATAACTAACGTATCAACTCTATGCGTATTGTCTTTTTTGTCTAGCTCACATAATACACAAGAATTATGAGCAACAGCATTTCTAAGTTTATTTACTTCTCTTAAAATAAATATATATTTATTGTCGTCTAAAATATAATACTTAGTAAAGAAATCAAAAAAATTAATCAATTCACCAAATGTGATTATTTCAAGGAATTCCCAAATAGGTATATTTTCTATTTTAGTATCTTTATCTAAATCGTATTTAGAAAATATTTTTTGATAATACTCATTTGATATTTTTTTTCTAATGCTTTCATGCACTCTTTTAGGACGTTCCTTGTCATTAAAATCTTTTTCCAAATATAAATTAACAATTTTATAACCATCTTCTTCTGATATTCCCTCAATAGTATTTAGTATTCTCATTTTTAAATAATGTTCTATATCAATTATCATTTTAAATAATACTAGTCTAGTTCTATAGTCTATAATAGATAAATCTTTTAAATATGCAAAATCTAAATCTATATATTTTCCTTCAAGCTCACCACATTGATATTTAACAAAATTATTTTTATATTATGTTACATTATAATAGTTATTATTTTCTTTTAAATATATTTCAACATCCTGTTCTGAACAACATTCAAATTTAATGTTTTTATTTTTCAAATAAGGAACCATATCAGATATTTTCATCATTGGCCTTAATATCAAAGGTTTATTATTCATAATTACCATCCTATTTGGATTTTTAATAGATAATTATATTTTATCATAAATATTAATATATTTTTACTTTAGATGCAAAAAAGGCTGAGATTTGCGACATAAAAATCATCTCAGTCTTAAAATTATATATAAGCATCAAGAATAAGTGGTTTTTTAATGACTATATTTTTACATTTAGGTATATCATTTCTATACCTTATAACATCGTCATTCGTAATGATTATACGGCTTAAAAACACTTTTGTTCTTTTATCTACTTTTGCGTTCCTGACTTGATAGCGGCTTGAGCTGCTGCTAATCTAGCAATTGGAACTCTATATGGAGAACAAGAAACATAAGTTAATCCAGTATTATGACAGAATTCAACTGACGCAGGATCACCACCATGTTCACCACAAATTCCTAATTTAATATCAGGTCTTGTTTGTTTACCTTTATTAACTGCCATTTTAATTAATTCTCCGACACCCTCAAAATCGATTTTAGCAAATGGATCAGATTCATAAATCTTATTTTGATAATAAGAATCTAAGAATTTACCAGCATCATCTCTTGAGAAACCAAATGTCATTTGAGTTAAATCATTTGTACCAAAGCTAAAGAATTCAGCTTCTGTTGCTATTTTATCAGCTGTAATAGCAGCTCTTGGTATTTCAATCATTGTTCCGATATGATATTTAATATCTGAGTTTTTCTCTTTTTTAACTAGTTCTGCTGTTTCAACAACAACATCTTTTACAAATTTAAGTTCTTTTACTTCACCAACTAATGGAATCATAATTTCAACTGTAATATCATATCCATCTTCTTCGTGAACTTCAATTGCAGCTTCCATTAATGCTCTTGTTTGCATTCTAGCTATTTCTGGATAAGTAACAGCTAATCTACAACCTCTGTGTCCCATCATTGGATTAAATTCATGTAATTCATCTATTTTATTTTTTAAATGTTCTACTGTAACATTCATATCATGTGCTAAAGCAATAATATCTTCTTCTGCAGTTGGTAAAAATTCATGTAATGGTGGATCTAAATAACGAACTGTCATTGGTAATCCTTTTAATTCTTTATACATTGCTTTAAAATCACCTTTTTGGAATGGTATTAATTGATTTAAAGCTTCTGTTCTACCTTCTACTGTTTCAGATAAAATCATTTTTCTTATTTTAGGTATTCTTTCTTCATCAAAGAACATGTGTTCTGTACGGCATAGACCGATTCCTTCCGCACCTAATTCAACTGCTTTTTTAGTATCTCTTGGATTATCAGCATTAGTTCTAACACCTAATGTTCTATATTTATCAGCCCAACTCATAATTCTACCAAAATCACCAGTTACAGTTGCTTCAACTGTTTTAATATCACCTTTATAAATTTTTCCAGTTGTACCATCTAATGAAATATAGTCACCTTCGCGGAATGTATAACCACCTAATTCAAAATGTTTTTCTTCTTCATTTATTTTGATTTCACCACATCCAGATACACAGCAAGTTCCCATACCACGAGCAACTACAGCAGCATGACTTGTCATACCACCACGAACTGTTAAGATACCTTGACTTGCAACCATACCTTCAATGTCTTCTGGAGTTGTTTCTAGTCTAACTAAAATAACTCTTTCACCATTTCCACCTATTCCAAGTTTTTTTGCTTCTTCAGCAGTAAATACTACTTTACCAGCTGCAGCACCTGGACTTGCTGGAAGTGCTTGGCCTATTACTTCACCATTTTTAAGTGATTCACTATCAAACATTGGATGTAATAATTGATCTAATGATTTAGCTTCAATTCTAAGTACTGCTTCTTCAGGAGTAATCATTCCTTCGTCTACTAAATCACAAGCAATTTTAATAGCTGCTGGAGCAGTTCTTTTACCATTACGAGTTTGTAAGAAGTATAGTTTACCTTCTTCAATAGTGAATTCCATATCTTGCATATCTCTATAATGATTTTCTAGTTTATGAGCTAATTCCATAAATTCATTATAGCATTCAGGTAAATCTTCTTGTAGTTTAGTTATTGGTTGTGGAGTTCTTACTCCGGCAACTACATCTTCACCTTGTGCATTAATTAAATATTCACCAAATATTCCTTTTTCTCCTGTTGATGGATTGCGCGTAAATGCTACACCAGTCCCTGATGTTTCACCTTTATTACCAAATACCATTGATTGAACATTTACAGCAGTACCCCAATCTCCTGGAATATCATTCATTCTTCTATATACTATTGCTCTTGGATTGTCCCAACTTCTAAATACTGCTTTTACAGCGCCCATTAATTGTTCTACTGGATTTTGTGGGAATTCTTCTCCATTCATAGCAGTTTTATAAACTTCTTTAAATCTTCTTACTAGTTCTTTTAAATCTTCAACTGTAAGTTCAGTATCAAACTTAATTCCTTTTGCTTCTTTGATTTCATCTATGATTTTTTCAAAGAATGATTTTGGAACTTCCATTACAACATCTGAATACATTTGGATAAATCTTCTATATGAATCATAAGCAAATCTTGGATTTCCTGTTTTATTAGCAAAACCTTCTACTGCTTCATCATTCAATCCTAGATTAAGTATTGTATCCATCATACCTGGCATAGATGCTCTAGCACCACTTCTTACTGATACTAATAATGGATCATTAACATCACCTAGTTTTTTCCCCATTTCCATTTCTAATTCGTGTAAGTTACTCATTATTTCTTCTTGAATAGCTTCACTTATTTTCTTACCATCTTTGTAGTAAGCTGTACATGCTTCTGTCGTAATTGTGAATCCGTTTGGTACAGGTAACCCTAAACTTGCCATTTCAGCTAGATTAGCACCTTTACCACCAAGTAGTTCACGCATATTAGCATTTCCTTCTTTAAATTTGTAAACGTACTTTGTCATCATATCTCTCCTTTAACCTTTACTATAATAGTATATCAAACAAATTAATTTGACTCAATAAATTTGAAAGAAGTTTACAAAAAAATATTTATTATGCATATTAAAATTAATATAAATACAATAAAAAAGTAGTTTATAAAACTACTTTTTTCTTATAGATAAAACCGCAGGATTTACTGTTCCTTTTAAATCATCATCTTTGATTCCATATTTCTTATTCCAATGTTTTCTATATTCCTCGCCTTGTTTTGCAAAGCGTGATAAAGCGTTTGCTGTAGCACCAGCCATAAAACCAGTTAACCCTAACTCTTTATCATAAACCTGTTGTTCAGCTTCTTCAAATGAAATTCCTTCTTTCATTTTTTTCATCATAGATATAGTTGCTTTTACGACAAATATTGAATAACCATCATTACTATTATTATCAACAAATTGTAACCACTCTTCTACTGTTTCTGGTTTAACTAATGTTAATCCTTCTCTCATTAAAGTATATTTCATTTTTTTAGCCTCAGCATCACCTTTTTCTTTTGCTTCAGCCCATTCTCTATCTTGTTGTTCTTTTTCAGCTTGTTCAGCATCTACTATTCTATCACCAAATATTAATCTTTTAGAAGCAAATATATCTTCAGCTTTTCTTCTATCATATTCAGGTTCAATAAATGGATTTGAATATAGTACCTCACCATCTTTTGAAGTTATATTAGAAATTGCAGCTCCATATCCAACAAATGGTATACCACTATATCCAATTTCTACATTTATAAAATCAGTTACATTTTTTAATTCAGCTGTTTCTTCTTGCTTAACACCATACCACCATCCTGTGTATGATACATCTTCCCCAATATGTTCTCTTAATTTGTCAAACATAGCTTTTGCTTTTGACTCTTTGTCTTGTTCTTTTTGAGCTACAAGTTCATCAAAAGTCATATCTCCTGCTTGCATTGGTAAAAATGATCCTGCTTGAGTATGACAAACATATTGGTAACAATTTCCTTCCATGTTACTAATTAGTATTCTATAATCTGGATTATTTCCATATTGTGCTTTAACTTCATCTAAACTTAATCTCTTACCATAATAAATCCATTTTGAAAAATTTGATTTTTCTCCATCAAAACTTTTTTCACCATCTATAACAAATTCTTTGTCATAAAAACGAAAGCCTTGCATTTTACCATCATTTTCAACTTTCATTGGATCTCTTTCTTCAACTTCTGAAATTGAAGATTCACTAAATAATACTCCTCTGTAAATTTTTTCAACATAACTTTTCTTTACTTTTTCCATATCAATATTTCCTCCTTTTGCAGTCGCAAAGTGTAATACTTTGAGATTACCTGCTGATATAGCTAGTATTATGACATAAAAATATTAGCTTGTCAAATTTGACCATATACAATTTTTTCTTATAGTATTACACTTTAAGATTTTTAATTTTTTCATATTCAATATCTTTTAAATGTAGACATTTTTTGCGTGTCTACATATATCTTACTGCTTTAATTTAATTATCTTTTAATTTTACTATACACTTTAGCTTCTTCTATTAAACTTTCAAATATTTTTTTAGTTATTTCATCAGATGAAGGTGCAAACTCAGGATGCCATTGTAAACCTAAATTATAATTGCAATTTGGATTTTCTATTGCTTCTATTATTCCATCTTCGGCTACAGCACATACTTTATTAACTCCAGCATCTGCTATATGATATTTATGTTTTGAATAGACAGGAAATTTATCTATTCCAACTATTCTAGATAATAAAGTATCCTTTATTGGATAAACATCGTGTGCATAACCTTTTTGATGATGGTTTACTACATTATTTTCTCCTATTTTAATATTATTAATAGTGCTTCCATATCCTGACACAATTTGCATTCCTGCACATATCCCTAAATATGGCATATTTTTACAAACTGTATATGAATGAATAAGTCTTTCGTACTCATATATTTTTAGAGCTCCTGGTTTAATAATTGCATCACATCTATCAACAGCTGATAGTAAATCATCTGATTCATCTGCTGTCATACTTTTAATATCATCTAATCTTGTATTAACAAAATCTTCAGTTTGAGTTGGAAATATTCCAACTGGCATCCCACCAGCTCTTATGACACAATTAACAACATCATTTAATATTTCAAATATTTTGTCACCATCTTTATCTTCATAAGGCCATTCTATTATTCCAATTATTGGTTTCATTTTAACACTCCACTATCATTTTAGCATTTTCTTTAAATAATATATCAGCATATTTTTTTGTATATTTTCTTGCTACTTTTTTATATGCTTTTTTATAAGTTATATGGTTTCTTTTTTTAGTACAATGGGCGTCACTAGATACTATATCTATTAATCTTTCTTTTAATAATTTTTTACTAAATTTATAAACTTTTCTATCTGATTTTCCTTTTACAATGCTTGTTGCATCCATTTGTAATAATGTTCCTGTTTCTTTAATTTTTATTATATCATCAATATTACGATAATTTATATAAAGTTCAGGATGCGCTAATATTGGTTTATATCCTGCTTCTATTACTTCATCTAAGATAGCAACAACATTACTTATATCCATTCTTTCATTTCTTCTAAATTCTAATAAAATATATTTTGAATTATTAAGAGTTAATAAACGATTGTTTTTTAATAGTCTGAGCATTTTTTCAGAATACATTATTTCATTTCCCAAATATAATTTTATTCCTAATTTATTTGCTTCTTCTACTAAATGCAAATAATTTTCTTTTATCTTCATTATTTTATCGATATTACCACTTTTCATATGTGGAGTACATATTACTTCTTCTAATCCTATCTTTTTAATTTGTTTTAATTCTTTAATGCTTTGTTCTAATGATTTAGATCCATCATCAACATTAAATATTATATGTGAATGAATATCTACCATTATTTATTATAATTAGAATAGTAATAATCATATTTATATCCATATAGTTTCTTTTGTCTTTTTATATTTACTTTTGTTAATACTGCTCCTAAAACAAATACATTATTATTTTTAAGTTCTTCAATACAACTTTCTATAACTCCGTGATCTGTTCTTTCAGCTTCGATGACATAAACTGTACCATCACATAATTTAGATACTAATACACCATCTGTTAATGAAGATATTGGAGGACAATCTACTAAAACTAAATCATAATTTTCTCTTAATTCTTTTAATAATTCAGCAAATCCTTTGTTATTTATTAATTCAGAAGGATTTGATATTTTTGAACCTGCTGATAATATATCAATACTTACCTTTTTATCTTTATCTTGATATGTTTGAATAGCTTCAGTATATTTGTGTGTTCCTTTAGCTAAAACTAAATCTGAAACACCTCTTTTTCTTGTTAATCCAAAATTTCTATGAACTTTTGGTTTTCTTAAATCACAGTCTACTACTAATACTTTTTTATCTAACATTGCAAATGAAACTGCTAAATTAGATAATACTTCAGATTTACCTTCACTTGGTACTGTTGATGTAACATTTATTAGTTTTAAATCTGAAAAATTTAAATTGGTTCTTATCATTCTTATTGATTCTGATACAACACTTGTTGGATCATTAATTATTTTTAGATTAACTTCATTTGGATTTACATATACTTTCTTTTTACCTGATACTTCATAATCAATTGAATTATGAGGTACAACTCCTAAGGTTTTAATTTTTAGATATTTTTTAACATCCTCGTGATTTTTAATTTTATTATCCATTGATTCAATTAAGAATGCAAGAGCTAAACCTACAAATAGTCCGCCTGCAAAACCAATCATACAATTAAGTAATACTCTAGGAGATACTGGTTCTGTTCCTTCTATTGCCTTATCTATTACTTTAATATTATTTATTTCCATTGTTTCTTTTATTTCTTCAATAAATACATTTGCAACTTCATTAGCTATATCTTTTGCTAATTTAGGACTTTCGTTATCAACTGTTATTGTTATTATTTCAGTATCATTAACTGATGTTACTTTTAACATATCAGATATTTCTTCATATGTTAAATTTAATTCTAATTTTTCTTTTACTTTGTTAATTATTTTTCTACTTTTTATTATTTCTGTATATGTTTTAACCATTTTTTGATTTGTTAATATTCCTTCATAATCTACTTCTGAAGATTTTACTTCTGGTTGAACATATAATGTTGTTTCACTTTCATAAATAATTTTAGCGCCATAGTTATAAAATATACTAGCACCAACACCTATTATTATAAATAATAGTATTATTAAAAATCTTTTCCATATTGTTTGCATTATATATGAAAAATCAAATTCTTTTTCTTCCATAAATTTTCCCCCTTTGATTGTTGTTTATTATATAGCAATATTTTATTTTGTCAAATTTTCATTTATTTTATTTTTTACTTTATCAACACTATCATAATTAGGTATATTTATATAATCAACATAATTACTTAGATGAACATACCCTTTTGATATAGTCCCTGTTACTTCTGTAGTTTCAATATTCCAGTTATTGTTTTCTAATGTTTTTTTGATTATTTCAGTTATTGTTTCTTTCGGTATGTTAGTAGTATATAAATCACTTACATTATCTAATAATTCATTGTATTTTGTAATACTATCAAAACTTACGATTTTATTCATTATGCTCATTAATATTTTTCGACAATTTTCTTGTCTTGCCATATCACCACCAGGTATATTTAATCTTTCGCGAGCAATAGTTAAAGTTTCAATACCATTATAATTTCTACATCCTTTTTTTACATATAATTTTTTACCATTATCGTTATAAGTGTTTAATACTAATGCGTGAGTTGTAACAAATTCATAATCACTGCAATAATTTATTCCACCTAACATATCAACTAGTTTAACTAAACTTGTTGTGTTTATTTTTATGTAATAATCTATTTTGGTATCAAATAATTGTTCTAATGATTTCATTGTTGTTGTTATTCCCCACATACCGTGGTAATTTATATTGTCTTTTCCATTTTTACCATATACATCAATATGATAATCTCTTGGTATACTAGTTAGTAATATTTTAGATTTTTCTTCATTTATAGTAACTAACATATTAAAATCATATATTTTTCCTGTAAAATCTAGTCCTCCAATATAAATATTAAATTTATCATTATATTTTGATATAGAAACATTTTCTTTTATATTAATACTAAATTCGTATATTATTTTATAATCATCTTTATTTAAATTTTTATCTAAGTTAAATATAAATTCATACAAGTTTTTTTCTAATAATATTACATTTATATTTTTGTTATTTAAATCAGCTATTAATTTATTTAAATCATTATATTTAATGTTAGAAAACTCTTTTAATTTTTCTAAAACCTCATTTATATTTGGTATTTGACTATAATAACCAATTTTATTAATGTTTTTAAGTTTGGTAATTTCACTATCTTTTAAAGTTATTAGTACATATTCATTTGTATATTCATTTACTTTAACTATAGTGTTATTTAAAAAATTATTAGTTGTTTTTATATAGTAACAAAAAATTAAATTAAATATTATTAATATAACTGATAATGTATATCCTATAATTTTGAATATTTTTTTATCTATAAATACAAAAATTATAGAAAGTATATTAAATAATAATAATATAAATGTAAATAACGATAGATATTTTGGTGGTAAAATATTTAAATTATTAAGTTGTAATATTAAAAGAATAGTTAATAAAATTAATATGATACCTGTAGCAATACCTACTATTTTGTCAGTTTCTATTTTTTTCATTTAAGTCACCTCTATTTAATATTTTTAAGATTAAATCATCTTTAATTAGTATTAAAATACCAAAATATAACATAATTCCTATAATTACTTGTAATATCAAAGAAATCAAATTATTACTTATCACATTATTTATAAATACACAAATAATAAACATTATGAAAGCTGATAATAAATAATTAATTGATTTTTTAAAAATATACTTGAAATCAAATATTTTTCTAACAAAATAAATTTGAATTAATAAACCTGTTAACTCTGCTAATACAGAAGCAATAGCTGCACCAATTGCCTCAAAATTAGGAATTAAAATTAAGTTAAATACTACATTAACTAAAGCACCAATTATTACAGAAAAAGTATAATAATTTTGTTTTTTAGTTGGAATTAAGTATTGAATACCAATTACGTTAGCGCAACCAATTATCAAAACAATTGGGGTAAACACTTTTATTAATATTGAAACTTCATCATACCCTTTTCCAAAGAAAATAGGTACAAATATTGATGAAATTGATAATAAACCAAATACAATTGGAAAGCCTAAAAGCCAAACAAAATTAAAACTTAAATTAATTTTTTCTTTTAGTTCTTTTTCATTTTGATTAACATAAATATAAGAAATTCTTGGTAACATAACTGTTCCAAAAGTTGTAATAATTGATAAAATAAGTTTTACTATTTTTTGTGCCTGTTCATAATAACCAACTTTACTCATATTTCCTAAAATAATTCCTATCATAGTTTTATCTAAAACAGTATATATTTGAACTGCAACTTGAGGTAAAAATAATAGTAACATTGGTTTAATATGTTTTTTCAAGTCTATTTTTTCAGGAAAAATAACATATTTTTTGATTTTTATCCAAAAAGTACAATTACCAAAAAATATTGATAAAGTATATATTAAAATATATATCCATAAATCATTTACACTTTTAACAAATATAAAAATCTGAATCATTAATAAAAATTTTACTAATATATTTCTAATTGCAACTTTTTTAAAATCTTCCATTCCTTGAAAAAACCAACTAATATCAAAAATGTAAGCAATTATTTCAAATAACAGTATTTTATAAAATAATGAATATTTATTATTTACAACAAATAAAAAGTAATAAATAGTTGAAGATATAATTATCGTTATAGTACGAAGAATTATTAATTCCCAAAAAATTTTACTTCTTTTTTCTACATCATCTTGAACATATGCTACCTCTCTTTGACCATAAATATTTATTCCTAACGTACCCAGCATTATAAAAAACGCAGTTATTGAAGTTGTATAACTATAAATTCCAATCTCTTCTGCGCCTAAAACACGAGAAATATAAGGAGTAATCAATAAAGGTAAAATCATTACAAATAATTGATAACATAAATTATAAAAATAATTTTTTTTAAGCGATTTTTTATTCATTTTATCACCTACATTTTTTTGATTTCTTTTAATAATATGATATTTGATCTAAGAAGATTTTTATCTACAAAAATATTTTTCTTTCTTTTATTTTTTAAAATATAATTTGTTGATCCATCCTCATTATGCAAAACTTTAATATTAGGATTATAAATTGAATTCATTTTATTTTTTAAAAGTCTTATATATAATAATTCTTCTTCACAATACAAAAATGTTCTATCATCAATCCCATTGAATTTAGAAATATAATCTTTAGAAAATATTAAACAAGAACCATGTAAAATTACATTTTCTTTTACTTTATCTATTTCATTTGTTTTTTTATGTTTTTTTCTTTTATATTCTATTAATGGGGTTAAATATAAATAATTCATAATTAATCTAAAGAAAATATAAATTATTATAAAAAATTGACTCCAATAATTTTTTAATTTTTTATTGTAATTGCATACTTGATTATTTGGAAGCATAATTTTAGGCCCCAAAACTGAAAACGAATGTTGCTGATAAATTTCATCAATTTTTTCTAAAAAATTTTTCTCGATAATTTCTATATCATTGTTTATCATAATAATATAATCAGCATTAAAATTATCACATATATATTTAAATCCTGCATTATTTCCTTTAGCAAAACCAAGATTATTTTTTAATAAAACAACATGAACATTTTTATCTCGTAGAAATTCTTTTTTTAATAAATTTCCAGTATTATTAGGTGAACCATTATCAACTATTACTATTTCATAATCATTATTAAAACAATTTTTCTTTATAGAATCTATACAATTTTCTGTATCATCAATTGAACAATAATGTAATATTAAAAATATATATTTTTTCATACTTCACCTACCTAAATAATAAATTGTTTTGTAAAATTGAAAGTACTGTTTTATTAAACACACCAACAATTATAATTAAAACTATAAAAAGAATACTTGCTAATAAAAACGACATAAAATATATCTTAATATTCTTATATGTTAATTTTTTTGTTAAAGAATTAGACAAAGCAATATAATCGTAAATAATTATTCCACGGAAAATTCTTCCAAATTCTACTGTATAAAAATAAAATGGTGTTACAATTATAAGTAAAATATTCATGATAATAACTTTTTTTAACAAATCATTATCATCATTATTTTTTTTGTTAATCCATAATATTATTAATGGTATTAGCTGAACTATAATTAAAATGATAGTTACAATTTTATTTACTTTCCAATCACCAGAAATAAAATATGCATTTATTTTTGATTCAGGTAAAAATAATGATAATAATTTTATAAATATGTTAGAATTAATAATCAAAAATAATATAGATGAAAATAATATTATTTTCATAAGTAATGGTTTTAAACTTTTTTTTGATAATTTTGGTATTAATAAAAATATAAGATAAAATACCGCCATATAGTGAAATCCAATTGCAATTATATTTAATAATAAATACTTCATATAATCTTTTTTAGTACAATTGTTTTTTAATAAATATTTTAATCCAAAGCATATAATTGCAGATGCCATAAAGTGTCTTATTTGAACAGCATCCAAGAAAAAACTAAATATTAAATATAACATTGTAACGAAAGCTGGATATTTTGCTTGTTTTTTAATTGTTACATACATTAGAAAAATTGCTATAGCAGAATAAATAAATAAAAACGAATGATAATTTTCTTTATAACTATATATCAATTTGCAAAATGCTTGGAATAGGTATTCTGTGTTATAATAGTAGTCTATACTACCATATTTAATAAATAATTTTGCATACATATCATAATCTGCATTCCAATAGTTAAATGCCATTAATAAAAACATAAGTATAAATAATAAAAGTGAAACGAATTTAGAACGCTTAAATAGCATTGATAAAATAAATAAAATTATTAATATAATACATATTGTTTGCACATGACATCACCTACTTTTTAAAACTATTTAAAAAATTATTTATATTAATTCTTAAATTCCAAATTGGAACAATTAAATTAAGTTTGTTCAACAAATATAATATTAAATATTTAATATTAAAATGATTTTGTAAAGCTTTTTTAAAATACAAGTCTTCTTTTTGGTTATTTCTAGCTGAGAAAATACCAATTCTGCAATATATTTTAGCTTTTTGTTTTCGATCAAAAATATTATCATATTTTTCTAATATTTTTATTAAAGAATCATATCCTTTTTTAGGATTTGAGGTAATACTATCTTTTTGAACGTAAATATTAACTAATTCTTCATTCATATGAAATATTTCATATTTATAACTAATTCTAATTAATAAATCCCAATCTTGAAATCTAGTTAATTCCTCATCAAATTTAATCTTATTTAGAACTTCACTTTTACAAAAAATTGCTTCTAATGAAATAAAATTTCCCCATAATAATCTTTTTTTAACTTCTAAAGGATTTATGTATTTTTTTATTTCATTTGAATACCCTTTTTTTAAAATAACTCTTACGTTACAAAAAACAATATCTTTTTTATTATCTTTTAAATAATTTAATTGTTTTTCTATTTTTGTAATATATGCTTCATCATCACTATCTTGAAATGTTATATAATCACCGGTTGCTAAAGCAAGCCCACAATTTCTAGCATAATTAGCTCCCATATTTTTTTCTAATTTTAATAATTTAATTCTATCATCTTTTATTTTTTCGATTTTTTGTATTGTTTTATCTTTTGATCCATCATCTACAATAATTAATTCTAAATTTTTATAAGTTTGATTTAGAATGCTTTTTATAGCTCTTTCTATTGTATTTTCTCGGTTATATGTTGGCATTATTACTGAAACTAACTCACTATGAATGTCTTTCATATTTTTCACCATCTTTCATAGCTTTATATCTAATAATCATATCAATAGGATACCTAAGTAGCACTTTAATGTTTAATTCTTGTAATGTTCTTTTTAAAGTATAGATTGCTAAAGCAAAACCACTACTATTAACCGAATAGTTATTTAGGTAATTATTGTATTTGAAAAACAGTCCTGTATCAAAGTATCTTCGATACAATTGTTTAAATGTTAAATTATGTGAATGTGTAACAACTGATTTACTACAATATTTGATTTTATAATCATTCATAATAATTTTATATGCAATGTACATATCTTCATTAGTTGGTAAATCTTTACCATCATAACCATTTAGTTTTACAAATATGTCTCTTTTTATAGCGCTTGATGCATCTGAGAAGAAGAATGTTCTTAATCCTAGTTTAGGTATATCTTTTTTACTTACTATATAAGATTTATCAGGATAATTTTTTTCTCTTGTATATTTTTCTATGTTATTAAATTTAGATACTTGTTTACTAAATGTGGCTTCTACTTTTTTATTAATTATTGGATTAACTAATTCTAATAGCCATTTATCATCTTTTATTTCTATATCTTGAGTAATAAAGACTATAATATCAGCTTTAGATTCAAATGCTGCTTTTTCTCTAGTTAAACTATGAGAAAATTCATTTGGTTCAATTAATTCATATTTGATATTGTTGTTTTTTAACAAGATTTCTGTATTATCACTAGATCTTGTTAGGATGTATTTTATTTTTTTTATATCTACACCTTTTTGTTTTAAAATTGAACTATTTAAGTTAATAATATATTTTTCTGCATTATATAATGGACATATAATATCAATACTCATAAAAACACCCTTTCTAAGAAAAAAACTACACTTAGAGTGTAGTTTAAAAATAATATCAATAAAACACCCTTTTATTCTTTTATATTGCGCCACTTCTTTTTATTACCGATTTTATGGTTGAAAAGAAAATTTTAATATCTAATTTCAGGCAACAATTATATATATAATATAATTCTAATTTTACTCTATCATCATATGTAGTACAGCTTCTACCATTACATGCCCAGTAACCAGTTAAACCAGGGGTAACAGATAAAAATCTATCTTTTAACATTCCATATTTTTCTAGTTCATTTTGGACTATTGGTCTTGGTCCTATTAATGACATATCACCTTTTAATATGTTTATTAATTGTGGTAATTCATCTAATGAAGTTTTTCTTAATATTTTTCCGACTCTTGTAATTCTTGGATCATTACTCAATTTATAATTTTCTTCATATTCTTTTTTTTGTTCTTCATTAAATTCTTTTATCAAATCTTCTGCATTTTCGACCATTGATCTAAATTTATATAAATATATTATTTTTCCATCTTTACCAATTCTTTTATGTTTAAAAAATATTTTTCCTTTTGAGTCTATTTTAATAGAAATACCTATAATTATAAATATAGGAAACAATAAAATTAAGGCTATAGATGATATTAAAATGTCTATAATCCTTTTAATTTTAAAATAATGTTTTCTTTTACTAGATAAATTTTTAAGTTCTTCTTCTGAATAAAGTAATCCACCAGTAATAATTGACTCGTTCATTTTAATCCCCCCTGATTATCATAATTAGTCGTTCAAGTGTTACTTATTATATACAAAAATTTTAGTTTGTCAAATTATTGAATTTTTAGATATTTATTAACGAAAAAAGATAGAGCAATTTTTATCTTTTGTTATAATCTTTTACTTTTACTTTCTGTTTATTTTCTTTTAAATATTTAAATATAATTGGATTAATTACATCGCCCGCATATTGAATTAATTGATTATTAGATATAATTGAATTTCCAAATTGATATAAATTTGGTAAATTAACTTCATTTAAACATTGATTATTATATATAAAATAATTTCCACATTTTACTAAATTAGGAAAATCTATTTCTTGTAATAATAAATTATTAGTTAAAAAGTGATTCCCACATTGTTCTAATTTTTGACACTTTAATTCTTGTAAATTTAAATTATTTGCAAAAAAACTATTACCACATTTTATTAAATTGGGAAAATCTACTTTAAGTAATTCTAAATTATTTGTTAAAAAGTAATTCCCACATTGCTCTAAATTTTGACAGTTTAATTTTTGTAAATTGGTATTACTAAATAAAAAATAATCTCCGCATTTTATCAAACTAGGCATGTATAATATTTCTAATTTAAAATTGTAATACAAAAAGTGATCACAAATAAATTCAACATTATTGTTAATATATTTAATTAAATTATTTTCATTATCTAATCCAATTATTATTTTTTCACCATAACAAGATGTTATATTTATATCTTTTCCTTTTTCTGATTTTGTAACTTCTATTTTATCTATATCATTAGGTATTGTATCTGTAAAGTCATCAGAAACATTAGATATAATTTTTTTTAATTTTAAATCTATGATAAAATAATCGAATACAATATATCTTTCTTTATCATATTTTTTTACTTCAAAATTATTAATTATGATATTATCAGGGCAATAATAAACATTATAAATTTCATAATTATATTTATAATATTTTCCGTCATTAGCCAAAACATAATTAGATAATTCGAAATCAAAGTTACTATTTTTTTCAAATGACAATCTATAATATTTTTTAAAACTTTCAGTTAATCCTGGAATAATATTATCTAAATTATTTGAAAATGTAGCATCCGGATTATTAACTGTATGATTATATCTATTTTTTATAGATAACATACAAGGTTTCTTCTTTGTAAATTGGATACTTATAACTGATGTCCCATACAAATCTTGTCTTTGTGGATTAGGAAAATCTTTTCTTTTTATTTTATCAACATCTTTTTTAACAGCAAAAAATACATAATTACTTTCTAATCTATTTTCATAAAAAGTACATAGTTCTTCATCTTTTAAATAATATTTTTTAAACTTTTGAATATCTTCTTCTGTCTTACATTCATATAAATAATATCCCACTTCTAATAATAATTCTTTTGGACTTTTATCTACCACTACTTCTATAACATTTTCAACATCCACCAAACTATAAATATAATTTTTAAAACTATATATTGCGTCATCAAAAACAATATCATCATATAAATTATGATTTTCATTAAAATGAGTCATAATTAATTCAGATAACAAACCTTCTTTTTCCAAAATTGTAGAAAATTCTTCTCTACAATAATGCATCATTTTTTCACCATATTTTTTCTTTATTATCTTTAAATCACTATTCATTTTTATCACCGCACAAAAGTTATAATTTAGTTATGTATTCTAATCTAAAAATATTCATTTGTCAAATTATTACGGATGTGCTACAATTAATTAGGTGATTTTATGCAAATAAAAGAGTTAACTAATGAGGAATTTAAAAAGTTCACTAATAAATTTAATGTAAAATCTATTTATCAAACAGTTGAATATGGATTTGTCATGAATCACGAAAATTATGATACCATTTTTTTAGGACTAGCAGATAAAAATGATATAATTGCTGCATCATTAATACTGATTCAAAAAAGAGACAAATTCAAATATGCTTATGCTCCAAAAGGTTTTTTAATTGATTATAATGATACAGAATTATTAAAAATATTTACTGTTCAAATAAAAAAATACCTTGGTAAATTAGGTGTAATAGCAATCAAATTATGTCCACCTATTATTAAAACAAAATATTCAAATAAAAACGAGATATCTTATAAAAATGAAAATTATACAAAAATATTTAATTCATTAACTAAATTAGGTTATAGACATTTAGGATACAACAATTATTTTGAAGCTTTAAAACCCAGATACGAAGCTATCCTAGATTTAAATTTACCTTATTATACATTATTTAAAAATATCAAAAAAACAGTAAGAACAAAAATCAGAAATGCCGAAAACATTGGAATCAGAATATATAAAGGTGATATAAACAATCTTGATTATTTATATATTCAAACTAAAAATAAATATCCTAGAGAATTAGAATATTTTAAAAATTGTTATAAATATTTTTCAAAAGAAAATAATATTGAATTTTATTTTGCTAAACTAGATACTGTTAAATTTTTAAAATTATGTAATAGAAATTTTGCATCACAAGAAGAAAAATGTAATAAATTAAATAATGAATTAAAAAACAATAAAAATTTATTAAAAGAAAAAATGGAAAATGATATTCTATTAGATAGATATAAAAGTAATTTAATTTATGCTACTAGATTACTAAGTAAATACCCTGAGGGTATCGTTGTATCATCTGCTTTAATAGTTAAAAATGGCAAAGAAATTAACTTATTAATGGATGGATATGATACTAAGTTTAAAAGATTAAATGCGAAACATTTATTAATATGGAAGCTAATTCAAAAATATTCGGAATTAAATTATGAAAAATTTAATTTTGGAGGAATTGTTAATCCAAATATCAAAGACAATAAATATTTAGGATTAAATGAATTTAAATTAAATTTTAATTCAAATATATATGAGTATATTGGAGATTTTGAATTAGTAACAAATAAAATATTATATTTTATATATAAAAGTCAAAGTAAATTTAAAAAGAAATAATATTATTTCTTTTTTTAGTAATAAATATAAATTGTTCTTATTGATTGATAAATAGATGGAACATTAATTGTTAGTTTACCAGTTGATTTATCATATGTAGCACTGGTAAAAGTATCAGAAACTACCCATTCATTACTACCATAACCTGCTACATAATTTTTAATTACAAAAAATAAATTTTTCCATAGTTCCTTATTTTGATACTCACTTGTTAAAGATGAAATATCATATTCATAATATGTAGGTGAATGGGTATAATCATTATACGTATATGTTTTTACATTATTTAATCCTGAATTATTATTTAGAGTTCCAGTAACTAATTTACCTTGGACTACTGCTGTTTTACCACTTGCTATATCACCACTTATAGCTGTTCCTAATTTTTTTATATTATATATATCATTTAAAGCATCATTTACACTCATACTATTTCCATCACTGGCATTATATACTACATCTGTTGCTTTATATGTATTAGCTGCATATAATGTTCCACTTATACATATAATCATCGTAATTATTACTAAAAATATTCTACTTTTCATTATTTTTTTCATTATAAATTCCTACTTTCTATATATATCATACCCCCCCCCCCAGACGTTTTGTCAAGTAGAAATTTTGTTCGTGTCAATTTAATTTAAAAAAAGAGAAACTTTAGTTCTCTTTTAATTATTCAACTATTTCAGAAACTACACCTGAACCAACTGTTCTACCACCTTCACGAATTGAGAATTTAGTTCCGTTTTCGATAGCGATTGGAGCAATTAATTCAACTGTCATAGTAACATTGTCACCTGGCATAACCATTTCAGTACCAGCTGGTAATTCAATAACACCAGTTACATCTGTAGTACGGAAATAGAATTGAGGTCTATAGTTACTGAAGAATGGAGTATGTCTTCCACCTTCTTCTTTGCTAAGTACATATACTTCAGCTTTGAATTTTTTATGTGGAGTAACAGTACCTGGTTTTGCTAATACTTGACCACGTTCTACATCTTCTCTTGAAATACCTCTTAATAATGCACCTGCATTATCTCCTGATTCAGCATAATCTAATTGTTTACGGAACATTTCAATTCCTGTAACAACAGTTTTTTTAGTAGGTTTTAAACCAACTATTTCAACTTCATCATTAAGATTTAATTTACCTCTTTCAACACGTCCTGTAACAACAGTTCCACGTCCTGTAATAGTAAATACATCTTCGATTGGCATTAAGAATGGTTTGTCTAAATCATGAACTGGAGTTTCAATCCATGTATCAACTGCATCCATAAGTTCATCAATTTTAGAAGTCCAAGCTGGATCTCCTTCAAGTGCTTTAAGAGCTGATCCTCTAATAATTGGAGTATTATCTCCATCAAATCCATATTCGTTTAATAATTCACGAATTTCCATTTCAACTAAATCTAATAATTCAGCATCATCAACCATGTCGCATTTATTCATAAATACAACCATACGAGGTACACCAACTTGACGTGATAATAAGATATGTTCACGAGTTTGTGCCATAGGTCCATCAGTTGCAGCTATAACTAAGATAGCTCCATCCATTTGAGCTGCACCAGTAATCATATTTTTTACATAGTCAGCATGTCCTGGACAGTCAACATGAGCATAGTGTCTTTTTTCAGTACTATATTCAATGTGAGCTGTATTGATTGTAATACCTCTTTCTCTTTCTTCTGGTGCTTTATCAATGTTAGCGAAATCTACTGCTTCGTTACCATTTTTTCCTGCTAAACATTTTGAAATTGCAGCAGTTAATGTAGTTTTACCATGGTCTACGTGTCCAATTGTACCAATGTTAACATGTGGTTTTGAACGATCAAATTTTGCTTTTGCCATAATTTTTTCCTCCTCTATTTAATTACATATTTATTTTATATCAACTAAGGAAAAATAGCAAGTATTTTTCCTTTAGTTTATATACTTTTAGTTATTTCCACCATATTTTTTGATGATTTCTTCTGAAATATTTCTTGGTACTTCTTCATAGTGATCAAATACCATTGTATAGTTACCTCTACCTTGAGTATTAGATCTCAATGATGTAACATATCCAAACATTTCAGAAAGTGGTACCATTGCATCAATTGCTAATGCGTTACCTCTTGATTCTTGACCAAGTGGTTTACCACGACGAGATGTAATATCTCCCATAACATTTCCAAGATATTCATCTGGAACTACTACTTGAACTTTCATAATTGGTTCTAGTAATATTGGTTTACATTTATTTTTAGCTTCCTTTAAAGCCATACTTGCAGCTATTTTATAAGCCATTTCAGATGAGTCAACATCATGATAAGAACCATCGAATAATGTTGCTTTAACATCTACCATTGGGAATCCAGCAAGAACACCAGTTTTCATAGCTTCTTGTAATCCCTTATCAGTTACTGGAATGTATTCTCTTGGAACTACACCACCAACAACCGCATCAACAAATTCATATCCTTTATCTGGATTTGGTTCGAATTTAATCCATACGTGACCATATTGTCCACGACCACCTGATTGTTTAATATATTTACCTTCACATTCAGCTGTTTGTGTTAATGTTTCACGATATGAAACTTGTGGTTGACCAACGTTTGCTTCAACACCAAATTCTCTTTTCATTCTATCAACGATGATATCCAAGTGTAATTCACCCATACCAGCTATAATAGTTTGACCAGTTTCATGGTTAGTAGAAGCTCTAAATGTTGGATCTTCTTCTGATAATTTTTGTAAAGCTAATGCCATTTTATCTTGATCAGCTTTTGATTTAGGTTCAACAGTAAGTTCAATAACTGGTTCTGGGAATTCCATTGATTCCAAAATACAAGCGTGTTTTTCATCACATAATGTATCTCCAGTAGTAGTATCTTTAAATCCTACTGCTGCAGCTATATCACCAGTAAATACTTCGCTAATTTCAGTTCTGTTGTTAGCATGCATTTGAAGAATTCTTCCTAATCTTTCTTTCTTATTTTTACTTGCATTTAATACATAAGAACCACTACTTAAATGTCCTGAGTAAACTCTAAAGAAAGTAAGTCTACCAACAAAAGGATCTGTCATAACTTTAAATGCTAATGCACTAAATGGTTCAGAGTCAGATGGATGTCTAACTATTTCTTTACCATTTAAGTCAACACCTTTAATTGATTCAATATCTGTTGGTGCTGGCATATAATCTATAACAGCATCTAATAATAACTTAGTACCTTTATTTCCTAAAGCAGTACCACACATTACTGGGAAGAATTTAACTTCAAGAACACCTTTTCTGATAGCTCCTTTAATTTCTTCAACAGTAAGTTCATTACCTTCAAGATATTTTTCCATTAAAGCATCATCAAATTCAACAACTGATTCGATTAATTCTGAACGTTTCTTATCAGCTATATCTTTTAATTCTGCAGGAATTTCAATTTCAGTTGGTTCTTCAATTTGTTGTCCATCATAATGATAAGCTTTCATTGTAACTAAATCAATAATTCCATTAAATTCACTTTCAGCTCCAATTGGCCATTCAATTGGTGCATAATTTACCCCTAATCTTTCTCCAATTGATTTAAGTGACATTTCAAAGCTTGCTCCTAATTTATCCATTTTATTACAGAAAATTATACGAGGAACTTTGAATTCATCAGCTTGACGCCAAACTGTTTCTGTTTGTGGTTCAACACCAGCGTTAGAGTCTAGAAGTGCTACCGCACCATCTAGTACACGAAGTGATCTAGAAACTTCTACTGTAAAGTCAACGTGACCTGGAGTGTCGATTATATTTAATCTATAACCTTTCCAGTATGCAGTTGTTGCAGCTGAAGTAATAGTTATACCACGTTCTTGTTCTTGTTCCATCCAGTCCATTTGAGAAGCACCATCATGAGTTTCTCCTATTTTATGGATTTTATGAGTATGGAATAAGATACGTTCTGTCATAGTAGTTTTACCTGCGTCAATATGGGCCATTATCCCAAAATTACGAGTTTTCTCTAAACTATATTCACGAGCCATAATTTAATTCCTTTCCTATTACCATCTATAATGAGCAAATGCTTTATTAGCTTCTGCCATTCTATGTGTGTCTTCACGTTTTTTAACTGCTCCACCAGTTCCTTCTGATGCATCAATTATTTCGTTTGCTAAGTTTTCAGCCATTGAATGACCTCCTCTTAAACGAGCATAATTAACTAACCATCTTAAAGCTAATGCTTGACTACGATCAGCTCTAACTTCAATTGGAACTTGATAGTTAGCTCCACCAACTCTTCTTGATTTAACTTCAAGAGCTGGTTTAATATTTTCCATAGCAGCTTCAAAAACTTCCATTGGTTCTTTACCTGTTTTTTCTTTGATTATATCAAATGCATCATAAAGAATATTTTGAGCTATACCTTTTTTTCCATCTAACATAATTCTATTGATTAATTTTGTAACTAATTTTGAATTATACATTGGATCTGCTAAAACATCTCTTTTAACTGCACGTCTTTTACGCATATATATCCTCCTCTCATCTATTTATTTAATTATTAATTGTTTTTAGGTTTTTTAGTACCGTATTTACTACGTCCTTGACGTCTTTTATCAATACCAGCAGTATCTAAAGTACCACGAACGATATGATATCTAACACCGATAAGGTCTTTAACACGTCCTCCACGAATTAATACAACACTATGTTCTTGTAAGTTATGTCCTTCACCACCGATATAAGCAGTAACTTCCATACCATTTGATAATCTAACACGAGCATATTTTCTTAATGCTGAGTTTGGTTTCTTTGGTGTTGTTGTACCTACACGAGTACATACTCCACGTTTTTGTGGTGAATTTTGATCAGTAGTTCTTTTTGTTCTACTGTTATATCCAACTGCTAAAACTGGTGATTTACTCTTTCTAGTTTTACTACCTCTACCTTTTCTTACTAATTGATTAATTGTTGGCATTATAATCCTCCTCTCATTACACACTTCCAGGTGTTTCATTTTGCTTTTAATTAAAGATTTACCGAAGTAAACCCATAAATTAAATTCCTTTGATAATATATCATTTTATTATATGAATGTCAATATTTTTAAGAACATTTTTTTGTTTCTTTTAGTTTTTGTTTTATTCTTTGTAAGGTATTATCTATTTTTTTATAATCACAATCTAATATTTCAGATATTTCTTTATTTTCAAATCCTTTTAGTTTTAATTCAAGTACTTGAATTTCAATGTCATTAAGTTTTGAATTTATAATATTTTGTAACTCTTTTTTGCCTTCTTCATTCAATAATAATTGTTCAGGATTTTCAGTTTCGTCTTTTAGTAAATAGTCTAATTCTTTATATTCACCTTTATCATCATCTACATCAATAGGAATTGATTCGTTCAAGATTTTATGTTTCACTCTTCTAGTGCTTTTAACTAAGTCATACATTTTTCTTTCAATACATGTTTTAGCATATGTGTAAAATAATGTATCTTTTGATTCTGAAAATGTTTCGCTTGCTTTTAATAAACCTAATCGTCCCTCTTGAATTAAATCATTTATATCTAATCCAAAATTTTCCATTCCTTTTAACAGTTTTTTTGCAGTTGATACTATTAATGGTTCATATTTTTTTAATAAAATATCAGTTGCATCTTCATTGCATTCTGATATATAGCTTAATAATTCATAATCATTATATTTATCGTACATTTTATTACCCTCTTTGTTTTACGGCTTCAAAAACTACAATTCCTGTTGCTACTGATGCATTTAGACTATTTGTTGTTCCTTTCATTGGTATTTTAGCAATAAAATCACAATTTTCACTGACTAATCTAGACATACCACTTCCTTCATTGCCTATTACTATAGCGGTTTTGCCTTTATAATCAATGTCGTAATAATTTGTGCCTTCCATATCAGTTCCAACTATCCAAAATCCTTCTTTTTTTAAATATTCTATTGTTCTGTTTAAGTTCGTGACTTGAGCAATTTTCATATTTTTAATTGCTCCTGTTGATACTTTTATTACTGTAGCATTTACTTCTACACTTCTATCTTTTGGAATAATTATTCCTTTTACCCCTGCCGCTTCACAAGTTCTTATGATAGCACCAAAATTATGAGGATCTTCTATATGGTCTAATATAACTATTAAACTATCATCTTCTATCATTTCATCAATGTCATTATATTCAAAATCATTTACTTCTAATATTACTCCTTGATGTAAACCATCAATCATTTTATCCATTTCATTTTTTTCTAAATATTTGATATAAATATTTTGTTTTTTTAATTCATTTAGAATTTCATTGTCTGTAAAATTTTTATAAATAAATGCTTTTTTAATTTTTTCTTTGTTATTAATTGTTTCTATAGCTACATTCTTTCCATATATATACATTTTCATTCTCCTTTTATATAATTCATTATTTCTTCTATTCTTTTATTGTTTTTTTGATAGTACAAATATCCTATTATAGCTTCTAAAGCCGTTGAATATTTATAAGTAACAATATCTGTTGATTTACTTTTGTGTGATTTATGGTTTCGTGCTCTAAGTATAACACTTAATTCTTCATCCGTAAAGAAATTTTTGTCTAGCATTTCTTTTAAATATTTTGCTTGATTTACAGCACTTACATATTTAATAGATTCAGTTTGTAATTGATTCACTTTTGTTATGTTTTTTTCTAACAAAAATTTTCTTATTTCAAGTTCATATATTGCATCACCAAGATACGCTAAAGCTAAAATATTTATGTTATTCATATCTATCAAATGTAATTCCTTTTATATTACCATTTTTGATATCACTCATTACAACATCACAAACTTTATCATAGTCTACTATCCCACCTTTTACTAAACAGCCTCTTTTTTTACCGATTGTTTCAAATACTTCAATAAATTCTTCATCTATTTTATCTACATTATATCGATTTTTTAATATTTCAGGATAGTATTTGTATAACATTTCGATAAAGTAACATACTACATTACTTATTGGTAATATTTCTTCTTTGATTGCTGTTAATGAAGCTAAATTAAGAGCAATTTTTTGATTTTCAAATTTAGGCCATAATATACCTGGTGAATCTAATAATTCTAATTTATCATTTATTCTAATCCAATTTAGATTTTTAGTTACTCCTGGGATATTACCAGTTGTTGTTACTTTTTTGCCAACTAGTTTATTTATTAATGTTGACTTTCCAACGTTTGGTATTCCTACTACTAGTACCCTAGTTTTTCTTTTAGTTAATCCTTTACTTTCACGAATATTGTTTTTTTCTTTCATTAGCTCTTCAGTTGTATCTATTATTTTTTTTATTGAATTATTATTTATTAAATCTATCGGAATTACCTTATATCCTTTATCTTCGTAATATTTTATCCATTTTTTAGTTTCTTTTATATCACATAGATCAATTTTAGTCATTATCATTATTCTAGGTTTATTTTTTATAAATTTATCAATATCAATTATTTTAGATGAATATGGTATTCTTGCATCTACAACTTCATAAACAATATCTATTAAATTTATTTGTTCTGATATTAGTCTTTTTGTTTTAGCCATATGACCTGGATACCACGAAATGAGGACTTTTGAAAAACTTTTTTGACTATCATTATTTTTCTTTTCTGCTCTGATTTTTCTTTTTTGGTACATATCCATTTTAATCACTTCTTTCTATTCTATCATTTAAAAAAATACTTAAAAGTATTTGTTTTTCGTTTTTAACTTGAAAGTATTATATCATATTTTTGTTTATTTATAAAGTCAAGAGCCTCAAAATATTTATCTTCATATTTGAATATTACTTTTATATTACCATCTTCACTAACAACAATATCTTCAATTAACTCATCTATCAATAATCTATTTAGTTCATTTATTTTTTCTTTCTTTTTAAATATATTCATCCAATCAGTATCATTATTTTTTATTGTTTCTGTTTCTTTTTCCTCCTCATATAATTGTATATCTTCTTTTATCTTTTTAATTTTATCACTATACTCTTTATTATATTGCCAGTATTCTTCTTCCGATATAAAATTCTCTTTTAAATCTTCTTTAATTGAATTCCTTAACATTATATATTTTTCTTTTTTTTCTTCTGCATTTTGAATTTTATTTTTTATTATTTCCAAATCATAAGAAATTTCTTTTTTGTTCAATATTTCATTTATTTTAGAATCCATCTCTACAATTATTTCTTTATAATGGTTAATTATATCAACAATATCTTGCTCTAATTGCTGTTTTTGACAAGCGTCTTTTGAGCATTCTTTATTATATAAATATGACTTACAATAATAGTATTCATACTTTTTTGATTTTCTTAATACTAAACTATTACCACAATTATCACATCTTAAATGACCTGCAAAAATATCATATTCATTATTCTTTTTAACTCTTATATTTCTTGCATATAATAGTTCTTGAACTTTGTCAAAATCTTTTTTACTAATCAACGCTTGATGATGGTTGGGTATTATAATCCAATTTTTTTCTGGAACATCTAAATTCTTATGGACTTTATGACTTATTCTTTTTCTTTTACCTTGCACTAAATCTCCTGTATAAGACTGATTTTTTAAAATTTTATCTATTTTTTTCGTGTCCCATTTCTTTGCAGTTTCTTTTATATCATAATTATATAATCCTTCATCAATTTTATATAATGCATGAGGCAGTATTTGCATTTTATTTAATTCATCAATAACATCTTTTTTACTTTTTCCATCCAATATCATTGCAAATACTTTTTTAACAATTCTTGCTGCTTTTTTATCAATAATGAATTTATGCTTATTGTTAGGATCCTTTTTATACCCAAAAGGAGCAACTGAACCAATAAATTGCCCATTATTCTTTTTATTATCCAGGACACTTCTTACTTTATTTGAAATATCTCTTGCATACTCGTCATTCATTAAGTTTTTAAATGGAACAATAATATTATTAGATGATTTTGAATCATTATATGTGTCAACATTATCGTTAATTGCAATAAATCTTATATTATATAAGGGAAATATTTCATCAATATATTTTCCTACTTCAATATAATTTCTTCCTAATCTTGATAAATCTTTTACAATTATTGTATTAATATCTCCATTTGTTAAAGCATTAAATAATCTTTTAAATTCTGGTCTATTAAATGTTGTTCC
>CAKPKR010000003.1 GCA_934167465.1 uncultured Bacilli bacterium | reverse complement strand
TACTATTAAAAATATTCTACTTTTTATTATTTTTTTCATCTAGATTCCTACTTTCCAATACTATCATACCCCCCCCCCAGACGTAAAAGTCAAGCAGAAATTTTGTTCGTGTCATTATAAATTTTAAAATTAATCTATATAACTTTTGTCAAATTAATATATACAAAAACTTCATTATTTAAAATGAAGTTTATTAAATATTATAATTTTTCTATTTTTTTAATTAGTATTTTTATTAATTAAAAAATGGATTTGTATCTTTTTCTACACCAAGGTTAGTTTCATCACCATGACCTGGATATACCTTTATTCTATCACTATAATTAATTATTTTATTAATACTATTATTCATATCTGTGTTACTGCCTGTTGGTAAATCAGTTCTTCCAATAGTACCTTTAAAAATAAAATCACCAACAAACATAAAATTATATTCATAAAAATAGAAACAAATAGAATCATTTGTATGACCTGGTGTATAAATTACCTCAAATTTAAACTCATTTATTTCATATTTTTTTTCTTCTAAATTGCTTCTATCATATACTGGAATACCATATTCTTGAACAAATTTTGCTAAAGCACCAATATGATCAGGATGCCTATGAGTAATTAAAACACCTACTAATTTATTATCTCCAATTTGTTCTTGAATTGAATAAAATTGATCACCTGGGTCTACAATCATACAATAACCATTTTTTATAATAATATAACAATTTGTTTGTAAATTTCCTACCTTAATTATTCTTACTTGCATTTTTACCTCCATGTAACATTTTTAAAAATATATTCTACTATTTTTTCTTGCAAATCATTTGGCAAAGGACTACCTGATGCATGTTTATGACCACCACCACCGCAAGGAATAGCTAAAATATTCGTGTTAACTTCATCTTTATCAGCCCTATAACTAACACCTCTATCAACATTTATGACAATAGCAATATCTATATCAGACATGGTTTCTGCCATTTTATGACCAAGCATTGATCTATTCTGTTCAGCAAAAACAATTCCAACAGGGATATTATTAATAGTAGCTTTTCTCACATGATTTAATTTTTCTAAAACATATCTATTTGCTCTTTCTGATTCAATTTTAACTAATTCTTTTTCAACACCAGTAAATTCAAAATAATCATTTTTTATAATAAAATCAGTAAAATGATTTATATATTCATCTCTACCATAAATATCATATAAATTTCTAAAATTAATAGCCTCTTCTTTATTTTCTTCAATAAAATCAAAAGTATCATTTTCACGGATTAACTCTACCATATGAACTGTTGATTTCTTGTCTAATAAACTATTATTAGTATATTTTCTTAAATAATTATAATATAAAGTTGTTCCACATTCTTTTCTACCATTATTTTCAACAGTGACATTAATAAATACATATTTATTTAAATATAACTCACTTTCATGATGATCAAAAACTAAAATTTTATTTTTTAATATTTCGTTTTCATTAATAATTTTAGCCATTTGTTCACTCATATTTAAATCTACAATATAAATATTTGAATAATCTTCATTAATTACTTTTTTTAAGATTTCATCAACTTCACTTTTTTCACAAGAAAAATAATCTAAATTATCAAAAACTAATTTTGATAATATAATAGGCATTGCTCCATCAGGATCAGCAATGTGTGTTATTAAACATACTTTCATTTTTGTCCTCCATTACTTTTTTTACTGGTCCATAAGTTTTTCTATAACCTTCTATTAATCCATATTTATTAATAGCTTCTATATGTTTTTTTGTAGGATAACCTTTATGCTTAGCAAACCCATATTCAGGATATTTTTTATCTAAATCATACATCATCCTATCTCTAGTTACTTTAGCAATTACAGAAGCTGCTGCTATAGATATACTAGTAGCATCTCCTTTAATAATTGATTTATTTGGAACATCTAAAATAAGTGGCATAGCGTCTATTAAAACATAATCAATTTTATTTTTTTTATTTGCTTCATTATAAGCCATATACATAGCCTCTTTAGTAGCCTCGTAAATATTAATTTCATCTATTCTTTCAGGACCTATAATACCTATTCCATATGATATTGCATGTTCTATAATATAATCATAAAAAATATTTCTTTTTTTCTCACTTAATTTTTTTGAATCTGTCAAACCTTCTAAAATAAAATCTTTTGGTAAAACTACACAGGCAGTCACAACAGGACCAACTAAAGGACCACGCCCAACTTCATCGATTCCGCCAATATAATTATATCCACTTTCATATAGTTCTTTCTCGTATTTATATAAATCTATCATATCATCATATCCCTAATTTATTATAGCACAAATATCTATAAAAAGCATATAATTAATTAGAATAGGAGTGTGTTTATGAAAAAAGATAGAAATTGTGGAACACCATATCCAGTATATCCAACTTACCCTGGTATGATGCCTAATATGATGCCCGGAGTACCAATGATGCCTAATATGATGACTCAAACTATGCCACAAAATAATATGATAACTGATAACACAATTGAACAACAAGTCAATAGTTTAGAGCAACGATTAAATATACTAGACAGAAGAGTTACTGCTTTAGAAAATAAAAATTCAACAACATACAATAGTACAAATTATCAAATGTTATAAATAAAACCTTCAAGTTAATCTTGAAGGTATTTTTCTATATTATCTTTTTCAATTCCTGTAATGTCCGAAATTTTTTCTATTCCATACTCTTTTATAACTAATTCAACTATGGATTTTAAATTAGAATTTATTCTTTCAATAGTCATTACTTTTTTTCTCATATTAATTATTTCTCTATTTAGTTTGTTTACTTCTTCATCATATTCTTCACATTTATTATTGTATATTTGCATATATTCATCAAGTTCACGTTCTTGATTTTTAAAACTTATTTCTTTTATTTCATATTCTTTTAATTTGTTTTCATATTCAAGAATTTTATTAGAATAACTATCAATATTATCATTGACTTCTTTTAACATAGTTTTTCTATCTTTTGATTGATGTTTTAAAGTTTGTTCTAAATCTTTTAAATTAGTTGCTATATCCTCTTTAGCTTTTTCCATATCAATTATTTTAAATTTTAAATCAATATTTTTATTTTCAGACTTATTTTTTTTAATATTTTTTTCTAGTTTATCCAACTCAACACTTATTTCATTTTTACTTTTTTTCTTGTTAACATTTTTCATCATATCAACCTACCTTATTATTATTTTAACACATTAATTTTAAAAATACTATAATATCAGAAAAAAAAGACTTATTTTTATAAGTCTTAAAATTGTACTTTTGGTACTTCTCTATCTGCTTCACTAGCTTCAAATAATTTTGCCATTTCAAAATGGAACATTCCAGCTACTATATTAGATGGGAACATTTCAACTTTGTTATTATATTTATTAACAGCATCATTATAGAATTGTCTAGCATATCTAATTTTGTCTTCAGTTTCAGTTAATTTAGCTTGTAAATCCAAGAAATTTGTATTTGCTTTTAAATCAGGATAACTTTCTGTTAAAGCAAACAATTTACTTAATGCACCACTAATTTCACCACTAGCTTTCATTTGATCTTCTGGTGTAGCAGCAGTAACATAACTATTTCTAGCCTTAATTACAGCTTCTAATGTTTCACTTTCGTGACCAGCGTATCCTTTAACTGTTTCAACTAAATTAGGTATTAAATCTGCTCTGTTTTTTAAAACAACATCGATTTGTGACCATTGATTTCTTACTTTATTTCTTAGTTGTACTAAAGCATTATAAGTACTAATTATAAATAAAATAATTATAACAATAATCGCTAAAATAATCCATAACATATATATTCCTCCTAACATAATTATACATTTTTTTTAATAAAAAATAAATAGTTTTGTATAATTTTTAATATTAAATTCAAAATATATGTGAAAGGATGATTTTTATGGATGTAAATATAAGAGAATATATTGTAAATAATTTTAAAGATTCGAGTAAAGATGATATAAAAGAAACAATTGTAGAATCAATAAAATCTAAAGATGAAGTTGTTTTACCAGGCATGGGTGTTTTATTTGAAATTGTATGGAATAGTAATGAATTTCAAGATAAAATTATTGATATTATATTTAATAATACTAGAAAAAGCCATTAATTGGCTTTTACTTTTACTACTTCTTTAGAAAATTCTTCCAATGCTTTACCAATGTCTTTTTTAGAAACATATTCATTTTCTTTTAATTGATAATTTTTGGTTTGTTCCATTTCAGAAACTCTTTTAGAAATTAAATTTACTAGTAAATATTTTGATCCTACTATATTTAATAATTTGTCTATAGATGGGTATATCACATTTATCACTCCCTCTATTATGATAATATAATATATATTTTTTTAATTCAACAATTTTGATATTTTTTGACAAAACTTTACAGCAATTTATTATATATATTATCGATATCATTTTTTGAATATTTTTTAATCCCCTTATCTATTTCAAATAACAGATTTTTATTGTGAATTATTTTAATATCTTTATCATCAATACTCATATTACAGTCATTTCTAATAATGATGTATTTTTTTATATTTTCTTTTATTTTGTTTTGATAATTATAATATTCTTCATTGTAATTTTTTATTACATTTTTTATTTTATATTTCTTACTACCTATTTCTTCTACCAAATAATTGTCTTTTATTTTACCTGTTATTTTATTTTTTAATTTTAATATTTTCATAAAGTAAATGTTTGTTTCAGTTATAAGAATTATATTGTCATTATTAATTATATGTTTTTTATATTGTTTACTTTCATTAATCATCATTATTATATAGTCAACTATTGTTGTTTCTTCTATTTTTTTAAAAGGATTGCGGCTATATTTTCTATTTTTTATTTCTTTTATAATTATATAGGTAATTAAACAAAATAAAGAAAATAAAATTAAACCTTTTAATTCATCAAGTATTATTAAAATCGTTGCAATTATAATTGCTATAACTGTTATCACTTAATAACCCCTAATATTAGTGGTTGTTTTTTTAAATATTCTTCTTTTATATCAAAGCAGTCTAGTATATCACTCACTTTAACATCTATATTTCTTATATATACTTTAGCTATTTCTTCATTTTCAAATACAGGTTGCCCAACTTTTTTACTTACTACAATTCCAACCCCATAATCAATAGAGTCGTCTTTATTCATTCTGCCGCCACCAATATTTTTAACAATTTCACCTAATTTTAACGTATTAATTTTATTTATAAATCCTTCTTTATTACTTTTTACTGAAATAACTTTATCAGAAATATCAATATTATTTATGTCACCATTTTGATATTTAACTAATTCTTCAAATTTAGAATATGCTTTATTATTATGTAGATTATCTGATAATTTTTTTAAAGCTTCTTCTTTAGAAATATTTTTAGATAATGATACCATTATACTACCTAGTTCTAAAACTAAGTTTTCTAAATCTTTAGGTCCATTTCCTTTTAAACAATTAATGCTTTCTACAACTTCTAATCCATTTCCAATATTATGTCCTAAAGGAACATCCATATTTGTAAGTACACATACAACTATCCTATTATATTTCTTTCCTATTTCAATCATTATGGTTGCTAAAAGTTTAGCATCTTCGATATTTTTCATTAAAGCTCCATTCCCAACTTTAACATCAATTACAATATATTTAGCACCACTTGCTATTTTTTTACTCATTATTGATGAAGCAATTAAAGGAATTGATTCTGTGGTTCCTGTTACATCTCTTAATGCATATATTTTTTTATCAGCTGGAGCAATATTTCCTGTTTGACTTATTATAGATACACCTATTTCATTTACTTGTTTAATAAAGTCATCTTTAGATAAACTGACATTAAAACCTTTTATTGATTCTAATTTATCTATTGTTCCTCCAGTATGTCCTAATCCTCTTCCACTCATTTTAGCAACTTTTACACCTACACTAGCTACTAAAGGGGCTAAAATAAGTGTTGTTTTATCACCTACACCACCTGTTGAGTGCTTATCTACTATATCACCTATACCAAGATTAATTGTTTCACCACTATTAATCATTATATCAGTTAAATCAATTATTTCTTCTAGACACATTCCATTTATAACTATTGCCATTAACAAACTAGACATTTGATAGTCTTTTATTTCATTATTTAAATATCCATTAATTGCAAATTCTAATTCCACTTTGGTTAATTTTTCTTTATTTTTTTTCTTAACAATTATATCAATTATGTTCATTTTATCACCTATCTTAATTTTATCATAAAATTAAAGAGTTAAAATATTTCTTTACAAATGTTTACAAAGTAAATTTTAATATTGAACTTATTATTTAATTGTGTTACTATGTATATAGATGGGTTATTACTCATACAATAAAAAAGGATATATCTAATTGTTCTAAGAGTTAGATATATTCCTAAACAATTTTTTGTGAATGCACTATCCCCCTGTGATAGTGCAATTTTTTTATTTATAAAGTAACATAATTATTATAAATAGCAATATGATGATTATTAAGAATAAAGTTTTTTCTCTTTCTTTCATAACACCAACCACCTTCTTATTCTAGAAGGAATGCACTAACACCAATTAAATATATCGCTTTATATTTTACTATATTTTTTATTTTTTTCATCTGTTTTTTTACATACAAATTCCGACAAAAAAAATAAGATATAAAACCTTATTTCCATCTATTTAAAACATCACAGTTACTACTTGTTGGTTCAGGATTTGGTAAATCCATTTTAATTATAATTGGAACTTTAAAAGCTTTACCAAATGCAACACAAGTACCTGGTTGTAACGTCTTTTGCATTTCAACAATTTCTGAACTTATATTAGGTAACATTTTTCTAATATATTCCAAATCTCTTGGATGATTCATCTTAAATATCATAAAATTACTAACTTGCGAAATAACGGTTTCAGATATTTCAACTGGTCTTTGACTTATTAAATTAAAAATCAAACCATACTTTCTTCCCTCTTTAGCAACTCTTTCAAAAATATTGTATCCAAGTAAGAAATTATCTGTATCATTTTGAACATATCTATGAGCTTCTTCCAAGAAAATATGAAATGGAATTGAAGCCCTTACTTTTAATCTCTTAGTAAAATCAAATAACATTTTTGTATAAATTTTTGTAATCGTTTTAGCTAAAGAATCATCTATATCCTCTAAATTAAAATTAATTATTTGAGCTTTTCTACCATTTGAACAAGCTACTAAACTAGAAATATAAGAATTAATATCTATATATCTAGGATAAGTAAAATATTTAGCAGATGGACTGATTGCTAAAGCATGTAATCTAACCTTTAATGTAATAGCATCATTATAAGCTTTATCATTTCTAAGTAATCCTTCACTTATTAATGTAAAATTAAGAGCTTTTTCTAAGTCATCTAAAGTAAAATAATTTGCTTGTTTTGCCTCATATCTATCTAATTCTTCATCAATAAAGCTTGCAATGTATTGAGTAATTAAAATGCTTTCAACAAATTGACCTTCTTTATCAATAATTAAACATTCTCTAAATTTACGAGTATATCCTACTCCTTGAACTACAGCTTCAGTATTGAATTCATTAGTACTACAGCTTGCAAGTAATGAATAAATATCATTTCTCTTACTTGGAGAAGATTGATTTGTATATAGTATTGTCATTAAAGCTTTTGCTATTAAATGATTTTTATATTTTAATGCTCGTTCATCTGATTCAGAAAAAATACTTGCTAATTTAAGCATTCTTTCAATAATTGGAATTTGGGAATGATTTTCTGCTCTAAGTAATAAGGCAAAATCATCAACAGTCATTAACCATAATGGAATTCTAAGTAATTCTCCTTCAGTATCATTAAAATTAGTCGTATAATATTTAAAATTAAAATCCGGATTAATTTTGTTTAGTTCTTTAAATGCATTATGATATTCACCATAAGCATCAAATATCATAAAATTAGATTTAAATGGTTGAACTCCAGTAAAAACATTTTGTAGTAATCTAGCAACTCCATATGACTTACCACTACCAGTATTTCCAAATTCAGCAAAATGATTACTAAATAAATCATTAACATTTACTCTAACATCAACATCATCATACAATGGTGATTTTCCTAAATACATTGAAGTTTCACGGTTATTATCACCTATAACTAAATCTAATTCTTCTTTAGTAATGATTCTAATTTTTGAATTTAAACTAGGTTTTCTTATAACCCCACCAATAAATTTATTATTAACAAACTCTCCTTGAAAATTAACTTTTACGACATCACCATCAATATCTTCGACTGATGCTACTATCCTTCTTCCATTATCTTCTAATATTACATGCATATTCATTAAGCTAGTATTTATTTCACCACTTATTTTAATATTTGCAGAACTATTACTTATGTAAACAATTTTCTCAAACATTTATAACACCCTCTTTATATTATTTCTTCTATTTTATTTTGTAATTCTTTATCTAGTTTTTTACTTATTTCTAAAATCTTTTTGTTTTTTTCATTTATTTTTAATTTTTCTTCATAATAATTAAGTTTTTCACATGCATCTTTTATATGTTTATGAATAGCATTTCTAGTGATATCTTCATTTTCACTTATTTCTGATAATGATAAATTATTAAAATAATAATCTTCAAAATATTTTTGTTGTTTATCAGTTAATAATGAACCATAGATATCATATAAATCAATTAAATATAATCTTTCTTTCATATATTAAATATTTCTAATACTATAACTAATATTCCACATAAACCATATAAAATTGATATAAATTTATTTTTAGATAGTCTTATATTATTAACACACATAAGTATTAACAATACACCTGTTATATAACTAACTAATGGTAATAATTCTTTAATGAAAAACGACATTAAAAATATTATTACTAGTATTATAAATATTATGAATTGACTAAATACTAATAGATCTTTGTTTATATTTTTCATATTTTACTCCATTTCTTTAAATAATCCATAGATATATTTTTCAATATCGAATACTTTTAAGTCTTCTTTTTTTTCACCTAAACCGACAAATTTAACTGGAATATCAACACTATCTTTGATTGCTAAAACAATTCCACCTTTAGCTGTTCCATCTAATTTTGTTAGAACTATTCCAGTAATATTTGTTATTTCTTTAAAACTATTTGCTTGGCTTATTCCATTTTGGCCTGTAGTTGCATCTATTACTAATAATGTTTCATGAGGTGCATTTGGAATTATATTACCAATTACTTTATTCATTTTTTCTAATTCATTCATTAGATTAACTTTATTTTGAAGTCTACCTGCTGTATCTATTAAAACAACATCATAATTTTCATCTTTAGCTTTATTTAAACCATCATATATTACACTTGAAGGGTCTTTACTTTCACTAGATACAACATCAATATCTAATCTATTTCCCCATTCTATTAGTTGTTCGATAGCACCTGCTCTAAATGTATCTCCTGCTATTAGTAATACTTTTTTTCTTTCATTTTTTAGTTTATAAGCAATTTTTCCAATTGATGTAGTTTTTCCTACCCCATTTACACCAACAAATAGTACTACAGTTGGTCCTTCTTTAGAGTAATTTATTTTATTTACAATAATTCCATTTTGAACATATATTATAAACATTTCATCAACAATTATTTCTTTTAATTCATTAACTGATGTTATATTTTCTTTTTTTACTCTATTTCTTAATTTTTCTACGAACTTTACAACTGTATTAACACCAATATCAGCTGTTATTAAAATATTTTCTAGTTCTTCATAATACTCTTCATCAATTTTATTATGCTTCATATTAAGTAAATTAAGTTTAGATGTAAATTCTTTTCTTGTTTTTTCTAAACCTTTATCATATAATTCTACTTCCTGTTTTTCTTCTTTTTTGAAAACATTTTTAAATTTATCAAAAAGTCCCATTTTACCCACCTACCATATATACAATTTTACACTATTTTTATATAAAAATCTACTTTAATTATCAAATTAATTTTGTAAATTATTTATTTTTGTTGTATAATTTTTTTAGGACGTGATAATATGACAATATCATTTAAAGTAAGTGATAATACAAAAAATAAATTAAATGAGTTTTATAAAGATTTAAAAAGAGAAAAAACACCGCCTTATGCTATATTTCAAGCGCAAGATGGTGATACTGTTGTAACTTTATACGAATCAGGTAAAATTGTTTTTCAAGGAAAGGATGCTGATTTAGCTAGTGACTTTTGGATTGCAACAGAAAAAATGAATAACAAATTCTTAGAAGTTAATAATAGTGACAAAAAAGATAAAAAGAAAGTTGATTTATATATTGACCCAAAAATTTACAACTCTACTTCCATTGGTAGTGATGAAGTCGGAACTGGTGATTACTTTGGACCAATAGTTGTTACTAGTACATATGTAAAAAAAGAAGATATTCCCTTTTTAAAAGAATTAGGTGTTACTGATTCTAAGAAACTAGACGATGAAAAAATAATGAATATAGTACCTGAAATTATTAAAAGAATACCTTATTCAACTTATATCTTATCAAACGAAAAATATAATGAATTACATTCTACTATGAATATGAATAAAATTAAAGCAGTTCTTCATAATAAAGTTCTAGTAGAGTTAACTAATAAATATAACGATACTGATTATGTTGTTGTTGATGAATTTGCTAAAGAAAATATTTATTATAGTTATCTAAAAGAAGTACCAAATGTTTACAGAAAAATAACTTTTATAACAAAAGCAGAAATTAAGTGTTTATCTGTTGCTTGTGCTTCATTAATTAGTAGATATATATTTATAAAAGAATTTGATAAACTTAGTAAAAATTTAAACCTTAAATTATTAAAAGGTGCTTCTAATTTAGTTGATGAACAAGGAGCAGAAATTGTTAAAAAGTATGGATTTGACAAATTAAGAGAAATTGCTAAATTAAATTTCAAAAATACTGATAAAATTAAAAATCTTATAGATTAATTCTATAAGATTTTATTTGTTTTTAATTTTAATTTCATTATTTTCATAACATGCTTCTTGTTTAGAATTTATTTTGAAACATTTATCATGACTAACTATAGTATTGTTTATAGTCATCTTGTTATTAATATTAGAAACAACATATTTTTTATATTTTAATGAATAATTTTCGACCTCACCATTTTTTATGTGAACCCAACTATCGTCAGATGGTGTATATCCACCTACTTCAAAACCATATTCTTTTTTTAAATATTGTGAATAATAGTATCCATTGTTTATTTTCTTTTTTGTTGAATAATTGCTATCTACAATTGCTTGATTAAGAGCTTCAACATAACCATAAGCACTTTCTTCAGTTGATTTTTTTTCAACTCCATTAATAATATTCATTACCATTGGAACTGATATTAACGATAATATTCCTAAAATTACTATTACTGCTAATAATTCCACTAATGTAAATCCTTTTCTATTCATTTTTATCATCCTCAATTAATTTTTTTACGTCGTTTTCTAATATTGATATATCATTTGGACTCATAAATAGTATTACTGAACCCTTGTGTTGTAGTAATTTATTTGCTTCATTTATATCTAAATGTTCTCCATTAGTTAATTTATCTATTATAATCTTGGAAGTAACATTTGGATAATCTTCTTGTTTTTCTCTAGATGGATGAACATCCATTATATATGTATAATCTACTTGATTTAAAATATTAGCCAAATCATCTGCAAATTCTTTTGTTCTTGTAAATGTATGTGGCTCAAATACAGCTACTATTTTTTTATCAGGATATTTTTGTTTTACAGCTTTTATAGTAGCTTTAACTTCATTTGGATGATGAGCATAATCATCAATTAAAATAGTATCTTTGACAGTAGTTTCTGAAAATCTTCTTTTAGCACCTTTAAATGTTTTTAATAATTTGGATACTTCTTTTGCTTCTAACCTTTCATAATAACAAACTGCAATTACAGCTAAAGCATCTAATAACATATGTTTTCCATATATTGGTAAATCAAAAAATCCATAGTAGTTTTCTTCTACTTCAACTTCAAAACTAATACCATCTTCTTTGTAAATAACATTTTTGGCAATTATGTCATTATCGTTATCTAATCCATAGTAAAATATTGGTTTATTTAATTCTAAAAATCTTGTATATCTATCATCACCACAAGCAATTACCATTTTTTCTGTTTTATTAGCAAATTCTGTATATGCATCTAGTACATCACTAATGTCTTTATAATAATCAACATGATCATAGTCAATATTAGTAATAACTGTATAGTATGGTGTATATGCTAAAAAATGTCTTTTATATTCACATGATTCTAAAATAAATAATTCATTATCCTTGTTACTAAATCCTGTTCCATCACCAATTAAATAATTAGCACCTTTAGTATTATTAAGTACATGTGCTAACATAGATGTTGTTGTTGTTTTGCCATGGCATCCAGCAACACATATGGTTTTAAATTTTTTAGTTAAACTTCCAACCATATCAGAATATGAATATATATTTAAATCTAATTCCATTGCTTTTTTTACTTCAGGGTTTGTTTCATCAAAAGCAGCACCTTTTATTATTTTCATACCTTCTTTAATATTGTTTTCATCGAATGGCAGAATTTTTATTCCTAATTCATTTAATCTTTGTTCGGTAAAAAAATGGTCGCTCTTATCACTACCTTGTACTTCATATCCTAAATTATGTAGTATTTGTGCTAAAGCACTCATTCCAGACCCTTTTATTCCAATAAAATGATACATATAATCACTACCTTTGTATTTATTTTATCAAAAATAAAAAAAAATATAAAGAATAAAGTGTAAAATTGTGTTAATTAAAAGCAATTTCTGTATCTAGATTGTCATCAGTTATAGCGATTCCTAAGAATATTATTCCACTTATTAATATTAAAAATGAACCTATGAATGAAGCATATGTTAATGTTTTCTTTTTTTCAGTATCATTACTATTTAATTCTAAAATATCGATATAACTCTCTTTAGTGAAATAGTAATAAACGACCAATAAAATAGAAAAAATAATTATCATCAAATTTTGATATTCTTTTTTACTTGTTTCATCATTATATATTATAAACTTTTTTTCTAAATCATTAGCATAATAACTTAAAAGGATTATTCCGATATAAATAATCCATACAAAATTCTCTATTTCAATATCTTTTAGTCTATCTTCCATATACTAAATTTTATTCTAATTATTATTAGATTTTACATTTTTCTAGTATTTTTATTTTACCAGACAATAAATATTCTGATGTTTTATCGTCTATATTATTTAAGTCAGCTTCCCAATACTTTTTAGCTTGCTCCACCATTGTTAAAAAACTTTCACCATTTTTAGGTAATAAATCGACACTTGATTTAAATATTTTTCCAGTAACTTCCACTCTGAATAAATCAGGTGTACCATTTTGATTTGTTAATTTTTCTTTCCAATATTCTATTTGGTTAGAATCGCATAGATATATTGATGATGTTCTACTTGGTAATCTTTTATAATATTTTTTTCTTACTTCTTCTAAAACTAATTCTCTTTCTAAAAAAGAATAGCATTTTAATAATCTGCTTGCTTCTTTTAACATTTCAGTATATATTTCACTAGAATGTTCTTTTTCTAGAAAAACATCAATTATTACAGGAAACGAAAAATATTCATCTGAATTAAATTGGGCTTTAGCGTTAAATTTTAAACTACTATCCCATATGTCAGATACATAATTAGATGTTGTATCTATTGTATTTCCTTCTATCCATATTTCTTTTCTTTTCATAGAATTATTAAAATGATACATTTCTTGATTTCTAACAAACATATATATTCTCCTTTGAGTGGCTATTATATATTAAAATTATTACAATTGCAAGAAATTACTTCAATTTTAATATTTTTTGAGGTTCATATTTACTACACCATTTACTAATATTTTTATTTTCTTCTTCACAAATAGTTCTACAATTTAAACAAGATTCAGCTGCATTTTTAAATCTTCTTTCTATTTTTATGATAAAGGGATTTTTGTCATTATATAACCCATATTTTTTTAATATTTCATAATATTCATCTAATGTATATTGATGATTTTCATTAATTAATATCTCACTAGCTTCTTTGAAAAATTTTGATATTTTGTATTTTACATTAAAATCATCAATTTTACTTCTAACATCTGGACCTGTATTTTTTATAAATACTGAAAATCTCTCAAATGATGGCTTATTAATATTTTCATCATGAAATATAAATAATATTTTGTCTTTTTTTCTTCTTATTAACAAGTAGTTTTTTAATTCTTCTTTTGTATCATCATCATCTATATATAATTCATTATCAACACCTAGTAATCTATTTAGGGCAAAATATATTTTATCTTCTATTGTTATTTCATATTCTAATTCATTCACGTCATCAGGAATGTTCATTTTAAAGGCTCTAAAGATTATATCATCATAAATAATCATTTTAATACTTTTATCAAATTTATTATTATTTAAAAAACATTTTTCTATATTAATTACATCAGTACAATATCCTTTTGTAATTGATACATGAACTTGACTATCCTTGTTTATTATTTTCTTTTTCATAAAATATAATCCTCCATTTGTAATAAGATATTATAACATATAATATCATAAATTTACATATTTAGGATTATGGTATTATAAAATAGTATTGGATGGGTATATAAAAGGAAGACAAGAATATGAAAAAGAATGATTTTTTAATTCTATCTCTAGTAATAATTATTACTATTCTTACTATTTATAGTATTAATATTAAAAAATTCACCTAATTCAGCAATGATTTAGATGGAACTGATTAAATCGGCTACACTCAACATACGATATTAAGTATCCCTTTAATATTTTATTTACAGATTTCTTCAACTATATACTTAATAACATAAAAACGACTTGTCAAAAAGCCGTTTTATTTTTTACTCAAAAAAGTTCGAGTATCAGTCTGGCATATGAATAAACCACGTTTGGAAAATTTTATCAAGCTTAATTTTTATGATAAATTATATAATTTATGGCAAAAAAATTAGATTTTCATGGTAAAATATTTATAGACAGGAGGTTTTTAGTATGACTTTATTAGAATTATACAAATTAAAATTATATGAATATGAAAAGACAGGTTTGAGAGAAAAACCATGGAAATTATTGGCAATGTTACTATTATCAGAAAAAGATAAATATGAACCATTAGAAAAATCCCAAGGTGAATTTTATAAAAAATATAAAACACAAATAGACTTACAAATTGCTAAAGTAGAAAAAGATTTTAATTTTACTCTTGAAGACATAATTGAATATATAGAAAAAACTGTTGGATGTGGCAACTACGAAGAAGATAGAATTTGGTTCGTATTTGCGGATGGATTTGGTGCATTAGATTGGGGATTAAAATATAAACAAAGTAAAACAGCCGAAGAAATCTATGCTGAATATTACGATGATGATGAACTAAAAAAATATTATGATATTGAACAAAAATCAATTGCCAATGATATAAATGTTACTGAATTAGATAAACTATTAAATAGAATTTTTGCCAATTCAAATGACATTTATAAAAAAATTTGCGATGAATTAACTGCGGAAGAACGTGTATTTATATTAAAACAACTTGAAAATAAATGCTGTATGAATTGTACAAATGGAAATTGTAGAGTTGAATATAATGAAAAAATTGGTGTTGATGAATTCGGAAAAGCACAAGGTAGCGAGTGTGTTGGTTGGTTTAACGCTGAATTAATAGGTCGTAGCAAAGTTTTAAGAAAAACAAATATAAATCAATTAAAATAATTAAAAAAAAACATAATTATAATTCATAAATTGAATATGTAATTATGTTTTTTTTATATTAGTTTCTAAAAATTCATCTTTTATAAATGGAATTCGTTCAACTTTATTGTTAATAATATATTTATTATATCTATTAATAATATTGTCGTACTCAGTTTGGTATATTTTATAACCATTTTATACAAATACTTTTCACCTTTTATAGATAATAACTCATAAATTTTTGAATTTTTATCTATAAAATTCAAATAGTTTAATAAGATATCTTTTGTTACACAATATTATTTTGCTTATACAATTTTAATAAGATGTTTTCAAAAATTATAGCACCAGCATCATCATAAGTTTCTGATAATCTATTATTTTTACGCACTATTACTTCTTCAACACCATAATTTGTATCTTTTAAAAGATAATACTGTAATAAAAATTCCATTGTAATCGTTGATGTTTCCCCTAAAAATTGTTTTATTGTACTATCTTGATTTTTAGGTTGACTAAATTTATAAGTTATTTCACGAGTTATAGTAAAAATATCATCTAAATTTTCAACATAATCTATATGTACAAATCCATCTTTTCTTACTTCAGATTTATTGTTTCTATGCTGTTCAGTATACTCGTCAGTTTGTTCTTTATCTAGTATTTTATAGAATTTAACGGAGTAATCATCTTTATCATTATATGTATTTTTTCTTGTAATATATTTTGAAACATGTAAGAATACTCTGGTTTTATGGAATCAAAAAAGTCTATAACATGTTTGATAGAATTGTTTAATGACATTTTTGATGAGTATTCCTTTGAATTTAGTTCAGGTGTGTTCTCAATTATTATATATGCAAGTTTAGTAATTTCATCAAAATATTTTAATTATTGTAATCCATTATTGTTTAATGAATTTTGTATTGCTAAATTAAGTAAATTATAGTAATCCATTTTATCATCATTCACATTCAGTCTTTATTCTATTATAATCTATTTCTGATTGATTTTCAAATAGTTGGAACAGATTTATTAATAGTGTTCTAAGTAGAAAAGTACAACACCACTAGACAAAGTTAATAATAATTAACTAAGTAAGTTATAGTATAAATTTGTTATAATTTTATACTTTACCAATATTTGTAACACCATCACTTTACAAAATACATTATAAATGATAAAATAAATAGCAAATACTTTAAGGAAGGTGTAAAAATATGCTAATTGGTACAACAATTAAAAGTTTAGCAGATATTAAAACTGATGATTTTAATTTTAAAACTATTCAAAATGATTATAAAAATGAAATATTAGAACAAAAAAAACTAGAAGCAAATAAAATTTTATTAAAAATGAAAAGAGATTTATTAGCAATATCAAGTACTATTATTTCGGATAAAAATTTAGAAAGCAATAATAATTACAAGCATATAAAGCTTCAATTAGATGTCCTATCAAAGTATATGTACGCACAAATAGAATATATCCAACTTGCTTGTGAATATGAAAATACAAATCAGGCACAAAAAGTAATTGATAGTTTACTATCATGTGAATATGCAAGAACTAAATATAATATAGATAGTGATTATGAGTTCTGGATAGATCATAGTATATATAGATGTGACGGTGCAGATGAACAGTTAAAAAGATTGAATTCAATTCATAATTCAGAATTATCACAAAAAACTGCTATACTTTTTGTTGATTCACTTGAATATTCAACAATTCGAAATAATAACTGGGGAAGAAACTATTGTTGTAGTTTTATTCCAAATGATTTAAGTTCTAACCAAGATTTAGGTTATGCAAGAGAAAAATTTAGAAAAGATAGAAATAATTCTTTAAAAAAATTATATGAAATTTTTGAGTTTGTTAACTCGCTTGTTGATATTTTAATGTCATCTTATGTTATAGAAACTTATAACAAAGATCTTGCAATTAGTTATAATTTGGATAGACTTTCGCATGTTATAATTAGAAAAGAAGCTAATGATTATCAAAAGAAATTGAAAAAATGTTCTAATTCAAGTTGTTGGATCTGATATAGTTTATACATACTAATTGATTATATCATTACGTAAGTGTAGTTCTAATATGATAAAAATGGAATTCTCTCTATTTATTATAATATTACTCCTAAAATAACAAAAACATCTGATTTCACAACTAAGTGATTTCAGATGCTATACCCATAAGAGGATACATTGATCAACGACAATCAAATGTATCCCTTTTATTTTATGCAAGTTTCTTTGTCATATTAGCAAATTGTTTTATTTTTTACTTGAAAAAGTTCGAGTATCAATCAATCTAGTGCCCTAAAAGAAGAAGCGAGGCAACCAACGAAAAAACAGTAATCAATCGACATTAGATTAAGTACTTTTCATCATATTAACATATTATAAATTATATATTAATGCATATTTTATTTTGATTTTTTATTATTTTCATTTTCAATAGATTGGAAAATTAATGGATTTTTCTCAATATCCCTCATTAATTCATCTCTAAACACTAAATAAGCTTTTGCAGATATATCAATTTTTGCGAATATATTGTCAATATGTAAATGCACTTTCCATTATAAAAACCTCAATTAAACGAAATATAAATCCATATGATTCCATAAAAAAATATTTGAAAATAAAATATTATTTTCATAAGAAAAGAGCATTTTTTGAAAATTACTCTTATTTTTCTAATGCATTAAGTCTGAATAGTTACAAATTTTATCCATTCAATGCTCCAGACATAATTCTATATTTAGGCTCATTATTCCATATTTGCAATAATTTATCAAAATTTTCATCTGGTTCTAACATTAAACTTGCTAGTTTATCAAGTTCTTTATATTCTTTTTCTGTTAATTCAAATTTCTTATCTTGTATATATTTTGGCAAATGTAAAAATATTATTTCGTCATTCATTAAAGAATGAAAATCATAAAATAGTCCTCTCAATGACGCTTTCAATCCCAATGTTGCAGGGTCAGAAGCATAATATATTTCTTCTGTTTTATATTTATTATTTCTCATACCTAAATAAGCCTCTGCTCCAAATATAAATTTATCTCTTGGTATATCATTTAAATCAAATCCTATTTCGTGGTCTGGACAATGTTCATCAGCGTCAACTAATACCCATCTGTTTTTTACTTCATCAAAATATTCAGTAATCCAATGGTCATAAGCAACTCCATCATATTTTATATATGATGCAAATCCACTTCTTGTTCTTGCAGAATACCCTTTTGCTTTTAATGTTGCAGCTAGTAAAATTGCTTCTCCTCTACAAGTAACATGTATCTTATCTTCTGCTTTTCTATTTTTATTATAATTGTTATCTTTTCTTAATAATTCACTAATCATACTAATTGCAGTTGGAAACAAATCATCTTCATAGTCCAATCTTGTAATAGGTACTTTTGTCATATTTCCCCAAAAACATTTTTCTTGTTTTCTGATATCTGGATTATCAAATGCTACTGGATGAATAATTTGTTTTCTTTGAAGTACACACAGTTCATTTATATTGTCAGTTAAATTACTCATAAAATCTTTGTATAATCCTAAATCAGTATATAAACTTGTTTGTTTATAAAAATCTAATATTTTATTATCCATTATACCACTCCATTATATTCTTTAATTCTTTTCTAGGTCTACGATTAGGTTTTTGATCTGAATAACCAATAGAAATTGCAGATATTACTTGCATATTTTCATGTCCTACTAATTTTGCAATATCTTTTTGAACATAATCTGTATCTGCTATCCAAAGTGAGCCTAATCCTAAATCAGTTGCTGTAAGACAAATATGTTCAATTGCAGCACCTATTGAAAGACAATCTCCTATAATCCAATCTTGATCATATTCTTTTAATATTAAAATTAAAACTGATGCTTCCTTTATTATATTAGCAGTATTAATAACAGAGCTACCTTTTCTATCTGTTGTTTGCAATAACTCATTTTCTTTTTTTATCATCATATCTGCTATTTTATTTTTAATTGTATCTTGTACTACTACGAAATTCCAAGGTTGTCTATTTTTTGCTGATGGTGCTAATCTAGCATTATCAATTAAACATTCAACTACTTCTTTACTTATCTCTTTATTAATATACTTTCTTATACTTCTTCTCTTATCAATTACTTCATTTAATTCCATTTTAATCATTCTTTCTACAACTAACAATAAATTCTTTAAATATATTATTCATTTTGTCATCCTTTTTATATAAACTTTCTGGATGAAATCTTACATCAAAAACTACATCATTATGTGCAATTGAATTTCTTAACGATTTAATTAAATACATAATTTTTTCAGGAAATTTAGCATTAGTATCAAATGCAATATTTATATTCATTTCTTTATCAATTTTATTTATAACTTTAAATTCTAAACTCTTAATTAAATCTGCAAACGTTCCTAATGTAATTATTTCAAATATACCCCATATTGGAACGTGTCTATCTTTTGAATAAAAATGACTAACAATTTTATTTTCATTATTATAACTTCTAGATAAAGAAGAATAAATATTATTTTGTACTGATAATCTTTGTTTCATTTTCTTTTTATATTCTTCACTAGTATTACTATTTCTATAATCAGTCATACCATTTTCATAAATAACATTAAACTCATCAGTTTTATATTCTTCTACTAATATTTGAAGTACAATATTTTTTGAAATCGTTTCTATTTGCATTATTTGTGGATATAATAAACTTTTTAATTTAGAGTCAAAATCAACTATTGAAACTATTTCATCAAAACTAGATAAATTTATTCTATTTTGTGGATTATTAATATATCTATAACCCTTATATCCATGATAATAACCTATATTTCTTAGATTTTTTTAATCTTTAGTTCCTTCAATAGAAATATTATGCTTTTCTCTTAAATATTTCATTAAAGCATTTGTTGTTCTAACTTTCATCTTTATATCCACCTCACTTCTATATATAGAAAAAGAGCAAAATAAATCTTATATTTAATAAGTCCCTACTAGCCCTTATTTATTCTACTTTTTTCTAATTTTCTTTCTAATCTTAATCTCTTAACTTCTTCTTGTTTTACAACTTCTTGGTCAACTTGACTTGCAATAGCATTGACTAATCTTTGGTGTAATTCATCTTCTTCTGGTGTATAGAACGTTGCAGCATTATTCCATAATGTTAAAATTAAATCTGGTATTGTTACAGTATCTAATTTTTCTTTTTTACTAGCTCTTGAAAAGTATCCTACATAACATTCTAGATATTTTGAACCTCCAGATTTAATATATTCGTTCATAAATAATCTTAATCCTGGATCAGAACGATCTATTGCATACATCATTGGAATATCAATATTTCTTCCAAATTCTTTAGCAAATAAGAATGCTCTACGAGGACCAATTCTATTTCCACCTCGTTCTATAATTCTATACATTGCACAATCTAATATTCCCTCTTTTTGTTGAATCCATTTATTAGCTCCATTGATAGTTTTTTCTAATTCATTATTTTCTGGTAGTTCAATTCCTTTTTCTTGAAACAATTTAACAACATCTCTAACATTTAATCCAGTTAATTCTTCATCTTTTATAACTGATTTTGTATAGCCTGTAACATCTTCAGACATTTCAACAAATCCATTTTTTGTTAAATGTAAATGTGCAACTCTAGAATTTGGATTTAAATAAACAATGTTTCTATATCTTGGTTTAGTAAAATAACATCTTTCTTCCCATGGTAATGATTTCATAAATATATTAGTGTTATAAAAATCATTCCAGTCTAATTCATTTGCATCTGAATTTTCATCAAGTAATTCATTTACATAAGGATTATTTCTAAACATTACATCATTAGCATTAATTTGTTCCTGTCCACTTCCTGGCATTAATCTATTAATTTCATAACTTGGGTATCTTAATTCATACCATACTGCTATTTTTTCAATTAAATCTCTCATTTCTCTTGGAGCATGATATTCTCCAATGTCAGTATAATTTCCTTTCACCATATTTTCAAAATACCAATCAATAAACTCATCAACTTTAGCATCTAAATCAATTAGTGTGCTTTCTACTTTGGTAGTTCCAGTAAGCTTTGTTCTAAATTTTAATAATTCATCTTTAATACTCATTTTTAACCCTCCTGACAAGCAATATACAAATTAATTATACCATATTATTTGTTTAATTTAACTATTTTTATATAATTTTATCTTTCAAAATCATCTTTTTCTTTGCTTAAATCTAAATCTTCAATATCTTCATCATCCAAGACATTGTCTTCATACATTTCATTAACAACATTAATATATTTATCGTCTTTATCATACCAACTATGAAGTTTGCTATGTAAGAAAGATATTATTTTATTATATTTTTCTTTCCAATAATCAATGGTATCTCTTAAATCATTTATCTTTGACTTTAAAAATGATATTTCATTATCTTTTTCCTCAATAGTATCGTTTAAGGTTTTAACTCTTAAATTAAGTGCCTCATTATTTTCAGTAAGAGTTTTAATTTTTTTTCTATTATCTTTTAATTCATCATTAACATTATTAAGAGTTTTAGATAAAGTTTGTATTTTATCATAATCTTTATTTGTATTATCAACTTGATTGATAAAGTCGATAAAAGAATCTTTATCTTCTTTTGATAATATATAATTATCTTTATTAATTTTAGATGTTTTAAGATTATCAATTTTATCTTTTATATCTTTAGAATTTTTCTTTAATTCTGAAGATTTTTTATTTGCTACTTCTAAATTTTCAGTATTCTTTTCAAGTTGTTTTTTCATTTCGATATAATTGTCCATATCTTTAATATGTATATCTCTGTTTCTGCCTTTTTGTTTTTGCTTTAAAGTAGAATCTAAATTATATTCCTAATTAAATTCTTCAATACATAAAGTTCTCATTTTATCTTGTAATCGAATTAATGATTCTTTAGTAAATACATCGGATTTACCAACTTGTTTTTCCATACCATTTTTATTTTTGTATTTAATTGGAACACCAACTATATGCATATGTGGGCTTGTTTCATCATAATGGATTATTGCTGAAGCAATTTTAAAATTAGGAACTAATAATTCTAAATCATAAACTTGTTTCTTATAAACATCTGACATTTTCTTTTTATAATTTTCATCTTTAGTATCCCAGTATTCTTTATCTCCAAGTTCAATGATAATTTCACAAGCAAGATCCTTTTTCTCATTATTAGATACATTATCAAAATAATTATCTATCATACGACTAGGTCTAGATTGTTTTGAATTATATTCTAATCTTGCTTCCTCAAATTCATCTAAATATAATTTTTTAACATCTTCAAGTGGAGATGCAGAACCTTTTACTATTTCAATTAGTTCTTGTTCATTATCATATTTTCTATAATTATGTTTATCTACTTTCGATAATTGTCTAACATTTTGAATAGCATTATTACTATACGAAGTTGTTCCACTTAAATTATTTTTACCATTTCTTTTAGATATGTTTTTTCTATTTTTATCACTACCTAAATGTAGTGAGTAAGCAAGTTCTTCCATATATAAATCACCATCCTTTTTATAGGAGCATATTTTGTCATCCAAAATTACTAACCCCCTAGGAATTTTGTACGTTCCATACAAAATATCCAGTGGGCTAAGGTTTAACACCTTAGAATCCGTTTACTTTATTTCGTAATAACTATAAACTTCATAAAGTATTAATTTTTAAATTACTATCGCCACTTTCATTTACTTCGTAAACAAAACGTGCCACGCATTTTAAAAATTTTCTTCGGTAACATTATTGGGCATTGTTTCAAATACGTCTCTAATGTTTACCTTTATATCATTAGGGCTATTCTTTGTAACAAGCATTCCCATTGATAACCAGTTATTATCTCCATTATTATTTTTTTGTAATGGGAATATTCTTACTGGTATTTCATCTTTTAATATTGGTCCAATATCTAATTTTTCAGTATCTTTATAAAATGTACCTTTATATAAATTAACCTCATAACATTCATTTAATCTATAAAAGTTTTGCATTATATCTTTAATACTAGTAAATTCACTATATCTAACTGGAACTGAAGTTTGTATTCCATTAAAGTCAATAATCATTTCTCTTTTACAATCAATATAACCTTGATTAAATAGCATTTTAAAATCTTCATAGAAAGTACTTCTAAAATTAACTTTCTTAACAACATACATATTATTTATTTCTTCAAGTTCTATATCATCAATATATCTCATTACTATATCAGCTTTATCATCTCTATCTAAATCAGGCCAACATTCTTCAAATGCGTGATAAGTAAGTGGTAATTTGATTTTATTAATGTAATCCATATCTCTTTTAAGTAATATATCATCAACAGTAAAATTTAATTGTTCTGCTTGTTGATTAGATATTATTTTTTCTTCTAATTCTTTAATTAGATTGTCTAGTTTTTCAGTTTCTTCTTTGAATTCCTCTATTGTAAATAATTCATTAATAAATCCTTCTTTTAATCTTTTCTTCTTATTATTTAATTTCTTAATTTCTTCTTCTAATTCATCTTTAGGATTTTCTAATTTATTTTTAAGTACTGGTAAGAAGAATTCATTAACAACTGAATCATATTCAAATACATCATTTAGAATATGCATTATTGCTTCTTCAATTTTATTTTCTTTAATATTGTTTTTGCAATCCTCACATCTATAATAGAAATACCATTTATCATTTTTAACTTTATGTGTTGCTCCACCTGCAAGTATTCTTCCACATTTTGGACATTTTAATTTTTGTAAGAAAAGATAAGTTTGAGTTCTCATATAATTTCTAGAATTCTTTTTCTTTTGTACCTGGCAATTTTCCCATAGTTCTTTACTTACTAATGGTTCAACAACATTTTCATAATAAACTGAATTACCACTTCTTTTACCAGATACATAATCTCCTTTATAAATCTCGTTAGATATTATTTTTAAAATAGTTGTATCTCTCCAATTAGTTTTACCTAGTACTTTTTCATCGTTATAAATTTTTGCTATTTTAACATAAGTACAACCTTCAAAATATAAATTAAATATTCTTATAATAATATCTTTTGTAAGTGGATCTGGTACTAATAATCTATCCACATGTTTATAACCTAATGGTGCTCTTGCTGGAATATGTCCTGCTTTAATTGCTCCAGATAATCCGACTTTTGTTCTCTCACTAGTTCTTTCTATTTCTTGTTGAGATACACTCATTAATATTCTTGAAATCATTTTACCATTAGCATTAGTAGTATTTATATCATCATTAGCACAATCTAAATAAGCATTATTTTCTTCTAAAAATTTAATAATATTTTCCCAATCATAAACACTTCTTGTAAGTCTATCTAGTTTTAATACAACAATAGTATTACATTTCTTATCTTTAATATCTTGTAATAATTCTTCAAATGCAGGTCTTTTATTCCCGGTTTTAGCACTTATACCAGCATCTTTATAAACTTTATAAATTTCATAATTCTTATATTCGCACATAGCACGAAGTCTTTTTTCTTGTTCTGGTAAACTAAATCCTTCTCTTGCTTGATCTTCAGTACTAACTCTAATATAAAGTCCTGCTATTTTCTTTTCTTCATTCATTAAATTTCAACTCCTTAATATAAAAAGGTGTCAAAAGTATTAATTGTTTAATACTACTGACACCTTATAATTTTATCTTCTCTTTGCAAATTGCATTTGTTTTGAAATATAATCGTATTCACTCATTGATTTTTGATTTACATAAGTTATTTTATCATCATTATATTTTCTAGGTGAACCTGTCGTAATGACAGTTTGTCCAAAATCATTTTGATTATATCCACAAATTACTCTTTTATTTTGTAATTGTTTCTTTAATAGTAATAAGTATTTTTTTTCTGACATATGAAATCCCCCTTAATTGATTTCATATTCTAACATAAAATGTATTAAGTGTCAATTTTTGTTAAATATTCTTTAAATAATTTTCTAATTCAGATAATTTAATTTTATTATTTAAGTTTTCTATAAATATCTCATTAGAATAATTAAAAGCTAGGAAAGTTATACCATTAATTATAATTCTGTGTGGTTCTAGATATGTAAGATTAGTTTTATCTATCATTCTTAAATTACCATTAATAATTGTTGATTTAACCTTACAAAATTCACATATAAACTCTAATCTCTTTCTTAATGATTCTTCCATTCTAACTTCTTGCTTGATAACATTAATCATTTTAATCAATCCTTTCTTGAAACGACTTTTTTCTAAACAAGAAAAAAATCAATTCTAATTTAGAATTGATTGTCTATTTATTCTCGATACTTATAAAAGTTCGAGCGGATTTCCCTATGGTGCGTTTACTGATGGGGTTTTGCACTCATCAGCAAAAAATAAGTTTATTTGTATTTGATAAATAAATTATAACGCATTTAAATACATTTATACAATATTATTTCATTCATTTAACATCAAAATTTACTTAATACCTCTAGTTTTACTTTTTGCTTCTTCATACTTTTTTAAAAATATATTACTAATATGGTATATTTCTTTTGCCTCATTAGTCCTTAAATAATTAGGATTACATTGAGCAAATTTAAATACTTTAATCCTATTTCTATCTAATGCATCGGCATCTTTTAATATATTTGATAAAATTTGAATATTTTCTTTTTCACTTTCAGTAAATTTATAGTTTTTAAAATCAACAATATCGTTTGGCTTAGCATGAGTTTCAATTAATAGTCCTATTGAATTTAAATCTTTATCATTAAAATTTCTTTTTAATTTTTCTTTAGCAATTTTTGCTCCAACAATTCCATGCTTTTTATTAGAAACAATTAAACTTCTACCACAGTCATGATATAAGGCAGCATACAATAAAATATCAGTATTTTTTAAAAACTCACCTTTACTAATTTTCATATTTAATATCCAAATGCAATAACATAATACCCTCTCAATATGCTCTATATTATGATATGGAAAATGAATGTTAGTATATATTTGCTTCTCAATACATTTATGAATCAAATCATAAATTAAACAGATTCGACTTTTTTTAAAGCCAATGCTTTTTAAGTAATTAATATCAATATTTTTAATATTACTTTTTTCCATTTTATACATCCTCATAACCTTTATATTTTAAATAGGCACATAATTCTGGGCAAATACTTTTATAGTCTATTTTAGTATTTTTTAAACAATAATTAAATATATCTCTAAGGTTAGAACTACCATTTTCCAAGTAACAAACCTTTATTTTTTTGTTATTAACTATATGATTGGTTAGAGTATGCATATTCCATTTATCCATTATATTACTATTTAAATCTGAATATCTTTCAGAATATCCACATACTTCTAAATGTCTTTTAATATAGCCACGGGATTTTATTTCATCTTTATCGTCATATCTAAAATCAATATTTTCTTCTAAATCTAATTTTAAAAGTATCCCATAATCTAATATTTTATCTAATCTCTTAAAAGCTCGTTTTTGATGTAATTTGCTTACCTTCAAAACTTTAAAATAACTATCACCAATTATATTTGGAAACCATTTATGTCTTAAGAAAAAAGCTCCTAATGTATAAATAAATGGAATAACAGGAATATAATATAAGGCGTTAATCCAACAATCAAATAAAATTAACAAATTATCTAATCCCTCTACAAAAAATATTTTTTTAGTTTTTTCTATGTTTTTTGCATTAACACCTATATTTGGTACTAATCCCTTAGACTTAATAGATTCTAAATTTTTCCTATCTGTAAAATGAAAATAATTAGAATTTAAATCTCTCTTGTTAATATAATAATAATCCATAAAACATCACCTGATATTGTCCTTTTCTTTCGTAAATAATTATATCATTTTTCATTTATTAAGTCATTAACCTGTATAAAATTAATCATAGATTCCACCTTTCTATGATTTTTCTTATAAAAAGAAAAAATCAATCATTTCTGATTGATTCATATATTTAAAGTTCGAATAGTTCGAACAGATTCGTCAATGGTGCCAATTATAAGAATCGAACTTATCTCTAATCATTACGAGGGATTTGTTTTACCACTAAACTAAATTGGCTTTTAAAAAAATCAATACTTAATATTGATTTAATATCTATATGGTGATCCGTATGAGGTTCGAACTCATGAATATTGCCTTGAGAGGGCAACGTGTTAAACCACTTCACCAACGGACCAACAATTTAATTATAACACATTAAAAAACTATTTTTCAATAGTTATTTCACCACTAAATTCATATTTATAATCATTTATTAATTTATCTATGTTATTATCTAATTTTTCAATATTAAATACTATATCATTAATTTGATACTCACTAGTTAAATAATCAATTTTATGACAAATATTCTTAAAATCTTTTTTATTTACTTTACCATCTAAATTAATATATAACTTATTACTATTGTAAATTAGATTACTTTTCATATTATCACCTACCATACTATAACACAATAAAAATATAAAAAAAATGACTTCGACAAAACTAGAAATAATCTTTTAAAATAAGACAAACTATGGTATAATCAACACATAAGGTGATGTTATGAAAATAATAAGTATTTTTGTTGGAAAATTAGTAATAATAGCAGGAAACATTTTAAAAAGAGGGAGTGTTTTACCAGGATATATAGCTTTAAAATTAAATAAAAAAATATTAAGTCAATTTGAATTACCAAACAAAATAATAGCTGTAACAGGAAGCAATGGTAAAGGTTCAACATCTAATATGATAGCTTCGATATTTAAAAATCAAGGGTATAAAGTAACATGCAATAATAAAGATTCAAATCTAATAGAAGGAATTACAACTGCACTATTAAATGACTCCGATTTAAAAGGAAAAATTAAAACAGATGTACTTGTTATGGAAGTTGATGAAAGATACGCTAAATACATATTCAAATCAATCAAACCAAACGTATTAGTAATCACTAACATATGTCGCGATCAACCACCAAGACAAGGAGATTATGATTTAGTGTCCAATGAAATATTAAAAGCTATTCAAAATGATATAACATTAGTACTAAATGGTGATGATCCAATACTAAGAAGATTTAAAACTAAAAATATCATATACTATGGTATTGAAAAAAATAAATATTCATATATCAAAAATAAATTTAACAATTTAAATATTAACTACTGCCCTATTTGTAATAATAAACTAGAATATAATTATTATACATTTGAAAACAATGGTGACTATTACTGTCCAAAATGCGATTTCAAAAGACCAGAATTAAAACTTAAAGTAACAAACCTAAACTATGAAAAAAATGAAATGACAATAAATAATAAATATAAAATTAACATTCCATATAATATATTATTTGGAGTATATAACACATTATCTACTATTACTGTGAGTGAAATATATAAATTAGATATTAACAAAACAATTGAGACAATAAATAATATCCCTCAAAATAAAAAAATATATAACACCTATAACTATAAAAATCGATTAGTAACTGTTTTAAATAATAAAAATGAAAATAATACTACTTTCAATCAATCATTATTATATATAGATAGATTTAAAGAATTAAAAACAATTATAATTGGTTGGAAAGAAATAAGCAGAAGATATAAATATAATGATATTTCTTGGTTATATGATATTGAATTTGAAATATTAAATAAACATGACATTGATAAAATAATATGTGTCGGTGATAATTGTTATGATATAGCAACTAGAATAGAACTTGCAAAAATAGATAAATCAAAAATAATCGTTTTTAATAATTTAGAAGAAGCAACAAAATATTTAAAAAACAAGACAAAAGGAAATATTTATGGAATACTAAATTTTGACTATGTCAAACCTTTTAATGAACTAATGAATGAGGTGCGAAATGACAATTAATATTATGCATTTATACTATGATTTATTAAATTTATATGGTGAATCCGGAAATATTAAAATATTAAAAAATTATTTTGAAAATCAAGGAATAAAAGTTAATATCCATTTTATGACAATTAATGATAACATAAGTTTAGAAAACATCGATATAATATATATTGGTAATGGAACAAAAAGTAATCAAATGTTAGCCCTTAAACATCTAAAAAAATATAAAAAAAATATAAAAGAGTATATTGAAAATAATAAAATAATTATTAGTACTGGTAATTCATTGGAATTATTTGGATCTAAAATAGACAATATAAATGCCTTAAATATATTTGACTACACATCAGAAAATAAAGGTTTTAGAATAGTTGATGAAGTATTATTTAAAAGTAATTTATTTAATGAATACATTATTGGATTTCAAAATCAAGAAAAAATACTTAATATAAATGAAAATCATTTATTTAAAGTAATTAAAGGTACAGGTGATTATCCAAAAAGCTCATATGAAGGATATAAATATAAAAACTTTTATGGAACACATTTAATTGGTCCCCTACTTGTAAGAAATCCAAAACTTTTAAAATATATTTGTGATAATCTAATAAAAGGAAAAAATAAAAATTTTAAAATCAAAAATAATCAAGATTTTGAAACCAAGGCATATGCTAGTTACATAAATAGAAATTTTAAATAGTATAAAATGAGGAGGGGTATTTGTGGGATCAAATGAAATACTAGAACTTATTATAACTAATCTTAAAAATTGTGATAAATACATTATAATTAGAGATCAAAATAATAATATTATTTTCCCAAGAGACATAGACTCTATAAAAGATATAGAAAGATTAACAAAATCAATTAAAAATGGAAAAGAATTTAAAGATAAAAAAACAGGAAATAATTATTTAATAAAATCCAATAATTTTTATTATAATGGTAACCAATACACTTTCAGTATAATTGAAAACAACAATAAACTTAAAAAAATAGAAGAAAAATTAAAATATGATGAAGCAACTAAAGTCTTAAATAAAGATTCAATTATGCAAGTCATTGATAATTATATTCTAAATAAAGATAATGATATTAGTTCATTAGCAATTACTGTTTGTGATATTGATTTCTTTAAAAAAATTAATGACACATATAGTCATCTTGCAGGTGATGAAGTATTAAAACTAGTTGCGAAAGTCTTTAAAGAATTTATGAATAAATACGATAATTTCATTGTTGGACGTTTTGGTGGTGATGAATTTGTATTTATCATTAAAAACATGTCTTCTACTGAAATCAATTTACTTATTAATGATATAAAAAATAAAATTGAGAATATTGAAATAGAATTTAATAATAAAAAAATATCAATAACAATGAGTTTTGGAATATACATAGCTAATAACATTGACAACTTTAAGTTTAGTAGTTTCAATGACATAATAAGTAAAAGAATGGATTTATTTAATTTTGCTGATGAAGCATTATACGAAAGCAAAAATAAAGGAAGAAATATGATAACAATATTCCCAAACGAAAAAAATTTAGAGTAATCTAAATTTTTATTTTTAAATAATTAGGATTTTTACCTAATCCTGGTAACATCATTACACTACCCATGTATATAATTATAAAACCTGCCCCATTACTTATGCTAATATCTGTAATAGTCATTTCATTATTTTTAGGATAACCTAATTTTTTAGAATCATCAGTTATACTATATGGAGTTTTAGCAAGACAAATTGGTAATTTATATTTATCATAAAATTTAATTTTTTCTAATATATTACTATCATAATTAACTTTATTACAATCAAAATATTTTAATAATTTTTTAATTTTATTTTCTAATGTATCATTTAAAGAATAAATTTCATTTTTAATTTTATTTTCATTTAAATTTAAAATTATATTTGTCAAATCTAAACAACCATCCTCACCATCTTTATACATTGTAGATACTACAAATGGTACATTTAATTTACTACAAAAATGTTCAACTTGTTTTATTTCTTCAACTAAATCATTCTCAAATTTATTAAGAGATACGATAACATTACTATTAAATTTTTTCATATTATTAATATGATATTCTAAATTAGCTAAACCATTATTATACTTAATACTTTGAATTGTTACATTAATTACAACCACATCAGGATATATATTATTATCTCTACATTTTATATCAAAAAATTTAATTGCTCCCATATCACTACCAAAACCAGCTTCTGTAATCACATAATCAGCTATATCTAGTCCTAAATTGGTAGCAACTAATGAGTTACAACCATGAGCTATATTAGCAAATGGACCTCCATGAATTATTACTGGATTTTCATATAAAGATTGTACTAAATTAGGTTTAAATGCTTCTTTAAGTAAAATATATAATGCATTTACACAATTCAAATCTCTAGCAAATATTTCTTTTTTCTCTTTAGTATACCCTATTATAATATTACCTAGTCTTACTTTTAAGTCATTTGTATCTTTAGCTAAACAAAGTATTGCCATTATTTCTGAAGCCGGTGTTATCACAAATGATTCATTTCTATTTTTTAATTTTACATTTCTTAATTCACGGTCATTCATATCTATACATCTTTTAAATACAACTTTATCTATATTTAATTCATTACCTCGATATATATGATTATCTATAATCGCACATAATAAATTATTCGCACTTGTTATTGCATGAAAATCTCCTGTAAAATGCAAATTAATATCTTCTTCAGGAACAACTATTGCTTTTCCTCCACCTGTTGCACCTCCTTTACTTCCAAATACTGGTCCTAAAGATGGTTCTCTTAATATAGCTACACTTTTTTTATTTAATTTATTTAATGAATCATTTAATCCAATTGTTAGTGTAGTTTTTCCTTCTCCATATGGTGTAGGATTTACAGATGTAATTAAAATTAATTTACCTTTTTTTTGACTTTTATTATTATTAATTTTTGCTTTATAGTTACCATATAATTCAATATCAGTTAATTCTAAGGTATCAGCAATTTCAGTTATTTTTTTCATAATATTCCTCCTAGTAAAAAAATAGGATTATCCTATTTAGTTATTATAAATACAAATCTATCCAACCCTTGTAAATCTTGTTCAATAGTAATTGCTGAATTTTGAAAATAGTTTTCAGCAAATTCTTTAATTCTATTGCCTTGTTTTTGTCCTATTTCAAAAGCAATGATACTTTTTTCTTTTAAATATTTTTTACTATTTTTAATAATTTCTTTATAGAAATATAAACCATTATCTTCAGCATACAATGCTATATTAGGTTCATTATTTTTCACAATATCCATTATTTCTTCATCATAGGCAATATAAGGTGGATTAGAAATAATTACATCATATTTTTTATTTAAAGGTTCTAACATATTTCCTTGATATAAGTTAATATCTAGATTATATTTTTGAATATTTTTGCGTGCTACATCTAATGCTTCACTAGATATATCTACAGCATCCACATTACAATCTAATTCCTTTTTTAGAGTAATAGCTATACAACCTGAACCTGTTCCTATATCAACTATATCAATTTTTTTATCAAATATATTTTTTATATAATTAATTGTTTTTTCTACTAACAATTCTGTTTCAAATCTAGGTATTAATACATTTTCATTTATATCAATTATATTCCCATAAAAATCAACATTACCAATTACATATTGAATAGGTTTTTTGCTTTTTACAGCTTCTACTTGTTTCTTAAATATTTCTACTATTTCAATATCAACTTTTTTATTTAAATAATTTAATAGTTCTAATGAATTTAAGCTTAACAAATTTGATAGTAGAATATTTACTAAGTCTGAATGAATATATTTTTTACCATATATAATTAATTCTTCTATAGTCATAATAATCCTATTTTACAAAGAAGAATAATATTCCTTGAAGGAACATAAAAATACTACTTGGTATTAAAATGTATATTATCTTCTTCATATTTTCTTTTAATATATATTTAAATAATATATAATTTATTGCTACATTAACTAAAACAATTGCAACTAAAACTGATATATCCAAAATTGTTGAAAATGAACAATTAACTGATAATATCAAATAATTCATTAGTCCATAAAAACTAATTAATGCTAAAAATATATTAGTTATTATACTTATAGTAAAATATTTTTTCATTATTCACCTCTTAGTTTACGATTTTGATCTTCAGTAATTAATGCATCTATTACTTTATCGATATCACCATTCATAACTCTATCTAAAGTATTTAAGGTAAATCCAATTCTATGATCAGTTACTCTATTTTGAGGATAATTATATGTTCTTATTTTTTCAGATCTATCACCGGTACCAATTTTACTTCTTCTTTCAGCACCCATTTTTTCTTGTTCTTGTTGTTCATAATAATCATATAATCTTGTTTGTAATATTTTAATAGCTTTTTCTTTGTTTTTTATTTGTGATCTTTCTGTTTGTGAATAAACAACAATACCGGTTGGAATGTGTGTTAGTCTTACAGCAGAATCTGTTGTATTTACTCCTTGACCACCACAACCTGAACTTCTAGTTATATCAATTCTAACTTCATTCATATCTAGATTAAAATCTACTTCTTCAGCTTCTGGCATAACTAAAACTGTTGCTGTTGAAGTATGAACTCTACCTTGAGTTTCAGTAACTGGAACTCTTTGAACTCTATGGGCACCTGATTCATATTTTAATTTTGAATAAACATTTTCACCTTTAACCATAAAGCTTATTAAAGTATAACCACCAGCTTCAGAATGTTCTTCATCTAATACTTCAATTTTCCATCCTTCTTTTTCAGCTAATTTTCTATACATTTCATATAAGTCTCCAGCGAAAATATTTCCTTCATCTCCACCAGCTGCTCCTCTAATTTCAACAATAACATTTTTTCCATCATTAGGATCCTTAGGAAGTAGTACAATTTCTATTTCTTTTTTTAATTCTTCTAAACGATTTTCTAATTTATCTAATTCTTCCTTGGCCATTTCTCCTATTTCTGGATCTTTTACCATTTCCTTAGCATCTTCAATACCATTAATAACTTCTTTATATTCTTGATAAATATTATATGCATCTTTTAATAAAGCTTGTTCTTTTGTTATTCTTAATGTTTCTTTTACATTGCTAATAACTTCAGGTTTCATTAATTCTTCATTTAGTTCATTATATTTTTTTTCAATGTTTTCTAATCTTTCAATCATATTAAACATCCTTTCAATGACTATTAAATTATACTATAAATATTAGAAATTATCAATAAAACAGAAAAAAAAGTAGTTTAACTACTTATACTAATAGATATAATGCACAAAGATATAGTAAACCTAGAAGACTCATTACCAAACTTAATAGCATTGGTTCAGCATACCCTAATTCGATATTTTCATATAATCTTGCTTTACCATTTCTTTTTACTTTTTGTTTTCCTCTTGTTTCACCACTATTTATTTCTGGATTTTCTTTTTGAATTTCTGGATAAGCATATACTGCATTACGATACTCATTTGCTACAGTAGCTGGTAATATTCCTTCGTTAATATCTCTTTCTAATAAAGAAGGATCATTAATATATTGTGTTAATAAATCTATATTAATATTAGGTTTTATTTCTAATTCTGTTTCTTCTTCAAATATATCTTCTAATTCATCAAAATTATTATTCATAGTATCACCTATAGTAATTATATCAAAAAAAGGAAAAAATGCAAAGATGACTTTACATTTGATTTAATTTTAAAATGATATTGCTTTATCGAGGAGTTAAAACTAGACGAAAGCCAACGCTACCGTAAGAAGCTCCTGTGTGCCTATCGAAGTAGAACTGACCTGCAAGTACACCATTGCTGAAATTGCCTCCACGACTGAACCAAGGGAGAGAAGAGTCAACGAAATACGCGTGAGAAGCGTACCAACTACTATGATATCTTGAATTATTATCTCCATCTAAATAATTCTTAAATGGGCTCATTTCTCCAGTTGCGTCTCCTAATATTCGATATTGATAACTTGTTATTGTACTTGATGCATTATAAACATCAAAATATTTTGAATTATAATTACTAGCTGTTAATCCACTTGATCCTGGTTTCCCACTTATATAGCCTGCGACATATTCCCAAGTTCCACCACTCATATCATATACACCTGTTATATTACCGGTTGTACTAGCTAAATATCCTATTTCGGTATTATATGCTTGATTATAACTACTCCCATCTCCATATGTTCCTGGATATGTCTGTTGATTTGTTGATGGCAAAGCACTATATCCAGTTTTATATGAACTATTATTATTTATATTTATTTCATAACCTATCCCATATTTTGAATGAGATAGATATGCTACTGCTCCCCATTCAGTATTTTTCATCATATGACTATCTAAATTTCTTTTATAATTATAACCTGTTAAAAAGATATTGCCAACTGTTATATTTCGCCAACTATAAGTGTTAGGTTTTATTATAACTTTACTTGAATCATTTGAATTAACTTGAGCCGTAGAAGTGCTAGTAGCCCCTTTATATCCTGTTTCAAATTTTCCTACCCAAAATCCATTACTATTAAATGATGTAAATGCTGGATGTGTTAACCATTCACCATTATTACTTCCTATACTTGGTGTTGTATTTTTTGTTTCAAATTCAATTTCTATTGAATGTGGTCCTTTACTTGCTGTTCCGGTATTCCATAATTTATATCTGAATCTAGGTATCCATACAAAATATGATTCAATTGCACTTTCAGGTATTGTATCTCCTACTTTATATGATCCACTTAATAATATTACTGCATTCGCCCATAATTTATCACAATAGTTATACCAATTACTATTTATATCAGCATATTTTACTGTTCCATTATTACTTATTGTGACTGGTATCATTCCACTACCTAAAGTTGGAGGTGCTACCTTACTTGAACATCCACCACTATTCATATTATTATATAATTCATTTAAAGCTTCACTAACATTCATACTTGTTCCATCGCTTGCGTTATATACTACATCACTTGCTTTATATGTTGTTGCAGCATATACTCCTATACCACAACCTATTATACATAATATTACTATTAAAATTATTTTATTTTTTATTATTTTTTTCATTTATAACACCTATCCTACTTAGATTATACCCCCCCCCCAGGCGTAAAAATCAAGCAGAAATTTTGTTCGTGTGTTTTTCAAAATATTTGTTAATAAATAAAACTCAATAACTTTATTGAGTTTTATTTCAAAATATAAGGATTATTAAGTGTACCATCACCCGACGAAGATTTCAATCCTGCTTTTAATGTTACAATTGGTCTTATAGAAATATTTAATAATTCATTATTATAAAAAGTCCCTTGATTATAATAATATATTGCCTCGTGATTTGCATTATTATCTACATATCTCCCTTGAAAATACCAAACTTGAGACCAATTATATCTAAAATTTCTAGATGCTAACCAATATGAAGTTTGTGTTGTTGTACCAACCTTATATGCATTAAATCTTCCAGTAGCATAATATATTAAAGACAAATCTATCATATAGTTTATATCTCCACCACCAAGAGATTCATTAGAATTATCTGTTGTATTAACTGTCCAGGGAGCAGATGTTTGATTTATTTTAGATGTATTTGTTATAGTCTCTGTTTGTTTAAAATACCCTGTATGCCTAGAAGATATAGTATAATTTGAATTTTCATATTGTTTAGCAATTAAATTTAATCCCCCTACTAAATTTAAGTATCCTTTTAATCCTGTAAACTGTACTTCTTTACTTGATACATATTCTGATACCATATCAATTGTTCCATCTGAATTGTTTCTTATAACCCTCCATAAATTTAATTCACTTGGATTTATCGTTTGGTCACCATGTCCAGTTATTGTTGATGGAATTGTATAACTAGTATTAGTAGGTGTCATTTTTATATAATCACCAATTCTAAAACTAGATATCCCAGATTTACAATTATTATATAATTCATTTAGAGCCTCATTAACATTCATACTTGTTCCATCACTGGCATTGTATACTACATCACTTGCTTTATATGTGGTTGCGGCATATACTCCTATACCACAACTTATTATACATAATATTACTATTAAAATTATTTTATTTTTTATTATTTTTTTCATTATAGATTCCTACTTTCCAATACTATCATACCCCCCCCCCAGACGTAAAAGTCAAGTAGAAATTTTGTTCGTATTTAAAAATTATAAAAAATTGGCTTAGCCAATTTTAATTTATTTAGTTTTTTAATTATGTTATTCTTAAGTTGTAAAAATTTCTTATTATCCACAACTATATATATTAATCTCTTATTTTAAATTTTACCTCTAAATTTATTTTCCCAATAATTACGTTCTGTATTCAAAATTTTTGTTTTTATTTTCTTCTTTTCTTGTTCTTTTATTTTTTCTAATTTAAAAGTGTTCCTTGTTTTCGGTTTTAATTCTTTCATTTATTTTTCCTATCCTTTCCTAAATTTCTAATAAACATTAATCTTTGCATTTTATACTTAACTCATTTAATTGTTTATCCTCCACATAATTAGGACAGTCACTCATTAAATCAGAAGCACTAGCTGTTTTAGGAAAAGCTATTACATCTCTTATATTTTCAGTATTAGATAATAACATTGTAAGTCTATCTAAACCTAGCGCTAAACCACCATGTGGAGGTGTTCCATATTTTAAAGCCTCAACAAAGAATCCAAATTTTTCTTCTATTTGTTCTTGTGAAAGTTCTAGAGCTTCAAACATCTTTTCTTGAATCTCTTGATTGTGAATCCTAATACTTCCACCTCCAGCTTCATAACCATTAATAACTATATCATAAGCTTTTGAATAACAATGAGCTTTATCATTTAATAATTTATCAACGTCTTCATCTTTTGGAGCAGTAAATGGATGATGGCAAGCCATATATCTATTTTCTTCTTCACTCCATTCAAACGATGGGAAATCAGTAACCCAGCATAATTTATACTCATTTTTATCAATTAAATTTAAAATATTAGCTAACCTAATTCTTAAAGCTCCTAAGCTAGTTTTAACTATATTTTTCTTGTCTGCCACAATAAATACAATATCATTATTTTCTAAATTGTATTCGTTTTTTAATTCATTTATTTCATTTTCAGTTACAACTTTAGCAATACTTCCTGATATTTCATCAGTTATTTTTAAATAAGCTAAACCACTAGCTTTATAAGTTTTAACCAAATCAGTTAACTTATCAATATCTTTTCTAGAAAATTTATCACTAGCATTTTTAACAATTAAACAATTTATAATTCCTTTATTTTCAATTACATTCTTAAATACTGTAAATTCAGTATTCTTAAATATATCAGTAATATCAGTAATCTTTAAATCGAATCTTAAGTCTGGTTTATCAGAGCCATAATAATTAATGGCATCATCATATTTCATTCTATTAAGTGGTAATGAAATATCAATATTTTTAACCTTTTTAAAAACATAAGCAATTAATTTTTCTGTTAAATTCATTACATCGTTTTCATCTACAAAACTCATTTCCATATCTATTTGCGTAAATTCTGGTTGTCTATCAGCTCTTAAATCTTCATCCCTGAAACATTTAGCAATTTGAAAATATTTTTCCATACCACCAACCATTAATAATTGTTTGAATATTTGTGGAGATTGTGGTAAAGCATAAAATTTATTTTTGTTTACTCTACTAGGAACTAAATAATCTCTGGCACCTTCTGGTGTTGACTTACATAAAATAGGCGTTTCTATTTCTATAAATTCTTCATTATTTAAAAATTCTCTTACAGCCATTGTTATTTTATGTCTTGTTATTAATCTTTCTTTAATTGGATTTCTTCTTATATCCAAATATCTATATTTTAATCTTGTATCTTCCAAAGCAGTTGTAGCATCAGTTATACTAAATGGTATTTCTTTAGCAGTATTTAATATCTCTAATTCATTAACTATTACTTCTATTTCACCTGTTTTTAAATTATTATTAGCATTTTCTCTTTTAACAATTTTTCCTGTTATTTTAATTACATATTCATTTTTTAAACTTTCTGCAATACTATAACAAGCTGTATCTGGATTAACAACTAATTGAATTATTCCTGATCTATCTCTTAAATCAATAAATATTAATCCTCCAAGATTTCTTTTTTTAGAAACCCATCCATATAACGTAACAATTTCATCTACATTTTTTACATTAAAATCTGTATTGTTCTTCTTCATATTATCCCTCTATCTTTTCATCAAAAAAGTCAATTAATTTATTTTCTTCAATTTTATATTCTTCTTTTGTTTCATTATTTTTTATTGTTAATATTTTACTATTAACTTCATCAGTTCCAATTATAATTATATATTTTGCTTTTAATCTATCAGCTTGTTTAAAACTATTACCTATTTTTTTATTAGTAAAATCAACTTCAACATTAAATCCATTCATTCTTAAAACATTGCCTAGTGAAATACTATATTCATATGTATCCATTGGAATAATATAAATATCTAAATTATCCTCTTTAACTAAATCAATATTTTCAAATTCTAAAGCTGTCAATAATCTTTCTAGTCCTAAAGCAAAACCTACCCCTGGTGTATTAGGACCACCAATGGTTTCTACTAGCCCATTGTATCTTCCTCCACCACATAATACATTTTGAGCACCAAAACCAGTAACATTTGCTTCAACTTCAAATACTGTATGTGTATAGTAATCTAGTCCTCTTACAATATTAGGATTTACTTCATATTCAATATCCATTGCATCCAGATATTTTTTTACTTCTTCAAAATGTTTTTTACTTTCTTCATTTAAATAATCTATTATTTTAGGAGCATTTTTTATTATATCTAAATTAGCATCATATTTGCAATCAATTATTCTAAGTGGATTTTTATTAAATCTTTCTTTACAATCATCACATAATTCATCTAGATGCGGCTCAAAATATTTTTTTAAAGCTTCTCTATAATTATTTCTTGATTCCGTATCACCTAAAGAATTAATATTTACTTTAATTCCTTTTAGTCCTAATAATCTATAAAAATTTACTGGTATACTTATTACTTCAGCATCTATAAGTGGTGAATCACTTCCAAACACTTCTACCCCGAATTGATAAAATTCTCTAAATCGTCCTGATTGTGGTCTTTCATATCGATACATTGGACCATAATACCAAGTTTTAGTTGGACCACTTGTGTTAGCATACATTTTATTTTCAATATAACTTCTAACAACTCCGGCAGTTCCTTCTGGTCTTAAAGTCATATTTCTATTTCCTCTATCAACAAAATCGTATGTTTCTTTAGTCACAATATCAGTAGTAGTGCCTACACCTCTATGAAATAACTCACTTGCTTCAAATAAAGGTGTCCTAACATAATTATAATTATATTTTTCCATCAATACTTTTAATATTTTTTCTATTTCTAATATTGTCTTTCCTTTTTTATCAAATACATCATATGTTCCTTTTGGTTTTTGTATCATAGTTCCTCCTTAATATCCTATTCTATTTACTTTTTGTTTTGTTTTTAAACTATTAATTAATTCATCATCAATTGTATCACTTGTTATTGTTTTTAATTTTCTAACAGATGTATAATCATTTATTTTAAAAGAATGATTAATGATTATTTTATCAAATAAATTATCAATAAATCGTCCATTACCAAATGATTCTAATTTCTTATTTTGTTCTATTATTTTAACTATTTTTTCTTTTGCTTTTGGACTTACAATTAATTTAGCTTTTTTAACTTTAGTAGCAAATATTTCATATAGTTCTTCAGTACTATAATCTTTAAATTCCATATTATAACCTATTCTAGATCTAATACCTGGATTCATTTTAATAAAATTTTCCATTTCCTTTGTATATCCAGAAAATATAAATATAGTATTTCTAGATTCCATTTCTTTAATTATTTCTACTAAAGCTTCATCAGCAAACTGTTGTGCGGCAGAAGAAAATACATAGGCTTCATCTATAAATATAACACCATTTTTATTTTGATCTATTAATTCTCGAGCTTTTATTGCAGTTTGTCCAACATATCCAGCAATAAAATCTTGTGCTGTTGTTTCTTTAAATTTGTCTGTTTTAGCATATCCAAGCAAATAATAAATTCTAGCTAAAAGTCTAGCGACTGTAGTTTTACCAGTCCCTGGATTTCCACTAAATACAATGTTTAAATTTGGTTCAGATAATACAATTTTATCTTCAGTGTTTTTTCTAAAATTTAAATATTTTTTTAATTTATCAATTTCTGTTTTTATTTCATTAAGCCCTATTAAAGAATTAAGTTCATTCATAACATCATCTAATGTTTCCTTTTTTTCTTCCTTCTTTACAATTTCAACTTTCTTTTTTGCAACAGAATTATCTTGTGAATTTTTTTGAAATCCAGATGTTATAATATTATTCTCATTAATCATTATCTTAAGTCTTTCTTTCAATGATTCATATTGTTTTGATTCTAATTCTTTAATCATTGCTTCTATCGTCTCGATTGGAAAAGTAACTTCAGATGTCCAATCTGACATACCTGTTAGTACATACTCATTAAAACTAATGTCTGGTTCGGCTGCTTCAATCTCTAATACATCACTATTTACTATTTTTAAAATATCATTTTCAGCATCAAAATAACCAATTCTAATAAAACATTGAACTTCTTTCTTATAAATATCTAATAATTCTTGATAATCAGTTTTATTATACATTTTCTCTAAATCTTCTATTGCTATATAGTCACTAAAACACATTTTTTCATCAGAAACAGTAAATGCTGGATCTTCCATTTCATAAATAGTCATTTTTTTATTGTTTTTAGTATAACTAATTGTATTATCAATAAAATCATACTCAACATTAGTTGCTATTTCTTTGAATTTATATAAATATAAATCTTCTACTATTTTTATTTTTTTATAAATTGTTACCACATTTTTTTCCATAAAAACCCTCCAAAATACAAAAAAATACCTACAATTAAGGACGAGTTTACCCGCGGTGCCACCTTAATTTATAGATATTTCTATACTCCTTAAATCTTTAACGCAGATATACGATTATTTTGCGTTTGCTGTCTTCTTTAATTCTTACATAAATGATTTCACCAAATTCATTCTCTCTAAAATGCTTTAAATTAAATACTCTTTCAAACAAATATTGCTTATATTATACTATATTTTTTTTAATTTTTCAATTAATATTTTTGTTTTTAATAAATTCTCTTAGCATTTTAGTTAAAGCTCTTTTTTCAATTCTTGAAACATAACTTCTTGAGATTCCTAATTCTTTAGCTATTTCTTTTTGAGTTACTTCATCAGTATTGTTTAATCCATATCTTTTTATCATTATTTCTTTTTCTCTATCATTAAGTATATTAAAATAATTCCTTAAATTTATTATATTTTCTTTTTGATGTAAATCTAAATCGTATTCAGGATCTGGTGTTTTTAAAATATCTAAGAATGATATTTCATTTCCATCTTTATCAAATCCTATCATTTCATTTAAAGATATATTTTTGCTATTCTTTTTATTTGACCTAAAATACATTAATATTTCATTTTCAATACATCTAGCACAATATGTAGTTATTCTAGTTCCGTGTTTATAAGAATAACTATCTATTCCTTTTATTAATCCAATTGTTCCAATACTTATTAAATCATCACTATCTTCTTTACTATGTTCATATTTTTTTACGATATGAGCAACTAGTCTTAAATTATGTTCTATTAGTATATTTCTTGCTTCTTTATCTCCTAATTTCATTCTTTCTAAATATTTTTCTTCCTCTTCTTTAGATAATGGGTCAGGAAAAACTTGGTTCGAATAAGCAGCCGTAAAAAAATAAAAATCTTTGAATAAATAACTAATCAACTTCTTAAACATATCACACCTCTAATTAATAATATGTGTTTATATGTTTTTTTTATTTTGTCCAATTAATTAAATAATAAAGTTGAAAAAAATATAGTTTATAATATTATGTATATGTAAGGAAATCTTGCATAAAATAAAAAAGGAGAATACTTAACAACTCGATGTTGAGTACAACCTCATTTAATTTGGTAAGTACTTAATCTTGTTAGATTGAGTGCTTTTTCTTTTTATAATTCATTATCATTTGAATAATAGAAGTATAAGTAGAATGATGATAATGATTAAGACAAAGATTAAAAAATCTTTCTTTGACATTTCATCACCCCCATTCGGAGACAACACTCAACTGTTAATATATTCTTTAAATAAAATTATACTACTTATATTGTTTTATAATAAGTATGTAATAATTAAAAATATATGGAAATTAATCCATATATTTATTCATTTGTTTCATCATTTGATTTACTTGTTTTTGACTTGGAGTTCTACCCATTCCTGACATCATAGCTCTAATCATTTGTTCATTAATAGGTGGATTTTGTTTTAAATACTTTTGCATATATTTTTTAGCTATTAAAAATCCAGCTACTGCTCCTATAATAAGTCCTATTAAAATCATTAAAATATCGTGTAACATCTAATCATTCCTTTCTATAATTCTTTCAAAAAATCATCAATCGTCATCATTTTTTGATCAATTGTATCTAAATCAATATTTTCTTTTTCTATTTTTGTGTTTACTTCTTCTTTAAATTCTAATATTTTTGTTTCAAAGACATCAACTATCTCACTTTTTGATATTGATGAACCTGTAGAATATCTGTCCATTATTGGTATTTCAGTCAACTTAATCTCTATAATCTCTGTCTTTAATTTAAGACCTAAAGTTTCTTTATAATTAATTATAAAAGTTTTTAAAATATAATATGGATTAGTTTTAATTTCCCTTACAATTTGAACTCCCTTTCGAGCTCTTGAAGTTACTTCAAATTCAGATAATTTTATTCTTTTTCCAGTCATTTTATTCGTAATAACTGTTAAATATTCTAGATTGTCTCCATATATTGTTGAACTTACAACAAAATCATTCTTTAAACTAATTGATTTAACTCCACTAGTCTTTAAACCAACAATAGGAACTTCACTTAATTTGTAAGTTAAACCATAACCATTATTAGTTGAAACAAATACATATTTATCTGTATTAAATTTAACATCCACTACTTTATCATCATCTTTTAATTTAATACAAGTTATTGGTTTTGAATATCTTAAGGCTTTAAATTCATTTAATTTAGTTCTTTTAACCATACCATTTTTAGTAAATATCGTTACATATTGTTCTTTATCAAAATCATATACTGGTAAACTTGCAATTATGTTTTCCTCGGCAGATATAGATATTATATTACTTACGTGTTTACCTAAATCTTTCCATTTCATATCAGGTATCTCATAAACTGGAATATATAAATAATTACCCTTATCTGTAAATAATAATAAAGTATCCATTGTGTTCATTTTATATTTACCAATTACATAATCCAATTCTTTTAACCCTGTTTCACCATCACTTGATTCCATACTACGATTACTTAATCTCTTAATGTAACCTTCATTACTTACAACAACAATTACATCTTCTTTTGGAATCATTTTAACTGTATCAATTTTTATTTCTGTTATTTCATCTCTAATTTCAGTTTTTCTTGGAGTTCCATACTCATCTCTAACTTTTTTTAACTCATATTTCATTAAAGATTTTAATTTATTTTCATCAGATAAAATTAATTCTAAGGCATTAATTTTATTTTTTAAATCTTCGAATTCTGCTTTCAATTCTGTAACATCAGTATTAGTTAATTTATAAAGTTGTAAAGCCACTATTGCTTTAGATTGTTTATCAGTAAATCCATATTCTTTGGTCAAATTAATTTCAGCATCAGCTTTATTTTTACTAGCTCTAATTGTTTTGATAACATCATCTAATATTGATAGAGCTTTAATTAATCCCTCAATAATATGCATTCTTTCTTTATAAACGTCCAAATCAAATTTACTTCTTCTTGTTATTACTTCTCTTTGATGGTCTATATAAGCATCTAATATTTTTAAAATACCAACTGTCATTGGTCTACCATTTACAATAGCAACCATATTATAATTGTATGATACTTGTAAATCAGTATTTTTTAACAAATAATTTAATATTAGTTCTTTGTCAGCATCTTTTTTTAAATTGATGGCTATTCTAGTTGGTTCTTCAAAATTTGATTCATCTAATACTTCAACTATTCCTTCAATTTTTTTGTCAATTCTAATTTCATCTATTTTTTTTACTAGTAAAGCTTTATTAACTTCAAAAGGTATTTCTGTTACTAAAATAGTATTCTTACCTTTGTCTTTTACAAATTCAGTTTTTGCTTTAACTATTACTTTACCTCTACCTGTTGTAAAAGCGTCAATTATTCCTTTTTTTCCTTCAACTATTCCACCAGTTGGAAAATCTGGACCTTTTACTATTTCTAAAATAGAATCTAATCTACAATTTGGACTGTCTATTCTTTTTATGGTTGCATCTATTACTTCTACTAAGTTATGGGTTGGAATATTTGTTGCATATCCTGCACTAATACCATTTGATCCATTTACTAATAAATTTGGAAATTTAGCGGGTAAAACAACAGGTTCTTTTAAGGTATCATCAAAATTCCATACCATATCAACTGTGTCTTTATCGATATCTTTTAATAATTCCATAGAAATTTTTGATAATCTAGATTCAGTATAACGCATTGCCGCTGCTCCATCACCATCAATGGAACCATTATTACCATGCATATCTATATATGGAGTATTTTGTTTCCACCATTGACTCAATCTAACCATTGCATCATAGATTGATGAGTCACCATGGGGATGATAATGTCCCATTATATTTCCTACAGCCGTAGCTGATTTTTTATATGGTTTATCACTAGTATTTCTATCTCTATACATTGCGTATAATATTCTTCTTTGAACCGGTTTTAAACCATCTCTAATATCTGGAAGCGCTCTATCTTGAATAATAGATTTTGAATATCTTCCGAATCTATCTCCCATTATTTCTTCTAGAGCATAATCATATATTTTGTTTAATACATTCATAATCTCACCATAGTTAATTATACCAAAAAAAAAGAAGTAATGCAAAGAATTTAAGCCAAAGCAAATGTTAAAGTCTTTCCTTCTTGATTAATGATATCATCATAAAGTTGTAGCTTACTTAATAATTTTTCCTCTTCTATTGTTCCTGGGCATACTTTATTTATAAAAATTTTTATTATTCCTAAAATATCAACCAAGTTTGTTGGTGTATTTTTTTGTGGTGTTATATCAATAAATTTTTTTAAAGAATTATATTCTTCGCATACATATTCTGTATCATCCAATAAATATTTAACTAAAATTAAAAGTAGCGTACTTTGACTATTATTATATTCTATTTTATCTAATATATTTTCTTTTATTACAACTTTATTTTCATCAATAAATTTTATTTTATAAAACATTGTTTCTTCTAAACACATATAATTCCTCCAATACTTATATATTATATGCATTAGGAAATAAATAATTTGTCGAAAAATGTCATAATTTTATTTTTTTAATTAAACGATATTATATTTTTAGTAAGCATATAATATTCATCAGAAGAATTATTCTTACTAACAACTGCAATATTGATATACTTCTTACCAGTTACATTTCTTACATCAATTTCTTTAATATTGTAATTAGATGCCTTTTTACTACCTGATGTCGAATATGTCCACGTTGCAAATGCATTATCTATTATTTCTTGCCTAGAATATAATGGAGTATCAAATAATGAAATTGCTACTGTAAAATGCATCGATATATAATTCCATTGATACAAGATGAGTGTTGAAACATTAGTTAAATCTATAGGATAAATATAACACATATAATCAGAATAATTAGTATCATTGTAACTTAACCTTTCACCTAGTGTAAAAGTCAAATATTTATCTTTTCTTTTCTCATTATAATCCATAATAGATGTACCAACCGGGTTTTCTATTGTTTCAAAGGTAAAATTATTTTTAAATGTACCAGTTATCATTTTTCCTTTTACGACAGCTGTTTTTCCATTCAAAATATCATTTTCTGTTGCATTACCTTGTGTTTTGATTGTATAAATATCATTTAAAGCATCATTTACATTTATACTTGTTCCGTCACTTGCGTTATATACTATATCACTTGCTTTATATGTTGTTGCAGCATATACTCCTATACCACAACTTATTATACATAATATTACTATTAAAATTATTTTATTTTTTATTATTTTTTTCATTTATAACACCTATCCTACTTAGATTATACCCCCCCCCCAGGCGTAAAAATCAAGCAGAAATTTTGTTCGCGTTTTAAATTCTTGCAATTTATTTTATAATATTATTGAAAAATTTTTTTAAAATGTTACTATGTATATAGATGAGTTATTACTCATACAATAAAAAAGGATATATCTAATTGTTCAGAGTTAGATACATTCCAAAAGTTTTGAAAGCACTATCCCCCTGTGATAGTGCATTTTTTTATTTATAAAGTAATATAATTACTATAAATAATAGTAGGAAGATTATTAAGAATAGAGTTTTTCTCTTTCTTTCATAACGACCACCTCTCCTTCTTATTATAGAAGGAATGCACTAACACCAATTAAATATATCGATTAATATTCTACCATATTTTTAATTTTTCTTATCTAATTTTTTACATACGAATTCCGACATATTATTTAGAACAAAAACAAAATAATTCTTGATAATTTTGTAAAAATTTCATAATAAACAAAAAAGGATTTAAAAAAATCCTATTTTATATAATTATCTTGTAAAGTAAAATCAACATTTTCTTCTATCCATTCTTTTCTTGGTTCTACTTTATCTCCCATTAAAATACTTACTCTTTTTTCGGCTAAAGCCCCATCATTAATACTTACTTTAATTAAACTTCTTTTTTCAGGATCCATTGTTGTTTCTCTTAATTGGATAGCATCCATTTCACCAAGTCCTTTATATCTTTGTGTATTAGATGTTTTATTTTTGAATTTTTCTAGTATTTCTTTTCTATCTTCTTCAGTCCAAGCATAATATTCTTCTTTACCAGACGAAATTTTATACAATGGAGGCATGGCTATATATAGTTTCCCAGCCTCTATTAATGGTTTCATGTATCTATAAAAGAAAGTAATTAATAGTATTTGAATATGAGCACCATCATCATCGGCATCGGTCATTATAATTACTTTATCATAATTACAATCTTTAACATCGAAATCAGTTCCAACTCCAGCTCCTATTGTGTGAATCATTGTATTAATTTCTTCGTTTTTGAATATTTCTTCCATTCTAACTTTTTCAGTATTTAAAACTTTACCTCTTAATGGTAAAATCGCTTGATATTTTTTATCCCTACCAAGTTTAGCTGAACCACCAGCTGAATCTCCTTCGACTAAGAACAATTCATTTTTAGTAGCATCTTTACTTTGTGCAGGTGATAATTTACCAGACAAAGCTTGTTCTTTTTTGTTTTTTGATTTTCCATTTCGAGCTTCATCTCTTGCTTTTCGAGCAGCTTCTCTAACATTTTTACTTTTAACCATCTTATTTAAAATATTAGTTGCTACTTCTTTATTTTCTTCTAAGAAAAATTGTAATTTTTCAGCTACTATATTATCAACAACATTACGAGCAAGTGGTGTCCCTAGTTTACCCTTAGTTTGACCTTCAAATTGTAATAAATCTTCTGGTATTTGTAAACTTATAATAGCAGTTAGTCCCTCTCTAGTATCGGCTCCTTCAAAAGTTTTATCTTTTGCTTTTAGAAAACCATTGTTTTTAGCATAATCATTAAATACTCTTGTTATTGCTGTTTTAAATCCAACTTCATGTGTTCCACCATCATTTGTTTTAACATTATTGACAAATGAAATTATATTTTCTGAATATGAATCAGTATATTGAAATGCTATTTCAACATTTATTTTTTCTTTCATTCCTTCAAAATGAACAGTTTTATGTAATGAATTTTTGTCTTCATTTAAATAATCTACAAATGCTTCTAAACCATTTTCATAATGGTATACCTCTTTTTTATCATCAGGTATATCATATACTTCGATTGTTAACCCTTTAAGTAAAAAAGCACACTCTTGCATTCTCTCACAAATCGTTGTAAATGAAAAATGCGTTGTAGAAAATATTGTAGGATCAGGCATAAATGTTACTTTAGTCCCCGTTTTATTAGTTTTTTCTAATTTCTTTAATGGTATATCTAATTTACCACCATCTTTAAATCTAATAAAATGTTCATACCCATCTCTTTTAATATAAACTTCCATCCAACTAGATAGAGCATTTACGACTGAAGCACCAACTCCGTGCAATCCTCCAGATACTTTATATCCACCAGTTTCAAATTTACCACCAGCATGTAATACTGTATAAATTACTTCAGGAGTAGACATTCCACTAGAATGCATTCCAACTGGAACACCTCTTCCTTCGTCTTCTACTGTAATTGATTCATCTTGATTAATTGAAATCTTAATTTTTTTACCATAACCATTTATTACTTCATCGACACCATTATCGACAATTTCCCAGATTAAATGATGTAAACCTCTTTTATCGGTTGAACCAATATACATACCTGGTCTTTTTCTTACGGCTTCTAGTCCCTCTAGAATTTTTATTGAACTTTCATCGTAGTTTTTCATATTTACCACCTTTTTCATTATAACAAAAAAAAAGAAAAAACACAAAGTTTTTCCTTAAATTGTAAACACTCTTATTATTAATTCTACAAAAAATAATATTAAAAATATTCCCAATATAGCATAAACAATAAAGTAAATTATATTATATATTTTTCTAGGTAATTTTTTATCTGCTATTTTAAGTAAAAAATATCCTAAAATGGTCCCTATTATAAATAAAATTAACCATTTCGCGCTTTTACCTAAAAATAATTCTAAAAAACTTATCATACTATCACCTATGGTATTATACCAAATTATCTTTTAAAAATAAAGTTAATATTTGCTTATATTTTTAATATCTCTTAATAAACGATAAGTTTTAACTTCTTCTTCTATTTCTCTATTATATAAATCTAATTCAAATATTGCTTCTTCAATTCTATTATAGTAAAATTCATAAATACCTGAATATTCATCATTCAAAATTGCATCCATTAAATATTTCTTATATTCTACCCTGTGATTAATATTAATATATATTGGTGGTAATGTTGCTTTTTTTAATAATAAATTTAATAATGACCTAAAAGTTCTTTTATTACCATCTTGAAATGGTTGAACTTTTATTAAGTCCGTTGTTAATTTAATACATTTTTCAATATAACCTAAAATATCATTTTCATCAAGAGGAATAAATACTTCTTCACTTTTGCTAATAAATGAATTGAAATACTTTTGAGCAGCTAAAGGTTCCATTATTTCAATATTAGAATTTTTTAAATACACTGATTCAGTTCTCAGTTTACCTCCAAATTCTTTGTAAAAACATTTAGAATATAATTTTTGATGAATTAAAAGTGAAGTTGTGAAAACATTAAAATAATCTTTTTCAAAATCAAATTTTTGGATATAATCGTATACAACACCTATACCAAGTTGTTCTTCTGGTGTAATATTTCCTTCAACTTTTGATTCATTGTAAATGTATCTTACTTTATATTCTCTCATCATTTCTTCATAAGTTTTTTTACATTCAAAATTATGATACAATTTAATTAAACTTCTCATATAATCTAATTGTTCTATTTTATTACAGTTATTTTTGTTTTTATCATACTGACTTTTTACTTCTCTAATATTTTCCTGTAATTCCAACATCTTTCATTCCTCCAAAATCTATAATTTTTAATTATTATATTAAAAAATAAAAATTTGTCAAATTTTTATTTTTTATATTTCACGTAATATGGATTATCCATTATAAAATCTAATTTTTCATTAGTATAATCACTATCACATACATATCCCACAGATTCAGCAGTTCTCATACTAGCAATATTACTTCTATCGATACTTAATTTTATTTCTTTTAAGTCGGTATTATTTCTTAATATATATTCGCTCATATTTTCTAAAATATATTTACCAACTCCTTTATTTCGATAATCTTTTAAAACCAAACATTCAAAATAAATAACTTGTTTTGATTTTCCTGATAAAAATATATAAGCGACTGTTTTATTAGCAATATCTATTAAATAAGCATTATCAAATTCTAAAGATTCAACTTTTCTACTTGTTAATAATCTTTCTTCTATTTGATGAATCATATTAGATTTCGATTTTCCATTTATTTCATCCAAAATATTTTTATCGGATTCCTTATCAAAATTTCTTACAATCATATTTTCAAATATTTCCATGTTATCACCATTAAAATTATATAATAGTTAAAAAAAATAATCAATTAATGATTATTTTAAAGCTTCTAATAATTCGGCTTTTTTCATTGTTGAAGCACCTTCAATTTTTTTTGAAGCAGCTAGTTTTTTTAATTCAGCAACTGTTAATTTAGATAAATCTTCCTTAACTTCTTCTTTAACAGCTTTTTTTGTTGTTTCTTTTTTTGGCTCTTCTTTAACTGTTTTTCCAGACAAACCTTCATTTGCTACTTTAACTAATTCAGTAAATGCAGCTGGATTATCAATTGCTATTTCTGACAACATTTTTCTGTTGATATCAACTCCTGCTTTTGATAAACCATTTATAAATTTTGAATAACTAATATCATTCATTCTACAAGCAGCATTAATTCTTGTAATCCATAATTTTCTAAAATCTCTTTTCTTTTGTCTTCTATCTCTATATGAATAAGATAATGAATGCATTACTTGTTCTTTAGCTGTTTTGTATAATCTATGTTTACTTCCAAAATAACCTTTGGCAGCTTTCATAACTTTTGCACGTCTTGCACGATGTATTGTTCCACCTTTAACTCTTGGCATTTAAATCCCTACTTTCTATATAAAATCTTTAATTCTTTTGTAATCAGATTGAGTTAATCCGTTACCTTTTCTACCAGCTCTATTTGATAATGAGCTTTTTTTACCTGTGTTATGTCTTGTTCCAGGTTTTCCTATCTTGATTGTTCCACCAGGTCTAACTTTGCAAACCTTAGCCATTCCTTTATGTGTTTTTTGTTTTGGCATATTAATTCCTCCTATTTTTCTTTATTTGGTATAAGCATCATAGTCATAAATCTTCCTTCCATTTTAGGAGAAGATTCTGGAGTAGCTAAAGATTCTACCTCTTTAGCAAATCTTTCTAATACCTCTCTACCTAATTCTGGGTGAGCCATTTCTCTACCTTTAAATTTAATTGAAATCTTAACTTTATGACCTTTTTCTAAGTATTTTGATGAATTTTTAATACGTGTATTAAAATCATGGACATCAATAGTTACTGATAATCTATATTCTTTTACTTCTAAATTGCTTTCTCTTTGTTTTTTTATATTTTCTTTTTGTTTTTTCTTATTTTCGTATTTGAATTTATTATAATCCATAATTTTACAAACAGGTGTTGCACCATTATTATTTATCATAACTAAATCAAATCCAGCATAACTTGCTAATGTTAATGCATCAGCTATTGGTTTGATTCCTAATTGTTCTCCTTTAGGACCGATTACCATTACTTCTTTAGCACGTATTTTTTCATTAATATACAATTCTTTTTCCTTTGCGATACCTGACACCTCCATAAAAAAGTGAATACACAAATGTATCCACTAATAGCTAACTATATTAAAATAATTGGCATTTTACCTAACGCTAATTGCATTCAGGTGAGTGTGGATACACTTCTTTCCTTTTTTTGATTTCTTAATGATTATACAATAATAATATATGCTTGTCAATACCTTATTAATAGTAATTATTTTACTTTTTTTAATATTTTTCTTTTTTGACTACATTCTAGTCTTTCTACAACATATTCTAATGTATCATCAATACCATACTTACTATTAATTAAAATTTCTTTTAAGTAATTTCTAACTTCTAAAATGCTATCTTTAACTATATGATATTTAGTTTTGAAAAAAACATCATCAAAAAACTTAAAAGAATCTATATAATCTATTGCATATACAACTTCAAGTATAGGATGAAATTCATTTTCTCCATATTCATTATTATAATCATTTTTTTCAAAATAACTTCTTTCCAAAACAAATCCTGGGAAAAAAATTTTTTCTTTTAAAATTTTTTGTAATAAACTTATATCCATTTTTTCTGCTAAATCATAAGGTTCACTATAAACAATTTCACCTTCTGAATTAACTCCTTTAATTAATTTTAATCTTAATCTTTTTACTTCCATATTACATTACTCCCCTGTTTATAGAGTATAGCATCATCATTTATTAATGTCAAACTTTGAATAGAAAAAATTGATATTTATATATCAATTTTATTTACATGTAGCACCTTTTTCTTGATATTTTTTTATAACTGAATCTATATCCTCATTATATCTAACATCTATAGATACAATCTCAGTTTCATTATTATTATCAATGGTAAATTCTTTAAATTTTTTCAAATCATAAATACGCTTTGTTTCAAATACAGAATAATCATTTGTACAAGTTGCAGTAAATCCATCATGATTAGCATATTTACTTTCAGTATTATTACAAATTTCTAAAGCCTTTTTATATTCATCTGAATTTGTTTCATAAACTGCTGAAATTATTTCTGTTACTTTTGTTAATTTTGAGTCAGTATATGATATTTGATACTCAACTGTTTCTTCATTGTTACCTGTCATACCACAAGTAATTCGACCGCTTTTTACAATTTCATCTTTTTTTTCTTCTGTTTTTTCTTCTGTTTTCGTTTTATCTTTTTTAGCTCTACCAAATATTAATCTTTCAATATTAGGCATTTGCCAAATAAATAATCCAATTATTGTACAAATTACAATCCATAACATAAATTCATTGTTTTTTCTTTCCATACTATCACCTATTATTTAGTATATCACAATTATTTTTTATATTCAAGAATTCTATTTACAGCGCATTGTAAACCTAATTTTCCATATTCATAAGTTAAACCACCTTGTTGATATGCTATAAAAGGTTCTCTGATTGGTCCATCGCAAGAGAGTTCAATTGAAGAGCCTTGAGTAAATGATCCTGATGCCATTATAACTTGATCATCATACCCTGGCATATCAACTGGAATTGGAATCGCATTAGAATCTACAGCTGATCCTAATTGAATTCCTTCCACATATTTAATTAAATCTTCTTTATTGTGAAATATTATACTTTGCACAATGTCGGCTCTTTCTTCATTATATTTTGGTTCTACGTCATATCCCAATTCATTCATTACTTTGCTAGTTAATACAGCTGTTTTAAGTGAAGCTGAAACTACACTTGGAGCCATATATAACCCTTGTAAAATTAATTTGTTTATTCCTAAAGTTGGTCCAACTTCTTTTCCTTCACCAGGTAAATTTAATCTTTCACTAACTAATTCAATTAAATCTTTTCTACCAACTACATAAGCACCATTTGGAGCAATTCCTGCTCCTAAATTTTTTATTAATGAACCAACTGCTATATCCGCACCTATTTCTATTGGCTCTTTAGTATTAACAAATTCACAATAACAATTATCAATCATAATTATTACTTCTTTATCAATATTTTTTATGAAATTAATTATTTTTTCTAATTTATCAATAGTAATACTTTTTCTAGTTGAGTATCCTTTTGATCTTTGAATTTCAATTAGTTTAATCTTTTTTTCTTTTAATTTTTTTTCAATTTGTTTGTAATCAAAATCATTGTCAATTAAGTCAATTTGTTCATAGTTTATTCCAAATGATTTTAATGAACTTTTATTTTCTTTAATTCCAATAACCTCATGTAAAGTATCATAAGGAAGTCCTGAAATTGAAAGTAATGTGTCATTAGGTCTTAATAGTCCAAAAAGAGTTACAGTTAAAGCATGTGAGCCTGAAATAAATTGACTTCTTACTAAAGCATCTTCTGCTTTAAAGATATCACTATATATTTTCTCAATTGTTTCCCTACCTGAATCATTATATCCATACCCAGTCGTACTATTAAAATGGATCTCAGATAAATTGTTCTTTTTGAAAGATTCTAATACTTTTTTGCTATTAAATAGACATATATCATCTATTTTTTTTAATTCTTCTCTTATTTCTATTTCTTTTTCTTGTACGTTCATTAGATACTACCTCCATCTATAGTTATTACAGTATCATTTATGTAATTATTAGTTGTTAAATAATAAGTTAGAGATGCTATTTCTTCTTCTTTAGCAAATCTTCTTTTTAAAATTTTCTTACTTTCTTCTTCTATAAATTTATTATCTAGTGATTTGTCTAGTTCTTTTATTTCATTTGTTTCAACCCAACCTGGAGCAATACAGTTTACATTTATATTTGGTGAAAGTTTTTTAGCGAGATTATGTGTTAAAGAAATTATACCAGCTTTTGATGCATCATATTCCAATGTATTTGGATCATTCTTATTTATAGCATTATTACTTGATATATTTATAATATATCCTTTTTCCATATAAAAACTAGCATATTTGCTAACTAAAAAAGTACCAACTAAATTAGTAGATAAAACTTTATTAAATGTTTCTTTTGTTTTTTCTTCAAATTCACTATTTATTTCAATAGCAGCATTATTAACTAAAACATCTATTTTTGAATATTTTGAAACTATTTTATTGATCATATTTTTTACTTCTATTTCATTACTTATATCACATTTAATTATCAGAGCACTAATGTTATATGTTTTTTCTAGTAATTCCTTAAGTTCAATTGCTTCCATTTCACTACTATTATAATTTATAACAACATCATATCCGTTTTTAGCAAATTCTAAAGCAATACTTCTTCCAATATTTTTAGCGCCACCTGTTATAAGTACTACCACATAATCACCTCTTATACAATATATCATATTTTCTATTTAAAGAAAAGAAATACTAATATAATTAGTATTTTAAGAATCCAAAACTGTAATTTTATTAGTATTTGACGTTCCTTTGCTTGTTTCAACAAATACAGATGTTACCACATTTCCATCAACAACAAGCTGCAATATTCCTCTTGTATTTTTATCAGATGCTGATGAAAAACCAGCATATAAAATTGTACCAGAACTGACTCTAACATCCTCACCATAAATTGTTGATTCTCCTGATCCTTCTGCCCAACTAGATGATAGTACTGTCCCACTAGAGTCATATAAATACATTCTACCCCTTGTATATGAAGAACTATTAGTGGCTCTATTTGCAAATCTAACAGATGCTATATGAGTTGAAACTCCCATCTTTGTTTTGATTGCCATTATAATATCATCTATCTTTTTACTAGATGGTGTTACTCCTTTAGAAACCATTGCATCATATATTAATTCTAAATCAGAATTGTTATTTGATTTATCATATAACTCGTTTAAGACTTCACTTACATTTTTACTTGTTCCATCACTGGTATTATATACTACATCTGATGCTTTATATGTATTAGCTGCATATAATGTTCCGCTTATACATATAATCATCGTAATTATTACTAAAAATATTCTACTTTTTATTACTTTTTTCATCTAGATTCCTACTTTCCATTACTATCATACCCCCCCCCCCAGACGTAAAAGTCAAGTAGAATTTTTGTTCGTATTATGATTTTTGTCAAATTAATAGATACAAAACTTCATTATTTAAAATGAAGTTTATTATAATTTTTCTATTTCTTCTTTTGATAGACCAGTTGCTTTTGATATAGTTTCAATATCTATGCCAAGATTTTTAAAGTTTGTCGCTGTAGCTATTTTTTCGGCATTTTTTCCTTCTTCAATTCCTTGTTCTAAACCTTGTTCTATACCTTTTTCTAGACCTTTTTGCTCTGCTTCATACATCATAGAGTTGTGTATCTTTCTTTCATCTTCTTCGTGTGTCATATATTGGTAAAATTCTGGATTACTATTTAAATTCTCCAATTTTTCCATATATTCATTCACCTCTCTATCGTTTTTTGCAAATTCCTTTAATTCTTTTTCTTCTAAATCTAACATTACTAGATATTTTGCTTCTTTTACTTCTTCTTTTTTATTGTACCATAGTTTCCTATAGTAATCCATATTTATTTCGTAAATATATAAATTTTCAATATATTCTTTTCCTTCTTCATCTCTTAATTTATATATTCTTATATTCTTTTTATCTTTTAAGTTATATGATAAATTAATTTGAATTATATCGGTTTTTTCATCATATGTTTCACTTACTAATGTATGTGATGAATATATATTAAATATAAATGATGCATTTCTTGGTCTTAAATAATTTTCTTCAGCATTTGAATTTACTTCTATTCCTATTTTTTTACCTTTTACATATATTAATGCATCTAAATATTTTCTTTTTATATTTATATTATTACTATTTAATTCGCTTGGCTTTAGTTCTATTTTATCAATTTCTGTTTTTAGTATTGTTTCTAATAATCCTTTTAATAAATGTTTATTTTGTTCATTTAAAAATATTTCTTTGAATGGTCTATCATATTTACAAGTATAGAATGTATTTTTTTCTATTTGCATAAGCATTCCTCCTCCGGTGAAGAAAGAATATCATTTATTTTTTATAATGTAAAATGACCAATTTTGTTATTTTATAAGTCAATTTTTAAAATTAATCTAGTCAATTTTTAAAATTGAAGGTAGTTTTTTATTGTTTCTAAGAAAATTAGTAGTTTTAGAAAAAAACAATGTTTTTTAAACATTGCTTTATTGTGGTGTTAAAACTAAACGGAAACCAATATAACCATTATTAGTTCCTGTGTTCCTAGCGAAGTTGAACTGACCTGCAAGTACACCACCGATGAAATGGATGCCACGAATGAACCAAGGGTAAGAAGAGTCAACGAAATTCGCGTCGGAAGCGTACCAACTTGAAACATATGCTGTCTTAACACCATTGCTCCCAGTTGATTTTAAATTTGTAAATGGTCCCATTTCGCCAGTTGCATCTCCTAAAATTCGATATTGATAACTTGTTTGTGTACTTGATGCATTATATACATTAAAGTATTTTGAATCATAATCGGTTGGTGTTATTCCACTACTTCCTAAGTTTCCTGCCATATATGCTGCTACATATTCATGTGACCCACCACTCATATCATAGATTCCCGTAATATTTCCGGTTGTACTAGCTAAATAGCCTATTTCCGTATTATATCTCTTGGTATATGTCCCATCTTGATTTAATGATGTACTTTCAAATCTATTACAATTTTCATTGCTATTTGTATATCCACATGTTGGTTGTTCTGTCTTGGCATATCCTGTTATATATGCACTATTATTATTTATTCTTATATCATTATTAATTCCATATTTTGAATGTGATAGGTATGCTACTGCTCCCCATTCGGTATTCTTCATCATATGTGAATCTAAATTTCTTTTATAATTATAACTTGTTAAGAATATATTATTTATAGTTATATTTCGCCAACTATATACATTAGGTTTAACTATTACTTTACTTAAATCATTACTATTTACTTGAGCTGAAGTAGTTGAAGTTGCTCCTTTATAGCCTGTTTCAAACTTTCCTACCCACATTCCATTACTTTCAAATGATGTGAAGGCTGGGTGGGTTAAATATTCTCCATTCTTTGTTCCTATACTTTCTTTTGTTTCTTTATTTTCAAATATTATTTCTATTTCCTCTGCTTTACTTGGTACATCTGTATATATTGTATATGTCTTTGAATCTTTACTTGTATTATCTACATTAAATAATTTATATTTATATCTAGGTATCCATACAAAATATGATTCAATTTCACTTTCTGGTATTATATCTCCTACTTTGTAAGTATTACTTGTATTTAATATTACTGCATTTGCCCATTCTTTATTTCTATAACTATACCATTTTTTGTTTATATCAGCATACTTTACTGTTCCATCTTTTTCAATTGTGACTGGTATCATATTGTCACCTAATACGGGATCTGTTCCATTTAAAATACCTTCACTATATACTAATGCTTCATCACATTTTCCTTGGACTTCAGCTTTACTATTTGCATAATTTATTCTATATCCATTCATACAAATTACAGCATCTACTACTATTCCATTTTCTAATGTTACATTACCACTACTTGGTTTATTTCCTTTTACTTCGACATTTAATTCATTTATATTATAACTTCCATCATCTAATGAATTATTATCTAATTCTGATACTAATACACTATTTTCTATTCCATTTATATATCCGATTACTGATTGTTCGGCTGCTCCCTTTTTTGAATCTTCAATTACATTTAAGATTATTGGTGTTGCGATTAAAGCTATCACAGCTAATATTACGATAACTGCTAACAACTCAATAAGTGTAAATCCTTGTTTTTTCATACTACTTCACTACTACCTTTCTATCTTATTATATAATAAACGTATTACGTATTGCAAGACAATATTTTCTTATTTACATCTTTTTATTATTATAAACATTATAAAAAAAACAATACAGAAAAAAGTAGTCAAAACTACTTAAAACTATAACTTCATTAGTACCTGATGTAGTCTTACTTATTTTAATACTTCTTTTACAACTATTCCAAAAATTTGTTTAACACTTCAATTTCTGATACATCCATCGCGTTTTTAGAAACTTTTTTAAGTTCAAATTCAAACTAATTCCATTATATGATAAATTATAAAACTTCATCTTTTTTTATAACATAAGTTTTATTTTTGGTATAGAAGGCATAAAAAATATTTTCGATGTTTATATTATTTTCTTTTATCAAAGCATTTAACCATTTCTCATCTTTCTTTATTTCCTTTAAAACACCATAATCTACTTTACCATCCAAAATTAATGGTAACGGATAATCTTTTGTATTTTTGAAAATTGATAAATTACCACTATTTTCTAATATAGCATAATCAACTTCATCTATATTTTTAACTCCTTTTTCTCTTAATTGCGAAAGTAAATCATCTAAACTATATCTTAATTTTGTCATTACACTAAAATTAACAACACCATCTTTAATAATCACACTTGGTTTTCCATCAATAAAATTTCTAATACTTTCATTTTTTAATGAAATAAAACTTATACCAACTTGAATTATAACTAAAATAGTAATTGGAACTATTGAAACCATTATAGAAGATTTATCTTTTTCAATACAAATAGCTGCTAATTCAGCTATTAAAATAGTAACAATTAAATCTATTATACTTAATTCTCCTACTTCTTTTTTACCCATAATTCGGTATGCCAAAACAATAAAAAAATAAAGAATTGCAGTTTTTAAAGCCAATGCTATATACATAAATATCACCTGTTATCATTATGTTAAAAGAATAATTATTTATACATTTCATATTATTTATTAGGTGATTTTATGAAATATTTAAAAAATATTGGTATTATTTTTCTAATTATGTTGGGTATTATTTTTATATCTAGTTTAATTTTAACAACTCTAAATTATTTTGATATTTTTAGTAAAGGGACATTATCAATCTTTAAGATTTTAATTATCATAATTACTTATTTTATTGGTGGATTATTGATAGGCAAAAAAAGTTCAAAAAAAGGATGGTTAGAAGGATTAAAATTTGGTTTAATAATTTCCTTTATTTTAATAATTTTTGATTTACTAGTATTACAACAAAAATTTGATTTGAAATTAGTTTTTTATTACATAATTTTAATTACTTCAACTATTCTAGGAAGTATGATAGGTATAAACAAAAAGAACTAGAAACATCTAGTTCTTTCCTTTGAATATTTTTTTAATGGTATTTGAATTTGAACACTTTTTTCATCAATAGGGATTATCATAGGTTCGCCAATTTCCCATCCAGAATATTCATTATGTACCTCTTTTACAGCTTTAATTACATGTTCTATATCTTCCTTTAACACTGTTTTTTTAAATACTTCTTGATATTCTAAATCTTTCATTTAAACCTCCATAGTAATTATATCATATTTTTAGTATATTTATTAATAAATTCATTTTTATATTCTAATAAATTATCATTTTTTATAGCTTCTCTTATTTCTTCAGTTAATTTAATTAAAAATCTAATATTATGAATTGATAATAACCTTCCACCTAATGATTCATTACTTACAATTAAATGTCTAATATATGCTTTAGTATAATTTTTACAAGTATAACAATCACAATTTTCCTCTAAAGGAGTAAAATCTTCTTTATATTTTAAGTTTCTTAAATTAATTTTTCCTGTTCTTGTAAAGGCATTTCCATGACGAGCTATCCTAGTTGGTAAAACACAATCAAACATATCAATTCCTCTAACAACACCCTCTAAAATATCAATAGGTTCGCCTACACCCATTAAATATCTAGGTTTGTCAGTTGGTAAATATCTGATTCCATCATCAATCATTTTATACATAACATCTTTAGGTTCACCGACACTAGTTCCACCTATACTATAACCATCAAAATTCATTTTAACTGTTTCTTTAGCACTATATTCTCTTAAATCTTGATATGCTCCACCTTGAACAATTCCAAATAAAGATTGTCTTTCATTATTAAATACATCTTTACCTCTTTTAGCCCATCTTAAGGTTCTTTCAGTACTTCTTTTAGCATACTCATAACTTGCTGGATATGGAATACATTCATCAAAACTCATCGCTATATCACTATCTAATTTATTTTGAATTTGAATTGATAATTCTGGCGTTAAAAACAATTTTTTTCCATCTAAATGACTTTTAAAATGAACACCTTCTTCAACTATATCTTTATTTTTATTTTTAGCTAAAGAGAACACTTGAAATCCACCACTATCAGTTAAAATTGGTCCATCGTAATTCATAAATTTATGTAATCCTCCAGCATGATCAACAACATCTTCACCTGGTCTTAACCATAAATGATATGTGTTAGATAAAATAACTGCACTATTCATTGCTTTTAATTCTTCTGGAGTTAATGTTTTTACATTTGCTAAAGTACCAACTGGCATAAACATTGGTGTATCATATACCCCATAATTTGTATGTAATTTTCCTAATCTAGCTTTTGTATTTTTTTCATTTTTTAATAATTCATATTTTATTTTCATATGTCACTTCCCTTTAAAGATTATACATTAATTGTAATTTAATTGCAATCGAATAAAAACTATTATATAATCTTTATAGGTGATTTATAATGCAAATAAATATTAAAAATGTATTTTCGTACAATGATGATAGTTTTAAAACAAATAACATTGATGATAAAAAATATGAATTAATAATATATTGTTCTTTAAAAGAAAGACAAATTTGTGGTAATATAAAATACGATAAGTCACTATTTTTATATAAAAAAAGTTTAGAATTAATTAATTCATATAAAACTTTTTCTAGTAGAACAACTTCTTTCATGAGTGATATGAATTCACTACCATCTACAAGTCATAGAAGAAAATTATCATTTAATTCATCACTTCAAAAGCAAATTTTTATAAACAATTTTATTTTTCCTGAAAATGAAAATTTTATTAATAGTTTAATTACTTGTAATATAAGTAAAGATAGTATTCTTGAATTAAAAAGTGAAATTGAAAGAAAGAAACAAATTTCTAAAATAGATAAAAATTATATATTAGATATAGATTCTTTTAATATTAAAGAATTATGTAGTTTTTATGAATGTAAATATCCAACTTTGATTATTAATAAAATATTAGAATTGTATTATAAAAATCCTGAACTATTTAATAATTTAGAAAAAAAGAGATAAATTTTATCTCTTTTCTGTTTCTATAAATACTTCATGACCATTTAAATCATATGAATTATTAATACCTTCTTTTACTGATATATTGATTGCTAAAGTTTCTTTCTTAATAAATTCATCAAATTTATTAACAGCTTCATCTACTTCTTCATCACCTTTATAATATAAATTAATTCTATCAATTATATTATAATCATTTTCTTTTCTGATATTTTGAACTTTAGAAATCATTTCTCTTGCTATACCTTCTAAAATTAAGTCTTTTGTTAAATTTGTATCTAGAATAATAAAATTATCATTTAGTGTAGCAACGTTAAATCCTTCTTTAGAGGATACTCTAATATCAACTAATTCACTATTTATATCATAACTATTATTATTAACATCTAATTTAATAGTTTCACCATTTTGTAATTTAGCAATTTCATCCATACTTAGCTCATTTAATTTACTACTATATTCTTTTATATTAGGTCCAAATATAGGTCCAGCCACTTTAAAGTTTGGTTTAACCATGAATTCCATATAATTGCTTACATCTTTAATAAATGTAACCTTTTTAACATTTAATTCTTCTTCAATTAAAGTTACTAAGTCACTTATTAATTCCTCGTTTTTAGCATCTATTAGTACTTCACTAATTGGTTGTCTAACTTTTATCTTTGTTTCTTCTCTAACATTTCTACCTAAAGAAATTAAATCTCTTATTAAGTCCATTCTAGATTCAATTAATTCATTTATTTTTGAATCATCACATTTTGGATAATCAGCTAAATGAACTGATTTATCTGTTAATTTGTTATAAATTTCTTCTGATATAAATGGAGCCATAGGAGCCATTAGTTTACACACTCCCATTAATATTTCATATGTTGTTTGATATACAGCTTTTTTACTAGTATCTAACTCACTAGACCAAAATCTTCTTCTGTTTCTTCTGATATACCAATTTGATAAGTCTTCACTAACAAAATTACTTATTAATTTAACTGATTTATTCAAATCATATTCTTCCATACTATTAGTTACATTTTTAACTAATTTATTATATTTTGAAATTAACCATTTATCTATTTCTTCTAAATCATTATATTCAACTTTAAATGTTCTTGGATCTACTTCATCGGTATTAGCATACATACTAAAGAAAGTATAAGTATTTTTTAAAGTGTTGAAAAATTTAGAAATTACTTCTTTTATTCCATCTTCATCAAATTTAAGTGGTGTCCATACTGGTGAAGCTGATAACATATACCAACGAGTAGCATCAGCACCATAGTTTTCAATTGTAGCAAACGGTGATACTGAATTACCTTTTGATTTATGCATTTTACCACCAAATTTATCCAATACTAAATCATTTACTAAGACATTTTTATATGGAGCACATCCTTTTAGAAAAGTTGATATTACAATTAATGAATAAAACCAACCTCTTGTTTGATCAATACCTTCACAAATGAAATCAGCTGGGAATTGTGATTCAAATAATTCTTTATTTTCAAATGGATAATGGTATTGAGCAAATGGCATTGAACCAGAATCAAACCAACAATCCATTACATCTGTTACCCTAGTCATTGGTTTGCCACATTCACTACATTTGATATGAATGTCATCTACATATGGTCGATGTAATTCTATTTCTTCTGTTATATCTTCAATTGCTAATTCTGCTAATTCTTTTCTTGAACCAACCATATGATTATGTCCACAAGAACATCTCCATAATGGAATTGGTGTTCCCCAATATCTATTTCTTGAAATAGCCCAATCATTCATATTTTCAAGCCAATTTCCAAATCTTTTTTCTCCAACATAATCTGGATACCAATTTACTTTTTTATTAGCTTCAATTATTTTATCTTTAAAATCTGTTACTTTTATATATAAACTTGGTTTTGAATAATATAGAAGTGGTGTTCCACATCTCCAACAATGTGGATAATTATGTTCCATTTTTTGTTTTTTAAATAGTTTGTCATTTGAAGCTAAATATTTAATTATTTCTATTTCTAAATCAGTATCTAATACAAATCTTCCTTCCCAAGGTCCACTTGTATATTTTCCTTGTTCGTCCACTGGGTTTAAGACTGGTAAATCATATTTTAAACCTACTTCATAGTCATCTTGACCAAAAGCTGGGGCAATATGAACAATACCTGTACCATCTTCCATAGTTACATAGTCGGCACATGTTATATAAAACGCTTTCTTATTTACTTTTAAGATTGGAAGTAATTGTTCATATTCTTTATATTCTAAGTCTTTTCCTTTATATGTTTCTACTATTTCGTATTCGTCACCAAGTACTTTGTTTGCTAGCTTTTTAGCTACTATAAAATTATAACCCTTTGAATTACATTTTACATATTCTTCATTTGGATTTACACAAGCTGCAACGTTTGCTAACAACGTCCAAGGTGTTGTTGTCCATACTAAAAGGTAAGTATCTTCATCTTTTAATTTAAAAGGAACTGTTACTGTATTTACTGATATTTCTTTATAGCCTTGTGCTACTTCATGTGATGCCAATCCTGTTCCACATCTAGGACAATATGGTAATATTTTAAGTCCATCATAAATTAATCCTTTATTAAAGAATTCTTTTAATATCCACCATTCTGTTTCAATATAATTATTATCATATGTTATATAAGGATGTTCCAAGTCAATAAATTGTCCCATTTTTTCTGTAAAATCTTTGAAGGCTGCTTCATTTTTCCAAACAGATTCACGACATTTTTGATTGAATTCTTTTATTCCATATTTTTCAATGTCTGTTTTTCCTTCAAATCCAAGTTCTTTTTCTACTTGTACTTCTACTGGTAATCCATGAGTATCCCAGCCAATTTTTCTAAGTACTCTATATCCTTGCATTGTTTTGTATTTACATACTGTGTCTTTTAAAAGTTTTGCTAACATATGATGGATTCCAGGCATCCCATTTGCTGTTGCTGGACCATCATAAAATACAAAATTTTCACTTTCTTTTCTATTTTCAATTGATTTATTAAATGTGTCATTTTTTTTGAATTGTTCTAATATTTTTAATTCATTTTCACTAACTTTACCTTTTTCTAATTCTCCAAATTTTTTCATTTTTTTCACCTCTTTAAAATTTAAAAAAACACATCCTAATTATAAGGACGTGATTTACGTGGTACCACCTTAATTTATACTCAAAACTATAACGCGTTACCGTTTTTATCTTATCCATAAAACACAACTTGAAAGTGATCTAGATTTAAGTTTATTTATTCCTTTTCACCAAACAGGAACTCTCTTTTTAAATAATTAAATAAATCTCGTCTTTCGCACTTGCTTTCTAAAAACAATTATATAATATATTTTATGCTATTGCAAGAACAAAATTATAATTTATTCAATTCTATATATTGCACCGCTATAGTTAACGGGTCCTGCTAGACTAGATGCCGCATCAATTGTTACTGTTATTTCTATAGTCGTAATACCTTCTTTGCAACTAATTATTGAACTTGTTGTATCAATATATTTTCCTTGAGTATTTAGCCATGGTTCTACTCTTGTTGTTCCACCAACTATTTTATATTTTGTTATATCTATATTTCCTGTTTCTATTGTAGTAGTAAATGTTATTTTATTTGTTGAACCAATATAATTATTATATACATAATTTACATTAAATGGAAAAAAATTATTACTATATTCTTTTGTTTTATTATATAAATCATTTAAAGCACTTTCAACATTGGTTGATGTACCATCACTTGCGTTATATACTACATCACTTGCTTTGTATGTTGATGCGGCATATAATGTTCCACTTATACATATAATCATTGTAATTATTACTAAAAATATTCTGCTTTTTATTATTTTTTTCATCTATAAACACCTATCCTACTTAGATTATACCCCCCCCCAGGCGTAAAAATCAAGCAGAAATTTTGTTCGTATTTGTAAATTTTGTCGAATTAATATATACAATGTTTTCGCAAATTATTTTGTAAAAGTTTATTAAATAGTATAAAATAATGTGCAAATTTATCAGAAAGAGTCTTAAAACAATAAAAAAAGAAGACTACACCACGATTTTTGTTTTGTCTTCTTTTTCTTCCTTTGTCTTTCGACATTGTTATGATAATATTAAATTCTTAAAAATGCAGTACTAATTTTAACGATTTATTAAATTTATATGATAATGGTAATAATTACCAATTTTTTTGTCCTTGTTGTAATTCTTCTGATCTTATTTGTCATAGTTATTATAATAGAATTGCTATTTTTGAAATTGATGGTTCTTTTATCTAAAAAACAATTACTATTAAATTTATTTTTCTAAATATATTTTAGATATTTTCCATTCAACTCTAGCCGCTAATAATGCAAATCTAACTTCTTTTTGGTATTTAGAACTAGAAATATCATAAGTAAATGTTCCAACTGAAAAAGCTCCTAAATCTCCAACAACTAATTTAGCATCTTTACTCCAATAACCTCCAGGTTGATATAAATGAAGTCCTGCCCATCCATTATTTAAATTATTATAATATGTACATACTATAACAATTCTTTTCCATCCTGTTAAATCAATTGAATTTTTCGCATACATATCTTTTTTACCCGATGATCCAGAAGTTAAATACAATGTCGAATTAACAGTACCACCAGACGTTGAAGCTCCAGGTGTACCACCAGATGCCTCCCACATCACTCCCCAACCTCCAGTTACTGCAGTTACATCACTATTATTAAAAAGATATTTTTTTACAGTATAATTAATATTATATACATTATCGTATTGAACAGTTATTTCATCGCTATAATTTTCTAATCCATCAGAAGAACTTGCTGTAATTTTATAAGTTCCTATTTTTTTTAACACTAAAGTTGTACTATTAGTTAATGTACCCTTCACTACATATTCTTCTTTAGGAGAATTTCCATCTTTATCTTTGATTAATGTTGCAATTACTGTCTGGCCTATAACAGTATCTGCTTCTGTAGTTATTGTTACTTTTGGATATATTTTTGTAATAGAACAATTTTCATACAATTCATTTAAAGCCTCACTTACATTTTTACTTGTTCCATCATTGGCATTATATACTACATCTGTTGCTTTATATGTGACCGCTGCATATAAAGTTCCACTTATACATATAATCATTGTAATTATTACTAAAAATATTCTGCTTTTCATTATTTTTTTCATTATAAATTCCTACTTTCCAATACTATCATACCCCCCCCCAGACGTAAAAGTCAAGCAGAAATTTTGTTCGCGTTTTAAAATTTTGCAATTTATTTTATAATATTATTGAAAAAATATTTTTAAAATGTTACTATGTATACAGATGAGTTATTGCTCATACAATAAAAAAGGATATATCTAATTGTCTAAAGAGTTAGATACATTCCTAATTTGTTTTGCGAATGCACTATCCCCCCTGTGATAGTGCAATTTTTTTATTTATATAATAAAGTAAAAATTATAACAAATAATAGAATTATTATTAAGAATAAAGATATTTCTCTTTTTGTCATAAAATCACCACCTTCTTATTCTAGAAGGAATGCACTAACACCAATTAAATATATCGATTTATATTCTACTATATTTTTTATTATTTTCATCTTTTTTTTTACATACAAATTCTGACAAAAATTTAGAAAGTTTTTTTAATAGAACATATATTTTTTTTTAAAATTTGGAAGCACTTTCCTAATATATAAAAAAAAATAGAATTATAATTCTATTTTATCTAATTCATCTACCATTTCAGATTGAGCATCAACTATTTCTTTTACTCTTTTTTTAAATATAGTAGTATTTCTTCTTAATAAATTTGCTTCATTTTCAGCTTTTTCGGCTCTAAGTAATGCTTCATTAACAATTCTGTTAGCGTTTCTTTTGGCATCTTCTAAAATAGTTTCAGCTTCATTATGAGCATTAACTTTAATTTGCTCACTTGTTTTTTCAGCCATTATTATTGCTTTATTAAGTGTTCCTTCCATACGTTCATATTGAAGAAGTTTTTCTTTTAAAGCCTTATTTTCAATTTCAAAAGATTGTAATTCTTTAATTTTTTTATCTTTTTCATTCATTTCATTAACCATTGTTTCAACTTGGTTAATTACTTTATCCAAAAAGTTATTAACTTCCTCTGGATCGTATCCTCTCATTGTACGGCTAAATTTTTCCATACCATTCACCTCATAAAGCTATTTAATAGCGTATTTTTTTACCATTCAATATTGATATCATCATTATCATGAATGTCTTTTCCTTGAGTTTCCTCAGTTATTTTCCCCTGAATGTTTATGTTATTTGGTGTACATAAGAATATTCCACCACCGATTTTTTGTAAATCACCACTTATAGCATAGATAGTTCCTGCTAAAAAATCTATTATTCTTTTTGCTTGATCACTTGTTACTCTTTTTAAATTAACAACAACTGTATTTCTCATTTTTAAATGATCGGCAATTTGTTGTGCCTCAGAATAAGCACGTGGTTCTAATAGTATCATTTTAGTACTACCATCATTTTCCTTTAATGCTTCTTCTGGTTTTAAATCATAGTACTCGTCACCTGATATGTTATCAGTTAATATATCTTCATCATTCGATAAAATTTTCTTTAATATTCCCACTTTTTTTCCTCCTAGCGATACTCTAACTCTATAAATAATTTTACCACATATATTTATAAAAGCAAACGATTTTTAGAAAAAAAAACAGAATTTTTAAAATTCTGTTTTCTTTGTTATATAGTCAACTACATCATCTAATGATATAGTGATTTGTTTCATTGTATCTCTATTTCTAATTGTTACTGTATTATTATTTAAAGTTTCATCATCAATAGTTATAACATATGGCGTTCCCATAATATCTTGTCTTCTGTATCTTTTACCAATATTACCTGATTCATCATATGAAACCATAAAATGCTTACTCAAATTTTTATAAACATTCATAGCTTTATCAGTATGATATTTTTTAATTAGTGGTAATACTGCCACCTTATAAGGTGCTAAAAATGGATGAAATTTCATTACTTCTCTTTCCTCACCATTTTCTAATTCTTCAACCTCATAAGCATTTGACAATACTGTTAATACTGTTCTTTCCACTCCTAAGCTAGGTTCAATTACATAAGGGATATATTTTTCATTTGTTTCAGGATCTAAATATTCCATTGAAACTCCTGAAAACTTTTGATGTTGTTTTAAATCATAATCAGTTCTACTTGCTATTCCCCAAAGTTCTCCCCAACCAAACGGAAATTTGTATTCAATATCTGTTGTTGCATTACTATAGAAACATAATTCTTCTTTTGAATGGTCTCTTAGTCTTAAATTTTCTTCTTTAATTCCTAAAGATAATAAGAAATTTTTACAATAATCTTTATAATATTTAAACCATTCTAATTCCGTACCTGGTTTACAGAAAAATTCTAGTTCCATTTGTTCAAACTCTCTTACTCTAAAAATAAAGTTACCTGGAGTTATTTCATTCCTAAAACTTTTACCTGCTTGACCAATTCCAAAAGGTACTTTTAAACGCATACTTCTTTGAACATTTAAGAAATCAGCAAATATACCTTGAGCTGTTTCTGGTCTTAAATAAATTGTACTTTTTGAATCTTCAGTAACCCCTTGAAAAGTTTTAAACATTAAATTAAATTTTCTAATATCTGTATAATCTAATTTACCACAATTTGGACATACAATATTATGTTCATAAATATATTTCATTAATTCTTCATCATTCATTGAACCTGCTTCAATGCCAGTATCTTCTACTAACTTATCAGCTCTGTGTCTTGTTTTACAATTTTTACAATCAATTAAAGGATCTGAAAAAGTACTTATATGACCACTTGCTTCCCATGTTTTAGGATTCATTAATATCGCACTATCTAGTCCTACATTATTTGGATCTTCTTGAATAAATTTCTTTAACCATGCTTTTTTAATATTACTTTTTAGTTCCGCACCAAGTGGACCATAATCCCAGGTATTTGCTAAACCACCATAAATTTCACTCCCTTGGAATATAAAACCATATTGTTTACAAATATTTACTAATTTATCCATTGTTAATTTTCCCATTATTTCACTCTCCCTTTACTTAAATAATTATATTTTATTTCATAATATTCATTTTTAAAATCATTTGGATTTTTAATTATCTTAAACATATCAAATATATCTTCTGAAACAAATCCTTCATTTACCAATTCTTTTAATGATTCAATAATCTTATCATAAAAATTATTTTCATCATAAACTATTATCGGTTTATTGCTATCGTTTGATCTTTTTTCTTCTATATAGGTTAATAATTCTGATATTGTTCCAACGCCACCAGGTAAACAAACAATAAAATCACTATTGAAAAACATATCTTTTTTCAAATCAAAAGTTGTCTCTCTTATATAATGTTCACTTTTGTCTAATTTCTTTAAATCATCTATATGTTTTTTTGTTGTAAAAGAATAAACATTTCTATTATTTTTAACAAATTCTTCATAACAAATTCCCATCATTGAAGAAGATGCTGCACCAAATACTAAATCACATTCAGATTTTGCTAAAAAACTTGATATGCTTCTAGCTATACTTTTATAATATGGATCAATTTCTTCTCTTGAAGAAGACAATATTAATACATTCATAGTACCTCCCAATTTTCAAAAAAACTTCTAGAAAATGTAAGGACGAGTCTAACCCGCGGTTCCACCTTACTTATTCTAGAAGAATCAGCTCTTTTTATATTGCTCAGGGTTTCCAGTCCGTCAACACATCTATAATTATATATTAATACTTTATTTGTGTTTAGTCAATATTTTATTTTTATATTGAATTCTTAATTTATCTTCAATTTTTTTTATTAGTCTAGAAATATTAGCACTACTAGTATTAAAAATAATTGCAATTTCCTTTTGCGTTAATCGTTCACAATTAAAGCCATAATATAAATTGATTATTGTCAACTCTTTTTCATTTAAATTTGATAATATTAGTCTCAATTCATCATATTCTTCTTTTAATAAATAGTTATTTAATACATCATATTCTTCATCATATAGTGTATCTTCTATTGTAGTACTATCACCATCATTATTAACATTTATAGCATCATTTAAACTAAATGTTTTAACATTTTCAGAATTATTTCTCAATTCTGTTATAATATAATTTCTAATACATTTTGTAGCATAAGTTATAAATTTAACATCTTTATTAGTATCATAACTATCAACAGCTTTAATAAGTCCTATACATCCATCAGAAAAAAAATCATCATTTAACTTCATCTCATTAATAATTGAATAAACTAAATCTAAATAATTAACTATTATCTTTTCTCTATATTCCGTATGTCCTTTTCTTAACAATTTAAAGTATTCTCTTATTTCATCATTATTTTTATATTGCATATTTTTTCCTTTCTAAAAAAATATAATACAACATTATAAATTTACATTATGATATACATTTTGAACATCTTCAACATCATCTAACATTGATAATACTCTTTCAAAAATAACTAAATCATCACCTGATATATTAATTTTTTCTTTAGCCATATATGTTATTTCATCAATATCAAATTCAACATCAGGTAATTTAGTTGAAATAGCTTCTTTTATTTGATATAAATCTTGTGGATTACCATAAACAATAATACTATTATCATCATTTTCCATATCAATAAAATCAGCGCCATTTTCAATTAATGCTTCCATTGTTTCTTCTTCTGTTAAACCTTTAAATCCAACTACACATAAATGATCATAATTAAATAAAACACTTCCCATAGCACCCATCTTTATATGGCATTTATTTACTACTGCTCTAAGTTCACTAACTGTTCTATTTAAATTATCAGTTAAACATTCTATTACTAATGTTGCCCCAGCTGGTCCAAACATTTCATATACAGTTTGTTGATAGTTTTCATCAACTCCACTATTTACTTTATCAATTGCTCTTTTAATAATATCACTTGGTACTTGTTCTTTTTTTGCTCTATCTAATAATCTTTTTAATGTAGCATTACTAGATGGTTCTGTTCCTCCATTTTTTGCCGCTTGGTATATTTCTTTAGCATACATTGTATAAATTTTACCTCTTGCAGCACCTGTTTTTTGAATGCTTGCTTTTCTTACTTCATAAGCTCTTCCCATATTTTATGCCTCCAATAAATTATATTTTACATTATTTTTTTTATTTAGTAAAGTTTAAATTATTTTTAAATATAGCCATTTAATGATGTTTCAAAAAAAAATCAAGTTTAAACTTGATTTTATTGTCCTACAAATCCAGAACATTTACCACAATCCATATTTACAACTTGACATTCTTCTGAACAAGAGAATTGTGGAGTATAAGTATGTTTATAAATATGTTTATTTATTGTATGCGTATGTATTGGACAAACATGTGGTACTTCATGATAGAATTCTTGTTCAACACATTTTGTAATTGTTGGTTCAACAACTTGATTTTCCAACATTGGTTGCATCATATTTTGATTCATTCCGAATCCTTGTCGGCAACAGTTTCTATTACAAAACATCACTGATTCCTCCTTACCTAGTTTATCTTATGTACTAGGTATAAATATGAATATGATAATTGTCATATTTTTTCATTAAAAAGGCATTTTTCCATTTTTCATAAGTTTCATCATTTTTTTCATTTCTTCAAATTGTTTTAAAAGTCTATTAACTTCTTCAACACTTCTACCACTACCTTTAGCAATTCTTATTTTTCTACTTGCCTTTAAAATATCTGGGTTTTTCCTTTCATAAGATGTCATTGATTTTATTATTGCTTCTATATGAGCCATATCTTTAGGATTTATTTTAACATTATTTAATCCCATTTTTTTAGCGCCTGGTATCATTTTAATTAAATTTTCTAAAGGTCCTAATTTTTTTATTTGTTCCATTTGTTTTAAAAAATCTTCTAAATCAAATTTTCCTTTTTCCATTTTTCTTGCTAAATCAAGAGCTTCTTTTTCATCAATAACAGATTCTGCTTTTTCTATCATTGACATAATATCTCCCATTCCCAAAATACGTGTAGCCATTCTTTCCGGATAGAATTCTTCTAGTCCATCTAATTTCTCTGAAACACCTATAAATTTAATCGGAATATTAGTTAAATGTCTAATTGATAAAGCCGCTCCTCCTCTTGTATCTCCATCTAACTTAGTTAAAATAGCTCCTGTTAATGGTAATTTATCATTAAATCCTGTTATTACATTAATTGCATCTTGTCCCATCATGCTATCAATAACCAACAAAATTTCATTTGGATTTACTGATTTTTTAATATTTATTAGTTCATTCATTAATTCTTCATCTATATGAAGTCTACCTGCTGTATCTATTAAAACATAATCAAATTTGTTTTCTTTAGCATATTTTATAGCATTTGCAGCTATTTCTACTGGATTATTAGTACCTTCACTATATACCTCAATATTTAATTCTTTTCCTAATTGTTTTAATTGATCAATTGCAGCCGGTCTATAAATGTCACAAGCAACTAACAATGGATTTTTTTTATGTTTCTTTCTTAGCATATTTGCAAGTTTACCAATTGTTGTAGTTTTACCACTACCTTGTAAACCAACTAACATTAATATTGCTGGATTACCATTTAGATTTAAATCTTTTTTCTCTCCACCTAATAATTCAACTAATTCATCCTTCAAAATTTTGACAAACACTTCTCCAGGTTTTAAGCTTTTAGTAACTTCCTCACCTAAAGCTTTTTCTTTAACACTTGATATAAATTCTTTTACAACTACATAATTAACATCTGCTTCAAGAAGCGCTAATCTAATTTCTCTAGTTACTTCTGTAATATTTTCTTCTGTTATCTTCCCATAGCCTTTTATTTTATTTACGGCTGATTCTAATCTATCGCCTAAACTTTCAAACATTTTAATCACCTTTATTAATTATACTATATTTTTTTTATAAAAAAAAGGTTCATAAACCTTTATTTCTTATAATAATTAATTTATCGTTTATTAAAAATGCAATTAGTAAACACATTATAATGGTAATCAAAATTTTTAAAAACTATCAGTTATTATTTAATACTAAAATTAGAAGAAAATTAACGAGTAAGAACAATAGTTCCTTTTGCTCTAACATAAGTTCCACCCGTATTTATTTGTGATACACTTATTAATACTTTTTCTTTTTCAGAAACATTATATTTTTCTCCAGAAGTAATAATTGTTCCATCCATCTTTATTGTATCAATAGATGGATAATTAATTGTTACAGTTAAATAATTATACCCATCAGGTATATCAATAGTAATGGAATCAGAACAATTAGCTGCTGCTACATAACCTGAATCAAGGTACATTGTAATATTAGGATATCCTGTATTATTACTTTTATTATATAATTCATTTAAAGCATCATTTACATTCATACTTGTTCCATCACTTGCTTTATATATTACATCTGTTGCTTTATATGTGGTTGCGGCATATACACTTACACTAGTAACTATGATAGTTATTATAATCACCAAAAACATTCTATTTTTTATTACTTTTTTCATCTAGATTCCTACTTTCTAGATATATCATACCCCCCCCCAGACGTAAAAGTCAAGAAATTTTCAAAAATTTATAAAAAAAAATTTTATAAAAAGTAATAATAAAATTTAAAAAGGTTCTAGAAACCTTTATTCATAATAATAATAATTGAAATATAGCTAAAAATTAATGACTGAGTACAATAGTTCCCATTGCTCTAGAATACGTACCACTAGAATTTTTATAATGTATAATTTTTATTAATATACTATTTTTCTCTGAAACATCATATTTCTCTCCAGAAGTAACATATGTGCTATCCATTGCTATCTTAGTTTGTGAAACATTACCAGTAGTTGTTACAGTTAAATAATTATAACCATCAGGTATATCAATAGTAACAGAGGTTGCACAATTAGCTGCTGCTACATAACCTGAATCAAGATACATTGTAATATCAGGATATCCTGTATTATTACTTTTATTATATAATTCATTTAAAGCATCATTTACATTCATACTTGTTCCATCACTTGCTTTATATATTACATCTGTTGCTTTATATGTGGTTGCGGCATATACACTTACGCTAGCAACTATGATAGTTATTATAATTACTAAAAATATTCTACTTTTCATTATTTTTTTCATCTAGATTCCTACTTTCTAGATATATCATACCCCCCCCCCAGACGTAAAAGTCAAGAAATTTTCAAAAAATTGTGAAAAAAACTTTATATAAAAAATAATAATAAAATTTAAAAAGGTTCTAAAAACCTTTATTCATAATAATAATAATAATTGAAATATAGTTATAAAATTAATGACTAAGTACAATAGTACCATTTGCTCTACAAGCTCCACTAGTAGCTTCATTATATACATTTACTCGTACACTATCTTTTTCCGAAACATTAATCTTTTGATTAAGAGAAATTATTTTTCCTTCCATAGATGAACTATGTTCAGAACTAACATATGGTGGTATTACTTCTAAATAATTATACCCTTTAGGTATATTAAAATTAGCAAATGCTTGACAAGTACCACCACCCCAACCTGAATCATAATAAATTTTAATATCAGGATATCCTGTATTATTACTTTTATTATATAATTCATTTAAAGCATCATTTACATTCATACTTGTTCCATCACTTGCTTTATATATTACATCTGTTGCTTTATATGTGGTTGCGGCATATACACTTACACTAGTAACTATGATAGTTATTATAATCACCAAAAACATTCTATTTTTTATTACTTTTTTCATCTAGATTCCTACTTTCTATCAATATCATACCCCCCCCCCAGACGTTTTTGTCAAGGTGAACTTGTCAAATTTTAAAAAAAAGTATATAATTATGAAGTTGAGTTATTTTATTAAAGAAAGGAGTTTTTATGAAATTTTTTGATGACACAGACACTAAAGTATTTGCTTTAGGAGGTTTGGGTGAAGTCGGAAAAAACATGTATTGTGTAATGCATGGAAATGAAATAATTATTACAGATGCGGGTATGACTTTTCCTGAGGGAGAACAATTAGGTATTGATTATATAATACCAGATGTTACTTTCCTTAAGAAAAACGAAAATAAAATTAAAGCTTTATTTATAACACACGGACACGAGGATCATATAGGAGCAATACCATTTTTATTACAAACGATTAATATACCTTATATATATGCTCCAAATCAAGCCGTTGGTTTAATAAGAAAAAAATTAGAAGATAGAAATATTCAATATAAAAATTTAATTATTTACAACGAAAAAACTAAAGTAAAATTTAAAAATATAGAAGTTGAATTCTTTAGAACAACACACTCTATACCAGATTCACACGGATTTTGTATTACTACCCCAAATGGTAGAATAGTAACTACGGGAGATTTTAAATTTGATTTAACGCCTATAGGACCAATGGCTAATTTACATAAAATGGCTGAAATTGGTAAAAGAGGTGTTACACTATTACTAAGTGATAGTACTAATGCTTTAAATGAAGGGATGAGTAAAAGTGAATCAAAAGTTGATGATGCTTTATATGAAATATTAAAAAAAGAAAAAGGTAGAGTTATCATTGCCACATTTGCTTCAAATATATATAGATTAAAACATATAGTTGATAATTGTAAAAAAACTGGTAGAAAAATAACTACATTTGGTAGAAGTATGGAAAATAATATTGAAATTTCTATTCAAGGTGGCTATATTAAAAATAAAGAAATATTTATTTCTGCTGAGGAAGCCAATAAATTACCTCCTAGCAAAGTATGTTTATTATGTACTGGTAGTCAAGGAGAACCTTTAGCGGCTTTATCAAGAATTGCTGACGGAAGTCACAAATATATCACACTAAGACCCGATAGTGATGTAGTAGTGTTCTCTTCTTCTGCTATTCCAGGTAATGCATTAAGTATATCAAGAACAATAAATAAATTATATTTAAAAGGTGTTAAAGTATATACTAATACATCTTTATCTGATGTTCATACTTCTGGACATGCTTATGAAGAAGAATTAAAATTAATGATTAGACTTATAAACCCAACTTATATTATGCCATTTCATGGTGAATATAGAATGTTAAAAAAACATGCTGATATTGCTATTGATTGTGGTATACCTAAACAAAATACATTTATCCTTGAAAATGGAGATGTTTTATCCATAAAAAAAGGAAAAATTAAAAAAGCAGGAAAAATTCCTGCTGGTGATACATATGTAGATGGAAATAGAATTGGTGATATTGGATCAGCTGTTATAAGAGATCGAAAAGTTATGGCTAACGACGGAATTATTGTTGTAATAGCAAATATTAACATGAAAAAATCTGAATTATTAGGTAAAGTTAATATAACAACTAGAGGATTTGTTCAAGTAAATGAAAATGAAGAATTACTAAAATCAATCGAAAGTTTAGCTAAAAAAACAATATTAGAAAAATTAACTAAAAATAATAACTTTTCTGATATCAAAACTGATGTTTTAAATGTTTTATCAAATTATGCATATGAAAAAACAGGAAGAAAACCTATTATTCTACCTGTTATAATGGATATTAAATAATATCCTTTTTATTTTGGAATTGTAATAACAACTTTTGTTCCCTTATTTTTTTTTGAATGGTATTTCATAAATCCATTATGTGCTTTAATTATTTCATTTGATAAATATGTTCCTAATCCAGTACCATTTTGTTTTGTTGTAAAAAATGCATTTTTAATTTGTTTTAATTCCTCTTCAGTCATTCCCATACCTGTATCTTCAATTATTATTTTTACTTTATTTTTAGAATTAGAAATATATAATTTTATAGTACCATTTTTTTCAATTGATTCTACGCTATTTTTAATCAAATTAACAAGCACTTGTTTCAATCTATTATAATCTGCTTCAATATATAATTCATCTATATCATTACAAATTAATTTTATATTTTTACTTTTTAGAATTAAAACAAAATTATTTTTTATATCCTCTAAAAGAAATCCTAAATCCATTTCTTCTTTTTCAACTTTAATTTTTGTTATACTAAGGAAATCTTCTAATAACATTAAAACTCGATTTATTTCCTCTTTAATGATTGGAATATATTTATTTGAATGTTCAATATTATTAATATCATACATATCTAAATAGCCTTTTACCACCGCTATTGGATTTTTAATTTCATGAGTTATTTTGAATAAAGATTCTTTTGATTCTTTATCTTCTTCAAAATTTTGAAGAGATTTATATAGCGAAAAAATAGATTCTGTATTTTTAAATAAACTAATTAAAAATTTAGTTATTATGTAAAATATAATTATTACAACCATTAAAATTCCAATATTATTTTTATTAATATATAAACTATAGAAAATTACACTTCGTAAAATTAATGAAATACTTATAAAATCAATTTTTTTAGATTTAAAAATGTTTAAAATATATATCATATAACTAATTAATAAAAATAATAAATTAATTGAATATTCTTCATTATAATAGTAAATTAATAAAATTAAAATTGCTATCATACTGAAATGTCTTTTTCTAATACAAGCTATTACAAAAGGTACATCAAACAAAATTAAAGGAATTCCATGACATGAAGTAAAACCATATTTTAAAGATAAGTAAACCGATGATATTAATGCTACATCTAAAATTAATTCACTTCTTTGTTGATTAAAAGTTTTAGCAAAAAATAAATACACTATATAACACAATATCGGAAATACAATTAATGAAACATCCAAAACTACTATTTCAAATAAATTCAATATATCACCTTCCGACAAAATTATACAATTTATTTATGTCATTTTTTGTCGAAAAAAAGCATTTTTCAATGCTTATTTTAATTCATCTATATATTTTTTTAATTGTTTTGCTTCTTCACCAATTATAATTTTTAATTGATTATCTATTTCAACTATACCTTGAGCCCCCATTTTTTGGATTCCTTCTTTATTAACTATGTCGACATTTTTTAAAGTAACAATGAATCTTGATTTAGAAAATTCATACTCTAAAATATTGTCTTTCCCACCTAAATAAGTAACTAATTTGTTCACATCCATTTTGAAATCTTTTTTCTTTGATTTTATAATTGCAAAAGCTATTAAAAGAGCGACAACAATTATTATTAAATATTGTATATATTCCATTTTTTATCACCTAATAACAATAATACTATAAATTTAAGATTATTGCAAGTTAACATATCTGACTTTAAAACTATTATTACAGTAAAAAAACATATTTACTTCCATTTGTAACAATGTTTTGTATTTAACTCACTAAATCTATAATGAAACTTTAATTCTTTATAATTTACTCAAATTTTAGTACTAGTACTATTTTTTTATTTCTCTTTGAATCCACAGCATTATTACATTTACAATATAATCAATTTCTTTGTTAGAAAGTTTATGTCCTTTTTTTATATGGTGAATTTTCTCTAAACAACCTCTACAACAACACCCAGTAGCATGTTGTGCTATAAAAACCGGATGTACTTGTTTCATAGGTGTTTGTTTACCATCATTATTTGGATTTTCTGGTTCTACTCTTTTTTTTATTAAATCAATTGCATCCAATTTAATTTTATTTAATCCTTTTTCCATTACATAGTCCTTCATTTTAGAATTTAGATGGAATGAAGATCTAAATTTAGATGTTGCTAAAGAATCCAATAATTGTTCAATATTATTTTCCATATTATTTCTTATACCTCACTAATGAAATAATAGCAGAGATAATTTCTAATATATTACCAATTATTATAATATAAGCACCAACTTTAAAATTAAAATATATCCATAAGAAACCACATAATAACATTGTTATTCTCATATATTTTGGATTTTTAAAATATGAAGATACAAAATACAGTAAATTTATGATTAGTGGCATTAAAGAATAAAAACCATCATACGTAATAATTGAAGCTATAATTAAAGAACTTACAAATATTATTAATAATATTATAGAAATTTCTTTCTTCTTTTTTTCATACCTATAAAATACTATATCTTTTGTTTGTTCAATCAATTCGATAGCACATCCACTATGTGATCCTAATATCAAATAAGCTATGAAGTAGCACATAGATGCAAAAGTTTGAATTAGTAATATATCCTTTTTATCTTTAAATTGAATACTTATTACAAATAAAAAAATTGATAGTATTGACACTATATAATATATAATCATCATATAACCTACTCCTTATATTGATTATAGCATTAAAAAACAATAAAAAAAAGATGAGAATTATCATCTCTCAGTAGTTGTAATATCTATATTTCCAATGCCACCATCAATATTTATTTCATTAGAACTATTTCCATAAGTACCTTCGTTTAATTTTTTTTCATTTAAACTTATTGTTCCTAATCCTTTACTAACTTCAATCGAATAATTGTCTTTTTTATCTAATAGATTAATTCTTAAAGTACCAATTCCAGCTTCAATTTTACTTTTACCAACTAATTTAGAATTGATTGAAACTTTTCCAACACCCATATCTAAATCTAAATTATTAATTATTCCATTTAAAATTTCTAGCTTTCCGACACCTGTATCTAATTTTAATTTATCAGTAGCATTAAGAACATTAATAGTAGCTTTTCCAGTGTCTAAATTAATATCGGTTTTTTTAGAATTTATTTGATCTATATCTATTTTTCCAGCTCCAGCATCTAGTCTAAAGGCATCAAATTCAATATTTTCAGGTATTGTAATTATTAGTTTATTATTATTTTTGCTCCAACTACTATGTTTTCTTTCTTTAATAATTAATTTATTGCTATTTTGTTTACAATTGATATACTTATTATTTGTTTCCACTATTAAATTATTACCAGTTTTTATAACTAAATCTACAGCTTTAACATCAATATCTAAATAAGCTACATTTGCATAATCAGAATTAAATATCGATTCTATTTTTCTATCCTTTTCTTTTTTCATAGTTAATGTATTTATAAACCCAAATATTGAACTAAAAATACTAAATATAATTAAAAAAGCTAAGGCTATTGCAAAGTATTTAATTATTTTTTGAGTTTGAGTCATAAATTTCTACTCCTCCAAACAAACAAAAACAATTTACATAAACAATACTTCCATCATTAGCGGTACTTTTATTTGTAACTCCACCAAAGATTGAATTAGATTTTACTTTTATTTTTGCGCCTTTAGGAGCATTAATTGTAATTCCACCAAATACTGCTGTTGCATTTATAACAACGTCTTCATTTATTTTAGCTTCACTTAAATCAAATTTCATTCCACCAAATACTGTTGTTAAATCACAGCCTTTAAATTCATCATCAATGTTTATTGTTTGAGAACTAAATGTAGAACAATACTCATTTTCTTTTTCTCTTTTATCATTTAACCTATCTATTTCTTTTGTTACTTCTCTAGTGATAGTATCTTTGAATAAAATTGATAATCCAATAATAACTAATATTACTGGAAATATTAATTTTCCAATTGTTTCAAATTCTAAAATATCTAAACAACCTAATAATAAAGAAATACCAACTAATAATCCAATTAAATTTCCTGTTTTTTCCCTTTCTGTAATTAGACCAATGAAACATGGAACTATTATAAATAAGGTCCACCAACCATCAAAGAAAATATCAATATTTGTTATCTCTAATGCATTTAATCCAAAAATAAGTCCTATTGCAATTAGTACTAATCCCCATATTTTATTTTTCATAACAACCCTCCTTCTAGTTTAATTGTATAATAATAATACTTATTTGTAAAGAAAATATTTACATTTAATTATGATTTGTATTTAATACTATTAATTATATGTTTATTTAATAAAATTAACACTTTTATTAAATAAAGTTTAAATCTCTAACTTAACTATCTATAGATTCATTTTTTACTAAAATTTTACAAAAAAATCTATACTTTTGTATAGACTATTTTTCTTTTTCTAATTTTTCTAAAATTTCTTTAGTAACATCAATTGCTTTGTTTCTAGCAGCTGTTGCAGCTTTTTCTAATACTGGAGTTCCTTTTTCAACGGCATAATCAACTAATTCTTCAGCCATATCTCTAATTTGTCCAGCTTTCTTTTTAGCAATTTTTAAAACTTTTTCTTTATCTAAATCAGCTAATTCAGCTTTAAGATTTTCTATTTTTTCATCAATATTATCTCTTACTTCATCAATATCAATATCTTTAGCTTTTAATTTTAATTCTTCAAATTTATTCATTAAATCCTTTCTTGTTTCAGAACCTTTCTTAGGTGCAAACAAAACTCCAAGTCCAGCACCAATAGCAATTCCTGCAAATAATTTACCTAATCCTTTTTTTTCTTTACTCATCTTCTTGTTCCTCCTTTTTTCTTTTCCTAGTAATTAAAGCTGTTATTCCACTAATAATAGAACTAATAACTTTATCACCTATAGAAGATATAGTATCAGTTGTACTATCAATAATATCAAATAAACCATTAAGTTTACTTGATTTATCATTGTAGTCTTCTATTGCTTTATCAACCTTATTTAATGTAATCATTATTTTAATAACTAAAATAATAAGTACTACTAATAATATGCTCCCTAATATATATAATATGATAGGAAAAACTTCATTCATTATTCATCATCCTTTTTTTCGTACATAGAGTCAATTAAATCAAACAATTCACTTTCGTTTAGTTCATCATCAGATTTTTTTTCTTCTAATTCAAAATCTAATTCTTCTGGTTCTTCTTCATTATCTTCTAAGAAGTCATTTAATTCATCTAATTTTCTTCTTTGTGTTTCTAATTGTTTTGATAATTCTAAAGTTTCATCATCTAAACCATCATCATTTATTATTATGTCATCTTTTTTGCTAGATAATTCATCTAATATTTCATCTTTTTTATTATCAAGTTCATCTAGTATCTCTACTTTTTTATTATCTAACTCATCAAATAAATCATCAATATTATTATCTTTATTATCATTTACTTTTTTTTCTAATTTATCCAATTCTTCATATTTTTCTAATTCTTGAAATATGTCAATATCATTAACAATAGGTTCTTCCTTCTTTTCAAATTGAATGTTGCCTAATAACTCATCTTTAATATCATCTTCTACTGTTCCATAAGCTTTATTTCTAATATCATCTACTGATAATTTTTTATTATCATAAGAATATGAACGGGTAACTTTCTTAGTTACGACTTCATCTTTCGAATAATTTTTATCTAAAACACCATAAACAGGAGAAATAATTGGTGAAGGTTTAAATGGTTTCTTTTCTTCAACAATTTGAGTAAAAGCAGCTCCACGATATGGTTTTGGTTCTTCTTTTTTTTCAGGTTTTGGTTCTTCTTTTTTAGGTTTTGGTCTTTCTAAGTCTTTAAAATCATCATCTGAAAAGAACACAAATTTTTCTTCTTTTTTTTCTTCTTTTTCTTCTACTATTTCAGGTTCTCTCTCAACTCTAGTAGGAGCTGTTACCTCAACATGTCTTACTTCTTTTTTTACTACTGGTTCTTCTTCTACTTCTTCTGTAAATAGATTTTTTACTTTATCAAATAGTTTCATATATCCACCTCTATTTTTCTTCCTCATCAATTAAGAAATTATTATTCTCATTTTTTTTACTAAAGACATCATATTGTTCTTCTTTATTTGTAAAATAATCATTATCTAACATTAATCCAACTATATTATCATTAAACTTTACAGTAGATAAAATATAACTTGCATTCAACACTACTTCTTCTATTTTATCTTTACTTACTTTAGCTTCTATTTTGGCATAGTTGTAAACAAATACGATATAATAATCATTTTCTTTTTTTGTAATTTCTAAATAACCATCTTTCGCTCCCATTATTTTTTTAGAATAATATAATTCTTTGTTTTCTTTATATTCTGTTTTTGTTTTATAATAATAACTTACAGCATCAACATATAAATAGTAATAAACTCCATTTGAATATAATTTATCATTTAGTTCAGTTGTATCAATGTAAGAAACACCTCTAGGAATATAATATTTATAACCTTTTCCAACTCTATTAAAAATATTGTTTTCTTTAGATAAAATTACATTTGTAATGTTATCGATACTTTTTGTATCTATTCTTACTACTGTACATCCTGTAAGTAATAATATCATAAATAGAATAGCTAATTTTTTCATATATCACCACTCTTATTCTAATTATATCAAAAATATTAAAATTAGACTACTTTTTTTCTAAATAAGTGTCCAACAAATGTCTACTTATTTAGATACATCAATTTTATAAATAGGGTATCCCATTGATGAGAATTTCTTTTCATACTCGGTTTCAATATTGTCTTTTATATCATCATTATGTAAATCCAATGAAATATCATTTATTTTATAGCCATAATTTGTAAAAGATATAATGGAAAATTCAAATAATTTTCTATTATCAGTTTTCATAATAATCCTTTTTTCTTTTTTGAATATATTATCATATTTTTCTAAAAAATTAGGACTACTTAATCTTCTTTTATCGTGTCTTACTTTTGGCCAAGGATCAGAAAAATTTAAATAAATTCTATCTATTTCTTTATCAAATATTTCTTCTATTTTTCTAGCATCTATTCTAATAAATTTTAAATTATTTATTTCTTCTTTTTCTACTTTTTCAATTGCTCTTACCATTACACTATCATATTTTTCTATTCCAATAAAATTAATATTAGGATATTTTAAAGCATTTTCATATATAAATGTTCCTTTACCCATACCTATTTCTATATAAATTGGATTATTATTGTTAAATAGTTCATTATATTTACCTTTATAATCACTAGGATTTAAAATTACATAAGGAGATTTTTCAATCTTTTCACTAGCGCCTTTTACATATTTTAATCTCACATTAATCACCAATAAAATTGTATCAAATTTTTGTTAAAAAGTCTATTTTGTTTATATTCGTAAATTACATAAAATTATTGAAAAAATATTTTTAAAATGTTATTATGTATATAGATAAGTAATGCCCATATAATTAAAAAAGGATATATCTAATTGTTCTAAAAATTAGATACATTCCTAAATGGTTTTTTAGTTAGTACTATCCCCCTGTGATAGTGCATTTTTTTATTTATATAATAAAATAAAAATTATAACAAATAATAGAATTATTATTAAAAATAAAGATATTTCTCTTTTTGTCATAATATCACCGCCTTCTTATTCTAGAAGGAATGCACTAACACCAATTAAATATATCGCTTTATATTCTACTACATTTTAGTTTTTGTTTATCCATTTTTTAACATACAAATTCCGACAAAAAAAAGTATTATTTAAACAATACTTTCTTCTTTTAAGGTAGTAATATTTGGAAATTCATTCATAATTAATTTGTCGATAATTTGATTTTCTAATCTATCTTTAATAATTTTTTCTATTTTTCTAGCGCCAAATTCTTTAAAGTCAGATAATTCTATTACTTCATTTTTAATATTTTTATTTAATTTAATTTCGTATTTATTTTTAATTTCATTTAATTTTATATCAACTATTTTAGAAATTGCCTCTTCATTTAATTTATTAAAATATATAATATTATTTATCCTATTTATAAATTGTGGTGAAAAAGAATCCTTTAATTTTGTCATATTTTCTTTGTTTAAAACAAAGCCCATATTATTATCATATATTCCAACATTAGAAGTCATTATTATAATTGAATTATCAAAACGAACTATCTTACCAGTACTATCTTTTAATTTCCCATCATCTAAAACTTGGAGAAATAAATTTATTACATTCGGATGAGCTTTTTCAATTTCATCTAAAATCAATAGTGTATTAGGATTATCTCTTATTTCATCTAAAATAGTATTTGATTCTTTATATCCAACATATCCTGGAGGCGAACCTATTATTTTACTAACACTATGTTCTTCTATATATTCTGACATATCCAATTTAATAACATTCATATTCATATTTTTACCAAACATATTAGCTAAAAGAGTTTTACCAACTCCTGATGGCCCTACAAATAACATTGAATAACACTTATTATCAGTATAACCTAATTTTATTTTTTTAGCTATTTTCATTACTTCTCTTAAAGCATTATCTTGACCAATAATTCCATTATTTAGACTCTTTTCTAATTCTTTAATAATCTTCTTATCATCTTTTATTACCTCATATATTGGCATATTAGATTTAGCAGCAATTACCTCAGCAACATCTATTTTTTCAACATTATTACTGTTTTTTTCATATAGTTTTAATTCCATTTTATTTATTTTATCAATAACATTATTTTCATAATCTTTTATTTCTAAAGCTTTATTATATTCATTATTAATGATAGCCTTATGTTTTTCATTGTTAATTTTTTCATATTCTTTTTTAAGATTTAAATATTTTTTTAAATTCTTATTTTCTTTCAAACTTACCTTCGCACATACTTCATCTAAAATATCAATTGATCTATCAGGTTCAAATCTTCCAAATATATATTTACTTGTTAAATCAACAATCATATCAATTATTTCATTAGATATTATTACATTATGATATTTTTCATATATAGGCTTAATGTTGTTTAAAATATTTTTCACTTCATTTTTATTTGGTTCATTAATTATAATTTTTTGAAATCTTCTTTCTAAAGCACTATCTTGTTCAATATACTTTTTATATTCATCAATTGTTGTAGCTCCAATACATCTTAGTTTATTACGCGCTAAAGCGGGTTTAAAAATATTAGATGCATCAATAGCTCCTTCTGCTCCGCCAGCACCTACTAATGTATGAATTTCATCAATAAATAAGATTATATCATCATTATCTTCAACTTCTTTAATGATTTTTTTTAATCTTTCTTCAAATTCACCTCGATATTTTGTTCCAGCTACAGTACTAGCCATATCTAAGCTTATTATTTTTTTATTTCTTAAGTTTATAGGTACAGTATTATTCGCAATCATTCTAGAAAGTTCTTCAACAATTGCTGTTTTACCTACTCCTGCATTTCCTATTAGAATAGGATTATTTTTAGTTCTTCTTGATAAAATTTCAATTAATCTTTTTACTTCTTTTTCTCTTCCAATCACAGGATCTAAATAAGAAGCTTTTTCTACTAAGTTTTCACCCATTTCTTCAATTATAAGTTTTTTATTTTTTTTCTTCTTTTTTGTCGTTAAATTATAATTAAATTCACTATATAATTCATCTAAATCAACATTCATACTAAGTAAAATTCTAAGGGCTACACCCTCACCTTCTTCTAATAAACTAGCAAATAAATTACTTATAGAAACTTCTCCAGAATTAAATTCTTTACTATCAATTATGGCATTTTCTATTACCCTTTTAAGTAATGGAGTATATAAAAAAAGGTCATTTTCTTTTGCACCAATACCTACTATATTTATTACTTCTTTTTTAAAGCCTTTATAATCTATATTATATTCTTTTAATTTTTTTGAAACATCATTATCATTATTTAAGATTGCAAGTAGCATATGTTCACTTCCAATATAAGGATGTTTTAGTTCTTGCATTTCTTTTTTTGCGGCTACTAATATTACTCGTGACTCCTCTTCAAAATTTGCAAACATATTCTTCTCCTTTCAAAGATTATTATATGCATAAAAAATTAATTAATAAGTCGATTAATAGAAAAAAATCAATTTTATTTAAGAAAAAATCTTATGTTCATCTAACATAAGATTTTATACTTGTTCAACATATTCTAATAATTTTAAGAATAATTTAACAAATTTGTGTTCTAAACCTTTTCTACTTAATTTTCTGATACCAATTCTTTTCTTTTTAATTGATAAATCACTAAATAATACTTCATCAATCATTTGTTTCATACTAGTTTCAATTTGTAAGTCTGATATGATTGATTCAATATCATCATTGATTAATCTAACAGCATCAATTTCAATATCTTTTCCTTTACAATTGATTGTTAATTGTCCAATTGTTGAAACATCATTGACTTCAACAACAAAATTATTTTTTTCAACATATCCTTTAGCATCTATTGGTGTATCATTAAAATAAACAATAACATCATTAGCCTTTTTAGTATTTCTAAACACAAATTTATAATTTCTAGTTTCTGGAACTATACCTGTTTTACCAGTCAGAGGTCTAACAATAACTGTATAATTATTAGGCATATAATTATAATCAATTGACGTTAACAAATAGAAGTCTTTCCTATGTAGATCACTAACACCATCATCTTCATACAAATTATAAGTATTGCTTCTACCTGGAAAAATTTGAATTTCTAAATTTTTAGGTGGTGTTGTATCATTAATATTTTCATTATCACCTAAAGTTATAATTGAACCGGCTTTGGCAAATACAGGATAATCTTCGTCTTTAAAAAATGAAACATAATTTTTACCGCCAGGGAATTTCTTACCAGTAACATAATCATACCATACACCATCAGGTAGGAAAAATTTATGAATTGATCTATTCATTATATAATCTTTTTTATTAATAATTGGAGATACAAATAATTCTGTTCCAAAGTAATATCCATTTCTATAGTTAGCATCATCATACATTTCAGGATATTTATAATAAATAGGCATTATAAGAGGCATACCATATTCGTGATATTTATAACTTTCGGCATACATATATGGTATTAATCTATGTCTAAGTTGTAAATAATCTCTTACAATACTATAGGTTTTAATTCCCCATTTCCAAGGTTCCCTCTTATAATATTTTCCTTCATCACTACCAAATTTTAAGATTGGAGAAAATACCCCTAATTGAACATATCTAGTGTATAATTCATTATCTTCAGTTCCTTTATAATAACCACCTATATCATGGCTCCAAAAGCTTACACCAATATTAGTAGCACTGGCATTATGATATGGAATCATTTTTAGTGTATCCCAACTTACAATTGTTTTACCAGAATATAATACTGGATATCTATGAGGTGCGATTAAATGATTTCTAGTTAATACCATTGGCCTCCTTTTATAATCTCTTTTCATATCATTAAAATGATAATGATCAAGTAAAAATAATTCATTTAATTTTTTCTTTTCTTCATAGTTTATCCAATAGAAATCAACTTCTTGTTCATCTAATGGATGAATTAAAATTTTTAAATAAGCATCTATTGTTTTAGGATTAAATACATTAAATGGTATAACTCCGTTTTCATTTTTATCCAAATAATTAGTTAAAGTATTGAATCTTTCTTCATAAGGCAAAATTCCTTCTAATGGATCAACATTCAAACCAATTCTAACACCTTTTCGATGTAGATATTCAATCATTTTTTTAGGATTAACAAATAGTCTATCATTCCAAGTAAATCCAGTTTCATATTTTTTGCCATTGTATTCTCTTATATGCCAATCTTTATCTAATAAAACAACAGATAATGGTATCTTATTTTCTTCAAAACTATTAACTAATTCACTTAATGTTTTATCATTATATTCTAAGTTCCTACTCCACCAATTTCCTAAAGCATATCTAGGAATTAAAGCAGGACTTCCAGTAATACCAAAATAATCTTTTAGACATAATGCGAAATCTTTTAAATACATAAATAAATATATATCTAATCCAGTTTCAACTCTTTCTTCAACTGTTCCATTTGGCATAAATATTGAATCATTTGAATTGTCGATACTTGCGAAACCATCTACAGAATATAATCCTTTTTTTAATTTTAATTTTCCATTATTATCATCTAATGATGTACTAGGAGCACCATAATTCCTAACTTCTGGATGGCCATAGTACCATATTCTATCTGAGTTTAATAATTCAACTTTCAAATTTCCCATTGAATTAATCCAACTACCTTTGAAAGGTCTTTCTTTCTTATATGTTAATCTAAAATAACTTGTTTCAATTTCAAGATATTTTTCATCTTCTTTTAATTTATAGTCAACTTTATCCATATTTCGATACCAAACTAATTTAGTAGGTCTATCTTCAAAAACACCATTTTCATTATATTCCATTCTAATTAGTCTTTCAGTTAAAATAGTAAATCTATATTTATTTCCTTGAACTATATTTTTAGGATTAGCTTTTGCTTGTTCATAATCAAAATCAAATTGTTTACCTAAATTATACATTTTTTCACCCACTTTATATTTCTTCTATTTTCATAAAATTAGTATGTTTAACTTCATTAAACGGATAACCACCAGTAATAATAAATTTATCATTTTCTTGTAGTCCTAATTTTATTACTTCATCTCTTGCTTTTGCCATCATTTTATCAAATGTTTTAACGTCACCTATTAATATAGGAATTATTCCATAATACATACTTAAATTTTTTACTACTTCTTCATCTGGAGATAAAGCGACAATTGGACAATATGGTCTGAATCTACTAATTTTTTTAGCAGTATAACCACTCATTGTTGGTGTAACAATAAACTTTGCTTTTAAACGTTCAGAACTTTCAACAACATTATAAGCAATTGAACTGGTAATATCTTGTTTTTCAGTTCTCATTGTTCGATCTAGAAAATCATAATAATTAACTTCCGTTTCTGCTTGTTCAATTATTTTTACCATTGTTTCTAAAGTTTCTATAGGATAATTACCTATAGCTGTTTCACTTGATAATAATACTGCATCTGTTCCCTCTAAAATAGAGTTCGCAACATCACCAACTTCTGCTCTAGTTGGTCTAATTGTATTTTCCATCGTAGACAACATTTCTGTAGCTACTATACTTAATTTACCTTCAATATGACATTTTGTTAATATTCTTTTTTGAATTCCTGGAACTCTTTCTAGCGGAATTTCTACGCCCAAATCTCCACGAGCTACCATTATTCCATCACTACATTTAATTATCTCATCTAAATCTTCTAGTGAAGCTTCTGTTTCTATTTTAGATATGATACTTAAATGATCATTTTTTAAATTAATTAATAAATCATTTACATCTAATACATCTTCATGATTGGAAACAAAAGATAATCCTAAATAATCAGCATCAATTTTATCTGCAAATTTAATATCATCAATATCTTTAGGACTTAAAAAAGGAATATTCAATTTAGTATCAATTACATTAACACCTTTATTGTTTTCAATAAAACCTCCAACATTAACTTGACAAAGTAAATAATCTACTCCTTTTTCTAAAACATATAGTTCAATTAATCCATCATTCAATTTAATGATAGTATTTGTTTTTACATCTTTTACAAAGTTAGGATAACTTACAGAGAATTTAGTCGCATCTCCTAAAATATAATCATCATATATTCTTACTTTATCACCTTTATTAAGATATGCACTGCCACCTTCAAAATCGTCAACAGTTATGTCTGGTCCTTTTAAATCAATCATAATTGATGTATGTTTATTTAATTCTTTATTAATATTTTTAACTTTATTAACTATTTCTTGGACAAATTTATGATCAGCATGTGTCATGTTTATTCTTACTATATCAAGTCCATTAATAATTAATTCTTTTAATACATTTTCATCTTTACTAGCAGGTCCAATAGTTCCTATTATTTTTGTTTTTTTCATACTGTCACCCTTCTTATTCTTATATGTATTATATCAATTTTTTTATTATATTTAAAGTGCATATAGAAAAAATATCTATTAATTTAGATATTTTTAAAATGATCTTTTATTTTTTTTAAATCTTCACTATATGTTATTCCATACCATTTATCATTGGTGACTAATACTTTTACTGTTATTTTTTTAGTTTTAATCAGTTCATCAATTATGTTTGGTAATAAAAATTCCTTAGACAAGTCTTCATTATTTTGTTTTAAAAACTCATCAAATTTTATTTTTAATTCTTTTAATATTGTTGGTGTAAATCCCCACATATTCATTGATACTATAGAATTCATATTAATATTACTATTAGTAGTTATATTGTAAGTTTCAGTTATTTCTTCTAAGTAACCATTAGAGACTTTACAAATACCTCTAGATACTCCACCATTATCTGATAAAGTATTTTTTAAAATAAACCCTGACATACAATAATTATAACTATTATTATTTACATTTGTTAGAAAATTATATAGATTTTTAAAACCTTCATCACCATAATAATCATCGGCATTTATAACAATAAATGGATTATTCATTTCTTCTAACATTAATATGGCATGTCCTGTTCCCCAGGGTTTGATTCTTTTATCACTCTTAAATTCATTTGGTATTTTGTCTACTTCTTGAAAAACATATCTTGTTTTAATTATTTTTTCTATTTTATTTCCAATTACTTCTTTAAATTCAGTAAATATATCTTTTCTTAGTATAAATATTACTTCTTCAATTCCAGATTTTTTCGCACTCATTACCGAATATTCCATTATGGTTTCATTGTTTGGTCCAACTTTCTCTAATTGTTTTATTCCATTTTTATACCTAGAGCCAAGACCAGCAGCCATTATTACTAAGCTTATCATAATAAATATTTTTCTCCATTACCATTATAAATAGCAACTGCTGAAAATACATTTATATATAAATACATAACTATTAGCATTATCCATCCAAAAATAGGAATAATTAAACATAATATCCATGCATAAACATTATCATATATTTTATCACCATCTACATTTAAGGAATGCGCTACTTTAACACTTATTTGAATCAAAAATATAATGAACATTAAAATTACTGGAAAAATAAAGCAAATAGCTGCTGAAAACCAATAAATTCTTTTGGTATACCAAGCATTTTTATCATATAATTCCATCATCTCGGCCATTACAAAATTAATTAAACCGAGTGTTATTATATTAAGTAATAAATATATCCACCATTTATTCTTTTTAAGTAACATCTTTTACCTACTTTCTTTTAGTTAATGTTTTATTTGTATCTACTAAACGATTGGAATTAGTTATTTCTTCTAAATCTCTTATTAATTGACAAAAAGGATAAACAAATCTTCCATATCTACTTCTACTTGTATTAAATTCAATACAAAAAAATTGTTTAGATGTATTATTTATAAATTCTATTATATATTTATCTATATATTTATCTTTAAATATATTTAAATAATTATATATACGTTCACCAGATTCTGTACCATCTTCATAAGCTGGAGCATCACTTTTCCAATTTATTATTTCATCATTGACCAAGTCAAAATATCCATATGGTGTATAAAAATATTCAGGTTTTCCATTTTTTTTGCATTCATAATTATGTTTACTCATACATCTATTTATAACTATTTCATTATATAATTTATCAATTGAATTATATAATAAATATTCTTCTTTGTTGATATTTAATTCAGTATTATTAATTTCCATAATTATTTTTTTATCTTGACTTCTAGCTGCAAATATTAAATCTTGATTACTTCCTTGAAAAAATTCAATAGTTGCATTTTGTAACTTAAATAAATATTTAAATTTATAACAATCCGACATATTATACATATTTTTTCTTTCAATTATCATATTTTCACCTACTTAATTTTATTTTTTAAATTATAAAGGGTATTCATTGCTTCTATTGGTGTTAAAGATAAAACATCTAATGATTTTAATTCTTTTTCAATTTCACTTTCTTTTGAAACGGGTTCATCAAAGTTTAAAGTTTGCTGAATAATAACATCTCTTTTTTGTTCTTTATTTTCATATACTTTTAAAATCTCACCAGCTCTTTTGATTAAAGAGTCAGGTAAATTTGCTAATTTAGCAACATGGATACCATAACTTTTATCAATACTTCCTTCTTTAATTTTATGTAAAAATGTAACTTTTCCTTCACTTTCAACAGCACTTACATGAACATTTCTTAAGTCTGGTAATGTATCTTCCAAATCTGTTAATTCGTGATAATGAGTTGAAAATAATGTCTTGCACTTAATGTTTGTGCTTATATATTCTATTATTGATTGAGCTAAAGCCATACCATCAAATGTAGCTGTACCTCTACCTAATTCATCAAATAAAATTAAACTATTTTTAGTAGCATTAGTTATTGCCCTATTAGCTTCATTCATTTCAACCATAAATGTCGATTCACCTGAGACTAAGTCATCACTAGCTCCAATTCTTGTATAGATTGCATCAAAGATAGGCATTTTTGCTGCTTTAGCAGGTACAAATGAACCTATTTGAGCCATAATTATTGTAATTGCTAACTGGCGCATATATGTTGATTTACCAGCCATATTAGGTCCTGTTATTAATAATATGTCTGTTTTTTCATTCATTATAATATCATTAGCTACATATTCGCCATTTATTACTTTTTCAACTACTGGATGTCTATTTTCTTTTAGTTCTATTATTCTTTCATCAATTAATGTTGGTCTTATAAAATTATTTTCTTCAGCTACTGTTGAGAATGATTGCAATACATCTATTTCACTTATTACTTTTGAAATTTCTTGTAATTCAGGAATGTATTTTTTTACTTTTTCTCTTATTTCTATAAATAAATCATATTCTAAATCAATTATTTTTTCTTCAGCATTTAATATTAATGATTCTTTTTCTTTTAGAATTGGACTTATATATCTTTCACAGTTTGCTAAAGTTTGTCTTCTTTCATAACCATATTCTTCTTTTATTAGATTAGAATTACCTTTTGATACTTCAATATAATATCCAAATACACGATTATATCCAACTCTTAAATTTTTAATTCCGGTTCTTTCTTTTTCTTCACTTTCGAATTTAGCAACAAAGTCTTTTCCACCTTTTCTCAAATCTTTTAATTCATCTAATTCTTTACTATATCCATCTTTAATTATATATCCTTCTTTTATGGATAATGGTGGATTTTCATATATTCCTTTTTCTAATAATTCATATAAATCATTTAATGGTTCAATATTTTTATAGAATTTTATTTTTGTTAAGATTTCTTTAATATCAGGTAATACTTTTAAAGAATTTTTAAGTTGTAGTAGATCTTTAGCATTAGCATTTCCGAATGCTACTCTTCCACTTAGTCTTTCTAAATCATATACTTCAAATAGTAATTTGTTTAGATCGTCTTTTAATATAAATTCTTTTAATAATGTATCTATTACATCATACCTTTTATTTAATTCGTTTTTATCTAAAATTGGATTTTCAATCATATTTTTAAGCATTCTTGATCCCATTGCTGTTTTAGTTTTATCTAATAACCATATTAATGAATAATTTCTTTGTTTTAATCTTAATGTCTCAGTTAATTCTAGGTTTCTTTTGGTATGAATATCCATTTTTAGGTAGTTTTTATTTTCTTTTATTTGTAATTTTTGTAAATGAGATAAACTTCTTTTTTGAGTGTTATTGATATATGTTAATAAGTATTTTACACTTTCAATGTAACGCATATCAATTATATCTTCATATATATATTTATATATATCTAAATCTTCTATTTCATCTGTTATAGTTACTGTTATTTTAAATTGGTTTTTCAATAATGACATAATAGTTTTATCTAATTTATTAGACATTATCACTTCTTTTATTCCTAATGATACTACATATGATACAAGATTTGTTATATTATGTTCTAGTACGACAGCATATATTTCTCCTGTTGATATATCAGCGTATGTAACTACAAAGGCGTGATTAAAATCATTTATACTTGCTATATAGTTATTTTCATTTGCAATTAATGATTCATCATTTATTATTGTCCCTTTACTTATTATTTGAATTAAATCTCTTTTAACTATTCCTTTAGCGTTTTTAGGATCTTCTAATTGCTCACATATTCCTATTTTATATCCTAAATCAACTAATTTCTCTATATATAGATTTGCTGCATGATGAGGTATTCCACACATTGGAATTTTTTCTTCCAAACCAGCATTTTTTCCTGTTAAAGTTAATTCTAATTCATGAGATACTTTAATTGCATCTTCAAAAAACATTTCATAGAAATCCCCTAGTCTAAAGAAAATTACTATATCAGGATTTTGTTTTTTTATTTCTATATATTGTTTCATCATTGGAGATACTTTATTCATATCTACATCATTTATATTCATTCTTACCACCAATTATTATTTTACCATAAAATGGATGAAAAACATATATCAATATTTCTTATTAAATTATAAAAAATTTCATTTATAAATTATTTTAAAATATTATTGAAAAAATATTTTAAAAATGTTAATATGTATATAGATGAGTTATTACTCATACAATAAAAAAAGGATATATCTAATTGTTGATAGAGTTAGATACATTCCAAATTGTATTTAGAAAGCACTACCCCCTGTGATAGTGCTTATTTTATTATCTATATAATAAAGTAATTATTATAAAAAATAATAGAAGTATTATAATGAAAAAGGAAATTTCTCTTTTAGACATAATACCACCTCCTCATAATGGAGGAATGCACCAACACCAATTAAATATATCGCTTTATATTTTACTACATTTTTGCTTTTTTTCATTCACTTTTTAACATATAAATTTCGACAAATTTATTAAATATAATTTAAAAATAAATGTTGATAATTTTTAAATTTATAGAAAAAAACAATGTTTAAACATTATTTTTATTGAGGTGTTAAAACTAGGCGGAAGCCAACGTAACTGTAAGTACCACCCGGGCTCCTAAGGAAGTTGAACTGACCTGCAACTACACCATGGCCGTAATCGCCGCCTCGGTTGAACCAAGGGCTACCAGAGTCAACAAAGTTCGAACGGTCGGCATACCAACTTGATGCATATGAGGTTTTGTCTCCATCACTTCCACTTGATTTTAAATTTGTAAATGGTCCCATTTCTCCAGTTGCATCTCCTAAGATGCGATATTGATAACTTGTTACTGTACTTGATGAATTATATACATTAAAATATTTTGAATCATAATCGGTTGGTATTAGTCCACTATTTCCTAGTTGTCCTGCCATATAGGCTGCCATATATTCATTAGATCCGCCACTCATATCATAGATTCCGGTTATATTTCCTGTTGTACTTGCTAAATATCCAATTTCGGTATTATATCTTTTTGTATATGTTCCATCTTGATTTAAAGCCGTACTTTCAAACTTATTACATTCTTCATTACTATTTGTCCAACCACAAGTTGGTTGTTCAGTCTTTGCATAACCTGTTATATGTGCACTATTATTATTTATTCTTACTTCACTATTTATTCCATATTTTGAATGTGAAAGATATGCTACTGCTCCCCATTCGGTATTCTTCATCATATGTGAATCCAAATCTCTTTTATAATTATAACTTGTTAAAAAGATATTTCCTACTGTTATACTTCTCCAACTATAAACGTTTGGTTTAACTATTACTTTTGTAGAATCATTTGAGTTTACTTGAGCTGTTGAAGTAGTTGTTGCTCCTTTATATCCTGTTTCAAATTTTCCTACCCACATTCCATTACTTTCAAATGATGTAAAAGCTGGATGCATTAAATATTCACCATTTTTATTTCCGTTACTTATTTTTGTTTCTTTATTTTCAAATACTATTTCTATTTCCTCTGCTTTACTTGGTATATCTTTATAATTTGTATATGTTTTTGAATCTTTACTTGTATTATCTACATTAAATAATTTATATCTATATCTTGGTATCCACACAAAATATGATTCTATTTCACTTTCTGGTATTATATCTCCTACATTATAACTATTACTTGTATTTAATATTACTGCATTTGCCCATTCTTTATTTCCATAACTATACCATTTCTTATTTATATCTGCATATTTTACTGTTCCATCTTTTTCTATTGTTACTGGTATCATATTTTCACCTAATACTGGATCTGTTCCATTTAAAATACCTTCACTATATACTAGATTTCCTTCACATTTTCCTTGGACTTCCGCTTTACTATTTGAATATATTACTTTATATCCACTCATACACATTACTGCATCTACTACTATTCCTTTTTCTATTGTTATATTCCCACTATCAGGTTTATTTCCTTTTACTTCTACTTCTATTTCATTTATATTGTAACTTCCATCTTCTATAGAACTATTATCCAATTCTGATACTAAAACATTATTCTCTATTCCGTTTACATATCCGATTACTGATTGTTCAGCGGCTCCCTTTTTTGATTCTTCTATTACATTTAATATTATTGGTGTTGCGATTAATGCTATTACTGCCAATATCACTATTACTGCCAATAATTCTATTAATGTAAATCCTTTTTTCATACTACTTCACTACTACCTTTCTATTCAATTATACATTAATTGTATTACTTTTTGCAAGACAATATTTTTTTATTTACATCTTTTTTTATTAGTATAACTATTATTAGAAAAAGAATACAAAAAAAGGAATTACTTCCTTATTTTAATATTGTTTTTGAAATTGTTATAACTGGGCGAATACCACGTGCATCATAATTAGCATCACCACCATCTAAATTACCATGATGGAAAACATCCCAAACAGCATATCCAGCACCAGCTGTTCCCCTTGTTGTTGATGTCCAATATCCATAAAAATAACCAGTTCCTGATGTACCAACGCCAGTATAATAATTATTATCTTCCACATTACATCCCCAACTTGAACAAGAAGATGTATAATCATATAGCCAAGAATAAGTGCTTGCACCCTTTGATGTAGCAGTTTGATTATGACTATTACTATCAAAAAAATACCAATTATTTTCAACTGAATCATTAAAAGTTGAATTATTTGTTATTTTGGATAATTCATTTGCTGTAATTAATCTAGGAGTATTTTTCCATTTTGAGACACTTACTAACTTATCTACTTCGGCTTTAATATTGCTATTTTCATAAGATACATTTACATTATTATCATTCCATTTTATTCTTGCAGTAGTATTGTGATCTAATATCATTGTATAATTATCAAAATCTTCTTTAAAAATATACCATTTCATACATCCTGTTTTTACCTCTGTATATGTTCCTTTGCTATTTGTATTTGATGTTGCTTCGCTTACTTTACATTTTGATCCTGTTACAGGATTATAATATGCTACTAATCCATTTACATAATATTCTTTTTTACTTTTTGTATATAAATCATTCAAAGCTTCATTTACATTTTTACTTGTTCCATCACTTGAATTATAAACAATAGCATTTGCGTTATATGAGTTTGCTGCATATAATGTTCCACTTATTCCTATTATTAATGTTACTATTACCAAAAAAATTCTGCTTCTTAACATTTTTTTCATACTACTTCACTACTACCTTTCTATTTTATTATATAATAAATATATTACATATTGCAAGACATCATTTTTTTATTTACATCTTTTTATTATTATAAACATTAAAAAAAACAATACAAAAAAAGGAATTACTTACTTACATTTTGATCAAACCTTTTAATTTTCTAATAACCTTTTTTTCAATTCTCGAAATATAACTTTGACTTATTCCTAAAACATTTGCCACATCTTTTTGAGTCATTTCTTCATTATTATTTAATCCATATCTCAAAGTCATTATCTGTTTGTCTCTAGCATTCAATTTACTAATTTCCATACTTAATAATTTTTTTTCATTTTCTTTTTCAATTCCTTTTGTTACTATATCAGGTTCAGTTCCAAGTATATCTTCTAAATGTAATTCATTCCCTTCTGAATCATAACTCAAACTATCCTCAAAAGAAATTTCAGTTCTTCTTTTTTTATTCTTTCTTAAGAACATTAATATTTCATTATCTATACAACGAGAGGCATAAGTTGCTAACTTAATATTTTTATCTAATTTATATGTATTTACACCTTTTATTAAACCTATTGTTCCAATACTTACTAAATCTTCTAAATCAACTCCTGTATTTTCATATTTTTTAGATAAGAAAACAACTAATCTTAAATTATGTTCTATTAATTTACTTCTGGCATATTCATCACCATCCATAGATTTTGTTACATAATAAACTTCATCTTCTTTTGAAAGTGGTTCTGGCAGTTTATCTGTACTACCAATAAAAAACATATTATTCTCATCTCTAAAATATCTTAATATTTTATATAATAATTTCTTTAACATTTTCCCTCCATTATAGTTGTATTTAAAATACAATCTATTCCTTCCATTTTTAAATTTTTTATAAATCCAACTAATACATTTTCTTTAATACCAACATCACTAATTTCAATTTTGTCTACTTTTATACATTTTATTAATCCATTTTCTTTTATTGTTGTATATGGAATTAGATAATAATCATTTATATTTTTTATTATATTATCTTTTAATATTATTACTGGCTTATTTGTAATTGGATCTTTTAGTTTGTTTCCGGTATCTAAAAATCCATTTACTTTATATACCTTATTATTAAAATATATATTTACTTTATGATATAAAGAGTAAGTATTTTTCAAAGACTTAGCTTGTCTTATATAAATATATATTATTATTGGTGAAATTATGATTAAAAATATAAAATTAATTGATAATCCATTGTGATAGAATACTAACCCTTCTTGTTTGTACGAGAACTGGATGTTTAAAAAATATAAGAATCCACCCAAAAGAATACTGTTAATGTATAGAAATCCTAAATTTCTTAATGTATATTTTAAATCTTTATATTTAAATGTTACTAGTAACATCAACAAACTAATTACAAATTTAATCAAAAAAAGCTCAAAACTATTTATTTTCATAAATAATACAAATATGCTTAATCCACCTAAAGTGGAGCCTAACAGTAATCTTTTAATACTAATATTTCTTCTTAATACGATTGATACACTTAATAATAATATAAAATCAAAACAAAAATTAAGCATAAATATCATATCTAAATATATTTTCATATTATCACCATTTTTATTATAAAAAAAAAGACATATTAAAATATGTCGATTTAAATAATTTTTTTAATTTATTCTAATTACTCTAGGATTAGATGCACCTGGAACATACATTGAATAGATAACAGTTATTCCATTAAAATTACCATGAACTGCATTACCATTACCAATATATATAGCAACATGTGAACTACCGAAGCCACCATTTGCATAATATAAAATATCACCAGGTTGAACTGAATTAATTCCAACTTCATAGCCTATTTTTAGGAAATTTTCTGGTGTTAAAGAATGAAGTGTAATTCCTCCAAAATTTTCTTCTAACCAAGCTGTTTTACCAATAGTATTTATTGATGCTTCTGCTATCTCACTACAAAGTCCAGATGAACCTACTAATGAAAGAGCTTTATTAACTATTGGATTACTTCTATCATAAGAATTTTGAGCTGGGGTATAGTTATCATTTGAGTAACTAGGTGTATAAGAATATTTACTTTCAATTTTAAATTTTGTCTTAACAGGGTCACTTATATTTCCATTTATATCTTGAATTACAAATTCTAATTCATATTCACCAATTTCAGTTGGTAATTTTTCATAATTAGTTAATTTTAAATTGGAACAACTATAACTATTATCCGTACAACTTTCTATAAATGAATTAATATTAACTTCTTCTCCTTCTTTAATAGTTATTTCTTTTAGTTTTAAAATTGGTTTTTCATTATCAATAATTGTAATTGTTGTATTAAATTTATTTTTATTATTAGTTATTTGAACATTATATTTTCCTGATTTAGGTAAAATATTTTTTTCTTTTATACCTTCTTTTAATTCATCATTTATAATTGCCTCTTCTTTAGAAATAACTGAATTACTTTCATCTAGATAAATAGTTGTTAATTTAACTTCATTATTAAAACAATCAGTAATTTTTAATTTCCAATCTTTAAATACATCTAAATTATTATTAAATAAACTATTAGTACTATGTTTTAAATCAATAATAAAATCATTAACATTAATGTCATCATTAGAATTTAGCTTAATATTTTTCTTGATAAAACTATTAGTATTATTAGTAACAATTGGTTTTATTTCTTTTTTTGGTATATTGATAACTATTATAGGTATCAACAATATTATTATAAAAATTATTAAAAACAAGTATCTTTTTTTCATACTGCACCTCTATGCCATTATTATAATTAAAATCTATAAAAATGTAAAGAAAAAGGATATATTATCCTTTTAATGCTTCTTTTCTTGAAAGATTCAATCTTCCTTTTTTATCATATCCTAATGATTTAACTAAAATTTCATCGCCAACTTTAACTAAATCACTTGGTTTTTCTACTCTTTCGTTTGCTAACTGAGAAACATGAACTAATCCTTCACATCCAGGCCACAATTCTACAAAACAACCAAATTCTTCTACTTTAACTACTTTACCTTTATAAATAACATTATCTTCTACTTCTCTAACAATTGATTTAATCATTTCTGCTGTTTTTTCAATTATTTCTTTATCAGTATGATAAATAGTAACTTTACCATCATCAGCTAAATCAACTTTAACAGCATTTACATCAGTAACTGTATTTACATTAGAAGCATCGCAAATTATCTTAGTGATTGTTTCTCCACCTCTACCAATAACATCTTTGATTTTGTTTGGATCAATTGTAAATATCATTGTTTTTGGTGCATATTTAGAAACTTCTTTACGAGGTTCAGCTATTTGTACTTCCATTACATCTAATATTTCCATACGAGCTTGTTTAGCTTGCGCTAAAGCTTCTCTTAAAATTTCTTTTGTTATTCCTTTAATTTTGATATCCATTTGTAATGAACAAATACCTTTTCTTGTTCCTCCTACTTTGAAGTCCATATCACCTAAGTGGTCTTCCATACCTTGAATATCAGTTAATATTGTATATTCTTTTTCATCTTTAGATGTGATTAATCCCATAGCAATTCCAGCAACTGGAGCTTTAATCGGAACACCTGCTGCCATTAAACTCATACATCCAGCACATATTGTTGCTTGACTACTTGAACCATTAGATTCTAATATTTCTGATACAACTCTTACTGTATATGGGAATTCATCTTCAGAAGGCATTACTTGTTTTAAACATCTTTCTCCTAAAGCACCATGACCTATTTCTCTTCTACCTGGTGAACCATATCTACCAGTTTCCCCAACTGAAAATTGAGGGAAATTATAATGTAACATAAAATGTTTTTCGGCTTCTAAACTAATTCCATCTAAGGCTTGATATTCATTTAATGCACCTAAAGTTGTTACAGCTAACGCTTGAGTTTCACCTCTTGTAAATAAAGCACTACCATGAGTTCTAGGAAGTAAATCTATATCTGTTGATAATGGTCTTATTTCGGTCATACTTCTACCATCAGATCTTGTTTTTTCATTAACTGTTATTGATCTAAATATATCATATTCGATGGATTCTAATACTAATTTAACTTTAGTAATTAAAATATTTAAGTCATCTTTTTCTAATTCAGAATTTTCTTCTGTGTATTTATTTACAACTTCTTCTTTTACAGCATCTATTGCTGCATATTTTTCTAATTTTTCTTTAATACGCATTGCTTTATCTAATTTAGAAGCAGCAAGTTCATATATTTCATTTCTTAAACTATCTTCTATTTCTAGTTTTTCATATTCCATTTTTTCTTCACCAATTTCATCGATGATTTTTTCTTGGAACTCACATAACTCTTTAACTGCTTCATGACCAAACATTAATGCTTCTAACATATCTTCTTCTGATACTTCTTTAGAACCAGCTTCAACCATATTTATAGCATATTTAGTTCCTGCAACTGTTAAGTCAATATCAGATACCTCTAGTTGATCTGGAGTTGGATTGATAATAAATTCGCCATCAATTCTACCTACTTTTACACCAGCTATTGGTCCATCAAATGGTATTTTTGATATGCTTGTACATAAACTTGATCCAAACATAGCAGTAAGTTCTGGTGAATAATCATTATCTACTGATAATACTGTGTTTACCACTTGAACCTCATTTCTGAAATCACTTGGAAACATTGGTCTCATAGGTCTATCTATCATACGAGCTGCTAAAGTTGCAGCATCTGTTGGACGACCTTCTCTTTTTATAAATCCACCTGGTATTTTACCAACTGAGTATAATTTTTCTTGATATAGTACCATTAATGGGAAAAAGTCTGATAGAATATTCGCATTTTTAGATACTACTGCTGTTGATAGTATAACTGTATCTCCATATCTTACTAAAACAGCACCATGAGCTTGTTTGGCAAGTTCTCCATGTTCTACTACTAATTTTCTTCCCCTAAAATCTAATTCAAATATTTTTTTCATATTTACCTCCTCATATATAAAAGACACTCAAAAAAGAGTGCCTACTATTTTCAATTATTTTCTTAAACCTAATTTTTTAATTAAGTCTCTATAACGAGTAACATCAGTTTTGTATAAGTATTGTAACATACTTCTTCTTTGACCAACTTTTTTAAGAAGTCCTCTTCTTGAATGGAAGTCATGTTGATGTTCTTTTAAATGTTCAGTTAAATCTTTGATTTCTTGTGTTAAGATTGCTATTTGAACTTCAGCTGAACCAGTGTCACCTTCACTTCTAGCATATTCTTTTACAATTTTTTCTTTAATTTCTTTACTTAATGCCATTTTATTTTCTCCTTTCATTAAATTCGCATATTTCTAGGCAAAAGTCGGAGACTCATTTGTCCAAAAATAAGTACATATATAATATACACTATATTATTATAATATGCAAGTGATTTTTATTAATGTACATTTATTTTACAAACTTAAACCCTGTTATACTTAGTTTTATTGTTCCTTGTAAATCTTTTTTATTTATTAGTCCTATCATTCTACTATCTAATGATGAACCACGATTATCTCCTACGACAAAATAATAGTTTTCAGGTATTTTATCATAACCTAATTCATTCAAATTAAAATCATCAGTGTTTGTATTAATAAATGGTTCTTCCATTTCTTTTCCATTTATATATAATGTATTATTTTTATATTCTACAGTTTCACCTGGTAAACCAATTATTCTTTTTACTAATCGTTCATTTCTATATTTTAAAACTACAATATCAAATCTATCATATGATTGATCATATTTACTCAATAATAAAAATTCATTGTTTGATAGTGTTGGATACATTGATGTTCCATCTACTCTAACTGGAGATATGATAAACATTCTAATTAATATTACAATCATTGTTATTACTATATATGGTACTAATTCTTTTATTTTATTCATAATATTCACCTATTTAATTATACTACTTTTATTTAAAAATAAAAAGAGATTATTTATCTCTTCTTTCTTTAATTTTTGGTTGACTAACTAAATCTCTTAAATATCCAAGTCTAGCTTGACGAACTTTACCTTTTCTAATTACTGTTATTGAATCAATTTTTGGTGAATTCATAGCAAATGTTCTTTCAACACCAATTCCTTGAGAAAGTTTTCTAACTATAAAGTTTCTTCCAACTCCTCTTTTTTTAATTGTAATAACAATTCCTTCAAAATCTTGGATTCTTTCTTTGTTACCTTCTTTAATTTTGTAACCTACTTTAATAGTATCTCCAACTCTAAATTCTGGAAGGTCTGTTCTTATTTGACTTTTAGTTATTTTTTCAACTAAATTCATTCTCGCACGTCCTTTCTTTTGTTTTAATATGATCATAATCATTAATTTTATGAAAAGCGGATCACAACTTAATCATTTTAACATATTTTTATATTATTGTAAAGTATTTAACTTTAAAACTATTTGTTTTTCTAGTTCTTCTAAATTTTGTTCTTCAAATTTTTTAGAATTTATTAATTGTTCTATATTTATTCTTTCAACATATATTTCAGAGTCATTTTTTTCATAAAAAAATACTTTTAAATTAATTTTTTCATTCATTTTTTTAGTTGTTAACAAACTAGGTACGAATGTCGCTCCTTCACTAGAAGAATAAAATAATTTATTTTTTTTAAAAATAAAATTATTGTATGGATCTAATAGATATATATATTCATCAATGTTAACCCATGTTAAAACGTGATTTGGAATTATTTCTACATTATTTTTATAATTAATAGTACCATATACATTTCCACAATCAAAACCAATTGATTTTAAGATATCGGTAAAGCAACAATTTACATTTCTGCAAACACCTTTACCATTTACAACGTCAATTCCACCATATTTAGTAATATCTAAATCTGGTTTTCCATTTTCAAAGAAACCATCACCATAAGATAATAAGTTATTTATATACATTAAATGAAATGATTCTGAAATATTGAATACATTATCATAATTATTTTTATAATAGTTTGCTAGAATTTTTATATATTCATTATAAAGTTTAATTATATCATCATTGTTGTTTTCAAATTCAATTGTTTCTTTTTTTATATCATTATATGTTTTTAAATTAATATCAACATTTAAGAAAGCAATTATAATTAAAGTTGCTATTTCAGTTTTTAATATTTTATATTTAGTTTTTTCTTTCATAATGTCCCCTGATAATTATTATATTTTTTTATCAAATCATCTACTTCTATGTCTTACTTCTTCGTATTCATTTTCTTCATTTTTATTAAATTCTTTATAGATAATTTTTTCTTTTATTTCTTTTTGAATAAGTGTTATTTTTTTTAGTAATAAATTTATATATTTATCATCTAAATATTTTTGATATTTATATTTAATGATTTCCTTGAATCTCTCAATATCGTTAAGAGCTTCTCTAAAGTCAGTTGAATCATCATCATTTATTTCAATTAAATATTTAAGATAATATTCCAATTTTCTTTGTAATTTTCTTTTTAATACTTTTTCAATAAATGATGGTTTAACTATAATTAAGCTTTTTACACTTATACCAGGTGTTTTAATATTTTTAGGACTGATTTTATAACCATCCAATTTTTCATAATTTACAAATACTATTTCACCTTTATAATTACTTTTAGCAACCATATAATTTTTCATAATATCAACTCTTTTCTAGTAAATCTGGTCTTCGTTCTTTGGTTTTTTTGATGCTTTGTTCTAATCGCCATTTTTTTATGTTTTCATGGTGACCTGATAATAATACATCAGGAACTTTCATTCCATTAAAATCAGTTGGTTTTGTGTAAACTGGATAGTCTAATAGATTGTTATTAAATGAGTCTTCTATATGTGATTCTTGCTCTATTACACCTGGTATTAATCTTGTAATGCTATCTATTAACACCATACTAGGAATTTCACCACCTGTTAATACATAGTCACCAATACTTATTTCTAAATCCACAAAATTTCTTATTCTTTCATCAAATCCTTCATAGTGTCCACACAAAATAATTATGTGCTTATATTTACTAAGCTCATATGCTTTTTTTTGATTATAAGGTTTACCTTGTGGTGTCATCATTATTACTAATGTATCTTTTGTTTTTAAAGCATTAATAGCATCATATATAGGTTGAGGCATTAATACCATACCTTTCCCTCCACCAAAACCATAGTCATCAACTTTTTTGTTTTTTTCTTTTGAATATTCCCTAAAATTGTGAATATTTATTTCAACTAATTTATTTTTGACTGCTCTAGATATAATTGATTCATTAATTATTCCAGTATACATATCTGGAAAAAGTGTTAAAACATCAATTTTCATTTATTAAACCTTCTATTTCATTTATTATTATTTTTTTATTTTCTGAATCAATTTTTATTACAAATTCTTTAATATTAGGAACTAAATATTCTTTTTCATTGTTTTCTATTACTAAAATATCATATTTTTTATTTTTCATTAATTTACTAACTTTTCCTATATATCTATTACTATAAACATCATAGCCTATTAATTCTTCATTTAATGTAATATTTTTAATTTCATTTTTGTCTATATAAACATTACAATTTTTATATTTTAAAGCTTCATTTATATCTGTTATTTCTTCAAATATCACCATATCAAAATTTTTATGAGTTCTATAATTATTTATAGTTAATTTATCATCATTTACATATAAATGATTTCCTTTTTTAAATACTTCTTTTTTATAATCAATATCTGATATAATTTTTACTTCTCCTTTTATACCATGAGTGTTTACTAATTTTCCAATATAAATCATGTTTTCACCTATTTATCCATTTCATAAAGTATGATTGATGTAGCAACTCCTACATTCAAACTTTCACAATTATTATTCATTTTTATATATATATAGTCATCACATAAATTAAGGATTTCATTGCTTATTCCATTTCCTTCATTTCCCATTATTATACATATTTTTTTATTTTTTTCAAGTTCTTTTATGTCTTTTCCGTTTGTTACTTTTGTTCCAACTATTTGAAATTTCATATCTTTTAATTTTGGAATAAATTCAGTTAATTTTTTTTCTATAATATTTATGTTAAATATCATGCCTTCACTTGCTCTTAATACTTTTGTATTATATAAATCAACAGTATTATTACCTAAAACAATTGTATCTGTATGGAATGCTACTGCACTTCTTATTATTGTTCCTAAATTTCCTGGATCTTGTATTCCATCTAGTACTAATATTTTATTTCCTAGTTCTTTTTCTTTTATTTTATTACATATTCCTACCATATTAGGAATAGTATCTAATTCAGTAATATACTTCATTACTTTTTCTGTAACATAATTTGTTTCTATATTTAATTTATATTCAGTATTTTCTAACAAAAATAATTCTTTTAGGTATCCATTTTTATAGGCTTCTTTTATTAAATGTTCGCTTTCAATTATGAATAGCCCTGTTTCTTTACGATATTTTTTATTGTTTAATTTTTTTATCTCTTTTATTCTTTTATTTTCAATTGAGGTATATAGCATTTTCATCACCTATTCAATTATACTATAATTTTTTTAGAAAAAAAAGAATTACTCTTTGGCAATTCTTAATTTAGATTATTTATTGTTCCTGTATATAAATATACTTTTAAACCACCGGCGTTCATATAATGATTTCCTCCATAACTATCTGACAATACTGTATAGGTACTAGGTAATGTAATTGTTAATATTCCTGTTGATGCATCATATTTTTTTACGACAGTAGAACTAGAAAATGGTCTATTTGGATATTCAACATAACCATAAAGATATAATCCGTCTGCACTTATAAAATTATCAACAGTAAATTTTTCATAGCCTTCTATTTTTGATACATCAAATGTTCCCTTTCCAGACGATTTATATTCCGCATTACTGCAATTCCCTAAATAATATAAATTTCCACTTATCTTTGTTTGATTTTTATATAAATTATTTAAAGCATCATTTACATTCATACTCGTTCCATCACTGGCATTATATATTACATCACTTGCTTTATATGTATTAGCTGCATATAATGTTCCACTTATACATATAATCATTGTAATTATTACTAAAAATATTCTACTTTTCATTATTTTTTTCATTTATATTCCTACTTTCTAGATATATCATACCCCCCCCCCTGACGTTTTTGTCAAGGGGAGTTTATAATATTTTTAGACGACTTTTATGGAGGGTGTATAATGATGTAAAGGATGTGATGTTGATATGCCGCGAAAATATGAACGTAGTTTTAAGTCTATGATTATTAATCTTATTGTGAATGAAAATCATTCTACTATTAAGACTGCTGAACAATTTAATATTCCTCTTAAAACTTTAGAAAAATGGATTACTGCTTATAATAATAATAATGTATTTAATTCTGATTATAAATTCCAAGCCCAAATCATTAACGATTTAAAAAAACAAATTGCCTCTTTACAAAGAGACAATGATATACTAAAAAAAACGATTTCTTTATTAGCAAAAAAGGAATAAGTTTATTTGAAAGTATTGAACAATTATCTAATCATTTTAGCATTATTTCTATTTGTAAAGTTCTTAATGTTAATAGATCTTCTTATCTTTATTGGTTAAATACCGAAAAAAATAATAAACTTGTTTTGTCTAATTTCTATTGTTCTTTATTAAAAGTATATTCTGATTCTAATGGTATTTATGGTTCTCCTAGAATTACTATTATTTTAAATCGTGATGGTATTCTTTGTAGTCAATCTAAAGTAGCTAAAGCTATGCATTTACTTGGTATTAGAAGTATTGTTTCTAAACGCTTTCCTCAAAAAAAAAATCTAGAATTACTGATAAAGAAAAATCTTTAATTGTTAATTTAATTAAAGATTTAAAAGTCAATCATTTAAATCAAGTTTGGACTACTGATGTTACTTATATTAAAACTATTAATGAGGGTACATTTTATTTTATCTCTTATATTGATTATTTTTCTAAAAAAGTTATTTCTTGGGGATTATTTTCTGACCAAAAAACTGATAAATTAATTATTGTTCTAAAAAAAGCTATTAAAAAGAGAAATCCTTCTACTGGTTTAATTTGTCATTCTGATAAAAGTTCACAAATGCGCTCTAAAAATTATAGATCATTTCTAAGTAATCATAATTTTGTTTTCAGCTATACTGAACTCGATCATTCTTGCGATCAAAATGTTGCTCAAGAATCATTTCATGCTTCTCTAAAAAAAGAAAAATTATATCAAATGAATCTCTATACTTTCGAAAATGCCTATAAAGCTATTTTTGACTACATAGAAGGGTTTTATAATCCAACTAGATTACACTCTTCCATAGGGTATTTATCCCCTGATAAGTTTGAAAAATCAATCAGCTAAAGCTGATACCCTCCATAAAAGTTGTCTAAAAATTTTACAAATAATTTTTTTTAATTTAATTAAAATTATATATACCAAACACGTACAACAAAATTACCAGATGATTTTATAGGTATATTATTATTTCCAGTATCAACACCGAAGCTAATTACAACTTTTTCTTTATTGTATGATATATCTAATCCAGTCCAACCATAATAATTTCGCGATATAGCACCAGCAGAAATTATTTCAGATTTTTCTTTAATATAGTCAGTAATATTAATAGTATAACTATAAACAGCATTCGGAATAGTTATATCTACATATTTAATATTGCTTATTTTTTTTACACTATATAAATTATTTAAAGCATCATTTACATTCATACTTGTTCCATCACTTGCATTATATATTACATCACTTGCTTTATATGTGTTAGCAGCATATAACGTTCCACTTATACATATAATCATTGTTATTATTACCAAAAAAATTCTGCTTTTTATTATTTTTTTCATCTAAATTCCTACTTTCCAATACTATCATACCCCCCCCCCAGACGTAAAAGTCAAGTAGAAATTTTGTTCGTATTTAAAAATTTTAAAATTAATCTATATAACTTTTGTCAAATTAATATATACAAAAACTTCATTATTTAAAATGAAGTTTATT
>CAKPKR010000002.1 GCA_934167465.1 uncultured Bacilli bacterium | reverse complement strand
TCTAAATATTATTATTTAATACATCCTATGGTGATTTTTGTTATATCTTTGTTGTATAAAAATATAAATTATTATCCATATTTAAACATATTGATAGTACTACTGATTACACATATTACTTCAGTTTTAATAATTAAATTAAAGGAGAAAAACAAAAAGTTAATTATTTAATAAATTACAATTTAATAATTAGTTTAGCAATACTATTTTCAAAAATGTCCGTTGACTGTCCTATAAAATCATGTTAAAATGGTAATATAGGAAAATTATAGATAAGGCAAAAATATTTACATTAGTGTAAGTATTTTTTATTTCTTACATTGCACTTTACTTGCACTCTAAATAGTGTTAAAATGCTATCATAGGATAATTGTAAAGGATGCAATTTTTATATATAAATAACTATAATTAGCCTATATGATATTAGTGTAAAGAAAAAATATTTCATCATACACTAATAAATAATTATATAAAAAAAGCATAAAATTAAATTTTTAAGGGAGAATATTTTCTCTCTTTTTTTATGCCCTTTTTATATTTTTTTATTGAAAGGAGCGTGAATTTTATCTAAAAAACATTAACAATTATTAATTATTAGTTGATTAAATAAAAAATTAAATAAGATTAATTTAATTAACAATTTTTATTAAAAATTGAATAAACTGTCGGAGACTATTAGAGGGTCTTAGGGATATGCCCTAACAAGGATATGGGTGTGTAAACACCATGCTTGATATTTTTATTTTCCCTACTAAATAAGATTGGAGAATATTATGATAAAAAACAAATATTTTTATGCTTATGACATTCAAACAAAACTAGGGTATAATGATACACAATTTCGAAAATTGATTTTAAGAATTAAGAAAAGACATCCACATCAATATTGGTTTAAAACACGATTTGCTCAAAATGGACAAAATCATTTGATGATAGCACTGGAATGTAAAATGTGGTTAGATGAAGTTTACTTCAACAAGTCAAAATATTATCTTGATTTGGAAATAGATTTTTTTGAAAAACGAGTTAAAAATTTAGAACAACAATTAGGAATAACTCATATTGAAAAATATTATGAAGATATGACTATCAAAGAGATAATGTTTCAATTTCAAAAAACACGAGATTCAGTTGATGTAGCTGTTCATAAAATGGCAAAAGTATTAGGCAATAATGTTAAGTATAAAAAAGATAATGAAATAGTGATTAGAAGTGATGGTATTAAATGGATTTATGAAAAGTATTATCGTAAAGAATATTTAAGTGAATTAGAGTATTACAAAAATCATTTAGATACATTGTATAAATAATAAATAATATTTCTTTAGGTAGGCGTGAACGCATCAAAATAAATTTTGATGCGTTTTTTAACGACGTAAAAACAAGAGACGTACACATTTTTAAGTATTTAAAAAATATAATTTAAGGAGAGGTGATGTTTTTGAACAATGTACGAGTTGAGAACTACAATAAAGACGGAAAGAAAATTGAACCTAAAGAAATAATATTAAATTATCCTTTAATATATATACTACTAAAAAAGTATTTAAACGAAGTATACGATTAATTATAAATATTTTATTTTTTGTATAAAAATGTTATCATGTAGTTACAAGTTTTTTTACAAAAAATGCTTTTATAAGAAAAGGAGGAGCATACTATTAAAAAAATAAAAGCAGTAGTAAAAAAAATAATTGCCATTTATGTTCGTGTATCTACTGAAAGTCAAGTTGAAAAATATTCCATTCCTGCTCAAATTGAAGTATTAAAATCTCATGTAAAAACAAAATGTTTAGAAAGAGGAATAAAATGTGAATATAAAATATACGAAGACCCTGGATTTAGTGGTGCATCACTAGAAAGACCAGCAATAAAACAATTAATCCAAGATTGTATTGATGGAAAAATAGATAGTGTTTATGTTTATAAATTAGATAGATTATCAAGAAATCCAAAAGATGCTTTATATCTAATCAATGATGTTTTTAAAGCTAATGATGTTATTTTTAATTCATATTCTGAGAATTTTGATCCAAAAACATCAATCGGAGAAGCAATGCTATCTATTATTGCCACATTTGCTCAACTAGAAAGAGAAACAATTTTAGAAAGAACAAGAATAGGATTACAAAAAAGAGCTGAAGATGGTTATTGGCGTGGTGGTGGTAAAACTCCATTTGCTTATGACTATAACAAAGAAACGGGAATGTTAGAAGTTAATCAAGAAAGAAAAGAAATTTTTGATTTAATGAAAAGATTAAGAATTCAGGGGTATAGTTATCCAGAACTATCTAAAATAACTGGGTATGATGAATCTTGGATACAAGGAATATTAAATGCAAAAACTAATTTAGGCAAAATACCATATAAAGGTGAACTTTATGATGGAAGACATGAGGCTATAATTAGTGAAGAAGAATATGAGCAGTTGCAAGAAATAGAAAAACAACGAAGTAAAAATCAACATGCTAGTCATTATTTATTATCAGGAAAAATATATTGTGCTAAATGTGGTGCAAAATATCGTTATCAAAAATGGGGACAAAGAATTATATGTTATTGTTATTCACAACAAAAAAGTAAACCCAAATTAATTAAAGACCCTAATTGTGATAATTTAAGACTAGATAGTTTTGAAATTGAAGATAGTTTTTTAGAACAATTATTTGCAATGTCATTAAATGAAGATTTATTTAGAGAAACATTTAACTTATCTAAAATAAATCTTGAAGATGAACTGCAAGATAGATTAAGTAAAATACAAAAACGAATAGAAAATTTGATTCAATTACTTTCTGAAAATATAGCAAATGATGAAATAAAAAAAGAAATAACTAGACTAAAAAGTGAAAAATCCGATGTATCAAAAAAAATAGAAGAAATAAAACAAAAAGAAAGAACTACAAAAACTTATGATAAGATTAAAAATCTAGAATGTGTTTGGAAAGATATGGAATTTAAAGAGAAAAGAAATGTTATAGAACAATTACTAGATAAAATAATTGTAGATGGGAAAACTCTAAAGATATATTGGAATGTTAGCGAAAGCTAGCATAAAAAATAGAGAGTTTTCTCTCCACCTGTCTTAAGCCCCTATTAATGACATACTAATGTTAATTTTTAATGAACTAATTATATTATTGATAGAACTAGGTACGACTAATTTAGTAAAAGTTTGAAATTTGTTTGCTTTAAGTGATTTCATTAATTTTAGTTTATTGGAGTCAGTTTCATCAAAACTAGTTGTGCAATTTATTATAGTAATAATTACAGATATTAATAAACTCATAATTATTATAGATTTTATTCCTGCACCAAACCAAATAATTATTATAGGTCCTAGTGCTACTTTAGGTAAACTATTTATAATAGTTAAATAAGGATCAATTATTTTTTTTAATGTTTCATTCCACCAAAGAATACTTGCTACCAAAAATCCTAATATTGTTCCTAGACTGAAACTAATTATAGTTTCATATACTGTTACAAAGATATGTCTATATAAATCAGTTTTATGGAGTGAAATAAGGGTATCTACAACCATTTTAGGACTAGAACTGATAAATGTATTAATTAGTTTAAAATCTGCTAATAGTTGCCATATAATTATAAAAATAATTAATATTAATAATTGAATAAAACGAATAAATAATTTTTTCTTTTTAATTCTTTTTAAATATAATTTATGTTCTTCGCTAAACATGATGATCAATATCCTTCCATATTAAATCATAATAATATGAGAATTTTGGGTCTTTTCTATTTTCTATTGGTGTACTTTTATTATCTAATTTAATATCATAAATATTTTTAATTTTACTTGGTCTTTTTGATAATACTATTATTTTATCGGACATCGAAATGGCTTCAGCTAAATCGTGTGTTACCATTATAGCAGTTTTTCCTTCTTTTTTTAAAATTTTATATACATCATCAGAAACGACTAATCTTGTTTGATAGTCTAAGGCACTAAATGGCTCATCCAAAAGCAAAATATCAGGTTTAGTGGCTAGAGTTCTGATAAGTGCTACTCTTTGAATGTAGCGACGACACAAGGTATTAATTATTAGAAGTTAAGCTTATAATCAAAAATAATAGGAAATAATCTAAAAAAATGATATAATACTAGTAATTAAGGAGGGTTTACTTTATGAAAAATATAAATGGTTTTGTGAATACAGACTTTTTTGGCAATCAAAATGGAACACTAAAAGATTATATGGAAGAATATAACAAAATTAAAAAAAATATTGAAGCATTAAAATTAAAAAAGAAACAGTATGATGATTTAATTAATTCTACTGAAAAAAATAATCCTAGTGATTTAACATTTAAAGAAAAGTATGTTATTTATACAATGATTAAAAATGCTATTTTAAGAGATAAAGAACAAGCTTACTTTGGCATAGACTTATATTCATTAAAATCAAAATTTGAAGATTTATATGATGACTTACATGAATATTTAAAAGTTATAGGAGGAATAAATACTTTAGAAGAAAGAAGAAGAGAGATAATTAATGAAGACATAACCTTTGATTGTTTTAATAGTGAATGTTATAGTGAACATTGCTTAGAAAGCCATAGTTTTGTTGTAGAAGGAAATGAATTAAAATGTGTATATTGTGGTGCTACAACAAAAGATTATCCATTAAGCAAAGAAGAATTTGAATTTTTAGTTTTGTGTGCAAAACAACGTGGAATACTATTAGAAGAATTCACAAAAGAAGATTGGCCACTATTACAGGTTATCATCCAACAACAAAATTATAGAAGAAGTTTAAGGCCAGAACCAGATATATTAGCGGAAGATTATTTAGATAAAGCAGAAGAACAATTTTATGATGATGAATATGAATTTACTGAATTAAGAATAGCTCTAGCAAAAGCACATATGTTGGATGCTCAAACATATGAAGGTCAAAAGGTAAAAGTAGGAAATCCAAAATATTTATCTGATGAGAAAAAGAAAGAATTATTAGAAAATCTTGAAAAAGAACTTGAAGAAATCAAAAAAACAAATTCTAGATTTAAACCATTATTAATAGAACAATGCAAAACGGCTAAATATGAAATTTTAATTTTATCAGGTGAACATATTCCAACATTGTTAAAAGAAACAACCGATGAAGTTGATAAAATTGCATTAACAAAAGCATACTATAATCTATCAGATTCAAATTTTAGGGTTAATAGTGGTTATTTTGATTCTAGTAATAGATACAATGATGCTAATTTTTATGATTGTTATACTGCAAATCCAGAAATAAATAGTAAAATATTAGAAATGAAATTAAAAAGAACATAAAATATAATCTTAGTAATATAATTTGCTAAGATTTTTTATATGCAATTTTATTGACATATTAAAAAAACAAGTATAGAATACCTAATGCAAATGGAATATTTGCAAATAAAACGAAAGGTGGTGTAAGTATGTTATATAGAGACTACACCAAAAATTCGTATAGATGAAAAAGCCCGAGCATCTATGATTACGGGCAATGGATATTATGAGGGAATCCTATTGATAGGACAAATATCCGCAGAACCACAATATCAATTATCAAAAATTAAATTAATCGATGAGTTTTTAGAGGGAAATAATTGGCTTTTAAAAGATTTAGTAGATTATAGTGATATTGATGATAGAATTTTATATCGCTATAGACACGATGAAATTAAAAGTCCAATAAAGAACAAAGAAATGCTAAAAAGAATTTGTATTGCCCTTGGTTTAGATTTAGTTAATAGTTTTATACTAATCTCAAAATCAGGGATGTATTTAAATCCTATTAATAATCTTGAGGATAAAAAATTTATGGAATTTGTTAACTCTAATAACGAACTTTATCGTGAAAGAATATTTGATTATGATGATTATATGGAAAGTATTGGTTCATAAAAGTAAAGTGCATTCAATAAAATGAATGTGCTTTTTTGTTTTATTTAATCGGACAGTTTTCGTCCGGGTCAAAATAAATTAAATAGTATATACTGAACTTGTGATTTTGAAATGGCCATAATTATCACATAAAAAAGCTAAAGGAGGAATTGCTATGAACATAAGAGATTTAGTAATTGATGCGAAAGCTACAATTGGTGAAAATCTAGTATGTGTAGATGTCGTAGAAAAAGCTGTCTATAAAGATGGAGTTAAAACTGATGAGACAATATATAGCTACGATATAGTTTGCATAGACCGTAAGATGCTTCATATTAATGTTAAAATACCCGGTAAACAATTAATTAGTTTAGATGGTAAAGATGTTGTGTATGTATCACTTACAGATTTAGTTATAAAACCATACTTAATGAATAATCAATTGAACTTTACAGCAACAGCTACAAGCATTGCGGAATTAAAAGACTAGAGAGATTTTTCTCTCTTCCCTCTAGATAGGGAAAAAGATAAAGGAGAAATATACTATGTTTAAAAAAATATTAAGTAAAATTAATGTATTTAAAATAATTATAGTAGAGCTATATATAGTATTAGCTCAATTAATATGGCACTTAAAAGAATATCTTTATAAGTTAGCAAATATACAAATTAAATCAATTTCTTACTATGTGTATAACACAGGTATAGCTGTATCATTAACAGCAATATTGATTGCTTTAATTATTAAGTTAAAAAATCCAATCAATTCAAAGAAGGAGAAAAAAATTATGTTGGATATAGGATTAAAAAATAGAAATGGTGAAATACCAAAATTAAAAGGAATATATAATGACCCTGATAAAGAAAATGGTGTTATTTATAGGTATATAAGTAAAAATATACCAAAGTCAAAGTTTGAAGAATTTAATGATGAATTAGAAAGAGCTTATGATATAAACATATATAGTATGAGAGAAATACCTGGCAAAAATAAATATATAGATATCTATTGTGTACCAAAAATATTTGATAAATTAAAAGAATTTAAATTATCAGAAGAAGATAAGTTTATGGATGATTTTATTCATGAATTAGTAGTGGGAGGTACAAGAAGTGGTAAAACTTTTTATGCAAAAGGTAAAATTGCAAAGGTATCTCTGAACCTAGAACTAAACGAACACGAAGAAGTTGAAATTTTTATATCTGATTATAAAAATGAGGATTTTCTAGAGTTTAAAAATAAAGCAAATTATTATGGTTATATTGAAGCTGTTGATGGCATAAATAAAGTATATGAAATTATGAATGAAAGAGCTAAAAGTGGTGAAGATAGTTCATACTATAGCAGTATCATACTACTAATAGATGAATATAGCACTTTACTTGCATCTTTAAAGAAAGATAAAGCAAATGAAGTAAAAGATAATGTAGCTAGTTTATTAAGAATGGGAGCTAGCAAAAAAATTAAAGTTATTGTAATTGACCAAGGTGGATACTCGGACCTATTTCAGGGGGCTAGATTAAATTTTAAAAGTATAATTGGTTTTTCTCAAATGAGTAGTAGTCAAGTAGAAATGTTATTTAAAGATTATAAATCACAAATGAAAGAAATTAATAAGCAAGGTGAAGCTTATTTTTGGGAAGATGGAAAATCAGAATTAATAAGAGTTAGGGTTGTTAAATATAGTGAAGATGAAGAAAAAATAATAAATAATGTGATTGGTAATAAGATGGGAAAAGATAAATAAGTTGGTGAGGTCGCACGGCTGTAAGCAAGTACGATCCACCGCCACCGTAGGTGGCTTTGACTTGATATCTTATAACACAAAAACATTTAATATTATTTATGAAGATAGAGCGATTAAAGGATAACCCTAAAATATGCTTAAATGATGATAGCCAAGTTGTAGTAAAAGAAACTGGAAATCAAACCGAAGTTAAGTATATGATTAATAATACTGGTGGTGTAATTAGAAAAATAGATAAGGACAATTATTTTGATATTCGTTCAGGTGAAGTAAAAAAGTATGAACATAAAGCAAAATCTAGAAAAGATAACAAATCTTCAATTAAAAGAACGATGAGAAACTTAAGAAATATTATCAATACTAATATTACTGACTATAAAAAAGTATTATTTATTACTTTAACCTATAAGGAAAATATGACTGATTCTAAACAACTTTATCAAGATGTTAGAAAATTTCATCAAAGATTAAAAACTTATTTAAAAAGTAAAAATCTACCTTATGACTTTGAATATATATCAGCAACCGAATGCCAAGCAAGAGGTAGTTTTCATCAACATAATTTATATATTTTTAAAACAAAAGCTCCATTTATTAAAAATGATGAATTAGCTAAAATATGGGGCTTAGGTTATACAAAGACTAAATCTTTAAAAGGTGTTTCAAATATTGGTTTATATCTTACAGCATATTTAACTGATTTAGATTTAACTGAAAATTTACAAAAGAAAAATAAAGGGATTACTAAAGCTATAGTCAAAGGAAAAAGATTAGCCCTTATACCTAAAAATTTTCGTATATATAGATGCTCTAAAAATATATTGAAACCTACTATTTATAAAACAACTGAAAAAGAAGCTATGGAAAAAGTAGATAATGCTATCTTAACCTATGAAAAAACTATTCGTATTTCTAATTGTGATGGTAAAACAATTAATATCATCAATTATAGAAATTATAACAATATTAAAAAATCTAAATAATAAGAGATATCTCATATAAGTTAAAATGAAGCATATCTTTTGATAAGGAGGACTTTGCTATGAAATATAATGTTATTGATTTAATAGAACCAACTCTAACCGATGAAGAATTAAAAAGTATTATTAATAAAAAATTATTTAATCTTATAATGTTTATGGAAATGAGTTTAAATAATAGTGGATAAATGCTATAATTATATCGGTTATAAGTTTAACTTAACTAATAATTATTGCCTTATGAATGGAGGTAATAGTTATGAATGAAATGGAGAGTGAAAGTAAACTATTAAGAGTTGGTAATTATTATAGACTATCTGATGAAGATAAAGATAAACAAAATAAATTAGATGATAGCGAAAGTATTAAAAATCAAAAACATTTATTATTAGATGAAATAGCAAAGCACCCAAATTATGTTTTAGTAGAAGAATATTGTGATGAAGATTTATCAGGAGCTGGAACTTATAGACCTGAATTTGAAAGATTAATAAGAGATTGTGAACTTGGTAAAATTGATATTGTATTATGTAAGAGTCAATCAAGGTTTTCAAGAGATATGGAAATTATAGAAAAATACTTACATAATAAATTTATAGAATGGAATGTTAGATTTATAAGTTTATCAGATAATGCTGATACCTCAAATCCAGGTAATAAAAAATCTAGACAAATAAATGGTTTAGTAAATGAATGGTATTTAGAAGATGTTTCAAATAATATAAGAAGTGCTTTTCATTCTAAAATGAAACAAGGTGAATTTATCTCCCCTTTTGCTTCCTATGGTTATGAGGTATCTAAAGAAGATAATAATAAATTAGTTGTTGACCCTATAGCGAGTGAAGTTGTAAAAGATATCTTTGATTTATATTTAAGTGGACTTGGATTTACTGGGATAGCTAAACACTTAAATAGTAAAAATATACCTTGCCCATCACTTTATAAATATCAAAAAGGGATAAAATTAAATGTAATAAGTAATAGACCTAGAGAACAAATAAAATGGTCTACAAATGCTATTAAAACAATATTAACAAATGAACTATATTTAGGTCATTTAATACAAGGTAAAAGAACAACAGTTAGTTATAAAAATCATAAAATCATAAATAAAGATAAAAGCAAGTGGATAAAACGCGAAAATATGCACGAAGCTATTATTGATGAAGAAACATTTAATAAAGTTCAAATGGAAATGAAAGAAAGAACTAAACCCATCAAAAAGACAGGTATGGTGCATATCTTTTCAGGTAAAGTATTTTGTTTAGAATGCGGTCATTATTTAAGAAAGAAAAATTCATCAAAACACGAATATTTAGTTTGCTCTAATAATCGTGATGGTTATGATGATTGTATAAATAAAGCTTCTATGAGATATGATACTTTAGAAGATATTGTTTTAAATGCTATTAATGAAAAAATCAAAAAGTTCTATGATGAAGAAATTTTAAGACAAGAAGAAAGTAAAAAGAATATATCTCGCTTTGCTGATAAAATAAAATCTTTAGAAAAAGAAAAGTTAGAGCTTGAAAGTAAATTATCTAAAAACAAAAATTATTTAAAGAGTCTTTATGAAGATAAAGTAAATGGATTAATTACTCCTGAACAATTTAAAGATTTATTGGATGACTATAATAAAAATGAAGATATTTATAAAAAACAAATAATACAAATAAATAATGATATTAATTTTTACACTTTAAAACAAGAATCATCTTTAAATAATAATAGATTATTTAGTAAATATAAAACTCTTAATAAATTAAATCGCGTTATTGTTGATGAATTTATAGATAAAATTTATATAGGAAAAATAAATAAAGAAACGAACACAAGAAATATCCAAATAAAATGGAATTTTGAATAAAATAGTTATAAGTGTCTTTAAAACAATCAAACAACTCTTTGCCTCATTCCACCTGATAAGTTTGCTGGATAGCTATTAAGGAAATCTGTTAATCCATAACTATTTATTAAATCTAAAACATATTTTTTATTTTCTTCTGTTAATTTATTTTCAATTTCTAGTCCTAATAAACAATTTTTTAAAATAGTTCTAAATTCGAACAAACTATCTTGCTGTAACATATATCCTATTTTAGCATTATTAGTGTTTATTTCACCTTCATAATCATCTATTAATCCAGATAATATTGATAGAATTGTACTTTTTCCACAACCACTTGGACCAACGATTGATATAAATTCACCTAGTTCTAATTGATATGAAAAATTATCAACAGCAAGAATTTCTTCTTTTTTTGTATGATATTTTTTCTTTATGTTTTTGATATCTAATAATTTCATATTAATAGTTGTGTATTAGTTTATCATAAGGTGCTTTTTTATTTAATTCGCCAGCATTATCAATAATTTCTTGAATATGTTCAAAATCTTTTTCAGTGATTTCAGTTGTATTAAACCAAGAATCAATATCAATATAATTTTGAACTAATTTTTCTAAATCATTGATTGATGTGTCTGGAAAGTATGCAGCTATATTAGTAGCAATTTCTTTAGCACTATGACTATGAACATAATCAAGACCTTTGTTAATTGCTTTAGTAAATCCTTTTATTATGTCTTCATTGTTTTTAATATAACTTTTTTTAGCATTATAAGTTGTATAAGGAACAATTCCTCCTAATTCACCTATGGATGCTACTATATGACCATAACCTTGATTAACTAAAGCTGAAGCTGTAGGTTCAAATAAGGCAACAAAATCTCCGTTTCCACCTATAAATGCGCCTGATGTTGCTGAAAAATCATAACTTGTATCGAATTTCATTTCTTCAGTTTTTAATCCAGATTGATTTATAGCATATTCAAGTGTCATTGCTGGCATGCCACCTTTACGACCAGCTATTATATGTTTTCCTTTCAAATCATCAATTTTAAAGTTTTTAATATCTTCTCTAGATACTAAGAAACTTCCATCCCTTTTTGTTAAACCAGCAAAATTGACTAAATAATCTTCTTCTCCATTATTATATACATAAATAGTGGCCTCACTTCCACAAAAACCAATATTTACGTCTCCAGATAATACAGCAGATGTTACTTTGTCAGCACCAGCTGTTAAAATAATTTCTACGTCTAATTCCTCATCTTCAAAATATCCTAATGAATGTGCAATATATTGCGGAGCATAAAAAATAGAATGTGTTACTTCTGCTACTTTTACTTTCTTTAAATCATTTTTTGGTTTAAACAATATGGATGTAGTTATAATAGCACATATTAATATTAAACATATTATAAAAAATATAATTTTTTTCAAAAATTTCCCCTTCCTTTCAATTTATTATATTCAAAAATGTGTTAGGGGTGTGTGAAATTGTGATATAATATAGGTGGTGATGATATGTTATTAAAAGAATATATAGAAAAAGGTAATTACAATAATATTTTTGAAGGAAAAAATGTTATTTTAAAAGAAGAAGAAATTATGGTAGGAATTAATGAAGCCAAGATAGAAACAGGTAATAAAATATTATTGACTCAACACCTTCATTATTGTATTGCAATATTAGTAATTGGTGATCAAGTTGGCATGATTCATATGGATAAACTTGATAAGGAAAATGAAGAATTTAATAAAATTTTACAAATTAATAATATTTCTGAAATTGATGTTTTTTTAGGACCAGATTCAAATATTGAAAAAGTAAATGAATTTTTTTCTACTATGAAAGATAAAGTTATGTTTTATGCTTCATACATTGATGCAGCATATGGTATAGATAATGCAGAAGGAAGTATTGCATATAATATAGCTGATGGAAAACTATATGGAAAAAATGATGAGGGATATGTGGAATATAAAAAAGGGTACATTAATATTAGAAATACATATAATTTGCAAAATGATGAAAATAATATTGACAAGGGAAAATAGGTATGCTATAATTTTTTTGTTGTCATGGGGAATTAGCTCAGTTGGCTAGAGCGCCACGCTTGCACCGTGGAGGTCAAGGGTTCGAATCCCTTATTCTCCACCATGATGAAGATTAAACTTTTATTTATAAAGGTTTTTTTTGTTTATTTCCTTTTTCATTCTTTTAAAATTCTCTTAAAATTTTACAAAAAATAATAAACTTAGTTAAGAGTAGATAAAATTGTTGAAAAGTAAGCAAAAAAAATAGTAATAAAATAAAAATTATTTTTCTTATTATCTATTATAATGTAGATTAAATCATTATACCTAAAAAGAATAGTTTTAATTATAAAAATGTAGATATTTATGATGTTTACATTAAATGGATACTAGAATTGAAGTTTTTGAGTGAAAATTTAAAACGACTTGTCAAAAAGCCGTTTTTATGTTATTATGTATATTGATGAAGAAATCTTCATAAAATATTAAAGGAACGCTTAATATCGCATGTTGAGTGTTGCCGATTTAATCAGTTCCACCTAAATCATTGCTGAGTTAGGTGGATTTCTTTTATATTAATACTATAAATAGTAAGAATAGTAAAAGGAAGATAATTATTACTAGAGATAGAATTAAAAAATCCTTCTTGTTCATATTCTCGCCTCCCTTCTTTCAAGAAGTTTGGCTCCGCCCAACTATCAAGTGTTCCTATATATAATTATAGCAAACATTTGTTCTTTATACAAGCATTCTATAAATTGTTTAACTAAACGTTTTAATAAATTGAAGATAAATTTACTAAAAATAATAAAATCAAATTAAAAGTAAATAAAATTGTTGAAAAGTAAGCAAAAATAATAGCAATAAAATAAAAATTATTTTTCTTATTATCTATTATAATGTAGATTAAACCATTATACCTAAAAAAGAATAGTTTTAATTATAAAAATGTGCTATACTATATGTAGTATAGGAGTGATAAAATGCAAGAATTAATTAAAAGTAGTTATAAGATGTCTATGATTTATTCAGTATTGTTTGCTATTATTGGATTATTACTATTTATTGATCCATCTGGATTCGTAGTATTAGTATCATATATGATTGGTATATTACTATTAGTAGTTGGAATCAACAATGTTTTAAGTTATTCTAAAAATAGAGATTTAGCAGTTACTAAAACATTATTAATTGTCGGAGTAGTATTATTTATAGTAGGATTATTTTTAATTTTAGAACCAACATTTATAGGAAAAATAGTTCCAGCTGTAATAGGTGTATGTTTAATCATTAATGCTTTAGAAAAATTAATGTATTTACAATATCTGCAAGATAAAAAATCAGAAGCATATATGATTTCATTAATATCTGGAATCGTAATAATGATAGTAGGAATAGTTTTATTATTTAATCCATTATCAGGAACTTTAATTGTAACACAAATTATAGGTGTAATTATCGTTATATATTCAGTTATGGATATAATAGAAAAAATTAGATATAAAAAATTATTTAAAGAAATAAAAAAAGACATTAAAATAATTGATGAAAAATAATTTTGATTTTACTAAAAGCTTCATAAAAATTCAAAAACAAAATGAATCTAATTTTATAAGATTAACTGATAATGATAGAATGAGTAAAATAAATGAAAATATGAAAAATTTAAATAAATATAATTCTGAGCATCAAAGTAATATAGACTTAAAAACAAGAATGGACAATTTAAAAAAATTGAATAAAAATTAAAAGGGTATACAATGTATATCCTTTATTTATTGGTCAATCGATATAAATTAAATGTTGGTCTATTGAATAATCTAAAATTAACTTCAGAAACACCTAAACCACTAGAAACATATAAATCAGTATTCTTAAGTCTATAATAATGATCATAATATTTTTTTCCATAATTAGGTTTAATAATTGCGCCAATTATAGGAAGCCTTACTTGCCCGTTGTGACTATGTCCTGCTAAAATAAGATTAAAATTATTATAATCAAAATTATCAACAAAATCAGGTTCGTGCATTAATAAAATGCTGTAATTAGGTTTTATTTCACTACTATTAATGTATTCTTCAAATATTTTAGATTTATCGTTAACTTTTAAATCACCATATATATTGGTACTCATACCACTTAATAAAATATAGTCATTTTCGTTAGCAAATATTAATTCGTATTTATCATTTAAATTAACAAAACCACTATTTTCAATTAAAATATCCCATTTTTTAAATTTATAATCGTGATTACCTTTGATGGCATATTTACCAATAGTAACATCTATTTTATTAAAAGCATCACTTATAATTTTAATATCTTTATCAGTTAAATTAGTATCCTTGTCAATTAAATCACCAGTTAAAACTACAATATCAGGCTTAGTTAAATTAATTTTTTTTACTAATTCATTTAATTCCTTTTTATTAATAGTTCTTCCATAATGAAGATCACTTATATGAACAATTTTTAAACCATAAAAATCGTTTGATAAATTTTTATTTACTACTTTGTATTCATTAATAAATATTCCACTAGTTCCAATATATCTACTATATAATAATGTAGAACTAACAATAGTTATTAATATAAGTAAGAAAATAATAAATTTTTTTATAAATGGTTTTTTTTCTTTCATACCATCACCTAATTAATTGTAGCACAAAAAAAAGAAAAAGACTACTTGTCTTTATCCAAAAATAAGAAGTAAAAATTGAATTCCAACAAGAATTCCATTATGCATTAAATGAAATCCCATTGAAACAAAAATATTATTTGTTTTTTCTAGAATAATTCCAAACATACTCCCTAAAGCACCATAAGGAATTATATATAATAAATCAGATAATGAACTAACACTAAAGCCAATATGTGCGAATCCAAATAGAATTCCTGTCATTATTATAAACAAATATTTATTTTGAAAAATATTTTTGATAGATTGTCTAAATATTAATTCCTCAGTAATAGGAGCAATAATAACTGCTGAAATATAAATATAAATAGGACTAATACTAAATAATGATCTTACTGCTTCTTCATTATCTCCCATTCCATTTTTAAATCCATATATTATTATGAAATTAGAAATGTACATTATCATTAATCCAATTAACCAATATTTAATATTTTCACTAAAATATTTTTTATGATTTTTCTTTAAATCCTTGAAATTTGAAACAATTTGTTTATTATAAATAAGAATCAATACACAAGCTATTAATATTTCATAAATTAATGAATATAATATTTTGATATATATTGGTACAATATCCATATTAACCTTAAATAACTCAAAAGGTAATGTTTGGATACTATTTAGAATTAAATAAGCAAATATAGCAAAAAAACCTTTAGAAGCAATTTTAAAATATTTTTTCATCTTTTCACTCTCCATAACTATTATAACATTTATTTAATAAAAATATATTAAAACTATTTAAAAAAAACTAAAAGTGTGTTATACTAACATTGATTTGAAAGAAAAGAGTGGTTACCCCACTCTTTAAAATATGTATGGAGGCAATATGGATATTGAAGTAAAAGTAAAAAATCTAATTCAAAAAGAAATAGAGGATAACAACTATATTCTTGATAGTGTTGAATATGTAAAAGAAAGTGGTAACTATTTTTTAAGGATAGTTATTGATAAAAATGGAATTATTGATATAGATGATTGTGTAACAGTAACTAATTTAATAAATCCATTATTAGATGAAGCAGATTTAATTGAAGAAAGTTATATACTAGATGTTTGTTCAAAAGAGAAAGGTTGTGAATAAAATGGAAAATAAAAAGTTTAAACAAGCAGTAGATTTATTAGTTAAAGAAAAAGGTATAGATGAAGATACTATCTATGATGCAATGGAATTAGCCCTTACATCAGCATACAAAAAAAACTATAATTCATTATCAAATGTAAGAGTAGAAATTAATAGATCAACAGGTGAAATTCATGTTTATTCTTATAAAACTGTAGTTGATAAAGAAGAAGAAAACAAATACAAAAAATTCTCAGATATTGATTTCTCAACAATAAATGAAGATGATGAAGAAGATGATGGTGGTGAAGTATTACCATTTGTCTATGATGAAAGAATTCATTTAACTTTAGAAGAAGCAAGGAAAATAGTTCCTGATATTCAATTAGGAGAAACAATTGAAGAAGAAATCACACCAAAAGATTTTGGTAGAGTAGCAGCTGCAACAGCTAAACAAGTTGTAATTCAAAAAATCAGAGAAGCCGAAAAAAATGTTATTATTGAAGAATTTAATGACAAACAAGATGAAATGGTTGTTGGATTAGTAGCTATGGAAGATCAAAGAAATTATTATATTGATTTAGGAAAAACACAAGGTATTTTGCCTAAAACAGAATGTATTCCTAATGAAAAAATTAAAATGGGATCTTCAATTAAAGTTTATATAACAAAAGTTGATAGTAATTCAAAAGGACCAGTTATCTTACTTTCAAGAACTCATTATGGATTTGTTAAAAGATTATTTGAATTAGAAATTCCTGAAATAAATGAAGGAATTATAATGATATATAGTGTTGCTAGAGATGCTGGAAATAGAACTAAAATAGCAGTTTATTCTGAAAATGATAAAGTTGATCCAGTAGGTTCTTGTATAGGTGAAAGAGGTTCAAGAATTAATCGAATAATTGAAGAATTAAATGGTGAAAAAATAGATGTTATTCCATATGATAAAGATGCCTCTAAATTTATTGCTAACGCATTAAGTCCAGCTAAAGATTTACAAGTATTTATTACTGATGAAATGAAAAAAGAAGCATTCGTATTAGTTAATGATGATAATCTTTCTTTAGCAATCGGTAAAAAAGGCTCTAATGTTAAATTAGCTGCTCGTTTAACTCATTATAAGATTGATGTTAAAACTTATGAACAAGCAAAAGAAGAAGGAATTAATGTATTAGGATAGGAGGTAAAAAATGAAAAAAATACCACTACGTACATGTGTAATTACAAGAGAAAAACTACCAAAACAAGAATTAGTTAGAGTTGTAAGAACTCCTGAAGGAAATGTTATAGTTGATACAACTGGTAAACAAAATGGTAGAGGAGCTTATTTAAAAAAAGATTTAGATGTATTTAAAAAAGCTCAAAAATCAAAAGTATTAAATAAAATATTAGAAACAGAAGTTCCTGATAGTGTTTTTGAACAGTTGAATAATTTATAGGAGTGTGTTTTATGCCAGGAAAAAGAGAAGATTATATATCATATGAAGAATTATTTATGAACATTGCATTTTTAGCAGCTAAAAGAAGCAAAGATCCTAAAACACAAGTAGGAGCAGCTTTAGTAGATTCTGAAAACAAGATATTATCAATAGGATATAATGGTGCACCAATAGGAATGGATGATGATCTATTTCCTTGGGATAGTATTGGTGAACAAACAGGAAATATATTAGAAATTAAAAATACTTTTGTTGTTCACGCTGAGGCTAATGCAATATCAAATTTTTCTGGCAATAAATCAAGATTAGAAGGATCTACTTTGTATGTTACATTATTTCCTTGTACTGAATGCGCCAAATTAATTATTCAAAATAAAATTAAAAAAGTTGTATATCACAAAATGTACTCAAAAAAACAATATGTTGAAGCAACAAAAATAATGTTTGATTTAGCTAATGTTGAATATTTATCATATGAAGAATTAATAAATCAAAAAGAAAAAAAATTTACAAAAACAATAAGAAAGAGGTGATATTATGATGAGTGTTTTAGAATACGCATTAGATGTTAATAAAAAGGTATTTGATATCATAAAAAAATGTGAGGAATTAGGTATTAACGCTACTGGTGAAGATTATATGTTAAGCGAAGATGATATTATCGAATTAGATAATGTTATTAATCAAATTCCCGATGAAGAAGAGATTGAAGAATTAGATGAATTAGGGGAAACATATGTAAAGGAAGACCCTAAAACAAAAAAACAACCTTCAAATAAACCTACAGTTAATAAAAAAGATTTTGCTAACAAGAAAAAAGAAATGTATAAAAATAAAGAAAAATTAATGACAAATACTATTAGTGATAAAATAGTTTTATACAAAGAAGGTATGACTATTGGTGAGTTAGCTAATAAGTTAGGTGTTCCAGGATCTGAACTAGTAAAAAAATTATTTTCAATTGGTATTTTAGGTACAGTTAATAATAGTATTAATTTTGAAAATGCTGAAATGTTAGTAATGGATTATGATAAAGAATTAAAAAAAGAAGAAACACAAGATGTGGCTAATTTCGAAACTTATGAAGTAATGGATAGCGAAGAAAATTTAGTTACTAGACCTGCAGTTGTTACTATTATGGGGCATGTTGATCATGGTAAGACAACTTTACTAGATACAATTAGAAAAACAGATGTTGCAGCCGGAGAAGCCGGAGGAATTACTCAAGCTATCAGTGCTTATCAAATAAAATATAAAGATAAACCAATTACATTTATTGATACTCCAGGTCACGCTGCATTTACTGAAATGCGAGCAAGGGGAGCAAGTATAACTGATATTGTAATTATTATTGTTGCAGCTGATGATGGTGTTATGCCTCAAACTAGAGAAGCAATTGATCACGCTAAAGCTGCTAATGTACCAATTATGGTGGCAATTAATAAAATAGACAAACCAGGTGCTAATATCGATAAAGTTATGACTGAACTAGTAGAAGCTGGACTAACACCTGAATCTTGGGGTGGAGATATTATAGTAACACAAATTTCTGCTAAAGAAGGAACAGGTATTGAAGAATTATTAGATAATTTATTGTTAGTAGCTGAAATGGAAGATTACAAGGCAAATCCACATCGTTATGCAATGGGAACAGTTATTGAGTCTCGTCTTGATAAACAAGTTGGTCCAATTGTTACTGTTTTAGTTCAAAATGGTACTTTAAGATTAGGCGATCCAATTGTAGTTGGAACTGCTTATGGAAAAGTCAGAACTTTAAGAAATGATCGTGGTGAAGAAATTACCGAAGCTACTCCATCTTTACCAGTTGAGATTACGGGATTAAATGATACTCCAACGTCGGGTGATAAGTTTATGGCTTTTGAAAATGAAAAACAAGCTAGAAGTATTGGTGAACAAAGAAGAGAAGAAAAGAAACAAAAAGAAAACAAAAAATCTTCTGTTGTGACATTAGATGATTTGTTTGGAAAAATTGAAGAAGGTCTAAAAGAGATAAATGTTATTATTAAGGCTGATGTTCATGGTTCAGCAGAAGCAGTTAAAAATTCTTTAGAAAAGATTGAAGTTGAAGACGTTAGAATTAAAGTAATTAGAAGTAGTGTTGGGGCTATTACAGAAAGCGATATTGTTTTAGCAAAAGCTTCTAATGCAATTCTAATTGGATTCAATGTTAGACCAAATAATACAATTAAAGATTATGCTACAGAACAAGGTGTTGAAATAAGATTATATAACATTATTTATAAAGTTGTTGAGGAAATGGAAGCAGCTATGAAAGGTATGCTTGAGCCAATATATGAAGAAAAAGTAATTGGTAATGCTGAAGTAAGACAATTATTTAAATTTTCTAAAGTTGGTGTTATAGCTGGTTCTTATGTAAATGATGGTGTTATTAAAAAAGATGCTAAAGCTAGAATTTTAAGAGATAGTGTTGTTATTTATGATGGTAATATTAATTCTATTCAAAGAGAGAAAGACCAAGCTAAAGAAGTTAAAAAAGGCTTAGAATGCGGTATTACTGTTGAAAATTTTAATGATATCAAAGTTGGAGATATTATTGAAGCATATGAATTAGTGGAGGTTGAGAGATAAATGATGAGAAAAGATCCGATTTTTATTACCCCATGTGATAGTATACGTACTCCTAAAGATAAAATAATACCTTATGGTAATTGGCCTGGCGGCTATTATGATCCTGAGAGGTTAAAAAGTACTATTAAAAGAATGTGGGGAATTGAGGATAATCAAGAGTCAAAAGAAAATAAGGTTTACAAAAAAACAAAGTAATATACTTATATAAAAGGTAGATATTGTTCTACTTTTTTTGTATTGTTTTTTTTATAATGTTTATAATAATAAAAAGATGTAAATAAAAAAATATTGTCTTGCAATATGTAATACGTTTATTATATAATAAGATAGAAAGGTAGTAGTGAAGTAGTATGAAAAAACAAGGATTTACACTTATTGAGTTGTTAGCAGTTATCGTAATATTAGCTGTGATAGCACTAATTGCAACACCAATAATTTTAAATGTAATCGAAGAATCAAAGAAAGGATCAGCTGAACAATCAGCTAATGGATATAAAGAAGCAATAGAAAATCAAGTAATGTTAAATGAAGTGGATTCATCAAAAGAAAGTATAGTAGATGGAGTCCATTCAGTAGATGAATTAAAAAGTTTAGGGGTAGAAGTAAAAGGACAAGAACCTGAAAATGGAAATGTTTATATAGAAAACGGAATAGTAAAAAATTACATATTTGGAATAGGAGAATATGTAGTAGAAAATGGAGTAGCAACTAAATCAACAAATAAGAAAAAATATGAAAATGGTTATGCTATCTATTATAATCCAGTAAGTGGAGAGATATGTGAAGAAAGTGAAGCAGTAAGTACAACGGGAACTAAGACAGGATGTATGAAATGGTATGTATTTAATGATAATGAAGATGCATCAACTGTAAATATGATATTAGATCATAATACGACACCTAAAGTAGCTTGGAATTCAAATAAAAGGAATGTTGTTTATAAAGACAGTAATGTTGCTCCAGTAGTAAATAAATTAATAACAGAAAATAATTGGAAAAGTGTACCAAGATTAGTAACAGCGGAAGAAATAAATGAAATAACAGGAAAAACAGATTGGAAACAAGATGGCAGAATGTATTGTTTGGAATCTAAAAAACTTGATATAGAGGGAATGCCATATTGTAACAATACAGGAGCAATGGGATGGCTATATGATCATACATATTGCAAAGAAGGATCAAATGATTGGAAATGTTTAAACAATGATCCAGCAACTTATGGTTATTGGACGTCAACAATATATGGAATGGTTGGTAAAGGTTCGGATATGTGGGTTGTGTCTAGACGTGGCTACTTAAGTAATAGTAGTGCTGACTATATCGATTTAGGCATCCGTCCTGTAATAACAATTTCAAAATCATTAATTAAATAATGTGAAATAATCACATTATTTTTTCTATTTGAATAATATATTGATTTAGTATATAATATATATAGGTGATGAAAATGAGTATTAAAATAGATAGAATAAATCATAGTATAGTTAGAGAAATCAGTTATATACTAATGACTGAAGTAAAAGATGAAGACATTAAATTTGTTACAATAACAGATTGTAAAACAACAAATGATTTAAGTTTTGCAAAAATATATTTTACGGTTTTAGATGATAGTAAAAGAGAATCAACATTAGAAGCTTTAAAAAATGCTTCTGGATTTATAAGAAAAGAGTTAGCTGAAAGAATTGAAATAAGACATATTCCTGAATTAGAATTTGTTTATGATGAATCAATAGAATATGGAAAGAAAATAGAAAATATTATCGAAAATATTCACGAAAATGAACAAAATTAGAAGAATTGAATCAATAACAAAATCAAAATTAATTGATTTAAAAAAAGAAAAAAACGAAAATTCAAATAAACAAGATTCAAAGGAATTTGAGAAAATTTTAAAAAAAGAACTAGACCGAAGAAGAAAAAAATAGTATAATAAAAATAATTAATTGTGAAGAATACTAAGTATTTATTTAAATGGAAATTAGAAAGTTGATGGGTGATGAAAATCAACCAAGTTTAAATAGAGAAATACATATTTGGAATTAAAACGTATATCTGCGTTAAAGATTAGAGTGTATAGAAATTATCTATAAAATAAGGTGGTACCACGAGTAATTCGTCCTTATATATAGGTAATTTTTTTTAGGAGGAATATTATGGAATTAAATAGTTATATTGATTATACAAATTTAAAAGCAATTGCTACTACTGCTGATATCAAAAAATTGTGTGATGAGGCAATTAAATATCACTTTAGTACAGTATGTGTTAACCCTTGTTATGTAAAAATAGCTAAATCATATTTAGAAAATAGTACTGTTAATGTTTGTACTGTAATAGGATTTCCTTTAGGTGCAAACACAATAAATACTAAAGAATTTGAAGCAATTGATGCTATAAATAATGGTGCTGATGAAATAGATATGGTTGTTAATATTGGAGCTCTAAAAAATAAAGATTACGATTATGTAAAAAAAGAAATTGAAAATATTAGGGATGCTATTGATGGTAAAATATTAAAAGTAATAATTGAAACTTGTTATTTAACAAAAGAAGAAATAAAAAAAATGACAGAAATATGTAATGAAACATTTGTTAATTTTATTAAGACTTCTACAGGTTTTGGTACAAGAGGCGCTAGCGTAGAAGATATAGAAATTATAAATGAAAACAAAAATGATTTATTAGAAATAAAAGCAAGTGGTGGAATTAGAAATTTAGAAGATGCTGAAAAATTTATTAATTTAGGAGTTACTAGAATAGGAACTAGTAATGGTGTAGAAATTATGAATGGTTGTACATGTAGTGGACATTGTAAATGTGAGGAGGAATAATATGACTTTATTTGAAGACTTAACATGGAGGGGACTTATAAAAGATATAAGTAGTCCGGAATTAGAAAATAAATTAAATAATGAAAAATTAACTTTTTACATAGGAACAGATCCAACAGCTGATTCAATGCATATAGGACATTTTTCTAGTTTTTTAATCGCAACCCGTCTAGCTAAATATGGACATAAACCAATTTTATTAATTGGTGGCGCTACTGGATTAATAGGTGACCCAAAACCATCTAAAGAAAGACAAATGATCACAAAAGAAGCCGTAGAAAAAAATGTCTTAGGTTTAACAAAACAAGCTAAGGAAATATTTGGATTTGAAGTTGTAAATAACTATGATTGGATTAAAAATATCAATACGATTGATTTTTTAAGGGATTATGGTAAATATATAAATGTTAATTATATGTTAGATAAAGATATTATAACTAGAAGATTAGAATCAGGAATAACATTTTGTGAGTTTGCATATACAATTCTTCAAGGTTTAGATTTTGTTCATTTATATGAGTCTAAAGGAGTAACATTAGAGGTTGCAGGATCTGATCAATGGGGAAATATTACAACTGGAATTGAGTTGGCTCGTAAGAAACTTGATACCGAATTATATGGAATGACAATGCCTTTAGTATTAGATGCTAACGGAGTAAAATTTGGTAAAACTGAAGGTAATGCTTTATGGTTAGATAAAAATAAAACTTCTTCTTATGAATTATATCAATATTTAATTAATTCAAGTGACTTATGTGTCATTGATTATTTAAAAAAATTGACATTTTTAACTAAAGAGAAAATAGAAAATATTGAAATAGAACATAACAAACAACCAGAATTAAGATATGCACAAAAAATATTAGCACGTGAAGTAATAACTTTTTTACATGGTGAAGAAGAATTCAATAAAGCTGTTAAAATTAGCGAATCTTTATTTAGCGGTAATATTAAAAATTTAAGTGTTGAAGAAATTAAAGATGGATTTAAAGATGTTCCTAATTTTGAAATAAATGATGAATTACCTTTAATTGATTTATTAGTAAATAATGGCATAGCTTCTAGTAAAAGAGAAGCAAGAGAATTTATAAATGCAGGTTCTATTACTATAAATGGTGACAAATATTTAGAAGAAAATATAGTTATTTCTAAAGATAAGGCTATTGGTAATGAAATAGTTATTATTAGAAAAGGAAAGAAAAAGTATTTTGTTGGTAAATTTATTTAACTTGTAAAATTAATTATTATATGTTAACATGTATATAGAAGAGTTATCTTCATAAAATAAAAAAGGATACATTTGATTTTTTGGTGTCAAATGTAATCCCTTATGGATCATCTGTTACCAGATGTTTTTTTCTATTTATATAGTAGAGTGATAATTACAAAAAATAATAAAAAAATTATGATAAATAGAGAAATTTCTCTTTTAGTCATAAAGCCACCTTCTTATGATTCAATTAATTAAAACCATAAGGGTAAAACATTGATAATTAAATGTATCCATGTTCATTATATCGGTTATATAGCCAGTAGTAAATAGAAAATACGAAAAAATGTTTGCTTTTAGAAAATAACTTGTAAAAAAAATTATTATGTGATATCTTATATATAGTAAAGGAGAATAGAAAATGAAGAAAATATTGTTAGTTATATTAAGTTTAATTTTAGTAACTGGATGTGGATGTAGTAAAAATGAAGATAAAAAAGATAATCAAGTTGATAATACACAATCTTCTGTAGCAGATACTAAAGTAAATAAATTAGATATAATTGATTTTGTAACACTATATGAAGATGGAATTAGTGAAGTTTATTATACTATAGAAAATAATACTGAAGAAGAAATAACTTATAATTACGTAACTTGTGATATGTATGACAAAGATGATAATTTAATTTATACATTAAAAACAGAATTAGGAACATTAAAAGCAGGTGAATCTAAAGATATTGATGTAAGTGTTACTGTTGATTTAACTAAAGTTGTAAAAACAAAATATAATGTAGAATAAATCTACATTTTTTTGTATAAAAGTGTCAATTTAGTTAAAATTATAATTAGGTGATACTATGCTTATATATATTGAAAATAAAGAATTGTTAACGAAAATTTTAAGTTATTTAGATTATATAAATAAAGATTATACACTAGATATTAATGGAAATTATGAATATGTTTTAATAGCTGATATAAATAAAAAAAGTATTGAAATTTCTAAAAATAAAAAAGTAATATTAATAACTTATTTATTTGAAGAAAAAATATATCGAGTATTTACGAAAAATAATAAACAAAATAGAGAATTTAAAAATAGATTAATTAATAATATTAATAATTTTTATAAAGTGATAGTTAGTATAGAACCTATAAAAAAAATATTAGAAACAAAAACTAATACTGAAATAGTTACAATTAATAAAGAATTACCTACAATTAATATGGGTAACACTAAATATATTTATGATATTTATAAAATTAAGAAAAGAAGAAAAAATATATTATATATTGATTTTAACTATGAAGGACTAAATAATCTTAATTTAATAGCACAAAAATATCCAAAATTGAATTTTATATATTTAGGTTTTAAACCATATTATAATATGACTAAAAGAGAAAAAAACTTGTATTTAAATTTACCTAATAATATATATAAAGTTAAATATGTTGATTTTGATGTTTTCTGTGATTTACTTAAAATAAGTGATATTGTAATAAATGAAAGTAATATTTTATTTGATATTAAATATTTATATGCGATACTAATATTAAAGAAAAAATATTTATCAAAAAGTTTATCATATGAAATTTTGATAGATAATAAACACATATATATGTATGAAAATTCAAAAGAATTAATTATAAAATTTAATAAAATATATGAAGAACGTTTAGCAGATATTTCAATTAATGCTTATGATCTAGTAATCAATAATACATTTTTTCAAATTGTAAAGAAATATAGTATTTATTTACCATAATACTATATTTTTTTTAAAAAATATTTTATAATGTAATAGAGGTGTTAATATGCAAGAACAAATTTTAGAATTATTTAAAAAAGATAATAAAGCTTTAACAGTTGATGAAATATTTGACTTATTAAATTTATCTACTGTAGAAGATTTAAAAAATTTAATGAAATTATTAAATGATATGGAAGATAATTTATTACTTAGAAGAACAAACAAAAATAAATATGAAAAACATACTGATTTATTAGAAAGAAAGGGTATTGTTTTATCAACTAAAGGAGATTATTCATTTGTAAAAATAATTGATGATAAAGATCCTTTAAAAGATGTTTATGTTCATAATAGCAATTTAAATGGAGCAATTCATGGAGATACAGTCGTTGTTAAAGTAAATAAAATAGAAGAAAAACCTGATGGAAAAGTTATAAAGGTATTAAAAAGAGATTTAAAAACATTAGTTGGCGAAATAGTAGAAGAAAATGGTAAGTATATAGTTGTTCCAGATGATTCTAAAATTAAATTAAGAATTGTTCTTGACAAGAATAAAACAATGAATGCTATGCCAGGTCATAAAGTCTTAGTTAAATTAACAAATAGATTAAATGATAATACTTTCAATAGTGAAGTTTTAGTTGTTATTGGCCATAAAAATGATCCTGGTGTTGATATATTATCAATAGTATACAAATATGGAATTGAAGTTGAATTTAATGATGAAGTATTAGAAGAATTAAATGATATTCCTATTGAAGTTAGTAATGAAGAAATATTACAAAGAAAAGACCATGATTTAAGAGATGAAATGATTTTTACAATTGATGGTGATGATACTAAAGATATAGATGATGCAGTAAGTTTAAAAAAACTAGAAAATGGAAATTATTTATTAGGTGTTCATATAGCAGATGTTAGTTATTACGTAAAAGAAGGAACAGCTTTATATGATAGTGCGATGGAAAGAGGTACTAGTGTTTATTTAGCTGATCGTGTTATTCCAATGTTACCTCATAAATTGTCAAATGGAATTTGTTCTTTGAATCCAAATGTTGATCGTCTAGCAATCTCTTGTATTATGGAAATAAACAGTAATGGTAAAACTGTAAGCCATGATATTTTTCCGAGTGTTATAAGAAGTAGAAAACAAATGACTTATAAGAATGTTAATAAAATATTAGAAGAAGATATTATTCCAGAAGGATATGAAGAATTTGCTGACACATTAAAAGAAATGAAAGAGTTAGCAGATATTTTAAGAAAAATGAAAGTTTCTAGAGGATATATTGATTTTGATATTGATGAATCAAAAATTATAGTTGATGAAACAGGAAAAGCTATCGATGTTAAATTAAGAGATAGGGGAACTGGCGAAAGATTAATAGAAGATTTCATGATTGCGGCTAATGAAACTGTTGCTGAACATATTAGAGATTATGAATTTTTGCCATTTATTTATCGTGTTCATGGCGAACCAAATGAAGAAAAAATAAATGAATTTATTAGTTATGTTTCAGCTTGTGGATATAAGTTAAAAGGTAAATTTTCAGAAATTCATCCTACTACTATGCAAAAAATATTAGATCAATTAAAAGATAAAAAAGAATTTCATATATTTTCATCTTTATTATTAAGATGTATGCAAAAAGCTATATATGATACTAATAATATAGGACATTTTGGTTTAGGCAGTAGTTGTTATACGCATTTTACTTCTCCAATTAGAAGATTTCCAGACACAACAGTTCATAGATTGCTACATAAGTATTTATTTGAAGGACATATGGATAATGATACAGTTGAAGCTGAAGAATCTAAATTACCAATAATCGCTGATCATTCTTCTAAAAAAGAAAGAGATTCAGTTGATTGTGAACGTGATGTTGATGATATGAAAAAAGCTGAATATATGGCTGATCATATTGGTGAAATATTTAATGGAATGGTAAGTTCAATAACAAGTAGAGGAATGTATGTGTCACTTCATAATTTAATTGAAGGAATGATTAGATTAGACGATTTAAATGATGACCATTATATTTTTGATGAATCTACATTAAGTTTGATTGGTAGAAAAAATAAAAGAGGATATCGTTTGGGTGATGAGTTAGAGGTAATTGTAAAGGATGCTAGAAAAGAAGTTGGAGAAATAGATTTCGTAATTAATAATGAAGAAAATCAAAAAATCTATGTAAAGAGGTGATTTGATTGATAGAAATTAAAAATAGGAAGGCTAATTATGATTATGAGATATTAGAAACATATGAGGCTGGAATTGTTTTAACGGGTACAGAAATTAAATCAATAAGATTAGGAAAAGCAAATTTAAAAGATAGTTATGCAATAGTAAGGAATAATGAATTATTTTTGCTTAATATGCATATTAGTCAGTATAAAGAAGGAAATATTTTTAATCATGAAGAAACAAGAACAAGAAAATTATTAATGCATAAAAAAGAAATATTTAAATTAAGAGATATGATTGAAAAAAATGGCAACACTTTAATTCCTCTTAAATTGTATTTCAAAGGCAATTGTGCTAAAATATTGATTGGCCTTGCCAAAGGTAAAAAGAATTATGATAAAAGAGAATCAGAAAAGAAGAAAGATTCTATAAGAGAAATAAAAAGGGAACTAAAAAATATAAATAGATAGAGGTATTTTATGAGTTCTATAAAAATCTATAAAGATGAAAATTATGATTTTAGTGATTGTGAATTATCTTTTGATAAAAATTCATATATAGTTTCGATAAATAATAAAATAATAGGATATTTTAGATTAAGTGTATATGATTTAAAAACAGTTTTATTAGATTACGAATTAATTAAAAAATATCAAAAAAAAGGGATTGGTAATTATTTCTATAAAATAATCGAAAAATACATAATTAATAATTCTGAATTTGAAAGAATTATTTTAATGATCAGATATGATAATAAATCTTCAACTAAGATTGCTGATGAACATTCATACTTTATAGATTATAACTTAATGGAAGAAACTGAAATGCATAATTTTAATGCATATGTAAAAAGTATAAAAAGATAGTTGGTGTTAAATGAAAAGAGATGCAATTACTGTTACAAAAGATATAGTTAAAGAAAATAAAAAGGAGATATTTTTAAAGATAATTACCTCTGTTTTGTTTAGAGGTGCATTATTAATAATTCCAATTCTTTATAGTGTAGCTATTGATAATATATCGTTAGGAAAATATAAAGTTTCTGTTGGATTTTTGCTACTTACTTTGTTTGTTACTTTATTCTATTACTTTACACAACATATAAATAATTTTGCATATTACAAATTATACGACAAATTATATAGGAGTTACAATTGGGAAATTATTAAATCTACTAGTTCTAATTCAGCATATAGTTTATCGAGATTTAGTTTAGGTGAATATTCTAATATGCTAAATACTGATTTAGCAATTATAGTTGATTTTATTGATACAGGTATTATTAGAATAGTTAAAATTTTAGAATTTTTAGTTATTTATGGATATTTCTTTATGCTTGATAAATATATATTTATAGCTTCAATTTTAGTTTCAATCATATGTATTTTGATAAATTTATTTAGGGGTCCAAAAACAGAGCATTATAATTTGAATCGTAAAATTACTCTTGATAACTATATATCGACTGTTAATGATACTTTTATGGGAATGAAAGAAATAAAAAGTTTACACATATTAGATAAAGTAAAAGATCGTGTAGTTGAATCTAATGATGATTATTTACTTCAAAATAAAAATTACAATATTTATTACCAAGGTGGTAACTATTTTATATTGGGGTTAATTGAATTCGTTAGATATGCTTTACTAATATATGGAGTATATTTAATATCAACAGGTAAATTTCAAATTGGTTCAATTATTCTGATTTATAATTATTATCAAAAAATGGTGGAAAATTTCACAGAAATATGTACAATGAATGTTGAATATCGAAATTTTAAAGTTTCTATAAAAAGAATTAATAAAATTTTTGAGTATTCAGAACAAGATAAAGTTTATAAAGTTAAAGAAATAAATGATTTAAATGGTAAAATAGAATTTAAAGACATATTATATGGCAATAGACAAGACCCAATTCTGAAAAAAGTTTCATTTGATATAAATCCTAATTCAATTACTACTATTACTGGTAAAATTGGTAGTGGTAAATCAGGAATATTTGATTTGTTAATGCGAATTAATAGGCAACATGAAGGAACAATAAAAATAAATAATATTGATATTAGTGATATTGATCAAAATTTATATTACAATTTAATTGCTTTAGCAAGAAAAACTCCAACTTTCTTTAATATGTCAATTATTGATAATTTAAGGTTAGTTGAAAATGATGAATTTTCTATTTATACAGTATGTAAGGCAATGAAAATCGATGAAATTATTTCTAATTTACCAAAGGGGTATGAAACTTCAATTAATGCAAGGGAAGTTAATACTGAATTAAGACAAATGCTAGGAATAGCAAGAGTATTAGTAAAGAATCCAGAAATTATGCTGTTTGATGAGATAATTGATACATTAGATGATGACAATAAAGAAACGATTCTTCATTTATTAAATCAATTGAAATCAAATCATACAATTTTAATTATATCTAGGTCCAATGATATGATAGATTTTGCTGATAAGGTAATCACAATGGAAAGAAATACTATAAAAAGTATTAAAGAAAAGTAAAACTTTTCTTTTTTTGTTAAATTGTGTAAAGTCACTAATAATGTTATTTCTAACTACATTTTTATTTGTTATAATTTAAATAGTAGGAGGTACTTATGGAAATAAAATTTAGAATTATGAATGAAGATGACTTATGTAAAGTTATCGATTTGTGTAATCTTTGTTTTGATGAAAATACAAGTATAGAATATGCAAAAAATATTTATGAAAAAACTAAGAATGATCCAAATCAAATATATGTATTAGGAGAAATGAATGGTGAGATAGTTGCTCATTTAAAAATTACAATTATACCAACAATTTATGAACATATGAATACATACGCTATTTTAAATCATGTTTGTGTTAAACCAGAATATAGACGTCATAGATTAGCAACTAAAATGTTAAAATATACTGAAGAAATTTGTAAAGAAAAAAATTGTGTATGTATGGAATTATGGAGTAAAAATTTTAGAACAGCTGCTCATGCTTGTTATAAAGATTATGGATTTATTATAGAAGATGCTCCATTTTTTTCAAAGAAAGTAGACTAGGAGGTGCTTTATGAAAATAAGTAATGTTTATATAGGTGGTTGGTTTCAAAGAACAATGTTACAATTAACTGAAATTTATGATTTTTTGAGGGAATGTAAAAGTCAATTAAATTTAGATCAGGAAAAACTAAATGAATTTCATAAAGGATTAGAAATTGGCAATATTGAATATGGTGTAGATGGTGAAGAATACATTTCATTTACTACTGCTTTGAATATTAAGGTAAAAATATTTGAAGATGGTTTAATTACAGTAAATAATACTAATTGTAGTCAAGAAACTTTGTTTACAGATATTAGTAAAGTACAAGATTATTATGAAAATAAATTATCACCAGCTTTTAGTTATTTGTTCAGTTTAGGCGCTCCCGTTCCTAAAGAATTAGCTCATATTGAGACAATTTATCCTTATTTTATAGTTTGTGAAAATGGTTCGAGAGATGAAATTTTAAAAGCTTTATCTATAAAAGATTCTCAAAAATATTTCGAATTTAATTGTAAAAGTTATGATGTTATAAGAGGAGATAAGTATTATTTTATCAATAATAAAGAAGAAAATTTAGCTGATATCGAAAAGTATATTGAATCACAAATATTTATTCGTGAATTTAAAGGTCAATTGCATAGATATTTAAATATGCATAGAATTATTTGGGAAAAAATAGATAAAGTAAAAGAACAAGCGAAAGTTAAAGGCTCTGAAATTGTCACTTTTATGACTAAATTAGAAGGATATTCAAAAACTGTTAATTTAATTGATGGTAGAATTAATCAAATGAGTACTTATATTTCTACTAGAGAAAAAATTGCTAAATCCGATTCAAAACTAACTGAATTTTTAGCAATTTCTGGTTATAGATATGAAACTTTAAGGGATACTTTAAGTTATATTCAATATTTGTGGGATATGACTCAAACATATTTGAATTCGGCAAAAACATTATTTAGTAGTGTTAAGGCGGATGTTACTGATAGTTCTGTTAATAGTTTAACTGTAGTTGCATCAATGAGTGCGGGTGCTTCTGTATTAGGATTGTTAACTGAATCTGCTCCAACTTTTGATGTTTGGGGATTAGCTTATTTTTTAATTCTAGCTGCTATAGGTTTTGTTTCAACTAAGGTATTAGAATTCTTTAAAAATCGTAAAAAATATGATGTAACTGATACAGAATATGATAAAAATATTAATTAACAACTTTGGTTGTTTTTTTCTTGAATATTTTTAGGTATAATGCTATAATATTAACTATAAAAAGGGGCTGTTCAGGTTTCGACAGATATATTTCGTTATGAACTGCAGGGAGTAGGAGTACTTTAAACTCACAAAAAAATAAATGCAAAAAATGTTAAAAATGTATTAGCTTCAGTATTCAAAAGCAATGCTGTTGCCTTTGCCTAATTAATTTAGAGTAATACAACTTTCTTTTATTTCTTTCCTGTGGAGATATTAGAGGGTTCGATTTAGCAGGATATATTATTATGATTCCTTTAAATAATAATGAATAATAAAGGATTACTAAAAAGATTGTTGTTGGTTACTTATCTTTTTAGGAAATATATTAATCAACTAACCTTGTAGATGTTTATAATAGAGTGTATTTGGACAGGAGTTCGATTCTCCTCAGCTCCACCAGATTGATAGGAAACTCGAACTTTTCGAGTAGTAATAAATATTAACTAGAAGTACCGTCTAGTTTTTTTGTTATTATGAAGAAAGTGAGGAGTTTTATGAAGGAAGTAAAAATATTAGAAGTTGAAAAGGAAGTTTTAAAAAGAATTGATATGATATGTAGATTTGCTTGCTGTAAATATACTATTAAACAAGGAAGCATTATCAATATTAAAGGAAGTAATATTGCTTATGTAAGTCCACATATTATAACAATCAAAGGGAATAATTATTTAATATTTAATGGAAGTGATAAAGTTTTTGTAAATGATTATTCTAAATGTATTAAATTAAAAGATATGGAAGTTCATATTAAAAACAATTAAATGTTTTTAAACTAGGCGTACAAAAAGGAAGTGAAATACTTGAGGTTAAAAGTATGGACTTTTTGTGCTTTTAATCTCTTTCAAAAAAATAATAGAAAGAGAGATGAAATTATGAACGATGAAAAGAAAATTGCAGATATTTATATTAGAGTGAGTACACTCGACCAAGCAAGAGAAGGTTTTAGTTTACCTGAACAAAAAGAAAAACTGATTGAATTTTGTAAATCTAAAGGATATGAAATTCACAAAATATATGCTGATGAAGGAATAAGTGCTAAAGATGATAAAAGACCAGCATATCAACAAATGATAAATGATATTAAAAATGGTACAGTTAATGTCATAGTATCTTTAAAATTAGATAGACTAACTAGAAGTGTTTTTGACGTAGAAAAACTAATGAAAATATTAGAAAAATATGGTTGTGATTTAGATTGTAAAGATGATGATTCTAATACATTAACCTCTAATGGAAGAATGTATATAAGACTAACAACTGCGTTTAGTCAAAATGAAATTGAGAGATGTTCAGAAAGAACAAAGTTTGGTATGGTTGGTGCTATTAAAGCAGGACACATTCCAAATAGAACTCCAATAGGATTTAAAAGAATTGATAAAAAATTAGTACCAGATGAATTAACAAAAGATATCATAATTAGAATGTATGATTTATATTTAGAAGGAAAAAGTTATCAGGGTATTGCTAATATTTATAATAAAGAAGAAATATTAGGAAGAACTAATTGGTTAGATTCTACTATTCAAAAGATTATAACTAATGAACTTTATAAAGGAGATTATGTTCATGGAAAAAGAACTAAACATCATCAGTATTATGAAGATGTTATAGAGCCAATAGTATCAAAAGAAAAATGGAATGCTTGTCAGTATCAAACTAAGAGAAATGCTAGGCACTATGAAAGAACTGCAACTTACCTTTTTACTAATAAATTAAAATGTTCAGTATGTGGTAATTTCTTAGGTGGTAAAGCTACTACTAAAAGAAAAAGTGGTAAGAAATATTATTACTATAAATGCGAAAAATGTAGAACTAACTACAAAGAAGATGCTATAAGAGATGGTTTGCTACTAAAATTATATGACCTAATAAGAAAAGATAGTTTAATTAATAAGTATTACACACCATTTATAAAACACAAGCAAGAAGATAATACTAAAGATTATAAAAATGAATTAAAAGAATTAGAAAAACAAGAAGAAAGAATTAAATGTGCATATCTAAATGGTGTTGTTAAAATGAATGAGTTTGATAACGAATTAAAAAGTATTAGATATAAAATTGATAATATTAATAAAAAGATTAAAGAAATAAAACAATGTGAAAACTTTAACTTTACTACTAATGACTTATTAATTTTAGAAGATACAGAAACTATTGATACCTTTGTTAATCCTGATATATTTTTAACTAATATTCTAAATTTAACTAATGCTTCAAGAGAAGAAATGAAAAGAATAATTGGTACTTATATTGATAATATTGAAGTTAATAAAGTTGGAGATAAAATAGAATTATTAAATATTGAGTATAGAAAAAGTTTTCTAACTGATTTAGTAAATTATCATAATAAGTATGGTGTTCCATATAATTTTAATATCTTTAGTGATGAAAAAGGCTTTAAAATACCTATGAATCACGAAGGTAAAACAGGTTTACAAGCAAAAGAATACTTTAATAAACTACAAGAAATTGTTTCAAAAAACAGTTTAAAATTAAATTATTATGAAACTGAAACAGATAATAAATTAGAAGATATTAGTTTTGAACCTACTGGAGATTATGAACAAATATTAAGATTAATAGTTTTAACAGATACTAAAAATTATAATGATAAAACTTTAAGATTAGGAGTTATTACTTTAGATTTAGAAAGTGCATTATATTCTCGTTTAAATAGAAAAGAGTCACTAAATGAGTTATGCAATATTTAGATGTCAAAGTATTAACACATTAAACGATTTATCCCATATTGGTAGTCATAATAAACGAGAAAAAGAATCTTATAAATCTAATCCTGATATAAGAAAAGAAGATAGTAAAAACAATATACAATTAGTTAAGTGTGATAAAAAGTATAGAGAAAAATTTTATGAAATAACTAAAGAATATCGAAAAGAACATGAAGAAAAAATGAAAACTATTAGACAAGATAGATATAAAGATTTTGATCAGATGGTAAATGATTCTAAAAGTTGTGTAGCAGATGAAATGATATTTACAAGTGGACCAGAGTTCTTTAAAGATATGTCAAAAGAAGAAATATTAAGATGGGCTGATGGATGTATGGATTTTGTTTATAAGGATTTAGGTTATACAAAGGAACAAGTAATACATTCAGTATTACACTTTGATGAAAGAACACCACACATTCATTGTGTAGTAGTTCCACTTGTTAAAAAGTTTGATAAAAGAGTTAATAAAGAAAGATATTCTATATCGAAAAGGGATTATATTAAAGACCAAAATTATTTAAGTATATTACAAGATAAATATTGCTTTAGATTAAATAATTTGGGTTTTAAATTGGAACGTGGAGAAAAAGGAACTAAAATAAAAAATCTTCCTTTAGGAGAGTTAAAAGGTATAACTAGACAATATGAAAGACTTGCTAATAAAAGTAAAAAGAATATTGAAAATGAATATTTAAAAATTATTAATATGTTAAAATTTTCTAAAAAGAAAGCTTTTTCAGATTCAATTATTCTTAATGGTGAATCATATCACATCTTACTAAAATATTTAGATTTATATACAAAAGAAATTCAAAATCAAGTAATATATCAAAACTTTTTTAATGATTTAGATGACTATATTTTTAATTATAAGGAGTTAGAAAAAGAATATAATCACTCACAAAAAGTAATAGATAATTTAGAAGAAGAATGTGAAAAGCTAGACCAAAATAATAATAATTTAATTGACTTTATCAAGCATATATTAGAAATATTAAAAGACTTTTTTAGAAGAATTCTACTTTCTAAAAATGAAGTTGATAAAAATAAAACTATAAACATTTTAAAAGAATGTTATCAAAAAGATTTTTATAATTCTTATGATTTAATAGATATTTCTAAAGATACTGATAAAGAAATAAAAATAAATGAATTAATAAAAGAAGAAACATTAGAAAAAGAATACGACTACTTCGATTAGTTGTATTCTTTGCTTATACTAAATTTTTGATAATTTAGAAACACACTTGTACATTGACATCATCAATGAACGTGTGGTAAGTAAATATTTTCAAATATTTACTTACATATATTCAAATAACATCTAAAATATAGTATAATTAAGTAGAAATGGAGGTAATGAAGTGAATATAGACTTTAAAGACAAAGTGGTGCTTGTAACTGGATCAACATCTGGAATAGGAAGACAAATTGCTAAACAACTATTAGAAAATCAAGCAAATGTCATAATTACTTATGGACATAATGAAAAAATGGCAGAAGAAACTATGCAAGAACTTTCTAATTATAAGGAAAATATTTTACTAATTAAAGCAAATTTATCAAATGAGAATGATGTTAACATGATGTTTGATGAAATTACTAAAAAATATGATAAGTTAGATGGTTTAGTAAATTGTGCTGCTTATGATAAGATACTATCTATTGAAGATTTAACAGTTGAAGAATATAGACATGAATTAGATGTAAATGTTGTTGCAAGATGGCAATGTATAAAAAATGCAATTCCATTAATGAAAAAATCTGATACCCCAAGAGTTATAAATATTGCTTCAAGACTTGGAACAAGACCTATGGAGGATTCAGTAGCTTATTGTACTTGTGAAGCAGCAACTATTATGCTTACACAATGTTGTGCTTTAGAACTTGCAAAATATAATATAAGAGTAAATACAGTTAGTCCATCTTTAACCCTTACTCCTCTTGGAATGAAAAGTTATACAGAAGATGAAATTAAATCAACTGCTGAAAAAAATCCTAGTAAAAGACTTGGAAAAACAGAAGATACAGCTAATTTAGTTTTATTCCTATTAAGTGATAAAGCAGATTATATTAATGGTGAAAATGTTAACGTAAATGGTGGGATATTGTTAAAATAATTATGTTGTCTATTTAATACAAAAATGCTTAAAGTCATTTAAAAATATTTTCTAATGTGATATAATTAAAACGAATTTCAGTATAGCATTATGATTATACTGTTTTTTAATGGAGGAAATATGAAAAATAAAATTACAAAAGAAGATTTATATAAAAATTTAGATATAATTAATCAATGGATTAATAATTCAGACAATAAAGCAGCTATTATTTTAGGTCTTGTAGGTATTCTATTAACAATTATTTTCACAAATGGAAATGTATTATCACGGACTGTAAAAATTATGAAAGAGATTTTTCTAAATATTAATTTTAGTGATATTCTTTATTTGATTTTCTTTTTAGGATCAATATGTGTTTGTATTTTTGGGTTATATACTTTAATAAAGGTTCTAATTCCTACATTAAAAATGAAAACTTATAGAACAAAATCATATATGTTTTTTGGTAGTATAGCTAGCTATTTTAGTTTTAATGAATATAAAGAGGGTTTATTAAAAAGTACAGAAGAGGATATTCTTGATGATTTATTAAATCAAGTTTATCAAAATTCAATAATATGTAATGAAAAATTTGTAAATTTTTCTAAAGGTATAAAATATTTTTTAGGAGGATTTGTTAGTATGTTAATTCTGTATTGTATAGGAATTTTAGTATATTTATAAGGAGTTAGATAATATGTATTACGATTACAAAGAAGGAAAAAAGAAAATAGAAGAAATTTTGAATAATAATACTGAAATACAAAACAAAAATATCCCCAAAGATGATAGTGATTTTACATATGATAATGGCATAAGAAGTTGGATTGGTTCTATTTTTGTTGATATAGTTGGTTCAAAAAAATTAATCGAAGGTGAAAAAGATATAGTTGTAGCAAAAATATTGAGAAGTTTTACTTCTGAAATTATTTCAATTATGAATAGTACCAGCAATGCTCGTCAAATTGGAGTTAGAGGAGATTGCGTTTATGGAGTGTTTTCGACTCCATATCAATCGGATATACTGGAATTATTAACTCTTTCTTCATATATTAATTGTCTAATAAATATGCTAAATAAATTATTTTCTAAAAAAGGTTATCCTACTATAAATGTTGGAATTGGTATTGGAGTTGGTGAAGACTTAGTCATAAAGGCTGGTAAAAAAGGAACGGGAATAAATGATAGAATATGGATTGGAAAAGCAGTAATAGAAGCGTGCGTACTTGCAGATAAGGCAGGACGAGATGGTAATGGAATAATTGGAGTAAGTAGTTTAGCTTATAATAACTTTATTGAAAAGTTAGAAGAATCAAATTCGGAAGCTCGCAACTGGTTTACTCAAAAATACGATTATGATATAAATTCTTCTACATATTATGCTAATGTAATAAATACTGATTTTGATGATTGGATTAAAGAAAACTTGTAATATCCTAAAAAATTGATATAATGATATTAGTTAAGTTTATTACTAATTATATCTTTTGCTCTCGAAGTTGTTCTACTTCTTCCCTTAGGGCACCATTAAAGATTTATTCGAACTAGAAATAGTTCGTTCTTTTTCTGTTTAAAACGAAAGAATGAGTGATAATTATATATCGCTTACTGATTTAGCGAGATATGCTGATGCAGAAGAGCCAAGACTTTCAATTAGAGATTAGCTGAGAAATAAAGAAGTTATTTCTTATTTAGAACTATGGGAAAGTATGAATAACAAAAATTTTAAAGGGGCAAATTCGCTACTTTTAAAAACGAAGCAGGCAGTAATAAATTTAAAATGTCCTCACAAAATGGATTAAAGAAACTAATGCAATAGGAATTATATCTAAATCAGGCAAATATGGTGGTAGAACATTTGCCTATCCTGATATTGCATTTGAATTTGCAAGTTGGATAAGTGCTGAATTAATTAGAATGAATATAAAATAAGCTGATAAATTGATTCAATTAAATGAGTCAGCAAGATTTTAAATGGAAGCACTTAAAAATAATAAGAATGAAAAAGGACTAGAATTATTGCAAAATAATATTAATAATGATAAAATATTGATAGAAAATAAATAATTATGAAAAAATATGCTGTAATTGTACATAGTAGGAGGTTAAAAATGGGTAAATGGGAATATATTGATAGATATTGTGAATTGTTAGATCAAGCAAATGAAAAAGAAGCAAAATTAGAAGCATTTGTTCAAAATTGGCTAAATGGTAATTCAGGGATGGCTTCTGAAGTTTTAGAACAATCAATTATAAAAGTCAATGATGAAATTGCTCAAATGAGATCTGAAGCAGAAAAATACAAGATTGAATTTGATAGATTATCTAAGGAAGAAAAATTACAACAAGAACAATTACAATCTTCAAATGCTTCCAAAATGCGATTAAAGTATATGCTTGGTGTGGATACAAGTTCTATTGTTATTAATGGTGGTGTTTTATCATCAAACGCAAATGAATCACATTTAATAGGAAGAGAAAAAACTGCTGAAGAAATAGAATTAGATAAGCAAATTGCTTTATCAACATTAAGAGAAAAAGTTGCAAAAAAAGAAATTACATTAGCTCAGGCTTCACAATTAAAAAATGATATAGAAAATTCATACGGAATAAATAATGAAATGTCTTCTGGTAGACATATGTAATTTTTTTTAGATTTTTTAGAAATGGTATTTCCGTTTCTTTTTCTTATAATTTATATAGGTTGATTCATATGAATTGTTATTGCCGAAAAAAGTTGTAGACCTCTATGTCGCTGGCACCATTGACGATTTATTCGAACTAGAAATAGTTCGTTTTTTCTCGTTTAAAAATATATAGTGACCGAAAAGTGACCGAAAAGTGACCGAATATATTGATATTATTTTTAAAACTGTATATACTATAATTGAGGTGATAATATGTACATAGAAGATGAATATACAGAATTGAAAATTGAGTTAACAAAAGATATAAAAAAAGAAATAATTGCATTTGCAAATACTAAGGGTGGAAAAATATACATTGGTATTGATGATGGCGGAAATGTTATTGGTCTAAATAATGCAAAAGGAGATTTAGAATCTCTTTCAGGAATGATACGAGAAGGAATTAAAAGTGATTTAACATTATATACATCAGTTAATTTAATAAATATAGATGATAAAGATATTATAGAAATCAATGTAATGGAAGCACCTAACAAACCATATTATTTAACTGATAAAGGTATAAAGACTTCTGGTGTGTATTTAAGATATGGAAATACGAGTGCTCCCGCAAGTGAAGAAGTTATAAAGAAAATGCTTATTGAAAATCAAGGCGATTCATTTGAAACACTTGTTTCTCAAAATCAAAATCTAAATTTTGAAACACTTAAATCAATTTTCAATAAACATAATATCTCGTTAGATAATAATAAATATAAGAGTTTAAATATTATTAATTTAAATAATCAATATACAAATTTAGGATTATTATTATCTGATGAATGTCCTTATTCAATAAAATGTGCGATTTATAATGGAACAAATAAGTTAGAATTTAAAGATAGAAAAGAATTTACTGGATCAGTTTTAAAACAAGTAAATGAAGTATTTGAATATTTAGACTTATTTAATAAAACTAAAGGAAGAATTGTCGGGTTAGAAAGAATTGATACAAAGGATTACCCTGAATATGCGATAAGAGAATCATTATTAAATGCAATTATTCATAGAGACTATAATTACAAAGGAAGTATTCTTATTTCACTTTATGATGATCATTTTGAAATAACTTCATTGGGTTGTATTGTTAAAGGGTTAAGCTTAAATGATTTATATTTAGGAATATCCGAAAGCAGAAATCCTAACTTGGCAAATATATTTTATAGATTAAAATATGTTGAAAGTTTTGGGACTGGAATTGGCAGAATAATTCAATCATACGATAATTATAATAAAAAACCTATATTTGTAGATACAGATAATGCATTTAATGTAACATTATATAATGTTAACTATGTTGAAAATAATGAAAAAATATTACCTTCTAATTTAACGCAAGAAGAAAAAATAGTAGAATATTTAAAGAAAAATAATAAGATAAATAGAAATATAGTTGAACAATTATTAGATATTTCATCGACGAGAGCTAAAAATATATTAAATAATATGTGCGAAAATAAATTAATTGTTATGATTGGAAGTGGAAAAAATATTATATATGTGCTAAAATAATATTAGATTGATTTATATATTAGATTCGTCAACAAAGTTGTAGACCTCTACGTCGTCAACACCAGATTGATATTTATTCGAACTTTTATAAGTTCGTTTTTTTAGTAAAAATTTAATGTGGCTTAAATATTAAATTGATTTTTGAAAGTTATTCCACTATACTGGAATAACTTTACTTTTCATGAATAGTATAATGAAATAGAGATGAAAGAAAATGCTAATAAGAGAAAAGTATTTAACAAAAATAAGAGGTTTTTATCATACAGAATCATTGATTAAAATTATATAATAAGTAAATTTATAAAATAAGTGAACAGATGAAATTTTTGTTAAAAATTTAGAAGTTTTTGTTAAAATAATATTAGAGATTGATTTTTATATAAATTGTTTTTGAGAGAAAAGGAGTCTAAAATGATTTACACGAGTAGTTATAAAACTTGTAATTTCAGTAAATATGAAACTTATTCTATATCAGGTGATCGTGGTAAGAGTGTTAATTATAATGGAAAATGTTATTCTGCTTTAGCGCCTAAATTATTATTTTGGAAAATATGGCATGATAATATTGGGAAAATTTCAGAGGAAGAAAATAATAAGTACTATGTAGAAGAATATTGGAAACAAGTATTATCAAAATTACATCCAGAAGAAGTATATAGAATTCTTGATAATTCAATATTACTTTGTTATGAAACTAATACAGAATTTTGTCATAGACATATTGTTGCTGCTTGGTTTGAAATAATGTTAGGTATAAAAATTCCAGAAATAAAATCAATTAATTATGAAATAGAAGAAATAAGTAGACCAGAATGTATAAGAAATTATTTAGAAGATACAATAGAAAAAAATAAAATATTAATAAAAAAGAACAATGATTAAAATATTGTTCTTTTTAAATATTATCGATTTCTACTCATCAAAGTATTGAAAATTAATGTACGTGCCTTACCATTATCATTATCTTCAATCATTTCATCTACTGTTTGTTTTGATAATAAAACAGGGTATTCTTCACCTTCAATTAACATTAAATATATTTTTTCTCTTGTTTTTATATTTTTGTCATAGCCAGAAGAAATTATTGAACAAATTTTGTAGTTAATACCAAACTCTGTTTCATAAAATGCTATTAATTTTACATCGTCAGAGCAATTTTCTCGTTGAGGTGATTCGAATAATATGAATTCTGAAGTACCATAATCAACAGTATAAGTATGCCCACAAACATTACATTTACAATTATATAATTTCTTTTTTGTAATTTTTGTAGCAGGTACATCATCATAATATTCTATTTTTTCTATTTTTTTATCATATATTTGTGATGAAGATTGAATATTAGTAGAACCGCAATTTTGACAAGCAAGTGACGTTTTTATTTTTTTCATTGTTAACAACCTCCCGATTGGTAGTATTATACTATTAAATATTTATTGTGTCAATGAACCGAATAATAGAATGTATATTGAAATAAAACAAATAATTAATACATAAGATTAACAGGAGGGATATTATGTATCAATTACCATCATTATCATATTTGTATCAAGATTTAGAGCCTTTTATTGATACACATACAATGGGATTACACTATCATAAACATGAACAAGCATATTTAAATAACTTAAATAATTTATTGAAAAAAAATAATTATGACTATAAATATAATTTAAATGAATTAATATATCATATAGAAGAGTTTTCAATAGATAATAGAGAAAATATTTTATTTAATTTAGGTGGGGTTTTAAACCATAATATATATTGGAAAAGTATGAATAAAAACAATACCTTACCAAGTGGTAAATTAAAAGAACAAATTGATAAACAATTTGGTAGTTATGATGAATTTTGGGAAAAAATTAAAGAAAATGCATTAAAACTAAAAGGATCAGGTTATACTTTTCTTGTTATGAGTAATAATGAATTAGAAATAATTAATTTTTTTAATCAAGATAGTCCATTATTATATGGATATATACCATTATTTAATATTGATTTATGGGAACATGCTTATTATATAAACTATGAAAACGATAAATCAAAATATATTGACAATTTTAAAGAAATAGCTGATTTTAGTTATGCTAACGAAATATATAATAAAAATGCACAAAATTTTTAAATTAACGTGCATTTTTATTTTAAAAGAATATAAATATTATTTTTGTTAATAATAATTTTTGAAGGAGGAATATTATGTATAATAAAGTACCAAATATATTAAGTAGTAAAGATTTAGATTATTTATCAGATATGTTTGAATGGAATTATAATGCTTATAAGAATGTTAGCAATAACATTAACGAAGCAAAAGATGAAGAAATCAAAAATATATTACAAGAAGGTTCAGAATTATTTAAAAATAATATGAATCAAGTATTAGAAATATTGAGGTGTAACTATGAATAATGAAATTTGTAATCAAGAAAAAGAAGTGACAAAAGGATTAGAATTAAATGATAGAGATTATATTAATACGTTATTAACTTATTTAAAAGAAATGGCTAAAAATTATGCAACTAGTATGACAGAAGCTAGTAATGAAAATTTATATAATAAATATTTTTCTACATTTCAAGAAATAAGTAAATTACAAAGAAATACTTATGAATTAATGTTTAAAAATGGATGGTATAAATTAGAAAAATCTGAACAACAAAAAATAACTAAAAAATATAATACTTTAAATCAAAAATTAATTGATTTAAATATTGTGTAAAATGAAATAAAAAAAGATAAAATTTCTTTTTTTTTTACATTATTTAAGGTATACTATATATAGAATAAGAGGGATAATATGATACTTAGAAAACCGTATGCGATATTAATTAAAAATTTTAAATTAATTCATGTTATATTATCAGCAATGATGGTTTACCTGTTTTATAGAACAAATTCTATATTAAGATTTTTAAATGAATATATAGGATCATCACAAATAAAAATAGGTGATACCGTTTTAGATGAATTATTTGGACCAATCTTTATTATTCTTGTAGTATTTATTATTTTATTAACTTTAATAATAATGGGTCTTTTAGCATTTAAAAAGAAACCAATCAAGTTTTATATTTATAATATTGCGGTATATATATTTTCTACAATTGTATATATAATTGCGTTTTATATTATTCAAAAATTACAATATGGTTTATTAGATGTTAAAACTTTAAAATTATTACAAGACTTTACTTTAGTAACTTTATTATTTCAAATAACAACAATTATAATAACAATAGTTAGAGCAACCGGATTTAATATCAAAAACTTTAATTTCGAACAAGATCTAGAACATTTAGAAATCGCAGAAACTGACAATGAGGAATTTGAAGTAAACGTTGATCTTGATACTGATAAATTATTAAGAAGAATAAAGAAAAAATTAAGATATGCTAAATACATATATGTTGAAAATAGATTATTTATTAATATTTTGATAGGAATAACTGTATCTGTTATGGCAATTGTTATTTATTTTAATACTGATGTTTATAGTAAAACTTATAGTAAAAGTGAATCATTTAAAACTGTGAGATTTATTTTAGGAACAAATGATAGTTATCGAACAAAATATTTAAATAGAACTAAAACTATAGATGATGGATATGAATTAGTAGTTGTTAGAATAAACGTTAAAAGAATTTATTCTAAAAAAATAGGATTAAATACAGGAAGATTTATATTATATGCTAACAAAAATTTATATTATCACACTATAGAATATAAAGATTATTTAAAAGATTTAGGAGAAACATATATAAATAATAATATATCTAATGATAAATTTGATAATTATATTTTGGTTTTCAAAGTTAAGGAAAATGATATTAGTAATAAAATGATTCTTAAATATACAGATTTTACTAATGATGATGTTAAAATTAACGTTTCACCAATTAATTTAAATAATAAAAAAGAAGAATCATCATCTTCTTTAGGTAATGAATTAGTATTTAAAAATAGTATATTTAAAAATACAAAATTAAAAATAGATAGTTATGAATTTGGCGATAGTTTTAAAATTGATTATAATTATTGCACTAGTACTGATTGTTATGCATCAGCTGAATATGTAAATGTATCAGCTACGGATAATTACAATAAGACACTTTTAAAAATTGTTGGTACATTTAGTTATGATGAAACATTACCAATTATTAAGAATAAAAGTATGTATAAATTTATTAATAATTATGCAGTTATTAAGTATAAAGAAAATGGTACAATGAAAACTTCATTAACTGAGTTAAAAGAAGTTAAACCTAAAAAAACTTCTATAGATAACACATATTTTATAGAAGTATCTAATAAAATAAAAGAATCTGAAAATATTGTTCTTGAATTTAATATTAGAAATAAAATTTATTCATATACTATAAAATAAAATTGGTTATACCAATTTTTTTCTTTATCCGGGACATACTAAATATGTCAATATGATTTTACACTTATTTTTACACTAAACTTATAAAATTTATTTGTTTATAAATAAAAATATGTTATAATGTCTATAAGAGTGTAGGAAGGATGATACGATGAAAAATAAATTTTTAATTTTTGTGGTTAGTTTTTTCATTTTTGTTCCTCCAAGTAAGGCTTATTTATGTGATAATTCTACTAAAGTTGAATATCAGGAAATGGCAAAAAATATTTCTGTTAATTACGAATATACAGAAAGTAATGATGATGTTAATTTCAATATTAAAATCTCAAATATTCCTACAGACTTTATTGTATTAGATGTTACTAATAAAAAAGAATATTATCCTAGTTCTAGTTCGAGTGAAATTTTGATAGAAAATGTTTCTAAAAATACTAGCTACAGATTTGATATATTAAAAAATGAGATAGCTTGTGGTTCGATTGTATTTTACTCTCATTATGTGAATATACCTGCTTATAATAAATATTATAAAGATGCTGTTTGTGAAGGAATTGAAGATTATAAGTTATGTAGTAAATGGTTAAACGTAACAGTAAGTTATGATGAATGGAAAAATAAAATAATAGAATATAAAAAAAGTTTAAATAAAAAAGAAGATATAAAAAAAGAAGAAGAAAAAACTTTGATTGAAAAAATTATAGAATTTTATTCAGATTATTATATGTTTATATTGTCAGGAATAATAATAGTATGTTGTTCAGGTATATATTTATATAATAAAAAACATGATTTATTTTAGGAAGGTGAAGTATGAAAAAGAAAATATTATTTATGATTACAGCAATGTCATTTTTAATAGCTTTTCCTAATTATATTAATGCAAGAAGTATCGATGCTTGTTCTCTTGAAGATTCAAAAGCAGTTCTTAAACTAGATACGGTTGCCTCAGCTAATTTAGGCACAAGATTTTCCCATATTTTTTCTGGACATGCTAACACTACTTATTTTGCTATGACGTTGGATGGATACAAATCAATGTGTATTAGTCCGGGGTTTGCGGCTCGTAGTGGTGATAAATATGAATATGCTGGTGTTGCTACTAATCCTAATCATATTAATGGTTTTGCATTTTATCGAAATGATGGTAACTATAAAGGTAGTTCACAAATAAAATGGGCAATTTCGCAATTAGTTGTATGGGAAGGGATAAATATTGAAAAAATTGCTGAATTATTGAAAAATGACTATACTTTAAAAGACGAAGAAACTAGAAGACGTTATACTGATGCTGAGAGATTAGCATATGCTTATGAACTAGCTGGAATAATTAGAGGAAGTTCTGGAAATTTCTTGATTTGGAGAAATACTACTCGTGCAGGACAAGATTTGATAACTACATTGGAAGGATGCAAAGAAACTCAAGAAGAAACTGCTGTCTGCCCTTTAGGGACAATGGTAAAAACAAATCCAGGTATGAGTTGTATACCTAAAAAAGGTGGAGTTAATGTAGAAGGTTTTAGTTATACAGCAACTGGTGGTACTAGGGCAGATGTTCACGTTGAGTATGGTGAAGAAAGAGCATTAGCTGGTAATGCATATTGCCGTGTTTATTGTGAAGAGTCAGGAGCGGCTACAATGCCTGGTGCATTTGGAGAAACTCTTCAAATTGGTTCTTATATGATATGGCCAACTTCTGAATCAAATAGCAGTAGTAAATTTTATAAGAATGCATACCCACTTAAATTTGAAGGGAAATTAACTTGTAAAATTGGTATTTTACCAGACGAGAATATGCCATATTCTTGTAAAAAAGATCCAATTGAAGAATATAGTACATTATATAATTATTTAAAAAAACGTTATAAAAACTCAACATATCAAAGAAAATCTGTTGTTGGAACTTTAGAAAAAATGAGAGAAAAAATAACTACTTCTGTAACTGAGGCACCAAATAAGAAAACTTATGAGGCTTGGTGTACGAGTGCTTATGATAATGCTTCGTGGGCAAGTAGTTATGATTATAAATATTCAAGGGCTAAAGAATTGATGAATGAAGCTGCAAAAAAATATAGTGCAGCTATGAAGGCGGTTAATGATTATACTGGTGAAAAAGAATATCCATGCGGTCCAAATGATAGCCAAAAATGTGTTATACCAGCTTACAAAGCTTTATTAGATGCTGAAGCTGCTGCTAAGAAAGTTTATGATGCTAAAAAAGCAATTGTCGATGCAATTGAAGAAGGAATTGAAAATTGTACTAATTATACATATAATTTTGAGTTAGCGCGTCAAATATTATTAACATATAAAGAATGTGCTGAATATAATGCAAGTTCAGATTTATATGATTTCTCATCATCTGCCTCATTTAATTATAAAGATGAAGAATATGATGTAGGTAATATTTATCCAGAAAAAAATTCTACAAGTACTGAAGGTGAAATGTCTGGAAATAAAGGGTTAATAGATGATAGTTATAAAACTGCAGGACTTAAATTCGAAGAATTGAAAAAACAAGAAAATAAGAATGTAGGGGAGTTAACTAATATAGTTAATACAATAAAAACCCGTGAATTTAGTATTTATAAATCTGATACATATATGCTAGAAACAGATTATAAATACTTAGATAAAGATAAATTAAAATATAAAAAGAATAATTCAGGATTATCGAATTATATATCATTTGATAATACAGTTATACCAACATCATATAAAAATGAAATAGGAAAAGAATATTGGTTAACAATTTCAAATATTAAGTTTGGTATGGCTGGATTTGGATCAGATGAATTAGGAAATGGTACAACTTATGCGTGTCCAGTACAATTTACAAAGACCAGAACACCAGATACATGTATATGTCCAGAAGGAACAGAAAATGCTGGAAAAGATTTAACATGTTATATCAAAGATAGTAACACAACTTGCGAAGACGCTAAAGTTCAATATTGTAATAATTCTTCTATTGAAATTCCAGAAGAATGTGGTGGTGATTTATATTGTGATGCACCAATGGATAATATTTCAATAGGATCTTGCATTAACTCAGGTGGAACAAGGGCTAGTTGTATTCAACAATTTTGCCCAGGAGCTGATGACATTGAGTGCCCTAATACAAATAATGTTGATGATCCGACAATGAATGACAGATTAAGAGATTGTGTTGCAGTTAAGATTAATCAAGGAATAAGTAGAGCTGATGCAATAAAAGCCTGTGAACAATTAGTTTGTCCATACAAAAATGGAAAAAGAATAATATATCGTACAATTAGATTGGAAAATCCATTCCCAAGTATGAATGCAGATGCAACAGTTACTCAAAAAAATCTTAAAATTGGAATGTTCAATAATACAATAAAAGGTAGATATCCAGGTTCAAACTGGAATGGTGTAACACTTGTTTCAAAGAAAATTAGAAATAATAGAGAGATTTCTGGAACATCAATTTATCAAAAGAAAGAGCCATTATATACATTTGTATTAAATAGAGTGACAATTCAAAGAATAAGAGATTATAATGACAAACAAAAAGAAGGATATAATGACTTTAAATTAGATTGTAAAATTAATAATTCTGCCGCTTGCGTTAGTTATTTCGTTCATAATACAGCATATGGATTAGCAAGTGGGGATTGCTATAAAAACACAAGTAAAAATGATTTTTACAAATGTGCTTCAAGATAGGAAGGTGATAAAGTGAAAGAATCATTCTGGGGTGTATTAGTAGTAGTACTTGGGGTAGTTTCTGTCGCATTTATTATCTTCTTTCAAAATGTTACTAATACAGATGAACAAAATTATATATTATTGAAAGAAATAACAGAAGCTGCGATGTATGATGCTGTTGACTATTCAGAATATAGTGCAACAGGTAATGTTTGTATCAATAGAGAAAAATTCGCAGAGAATTTTATTAGAAGGTTCGCTGAAAGTGTATCTATAGGAAACACTTATCAAATAGATATTTACGACGTTAGTGAGTGTCCACCAAAAGTAAGTTTACAGGTGTCTGCAAAATTAAATTCTAACGTTACAAGCGAAATAATGGAGTTTGATATTGTAAATAGGCTTGATGCAATATTAGAAACACCATATTAGAAGAAAGGAAGAGAGAAAATGAATAATTTTATTATTGCTGCAAAAAGATTTTTGCAAAATAAAAACACAGTTACAATATTAGGAGTTCTTGTAATTATACTAGTTTTATTCTTTGGTTATCGTTATCAAATTAATAAAATGGTTAACCCTGTTTCTAATATTCCAGTAGCTGCAGAAACAATTCAGCCAAAAACACAAATTACATCTGATATGATTGAATATATCGATGTAGCACCAATCGTATTACAAAGTAATGTAATAAGAAATAAAAACCAAATAATTGGTAAATATAGTAACTATAATACTGTAATACCACAAGGAAGTATGTTTTATACAGATGTAGTTGTAGAAGAAAGTGACTTACCAGACTCTGCATTTGTAGAATTAGCAGAAGGTGAAGTTCCATATAACTTTCCAGTTTCAATGGATACAACTTATGGTAATTCAATTTATCCAGATAATTACATTGACATTTATATGAAAGCTGTAAATGAAAATGGTACATTAATGGTTGGAAAATTAATTGAAAATGTTAAAGTTTTAGCAGTTAAAGATTCACAAGGTAGACATGTTTTTGAAAATAGTGCAGAAGCTAGAACACCTTCTACTTTAATCTTTGGATTACAACCAGAACTTAATATTTTACTTAGAAAAGCAAGTTATATGACTTCATATTCAACAGTTTTATTCCCTGTTCCACACGGAGTAACTATAGCAACTACAGAAGGTGAAACTGCTGTAAGTTCACAAACTTTAAAAGACTTTATTAATGCCAATACTGTTCCAAATGATGAACTTCAAAATAATACTGAAAAAACTGAAGATACAAAAGAAAGCTAATTATTATGAATAATAGTATGTTTTCCCAAATTGATTTTGGGCCAGTTAAAGAGTATTTAGATAATGATGATATTACTGATATTTCATATAGTAATGGTGGACAAGTATGGTTAAAAACATTATCAAGGGGGATTTTTAGAGTTGAAAATCCGGCTATAAACAATGCATTTATGGAGAAATTAGCATTCCAATGTTCCAATGTAATGGGTAAGACATTTAACATGGCTCATCCATTCTTGGATGCCGAGGAGGCAGAATTACGTCTTAACTTTATACATGATTCTATTGCTAAAAATGGAATTGCTTGTGTTATTCGTAAAACACCAGCAAAAATTAGACTAGAAAAAGATAAATTATTGAAAGATAAATATATTGAGTTAGATATTCATGATTTCTTAATACAATGTGTTCAAGGTCACTGCAATATAATTGTTTGTGGTGAAACTGGTTCGGGTAAAACAGAATTTGTTAAATATTTGGCTGCACATACCAGACCTGATGAAAAGATAATTACAATAGAAGATACATTAGAACTTCACCTAGATAGAATATTTCCACATAGAGATATTGTCGCTATGAAAACAAATAATATTGCATCTTATTCAGATGTATTAGTTACTTGTATGCGTCAAAACCCTAAATGGATATTATTATCAGAGGTTCGTAGTGCGGAAGCTGTAATGGCTGTTCGTAACTCAATTTCTTCTGGACATTATATTTTATCAACTATTCATGCTGATAAAGCTGCTTCTATACCAAACCGTATGTACAGTTTGCTTGAAACAAATCAAGATATTGAACAATTTTTAAAATCTATTTATAGATATGTACAAATAGGTGTTTATATAAGAGGTTATCAGGACAATCAAACAAAGAGATTTGTTCGTGAAATTGGTGAAGTTACGGAGTTTTATGTTGATGAAAATAATAATGCTGTATACAATACAATTTATCAAAAATCATCAAGTGGTCATGTAATCAAAAAGAAACCATCTAAATATTTAATAAATTATTTAGATGCACAAGGTGTTATTCTTAATGAAAATATCATTAAGGAAACTGATTCTTCAGAAGAAGATTCAACAAATGATGTTGAAGTTATCTTAGAATAGGAGGTATAATATGGAATTTGTAATATTTATACTTATAGCATTTATTGTAGTGTTTGTTATGTCATATCGTAACCACCAAGGTGATAGTATCTATAAGTATATTTCTAAAAGAGCAGGAAGTATATATGATAAATTTGCTCCTTATTCTTTTAAAGAAATAAGACAAAAAGTAAAAGATTTAGGACAAGAATATACTAAAAAACAATACACAATTCAAATTACTGTATTTGCAGTTTCAGCAGCAGTAATATCATACTTATACTTCTACAATATAATTATTTCTATAATTTATGCAGTAATTGCAGTATCAGTTATACCTTATCTTACTTATTTAAGATGTAAAAGGTTATATAGTGAGTATATATTTGAACAAGTTCAAGTATATACTACAAATACAATTATGGAATTTGCAACAACACAATCATTTGTTAAAGCATTGGAAGGTGTTGTTGAATCAGGAATCTTAGAGGATCCTGTTAAATCAGATGTTCAAACAATGATTGATTTAGCGTATGAAAATGGTACTGTTGAACAATCAATTGAATATATGAATGAAAAATATGATTATTTTATCGTAAGAAATATGCACCAATTATTCTTACAAATTACAAATGAAGGTTCTAAAAATTCTAGTGATGCATTAGAAAATATGTCATTAGACATAGATATGCTTGTTGAAAATGTATATCGTGATAGAATGGATAGAGCTGAATTCCACAAAAAATTCTTACAATTTGGTATTGTATTATATTTAATGGTTATGTTAGTTCAATATTTATTAGGTGTTGAATCATATATTAAATTATTAGATAGTAACTTTCTAGTACAAATTTTATTACATGGGATTATAATAATAAATACTTACTTCTTATTAAGTGGTGAAAAATATTATAATGAGAATGTGGGGGCTGAATAATGGAATTTATAATTATAGCTGCAGTTTTAATATTCATGCTTGAATATACAAAAACAATTGATACTAGAAAATTTATTGGTGATACAGAACCTTATTTTAGATTTTTAATGGAAGAAGATTACAAATTTTTGCTTAACATTAGATATGGTGATACTGTTGATGTAAATGATTTGTTTGGTAAAAGAGTTAGAAATGGATTAGTTACTATTATATGTTTAGTATTCTTATTTTCAATGTATAATAGTTCATTTATAAATGTTTTAGTTTCATTTATATTAGGATATGTGGTATTTAAACAACCTTATACTAAATTAAAATCTTATTACAAGAAAAATTTATCTAGAATTGATCAAATGTTACCATATTATTTAAAAAGTTTGGAAATCTTAATACAACACTATACTGTTCCAGTTGCTTTATCAAGATCTATTAAAACAGCTCCTGAAATATTTCAATCAGGATTAAGAAGATTAGTAGCAAGAATTGATGAGGGTGATTCTAGTGTTGAACCATATATGGATTTTGCTAAAGAATATCCTGTTAGAGATTCAATGCGTATGATGCGTTTATTATATCGTTTAGGTTTAGGTTCACAAGAAAATAAGCAAGAACAATTAGTAATGTTTTCAAGAACAGTTTCAACATTACAAAATAAAGCAAGAGAACAAAAATACAAAGCAAGACTTGAAACAATGGAAAACAAAACAATGCAAATGTTATTTGTGACAGGTGGTGGAATCCTAGTTTTACTATTGTTTGCAATGATGAGTATGATGAATTTTTAGAAGAATTTAATTCTTCTTTTTTTTATAATAAAGCGCGAACAAAATTTCTGCTTGATTTTTTCGTCTGGGGGGGGGGTATAATATATCTAGAAAGTAGGAATTTATAATGAAAAAAATAATAAAAAGTAGAATATTTTTAATAGTAATATGTGGAATAATATTTACAAGTTTTGGAATTTATGCCGCAACAACATATAAAGCAAGTGATGTATTATATAAAGCAAGTGATGGAACAAGTATAAATGTAAATGATGCTCTAAATGAATTATATAATAATATGAATAGTGGTGGATGTTCAAGTAAGGTAGTACCACCAACTTTAGGTAGTGGAATGATACCAATAACAATAAGTAATAATGGAACAGTAAAATATGCCGATACAAATAGTAATCGGTATAACTATTGTGATAAAAGATGGGCAAATGCAGTAATATTATCAAGTGGGACATATAAAGTAGGAGATACAATACCTGAAAGTGCAATCGAATCATATTTTGTATGGATACCTAGATTTAGATATAAATTATGGAATACCGGAACAGCAAGTAAAGGACCACATTCAATAGAAATAGAATTCGAAACAAAAGATACAACACCAAGTACAGGTAGTAATAATGGAGAGTGGTTAACCCATCCAGCATTCACTTCATTTAATAGTAATGGTTTTTGGGTAGGAAAATTTGAAACAGGATATAAAGGGGCTACTAGTACTTCTACAGCTCAAGTAAATAGTAATGATTCCAGTAAAGTAATAATAAAATCAAATGTTTATAGTTGGAGAAATATAACAGTCGGAAATATTTTTTTAACAAGTTATAATTATAAAAGAAATTTAGATAGTCATATGATGAAAAATACTGAATGGGGAGCAGTAGCATATCTATCTCATTCAAAATATGGAATAGGTTATGAAATAAATATGAATAATAATAATTTGTTTAAAACAGGATATAGTGCTTTACCATCAACAAATCAACAAACAATTCCTGGAATATGTGGAGATGGGAGTAGTTATAATCAACCATATAATACCGAAATAGGATATTTAGCTAGTACAACTGGAAATATAACAGGTGTTTATGATATGAGTGGTGGAACTGTAGAGTATGTAGCTGGATATGTAAGTGGAAAACCAGGTTTAAGTGGATTAACAGTTAGTAATTATAATTCAAAATATTTTGATGTTTATAATGCATCAAGCACACAAACAAGTTATCAATATAGAATTTTAGGAGATGCAACTGGAGAAATGGGTCCATTTAAAAGTTATCCAGATGGTGATACTGGTGTAAGATATCATAATAGTTGGTATTCAAATACACAAGATTTTATAGATTCTTCTTTTCCTTGGTTCGATCGTGGTGGCTACAACAGTTATGGAGGAGTTTCAGGACAATTATATTTTGGTAGGTATAATGGTGGAGCACATAATGCTTATGGTTTCCGTATTATTCTCGTACCATAGTGAAAAAAATACATAAATTGTATTTTTTTTCATACAATTAATTGGGTGATTATATGAATTTTAAAGTAGGAGATTTAGTAACTCGAAAATCATATAATAATGATTTAATATTTAAAATAACAGAAATTAATGATGATGTATGTTATTTAGTAGGCGTAAATATAAGATTATGTGCAGATAGTGATAAAGATGATTTGGTAAAATATGAAGAAGAAGCACCAAGAGATGAAGAATTTGTAAAAGAAATAAATAATTTAGATCGTGATGATTATTTTTATTTGCCAGGAAAAATTCTTCATATAGATAGTGATGCTGATTACCTTGAAAGATGTTTAAAATATTATAAGAATGCTAAAATATGGGCTGCTGGAATATTTGAAAAGGAATATAGTATTCCGAGTAAGATATGTGATTTATTGGAGGAATATAAACCTGACATAGTGGTAATAACAGGTCATGATGCCTATTATAAAAAAAATGATATAAATGATATAAATTCTTATAAGAATAGTTTATTTTATGTTGAAGCAATAAAAGAAGCAAGAAAATATGAAAAAAGTCATCAAAAATTAATTATTGTAGCAGGCGGATGTCAATCTGATTATGAAGAATTGATAAAAGCCGGTGCTAATTTTGCTTCCAGTCCTAAAAGAATTAATATTCATGCATTAGATCCTGCAATAATAGCTGCTAAATTAAGTTTATCAGTAAGTACTGAAGATATTGATTTAAAAGGAATTATTGAAAATACAAAATATGGAAAAGATGGTATAGGAGGTATTAGAACAAAAGGAACAATGTATGTTGGTTATCCAAGATAGGGGGAAAATATGACTATAGATAGCATAAAAGAACAATTAAATAATCATTTAGGAAGTAAAATAACCATTAAATATAATTTAGGAAGAAATAAATTTGAAAAATATGATGTAGTATTAAAAGAATTATATAGTCATGTTTTTTTAGTAGAGCTAGATAATGAAATAATTAAATCATTTTCATATTCAGATGTTATTACAAAAACAATAAAAATTGATTATTAACTTGCAATTATAAAAATAATATTATAAAATAAAATTAGATAAAAACTAAAAAGGAGTGATGAATATGAAAATAACATCTGTTAACATTTATCTAAAAGAAAATTCAAGAATGAAAGGACTAGCTTCAGTAACACTTGATGATTGCTTTGTTATTAGAGATATAAGAATAATTGAAGGTGACAATGGTTTATTTGTTGCAATGCCAAGCAAGAAGAAAGCTGATGGTGAATACAAAGATATCGCACATCCAATTACACAAGAATGTAGAAAAATGTTTGAAGATGCAATAATTAGTGCATACAAAGAAGAATTAAAAAAAGAAGCTTTAAATATAGATTAATTAATCTATATTTTTTTGTATATTATTAATAATTTTTCATATAATTCATTAGGAGGAAATATATGGACAAGGATATTGTAAATTATAATCATAGTATTACGCTTAATGAAAGAAAAAACATTGTTATATCTGGAGTAAAAAAAATTGAAAGTTTTGATAAAGAAGAATTTCTACTTGAAACAAATATGGGGTTTATTATAATAAAAGGAAAAGAATTAGAAATAATAAAGTTAGATACTTATCAAGGTGTAGTATCAATAAAAGGAACATTTAATAGTTTAAATTATATGGAAAGTATAAATAAAAAAGAAAAAGAAGAATCTATTTTTAGTAAATTATTTAAATGACATTAGAAATTCAAATTAAAAGTTTACTGTTTTCTTTTTTATTTGGAATTTATTTTGCATATATAATTAAAATTAATTATAAATTTATATTACCATTAAATAAGTTTTTTAGAGTTGTAGGAACACTATTATTAATAATTTCAAATGTATTAATTTACTTTTTTATATTATTGAAAATCAATTATGGGTTATTACATATATATTTAATTTTAATGATTATTTTAGGTGTATACATAGAACATCTTTTAAACAAGTTAATTGTAAAATATATTAAAAAATGATATAATTTGTTTAAGGTAGGTGATAATGTGAAAAAGAGAGTTACTAAAGCTAGTAAAAAAAGATTAGCTGTATTTGGAACATTATCAGTTTTTATAATAGGGTATTTTATATTTATGGTAGCAATATATATATATAATATTGGAAGTTTAACTATAAAAAAAGAAAATTTAAATAATAATTTAACAGAATTAAAAAGAGAAGAAAAAATGTTAAATAATGAAATAGAAAAATTACAGGATCCAGCTTATATAGCTAAATATGCCAGAGAACATTATGCATATTCAAAAGATGGAGAATATATAATAAAAATAAATGGTGAAAAACAACAACAAGAAAATGAAAAAAAATTTGATATAAATATTAATTTTAAATATGTAGCTTATGGCAGTATTTTATTGCTATTGCTGATTATATTTATAATTAAAAAGAAAAAATAATACGAAATGTATTATTTTTTTTCAAAAAAAGATTTCTATAATTTGAAATCTTTAGTATCATCATCTTCCATATCTTTTCCATCGAAATAAGTTCTTGTTTTATATCTACTTACTTTAGCAACAATATTTGATGGAAATTTTTTGACTAATTTATTATAATCAGTAATTATATCATTATAATATTTTCTAGCAGCTACAATTTCTGATTCAGATTCAAATAATCCTAATTCAATTTTTAAAAAAGATTCTGTATTTCTTAATTCATCATAATTTTCCTTATATTTATTAAATTCATTAATAGCATCATATAATTTACGATCTAAATCAAAATTGCTTATTTTCATAGTTTTTAATTCATCTATAATATTAAGTACTTCAGTTTCTTTAGTATTAGCTTTAATAATCTCAATTGATTTATTTAATAAATCAAATCTCTTTCTTAAAGTTGTATCAATGAAAGCTTCAGCTTCATTAATCCTAATGATATAATTTTGATAATTATTATAAACACTAACATACCATATTAATATTAAACAAATAGCTATAATAATAACTAAAATATATTCAAAAGCCATATACCTCACCCATTATCATTATAACAAAATTCGACATATTAATCTATAATTTTTTAGAAATTTTTAACATAATTTATTTTTTCATCAAACGTAATGAAATCAACATAAATCATGAGTAATAAATACCACTTACCAGTAGAAGGTTCACTTAATATTATATGATCTCTACCAGACTGTTCAATAATCCCTGAAAATTCACGATCTTTGAATTGCTCTGAATCAGGAAAAGTCATATGAACTGTAACTTTTTTTCCTTTATTCATTCTTAATATATTTTCAATGTAAGATTGTTCAAAAGGTACATCATTATTTATCGTTGGTGCAGTTTGTTGATTAGGTACTACATTATTTCCAGTATAAATTGGTTGACCTGGAAAAACATTTTGATCAAAATATCCGTTCATAAAATCATCCTTTCTTATAAATATTATTATAAGATGTGTTATAATATTCATATAAGAGGTGCATTTATGAAAGTAGTACTTGGAGTATCAAACAGACATATTCATTTAAAAAAAGAACATTTAGAAATTTTATTTGGGAAAAACTATGAATTAAAGAAAATCAGAACTTTAAATCAACCAAATCAATTTGTAAGCGATGCAAAAGTAACTATAAAAACTGATAAGGGATTATTAGAAAATGTAGTAATTGTTGGTGGTTTAAGAGATTATACTCAAATTGAAGTATCAAAAACTGATGCTATTAAATTAGGAATAAATCCTCCAGTAAGAACGTCTGGGGATATTAAAAATAGTGAAATAGTTACATTAATTGGCCCTGAAGGAAGTATTCAAACAGAAGGATGTATTATAGCTGATAGACATATTCATATAACACCAAAACAAAAGGAACTATATGGGTTAAATGATACAGTAGATATCTTAATTAATAGTGAAAAAGGTGGAATAATTTCAGATGTTCATTTGAAAGTAAGTGATAATGCTTATTATGAACTTCATTTAGATACAGATGATGCTAATGCATTTTTGTTAAAGAATGGAGATATTTTAGAAATTATTCAAAAGTAAAAGAAGATTTAAATCTTCTTTTTTGTATAACTTTTTATTTTTGATAAATTAGCATTTTTATAATTTTTGTCATTAGTAACTTCTAAACCAAACCAATTAGGAATTTCAAAATTTATTGCTTCTTCCATTGTTTCAAATTCAACTTCTACAGTTTTTAAACCATCTAAATTATTATGATATACATCAATTTCAGCAGTTGTCTTACTACTTAAAGGAACAAGATATCTTGTTTTAGAAACTTTGCTATCTATTCTATTAATTAAGAAATTATAAAATTTTTCATCAATTTCCATTTCATATTCATTTCTTATCATTCCAGTTCCAATTTTTTTTGTCATGAAATATTTATCATCTTTTTTTCTTATTCTTAGTTCTGGTTCATAACTTATATAAGCTTGAATAATTTCACTTTTAGCAAACTTATCAATATTAACTGGAAGATAATCCAGCAAAAATTTTCTTTCAATTTCCATTAAAATCACCTTAGTTATGTATTATAACACATTTTATTCAGTTTTCATAGTAGGAATCAAGTTATCATTTAGTTCACTTAATGGTTGAGTTCCTTTTATATAATATAAAACTTTTTTGTTTTTGTCATTATCAGTAGCAATCTCGCCCGTAACCGGATTAACTAAAACACCAACGACATTATTAGGTTTTTCATACCAATTATCTTTTTTTTCTTTTAAATAATCTTCCATTACTTCAGCCCATATAACTTTCATTGTACTTCCATCTTTAACATCTGTATTTCTATTATCGTCATATCCCATCCAAATTCCTAATATAGCATCTTTATTATATCCAAATATTAAATGATCTGTATTAGTTGTTCCTGTTTTTATAGCATATTTTTTAGTTAATCTAGATGCAATATTTATACAAGTAGGTGAATTATAATCAATTAATTCTTTTGAATAACTTCCTGTTAATAATTCATTTAGGATATATACATTACTTTTATTTAAAATACTTTTCTTTGTTTCTTTAAATTCATATAAAACATTTCCATTTATATCTTCTACTTTTTCGATAAAATGAGGTGTAATTAAATATCCTTCGTTAGCAAAACTACTATAAGCTCTCATCATTTCTAAAATACCGATTTCATTAGTACCAAGAGCTAGAGAAGGCAAGGCTTCTAACTTTGTTTCAATTCCAAGTCTTTTAGCCATATCTACTAAAGTTTCTTCTTCCAAAAAAATATGAGTTTTTACAGCATATATATTATCTGAATAAGCAATAGCCGCTGCCATACTTATTGGTTTGTTGGCATATATGTTTCCATAGTTATTAGGACTATATGTTTTATTATTTCCTAAATTAAAAGTCGTTTTTTCACTTGTGAAAGTAGATGAAGGTGTAAATCCATTTTCCAAAGCGGCATAATACAAAATTGGTTTTATAGTAGATCCCACTTGTCTTTTTGAATCAGTTACTCTATTAAACTCACTTTTACTATAATCTTTACCACCAGCAATAGCCTTTATTTTTCCATTTTTGGGGTCCATTAATACAGCCGATATTTGTAATTCATTTTCACTATCAATATTTTCCTTGATTCTATCTTCTAATAACTTTTGAGCATTAGTATCTAAATTGGTATATATTTTAAGACCACCAGTTTTTAAAAAAGATGTCGGGATACTATTAATTGTTTCTAGTTCTTTTAATACAGCATCTTGATAATACATTAATATTGAAGATTTTTTTTCACTTTTAGAACCAATGAAAGTTAATTCTGTATTGTAAGCTTCTTTCATTTCATTTTCAGTTATATATTTATTTTTAACCATAGATTCGAGTATTATTTTTTGTCTTTCTTTAGCTTTATCATAGTTAGATATTGGTGAATAATTAGTTGGTGATTTTGGGATACCTGCTAAAATAGAAGCCTCTGCTAAAGATAAATCTTTGGCACTTTTTCCAAAATAATAATTACTAGCATTTTCAATTCCAAAAATTCCTCCATAGTTTATAGTATTTAAATATCCTTCAAGAATTTCTTCTTTATTATAGTGTGTTTCTAATCTCATAGTTAAAAAAGCTTCATCAATTTTTCTTTTCCAACTTTTTTCAAAATCTAAGAATAGGTTTTTGGCATATTGTTGACTTATAGTGGAAGCTCCTTGTAAATTTTTTCCATTCATAACATTTGTAAACATCGCTTTCATAATTCGTAAAAAATCAAATCCATGATGTTTATAAAATTTCTTATCTTCAATTGATATAGTGGCATTAATTAAATAAGGTGATATTTTATCTATACTTATCCATTCATCATTAGTTCCTTCAAATAAATTCTTTTTGTTATCGTACATATAAAAACTATTCGCACTAGTAATTGGTAATTTATCTAATGATTTTGCATATAAATAAACTCCAACATATCCTAAAAATACTAAGATAATGGTAATAGCTATAATTTTAAATATTTTTTTAAACTTTTTTATAGAAATCACCTCGCTATATTTATTATTGTTAAAAAAAGGTAAAATATAACAATTTATTTAAAATAAATTTGTCCTTTCTGGAATATTTTATTCAAGATTATTTTTTTATGAATCAAATCCGTATTTTGGTTTTTTGTATAGTTATATTTTTTTTAGACAATGAATAAAAAGCGTTTTTTGTCAGAATTTGTATGTAAAAAAAAAGATGAAAATAATAAAAAATATAGTAGAATATAAAGCGATATATTTAATTGGTGTTAGTGCATTTCTTCTAGAATAAGAAGGTGGTGATATTATGACAAAAAGAGAAATATCTTTATTTTTAATAATAATTCTATTATTTGTTATAATTTTTACTTTATTATATAAATAAAAAAATGCACTATCACAGGGGGGATAGTGCTTTCCTAAACAAACTTAGGAATGTATCTAACTCTTGTAACAATTAGATATATCCTTTTTTATTGTATGAGTAATAACTCATCTATATACATGATAACATTTTAAAAATATTTTTTCAATAATATTATAAAATAAATTGTAAAATTTTAAAACACGAACAAAATTTCTGCTTGACTTTTACGTCTGGGGGGGGGGTATGATAGTAATGGAAAGTAGGAATCTAGATGAAAAAAGTAATAAAAAGTAAAATATTTTTAGTAATAATTTGTGGAATAATATTTACTGGGGTAGGAGTATATGCTGCAACCACATATAAAGCGACAGATATAGTATATAATGCCAGTGATGGAACAAGTAAAAATGTAAATGATGCTTTAAATGAATTATATAATAAAAGTAATAATATAGGATATCCTGATTTTAAAATTTATTATAATTCTGGTTGGCATAGCGGACCTTGTTATGTTGAAGTTAGTTTTAATATACCTAGTGGATATAATTATTTAAGTTTAACAAATAATTATACTACTGAAACAGTAATTGATGGTAAAATTGTTAATATTAATCCAGGTGAAAAATATAGTGTCTCAGAAAAAGATGTAGAAAAAATAACAATATATGGTCCGGTTAATAGTAGGGATCAATGTATTGCAAGTGGTGCTGTTGTACTTAGTCATTAATTTCTTTAAAGAATTAACTTTATAATTAAATTAGTGTAGTTAAAGTTCTATCCTTAATGGACATAATTTGTCCTTTTTTTCATATAATTTTTTAGGTGAAAAAAATGAAAAAATTTTTATTATTTTTAATTATATTAATTCCTATAAATATAAAAGCCTTAGATGTAAATACAAATAAATATATATTAATGGATATGGATACAAATAGAATAATAATAGGAGAAAATATAAATGAAGTAAAAAGTGTAGCTTCTATATCTAAAATAATGACAGCTATACTAGCTATAGAAAGTGGAAAAATGGATGATAAAGTAACTGTGGGAGATGAAATTTTGGCAGCCTATGGTTCCGGAATATACATAAAACAGGGGGAAGTTTTAACCCTTAAAGACCTAGTATATGGATTAATGCTACGAAGTGGTAATGATGCTTCCTATGCGATTGCTAAATACGTAGGAGGTAGTGTTGAAAACTTTGTAAAAAAAATGAATGAAAAAGCAATAGAAATAGGAATGAAAAATACAACATTTAATAACCCTAATGGTTTAGATGAAGAAAAAGGAAACTATTCTACTGCCTACGATATGGCAATACTTACTAGTTATGCAATGAAAAATAATGAATATAAAAAAATAACCAAAACAAAAAAATATGTTTTAAAAACAAATATGAATGTTTACTCTTGGACCAATAAAAACAAATTACTTAAATTATATAAATATGCAACTGGTGGAAAAACAGGATATACTAAAATAGCTAAAAGAACATTAGTAACAACAGCCTCTAAAAACAATATTAATTTAGTAGTTGTGACTCTTAACGATGGTGATGATTGGAATGACCATATTGAATTATTTGATTATGGATTTAACACATATAAAAAATATAGCATTTTAAAAAAAGGAAAAATAGAAGTACCTGATACACAATATAAAAATTATCAGTATTATATAAAAAATGACTTTAATTACATATTAGATAATATAGAAAAAGATAACATAATATTAAAATTTAAAATAGAAAAAAACAAAATAATTAAAAATAATATGAAAATTGGAAAAATAGAAGTATATTTAACAAATACACTAATTTACACTGACGACTTATATATAAATAAAAAAGAAAAAACAACATTTTTAGATAAAGTAAAAGGATGGTTTAAAAATGATAAATAAAATATGGGGATTTTTTATAATATCAGGTATTTTATTTTCATTATTTACAGGTAATATAGAAGTAATTAATAAAGAAATTCTAGAATGTACAAATGTAGCATTTGATATGATTATAAAAATATTTCCAGTTTTAGCACTTTGGTTAGGAATAATGAAAATAGCTGAAACATCAGGATTACTAAAAAAATTAGCAAGCCTTTTAACACCAATCCTATCAAAAATATTTCCAGAAATACCAGCTGGACATGAATCATTAAGTTTAATTGCTTCAAATGTAATTGCTAATATGGCGGGATTAGGTAGTGCCGCAACACCATTTGGATTAAAAGCAATGGATTCTTTACAAACTTTAAATAAAAAAAAGGATACAGCAACTCGTAGTATGATTACATTTTTAGTATTAAATACAAGTGGTGTAACAATCATTCCAACAACTATAATATCACTTAGAATGTTATATGGAAGTAGTGATCCGACAAAAATTGTAATACCTTGTTTACTTGCTACTGTCTGTTCTACTATTGCTGGGCTTACAATTGATAGAATAATAGCTAGAAAGGTGAATAAATGACAATATCCAATTTAATTATTCCATTAATGGTATTATTTATTATAATTTATGGAATTAAAAAAAAGGTAAATATTTATGACGAATTTTTGACTGGATCAACAGAATCATTTGGAATGATTTTGAAAATTTTTCCTTGTCTTTTAGCAATGATATTAGGAATAAATATATTTTTAAAAAGTGGGCTATTAAACATTATTATTAAAATATTAGAACCATTTTTTAATTTAATAAAAATCCCAATTCAAGTATTTCCAATGATGATAATGAGACCTATATCAGGAACTTCTTCTTTAGCAATTCTAAATAATTTATTTGAAACCTTTGGTCCAGATTCAATTATTGGAATATTAGGATCAATAATTCAAGGATCAACTGATACCACATTTTATGTTATAACACTTTACTTTGGAAGCATTGGAATAAAAAAAATAAGATATGCATTATGGGCTGGTCTATTTGCTGACTTGATAGGAATAACAGCCTCAATAATAATTACGAATATTTTATTTTAATTTCTTGTTTAAATTCAATTAATAAGGTATAATCATTACAGGTGATTTTATGGAAAGATTACAAAAGGTAATAGCAAACTATGGTTATACTTCTAGAAGAAAAGCAGAAGAATTAATATTAAAAGGAAAAGTAAGAGTTAATGGAAGTATTGTTAGAGAATTAGGAATAAAAGTAGAACCAAGTGATACCATTGAAGTTGAAGGAACAGTTTTAGAAAATACTGAAAAAGTTTATTTTTTACTTAATAAACCAAGAGGTGTAATTACTTCGGTAAGCGATGATAAAAATAGAAAAACAGTAGTAGATTTAATTCATACTAATAAAAGAATTTATCCTGTAGGTAGATTAGACTATGATACAACAGGAGCTTTATTACTTACTAATGATGGAGAACTTGCTAATAAATTAATGCATCCTAAAAATAATATTGATAAAGTATATGTATCTAAAGTAAAAGGATTAATTGGAAAAAAGGAATTAACTAAATTAGCAACTGGAGTTTATCTTGATGGAATAAAAACAAGTAAAGGTAAAGCTAGAATACTTAAATATGATAAAAAAACTGATACGTCTATAGTAGAATTAACAATTCACGAAGGAAAGAATCATCAAGTCAAAAGAATGTTTGAAGCAATTGGATATAATGTCTTAAAACTAAAAAGAGAAAGTATTTCATTTTTAAGTATCAAAAATTTAAAATCAGGTGAATACATTGAATTAAAACCAAAAGATGTTAAAAGATTATATAACGAAGTAAAATAATATAATTTTATGTTATAATCTTATATAGAAAGGAGTAATTATGAAAAAGATTATTAGTAGTTTATTTCTTATTTTAGTATTTTCATTAACTGGATGCGGTAATAAAGAAGCTACTATCGAATGTAATTTAAATTCAAAAGATCCATCAAATAACTATGAATTAAAAACTGATTATACAATTCACGCTAAAGGTGATATTGTTGAATATGTTGAAACTACTGAAACAATTATTTCTGATAAAGAAAGTGTTTTGAATTATTTCAAAGAATATGTAGAATCAACTTATAAATCAATGAATGATTCTTATGGTGGATATGATAATAAAGTTACAGTAGATGGTAATAAATTAGTTTCTACTACAAAAATTGATTATACTAAAATGGATATGGAAAAATTTATAAAAGACAATACTGCTATGAAGTCATATGTTAATAAAAATAATCAACTTAAAGTTGAAGGAGTTAAAAAAATATATGAACAATTAGGAGCTGTTTGTAAATAATAAAGCGCAATGCTTTATTATTTTTTTATTTGTTTTTAATTTTTTGTTAAAAAGATGTTGACAAACTAAATTGTTTTTAATATAATGTTAATAACAAGAGAGAAATCTTGTAATAATTTTTAAAATTGTTATTAACAATTTATTAATAAGTATTCTGCAAAAAGAATATATTATATTGCTGATTGTTATTAACAAAATGATAGAAAGAAGGAAAAATATGAATGAAAAAATAAAAGAATTAGAAAAATACAAGAAAGCATTATATGTTATTGATATGGTGGAAGGGTTTGTTAATATTGGAGCTATGGCTAACCCAGAATATAACAAATTAATACCTGAACAATTAAAAATAATAAATGAATTTAGAAAAAATCAGGAATTAGTTAACTTTATTTGTGAGGCCCATACTGAAAATGCTTTAGAATTTAATAATTATCCTAAACATTGTGTATTAGGAACTAAGGAAACTGAATTAATACCAGATTTTATAAATCAAAAGGAATATCCAAATACAAAAATTTATCAAAAAAACTCTATTAATGGTATGTTAAATGACAATTTAAGAACAGATATTTCAAAAATGAAAAATTTAGAAGAAGCAATAATTATAGGGGTATGTGAAGATTTATGTGTTATGGATTTTGCCAGAACATATGTAAGGTATATGGATGAAATAAATCATAAAATAAAATTATATGTAGTTGCTGATGCAGTTGATACCTTTGATGCTCCAAATCACAATCGTGAAGAATGGAAAAAAATTGCTCGTATGGTAATGGAACAAGCCGGTATTACTTATGTAAAAGATTATAATGAATTAACAGAAAAAACTAAGTGTAAATAGAAAGAAGGAATATCATGAAATTATACAATGGATATAAAAGATTAAATAGAAATTATACTTTATTAACAGATGAATATGAATTTAGTATGTCAAATGCATATTTTATAAATCACAAAGAAAAAGAAGAAGCAGTTTTTGATATATTTTTTAGAAAAGTCCCAAACGATGGTGGTTATGCAATAATGGCTGGATTAGATAAAATAATTCCATATATTGAAGATTTAAAATTTAATGAAGAAAATTTGGAATATCTAAGAAAAAATGGATATGATGAAAGATTTATAGAATATTTAAAAAATTTCAAATTTACAGGAAATATATATGCTGTTCCTGATGGAACACCAGTGTTTCCAAATGAACCAATTGTCACAATAAAAGCACCAATTATTGAAGCCCAAATAATTGAAACAGCAATTCTATCAATTATAAATGGTGCAATGGAACATGCAACTGCTGCTAGAAAGATAGTAGAAGCGACTCCTAAAAATGTTCCTATAATGGAATTTGGTGCTAGAAGAGCAGATGGTTTAGAAGCCGCTATTGATGCCTCTATTTATGCGATAATGGCAGGATGTGCGGGAACAAGTAATGCGTTAGCAGCCGATATGTTAGGAATAAAAGGATTAGGAACTCAAGCACATAGCTATATTGAATCATTTACTAGTGAATATGACGCCTTTTTAGCTTATGCAAAAGCATATCCTAATAATTGTTTATTATTAGTAGATACAATTGATACTTTAAAAAGTGGTGTTGTTAATGCCATTAAAGTGGCTAAAGAATATTTGATACCAAACGGATATAGATTAAAAGGAATTCGAATTGATTCAGGTGATTTAGCTTATTTATCTAAAGAAGCAAGAAAAATGTTAGATGAAGCTGGATTAGAAGATGCTACTATATGTTTAAGTAATGGATTAAATGCTAAAACAATTAAATCGTTACAAGATGAAGGAGCATATTTTGATTCACTAGGAGTAGGTGATAATATATCTAAACCTAATGGAAGAATGGGATGTGTTTATAAGGAAGTTGCATTAATTAATAGTGGTGAAATAATTCCAAAAATAAAATTAAGTAATGATATTACAAAAACAATCAATCCAGATTATAAAGATTTATATAGAGCTTATGATAAAAAAACAGGCTTTGCGATAGCAGATATAATGACAAAAAAAGGTAGTAAATTAGATAAAAAAGATTTAATAATTGTTGATCCAACTAATATTTTAAAACAAACAACCTTAAATAATTTTGAACTTGTAAAACTACAAAAGCCAATATTTATAAATGGTAAATTAGTATATGATGATCCAGATATATTTATAAAAAAACAATATTGTGAAGATCAAATGAAAACAATTTATCCAGAAATTAAAAGGGAATTAAATCCTCACGAATATTATGTTGATGGAACTTTAGAATATGTTGAGCACAAAAATAAAATGATTAGGAAGTTAAAACAAATATGATAAACTTAGTAGATTTAAATCGAAAAATAGAAGAATTAAAAACAATAAAAAAAGAATTAATTAATGAAAAATGTAGATTCTTAAGTACCCAAAAATATGAAATAAAATTAAACAATGGTGAAACAATTATAAGAGAAAAATTACTTAAAAATGGTATGGAAAAAGAAGCTGTAGTTATTTTAGCAATTACTGATAAAAATGAAGTATTGTTATCAGTTGAACCAAGAGTTTTTACAAAAGAAACTGTTTTAGCAAACCTACCAGCTGGTTATAGAGAAAAAAATGAAACAATTTATGAAGCGGCACTAAGAGAATTAAAAGAAGAAACAGGATATGTAACAAATGACATAGAATTAATAAATAGTTATTATCAAGACCAAGGAATATCAGGTGCCTTAAATTATTCATTTATATGTAGAAATTGTATTAAAGAAACAAAACAAAATTTAGATAAAGATGAATATATCAATATATTTAAGTGTAATTATTGTGATATAGAAGAATTAATCAAACTTGGGTTTATAAAAGATGCAAATTCAATATTAACAATATTGAGTTCAAAAGAAAGAGAGATGACAAAACATGTTTAATGTAGAAAAAGAAACAAAAAATTTAATTGAATTTATTAGAAATTATTATAAAGAATATAATTTAGGAGGAGCAATATTAGGAATAAGTGGAGGTAAAGATTCTGCTGTAGTAGCTGCTATTATGTGTGAAGCTTTAGGAAAAGAAAATGTTATAGGAGTTACACTTCCTTGTCATTCTAAAGAAGAAGATAAAATAGATGCTAAATTAATTAGTGATGCATATGGTTTTAAATTAATTGATTTTGATTTAACAAATGTTTATGACAATTTTAAGAATGAAGTATATAAACTTGGTAATTTTACAGATAAACAATTAGAAAATAGTGACATAAATGTTAAACCTAGGTTAAGAATGACAACTGTTTATTATTTAGCAGCCCTATATACAGAGTTAACTGGAAAATCATATATAGTAGCAGGTACAAGTAATAAATGTGAGTTATTTGTTGGCTATTTTACAAAAGGTGGAGATTCAGTACACGATATTGGAGTTCTTACAGACTTTACAGTTGATGAAGTTATAAAAATAGGTGAATATTTAAATGTTCCAGAAAAAGTTTTATATAAAAAACCTAATGATGGTTTATCAAATAAAACAGATGAGGATAAATTAGGTGTTAAATATAGTGATATTGAAAAATATATGAAACAAGAAAAATTAGATAATAAGGTTCAGGAAAAAATAAAAAAACTTCACAAAAATGCTTATCATAAATTTAATTTACCATACTATAAAAGATAAGAAGGTGATTCTATGAGAATTGGCATATTTGGAGGATCATTTAATCCTCCTCACAATATGCATCTATATATTGCAAATGAATTAATAAATAAAAATTATGTTGATAAAGTTATATTTGTTCCAACTGGAAATAAATATAATAAAGATAATTTGATAGATGCTAAAGAAAGATTACAAATGCTAAAAATAATGATTAATAATTTTCCAAATATGTATGTTAGTTCATATGAATTCAAAGATAGTCAAGTTCATACTTATCAAACACTAGATTATTTTAAAAATAAATTTTTAAATGATGAAATTTATTTTATTTGTGGAATTGATAATTTAAATTATATTAACGAATGGGCAAAAGGTTATTATATTTTAGAAAACTATAAAATATTAGTAATCGGAAGAGACAATATGAAATCACAAATTAATAGTAAAAATGTTCTTATAACAAATATAAGCGAAAATAATATATCTTCAAGTTTTATAAGAGAAAAAATAAAAAATAATGAATCTGTTGAAGATTATATCGATACAAATGTGTTAAAATATATAAAAGAAAGGAATTTATATGAAAGAGGTTGTTGAATTATTAAAAAATAAGAATAAAACAATAGCTACTATGGAATCTTGTACGGGTGGTTTTATTGTTAGTTCTATAACTGATAACGAAGGTGCAAGTGAAGTCCTTAAATTCAGTGCAGTTACTTATTCTAATGAATTTAAAATTAAATTAGGTGTTAATGAAAAAACTATTAATGATTATTCAGTTTATAGTATACAAGTTGCAAGAGAGATGGCCAAAAATATTTCAGAATTTGCTCAAAGTGATTATGGAATAGGCATAACTGGTAAAATTAATCGAATTGATAAAAATAATTTATTTGGTAGCAATGATAAAATATTTTATTCTATATATAATAAAGAGAATAATAAATATTATGACTATGAAACATTAGCTATTGCTGATACAAGAAAAAATAATAAGGAATATATATTAAAAAATATTGAAGAAAAATTAATTAACATTTTAGGAGAATAATTATGAATAAAGTGAAAATATGTTATAATAATAACATTAAATCAATAGAAGTTTATGAATTAATTAAAGAAAAACTTTGTAAAAATGATTTTGAAATTGTTAATGAAGATTATAATATTGCAATGGCAATAGGTGGAGATGGTTCATTTTTAAGAATGATTAAGGAAACTAACTTTAAAAATGATATTTTGTATATAGGTATAAATACTGGTACTCTAGGATTCGCACAAGAAGTGAATATTAATGAGATAGATGAACTTATTGATAATCTTAAAAAAAATAATTATAAAATAGAAGAATTTGGAATTCAAGAAACTAATGTATATAGTGAAAATACAAATTCTAAATTTTTTTCTTTAAATGAAATAGTAATTAGAGAAAAAGAATTAAATACAGTTAAGCTGAATGTCTATATTGAAGATAATTTTCTTGAATCATTTGTTGGAGATGGTCTATTAGTATCTACTTCATTTGGTTCAACAGCTTATAATTTAAGTTTTGGAGGTCCAATTGTTTATAACACTTTTCATTCTTTGTTGTTAACGCCAATTGCGCCATTAAATAATCGAAGTTATAGAAACTTAACTAACTCTATAGTTTTGCCACAAAACAAACAAATACGATTAGTTCCTAAAGAAACAAAAAATTTGATTATTACAATTGATGGTGAAAATAAAATATATAATAATGTTGAAAAAATTGAAACAGTAATAAATCAAAAAACAATAAAATGTTTTAGAAACAAAGAATATAATTTTGTAAAAAAAATAAATGAAAAATTTTTAAATTAGAGAGAGTGTATTTATGAATAAAGCAATTAATAGAATTATAGAAAGATACCCATATTTAAATAAAAGAAAGTTTGGATTTCCTGATATTGGTTCAAGAAAAGATAAAAATGAGTTTTCTCCTTTCGTTAAAGAAGTAAAAGATGCTTTTGATATTTATGATTATATACTTAATAAATTTTATAATCCTAAATTAGATATAAATATGACTAGTGGAAATCCTATGGAATTTAAACCATATCCACCAATAATTAAAAATATAAAAAAATATTTGAAAAGTAATGAACTTTATAAATATCCTTATTCTGAGGGGGATAATCGAGTAAGAAAAACACTATTAGATTATATTGAAAGAATAGGCATTAAAAATACAACACCATATTCGTATGACGATATAGATAAAAATGGGTTATCGATAAATAATTTAACACTAACAGTATCAACATCTCACGCAGTAAATATACTATTTGATATAATTGCTAGAGAACACGATGTAGTTTTAATGACAGCCCCTAATTATGGTTTATTTAGTTTTAAACCAGAACGCTTTAATATTGATGTTAAAGTTATTCCTCTAAATGAGAAAAATAATTACTTAATAGATCCAAATGAATTAGAAGAAATAATAAATAAAACTAATAAGGAATTAAAAGAAAAATATTCAAATTTAGATTATATTCCTAAGGTAGTAGCAATAATAAACAGTAATCCTAGTAATCCATTAGGTAATTTTATGGGAAAAAATGAAATAGATAGAATGATTAAAATAGGAGAAATTATTAAAAAAAAGGATATTTTTATAATAGATGATTTAATATATCGTGATATTAGTTTTACTGATGATTTAGCTCTTCCATTTGCCACAATAGATGGTTTATTTCAAAACACAATTTCTCTTTTTGGTTTATCAAAATCTTATGGAATGGCTAGTTTAAGAGCAGGTTTTGTTGTTGCCGATGAAGTTATTATAAGAGAAATAATCAATCGTATATTTTGTGAAATAGATGCCGTTCCAGCAATTATAGGGGTTGCTTTAGAAGGAGCATTTAAAGAAAATAAAAAAGAATATAATAAATATTTTAGCGAATTAAGAAATAAATATGCTTTTAATTACAATTTATTTAAAAGTTTAATAGATGGTATAGATTCATGTGATAATAAATATAAAAAAGAAATAATTAAACTAGTACATAAATATTATCCTAAATATAATATTTATGAAGGAATAAAAAATGTTAAAATTAAATTAGATGTTAAATCAGGCTTTTTTATTATAATAGATTTTACCAAATTAAAAGGTAAAGAATTTAACAATGAAAAAATACTAACTGAAGAAGATTTGCTTTTATATTTTTATAAAAATGTAAATCTTAGATTTCTAATTGGAAAAAGTTTTGCTTGGCCAAACAAAGATGAATTAGTAGGAAGATTTACTTTTGCAAAAAATCCTAAAGAAATTATCGAATGTGTTGTTAAAATGAATGAGGCTATTAATAAATTATTATGATATAATATATATGAGGTGTTATAATGTATAAATCTGAAGAAGAATTTTTAAAAAACTATGACTCTAATGAATTTGAAAAATTGTCAATGACAACAGATATATTAGTAGTATCTGTTTCTGATGAACCAACCACAAATTATCGGAAAACTAATAAAAAATATATGAGTATTTTGTTAGTTAAAAGAGATAATTATCCTTTTAAAGATAAATGGTGTTTACCAGGTGGATTTTTAGATATTAAAGAAGATTTAGAAGATTGTCCTGTTAGAATATTAGAGAAAGAAACAAACTTAAAAGATATTTATTTAGAGCAACTATATACATTTGGTAGTGTAAAAAGAGATCCAAGAATGCGAGTAGTCTCTACTTCCTATATGGCTTTGATTGACAAAAATAAATTGACATCTGTTTTAAATCCAAATGCTTGTTGGTTTAATATAACAACCTTAGAAAAAGATAATGTCGTAGATATTATTCTAGATAATGGAAATGTAACTATAAAAACTAAAATAAAAAAAATACTTAATGATAAAACAACAGATCGTTATAAATTTGAAATATTAGAAAATGATTCTTTAGCATTTGATCATCCTTTAGTAATATTATCGGGATTAGAAAGATTAAAAAATAAGATTGAATATACAGATGTTGTTTTTAATATGATGCCTACTTATTTTACATTAGGTGAACTACAACAAGTATATGAAGTAATTTTAAATAAAAAATTATTAGATCCTGCTTTTAGAAGAATAATTGCAAATAAAGTTGAGAAAACTGATAAAATAAAAACAGGTGGTGGACACCGCCCATCAATTATGTTTAAATATAAAGAAAAACAAATCAATTGATTTGTTATTTTTCTTCTATTTTAATTGCACTTACAGGGCAACCTTCCATAATGTCTTTTACTTCATCTTTTTTTTCTTCAGACATTTTATCTATTTCATTGTTTTCGGTAGTTGCTAAATCATCAACGTCCATTTTAAATACATCGTCTAAATTAGCTGCGCAAAAACCACAACCGATACATGCATTTTTGTCTACAATAACTTTTTCCATATATTTCCTCCTTTAAACATTATAAAAAAATATCAAAATTAATTCAAGTAGATATTTAAAAAAACGACAAATTATGATATTATTATTATAGGTGATGGATATGAGTAGAATGGATAGATATTACAAAGTAGAAGAAAAAACAAAAAGAAGAACTAGTCAAAACCAAGAATTATATCAAAAGATATATGATATGGGTGAATATAGTAATATTGAAGGAATTGCTACCATAGATAAATCTAACGAAGTAGACATCACTAAAGTAAAAAATATGCTTAAAAATAGAGAAGAATATCAAAAACAAAAAGATTTAAAATTTAATAAAGAAGTAGAAATTCCTAAAGTAGAAGAAATAGAAGTAGAAGATGATAGATCATATGATATTAGAGATATTTTAAAAAAAGCGAAAATTAATAAACCAGAAACAGAAGAATATAAATCATTAGATAATATTAATTATCAAATAATAAAAGAATTAAAAGAAAAAAACATGAAAAAAGAAGAAGAAAACGAATTAAAGGAAATGATTGATACAATTTCTAATACCAGTAAATTAAATAAACTTAGTGATCAAGAATTAGGATTAGATATGTTTAGTGATTTAAAGTCAGAAAATAATACTATTGCTGATAAAGAAGCTATTAGAAAAATATTAGATGAAGTAAAAAAAGAAAAAACATCAGAACTAAAAACTGATATTGATAAATCTTTCTTTACATCAAGTTTAAATTTTGGCAAAAAAGATTTTGAGGAATTAGCTGAGATAACAAAGAAAACTAAAAAGAAAAGTACTATTGTTAATGTTTTTGTCTACATTATTGTTATATGTATTAGTGCATTATTAATATATTTAATATATAGCTTAATCAAGTAGTTTTACTTGATTTTTTAGTTTTTAAAAATATAAACAATGGAACAATTACAAGAAAAACAATCATTATGTAAGAAAAATAGCCTCCAATATAATATCTAGCTGATGTACTACTAGAAAATAAAAATTCAGAACATAATAATGAAATTATTATTAATATATAAATTATTTTTTTGCTAAAATTCAAATTTTTATAAATATAGTGTATAGTTAATATAATTCCAGATGCAGTGACTAAAAACCAATAAATTGCTAAAATTTTTTCAAATCTTTCTCCTAATCCAAATAAAGTAACCCTTTTTAATATATGATACTCTGGATATTGATATAAGTTTAATAAATTAATACCAAAAACAGAAATAATTAAAAATAAAATAATAAAATTTGAAATATTAGAAACGAAATAAGTAATAATTATTTTTTTATTAATATTAGCATCATCTATTTTGTTTTTAGGAATTATTAATAGTATAAAAATAGGGCAAATAATAAAACCAATATAATCGATTAACGATTTAAATAAATTAAATTTTCCATAAAATATTGGTTTAATATTATTAATATCAACTTGAGTTATTAAACTTGTGAAATTTATTATGTATATAATAATTAATACATAAACTAAAACTAACAATGTTCTAAATAAAGAATTTGTACCATGACTTAATACATATATAAATGAAATTATAAAAATTATTTCAATATATAATTGAGGGGTATTATATAAGTATTGAGAACTTGTAAAATTTGTTATATTCCAAAAAAGAATCATCGAAAATAAAGAAAAAAATAAAATCAAAATCATATTAATAATTTTTCCGGACTTTTTAAATAAATCATTAATTAAACTATTTATACTTTTATTTTGATTAAAAAGATATAAATAAATGAGTAAAATTGGAAAACCAACAATCATGCCGATTAATGGAACTATCCAACAATTTTGACCCATGTAACGATATGATCCATTTATGAAAAAACCTAATAAACAACATTGCATTAAAATAAAAATTGCTGCACAAAATTCAAATGATCTTATTTTCATTATTTTACTCCTTTCAATGTTGTTTTAGCAGATCCAGTAGTACTTAAAACAACATTAGATTTAATTTTAACGTCTAAATCTTTAAAACCTTCTTTGTCCCAATCTTTAAATTTTTTAAAGTAATTTGGATAATTTTTATATATTAAATTTCCATAACCGAAAACATCTGTATTATTTTTTTTAGCTATTTCTAATCCTTGATTTGCTAATTCTTCAATTTTTTTATTAATTTTCTTTTCAATCTCTTTCATAACTTTTTGATCAGTTAATGAATGGTTAGAATTATCTTCTACTAAGGTAGCAATACCTTTAATTTCTACATTTATAATTGGTTTGTCATTAAATTTTATTTTGCTTTTAGTTTTAGAATCCAATAATTTAAAAGTTATATATTTATTGTCTATTTTAATATTTACCGTTAGTTGTTCAATTGTACTTTTTAATAAATTAATCCCTCTACTTTCATTAGCACTAGCAAAACCAACTAATTTATAATCCTTAAAAAGTGCTAAATTATTTATTTTTATAAAAGCATCTGGAACAGTTTGCTGTAAACTTTCATCTTTCGCACCATCTTTTTTATCGCCTTTTAGAATGACACTCGGTAATATTGGATTCATACCTTTTTCCAATAAATTGTAAATGAAATCACTATATAAAATAGCTGTACTTGTTGCTTGTGAATCTCTAGAATATTTTAAATTATTTGATATATTTTGCGCTGAAAATGTTTCAAGAGGAGTTAATATTTTTAATATATCTTTAGCTTTGCAATTTTTAGCAATTACCATTTGAAATCTTTTAGTTGATTCGGGATTTCTAGCTGAAAAATCTAAAATATCATTTAAACCATCTTTTGCTACTTCATCTGAAATTACAACGACTGATACATGACCAATATAATTTCTTCTAGGATTATATAAATCAATATCTTTAAAAGCCTCAGAAATTGTGTTTCCAACACCGGTAAATATAATACTCTGAGATTCGCTTTCTTTAGAACTACTTTGTTCTTTTCTTGAATTAGCAATCATAGTACTTACTTCATATTTTCCATCATCATTTTTATCCACTCCTATAGCAGTTGATATAGCAATACTATTTAATTCTTGATAATTCCAACATCCAGTTAATAAGAATAATAATAATAAAATTAATACTTTTTTCATTTTTTATCACCTAACTTTGTTGTATTTTTAGTTATATAAGGAGATCTATTTTTTAATTTGTTATTTGGTAATTTTATTATTGAATCATTTATACTTTTAACATATAATGGACTAAAAGGTGCTAGATAACAAACATTATCAAATGTTATCGAAGCCAGTTTATTAATAAATAATACAGCAGCAATAACAAATCCAATTAATCCTGCTGTTGCAGAAAAAATTATAAATATAAATCTCCACCATCTAATAGCATTAACAAAATCAATATCTGTAAATAATAAACCACAAATTGATGTAATTGCAACCACAATTATAACTATTGGTGATACAATACCTGCAGAAACGGCTGCTTCACCTAATACCAAAGCACCAACTATACTTATGGCAGCCCCCATTGTACTAGGTAATCTAATATCACTTTCTCTTAATATTTCAAATGTTATAATCATTATAACCAATTCAAAAACGGTTGAAAAAGGAACTCCATCTCTTTGAATAGCTAATGAAATAAGTAATTGATCAGGAATTATTTCTTGGTTAAAAGTTGTTAATGCTGTGTAGAGACCGGGGATTGTAATAGTTATTAAAAAAGAGATATATCTTAAAATTCTTGTAAAACTTACATTTGAACTTTTTTGATAGTAATCTTCTGAAGCATGTAAAAAATCATTTAATGTTATCGGCAATATTAATGTAAAAGGTGTATTTTCAACTAGTATTATTATTTTTCCTTCTAATAGTGAATTACAAGCTAAATCGGGTCTTTCAGTACTTTTTATTTCGGGAAAAATTGATTGATTTTGAATTAAAAAGTCTCTAATATTACCACTATCGATTATTCCATCTATATCTATTTTGTTGAGTTTTTCTTTAATATTATTTACTATATGTTCATTAGCTATACCATTTATATATGCAATGGTTACTTTAGTATTTGTTCTTCTTCCTATTTTAATTTCATCATACCAAAGATTTTTGTCTTTTATTCTTTTTCTAATTAAGCCTAAGTTTGTTGAATTGTTTTCTGTAAAACTATCTTTTGGACCTCTAACGATGCTTTCACTCGTTGATTCAGTTATTCCTCTATCTAATTTACTTTTAGTTTCAACTGTAATATATTGTTTATCACCATCAATAAATATACATGTAAAACCACTTGCTAGTTTAGTAAAACAATCTTCTAATTTTGATTCAACAGTTATATGACTATTGGGGATAGTATTTTTAAGTTTATCAAATAAATTAACTGTTAAAATTTTATTTTTAATATATGTATTTATTTCTTTCATTAGAAGTTCACTTATTTTATCGTCACTAGCAACACTTTCTAGATATATGCACAATATATCTGTTTCTTTGACATTAATTTTTCTTGTTACGATATCACTACTATGATGATAGCTTTCTAAGATATAATTATTTATTTTATCGATATTCATAAATATTCACCTAATATAGTAATGTCCAAAAAAATATAAATTATGTTATTGAATATATTTGTGATTAAAAAAAATAAATTAAATTTTTAAATTTAATTTATTGTAATATGAACATATGTTTGATATAATAATTAAGGAATATTCAATTGTTGAGTGTCTACCTCTTATCTTAAAAAAGAAAGGGGGTTGAGAATTTGAAAAAACGCGAATACAACATAAGATTGCTTCGCTATATTTCACCCATTTTACTACTTTTAAACTTATTAGTTTTAGTAATAAAAAAATGACACTTAATTTCATAAGAAATTAAATGTCTCCACTAATATTGGTAGACATTCAACATTGCAAAATTGAATGTTCCATTTTTTATTATATGCAAAATACATTTGCTATAAACATTTTATCATAAAGAAAATACTTTATCAAGTTGAATTTTATAGTAATGTTCAAGAATATGTAAATTGTGATATAATTAAAATGGTGATTTTATGGAATATGTAGTTGAAATAGAAAAGTTAGACCATCAAGGAAGAGGAATATGTTTTACTGATGGAATAATAACTTTTGTTCCAAATACCTTAATTGGTGAAAAAGTAAAAATCAAAATAGTTAAAAATACAAAAAAAATAAGAGAAGCTATTGTAGTTAGTTTATTAGAAAAAAGTTCTAAACGAATAGATATTAAATGTAACAATTTATGTGGTGGTTGTAATTTGCTACACATGTCTTATGAAGATGAATTAATTTATAAAGAAAATAAAGTCAAAGAAATTATAACTAAATTTACTAATTTAAATTCAAATATTGTAAAAAAAATAATTCCTAATAATGAATATAATTACAGAAATAAAGCTACATTTCAAGTAAAAGAAAATATTGGCTTTTATAAAGAAAAAAGTTATGAAATAGTTCCTATAGATAAATGTTTATTAGTTGATGAAAAAATAAATGAAATTTTAAAAGTTTTAAAAAAATTAAACTTAAATAATATTTATCAAATTGTTGTAAGAACTAGCAAGAATCTAGATGAATCAATGGTTGTTTTCAAAACTAATGGTATATTTAATACAGATATTTCTCCATTAAAAAAAATAGTAAATACAGTTATTTTATTTGATGAGAAATATAAAATATTATATGGTAATGGTTACATAATAGATAAAATTGGTGATTATTCATTTTTTATTTCTCCTGATTCATTTTTTCAAGTTAATACAAATGGAGCATATAATTTATATAGTAAAGTTTTAGAATATGTTGGAAATTCTAATTATTTATTAGATTTATATTGTGGCACAGGTACCATTGGAATTTTTTTAAGTAATGTTTGTAATAAAGTTTTAGGAATAGAAATAAATAATTATGCTGTTAAAGATGCTATTAAAAATAAAGAATTAAACAGAATTAATAATATTAATTTTATATGTAAAGATGTTGCTTTATTTAATGATATTGATTCTTTTGATACAGTAGTCGTTGACCCTCCAAGAAGTGGATTAGACAAAAATACAATTAGTTATTTATTAAAAATTAGTCCTGAAAAAATAGTGTATGTTTCTTGTGATCCTATTACTTTAGCGCGTGATCTAAAATTATTAAGTGAAAAATATGATTGTCTAGAAATAACACCAGTTGATATGTTTAGTAGGACATATCATGTAGAGAATGTATGTGTAATAAAGTTAAGAAATATGTTATAAAAAATTATTTTAAAAGTGTTAGAAGGTGAATATCATAATATGGAAAAAAGAATGAATAAATGATAAAATTAGAAATGAGAATATGAGTTATGAAAAGGAAAAGATTAATTATTTTGATTGTTATTACAATAGTTTTGCTAATTATCTTATACTTTCTTTATTACTTTAATTTTATACCTCACAGAAAATATAATAATAAATTTTTTAATATTAAAACTTATGTTAGTGATATAGATAAGGATAATGATGGAATTAATGATCAAACAGATATATTAATGAATACAAGAAAATATATATCTACTAGACCAAAATATAAAAGTAAATACTATGATAATGGTTATCCAGATGATGAATATGGAGTTTGTACTGATGTTGTTGCTTTTGCTCTTAAAGATGCTGGCTATGATTTAAGAGAACTTGTTAATGAACATATTAAAGCAAATAGAAATTTATATGATATTGATGTGATAGATAAAAATATTGATTTTAGAAGAGTATCAAATTTAAAAATTTATTTTGACTATAACGCAATAAAATTAACAACTGATATAAAAAAAATAGAAGAATGGCAAGGCGGAGATATCGTAGTTTTTAAAAGACATATTGGTATTGTATCTGATAAAAGGAATTATAAAGGAATAAATTTTATTATTCATCATGCTAACCCATATCAGAAATATTATGAAGAAGATATATTAGAACATCATAAGGATGTAATTGGTCATTATAGAATTAATTAAAAAAGCCTATCTTGAGATAATATCATAACCTACATATATTTTATAATTATACTAGTTATAGTTATAATACAATACATTTAATCTTAAAATATTTAAAAAACGTTTAGACTTGATAATAATTGAGAGGAAGAGATTTATATAGTTCAAATTATGAGATGTAAATGGTGTAATTTAAAAAATCCTAAATATATTGAATATCACGATTATGAATGGTGCAGACCAAATTTTGATGAAAAATACTTATTTGAAATGCTTATTTTGGAATCTTTTCAAGCAGGATTATCTTGGGAATGTGTTCTAAATAAAAGAGAAGAATTTAGAAAATGCTATGATAATTTTGATATAGATAAAATTTGTTTATATGATGACTGTAAAATAAATGAATTATTACAAAATAAAAGTATAATTAGAAATAAACTAAAAATAAAAATGAGTATTAATAATGCTAAAATGTTTAAAGAAATTCAAAAAGAATATGGCAATTTTTATAATTATTTAAAAAAATTTACTAATGAAAAACCAATTTATGAAATAGATAAAACAACTAATGAATTATCTGATAAAATATCAAAAGATTTAAAAAAAAGAGGTATGAAATTTGTTGGTAGTACAATAATTTATTCGTATTTACAAGCAATAGGTGTTATCTATTCACACGATAAAGAATGCTTTATGTATAAAAAATAAAGACATAATTAGTCACTATAAAATTAGTTAAAAAAATCTAAAAAAAAACTTACATAAAAAAAATATTTGTGATACAATGAACAAGTCTTGAAAAATAGACTGTTTTATTTTGGAGGTAAATTATGAAAGAATTAAATCTAGGGAAAGAAAAAATAAACAAATTGTTAGTAGCATTTTCTATACCTTGTGTAATTAGTATGCTTATAAATTCTGTTTATAATATTGTTGACCAAATATTTATTGGTAAAGGTGTGGGTACATTAGGAAATGCAGCTACTAATGTAATATTTCCATTAGTTATAATTTTTAATGCTATAGCAGGGTTAATTGGAAATGGAGCTGCAGCAAGTTTGTCACTAAAACTAGGAGAAAATGATAAAAAAACAGCGGCTAAAAATATTGGACAAGCAGTTAGTTTATCTATAATTATTTCCATTTTAATAAGTATAATTGCTTATGTATTTTTACCACAATTAGTTTACATATTTGGATGTACAGAAAATGTATACAAATATGCAATTGATTATGGAAGAATAATAATTATAGGGGCTCCATTTATGTTAATTTATTCATCGTTTTCAAGTATAATTAGAGCAGATGGATCGCCTAAATATTCAATGATAATGTTGGTTGTTGGAGCAATTATTAATATTATTTTAGATCCAATATTTATTTTTGGATTTGATATGGGTGTAAAGGGTGGCGCTATTGCAACCGTAATAGGTCAATTTGTTTCATTTGTAATCGCAATCATTTATTTGAGAAAAATAAAGTCAGTAAAATTAACTAAAAATGATTTTAAAATTGATAAAAATATATTTAAAATATTATCTCTAGGACTTTCTTCATTTATAACTCAAGCAACTATACTAGTATTATTTATTTTTATGAATAATATAATGACTAAACTAGGAAATAATACTAAGTTTGGATCAGATATTCCATTATCTGTATATGGAGTTATATCAAAAATAAATAGTTTATATATTTCTACAGTTTTAGGAATATCAATTGGATCTCAACCAATTATTGGATTTAATTATGGAGCCGGAAATGAATTAAGAGTTAAAGAAACAATTAAAAAAGTTTTAATAATTAATTTTATTATTGGAATTATTTTTAATATCATATTTATTTTGTTTCCAAAACAACTTGCAGGAATATTTATATCAAGTAGCGATCCATCATACGATTTATTTATGGAATTTGCTACTTTAATGTGCCATAGTTTTTTACTAGTAATTTCTTTAAATGCTCTAGAAATGACAACAAGTATTGTTATTCAATCATTAGGTAATGTTGTAAAATCAACTGCGGTTACTTTTATTAGACAAATTATTTTACTGATACCAATTTCTTTATTTTTAGCTTTTGTTTTAAATAAGGGAATATATGGCGTTTTATATGCTGGATGTATTGCAGATGTAATCTGCTTTATAATAACAATATTTATTCTTGAATCAGAATATAAAAAATTAGGTATTAATGAAATGAAAAATATAAAAGAAAATACTGAGCAAAAAACAACATATAATGGAAAACATATTGTTATAACTATATCTAGAGAATATGGCTCTGGAGGTAGATTTGTTGGAAAATTAGTTGCTGAACAATTAGGAATACCTTTTTATGACAAAGAGTTAATATCATTAGCTGCTAAAAAATCTGGACTTTCAGAAAAATACATTGAAGAAATAGACCAAAATAAAAAATCCGCTAATTATGTTAATAATAATGATGATAGATTATTTATAGCAGAACAAAAGGTAATTAAATCTTTGGCTAAAAGTTCCTGTGTTATAGTAGGAAGATGTGCAGACTATATTTTAAAAGATAATAAAAATGCAATAAAAATATTTTTATATAGTGATTTAGATTCTAAAATAAAAAGAACTATAAAATATTATGGATTAACAGAAAAAAATGCTTTAAAAGAAATAAATGAAATAAATAGAGAAAGAGCAAAACATTATAAATTTTATACGGGAAGAGATTGGAAAGATTTTAGTAATTATGACGCATCATTTAATGTTGACAAATATGGTGTCGAAGAAACAGCAAATAATATAATAGAAATATTAAAGTAGACTTTATGCTGCTTTTTTTGTATAATTATATTAGATGATATAATTATTAATTTAGATAGTTATATAATTACATAAAAAATAATCTAATTATATAGTCATATAATGTATGGGAGGACAAAATGATAAAATTAAAAAATGTATCAAAATTCTATTATAGTAAAGGTGTAATAGCAAGTGGTTTTAATAAAGTAAGTTTAGAATTTAATATGGGTGAATTTGTTGCTATAACCGGTGAATCAGGTAGTGGTAAATCAACTTTATTAAATATTATAAGTGGACTAGATACCTACGAAGAAGGGGAAATGTATATAAATGGTGAAGAAACAAGCCATTTTACAGAAAAAGATTTTGAAGAATATCGAAGAAAATATATTGGAAATATTTTTCAAAACTTCAATTTAGTAAATAGTTATACAGTATATCAAAATATCGAATTAGTATTATTATTAAATGGAAAGAAAAAGAAAGAAATAAAAAAACAAGTATTAGAATTAATTAAAAAAGTAAATTTATATAAATTTAGAAACACCAAAGTATCTAAATTATCTGGTGGCCAAAAACAAAGAGTCGCAATTGCTAGAGCACTAGCTAAAAATACGCCAATTATTATTGCTGATGAACCAACAGGTAATCTAGATAGTAAATCAGCAACGGAAATCATAAAACTATTAAGTGAAATTTCTAAAGATAAATTAGTTATAATTGTAACACATAATTATGAACAAGTAGAAAAATATGTTACAAGAAAAATAAAAATGCATGATGGTAAAGTATTAGAGGATAAAATAATAAAAGAACAGTCTTATATAGAACCTAAAATAATGAATTATAAAAATATTACATTTTTTAATAAACTTCGTATAGCACTTAGAAATACATTTAATATAATACCTAAATTTTTACTTATATTAGCAGTTTATCTATTTATTACGGTAGCAATTATAAGTGAATATGCTTCTTTTAAAGAACAACAATATATTGCTGATAAATCAGGTTCTAATTATGTATTTACAAATCTTAAAGATACAAGAATAGTAATTAAGAAAAAAGATAAATCTGCTTTTAATTCTGAGGATTATGAAAAAATAAAACAAATAAACGGAGTAGATTATATTGTTTCAAATGATTTGTTATTAGATAGTAATATAAATTTAACCGATAATAATAATTTTTGGATTGATGGAACAGTAAATAGTATTGAAAATTTTAGAGGTAAACTAGACCTAGGAAGAATGCCTAAAAATGATGATGAGGTAATAATTGAAGGAAATCGTAATGATTATTATATTGGTGATTTAGGTGAAAGTTTATTAGAAAAAGAATTATTTACTCAAGATTATAATACAGGTGAAACAAGTAATGATAAATATAAAATAGTAGGAATTAAATATAATAATGATGCATCTTATAATAATATAATATATTTAAATCAAAACCAAATAAATAAATATCAATTTCAAATTAATCAAAGATATAGTGATATTAAAGTATTATTTATGGATAAATACTATCAATCTAATTTTTATAATCCTAATTTTAAAATAATGTATAATTCCAATGTTCCAGACGGAAATGCTTATATATCAAGTGATTTAAATAGCTATTGTCCATATGAATATTGTATCAATAAAAATATTACTATTGAAGTAAACAATTTATATTATAATGAAACTTTAAACTTAAATATTATGAATACATATTATAAATGGAATATTAATTATTTACTGGGAATTAACGACTATGAAAATAATAACGGAATAATCTTTATAAGTCCTAATGATTACAATAACTTATTTAATAAAGGTAATTATCAAAGTAGTGTTTTTGCTACTAGTTATAAATTAACCGATGAGGTAGCAAACACATTAGAAGATATGGGATATAAAACTTTAAAAGTAAAGGATACTTTAGTAAATTATGGTGCAACTCAAGTAATAAAAATTATGAGTACAACAGTAACAATGATTTTAGTTATAGCATTATTCTTTATATCTTACTTTGTAATAAGAGTAATTTTAAAATCAAGAAATGTGTATTTTTCGACATTAAGAATGTTAGGTGCTACAAAACGAATATCAAAACAATTATTGATAATGGAATTATTAATCGTATCTAATATAGCTTATTTTTCATTCATTCTATTTATTTATTTAGATAAAATCAAAGTAATAAATGTTAAATTTGTTAAAACAATTCTTGAATACTTAACTTTAAATGATTATATAATTTTATACATTATATTGTTAGCTATGTCATATTTAATAAGCTTAAAATTCGCAAAAAAATTATTCAAAAAAAGTGCGATAAGTACAATGAAAGAGGAGGTATAAAATGATAGAATTAGTTAATGTTAATAAATATTTTAATCGTCATAAGAAAAATGAATTGCACGTAATTAATAATACCTCTCTTACTTTAGAGGACACTGGTCTAGTTGCTTTATTAGGACCAAGTGGATGTGGTAAAACAACGCTTCTTAATGCTATTGGAGGCTTGGATAAAATTAAAAAAGGAAAAATATATATTGATAATCAAAAAATAAGTTCAAAATTTTCATATAAAGTTGATAAAATAAGAAACTTAAATGTTGGCTATATATTCCAAGATTATAAATTAATTGATAATTTAAGTGTTTACGATAATGTTGCTTTAGTTCTTAAAATGGTAGGAATAAAAAATAAAACAGAAATAAAAAAAAGAGTTGAGTATGTTTTAGACAAAGTTGGAATGTTAAGATACAAAAAAAGACCAGCAGGTATGTTATCAGGTGGAGAACGCCAAAGAGTAGGGATTGCTAGAGCAATTGTTAAAGACCCAAATATTATTTTAGCCGATGAACCAACAGGTAATCTAGACAGTAAAAATTCTTTAGAAATTATGAAAATAATTAAAGCAATTTCCAAAGATCGACTAGTAATATTAGTAACTCATGAAAGATCATTGGCTAAATTTTATGCTTCAAGGATAATTGAAATAAAAGATGGAAAAGTAGTAAATGATTATCAAAATGATGATGTTGATGAATTAGATTATGAAATAGATAATAGATTTTACTTGAAAGATTTTAAAGAAGAAGTAAAAATAAAAGAAGATGACATAGATATCAATGTTTATAGTGACAATAAAGAAAAGATAAAATTAGATTTAGTTGTTAAAAATGGAAATATATATATTAGAAGTAATACTAAAGATAAAATAGAAGTAATAGATGAAAATTCGAGTGTTGAATTTGTAAACGAGAATTATAAAAAAATTGCTAAAAAAGATATTGATAAATATGAATTTAATTTCAAAGACATAATTGATACTAATGTTAAAAAGAAATATTCTTCTATTTTAAATCCGATAACTTTATTAATAAAAGGATTTAAAAAAGTATTAGATTTTTCTTTCCTAAAAAAGATACTATTAATAGGGTTTTTAATATCTGGAGCATTTATAATGTATGCTGTTAGTACTATAAGTGCAACTTTGAATGTCAAAGATGAAAATTTTGTTAAAGAAAACAAAAATTATTTAAAATTAATTAGTAAAAAAATATCAGTTGATGATTATCTAAAATATGAAAATATGGAAGATGTTAATTATATAATTCCTGGAAATTCTAATGTTAAATTTAAAGTAAAAATAAATGATTTTTATCAAACAAATAGTACAGAAGCTTCATTAAATGGATCATTATCCGATATTAATTTGATTAAAGAAAATGATTTATTATTAGGAACAATGCCTACAAATGAATATGAAATAGTAGTTGATAAATTAGTCCTTACTAAAGCTTTTGATAACGATGAAGTAATTAAAATGTCAGGAATTACTGATTATAAAGAATTTTTAAATAGAGAAGTTTTAATTAATAATATGAACACTTTTAAAATTGTTGGAATTACAGATTTAAAGAGTCCATCTATTTATACATCAAGAGATGTTTTTATAAATATTTTAGCTAATGATTATTCTGATGAAACTGAAAAAACTTTATTTGATTATAGTTTATTTACCGATAAAATAGAATTGAAAGAGGGAAGATTACCTAATGACTATGAAGTAATTGTAAATATAAATAATAAAGAAGAAATGCCTATAAATAAACAAATAAATTTAAAAGTTAATGATATTAAATTAACAGTAGTTGGTTATTATTACAGTAAAAATGATTATAATTATTATTTCGTTAATAATAATACAATTAAATATAATTTGATTAGGAGTAAATCTGATGCGATGATATATTCTAATGATAAAAAAACAACAATTGATAATTTTAGAAATATGAATTTAAATATTAGAGATAGTTATGAATTTTCTAAAGATGAATATAAAATTAAAATGAGAGAATCAGTAAATAATACTTTATTAGTATCTGGAATAATTTTATTGATTTCATTAATAGAAATATATTTAATGATAAGGTCATCATTTTTATCAAGGATTAAAGAAATAGGTATTTATAGAGGAATAGGAGTAAAAAAAATAGATATTTATAAAATGTTTATGGGTGAAATAATTGCCATTACAACTCTAGCAAGTGTTCCAGGTTTAATATTTTCTGCATATGTATTAAAAGTATTGTCAACAATAAAACAACTTAACAATGTATTTTTAGTAGCTCCAAAAACGGTTATAATTTCAATTGTATTTATATATATATTTAATTTAGCAATTGGTTTATTTCCAGTATTTAATGTTGTAAGAAAAAGACCTGCTACGATACTAGCTCGTCATGATTTAGACTAAAGTATTAAGCTTTAGTTTTTTCTTGATTAAATAACAATTTTAATATATAATTATATTAGTGTTAAGGAGAATAAATTATGAAAAAAACTAATAAATTATTAATATATACAATAATTATTTCATTAATCAGTACTAGTGTTTTTGCTCAAGATTGTTTTGTTTGTGGTGGTACTTATTTTCCAACTGGAGTCGCAACTTTAGTTAGAAATTTATACAATTTAATTAAGTTATTAGTACCAGTTGTTATTATTATTGTAGGAATGGTTGATTTATTAAGAGCAGTAATGGCAAGTGATGAAAAAAAGATGGAAGAATCTAAGTCAAGATTAATAAAAAAATTAATTGCAGGTGTAACAATATTTTTATTGTTTGCAATAGTTCAATTTGTATTTAAGAATCTATTAGGTCATAATGGTGCTTTATCAAGTAGTATGTTTGATTGTGTTACATATTTTATAAGTGAAGAACCAGTTTCGGCAACTTGTCCAACAAGGGAAGATAGTATTAAAGATTGGATAAATGAACATACTAATAATAGTTCTAATTCAACTGTAAGCAATAAAAAATATCAAGAATGCAGAAAAAGAAGTTATGCCGATTGTAATGACGATTGTGAGTGGTATGAACCTGCAGGTATTTCTTCAGGTATGTGTAGACCAGTTAATTCTGATAAAAAATGTACAGATTTTAGTCATAATGAATGCGAAAATGCTAAAAATTTGACATGTGGTTGGTCACAAGCTGGTTATAAATGCTTAGACAAAAATTTTGCAGATACTTGTAATTGTGAAAATAATTGTAGTTGTGGTAATGCAACAGCAAGTGAAAATTGTGCAAAATATTGCACAAGTAATCATTAGTTTTTTGACAAATAAAGCATATAATGTTATAATTCTTTTTGCTTGAGAAAGGTGATTAAAATGAGAATAAGTTCTGTTGATTTAACTATTTCAGCAGTTAGGAGAAGTCAATATCCAACAGATAATAAACCAGAGTTTTTATTAGTAGGTCGTTCTAATGTCGGAAAAAGTAGTTTTATTAATACATTAATTAATAGAAAAAATTATGCTAGAACATCATCTAAACCAGGAAAAACTCAAACAATAAATTTCTATTATGTTAATGAAGAATTTTATTTAGTAGATGCTCCAGGATATGGTTTTGCTAATCTAAATAAAGCTAAAAAAAGAAAATTTGGTCTTATGATGGAGGACTATTTAACAAATAGAGATAGTTTAAAACAAGTATTTATGTTAATAGATTTTAGACATAAACCATCTAGTGATGATTTGTTAATGTATAAATTTTTAAAGCATTACAATATACCAGTAACTGTTGTAGCTACTAAATCTGATAAAATAGGAATTACTAAACATTATTCACAAAAAAATATGATATTGAATGAATTAAATTTATTAACAGGTGATGATTTTATAGTTTTTTCTAATGTAACTAAAGCAGGTAAAAGTGATATAATAGAAAAAATTGAAAGAATTATATAAAGCAAAAAAATTAAGCTCACATATATTAATATAGGTGAGTTTTTTTATGAAAATAATAAATGATGAAATAATAAAAATATATTTAAATAAAGATTATTTAAAGTATAAAAATTATGATATTTCTAAAATTGAAGATAGTTTTAAACAAATATTTGAAACATTAAAATATTGCTATAACATTGAAATTAATGGTTTTTATGATATTGATGTTTATATAGATAAAAATTATGGAATAATAATTGAAATGAAAAAAGAAGACATTGACTTTGATTTCTATGATCAAGTAGATATGAAAATATCATTTCACAATCAAAAATTCTTATATCAATTAGATGATATAAAATTCGGAGAAAAAATATATAAATATAAAAATAAATATTATACTAATAAATATGATATAGAATATTCAATTCCGATATACAAAACAAATGATATATTTAAATACGCTAAAACAATAGAAATATAAAACAAATTATGTTATAATAACTTCGTTAGAGGTGATACTATGAAAAAACAAACAATAGCACTTGTAGGTAGACCTAATGTTGGAAAATCAACAATATTTAATAGGATAATTGGCAAAAAAATATCTATAATTGAAGATACACCGGGTGTGACTAGAGATAGAATATATGGTAATGCCACATATAATAATCATAAATTTTATTTAATAGATACAGGTGGAATTGATTTAGAAAATGCTGATTTTAATACAGAAATAAAAGTTCAAGCTGAGTTAGCAATTAATGAAGCTGATACAGTTATATTTGTAGTTGATGGAAAAGAAGGTTTAACAGCAAATGATTATGAAGTAAGAGATATGTTAAGAAAAGCTGATAAAAAAGTTATAGTCGCAATTAATAAAATTGATAGTAAAGAGTCTAAAGAACATTTATATGACTTTTACGAACTAGGATTAGAACATTATATAAATGTTAGTGGAGAACAAAATATAGGTATAGCAGATTTATTAGATGAAGCTACAAAAGATTTTACGGAAGTTGAAGAAGAATATAATACTGATGTTTTAAAATTTTCCATAATAGGAAGACCTAATGTTGGAAAGAGTAGTTTAGTAAATGCTATATTAAATGAAGAAAGATCAATAGTTTCTGATATTGCTGGAACAACAAGAGATTCTGTTGACACACCATTTACATACCATGGACAAGATATGGTGGTTATCGATACCGCAGGAATGCGAAAAAAAGGAAAAGTATACGAAAATATTGAAAAATATAGTTTACTTAGATCAATGAAAGCTATAGATAGATCAGATGTATGTGTAGTTGTAATTAATGCTGAAGAAGGAATAATTGAACATGATAAACATATAATCGGTTATGCCTTAGAAGCTGGAAAAGCTTTAGTGCTAGCTGTAAATAAATGGGATGTAATTGAAAATAAAGATGAAGAAATGAAAAAATGGACTAAGTTGATTAAAAGTGATATGGCATTTATTTCATATGTTCCAATTGTTTTCTTGTCTGCTAAAACAAAAAGAAGAATTCATACTTTGATACCAGAAATACTAAAAGTATATGAAAATAGTAAGAGAGAAATTAAGACTAATGTTTTAAATGATGTTATAAGAGAAGCTTATGAACTTAATTTACCACCTTCATATAAAGGAAGAAGACTTAAAATATATTTTTCGGTACAAGCAAGTACTTGTCCACCAACATTTAATATTCAAGTTAATAGTAAAGGATTGGTACATTTTTCGTATGAAAGATATTTAGAAAATAAAATAAGGGAATCTTTTGATTTTGAAGGAACTCCAATAATTATTAATTTTAAAAATAAAGGTGAAGAGAATTTATAAAAAAAATTCTCTTTTTATATTTAAAAAAATTATGAAATTTGATATTATATATATAATAGGATGATGTATATGAGTAATTATGATTTTTGTATTAACTTATTAAAAAAAATATATAAAAAAGATTTTGTGGTAAGTAAAACAAATAAATATGAAGTTTTTATTAGACAAATACCATATAATATTGAAACAAAATATGAGATAAAACAAACCTTAAGAAATATTTTATCATCTAACAATAAAAATATTGATAAAGATATCGTTAGTTTAATTGAAATAAAATATAAAATGGATAAAAATGAATTAAAACTATTAAATGAATTTTATCCCAATATAGATGTATTGATATCAGCCTATATTAATAATAATAATCATATAATAACAATAAAAGAATTTAATTATGATAAATTATTAGAATATTTTGTTAAAAGTACTATAGAACAATTAGAAAATAATGAATTAAAAAATGAATACATAGAATTAAATAATGAATTAAAAAAACATGAAAAAAAAATAACTGAATTGAAAGAAAAATTACAAAAGTTTCAAGTTGCTCAAAAAAGTAGTTTTTATTATGAAACATATAGAAATTATTTATTTAATGAAATGGAAAATTTTAATGAAGAAAAAAATTTCATATTATCTAACATCGAAACAAATAAGCAAAATATGCTTAAGTTAAAAAAACAATATCAAAAAATCGAAAAGTTAAATCAAATATCCAAAAAAACAAGCATAAAAAGAATCAATAAACTAAATGCGTTAATAAATGAAATAGAATATTTAGAAAATAAAATTAAAGATGAAGAATTAGAATTAGAACAACTAGAAAAAAAGAATAAAAATAATATTAAAAGAAACAATACAGCATTTAAAGAATATATAAATATGGACATCGATGAGTATTCTTTAATATATGAACGAAATAAAAATGTTGATGGTAAACAAATAATAAATGAAATAAAAAAATTGGATAGTGAAATTAAAATAGTTTTGGAAAAAATAAATAATAGTGAATATCCCTATAAACATCGCAAACTAAAATACTTCTTAGAAGAAAACATCAAAACATTTAAAAAAGCAACTGATTTAAATCCTAAAATATCAATTAATATAATTAACTTATTAAAAGAGAAAAACCACTAAAGTGGTTTTTTATAATACAACAGCAAATAAATTGTTAGAACCTTTATTAACTAATTTAGTTAAAGTTTGGTTAAGCTTAAATCTTATATTATCAGGCATAAGTGATAATTTTGCTTGAATTCCTTCCTTAACAATGATATCTAAACTTCTTCCAAAAATCTCACTTTTCCAAATATTAGATGGATTCGTATCATAATCTTTCATTAAATAATCAATTAATTCCTTACTTTGTAATTCAGATCCGATAATTGGTTCAAAAGTGGATTCGACATCAACTCTTATCATGTGAATAGAAGGAGCAACTGCCTTTAGCTTTATACCATATCGGCTACCTTGTTTAATTATCTCTGGTGTATCTAATTTCATATCCATTAAAGTTGGAGAGGCAATACCATATCCAGTTTGTTTAACCATCTTAATAGCATCCTTAACTTGATCATATTCTTGTTTGGATTCACTATAATCTTGGAATAATTTAAGAACCTCTACTTTATTATTGATATCAATATCAATGAATTCCTTTAAAACTTTACTATATAATTCATCAGGTGCTTCTAAACTCATAGTAACAACTCCAGTTGAAGTATCAACATCTGATAAATATGCTTTACTGATATATTCTGAATTTTCAAAATGAGTAGTTATAGTATTAATATCTCTTAATTTATCAATTTCAACAACACTTTCTCTAATTTTAGAAATATATTCTTTTTTTAACCAGTTACTAGGTGATAAACAAGCAATCCATTCTGGCATACTAACTTTTACCTCGACAACTGGAAATTCATATAAAGCTTCTCTTAAAACAGAATAAATATCTCTTTCAGTCATATTCTCAACACTCATTGGTAAAACCGGAACATTATAGTCTTCTCTTAATTTTTCGGCTAATCTTTCTGTTTCAGGAAGCATTGGATGACTTGAGTTTAAAACTACTATAAAAGGTTTACCTATTTCCTTTAATTCAGAAACAACTTTCTCTTCAGCCTCAATATAGCTACTTCTGCTTATTTCACCAAAAGAACCATCAGTAGTTATAACAATACCAATAGAAGAGTGGTCTCTAATAACTTTTTCAGTACCAATTTCAGCCGCTTCTATAAAAGGTATTTCTTCATCATACCAAGGACATTTAACCATTCGAGGACCATTTTCATCCTCATATCCTTTAGCATCTTTAATAACATAACCAACACAATCAACTAACCTAATATTGGTTTCAAAATCATCGATTTTAATTTTAGCAGCATTGCTCGGTACAAACTTAGGCTCTGTAGTCATAATAGTTCTACCAGCAGAACTTTGAGGAATTTCATCTAAAGTTCTTTTCTTTTCATATTCGTCTTCTATATTAGGAACTACTAAAGTTTCAATAGTTTTTTTGATAAAAGTTGACTTACCAGTTCTGACAGCACCAACTATCCCAAGATATAAATCTCCATTTGACCTTGCAGCAATGCTTTTAACTATTTCTAATTTATCCATTTAATCCCTACTTTCTGTATCACTAAACTATATGTATTAAAAAATAAATATATTCAAAAAAATATAAGTTAAAAGCTTATATTAATTTATCAATATCTTTTGGGACTTTATCATTTTTGACAGCACTTATAATTTTGTCCTCTTTCTCTTTATCAACAACTTTACCAGTCATTTTTCCTAGTTCCTGAATTACCTCTCTTAAAGTTTTCTCATCCTTTAAATTATTTTGTTGAAGTTTAGTTGCTAAAGAAAGAATTGTATCCTTTCCAACATTAGTTTTTTTCTCAACTCTTTTAAAAAAATTATCACTAAAATTCATTATGACATCCTCCTAGAATATTATATGATTCATCTCTAACTGGGCGACAACATAAAAAACAAAAAAAGATGAAAAATAAAAATACAAAAATAAAAAAATATGAAAAAACACAAAAAATATTTCTTTATATAAAAATAGTAAAATTGGACAAGCCTTTATAAAATAAAGAAAAATGACGATAATTTATAAAAAAAAATAAAAACTAAAAAATAAAAAAATTAAAAAAAATAAAAATGTAAACTTTTGAAAAATAAAAATTATTGAAAAATAAGGGTAAAATGGTATACACGAACATAAATTCAGTTTTTTTTACAAAAATGTATTGACAGTCACTCAAATATGAACTACAATTTAGTTAATGATAAGTGAGGTACAGAATATGGTTGAAGAATTATTGGCTACATTAAAAGTAGAAAAAAGAAATGGTAAAAAAGTAGATTTTGATGGATCAAAAATAGCAATTGCCATAAAAAAAGGTTTTGATAGTATCGTAAATGATACAGATGATGATGGAGAAACAAAAGTATATAATGAGAAAGATATCCAAAAAGTATATCAATCTGTAATGAACAGAATTGAAAAAGATTTCAAAAATGAAACAAAAATTAAAATTGAACAAATTCAAGATTTAATTGAAGAGGAATTAGAAAAAAAAGGATACAACGATGTATATAAATCTTTTTCTGAATATAGAGAAAGAAGAAATTCTTCAAGAGAATTATTCTTTGGAGAAAAGAAAACTCATAAATTTTTGAAATCAATAGAATCCTTAGGACTTAAATCAGCTAATGAAGAAGATTCTAAAAGAGAAAATGCTAACATCGATGGAGATACAGCTATGGGAACAATGCTACAATATGGTTCAACTGTATCAAAAGAATTTGCTAAAGCATATTTAATGAAACCAAAATTTGCCGAAGCACACGATAGTGGTGAAATTCATATTCACGATATGGACTTCCTACCAATGGGAACAACAACTTGTTGTCAAATAAACCTAGAAAAATTATTTAAAGGTGGATTTGATACGGGGCATGGACACTTAAGAGAACCAAATGATATAATGTCATATTCAGCACTTGCAGCTATTGCAATTCAATCAAATCAAAATGATCAACATGGTGGTCAATCAATTCCTGCATTTGATTATTATATGGCACCTGGAGTTGTAAAAACATTTAAAAAACAATTCAAACAACAATTATATGATTTATTAGAATATAGTGATTTCATTTCATTTGTAAACTTTGATAGAGTAATAAAAGAAATAGATAAACTTGATACAATTGAATTAGATATAGAATTATTCGCACCGATTTATAAAGAATCAAAAGAAGTAAAAAGGATATTTGATTTATCTTATGAAAAAGCATTACAAAAAACTGATCGAATGACATATCAAGCAATGGAAGCATTTATTCATAACTTAAATACAATGCATTCCCGTGCTGGTGCCCAAGTACCTTTCTCATCAATTAACTTTGGTACTTGTACTTCAAAAGAAGGAAGAATGGTAATAGATAATTTCTTAAAAGTAACAGACGCTGGACTAGGAATGGGAGAAACTCCAATATTCCCAGTATCTATATTTAAAGTAAAAGAAGGAATAAATTATAATCCAGGAGATCCAAATTATGATTTATTTAAATTAGCTTGTAAAGTATCTGCTAAAAGATTATTTCCGAATTTTTCTTTTATAGATGCCCCACATAATATAATTTATTATAAACCAGATGATTATAATACAGAAATATCTTATATGGGATGTCGTACAAGAGTTATTGGAGATGTTACTGATAAACAAAATCAAATAGTAACAGGAAGAGGAAATTTATCATTCACTTCAATTAACTTACCAAGAATTGGTATTAAACATGGTATTTGTTTAAAAGAAAGAGATAAAGCTGATATGAAAGGTTTCTTTAATGAATTAGAAGAAACAATGGAATTAGTTAAAGACCAATTATTAGAAAGATTTGAAATTCAATGTAGTAAAAAAGTTTATAATTTTCCATTCTTATTAGGAGAAGGAGTATGGAATGATGGGGAAACATTAAAACCAAATGATAGAATTAGAAGAGTACTTAAACATGGTACACTATCAATTGGATTTATTGGACTAGCTGAAACATTAAAAGCTCTAATCGGTGAACATCATGGAGAAAGTGATGAGGCTGAAAAACTAGGAATTAAAATTATTAAATTTATGCGTGATAAATGTGATGAATATAGTGAAAAATACAATTTGAATTTTACTTGTTTAGCAACTCCAGCTGAAGGTTTATCAGGTAGATTTGTTAATATTGATAAAGCAATATATGGAAAAATTAAAGGTGTAACTGATAGAGATTATTATACAAATTCATTCCATGTACCAGTTTATTACAATATTTCAATAGTAAATAAAATAAAAAAAGAAGCTCCATTCCATGCTTTAACTAATGCAGGACATATTAGTTATATTGAAATGGATGGAGATTTAACTCAAAATGTTGAAGCATTTGAAAAAGTAATAAGATTAATGAAAGAATCAGGAATTGGTTATGGGGCAATTAATCATCCAGTAGATAGAGATCCTGTTTGTGGATATGTTGGAATTATTAAAGATGTATGTCCAAAATGTGGAAGAAGAGAATTTGAAGGTATATTATTAGATAAGTAGGAGGCAAAATATGGAAAAAGTAGTAGGTGAAAATGTAGGATTCGAAAGAATTAGAAGAGTAACAGGTTATTTAGCAGGAGATGTAAAAAGATTTAATAATGCTAAAAGAGCTGAAGAAAGAGATAGAGTTAAACATAGTTTAAAAGACCTAAATGAATATTCTGTTGAAAAGAAGGCTAGCTAATGAAAATTAGATTAGCTGCTCCACTTCAATATGATAGTGTTGTAGATGGTGAAGGAATAAGAACTGTAATTTGGACCCAAGGTTGTAGTCATAATTGTAAAGGATGTCATAATCCAGAAACTCACGATTTTAATGGTGGCACTTTGGTAGAGATTGAGGATATAAAAAAGGAATTGAAGAACTTAAAATTCCAAGATGGTATAACTTTGTCAGGAGGCGACCCATTTATGCAACCAGATGCTTGTTTGGAAATAGCTAAGTTTGCTAAAAAGATAGGTTTAAATGTATGGACGTATACAGGTTTTACATTTGATCAATTAAAAACTCTTGGGAGAACGAAACCAGTCATTATTGAATTATTAAAAAATATTGATGTCCTAATCGATGGTAAGTTTGTTCTAGAAGAAAAAACTTATGAAGCCCCATATAGAGGTTCAAAAAATCAAAGAATTATCGATGTTCAACAGTCATTAATAAAAAATGAAATTGTAATAGTAGATAAGTACAATGAACAAGAAGTTAAAAGAGGCAAATATTTATTTGTTTAAAACAGAATTTTATTCTGTTTTTTATTATATAATTAATTATGAGAAAGATAAAACTAAAAAAGAAAAAAGACAAAAATCACAATGTTATAATTTTATTAATTGTAATGATTATAATTACATTATTTATAGTGTTTAATTTTATAGGAAAAAAGTTAACTCCAATTATAATGAATTATGCTGAAAAACAGGCAAAAAAAATAGCAGTTTTAGTAATTGGAAATGCTATCGATAGTGAGTTAGGTGAAAAATTTAAAAGTGATAATTTATTTATAACAGATGGAAAGGAAACAAATTATAATACGTACGAGATTAATAATATTTTAAAAGAAGTTAGTATAAATGTTAAAGAATATTTAAGAAAATTAGAGAGTGGAGAATTAGGAGATATTGGTCTATCGGATAATGAAAATATTAATGTTAATTCAAAAAAATTGAAGAAGGGTATTATTTATCAAGTTCCTTCAGGAGTTATATTTAATAATGGAATACTTGCTAATTTAGGACCTAAAATACCAGTCAAATTGAGTTTAATTGGTGATATAACAACCGATATAGTAACAGATATAAAAGAGTATGGAATTAATAATGCGGTAATTGAATTAGGGGTAAAAATAATAGCTGAGGAACAAGTAATATTACCATTTGGCACAAAACAAATTCAGGTAGAAACAGTAGTACCAATATCAATAAAAATTATAAATGGAACAGTTCCAGGGTACTATTTTAATCCATATACACTTTCTTCAAGTTAAAAAATATGTTATAATTTTAATAGGTGATATAATGAAAATGGTTGTAATAAATGATATTAAATATAATTTAATTACAAATTATAAGGATGGATTTGATCAAGAAGAAGTCGAAAATAAGTTAACTGATTATTTTTATGATTATGATTATGTATTAGGTGACTGGGCCTATGGAAAATTGAGGCTAAAGGGTTTTTGTAAGAAAGAAAATAAACTATATAAAGAAATAAATGATTTTGAAAAAAGAAAAGATTATTTAAGAAATAATTGTGCTTATGATTGTAAATATTTTATTTTAGAAAAAGAATAATTATTTTATGTCTAATTTTGTCGAACGAAAAATAATTACTTTTTGTTTTAAATATTATAAAATATAAAATGGAACATTTAATGGGTGTCTACCTCTTATCTAAAAAAAGAAAGGAGACTTGCTAACTATTGTCAAGTCTTTTTTTATTGTTATTTTTTTTAAAAGAGGGTAGATTTCCCCTTACCCTAAATTATACTTAATTATATAGTTCTTTTACTCTTGCATAATATATTCTCAAAAATTTATTTAATCCTGCAATTTTAGCTAATGTTTTATTTTTACCTTCTGATTCTTTTCTTAACATAAATAGATATACTACATTATCTGTTTTTGGTCTACAAGACTTAATACTCTTAGTTATTTCATATCCAACTTTTCTTAAATATTTATTTCCTCGTTTACTTATATGTCTATTAGTTGAATTAAAATTTCTTGATTGATATGGTGGTGCGTCTTATGAACGAATATGTTGTTACAATTACATCACAAACTGAATATTCTTATTTAATAAGTGCCTCAACTAAAGAAGAAGCAATAATTAAAGCAATTGAGTTTTATGGTGAAGATGATGAATACAATTTAAACGAAAATATAGTAAACATTAGTATAGATATAGATCTAAATGAAGAAGAGTAACTTTGCGACTTATTGATTAGCAAGTACTGAATTATAGGCCCCATGCCATAATTCTAATATGGGGAGAACCCCAATCCCCCGATTAAAGAAGGTGATACAAGTAAGACAAAAATATTGTGATAAACATGTAAGATTTTATCCTAGATAAATTGAAAGATTAAACGAGTTATCTTGATTAACTGGATTAAGTGTAAATGAAGTTATTAGATCTAGTTTAAATAATATTATTTTTAAAGAAGCTCCACTTAAAGAATTCTATAACTTATTAAATAAAATTAATAACATTGGAGTTAATAAGAATCAGATGGCAAAGATTGCTAATACAACTTGGGAGATATATTTTAATGATTTAAAATTATATTACTCAGAGATTAGTAAATTAATTAATGAAATAAGAAAAAAGTTTTTGCAAATATTTTAAATAATCAATTATTTAGTGTATAATGATATAAAGATAAAAAGATAAGTTGTATTAAAATTTTTGGAGGTTTAGAATGAATAATGATTTTATTGATTACAATAAATTATTTTTAAAATTTCCTAATCAAAATGATAAAGAGATGATAATAAATTATGAAAAAAAATTATTTGAGTTAGGGTGTATATCAGAAAAAAGTTTAAGTTCGTGGGTAAATATTAATTTTGAATATTGGTTAAATAATATAATAAATGATAGTAAAGGATTCTCTGATAAAGAATGCTATAGTGGAGTATCAATATTTTTATATTATTTAATTTATGACAATGAGATTATAGGAAGTGGTTCGTTAAGAATTAATCCTGAATGTAATGATATTTTAAAAGAAACAGGTGGGCACATTGGTTATGGAATAAGACCTGATAAGAGAGGTAAAGGGTTCGGTACTTATTTTTGTCATTTGTTACTTAAAAAGGCACAAGAAAATGGCCTTAGTAAAGTAATGATTACTTGTAAAGAAGATAATATAGGATCATCTAAGATAATTGAAAATAATTTTGGAGAATATATAGATAAAGTTAAAGATAGAGATAATGTAACTTATAAAAGATATTTAATAGATGTCGAAAAATCATTAATTGAGTTTAATGATAAAATAAATAAGCTTAAATAACTGTTATAACAATAAATATGAAAAATAATTTATATGTGTAGATCAGAAAAAAATTCTGGTCTTTTTATTTGCTTTGAAAGGAGGTTTAAAGATGAAAAAAAGAGAGTTTTATTTAAAAATACTTTTTTCTTTCTCCTTTATTTTATTACAGCTAATAATATTAGTTTTAGTAATAAAAAAATGACACTTAAGTCGATGACTTAAATGTCTTAACCAATTTTGGTAGACATTCATAACGAATGTTCCTTTTTTATTATATGAGCAATAACTCATCCACATACATGATAACACAACAATAAAAAAAGTAAATATTATAATTTGCCGAATAATAATTAAAATTTATTTAATAAATATATTTATAGTAAGAATTTTTATCATAAAAATTCTTTTTTTTTTATCTATAAAATGTTATAATTAATAAGAGTAGGAGGTTATAAAATGGAATTAAATGAACTTTATAACACATATTTGAATTATTCTAATAAAATTGAAGAATTATGGAGGGCTCTTTGAACCAGACAAGAAAAAAATTAGAATAAAAGAATTAGAAGAAAAAATGAATGAACCTAATTTTTGGAATGATAAAAGAGTAAGTGAAAAAATAATAAATGAATTGAACGAATTAAAAAATAAAGTAGAAAAAGTTGAAACTTTAAAACAAAAAATAAATGATAATTTTGAAATAATAAAAGAATTAAAAGATTCTAATGATGATGAATTAAAATCATTAATTGAAAAAGATGTTAATGAAATAAATGAAACTATTCAAGATCTAGAAATTGAAATACTATTAAATGGACCTTATGATAAGTTAGATGCTGTTTTAGAACTACATTCTGGGGCTGGCGGAACGGAAGCTTGTGACTGGGTAAATATGTTATATAGAATGTATGATAGATGGTGTAATAAAAAGAAATATAAAGTAGATGTTATTGATTGTGAATATGGTGATGAAGCTGGAATAAAGAGTATAACATTGATAGTAAAGGGAATAAATGCTTACGGATATTTAAAAAATGAAAAAGGGGTTCATAGACTAGTTAGAATATCACCATTTGATTCTAACTCAAGGAGACATACTTCATTTGCTTCAGTTGATGTAACGCCATTATTTGAAAAAGAAAATATTGATATAGAAATAAATGAAGCAGATTTAAGAATAGATGTATATAGAAGTAGTGGTAAAGGTGGACAAGGAGTAAATACGACTGATTCGGCAGTTAGAATAACCCATTTACCTACTAAAATAGTAGTTACTTGTCAAAATGAAAGAAGTCAAATTCAAAACAAGGAAACAGCTATGGAAGTACTAAAAAATAAACTATATAACTTAGAATTAGAAAAAAGGAATAAAGAACTAATGGATATAAAAGGTAATTTATCAGATATTAATTTTGGATCACAAATCAGGAGTTATGTAATGCATCCATATTCATTAGTAAAAGACCATAGAACAAATACTGAAGAAACTAATGTTGTAAAAGTATTAGATGGAGAAATTGATAAATTTATAAATGATAATTTGAAAGGAAAAACAAAATGAGTATTTTTAAGAAAAAAGAAAAATTAGATGAAATAATTGAAAAAATATATAATAAAAATAAAATTAAAAGATACTTTACATTATTTATTGGGTGTTTATTAGTTTCAATTGCCTTCAATGTATTTTTCTTACCTCGTAGTATTGTCTATGGTGGTGTATCAGGTATTGCTATTGTTGTTAATAAGCTATTTGGAATAGATACCTCACTATTTGTATTCATAGTTTCAATGTTATTATTAATATTGAGTTATTTTACACTAGGTTGGGAAAAAACAAAGGGCTCAATTGCTGGCTCAATAATGTATCCATTATGTATTAAATTAACTGCTAATTTGGGTGAATATATTAATTTTAATATTGATAATATGATTTTAATAGTTGTATTTGGAGCTGTAATTGCAGGATTAGGATCAGGAACTAATTTTAAATCTGGATTTTCAACAGGTGGTACTGATATAATAAATCAAATAATTGCTAAATATGGAAAAGTATCTATTGGAAAATCAATGTTGATGTCTGATGGTATTATAGTTTTAGCCGCAGGATTTTTTCTAAATAATAATGTTTATGCTTGGGAAAATGTAATGTATGCTGTAATAGTATTATATATAATAAGTTTAATGGCTGATAAAGTAATATTAGGAATATCTCAATGTAAAGCATTTTATATTGTTACTGAACACGAAACATCAGTTAAAAAATTCATAATGGAACATTTAAGTCAAGGGGTTACGGTATTAGATGGTCGTGGTGGTTATACTGGTAATCATCAAAAAGTAATAATGTGTATTATACCAACAAAAGATTATTTTTTAGCTAAAGAAGGAATCTTAGGAATAGATCCTAAAGCATTTTTCTTAGTAACAGACGCTTATGAAGTGTCTGGAGGAAGTTTGAGGCGATAATATGAATTTGATAGAAATAAGAAATGTAAAAAAAACATATAAAACTGGTGTAACAGCTATATATGATATGAGCTTAAATATTGAGAAAGGCGATTTTGTATTTATAATTGGATCTACTGGTTGTGGTAAATCAACATTAATAAAAATGATGTATCGAGAAGAAAAACCAACTAGTGGTAAAATAAATATTGGTGGTTTAGATGTAGGAAAACTTAAAAATAGCAAGGTTTATAAATTAAGAAGAAAAATAGGAGTTGTTTTCCAAGATTATAAATTACTTTCAAAATCAACAGTATATGAAAATGTAGCTTTTGCTTTGGAAGTTTTAGGTCAACCTAAATCTGAAATTTATCCTAAAGTATTAAAAGCTTTGGATTTAGTTGGATTAAAACATAAAGCAAACAATTATCCACATCAATTATCAGGTGGAGAACAACAAAGGGTAGCAATTGCCCGTTCAATTGTGAATGGACCAAAGCTATTAATTTGTGATGAACCAACAGGAAACTTAGATGAAGTAACAAGTATGGAAATTATGAAAGTATTAGAAGAAATTAATAAAATGGGTACAACTATAATAATGGTAACTCACGATACTGAAATAGTAAACAAATTAAAGAAAAGAACAATTTTATTAGATAGTGGAAGAATATTAAGAGATTTTGAGAAAGGAACTTATAATCATGAGAGCATTAAGAATAATAAATAGAAGCATAAGAGATTCCTTTAAAGGAGTATTTAGAAATTTTTCACTTTCTTTAGCGTCTATTTCTTGTATTACGATTACTTTAATTGTAGTTGCTATTTCAATAATTCTTTCATACAATGTTAATAATTTTACTACTTTAGTTGAAAAAGATGTTACAATAGTTGCTTTTTTGGATGTAGATATCGATGATACTGGAAGAGAAAAGATATTGTCAGAAATAAAAAAATTAGACAATATTGAATCCGTAACATTTGAATCAAAAACAAAAATATCTGAAGAAATGATGGAATCATCAGAAGTATTTAAAAACATTATGCAAAACTGGACTCCAGAAGAAAATCCATTACAAGATACTTATACAGTAAAAGTAAAAGATATTGAAAAAATTGGAGATACAGCTAAGAAAATAGGAAAACTAGATAAAGTAAATGTTGTTAAATATGGAGAGGGAATGGTTGAACAATTAATTTCCGTATTTGATATTGTTAAAAATATTTCGATTGGTATGGTTGTTGCTTTAATCATTGTTACTGCTTTCTTAATTGCTAATACAATAAAAATTACTATTTATTCAAGAAAAAGAGAAATTGAAATTATGAGATTAGTTGGAGCATCAAATATAAATATTAAAATACCATTTATATTTGAAGGATTCTTTTTAGGATTGTTTGGTTCAATAATACCAGTATTATTAACAGTTTATGCTTATGCAACTTTATATGAAGAATTTAATGGTCAATTATTCTCACCATTTATTAAATTAATAGAACCAACACCATTTGTCTATATGGTTTCAGGTTTATTAATTTTAATTGGTATAGTAGTTGGTATGATAGGAAGTTTAAGAGCGGTTAAAAAATATTTAAAGATATAAGGAGGGTATATGTTAGAACAAGTTAAACAAATTTTGATTGAAAAATATGATTCAAAAATAGCTGAATATGAAAGCTTAAAAAATCAAGTTATGACATTAGAAGATAAAATTGAAGCAGATAATGCAGAAGAAATATATAAAGAAGATTTAAAAAATTTAAAAAAAGCTAAACTAAAAAAGAATAGTGAAGAATATAAAACAAAGATAAAAGAAATTGAATTAAAATATGAACAATCATTGATAGATTTTAAAAAAATATATGATGAATATGTTGATTTAAAAAATGCGATGGCTAAGATAGATATATATGGTTTTCAAAGAAAAAAAATAAGAGTTGAAGGAGCCGAAGATTTAAAGGATCTAAAACTTGATGATGAAAAGGCAGCTAAAATTATTAATGGTGAAATGGATGATATTATGTAAGAATTGGATTTTCCAATTCTTTTATTTTACAAAAAAAGTAGATTTCTCTACTTATAAAAATATAATTACTAATAGTCCAACGATTAAACAATAATAAACAAATCCACTTAATTTTCCTTCGTTAACAATTTTTCTGAACCATTTAATACATATAGCTGTAAAGATAAAAGCAATAATAGTTGCTACAATATAATATATCCATAATGTAGAACTAATACTAACAGATAATAAATCTTTTAGTTCAACTAATGTAGCTGCTAAACTAATTGGAATATATAACATAAAGGAATACTTAAAAGCAGTATCTCTTTTTAACCCAGTAGCCATACCACCAACTATTGTTGAACCACTTCTACTAATACCAGGAAAAACTCCTAATACTTGAAATAAACCAACAGTTAAAGCATCTTTAACTTTCATATTTTCTTTATCTTTTCTGCCTTTAAAATCTTTAATAATAAATAACATCAAAGCAGTAATTAATAAAGATAATCCAACAATTTTGACATTATTTTCTAGTAACGAAAATATATTAAATTTTTTAACTAATAATCCGATAATACCAGCTGGAATACATCCTAAAACAATTAACCAACAATAATTATAATCTGTTTTATATTTAGAGTCTTTAGTTTTTAAATATTTGAAGAAACTATTTATTAATTCTATAATATCTTTCCAGAATATAATTACTACAGCAAGTAAACTACCAGCATTAGTAATAATTGCTAATGTATCAAAATCAACATCAACATTTAGTAAAGTTTTAAAAATAAGTAAGTGTCCACTTGAAGATATAGGTAAAGCTTCCGTAACCCCTTGAATAAAGCCTAATAAAATATACTTTAATAATAACATATTATCACCTATCTAATTATATAATAAAACTAAAAAAAAATAAATAAAAATAAAATATTTAAATAAAATTAAATAGGTGGTGCTTATGCTTACACGAATATTTATTTTTTTGTTAGGATATGCATTAACTATAATAGGATTAATATATGTAATAAGTTATTTAAATTTGATAGCAATAGGGTATAATTTTTTTGAATATGTAAATTTTATATTTAGAAGAATTGAATGTTTATATACATTGTTAGGCTTAACATTAATTTTTCTTTCAATTTATTTACCAGGAGGAAACTATGAACTACATTTATGATTTATTATTAAATTTTAATGAAAATATTTATGAATTTTATGATTGGAATAAAACAGATAATATAAAACATATTAAAAAAATTCCAATATTTAAAATTGACTCAAAAAAAATGAAACAATTAAAGACAAATAAAATAATATTTGAAGAAAATTTTCTAGAAAAAATATATAATAAAACAGAAGAATTTACATCAAGAAAAAATAGACATATTGATTATGCTTGTTTGTTTACTGATAGTACTGAAGTAATAGGAATAAATATTGGAAAAAGGACAACATATAGTAAATTATTATTAGATGAAGAATTTGAAGTAACAAATATGAGTTTACATATGAAAGAAGTAGATATTCCATTTAAAATAATTGGCTCAAAAGAAAAAGAAGAGTTTAAGACAAGAAAAGAATTAGAACAAATTAGTACAGCTAAAAAAGTTCTAAAAAATATTTTAAATGAAAATAATCCTGAAAAATTAAAATATTTATATTATGAATGTTTTGATAAGAAAAATGATTCAATTGAAGAAATAATAAAAGAATTAAATAAAAAAATAGAAACTAAAAATATAATTAATAAAATAAATGATTTTGTTAATATAAAAAATGTATAAAAAAAAATAAACAAAACAAAATACTAATGAGGAGGAAAATATGAAAAAATTTGTTATGATGTTATTTATACCATTCTTATTAGTGGGTTGTGGTGGTAAAATGATGAATACACCAACCAAAAAAGTAGAAATGTTTTTTGCCAACTATCAAACATTAGATGATAGCGTTATAAAACAATTAAATGATGTCGCTAATGAAGAAGAACTATTCAATTCCACACAAAGAAAAGAATATGTAGACTTAATGAAAAAACATTATCAAGACTTAAAATATGAAATAAAAGATGAAATAGTAGATGGTGATACAGCAACCGTAACAGTTGAAATAGAAGTCAAAGATTATTCTAAAACACTAAAAGATGCGGAAACTTATTTAAATGAACATAAAGAAGAATTCAACAATGATAAAAATGAATATGATGAATCATTATTTACTAGTTATCGTTTAGAACAATTAAAAAAATCAACTGATAAAGTTAAATATACATTAAATATATACTTAACTAAAGTTGATAATGAATGGAAAATGGATGATTTAAGCGAAACAGATAGAATGAAGATTAATGGAATGTATGAATATTAAAACGTATCTGGTTGATACGTTTTATCTATAATATGGGCCGTAGTATGGATAAGAACAATATGGACCATAACAAGGTCTGTATGCAGGACCATTGTAGAAAGCAGGCGCTAATAAACCACCAGTAATACCACCTAAAACAAATGGACCTAAGAAACCACCAACAAATCTATCATTATTTCTTATAGGCATATTTGGATAATATCTGTACATAATAAATCCCCTTTCATAATATATTATGATAAAAAAAGAAAAGAGTGAGAAAATGGAATCAAAATTAGATGAATTAGCTAAAAAAATAGTTAATTATTCAGTAAAAGTGAATGTTAATGAAAGAGTATTAATAAATACATATGTAAATGATAATTTCTTTATTAAAAGATTAATTTACTATATTACTTTAAATAAGGGAATTCCTTTTGTAAGAATAAATGATGAAAGTATAAATAGTTATTTATTAGAAACTGCTAATGAAAATAGATATCAAGAAATAAAACAACACGGATTAGATGATGTAAATAATTATGATATTTTTATCAATATTAGATATACAACTAATGATTATAGTAAAAAAAATATTAATGAAAACACTTTAAAAAACATCGCATTAATAACAAAAGAAAGTGATTATATAAGAATAAATGAGAGAAAATGGGTATTACTAAATTATCCAAGCAATGTTGATGCTTATAAAGCTAAAATGACAACTGATACATATAAAAACTATGCTTTAGATGTTATGATATTTGACTATGAAAAAATGAGTAATGATATTGCTCCATTAAAAAAATTAATGGAACAAACAGACATTGTAAGAATAACTGGTCCGAATACGGATATTGAATTTAGTATTAAGAATATCCCTGTTATTCCTTGTGTTGGTGAGGCTAATCTACCTGATGGTGAAATTTATACAGCGCCTGTTAGGGAATCTGTTAATGGTTTAATAACTTATAATACGCCTAGTCCTTATAATGGTAATATTTATCATAAAGTTTCCTTACTATTTAAAGATGGAAAAATAGTTGAAGCTAAATGTGACGAAAATAATGAAGAAATTAATAAGATATTTAATACTGATGAAGGAGCTAGATATGTAGGAGAATTTTCATTTGGATTAAATCCATTAATTAGAAATCCAATGGGTGATATACTATATGATGAAAAAATAATAGGAAGTATTCATTTTACACCAGGTCAGGCTTATAAAGATGCTTATAATGGTAATGATTCAGGAATTCATTGGGATTTAGTTTTAATTCAAAGAGAAGAATATGGTGGAGGAGAAATATACTTTGATCATACATTGATTAGAAAAGATGGAAAATTTGTATTGCCAGACTTATTGCATCTAAATTATGATTTAAAATAGTTTTAATTAACTATTTTTTTTCATATATTTGATTAGGTGATACAATGAAGAAAGTCTTTAATGCCATAGGAATAATTGGATTAGTGATAATAAGTTTTGTTTATACTGAAAAAACAGTAATGGTTGTTAGAGAATATGATGAAATAATGATTAAAATAAAAGAACAAAATAATATTCCGGCATTAGATAGTAAGATTGATAAAGATACAATTATACCTGGGATTTTAGAAAAAAAGATTAATATAAATGAAAGCTATAGAAAAATGAAACAAAATGGCGTTTATAATGAAAAACTATTAGTATATGAAAAAATTGATAATAAAGGATCATTAAAAAATAATTATGATAAATATATAATAAGTGGTAATAAAACTAAAAATATGGTTAGTTTAATATTTGTATTAGATAGTAATACTGATATAGAAGAAATAAAAAAAATAATTGATAATAATGAAATAAAAGTGACTTTTGCAATTAACAATGTTTGGCTTGAAAAAAATGGTGATTTATTACTATCTTTAGCGCAAAAAAATCATAATTTTATAATTAGAGATAAAAATAAACATTTGAATTCAGTTATAAAAGATGTTCTAAAACAAAAAAATTATTGTTTTGTATCAGATAAGAATAAAGAATTTTTAAAAAATTGTTCTAAAGAAAAAATGAATACTATATTAGTAAACACTATTGATAATAACTATCTATATGAAACAAAAAAAATATTAGATAGTGGAAGTTTAATTAGTTATAAAGTAAGTAATAATTTAATTGATAATTTAGATATAATAATTAAATATATAAAAAATAAGGGATTTACAATTACTAATATCGTTGAACATTTAGAAGAATAATGATAAGATAATATTGGTGATTTTATGAAGAAACCTGAGTTGTTAGCGCCAGCGGGCAATATGGAATGTTTAATTGCTGCTATTCAAGCTGGATGTGATGCAGTATACATTGGTGGTACTATGTTTGGAGCTAGAAGTTACGCTGGAAACTTTAATGAAGAAGAAATAATTGAAGCAATTAAATATGCTCATTTATATGGTGTAAAAGTATATGTAACAGTTAATACTTTAGTTTACGATAAAGAGATAAGAGAATTTATGAATTATATTGATTTTCTTCATAAAAATAATGTTGATGCTATTATAATTCAAGATTTAGGGATGATGGATTTAGTTAGAAAAACATATCCTAATTTAGAAATACACGCCTCTACACAAATGCATATTCATAACTTAGAAGGTGTTAAATTCGCAACTGATATGGGAATAAAAAGAGTAGTTTTAGCTAGGGAAACAGATATTGATACAATTAGTAATATTAAAAAAAATACCAATATTGAGCTAGAAATATTTATTCATGGGGCCTTATGTATAAGTTATTCTGGTGAATGTTTAATGAGTTATTTTTTAACTGGTAGAAGTGGTAATAGAGGAACTTGTAGTCAACCTTGTAGAATGAAATATGATTTATATAGTGATCATAAATTGAATAAAGATAAATATTTATTAAGTACTAAAGATTTAAATACTATTTTAAATATTGGTAAGCTTATTGATATAGAAGTAGATAGTTTAAAAATAGAAGGCCGAATGAAAAGACCAGAATATGTTTATTTAATTACTAGTTTATATCGTAAAGCAATAGATAATTATTTAAAATACAAAGAAACAAAAATAACTGATAATGATATAAAAGAAATGAAAAAAATATTTAATCGTGAATTTACTAAAGGATTTATTTTTAATGAAAACAATAATGATTTTACTAATGAATTTAGACCTAATCATATGGGAATTAAGATTGGTTCTGTTGTCTCAGTTGGCAAAAAAATCAAAATAAAATTAACCGATAATTTAAATCAAGGTGATGGAATTAGAGTTATTGGTAAAACTGAAGATGGCGGAATTGTCAATAAAATGTACAAAAAAGGTAAATTAGTAAGTAGTGCTTTACAAAATGAAATAATAGAGTTAGATAATAATTATGATGTTAAAGTAAATGATGTTGTTTTGAAGACAACGGATATAAAGCAGTTGAATGAGATTGATAATAAGATTAAATTAAATTTAAGAAAAGTGAAAATTAATTGTTTTATTGAATTATATATAGATAAACCATTAAAACTTATATTTAATGATGGGATAAATAAAATAGAAGTATTTGGTGAATTAGTTCAAAAATCTAATAAAATTAATATGAAAAATGAAGATATAATGAAACAAATAAATAAGTTAGGTGATACTGTTTACGCAATAGATGAATTTGATATTAAAAGAGATGAAAATATATTTGTTAGAATTTCTGATTTAAATGATCTAAGAAGAAATGCTGTATTAGAACTAAATAAAAAAAGAATATATAAAACTAATTATTTAAAAAAAGATTATTATATTAATACTACCGAATATATAGAAAAACCAGGTTTTTCATATTTAATCAATGATAAAGAAAAATTGAATATTAAAGATTATAAATATATTTATACAGAAAATAAAGAGTTAATTAATGATGAAATTATTTATAAATTACCCAGGGTGATTAAAGATATTCCTAGTGGTAATTATTTAAATAGTGAAATAGGTAGTGTCTACCTAAATAAAGGAGTATCTGATTTTTCTTTAAATATAGTTAATTCGTATGGTGTTGCTTTTTTAAATAGTTTAGGAGTTAAAAGAGTCACTTTATCATATGAAATGAAATATGATGATATCAAATTATTAATCGATAATTATAAAAAGAGGTATAATCAAAATCCTAATTTAGAAGTTATTATATCTAGTTATCCAGAGGTAATGATTACAAAATATGATATATTAAAAAAATATAATACTAATAGTGGTTATTTAAAAGATATAAATAATAAAGAATTTAAATTAATTAAAAGAGATAATTTAATTCATATTAAAAATTACGAAAAAATAGAACTTGATTCTAATAAATTGTTTGAGATGGGCGTTAACACATTGAGAATAGAAATGGATTAAAAAAAGATAAGTTTCAAACTTATCTTTTTAACATTATCTGTTGTAGAATTCAACAATTAATGATTCATTGATATCAGCATTTAATTCGCTTCTTTCAGGATATCTAACATAAGTAGCAACCATTTTTTTATCATCATAAGTAATATATTCAATTCTGCTATGAGTAGCTTCTAATGAAGATTTAATAATTGCTAATTCTTTATCAGAATCTTTAACACTGATTACATCACCAGGTTTAACTCTGTAAGAAGGAATATCAACTTTTTTACCATTTACAGTAATATGTCCGTGGTTAACAAGTTGTCTAGCGCCTTTTCTTGTAGTAGAAAAACCGATACGATAAACTAAGTTATCTAGACGACTTTCTAGTAATCTTAAGAAGTTTTCACCATGAACACCTTTCATCTTACCAGCTTCATCGAATATTTTTCTAAATTGTTTTTCATTTAGACCATACATAAATCTAACTTTTTGTTTTTCTTGTAATTGAACACCATAATCAGAAACTTTTTTACGGTCAGATCCGTGTTGACCAGGTGCATATGGTCTTCTTGCTAATTCTTTTCCGTTTTCTAAAACAGAAAAACCAAGTCTACGTGATTTTCTATAAGTAGAACCAGTATATCTTGACATAAAATCTCTCCTTTCTGCCTAAACATAAAGGTTATCTTGCCAAACTGTAGGGTGTTTATTTTAATATCTTCACTTTGCAGCTAAAGCTACACAATAACCCACGGGGTAATAAACACATTACAATTTTCAAAATAACGCTGCCAACGTTTTAAGCACCTATAATTATATATATTTTCCCCTTATAAGTCAAGCGTTAACTACATAATTATATGAAATTTTAAATTAAAATGTACAAAAAAAATAAAATATGATACAATAACTATATGATAAGAATAAAAAATATGTAAAAAAAACACAATTTGTGGTAAAATTATAATAACGAGGTGGTTCTAGTGGATACAATTATAATATCAATTATATCCTTGATGATTTTAGCTTTAATATTAATAGTAACAGTATTAATATTACTTCAAAAGAAAAAAACATCAAAAATTAAAAAACAATTATCAAATCTTGAAATCGAAAAAAATAAAATTGATAGTTCACCAATAATTCCAGAACTTACTAAAGTAGAATCATTAGTTAAAAACGAAAAATTAGAAACAATGTATAATAAATGGAAAGATAGATTAGATGTAATTAGAACTAATCAAATTCCTAAAATAACTGATATGTTATTGGATGCTAATTACTCACTATCACAACAAGATTATAAAGATACAATTTATAAAATTGCTAAACTTGAAATGGAAATATATAAAGTAAGAACTAATAGTGAATTTTTGCTTAATGAAATAAAAGAAATAACAACAAGTGAAGAAAGAAATAGAGCAATAATTACTAGCTTAAAAGGAAAATATCGTGATTTATATAATAAATATAAAGAAACAAAGTCAGAATTTGGTGAGTATATTGAACCGGTTGACTTACAATTTGAAAATATTGCTACAAGATTTGAGAGTTTTGAAACTTTAATGGAAAATAATGAATATACTGAAGTTCCTAATGTTGTAAAATCAATTGACGATATGCTGAAACATATGGAAATTGTTCTTGAAGAATTACCAAGTATTTATTTGATGATAAATACGGTATTACCTAAAAAAATATCTGACATAAAAGAAGAATATAATAAAATGACAAAAGAAGGATATCCTTTAGATTACTTAAATATTGAATATAACATTGATGAAGCAAATAAAAAAATTGATGATATTAAAGATAGGGCAAATGTTTTAAACTTAGAAGATAGTTTATTTGAATTAAAAGTGTTATCAGATTATTTTGATTCAGTATTTACAGATTTTGAAAAAGAGAAAGTTGATAAAAAAACATATGAAGAAACAAGTGTAATATTTGAAAAAAAATTAAAGAAAAATAATCGTTTAATGACAGAATTATTTAATCAATTGGATGAAATAAGAGCAATTTATAATCTTAAACCAGAAGAAATAGAAATACTTGAACAAGTAAAAAATGATGTTGAAAGTTTAAATAATGACTATAAAGTATTAAATGACCATACAGGTAATAATACATTTGCTTATTCCAAACTAACCAAAGAAATAGAAAATTTATCCCTTAAGTTAGCAAATTCTGAGGAAAGAGTAGATATGGTACTAAATTCTATTGGTAGTATGAAAGATGATGAAGTAAGAGCAAGACAACAATTAGAAGAAATTAAAATTATTCTTCATGATTCAAAAAATAAAATTAGAGAATACAATTTACCTGTTATTCCTAAAACTTACTTTGTTGAATTGAGTGAAGCTCAAACAGCTATAAAAGAAATAATTAAGGAATTAGATAAGAAACCAATAACAATTGATGTTTTAAATACAAGAGTTGATACTGCCCGTGATTTAGTCCTTAAATTGTTTAAAACAACGAAAGAAATGATGAGAACTGCTATGTTTGCTGAAATGGCTATAGTCTATGGAAATAGATATAGAAGTAGTGAAGAAGAATTGGATAAATATTTAACTTATTCTGAGAAGCTATTTTATAATGGAGAATATCAAAAATCATTAGAAATAACAATTAATTCATTAAATAAAGTGGAACCTGGAATATATGATAAACTATTAAATTTATATTCTAAAGAAAATTAAGGAGGAAAGTATGGATAATAATTTAGAAAATGGATATACAGAAGAATTAGATTTTTCAAAAATTAATGATGAAATGGCAAAACAAGAAGTTAAACCAGTACCAACAGAACCAATATATGAAGAAGCACCAGTTGAGACTTATGATGATATAGTTAATAATCGAAAAATTGAAGACAAAAAGATAGATACAGAAATTAATGAAAATCCGAATGCTAAAATCACTTTAAATAAGGAAGAAGAAGAACCTGAACAAATAGATCCTAAAGATATTAAGGTTGATTTAAAAGGAAATAAGTCTTTAATGAAAGTATTATTAATAGGATTATTTTTATTAATAATAATTATATTAATACCACTTATAACATTATAAAAAAATAGGCAAAGCCTATTTTTTTATTGATAAATCAATTATTAAATCCATATTATCATCATTAGCCATAATGTTTTTATGTAATTTTTTACATTTTTTACATTTGTATATAATTTTATATGTATTTTTAAATTTTTCAATTTCAATTGGTTCTAATAATCCTAAACAATCATTCAATCTATCACCAGGATTAATGTCTACATGTTTAGAATATAAACAATAAGGACAATGGTCTCTAGCTGTATAATTAGATTTAGGAACTTTTTTACCACAATTTTCACAAATAAATTCTTCATCTATCATATTAAATTTTTTCATTTCATTCACCAAATAGATTATAACATAATAATTTGAAATATTTAAGAGTATGTGTTAATATATTGGACACAGGTGAAATTATGATATATTATTTAGATAATGAAAAAGTACAAATTAATTTAGATAAATTAAAACTTTTGGGTAGTGGTGCAGAGGGAATTGTATATAAATATAAAGATCAAGCTTTCAAAATTTGTAAAAATAGCGGAATAAAGAAGAAAGAATGTATTGTGCTAAAAGAATTAAATACTAAAAGAATATTATTGCCTAGAAAAATAATATATAATCAAAATAATAGGTTTAAAGGATATACAACCGATTATTGTAAAAGAAAAGGTAATATAGAATTTACTAAAAAAGAAAAATTTATTTATGAATTAAATAAGTTGATTGAAGAGATTAATTACTTATCAGAAAATAAAGTATACTTATGTGATTGGAATTATGGTAATTTTATTTATGATGGTAAATTTAGATTGGTTGATCCAGGTCAATATCTTATAGGTAGAAGAAGTTCTGATGAAAAAAAAATATATGAGGGTAATTATAAAACATTATGTCATTTTATAGCCATGAGACTATTTTATAATTTAGTGATTTCCAATACAGAAAAAATAAATGATTTATCATTTGAAAAAGAAATAACTGATTTATTATTTGATTTGTTAATAAAAAGTAGAGAGGATATAATTAAATTTTATAGTGATGAAATAAAAGAAAATGAGACTATATGTGAATATGCAAAAAGAATAACAAAAAAATAAAAATTATGCTATAATTATTAAGGATGTGAAACTTATGGATTATAAAATAATGATTAATGAATTTGAAGGTCCAATGGATTTATTACTTCATTTGATAAAAAAATCAGATATTAATATTTGCGATATAAGTATTGAAGAAATAACTAAACAATATTTAGATTATATAAATGAGATGGAAAAATTAGATTTAGATATTGCTAGCGAATATTTAATAATGGCAGCTGAACTTATTGAAATGAAATCTTCTATATTATTGCCAAAACAAGAAATAGAAGAAGATGAATATGAAGAAGATCCAAGAGAAAAATTAATTAGAAGGTTAATTGAATATAAACAATATAAAGAGAAATTACCGGAATTCAAACAATTAGAAATGGATAGAAAACAAGTGTTTAGTAAAGATCCAAGTGATTTAAGTCATTTTAAAATAGTAGAAGAAAATATTGACCTAGGAGATATTGGTATTGAAGATTTAATGAATGCCTTTAATAAGTTTCTAGAAAGAAAAAAATTAGAACAACCTTTAAATACAAAGATTACAAAAAAAGAATATTCCGTAGGTGAAAGAAGTACTGAAATTAAAAATATTTTAAAACAAAAGAAAAAAATAGAATTCGAAGAATTATTTGAAGAAGTTAACAAAGATTATATTGTTGTGACATTTTTATCAATTTTAACACTTGCTAAAAAACAAGAATTAAAAATAACACAAGATAATAATTTTAGTAAAATAATTCTTTCATTAAGAGGTGAAGAATGATAGCAGTTTTAGAGGGTTTACTATTTATATCTGGTGATGAAGGAATAGAGTTAGAAACTATAAAAAATATTCTTGAAATAACTGATGAAGAATTAAAAGAATTAATCAAAGAACTTATAGATAATTATAGTAGAAGTGAAAGAGGATTGAGTATTGAATTGTTTGGTAAAAAAGTAAAATTAACTACTAAACCTGAACATAAAAAATATTATGAAAAATTAGTTGATGAAGAAGCAAATTCATTATTAAGTAATGCGGCTTTAGAAACTTTAGCAATCATAGCTTATAATGGACCAGTTACAAGAATAGAAATTGATGAAATAAGAGGAATTAATAGTAGTCATTTAGTAAGAAAATTATTGCTTAAAAATTTAATAAAAGATGTTGGAAGATCTGATAAACCAGGTCGACCAATATTATATAATGTTACAGAAAATTTTTTAGATTATTTTGGACTAAAAAGTATTGAAGATTTACCTAAAATAGAAGAAACAGAAGTAGAAGATACTGAAAAAGATTTGTTTGAATCTAAATATAAAGAATTGAATTAATTATAGTTATGTGCTATAATCTTTATATACCGGTCTGGCGGAATGGTAGACGCGATGGATTCAAAATCCATTGGTAGCAATATCGTGAGGGTTCAAGTCCCTTGGCCGGTACCATATTGTTTTTTTATTGATGCATTTATTAAGAAATGTTGTATGAATGTGTCATTTTTTTGTAGGAGGTTTGTTTATGAAATCAGTTGTGAAAGAATGGTTAACTAGTGATAATATTTCTTGGAAACAACAAACTGTGGTATTATCTGCATTGAGGGGATGCGATGGTCAATCTAAATATGATTTATCAAAAAAACTTACACGTCAATTAAGAAGTGCGATTTTATATAATGCTGGAGCAAATGATACTACTTTTATGAGAAATACAATGACATTAGAAGAAGTGAGAAAATTAGCTGAGGATAGTGACAAATATCCAATCCATTATTATATGCATGCTTTACATTCTTGTGAAATAATAGGATTTAAACATCCCGATAAGGAAACGAGAGAATGGTTTAATGGCGCATATCTAATAATGGTAGATGCGTTACACCTAAAGCTTGAAACAGAAGATGAATGTGACTATAGATTAAGAGATGGTGTAAATACTCCATTTACTGAAATATTGGATGATGAAAGTTAGAAAATTGAAATTTATTTTTAAACTTTTGATATATTGATATTAAAAGAACATTTGAAGGTTCAACAAATGTTTTTTTTATTGATTTAAAAAACTAATTAATGTATAATTTTAACAGGTGATTTTATGAATAAATTAATAATGATTAAATATGGAGAACTAACAACAAAAAAAGCAAATAGAAAGTTATTCATTCAAATATTAGATAATAATATTAAAAAAATCTTAAAAGATTTTGATATAAAAATAAAAAAAGATCGAGTAAGAATGTATATTGAATATTCCAATGAAGACTTAAATCAAGTCGTAAATAAATTGAAAAAAGTATTTGGAATACATGGTATAGTAGTCGCACATAAAGTAAATAATAATACTGATGAAATAAAATTCAAAGTATTAGAATTACTAAAAAATGAATCCAATAAAACATTTAAAGTAATTACTAAAAGAGCTGACAAAAGGTTCGAAATAAGTAGTATGGATTTTAATAATGTAATAGGTGGATTCGTTTTAAAAAATACAAATCTAAAAGTTGATGTTCATAATCCAGATATTAATATTCACATTGAAATTAGATTGGAAGGAACATTTATTTACTTAGATGAAATTAAAGGAATTGGTGGTTATCCTGTTGGCGTTCAAGGTAAAGGATTACTAATGTTAAGTGGTGGAATAGATTCACCAGTTGCTGGATACTTATCATTAAAAAGAGGCGTTGACCTAGAATGCTTATATTTTGAATCTCCTCCACATACTAGTGTTGAAGCCAAAAATAAAGTAATTGAATTAGCACGCATTATTAATGAATATTCAGGTAATATAAAAGTAAATGTTGTACCTTTTACAAAATTACAAGAAGCAATATATAAAAATGTACCTGATAATTATATTATTACCATAATGCGAAGAATGATGTATCGTATAGCTCATAAATTATGCATAAAAAACAACTTAAAAATAATAATTAATGGTGAATCTATTGGACAAGTAGCTTCACAAACATTATCAAGTATGATAGTTATAAATAATGTAACTAATTTACCAGTAATTAGGCCAGTTGCTTGTATGGATAAATTAGAAATAATTGATATAGCAAATAAAATAAATACATATGAAACAAGTATTTTACCATATGAAGATTGCTGTACAATATTTTTGCCAAAACATCCAGTAATTAATCCAGAATTAGATAAATGTTTATTATATGAAACAAACTTCGATTATGAAACTTTAATTGATGAATGTATTAATAATATAGAAGTAATAACAGAATTGGATAAAAAAAATTATAGCGAATTGCTATAAATTACCAATTAAAAAAATGTATTTATTTGTCACATCCGTACATCATATTAATGTACAGGAGGTGAGTACAATGAATAACAAATACAATAAAATGGTTGCACCTGGTGCTAAACAAGCTATCGATAAAATGAAATATGAAATAGCTACTGAATTAGGTGTTACAATGGGACCAGATGCTACAAGTAGAGCTAACGGTTCTGTAGGTGGAGAAATCACAAAAAGATTAGTTCGTATGGCTGAACAACAATTAAGTGGTTCTAACTACCAATCAAAATAATTAAAAATGGGCAGAAAATTCTGTCTTTTTTTAATTTATTAATTGATCAATTGTAACATCCAATATAATAGATAACTTATATATTGAATAAAAAGATAATTGTTTTTTTCCTTTAGGCGAAACTATCTGTCTTAAATATTCATATGACATATCAATTTCTTCTGATAGTTGCATCATACTTATTTTTTTATCTTTACATATTTTTTTGATATTTTTACTTACATTATTAAGTAATTCTTCTTTTTCAAGAATTTTTTCTTTTTTTCTATTCATATTTTAACACCTGTAAATATTATTGCATTTAAAGTTATTTAAATATGTAAATTATAGGTTTACTTTAAAAAATATAATAAATATTTGACATTTTTTTCTTGACTTTTACGTCTTGGAGGGGGGATGATAGTATTGGAAAATAGGAATCTATAATGAAAAAAATAATAAAAAGCAGAATATTTTTAATAGTGTTATTATGTATAATAAGTTGTGGTATAGGAGCATATGCCGCACAACATACAAAGCAAGTGATGTAGTATATAATGCCAGTAATGGAACAAGTATGAATGTAAATGATGCTTTAAATGATTTATATAAAAATAAAGGATCAAATATAAAAACAACAAGATTTGAAACTGATAAAGTCGCAATTCCAGTTTCAATATCTTATAGTAATACAACGTGGACTAATCCAAAATCATTAAAAATTTCCTGTTCTGGATCAGGTGCTAATCAGAAGTGTACTTTTTCAGATCAAACAGGTTATTTTACTTCGAAAATTGATTTAAATGCTTCAAAAGTTTTAGGAGGTTATGTATGTTTTAATGCCTCAAATATTACGTATGAAGCAGGCCTTAGGGCATCAAGAGGATGGAGCGATAAAGTAGATTCAGCCTATGTTCAATATTTATATTATAAAGATGGAATTTGTATTTACATTGATGGTACTGATGAAAATGGAATAGCACAAGAATATGCAAGTGGAAACATTAAATATAGATGGAATAATTTTAAAATTACAGATTCAAAGTATGGAACAACATTTGAAAACAAGGTAAGTGCAACTATTTATCCATCAGGAAAAATTACTTTTGATTTTGATGTTAATCAAATTCCTAATTATAATAATAATTATTCTACTGGTAAAAAGGGAACTGAATACGGAATAATGGGTACTCAATTTAAAATGTGGTGTTATATATTTTATACTGAATAGATTATAAATTAGGATTTCCGGCACTTATAATGGTATATTTTCCACTACTTATAACAACATATAGAACAATAATTGCAGCAATAGTAGATAAGGAACTAGCGGTTAATTGAAGATTTGAAATTTTCAAATCTTTTTTCTTTGATTTTGCTATTTCTCTATTTTGATAATTAATATATAAATATGATAAAGTAAGAACTAAAACAATAGTTCTATTAGTAATACCTATTTTTTCAGCAAGTTCATCATTATAGATATGTTTATTATCTAAATTAAGAATATCATTATATGTAAGTGATAGTGAAACAAATAATGTCAGTAAATATATAACAGTAGTTATCATTTGTTGTTCTAATAGTTTTTTTTCTTTATTATTCATATAATTTTCTCATATCATTAATTTTATTTAATTCACTTATGGTAACACATTTATAACCATTTTCTTTTAAGATTGGAACTATTTTTTTTACAGCCTCGTAAGTTCTTTTATAAATATCATGCATTAAAATAATATTACCAGGCTTTAAATTTTTAGTGGCTCTACTTACAATTTTGTCAACACTTTTATATTTCCAATCTAAAGTATCAACATTCCATAAGACAATTTTTAGATTAGTACTATTTTTTAAAGTTGAATTAATAGAACCATATGTTGGTCTAAGTAGAGTAGGAATATAACCAGTATATTCATAAATAAGATTTTGTGTTTTTTCTATTTGGTTAATCATTTCTTCTTTTTTTAGTTTTATTAACCATTTATGATTATATGAATGATTTCCTATTTCGTTACCATAACTGATGCTTTTATTTAAGACGTCTTGATAATTTTTAACTTTATTTCCTAAAACAAAGAATGTAGCCTTACAATCGTTTTGATATAAGTATTCAATTAATTCATCGGTATATTTACTTGGACCATCATCAAATGTAAGAGCTATAACTTTATCATTATAGTCAATATCGTTGTTAGGTAAAATTATTTCGTTTATAACTCTTTTTTCTTTTTCAAAAAAAATATTTAAATCCGATAATGGAATTTCAATAGTTTCGTAATTGTTATTATAATTAAAATATATATATAGATTTGTGTTGTCAAAACTAAATTCATAATTATCAGATATTTCAATATTTATGTTTGTATTTTTAATTTTATTAATTAATAATTTATTTAGTTTATTAATATCAACTAAATTTTTAATATTACTTATTTTATTATTGTAGAAATATGTTTTAACGTAATTTTTTTTAACATTTTCTCCATTAACATATATGAATAAAGAAACAGAAATAAGATTATTAACTTTATAATATAAATAATCAATATTTAATTCACCATTTAAATATTGATATTTATTATATATATTTTTAACATCACTTTTGATATTTATATCTAATTCTGTTCCTGTTACTGGATAATTAATATTAACCAAAAGGTCATCATTTTCAATTATAATTGTGTCAATATATTCATTTTTATTAGAACAACCAGTAATAAAAAACAAAAGAAATATAATTAATATTTTTTTCACATAATCACCTGTTTAATTATATGAAAAATATCAATATATATTTTAATAAAAATAGTAGTTTTTATTTAAAAAGTATTGATTTTAATATCTAAAAATGGTATTCTTAGAATGTAAGCAAGATATATGCTTAAACAATAAATATAGGAGGTTATTTATGCAAGAATTAGTAAATTATATTGCTGAAGAAACAGGATTAACAAAAGCAGATGCTAAAAGAGCTATGGATGCTATGATGGAAGGCGTAGTAAAAGGATTAAAAGATAATGGTAAAGTTACTTTAACTGGATTCGTTACTTTTACAGCTAAACACAAAGAAGCTACAACTGCTCGTAATCCAAGAACTGGTGCTAGTGTTCCAGTTGCTGCAAGAACTGCTGTTACAATTAAAGCAGGATCTAAATTAAAAGATGCATTAAACTAAGAGATTAATTAATCTCTTTTTTTTGAAATTTTTCTTGACTTTTACGTCTGGGGGGGGGGTATGATATATCTAGAAAGTAGGAATCTAGATGAAAAAAATAATAAAAAATAAATTATTTATTTTTATAACCATGACTATAATTTTTTCAGGTATAGGAATCTATGCCGCAACCACATATAAGGCTAGTGATATAGTCTATAGTCCAAGTAATGGCACAGCAACTAATGTAAATGAAGCGTTAAATGAATTATATAAAATGAAAAATAATAATATTGATATTAATACTTATACTTCTAATTTTAAAATAGCGGTATCTTCAGGAACTGGTACTACAACTTCTACAATAACAGTTCCTACAGGTACAAAAACAGGATACTTATTTGTGGTTTCAAATGCTTTTTTTGTACCTACATTATCACTAACAGGTGATGGAATAAAAACACAAAAATTAGTTGGTACTTGGCAAGCATCTCAAGGAAGTATGAAGGCAAATCATATTATAAATATTTATTATTGTGAATTTAATGAAGGGAAGACAATAACAGCAACAGGTACAGCCGAAGGAAATAATCATGCAACATCAATTGCTATTATCACGGGATTACCAAACAATTTAGCAATAGCTAGTTCAAATGGAATTGGAACAAAGAGTTTGTCACTCACAGTTCCAGATGATGTAAAAAGTGGTTATGTCATTGCTATAGCCAATGCTTATTATGTACCAGACCTTTATATTGAAGGTAATGGTATCTATACACAAACATTACTTGGAACTTGGAGTGCATCTCAAGGAAGTATGAAGGCAAATCATATAGTTAAAATTTATTATTGTATCTTTAATGGTTCTAAAAATATAAATTCATATATGTATTCTTCTGGCGACAATTATGCAATTTCAACTGGAATCTTGAAATAACTTATTAAGTTATTTCTTTTTTTTCTTAAAAACTGTTTAAAAATATAAAATATATGGTATAATTACAAGCGTAATGAGTGATATTATGAGTAAAATTAAAATAAAATATAATTTAAAAAATTCTAGCCAAAATCTAAATAATAATTGTTTAGGAATACTCAATAACAATAAAATAATATATAGTGATAATGGAATAACAACAACAATAGATAAAGAAAAATTAATAATAACAAGAAAAAATGACGATTATGAAATTAAATTACATATATTAGAAGAAAAAGGATATATTGATATAAAAGAAGGAAGAATTGAATTAGAATTAAAAATAATAACAAAAACATTAGAAAATAGTAGAATAAATGTAGAATATCTATTAAACAATGAAAAATATATATATGAAGTAGAATATGAGGCGATTTAATGGTTACAAATATATTAGAAAGTATTATAGGAGAACAATTTAAAGAGTTAGGCTATAATAACCAAATAACAATAAAAAAATCAAATAAACCAGACTTATGTGATTATCAATGTGATGATATCTTTAAAATAGCTAAAGAAAATCATACAAATCCAATTGAAATAGGTGAAAAAATAGTAGAAAAAATAAACAAAATTGAAAAATTTAGTAAATATTTTGATAAAGTAGAATTTTGTAAACCAGGATTCATTAATATAACACTAAGTAATGAATTTATAAATGAAATACTAACAAAAATGAATAATAGTCCTAAATTTGGATTAAATAAACCAGACAAACAAGAAACATTTGTAATAGATTATGGTGGATATAACATTGCTAAACCATTACATATAGGACATTTAAGACCTACAATAATAGGAGAATCTATTAAAAGAATAATAAAATATAAAGGACATAATGTAATAGCAGATGTTCATTTAGGAGATTATGGATTACAAATGGGTCAAGTAATTTATGGAATAAAAAGAGATAACATAAAAACTGAAGAAATAACAATAGATTACTTAAATAAAATATACCCAGAAATAAGTGGACTATGTAAAGAAAATGAAGAAATAAAAGAAAAATGTGCTACCATAACTAAAGAATTGCAAGAAGGCAATAAAGAATACAAAATAATATGGGATAAAATACTTGAAGTATCAATAGAAGACGCTAAATCAATCTGTAATTATTTAGGAGTAAGTTTTGATTTATGGGAAGGCGAAAGTGATGCCTATAAATATTTACCCGATACTGAAAAAATATTAAAAGAGAAAAATTTATTGGAATTAAGTGAAGGCGCATTAGTAGTTAATGTAAAAAAAGAAACTGACAATAAACCTATGCCACCTATGATGTTTAAAAAAAGTAATGGTGCCTATGTTTATGATTCAACTGATTTAGCAACCATCTTAGAAAGAAAACAAAAATTTAATCCGGACCATATAATATATGTAACAGACTTTAGACAAAACTTACATTTTGAACAAGTATTTAGAGTAAGTGATTTAGCAGATATCATTCCATACAACTCTTTAGAACACGCTTATAATGGTACAATAAATGGTACTGATGGTAAACCATTTAAAACAAGAGCTGGTAATGCTCCTAAATTAGGAGAACTATTTAACTTAGTAAAAGAAACTTTCTTGAGTTTAAAAGAAACAAACAAAGATATGAAAGATTCTGATATAGATAAAATAGTAAATGCTATAATTAAATTTGCTGATCTACAAAATGGGAGAGACAAAGACTATATATTTGATGTCTTAAAATTTTCTCAAGTAGTTGGTAAAACAGGACCATATATCCTATATACATATTTAAGATTTAATAAAATAATAAATAATGAAAAAACTATTTACAATTTATCAAATAATATATATAATGTTGTAGATAGAAAATTAAGATTAAAAATATTAGAATTTGATGAAGCTATAGATAAAGCATTTAATGAAAGAATGCCAAGTTATATAGCCGACTATATTTATAATCTAGCAGTATCTGCTAACAACTTCTATCAAAATAATCATATTGCAAATTGTGATAATGAAGAAAATAAAAACGATTGGTTATATATAATTAGTTTAACTAATAATATATTAAAAGAAATGTTATCTTTAATTGCAATAGATATACCTACAATTATGTAAAAAAATATATTTAGGAGGAAATATTATGAATTTAAGTGAAATGAGTAAAGAAGAATTAGAATTACTATCTTATACTGATTTGACATATAAATTATTAAAAGAAACAAAAAAAACAATGAATACAGCTAATTTATTCAGAGAAATCTGTAATTTATTAGAATACACTGATAGTGAATATGCTGATAAAATAGGAGACTATTATACATCTTTAACATTAGATAAAAGATTTGTTTTATTAGAAAATAATGAATGGGATATAAGAGATAATCATTCAATAAAAATAGAACTAGATGAAGAAGATGACGATGATATTGAAGAAATAGATGAAGAAACAGAAGAAGAACCAATCGAAAATGAAGAATCAGAAGAATTATATGATGATGATGCAGAAATAATTGATGACGATGATGATGACATCGATGATTTAGCAATCTTAGATGAAGAAGAATTAGAAGCAGAATAAAAGTAGGGCTTAAACTCTACTTTTTTTAATTAAAACTATAATAAATAAGAATTGAACAAATACAAGCTAGTAATATTAGTAAAACTAATTTAATTATATATTTCTTCATGTATCCTCCTATAATAATCTAATTTCATCCTCTGTATAAAATGGTTTATTCTTATCAATTCTATCATAGAATAAAATACCATTTAAGTGATCAATCTCATGTTGGAAAGCAATTGATAATTCTTCTCTGGCTCTAATACTTATTTTATTACCATCAATATCATAACCTTCAACTGTAACTCTTGCATATCTTGGTACATGACCTTCAATTTCTCTATTAACACTTAAACAACCTTCACCAGCATCAGCAGCAACCATTTCAACAGAATTACTGACTATTTTAGGATTAATAACAACATAGTTATCAAATTTACCTTTTTCATATTCATCAACAATAACAATAATTCTTTTTAAAATACCTAATTGAACAAAAGCAAGTCCCATACCAGGCCTTAAATCATATTGTTTTTCATATTTTTCAATTTGGCTATAGGTAAGATGTTTAATAATATCATCAATAGTTTGTTTATCTTCGCTAGAAAGTGGGAAAGATACCTCCTTACTCACTTGTCTTAATATCTTATGAGTATCATCTAAAATATCTAACTTCTTAAACATACAATCACCTCATTCGCATATATTATAACATAAAATTAAAAAAAACTCTATCTTAATTGATAGAGTTAAATACATTAATTATTTCCCCAACTTCTAGCACCAATAATTATAACTAATAAAATGAATAGAACTAGTATAATAGCAGCTCCGTATCCTGTTCCATATCCTCCATAAGAAGGATATCCACCACATTGACCACAACTATTTCCATATCCTTGGTATCCACCATAATAATACATAAAGTTCCCCTCCTATCTATTCTCAATATATTTTATTAAATTAAATATAATTAGTTAATAAATTAGTCTATATTTTGGTTAAATTTAGTTAAGTTCATTGTAGATATTTTGATATTGTGGTATTATTATGATAATAGGTGATAGTATGAAAAAACTAATAAGGGATATGGATAAAGGTATTTTAATAATATCAATTATTTTATTTGTGTTTGGTTTATTAAATATAGTAAATGCATCAAGTCAAGCTGTAGTTGTTAGATTTAATAAATCATTATATGAATACTTTAATAAACAATTAATATCAATAATATTGGGAGTATTCATAACACTATTTATACTTAGAATACCAACTAAAAAATATTCAAAAATAAGTGTACTATCATATTTAACAATATTAGGATTATTAGTATATTTATATTTGTTTGGAACAACCCATCAAGGTTCAAAAAACTGGATTAAAGTAGGACCTATGAGTATTCAACCTAGTGAATTTGCAAAACCAGTCCTTGTAATGGTCACAGCAATATTATTTGATAAATTTTATAAAAAATTAAACAATAAAAATGTTGAATCAAAATTAATCTTTTCATTGCTAGGAATAATCTTGATACCAGCTACACTATATATCGGAATAGTTTTACTACAAAAGGATTTAGGAACAGCTATAATTATAACGGCTATATTTGGAATAATGTATTTGTTAGGACCAATTAGAAAAAAGGAAAAATATCAATCAATAATATTTGCTATAATAGTAGTTTTAGTGGCTATGGTAGGTCTACTATCAACAAAAGGTACATTACTAAGTGACGCTCAAAAAAGTAGGCTAACATTTACCAATCCTTGTAGTAGATATGAAGAAGGTGGTTATCAAATATGCAATGGATTTATAGCAATAAATTCTGGTGGTATACTTGGATTAGGAATTGGAAACAGTAAACAAGTATCATATTTACCAGAATCACATACCGATAGTGTATTTGCAATTGTTGCTGAAGAATATGGATTAATAGTATGTACTATAATATTTATTTTATATATTGTATTACTATATCGAATATTTAAATTGGCTGGTAGAGCAAATACAATAAGAGGAAGATACATATGTTATGGTGTAGGATCTTATATCGGAATTCATATAATAGTCAATTTAGGTGGTTTATTTGCAATGATGCCATTAACGGGTGTACCATTACCATTTCTATCATATGGTGGTTCATTTACACTAGCTCTTATGATATCAATCGCAATGGTACAAAGAGTAAGCATTGAAGTAAAAAATAAAAAAATAATTGTAAAATAGGTTGACAATTAAAGATATATAAAATATAATTAAATGGCAATATTTAGGAGGTAAAATATGGAATTAAAAGGAACAAAAACAGAACAAAACTTAATGACTGCATTTGCAGGAGAATCACAAGCTCGTAATAAATATACTTATTATGCAAGCAAAGCTAAAAAAGATGGTTATGAACAAATAGCTGCTATTTTTGAAGAAACAGCAAACAATGAAAAAGAACACGCAAAAATATGGTTTAAACTATTACATAATGGAATGCCTGATACAAAAGCTAACTTGTTAGATGCTGCTAACGGGGAAAACTATGAATGGACAGATATGTATGAAGGATTTGCTAAAACAGCTAAAGAAGAAGGATTTGATGATATAGCATATCTATTTACAGAAGTAGGTAAAATAGAAAAAGAACATGAAGAAAGATATAGAAAATTATTAGATAACATTGAATCAGGAAAAGTATTTATAAAAGAACAACCAAAAATGTGGATTTGTAGAAATTGTGGCCATATTCATTTTGGTGAAAAAGCTCCAGAAGTATGTCCAGTATGTAATCATCCACAAAGCTACTTTGAAGAAAAAGCTAATAATTATTAATCTTGTAAAGTTGTGTCAAATTTAACAAAATAAAAAGAATACATATTTTAGTATTCTTTTTTCTATGATATACTCGTTATAGTAAATAAGGCATATGACTGGGTCAGTTCATAAGAGAATAAAAAAATAGAAACTGCCCCCTGAGACAGTTTCATAAAAGAATAAAAAGGGGTTGGCTAGTGTGATACTAGCACCAATTCGTTTTCCGAACTGGTGCCTTATATACTAACCGAAAAAGCTTGCAAAGTCAAGTCTTTTTTTTGGGAAATTTTAAAAAATTGTAAAAATTTAACAAAAACGAAATTATGTTTTTAATTTCCCAAGTTTTTAGATTGACAAACGAACAAATGTTTTGTATAATTTTTTTACAAGGTGGTGATATATTGGAACTTAGTATACTCAAAGGAATTGGACCTAAGAAAATAAATTTATTAAATAAACTTGGCATTAATAAAGTTGAAGACCTAGTTAATTTTTATCCATTTCGATATGAAGTAATTAAAAGAAGTAATATAGAAGAATTAACTGATAATGATAAAATAATAATGGATGGCGTAGTAGAAACTGTACCTAATGTTTTTCACTTTAATCGAAAAATGGATAAAATGAGTTTTAAATTAAATAGTGGTTCAAATTTATTTAACATAATTATATTTAATAGAGGATTTTTAAAATCCAACTTAAAAATTGGAACAAGTATTACCGTGATAGGTAAGTATGATAAAAAACATAACACAATCGTCACATCAGAAATAAGATTTGGAAGAATCTTAAAAGAAAAAATAGAACCAATATATCATTCGACATATGGTATAAGTGGCAAAAATATATCATTATATATTGATCAAGCTTTAGAAACAAATTATAGTATTATTGATTATATACCTGACTATTTAAAAGAAAAATATAAATTTGAAGATAAAAACAAATCTATTAGTATATTACATCATCCTAATAATTTATTAGAATTAAAAAAAGCAAGAACAAGATTTAAATATGAAGAACTATTTTTGTTCATGTTAAAAATGAATTATTTAAAAAATAACAAAAATAAAATAGGACTTACTAGAAATGTTGATTATAAAGATGTTTCTAAATTTATTGATAGTTTAAGTTTTAAGTTAACTACTGATCAATTAAAAGTTGTAGAGGATATATATAAAGATTTAAACAGTAAATATCGAATGAATAGATTATTACAGGGTGATGTTGGAAGCGGTAAAACAATAGTAGCAATTATAAGTATGTATATTAATTATTTAAGTGGCTATCAATCTGCTTTAATGGCACCCACTGAAATTTTGGCTATTCAACATTATAAAAATATAAAAGAGTTATTTAGAAATTATAATATAAATGTAGGTTTATTGACGGGTAAATTAAAAGCAAAAGAAAAAAAAGAATTGTATTCTAAATTAGAAAATGGTGAAATAGATTTTATAATTGGTACTCATGCTTTAATTAGTGATAATGTTAAATATAAAAATTTAGGTTTAGTTATAACTGATGAGCAACATCGTTTTGGTGTTAATCAAAGAAGTAATTTGAAAAATAAAGGAATTACTCCTGATATTTTGTATATGAGTGCAACCCCAATTCCAAGAACTTATGCTATTACATTATATGGTGATATGGATGTATCTAGCATTAGGACATTACCAAGTGGTAAAAAAGAAATAATAACAAAATTAAAAAAGGAAAAAGAAATAAAAGATGTATTAAATGATATGTATAATGAATTATCAAATAATCATCAAGTGTATGTTATTGCTCCATTAATTGAAGAAAGTGATAAATCGGATTTAGAAAATGTTTATGAATTAGAAACAAAAATGAATAAAGCGTTTGGTAAATTATATAAAATAGGTGTTTTACATGGTAAGATGGATAATGCCGAAAAAGAAAAAATAATGAATGATTTTAAAGATAATAAAATTAATATATTAATAAGTACTACAGTTATTGAAGTAGGAATAGATGTTAAAAATGCTACAATGATTGTTATTTTTGATGCTTTTAGATTTGGATTATCAGCTTTACATCAATTAAGAGGTAGAGTGGGCCGTAATAATTTACAATCATATTGTATTCTAATTAGTAATAGAGAAACTGAAAGATTAAATGTTTTAACTAAAACTAATGATGGTTTTAAAGTTAGCGAAGAAGATTTTTTACTTAGAGGATCTGGAGATTTGTTTGGATTAAGACAAAGTGGAGATATGGTATTTAAGATAGCAGATATAAAAAAAGATTATAATATTTTGCTTAAAGCTAAAGAGGATGCGATGGAATATTTAGAAAAAAATAAAGACAGTAATTTAATTAGGTTATTAGAAGATTCTATTGATTTGAACTAACGAATATCAACTTGACTTTTTAGAGATTATACTCTATAATTATACTAGCGTGATAATATCACGTAGCACTCTTACGATTCAACAGATGAGAGTGCGCAACCAAAACCCCCTGAAGGAGCCGAAAGGCTCCACTTTTTGTTTGATTTATAAGGGTTTTCTATAAATATGGTAGAACGCTACCCAGCATCTACCCATCACAAACTACGGTTTATATAAATTTAATATAGTTTATTTGGAAGACTTTTCATTAAAGTTTTTTTCTAATGTATCAAAGAATTTTGGTACATTTGCGAGATCTTTTTTAAACATATGAGTATAAGTTTCTAGTGTTTCAGTAGTTTCAGAATGACCTAAAAAATTAGATACAGCTGTTATTGGAGCAGAACCAGATATTAAGGCTGATGCACACGAATGTCTAAAGTCATGTAATCTAATTCTTCTTACTCCAGCTTTTTCTGCATATTTATCTCTATAAAAATACATTCTACCTGTAGCCATTGGAACATCATCACCAAGTACAAACCAAGTTTGTTTGAATTTTGCTATTCTTTCATTTGATTTTTTAAGTTCTGCTAAGTCATTTAATAGAGTAGTTGCTATTGGAATTGTTCTATTTGATGATTCTGTTTTAGTACTAGAAATATACCATTCTGTACTAGCATTAGAATTAGAGGGATTTAATACTTGTTGAGAAACAGTTAAAAGTTTATTTTTAAAGTCTATATGTTTCCATTGTAATCCTCTTGCTTCAGACCTTCTTAATCCACAATAATATAATAATTCAAAGAAACATTTATATCTTAAATCATCAACTACTGAAATAAATTTAAAGAATTCTTCAGGTTCGTAAAAATCCATTTCTTTCTTCAATGCTCCTGGAGTTTTAAAAGGCTCTAATTTATTATAAAATTTTCTTAAATTAAAATCCCATTGTTTTTCAGCAAAGTTAATGACTTGCTTTATAAATTTTTGAATATCTGTTTTATATCTATCACAGAGATTTGTTTTATTAATTTGTGCTCTCCATTTTTGATATAAATCCCAATCTAAGTTTACTAATTCTACATTATCTAGTAATCCCATATATTTGATTCTATCTCTATATGTCTTAAGAGTAGAATCTTTTATTTTATCTTTCTGATATTCATAATATATAGTGTAGGCTTCTTTAAATGTCATATGTGGATTTACTTCAACATCTTTATATTTATTTAAATATTCTTTTTCAGCTTGTAATGCTTCATTTTCAGTCATATAAGCTTTTGATTGATATTGATGTCTTTTACCATCTAAACCTTTACTATATTGTATAAATACCCATGATCTTCCATCTTTTGTTATTTTATTTTCTTTAAGTTTTCTTACGGACATTTCATTCCTCCTTTTCTTATCCGTAAAATATCGACATACATCTATATTTTACCATCAATTTTTAGTTTTTTATTAAGTAAATAATAGGGATAGTTATTTGTGCTATCCCTATATTTGTTATAATTCAAAATCATCAGATTTATTTTTCTCATATTTCTTATTAATTTTTTTACTAAGATTCTTAAATTCGTATGAATCATATTCTTGATTTTTATCTACATTTAATCCTAAAGTTCTTTTAAGTGCTTTATATAAATCAGTAGCTATCCCTTTAACATTTTGTATAAGAGAACTAGCCATTTCTTTAATACTTATTAGTTCTTCTTTTAAAGATTCAATTATATTATTTTGATATTTTATAGTTTCATCTTTTTCCTTAATAATTAAATTTTGATTTTCAATTATTTTATCTTTTTCTAGTAATGTTTTACCTGATTTAAGATTTTTAATTTCAGTATTTAATTTATCAATTTGTTTCTGTTTAGATTCTAACTTTATTTCACTTTGTTCTATTATTTTTGATTTATTCAAATTATCTTTTGTTATTTCTTTTGAGTATTTAGATAGATTGTTTATATCTTTTTCTTTATATCCAATTATTTTGCCTTTTTCAGGATTTAGAAGGGGATTTGTATCTACATTAGATATTTTCTCTTTATATGATATTTCAACTTCATTTAGTGCTTTATTCTTATTTAATTCAAGTTCCATTAGTTTGTTTTCTTCCTGTAGTTCTTCTAAATATTTTTCTGCTTTTGTTTGATGATATTTATTTCCTCCAATTTGACCTCTATCAAGATTAAAACCTTTAGAGGTTATAAATTTATTATAATCATCTTGTATTTTAGCAAATGATGTTTTAAAGCCTTTATCCTTCCAAAATTGATCACAATTTAGAAATTTTCCTTTTTCTATTGAATATAAATTTTTACCGTTTTCATCTTTCTTTTGAATAGGTATTAACTTTTCTTTTCCGTCTTTTCCTATATAAGATTTTAATATTTGATGACCATTACTATCTGTTTCAAATACTTTTCTATGAACTTCATTTACTACTGGAGTAAAATAAAAATGCATATGTGGAGTATCTTCATCAAAATGAATAGCAGAGTAGACTACGTTTTCCTTTCCAACTAAATTACTTAAAAATTCATGTGAGCATTTAAAATAATTTAATACTTGTTCTGGAATATCATTTGGATTATTAATAACTACTTTATTAATAGGTTCTCCTTTATGTTCTCCAGTTAAATATTTTCTTCCTGTATCTTCAAATTTCATTCCTAATGATTTAAAGAATTCTTGTCCACTTGTTATTATGCATCCGTTTAATAAATTGATATTTTTATTATTTTTGTTAAATTCTACATTATTTTTATAGAGAGTTTTATATGTTGAACTAGCTAAATTAGTACTGCATAATGGAATAAATTCTACATTATATTTAGTTCTATTAGTATCATAATTTCCTGTACCCTTTCTTTCAGTAAGTTCTTTGCTAAGACCACCAATATCTGAAGATTTAATTTTGTTTGTTATAGTTAAAACTTGTTTTCCATCAAACATTTATTTAAATCCTTTCATATACTTATGACATTGTGACATTAATAATATGTGTGGCTTTGAGGGATTGGTCATTTATGACCTATCTCACTAGGGCATAGCCCAAAAGTGAGTTAAGGGAATCCCTTAAAAACCCATTCTTGTTTAAGCAAAGACTTAAGTTAATTTAAGTCTAAGCAATAAACAAGTGATTATTTATTAAAAAATAAATAATCAGAAGATGAGTCATTATCGCCACTTTCATTGCTACGCAACAAAACGTGCCACATTATTCATCTTCATTTTGTGAAGGCTCTATAAATGTAGCATGATATAATCTACTATCAGCAGTTCTACATTTAGTGATGTGGACGCCTTCACTTTCTAAAAGTTCAATACTATTATTGAGTAATCTTCCGAATCTTTTAGGTGACATTGGTATATTAGCTTTTAATACTATATCAGTACAGGTAAAATCAATTTCTTTTTGACTAGCAACATATTTTATAAATGATGTTAGTTCAAAAGATAATTCATCTTCCTCAATAGAATTTATTTTACGAAATATAAGGTTATCTAATTTTTTTAATTGAATATCTATTTCTGAAAAATCTCTATTTATTGTTTGTAATTTAACATATTTTTTATTTGCTTTGTTTTCAATTAAAGTTATTCTTCCATCAACAGTTGCATCTAGTGCAATACTTCCTAAAGTTTTACCAGTTTTATTTAGATGATGTGTAACTAAAAAAGTTACATTATATTTATCACAATAAGTTCTTAATTTTGGAAATATTTGCTGTGATACATCTTGATAATTATTAATATCATATTGGACTCCAAAATCAATATCTTTTAACATATCTAAAATTATAAGTTTGCCATTATATTCTTCAGCAAATGTTTTTATATCATATTCTAAATCATTTAAAGATATATTTGCTTTATTCTGTCTATCAATTATAAATAAAGAGTCTTTTTTTGCTGATAGTTCCATGAATTCTAGGCGTTCCTTTAATTGAATTTTATCTGATTCTGTGGTAACATATAAAACAGGTGAGGGATTTACTTTGTATCCTAAAAATGGTGTTCCGTTAATAACGGAGCAGGAAAGTTGCAGTGCCAACATAGACTTTCCTACTTTTGGATTAGATACTAAGAGATACACGCCTTTAGACTTCATTATATTATTTATGATGATGTCTTTTTTTATGTTTGTATCTATTTGTTCAATTGGTTTAAGCAATTTTAACATCTCCTTTCAAATTTTTACTTCTTGACTCTAAATAGTCAATATCAATATTTAAATACTTAACAACTTCTTGCATAGGAACAGCATTCTTAGGAACATAATATCCTTCTTTTTCTAAGTCATTTTTAATTTTACTTTTAATAGTTAACGCTGAATTTCTTCCTATGTTTGCTAATTTCATTAAATCTGATAAATTGCACCATTGTTGTGCGATTAATTTTAAAGTTTCATCTACGGTCATATTCCACCTCCCTTATCTTTCTAATTCTTTGTATTTCTTGTGTTTCAAATCAACTAAGTTTTTAAATTCATCAGTTGGTTGTATTGAAACATTAAGACCAAGATATGAATCTTTATCTACACATTCTTCTAAATTATAAAAATGTGCATAATCATATTTTTCTAATTCTTTAGAACTATTAATAGTTTCTTCTCTAGTATTTTTGTTTATTAATAATCTTCTAAGTGATTTAGTTAAGTCATAACAGATTAAACAATATAATCCTTTAGCACTTAATGATAAATCAGGATTATCTAAAACATCTTTTCTTACTAAAGTAAAATATTTTTGATCCACTTTTAACACCTCCTTTACTAATTTTAAAAGGGTAGAGTTCTACCTGAACTATTGCTCTTTGTGAAATTTTAGTTATTTCATAACTCCCGTGCTAATAGGGTATTCTGCCTTGCATTTTTTTACTTAATGGCTTATCGGCGATTTCCACTAAGACTAAGTTTTCAAAGAACAAATTTAACTAAATTTATCGTGTCCGATATATCAGTCAATATCATGATAACACTGTCCGAAAAACTTGTCAATATATTTTGTCCGAAATTATAGACAAATTTTAAAAAAAGTGATAAAATTAAATCTAGAAGGAATAATTTGGAGAAAGAAGTGAAAATATGAATTCAAATGAACTTAAAAATATTATTGAGAATGCCAGAATCGCTAAAGGAATTTCTCAAAGAGAACTTGCTAAATTATCTGGAATAAGTAGAAGTACCTTAAACGATATTATTAATGGAAAAATTAAAAAAGTAGATGTCGATTCTTTAAAGAAGATAGCTGAAACTTTAGATTTATCTTTAACTAATCTTTTAAAAGTTGCTGGTTATGATGAATTTTTAGATTATTTGTCTTTAGATAAATATAAAAATAAATCCACGAAGGATTTAAAAGAAATGATTGAAAAATATAAAGAGTCAGAATTAGATTTATTAGATTTTGATGCACAAAAAAGAAAAAAGGTAAAAAAAGCAAGACAACACTTGTTTTATACAATTGAATATTTGAAAATAATGCAAGAAAATAAGGATAGTTTATATACAATAGATAAAGCTATAGAAGATATTAAATGGTGTTTTGATGAATTAGAAGATGTGGAACATAAATATGATTATGATAAATTACCAAAAGATATGTAGTAATGGAGGATGAAGTATGTTTGATATTCAAAATCGTAGATATATAGGAAATAAATTTAAACTAATGGATTGGATATCTAATTTAATTGATAAAAATTGTGATAAATGTCATTCATTTTTTGATGTATTTGCAGGAACAGGCTCTGTTACTGATTATATGTTCGATAAATATGATAGATTTATTATTAATGATTTTCTTTACTCAAATAATATAATATATAATGCTTTCTTCTTGAATGAGGAATATGACATTAAATTATTAGAGGGAATAAAAGATAAATATCAAAGATTAGATTCAAGCAAAATTAAAGATAATTACGTTTCACTAAATTTTGGAAATAAGTTTTTCAATTATGATGATTCATTAAAAATAGGATATATTAGAGAAGATATAGAAAAACTAAAAAAATCTAGTAAAGTAAATAATAAAGAATATAGTATTTTAGTCGCTTCATTATTGTATTCTTTAGATAGAATAGCTAATACAATAGGACATTATGATGCTTATAGAAAAATAAAGGAAATTAAATCGTCATTTGTTTTTGAGTTGATAAATCCAAAAGATGATAATAAAAAGAAGGTTATTGAAATATACAGAGAGGATTCGAATGATTTAGCCAAAAGAGTAAAATGTGATATTGCATATATTGATCCTCCTTATAACTCAAGACAATATAGCAGATTCTATCATGTATTAGAAAATATTACCAAGTGGGAGAAACCAGAGTTATTTGGCACAGCACTTAAACCCAAAGAAGAAAATATGTCTGATTATTGCAAAGTTTCTGCACCAATTGCATTTAACGATTTAATACAGAGTTTAGATGCAAAGTATATTGTAGTATCTTATAATAATACGTATACTTCTAAAAGTAGTTCTTCAAAAAATAAAATTACACTCGAAGAAATAAAAACAATATTATCAAATAAAGGTGAAACTCAAATATTTGAAAAAAAATATAAAGCTTTTGATGCTGGAAAGACAGAACTGAATAATCATAAAGAATTTATTTTTATAACAAAAGTAAAAAAAGACATAAAAAAAGAGATATCTTATCGTTCACCACTATTCTATGTAGGTGATAAATACAAACTAATGCCTGAAATAAAAAAATATATGCCAGATAATATAATTAATTATGTAGAGCCTTTTGTAGGAGGCGGTTCATCATTCTTGAATGTTAAGGCAAAAAATTATATTGTTAATGATATTGATACTAGTATTATATCAATTCATGAAATGTTAAAGGGTTATTCAAAGGATAAAGAAAAATTCTTTGATAAAGCATTTAAAATGATAAATCATTATGGATTATCATGTTCTTACAATGGACATTTAGTTCCTGAAGAATTAAAACATAAATATAAGAAAACCTACTATGCTAAATACAATAAAGATGCATACATAAAATTAAGAAATGACTATAATAAAGATCAAAATGATACATTGAAGTTATACTTGCTATTAATATATGGATTTAATCATATGACTAGATTTAATTCTAAGGGACAATTTAATTTACCTGTTGGTAATGTGGATTTTAATAGTAATGTATATAATTCATTAAATTATTATTTTGACTATTTAAAAAGAATAAAAATTAAATATTCAAATCTGGATTATAAAAAGTTCTTAAATTCACTGTCCCTAAGTGAAAATGACTATGTGTTATTGGATCCTCCATATTTAATAAGTCAAAGTGAGTATAATAAACTATGGAGTGAAAAAGACGAAAAGGAATTGTATAAATTGTTGGATGAACTTGATAAAAAGGGAATCAGATTTGGTATAACAAATTTGGTTTATCATAAAGGAAATAAAAATATCATTTTTGAAAAATGGTCTAAAAAATATAGCGTCTATGAGATTAATAGTAATTATATAAGTTTTAATGATAATACAATTAAAGCAGGATCGAAGGAGGTGTTTGTTACTAATTATGGCAAAAGCAAAGAGTAAACCATTATCGTTTTCTACTACCATGAGAAATCCAAATAGAATTGCTGGTTTTCTATCACAAATAGTAGAGTTTGAAGGACAAATTTTAACAAGTGAGATAATATATAAAGTTGTACATAACGTTATTAAAAATAAACTATATTATACTATGTATGAATATGGCAAGCCCGAATATAAGGACATATATTTTTCTGAAGAATTAGAATTTTCAGATGAACAAGTTGAAGATATAATTGCCAATACAAAGCAAAAACATAAAGAGGCAGGATTTGAAGCTGGTTGGGAATCACGTTTTGACACATGGTTTAGCTTGCCTAAAGAGTTTGGTTTTATCTTCTATGAAAAAGGAAAAAAAATAAAAATATCTGATACAGGTCATATGTTAATTGATAATAGTAAATTGGAAGAACCTGATGAAATAGTAAATCAAAATATATTTTTAAATAGTTTATGTAAGTATCAAACAAACAATCCTTTTAAGAAAAATTTAAATGAAAATAATCCACTACTTTTACTTTTGAATACGATCAAATTATTAAAGAATGATTCTGAAGAAAATGGTGCAGGAATATTTAGAAGTGAGCTTAGTTTATTAATATGTTGGAATAATAATGATGCTGTTGAATTATATAAGCTTATTAAAAAGTTACGTAAGCAAGTCGGTTTTCAGTATAGTGATGAGATGATTTATGATATTTGTTTAGAATTATTAGGATGTGTTACACCAGAAGAAAAAGAATCAAGTAAAAAATACTTTAAGATTGATAAAATTTGTGGTGAAGCTGTAGACGAATATATAAGAAAAATGAGAAGTACAGGGATTTTATCTTTAAGAGGAAATGGTAGATTTTTAGATTTTAATAGCTTTGAACAAAAGAAAATTGACTATGTATTAAGTAAGTACTCATCTATTAAAACATATAATAGTAAGGAAGAATACTTTAATTATATTGGTCAAAAAGATAAAGAATTGTTTGATATGAACGTTGAAGTAGATCATTCTAAAGAATATAGTATAAAAATTGAAACATTAAGTAAATTTGCAAGTAAGTATACTAAAGAGGAAATATTTAAGGAACTTATGATCTTAAGTAAGAAATCAGAAAGTAAAAATGATGAATTTAGATTTATACCCGATCCAACCAGATTAGAATTTTTAACTAGTATTTCACTTGCTCAAAATTTAAGTGGATGTTATATTGAGCCAAATTATTCAATAGACGATGAGGGAATGCCGACTATGACGGCAAGAGGTAATATGCCCGACATAGTTTGTACTGAACCAAGCAATGAATCAGAAGGAGTTCCTTTAGTTTCAAATGTAGAAGTTACTATGATGAGGGGGAAAACAGATCAAGTTATGAATGAAATGATACCTATAAGGCGACATTTGTTAAATGATTTATCAAGAAATAAAGATGCATTTGCTGTCTTTATAGCACCATATATTCATGATGATGCGAAAGAAGCTTCTGAATGGTATAAGTATAAAGATAATATAAATATAAATCCTTATACAATAGAAGAATTTATTGATAAAATTAGTGTCAATGATAAATTGATTTCTTTAAATGAAAGATGAAATGAAAAGTAATACTATTCTATATCAATTACATAGATTAGAAAATTATTAAATAAATTTTAATATATAAAAATAATGTCATAATGTCATTAATGAATGGGGGAATAAATATGATAAGAAAAGAATCTTTTGAAGCAGTATATACAGATTTACATATTCATACTTCAGAAAATCCAGAAGAAATAAAATTAAAATCAAATTATGATTTGGAGGAATTATTAAAAAAAATAAATATTTATAGTAAAAACTGTAAAAAAATGATTTCATTTACAGATCATAATATCATAAATAAAAAAGTTTACTTATCACAATTTCCAGAAGATTACTATTTAATATTAGGGGTAGAATTACATGTTAGTTATGATAAATTAAAAAAACCATATCATTGTCATATATTCTTTAATATTGAAATAAATGATAAAAACATCGATTCAATAAATACAATACTAGATGAATTATATCCTAAAAAAGAGATTACTAAAAGTGACTATTCTAATATACCTAATTTAGAAACAATAATAAATAAATTTAGCAACTATGATTTCCTTTTATTACCACACGGTGGTCAAAATCATGCAACCTTTAATAAAGCAATGCCAAAAGGTGCAAAATTTGATAATATAATGGAAAAAGTTTTATATTATAATCAGTTTGATGGCTTTACTGCCAGATCAAATTCTGGAATATTGAGTACTCAAAACTATTTCAAAAATATAGGAATTGATGAATTTACGAATTTAATAACATGCTCTGACAATTATAATCCTAAAAAATATCCTAATCCAAAATCCGATAATGCAGAAAAGTTTGTCCCAACGTGGATTATTTCAGAACCGACTTTTAATGGATTAAAACTAGCTTTATCTGAATCTGGTCGTTTGTTTTATAGTGATAATCCACCTAAAAGATACGAAGAATTTATTAAAAGTTACTATATAAAAAATGATTCTCTTGATATTGATGTGGAATTTAAGCAAGGACTAAATGTTATAGTAGGCGAATCGTCATCTGGAAAAAGTCTTTTAGTTGATACTTTGGTTAGAAAAATACGAACTGATTTAGGGAAAGTTGATTACTCTAAGAATTATAATTTTGATGATTTAAAAATTGATAATCCAGCAGGATTTGTGCCATATTACATAAATCAAAATTATATTTCTGAAGTTGCAAATCAAAATAAAATTGAATCTATTCCAATTATTAAGCAAATGTTTGGCCCTACAAAAGAAACAACAAAAAAGACTACTGAGCAACTAAATAAATTGGAAGAATATTTATCAACTTTATTTAACTCAGTTGAAGAAATAGAAAAATATCAAAATAAATTATCTGCTTTAACAAATATTAATAATTTAATATTGTTTAATAATATGAAGAATAATCCGTTAGACAAATTATTTCCTCCTGAAAAAATATTGGATAAATTAGAATATCAAGAAGAATTATATAATAAGCATGTTGAAAGTCTTAATGAATTACTCAAATTTAAAAATACTAATATATATATTGAAGATTATACAAAAGAAATATTATCAATTAAGCAAAAATTGAAAAATGCGTATGAAAAATCAAGTTTTGAAAAATATATTAGAAAAATCGTAAAACAAAATAAGAAAGAATTTGATGAAGTTTATAAATATGATGATAGCCAAATAAAAGAAAAATCACAAATGTTTAATAATGTATTATTATATATTTCAAAATATTTAGACGAAAGAAAAATATTTGATAAAGCTTTATCGAATTTAAGCAAATTTAAATATACAATTAAATCTTCTCCGATAAAAGTTGCAGGGCATCAATTATATATTGAAAATAAATTAGAAGTTGATAGTGATACTATCAAAGATTATTTAAATGAAATTTTAAAAACTGGCTATAAAATTGATTCAATTAATGATTTAAAACCTTCGAATTTATTTTTTAATAAGGTTAATGGAAATTTTAGTAGTATAAAAACATATGATGACTTTAAAAACAAAATTTTTGAAAAAATAAAAGGTAATAACAGATATACGTATAAGATTGTTACTTCAAATAATAAGAAATGGGAAGATTTAAGTCCAGGTTGGAAAACAGCAATATTAACTGAATTAATTTTAAAATACGACAAAGATCAAGCACCTTTGATTATTGATCAACCAGAAGATAATTTGGCAAATAAATATATCAATGATAAGTTGATTAAGGATATAAAAGCAGCAAAAATAAAAAAACAAATAATTGTAGTGAGTCACAATGCCACTATTCCTATTTTAGCAGATGCAGAAAACATTATATATTGTAGAAACGATGATAAAAAAATAATTATTCGTTCAAATTATATGGAAAATAATATAGATGGTAAACCTTGTCTTGATATAATTGCTGATATAACTGATGGAGGTAAAAAATCTATTAGAAAAAGATTCAAAAAATATAATATAAAAACATACAAGGAGGATAATTATGAAATATAAGCTTATAAAAAAAGGTAATAATGTAAATTTTATTAATTGTGAAAATGGAAATGGTTTTGATTATGTAGAATTCGCAGATAAACTATATGTGGGAGACAAAATTGAAATTTCAGATTATGGAAATATAACTGTTGAAGAAAAAAAGATTATTGATAAAACTATTAAAGAATTAAATGATTTATCTAATGTTAGAAAAAGGAAAAAAATAATTGCACAAATAGATAATGAATAAAATAACTGATAAGTATTTCTACCCATCAGCTACCCATCAAATTAATATAAATTTATCAATTTTTGATTAAATTTTATTAAACTCTATAAGAGTTATATGTCGATATTACGGGGATTTTAAACAATCCTCTTTTTTAATATAATAGCCCCCTGAAGAGAGCAAAAGCTCTCGTTTTTGTTTGTATTAAAGGATTTGAAGTCTATTAAATATTTTTTGTTACAATTTTATGCACATAAAATTAAGAAATTAATCGAGAACAATTTATAGCCGATTGAAAAATAATATACTTATTTAATATTATGATAAATCCTTTTTGAAAAAATGTTCAGTGAGTTTCATTTTTTTACCTGCAAAAATTGAGTCGTTGACGATTCGTCACCAACTTAGAGTATATTTTATAACTATGATTTTAGTTGTCTAGCATTATTAGATAACTAAAAAAATATGTGATGAAATAAAACATTTGACAAAATTGCTGAAAAAAGTTAAAAAAACTAATAGTTTTGTCAAGAAAATAATTGTAATTTATGATGTTAAATAGAAATTTTGAATAAAATATTTGTTTAATTTTGTATTTTGATATATAATATAGACAATTAATGAACGATGACGCTAGTACAGGTCTATGATTAATAGATTTTGTATTGGCGTTTTTTTGTTAGAGGTAGGTGTTAATATGAAGAAAAAGATAGTCTTAGTTTTAATATGTGTTATGTTGTTTTCACCTTTGAAAATCGAAACAGCAAGAGGGTGTTGTTCTCACCATTGAGGAGTTAGTGGTTGCAGTAGTTCGGGAAGACAAATCTGTAAAGATGGAACATTAAGTCCAACCTGTACTTGTACCGTTGCAGTTACTTATGTTTATGGTTGTACCGATAAAACAGCAAAGAATTATGATGCAAATGCCAATGAAGAAAATAACACTTGCGAATATTATGTATATGGATGTACAGATGAAGCGGCAAAAAATTATAGTTCAGAGGCAGAAAAAGATGACGGAACTTGTGAGTATTACGTGTATGGATGTACTAATTTATTAGCAGAAAATTATAATTCAGAAGCAGATAAGGATAATGGAAGTTGTATATTGCCTATTGATAATGAATTAGATAAAAATGATAATAGTAGTAATCAAGAAATTACAGATGATAGTGTATTATTAGATACAATTATAGGAATAGGGATAATATCTGATGGAGTATATTTGTATAAAAAATGAAAGCAAAAATAATTTAAAACATAATCAAAGTATTAATTATGTTTATGTAAAGGAGTGTGTTTGATGTTATACATTATTTATTTTATTCTATTGTTCGGTTTTCCCATAACATTATCAATTTTGATTAATCTTATAATTGATAAAGGTAAAGATGATAAACTAAAGAATGATTTAAAATATATATTTAGAGTTCTAATTGAAATAGTTAAGATTTTTATTATAGTTTACTTGGTAGATATTATTTTATGGGAAGTAACATCTAATGAAAATGATATAAAAATAGTATTTTTAAATATATTATATTTTAGCACATTTTTTGCATTAATAATATTTATCAACTACTTTAGTACTAGATATTTGAAATTTAAAATTTGTATAAAAACTTTTTTAGATGAATTAATAAAATTTATTCGAGATAATTTTATTTTGAATTTGCTATTTTTTACATTACTAGTTTTTATTAGAAAAAATAATGATTTAACTATAGGATTAATTGGATCATATTTATTCTTTGTACTAACGACTATACATAATGGATATAAGAAAAATATAAATGAAAATAAAAAAAATTTTGAATTAATTTATAAAATAATGCAGACTTTATTAAACGTATTTATATTGATATCGTTTGTTGGTGTTGAGAAAATAATTTCACAATATTCACAAAATCAATCAATAGTTATAGAATTTAAGTATACAACACGTGTGTTGATATTAGGAATAGTAATTATTGTAAATTCTTTTTTGCCACAAATAGAATGCTTTTGTGAAAGGTTAAATATATTCAAAAAAAGAAAAATATGATAAAATATTTTTAGTGAAGGTGTTAAAATGTCTGAAAAAGAATGGCATAAAGAATGCATTAAATATAATAAGCCATTAAAATATGAGAGGTTGATATAATGGACTGTAAAATAAATGTTTCAAAAACAGAATTTAGAAAAATTAAATCAGGTAAGCAAACCATACTAATTCGTTTAAATAATAATGAAGATTTTAAAAAAATGAAGAATAATAGTAAAATAACTCTTAAAGCAAAGGTAGATAGATTTAATAAAAAAGTAAATGCCATTAGATTTTACTCTAATTTAGATGAATTATCTAAAAATGTAGAAAAAAAAGAGTTAGGATTTAAGAAAAAAGAAAATTTTGATTATAATAGTTTAATAGAAAATTACAATAATGATGATATAAATAAATATGGATTTGTAGTTATAGAATTTAAGAAGAAAAAACATATATTTAGAAAAATATTATTAGTTATTGTTCTACTATTATTTGTTAAATATTTTATTAATAATTTTATAACTAATATAAAAATAAATAAATTTAAAGATAATATTAGCAACATTGAAAAAGAAAAAATCAGTTATGTATTTATAGAAATTAATCCATCTTTTGTATTAACTATTAAAAATGGCAAAGTTAATGATGTTGCCTGTTTAAATGATGATTGTATTGAGATTTATAATGAAATAGATGTTAAAGGTAAAACTATTGATGAAAGTGTTAATAATCTATATAAACTATCTAAAGAAAAGGGATATGATACATCTAATGGTGTTAAAATAAAAACTACCGATAAGATTAAAATTAAGAAAAAAGATTATATTTCTATTGAGTATATAGATAGTAGTACTAAAAGTAATCTGTTATCTAATATTAAAAATAATGAACAAATAAAAAATAGTAATGATAATTATTATGTTAATCTTTGGGAAGAATTAAAAAAAGATGAAGATTATGGTATTGTTTATGAATGTAATATGAATAACGAAGAATTGGAGTGTAATATAAAGAAAGACTTTACTATCCATTCCTATACTGATGAAGAATCAAAAAGTATGACTGATAAAATAACTATTGCTAGAGTATGGAATACTGAAATAACACCTAAATTGAGTAAAATTGCAAGAGTTTTGAAAAAGTTTAATATAAAAGTTGGTGTTGATAATGAATTAGTTGTTATTACTAATCCTATTGGATATATATATATTAATGATGTTAAGTATTCCACAGTAGTAATTCCCCAAACTACAGCTGATATTGAATACAATACTAAGATAAGATGCGATATATATGGATTCAAATTAATTGATATTAATTTATTAAAACCAAATGCTATTCCAACTCATATAATTTTAGATGAGGGAGAAACTCCTGTAGATACAACTTTATATGAAAATAAATATTTTATTTGTGGGGAGCATAATTGTACTAAAAAAATAGATAGAAACCAATGGTATTGTGAATATAATGATAGTGAAGGATATGGTAATTGGATTAATAAATACGAAACTATATACCAATTGTGTGATAATAATAAAAATAATTGTTATGACATTTCCTTTGATGAATTTGCAAATAATAATGAAATAATTCAAAGTGGTGAATATAAAATAACTACAGAATAGAAAAATATACTTTGAATTATAAAAGTAATATTTGAATTGCTAAAAAAGTTATTTTAATAATAAAAGACGACTTTGAAAAATTGTAGGAGTGATGATAAGTATGTTAAATGAAGTTTTAGAAACAAGTAAGTTTGTAGTTGATAATGCAAAACATATAAAAATTAATTATGACAAAGCAACTGAATTAATAGATGAATTATTAAAGTTTGATAATATTCATTATTTAACTAAAGTGCCTTATGGCGTTTATGATATGAATGTTAGAGACATAATTAATTTTTTACTTATATATGATTCAATAGATTTTTCTTTTTGGGGTAATCCTAAGTGGACAATAGATGCCGATGGAAAAGAATTAGATGGTGCTATAGCACTATTACATTGCATTTTTAATTTATTTAAAAATCGTGATAGTATTGAAGTTTATAAACAACTAGAAAATATGACTTTAGAAGAATTCAAAGATATATTAAAAGGAAATATTGATATACCACTTTTGAAAGAAAGATATAAAATAGTTACCGATATAGTAAAAACAGTAAATACTAAAATGAATGGAAATTTTTATGACACTATAACAAATATGAATACAGATCAAGAAGTATTTAAAACTATAATTAGTAATTTTAGTAGTTTTGAAGATACTAGAACTTATGATGGAAAAACTATATATTTTTATAAATTAGCTCAATTATTAACTTCTGATATTTTACACGTAATTGAAATTAAAGAACAAAGAAATGTTAATTATTCTAATCTAGTAGGTTGTGCAGATTATAAAATACCACAAGTAATGCAAGGTTTTGGTATTTTAGAATATGACACAGAGTTATCTTCAATATTAGAAACTAAAACACAAATAAAAGAAAATAGTGAATATGAAGTTGAAATTAGAGCAAGTATGATAGTCGTAGTTAATTATATATATGAACAAATAAATAAAAGTATTGATAGAATTGATATAAATGATTTTATTTGGAGTAAAGGTCAAGATAAAACTAAGAAATATAAGCCTTATCACTTAACTAGGACAACATCATATTAAAACAGGGTGAAAATATGAACGATTTTAAAGAAAATATATTGCGTAAAGTTAGAGTATTAATAATAGATGATAGTGAATTTAAATATACACAGATTAAAGATTCTTTAAATAGATTGATTAGTCCACAGATTACTTGGTGCAAATCAAGAAATTCAGGTTTAGCTTTAATATTAAAACATAATGTGAAACAAGTTTTTGAACCATTTGATTTTATAATAACTGATAATATTATGCCATTATATGATGATGAAATAGATTTAAAACCATATGCAAAAAATATTGTTGATGTAATAAGAGAAAGAGGATTAAAAGATTTACCAATTATAGTTTGCTCATCAGCTGATATTGAAGAATGTGACTATAATTATATAATTAAATATGATTCTAGTGTAAGTTTAGATGAAATATTTCAAAAAATATTAACTGATATGGAATTTTATAAAGAAATTCAGAAAAAAGAAGAAATAGTTGATTGCAAAAATTATAAAAATATAAATCGTAGAGTTGATATAGATGAACAAAATGAAACAAGTATATTAGGAAAATATAAATTGAAAAAAAATTGTAATTATAAAACTGAACAATATTCTCCGTTAACATATGAAAAAATTGAACAAGAGAAAGTCCCTATATTAACTAAGAAAAAAAATAAAAGAAGTCTATATTAATATAATATTAAAACACTGCTAATTTAGCAGTGTTTTGTTTATGTATTTATTTATATTTTATCATTTTTATTTTTTATGTTAAATCATTAGTATTGAAATTATCTCTGATATAAAAATTAATAAATTAGAAATTAACTATTTCAATCATTTTAACATAAACTATATTGGAGGTTAGTATATATGAATAATAGAAATAAATACTCTTGTGATGATGGGTTTGAAAAAGCAAGAAAAAAATAGAAGAAGATAATAAAAATGTAAAATACCGTTACATTCAAGGTCCGACTGGACCACAAGGATCTCCTGGACCTCTGGGTCCACAAGGACCAATAGGTTCAACAGAAATAGTTGCTTATGCTGAAAGATACTTAGATGAAAAAAGAGACTTGAAATTAGAAACACAAGTTGATACAATTGTTCCTCTAACATCTAATGGACCAGCTTTTTTTGCAGATTATAACACTGAAAATTCTATAGATATAAGGGAACCAGGATTATATCAAATTTCATATTATTTTAGTGCAACACCGAAAAATGATTGTAAACTTACAGTATCCATTAGAAACAATGATTTATTAATACCAGCAAGTAATATTGTCATAAATTGGCAAGCTAATTCCATTGGTAATGTTAGTAATAGAGTTTTGACAGCACTTATAAAAGAAGATGTACTTACATTAAGTATAAGAGCCGAAAGTGAAACAGATTTATCATTTGGTGACAATACAAATGCAGTATTAACCATCGTGAAAGTACATTAAATCTTTAAGAACAATATGTTCTTTTTTTTAGAATTTTTTAAAAATTACAAAAATTTACTACTAAAATAAATAATTTAGATGTATAATTAAACATATATATAATTATATGGAGGATTAATATGAATTATAAAGAAATTACTCAATATATTGAAAGATGTTATTTAGACCAAAAATTCAATGATCAATTTTACTTTTATAAATTGAGAAAAGAAAAAAATCCAAATAGAGCTGGTATATTCACCGAAAAAAATGATAAATATTTTTTCAAAATAATAGATAATGATGAATACAATGATGAAGATGAAATAAAATTTAAAATAGATGGAAAATTCAAAATAGTTGACAAATATTACGAGCTCAAAAATAATGATAAGATAATTAATCTTTATAAATATTTTGATACTATAAATGGGAACTCATTTAACTATTTAAGAAGCAAAAAATACACATTAGAGGAGAAAACAGTAAAAATTAACAAATTTTTTTCTAATTTAAATAAATTATATTTAGAAACAACATTTGTAGAAGAGAATAAAAATAATAGAAAGTCGGATAGATTTTTTATGGAGAGATTTAGCGGAAAGAGATTTCAAAGTTTTTATGGAGAAAATGCCGAAAAATTATTAAATGACATTAAAGAAATTTGCCCAGGATTAGAAATTAAATATGACAACTATCTTAAAGAATTAAAAAATTATTTCAACAATAATCATAAAACTGTTTTTGTATATACACATGGTGATTTTCACGATTTTAATTTCAGCTTAGATGGAACATTTTGGGATACAGATACATTTGATTATAATCCTATTTTAAATGATTTTGCTATATATTATTGGCATTTTTATGCTAGAGAGGATTACCTAATTTATAAATATTCTCCTTGGTTAGTAGAAACAATGCATAATGAATTGTCAAATTATGAACTAAATGAAATAAGAAAGTTAAAGCAAAATATTATATTAAAGCAATATAAATTTATAAAGGAACTATTTGAAAAATTCAATATAGAAAATGAACTAAAAAAAGAATTCATTTTTAAACTATTTTGTCGTGCGTTTTTAATAGATAATGTAGTAACCGCTTATTCGAAAGAAGATAGAAAAAAAGTATATGATAAATTTTCAGAATTCCTAAGTAATGAAGATTTAGAAAAAATTTTATTCCGAAAACAAGGATTAGATTAATTTTATCCTTGTTTTTAAATATTTTTATAAATATAAATTTGCATTTCTGAAAAATAAGGTATATAATATCAAGCCAATAAAGGAGGGATAATATGTACATTTATAGAGCAATAAATAAAATGGATGAAAGAATAAATCCAACTAAAAATGGTTTAATAGCAAAATCAATAATTGATGAAGTAATATATTCTGATTATGAACTACTATTATATTCTAATTTTCGTAAAGAAAATAATCCTCTCTCACAAATGACAGATAAAGAATTAAATTTAATATATCGTGAAATAAGAGGTAATTTTAATCTTGATCTTCATATTCCAGAAATAATCAACATTGCAAATATGAATCAAAAAATAGCCAATGATATCTTAAGAAATGTAAAGCTCACTAACGATGAATATTTTTTAAGTCAATTTGGAAATATCCTTTCAACTAAAAATGGTCATATTACTAATGGCAGCAGTATTGATTATCCATGGATTTCTTTTTCAACAGATTTAAGTTTAGTAAGAAGTTATTATGAAAAACAAGAAAAAAATATTATAGTAGTAGTTGATAGTAATATAGTTAATACCTTTGATAATATAGGTTCTGATGAATTAATTGCTCTTGACCTTAGTTCTAGAGAAAAAATTCAAGAAAATATTGAATTTATGATTAATGCAGATAAAACACCGACTAGTATATACTATAGAGGGTTCAATTATACAATATCGGATAAAGAAGTAATTTATTATAACAAGGTTCCAAAAGAAAAAATTGTTGCTATTTTGAATCCACTACAATATGAATTATTATTAAATGATTTATTAACAGAAGAATATTATCAATTATCAGCAGGGGAGAAATATTGCTGGAGATTTAATATATTAACTGAAATGAAAAAAATGTTTCAAGATGACCATAACATAATTAACTATATATTAGAAAAATATTATACAGAAAATATTTCTTTTAAAAAATTATCTGAATCTGGGGAATACAATCAATATGAACTAAATGAAGCAAATAGATTTATATTGCAAAAAGTAAAAGAAAACCAATTATTAAGGGAAAAAATAAAATGGAAGCAAAAAGTAAAAGTGAATTCGTAAATTATATAAATAGACTTAAAATAATAGGTGATGGTTCTCAAGGTACTGTTTTTTATGATTCAAAAACATCAAAAGTAATTAAAATATTTCATGATTTTTTTGAAGATGATGAAGAATATTACTATGAAATAGATGAAAAGGAATTATTAAAATTCAATGATTGTAAAAATAAAACATATATATTTATAGAAGAAGCAATATTATTTAAAAATAAAGTTATAGGATATATTTGTCCATTCATAAAAGGAAAAAATATAGATAAAATAAATCCTTTACAAATAAAACTAGATTATTTTATAGAAGCAGTAAAAAAAGTAGATGAAGATATCAAGATAATAAGTGATTATGGAATTTTAACATATGATGTATTATATAATACAATGTATGGAAATAAAAAAATAAATATAGTCGATCCTATAGAATATTGTTTTTCAGATTTAGACTATAATGAGCTTTTAAGAAGAAACAGATATAACTTTAATACCGGAATAAAATTATTCTTAATAGATTCATATTTTAACGAATTTGTGGAAAAAAATAAAACTTTAAATGAATTATATACCGAAAAAGATACTAATATAAATGAATTTCTATATTACTTTAAAAAATATTTGAATGAATATATTGGTAAAAACATTGAAACATTAAATCAAGCTAATGAAGCAAGAAATAAACAAAAACATAAAATAAAATTTGTTAGAGAATATGACATAATGCAAAAAACACTTTAAATGATTATAATTTGTTAAGAAAAAAATATAGTAATTTATAAAAAAAGAAACTCTAAAAGTTTTTTAATCATCAATATAAACTAGATCAGAATGTGTAAAAGAAACAATTATTTCTTCCTGTTTAAATTCTTTCTTAATCTTAGTAGCAAGCATTACGACAGCTTCTCTATACGCTTTATCATCATGACAAAAATTATTATTTCGGTCACCCATATAAGTGAAAGTAACCTCACCACCATATGGACAATCCCATTCATTTTTATATAAAGCCGAATTTTTGATTAAAACACCAGACACATAAATACCAGTTTTGTTCTCAACTTCATCAGTCAACTCTTTAATTTTTTCGCCAATTTCTAATTTATTAGCTTCCGTATTATTTTTGGAAAAACCTGCATTAACACCAAATGTTAGAAAGTAGTGTGTAGACTGCATAATATCACCTAAAAAAATTATAACATTAATAATCTCCAAAGTAAAACAAAAATATTGTCTAAAAAAAATATATGTGTTATACTAAATGCAATTAAATTGCATTTAGAAAGGAAATAAAAATGAAAGAAATAATATTAGATACATTAATAGACAGTTTAAAATTAGTGCCATTTTTATTAATAACATTTATATTAATAGAAATAATTGAGCATAAAATAAATAATAAAAAAATAATAACATCGTCTGGTAAACTTGGACCACTGTTTGGTAGTTTATTAGGAATATTTCCTCAATGTGGTTTTGGAGCAGCAATTACAAATCTATATGTTACTAGAATAGTTACACTTGGAACACTTATATCAGTATATTTATCAACAAGTGATGAAATGCTTCCAATAATGCTAAGTAATAATGTAGAAATAGGAATAATTATAAAAATATTACTAATAAAAGTATTTATAGGAATGTTTAGTGGGTTTATAATTGATCTATTATTAAGAAAAAAAGAAAAAATAGAAATAAAAGAATTATGTGAACACGATCATTGTCATTGTGAACATAGTATATTTTTATCATCTTTAAAACACACATTAAATATAACAATATTTATAATAATAATATCATTTTTATTAAACTTAGGATTTGAATATCTTGGTGAAGAAACAATAGAAAAATTATTTTTAAAAAACAATATATTTAGTTCATTTATATCAAGTTTAATTGGACTTATACCTAATTGTGGTGCAAGTGTTGCCATAACCGAATTATATCTAAATAATACAATATCATTTGGTTCATGTATGGCGGGACTATTAACTGGAAGTGGTGTAGCTATATTAATACTATTCAAAACAAATAAAGATATCAAAGAAAACTTTAAAATTTTATTCACAGTATATGGAATAGGAGTAATAAGTGGTATCATAATTGACTTAATAGGAGTAATATAATGGAAGAATTGTTAAGAAAAAACAACTTAAAAGTAACAAAGCAACGATTAGAAATATTAAATTTAATTAACGAATTGGATGATAATGCCACAATAAAAAATATTTCAAATAAAATAAAAATAGATAATTCAACAATGTATCGAATAATTGAATTATTACTAGAAAAAAATGTAATTGAAAAAAACTTAAATTATAATGATGAGATATATTTTCGGATAAAGGGAAATCATATTCATTATATTAAATGTATCAAATGCCATAAGAAAGAAGAAATAGACATATGTCCAATAGAAAATATTGAAGAAAAAGGGTTTAAAATACTAAATCATAAAATAGAAATAGATGGAATTTGTAATAAATGTAATAAGAGTTAAAAACTCTTTTTTTTGTCAAAAATTAGTTGATATTCACTTTACACTATGCTATAATTGTAATAGTAAAATAACCATAGGAGGAAAGTATGAATAAAGAAACAATAAAAACTACAGATAAAAATGGTGTTGAAAGAGATGCTGAAATAGTATTGTGTTTTGAATCTGAAGAAACTGGAAAAAAATATGTAATATATACTTTTAATGAAACTGATGAAACTGGTATGATTGCGCTTTATTCTTCAATAGTTGATGAGGACGCAGAACAACCAATTTTAAAAAATATAGAAACTGATGAAGAATGGGCAATGATTAAAAACATTATGAAAAAAATTGTCGTTGATTGGAAGGAGTAATAAATATGAATAAGATTAAAATATCTTCATTAAGACATAGTTCATATATCGTAGAAGATAGTAAAAAAAGCAAAGGGAAAATTACCTTAATTAATAAAATTAAAACATTCTTTTTATATGTAAAAAATGTAGTTATTTTTAAATCAAATATGAATCTTGAAAAATTAAGCGACAATAGTTTAGAAGACTATATAGAATTTTTAAATAATGAAAATATTTCAGTAGATGAAGCAGTTAAAAAAATTAATGAAGATTTTGATAAAATGGAAGAATCATTATCTTCAGATGAAAGTTTATCTTTATTATCTGAAACTCAAGGAACTTTAGATGCTTTAAAAACACAAAAAGAAAAAATAGATTCAAGATTGGATGATGCAATTTCTGAACAAAATGCTAGAGAAGATTATAAGGAAGTAGAAATGGACAATCAACAAACAGAAAATGAATATGTTTCAAGTATACCTAGATATGTTGATCCTGATGAAGAAAAAGAATTACATGCTGTGGAATTACCGATGGAATCAAATGAAACTAACGAATTACCAGTAGAAAGTGAAGAAGAAATCAAACCAATTGATTATGAACAAACTATCGAAGAAAGCAATATTAATCCTTTAACTGAAACTAAAATAGATAACGAAGTTGATTTAGAAAAGCCAATTGAAGAAAATTCAATAGAACCAGTTAAACCAAATATTTCATTTGAAAATATTGATTTATCTGATAAAGAAGATGATATTGAAATTGAAATTCCATCAGAACAACCAAAAGTTGATAATACTAAAAATGTTGAAGAAGAAAAATCCATAGAGTTAGTTGCTCAACCAAATCCAGAAGAAGAAAAAATGAATTCAATTCAAAATGATTATAAAAATAGTATTGAAAATATTCAAAAAGAATATACTGAAAATTTTGGAAAAGAATTTAATACAATAATTAGTAAAATAATGGTAGAAACAGAAAAATATGCTAATAGACAAGTAGAAGAAATAACTGCTGTATCAAAAGAGGCAATTAATAATGCTAATAACAATACTCAAAGGGTATTAGATGAAAAAGCAATGGTTGAAAAAGATAGAGATCAATATAAATCTCACTATGAACAATCTTTAAACACTGTAGAAGAAAAAAATAGAACAATTGATTCTAAGGATGCAGAAATTAAAGCATTAAAAGAAGAAATTGAAAGAAAAAATCAAGAAATTTCAAATCGCGATAAAAATATTCAAGAATTAAATACATCAATAGCAGAAAAAGATGGTAGAATAGCAAATTATGAATCTAAAATAGAAGATTATAAAGTTACATTGGCTACAATGACAAGGGAACTTGGTCGTAATTTCCAAATTGCAAGTCAAATGGAAGTAGAAGAACAAGAAGTTTCTAAAACTAAATAAAAAAGATTTGTGAAAAATCTTTTTTTCTATACAAAAAAATAGTATAATCATGATAGGTGATGTATATGTATATATGGATAATAACTATTATTTTATTATTAATAGGTGAATTTATGACAAGTAATATTGCAACAATATGGTATGCAATAAGTGCTTCAATATCTTTAATATTATCAATATTGATTGATAATTATATTATAGAAATGTTAAATTTTATTATATTGGGTACATTGTTATTAATAATATTTAGACCAGTATTAAATACTTATTTAAAAAATAAAATAGCAAAGATTAAAAGAAAATAAAAGTATTTTTATAAAGTACTTTTTTTTTAATAAAAAAAAAGGTATAATAACAATAATAGGAGTGATATTATGATAGGTAAAATAATAGGAATTGAAGAAAATATAATTTACGTTCAATTAAAAGAAGAAATTCTAAAAACAAAAAATATAATTAATTTACATGTTACATTAAACGATTCAGATGGTAAAATTATAGGTGAAATTACTGATATAAAAGATGGAATTGCTTATATAAATTTATTAGGTGAATTAATAAATGATAAATTTGTATTTGGAGTTATTAGAAGACCATCTTTTGCTTCCAAAGTAACATTAATAGACCCATCTGACGTTTCAAAAATCATAAGTGTTGAAAATTATGATGAAGCTAGTCATTTATATATTGGAAAAAGTCCTATATATAAAGATGTAGATATAATAGTAGATATTGATTCGTTCTTTGATTCTCATTTTGCTATATTTGGTTCAACTGGAAGTGGAAAATCTTGTAGTGTTGCAAGAATATTTCAAAATTTATTTTCAAAAAGGAATGCAATTCCTTATAAAGCAAGCATATTAATATTTGATGCTTATGGTGAATATCATACTGCATTCAATGATTTAAATAAAATAGTTCCACAAATTAGTTTTAAAAAATATACTACTCAAACTGGAATAACAGATGGTGAACTACTAAGAATACCATTGTGGTTACTAGGAGTTGATGATATAGCATTATTACTAGGAGTTGAAAAACATGCTCAATTACCAATAATAGAAAAAGCTTTGAAATTAGTAAATATATTTGCAAGAGAAGAAGCAGATGTAATTAAAATTAAAAATGATATTATAGCTAGAGCAATTATTGATATTTTATCTAGTGGTAGACCATCTTCACAAATAAGGGATCAAATAATATCTGTATTATCTTCATATAAAACATCTGAACTTAATCTTGAAACTATAATTTATCAACCTGGATATAGTAGACCAATAAAACAATGTTTATTAATAGATGCATCAGGAAAAATGAGAGACATGGAATTAGTAATGACATTTATGGAAAAATATTTAGCAGAAGGATATGAAATGTCTTTACCAGACGGAAGTTTTAAATTTACCTTAAAAGATTTACAAGATGCTTTTGATTTTGCATTAATATCAGAAGGTACTTTAAAAAGTGAAAAAACATATGATGATACAAATGTTCTAAGAGTTAGACTTCATTCTTTAGTTAATAGTGATAATAGTATTTATTTTGATTATCCAGAATACATTGATAGAGATTCATATATAAAACAACTATTAACAGCTCCCACTGGTGGCAAAGCTCAAATAATCAATTTTAATATTAATTATATAGATGATCGATTAGCAAAAAATATAACAAAGATATATTCAAAACTATTATTTGACTATGCTAAAAACATGAAAAATAGAGCAAGTTTACCATTTCATATAGTATTAGAGGAAGCCCATAGATATGTTCAAAATGATGATGATAAATATTTACTAGGCTACAATATATTCGAACGTATAACAAAAGAAGGAAGAAAATATGGAGTTTTATTAGGTTTAATTTCTCAAAGACCATCTGAGTTATCAGAAACTTCATTATCGCAATGTAGTAATTTTTTGATTTTTAAGATGTTACATCCAGCAGATGTCGAATATATTAGACAAATGGTTCCGAATATAACAAATGATGTAGTAAAAAAACTAAGAATATTACAACCTGGAAATTGTATTGCTTTTGGAACAGCATTTAAAGTACCAGTTTTTGTTAAATTTGAATTACCTAATCCACAACCATCAAGCGATAGTTGTGATATCAAAAAAACTTGGTTTATTAGAAAAAATTAAAAATAACTTTTCAGTTATTTTTTTTATCTCATTATTGGTGAATTTTTATATTCACTTTCAATTAAACTAATTTTTTCTTTTTCTTCTAATAAACAAGCATAAACACATGTAGTTCTAAATTCTATATCTAACATTTTACTTTTAATGCTAGAAAAATTTGTAATTATAGGTATATCAACATCTTTTTTAATATTATTTAGATATAGTCTACCATTATTACTGAAACCTAAAACTCTTATATATTCTATATCTTTGAAGAGACTAGCTTCTTCTTTAGTAAAATTACATAATATATGCGTAAACATTCTATTTAATTTATTATAAGTATATCTTTTGGTTTTAATTTTTAAAATTAATTCATCTAAACTTTTAGAATTGATTATATATTTTTTAATTCTATTATCAATACCTTCATCAACAGTTTGAAATTTATCTAAAGAATCCATATTATTTAAAATATTATATTTTAAAATTCCAAAATAATCATCAATGAAATGCAATTTATTTAAGAATGGTAAAACATATTCAGGGACTTGTTTAGATACATCAGAATTATTTTTTAAAGCATATCTAATACTTGTTGCACTACTCATAAAATCTTCTAATTCTGTGCAATTGTAATTATCATTTCGTTTAATCGTAATAGGTTTAATTTTACTGTTTAATTTTAATATTTCCCTTATATATGTAACTCCTAATATATCATTTGGTTTAATAATTTTTTTACCTGTTAAATCATATAATGCTTTGGATAGGGCAGTTGGATAATTAATTCCTTCACTCATATAATCTTTAACTAATGAATTATATTTTTTATTATCTAATTGAATTTTAGCCATTTCTATTAACTTATTTATATCATTTGATTCACTACCAAAAACTAAATAATCAACATTTAAACTATTTAAAATTTGAATGCTTCCTCTAGCAAATATATCAGCACTTTGACTTGCAAAAACAAAAGGTAATTCAATTACTAAATCAACGCCGTAATGCAAAGCAATGTCAGTTTTATCCCACTTATTAATGATACTCATATCACCACGTTCAGTAAAATTTCCACTCATTACCAAAATTATAGTATAATCAGGAAACATTTCTTTAACTTTATTTAAATGATATAAATGACCATTGTGAAAAGGATTATACTCACAAATTATTCCAACACTCTTCATCATACTACCACCATCTATATTTTAACATATTTCAATTGAAAAATATAGGAAAGTGTGCTAAAATGTAGGAGTAGGTGTAATTATGGAAATATTGCTATCTAAATTGAAAATAGTTTCATATGATTCAACAAATGAAATTCATAGAAAATGTAAATATGATTTTTTAAATGATGAACAATTTATAAAATTTTTTGGTCAATTTTTTTTGAAAAATAGCGATGAATATTTTAAAAATTCAACAGAATTAGAAATAAAGAAAATCTATTATATAGCTTTTAAAGAAGAAATAATTGGGTTAATTAGATTTTTTGATATAAGAGAAAATGGAATGATTGATTTACAGTATGCGGTTAGTCCAAAATATAGAGGATTAGGTTATGGAAATTTATTATTAAAAGAGGTAACAGATTATCTATTAAAAAACAATAAATCAATCAGATTAGATATAGATAAAAATAATGCAAATAGTATAAAGTGTGCATTAAAAAATAGTTATGAACAAGAAAAAGTAGAAAATGATACAATTAGATATAGGAGGCACTAAATGATAATAGATATAACAAAACTCAAAAATCAAAATGTATTCAGTATCGAAATAGATGAAAAATTAGAAGTTAATGAAGAATTATTAAAAAAAACAAATATAATTGAATTAAACAATGTAATAGTAAAGGGTAGTATTTCAGAAATTGGGGATAATGATTATGAACTAAATGTCAATATTGATGGTGATATGATTTTACCTGACTCTATTACATTAGAAAGAACAAATTATCATTTTAATACTGAAATAGCCGGAAATGTTGATGAATTATTGGAAGAAATTGGCGAAACTTCAAAAAAAACTGAATTTACTATTGATATTTTTCCAATAATATGGGAAAATATATTAATGGAAATTCCCATTCGTATAGTTAATGAAAAAAACGAAAACATTAAAATAGAAGGGGATGGGTGGAAGTTGATTGACAAATATGAAGAAACTTCTACAAATCCAGAACTAGAAAAATTAAAAGATTTATTAAAGTGAAAAGAGAGGTGTTAACATGGCAGTACCATTTAGAAAAGTATCTAAAACTAGAGGTAGAATGAGAAGAACTCATTACAAAATAAGTGAAAATGCTACTACAACTTGTCCAAAATGTGGTGCAACAAAAAAACCACATAGAGTTTGCAAAGAATGTGGAACTTATAAAAACAAAGAGGTAGTAACTAAGGAAGAAAGCAAATAGTTGCTTTTTTTTTATTAAAAAGTTATAATTGAAGTAGGTGATAATATGAAAAAAGGATTTACACTTATGGAAATGATTGCAGTTATAGGAATATTAGCCCTTATGACATTAATAATTCTTCCTAACTTATTAAATCAAGTGAATAATAAGAAAGAAGAATTAAGCAGTACAATGAAAAAGATGATTTATTCTGCAACGGATTTATATCTAAACGATAATGTTGAAAGTTATCCTAAGATTGCTGGAAATAATTATTGTATAAAATTACAAGAATTAGTGAATTCTAATTATTTAAAAACACCATTAAATGATGTTGAAACTGGTGGAACAATTGATTTAAATCAAAAAATATCAGTTACTGTTGATGCCTATGGTCAATATGATGATTTTAGTTTTGGTGGTTGTTAAAATAAGCGTTAGCTTATTTTTCTTTACTTATATTTAAAGTGAGCGCGACAATAATCATATAACTAAGTAAACTCGATCCACCATAACTTATAAAAGGCAAAGTAATTCCTGTTATAGGTATAATTCCTAAAGTCATTCCAATATTTTGGAATTGTTGATATACTAACATTCCAAGTATTCCAGCAATTATATATTTATTAATTAAATTACTATTTTTAGCTAAATTAATTAAATTTAAATCAAAAAATAAAATTAATACTAGTAATATTACAGAACCAATAAAACCAAAATTACTAGAAAAAACAGCAAATATAAAATCAGTTTGTGGTTCGGGAAAATATATTGGAGTATGATTAAATCCTTGACCAAGCAAACCACCAGATCCAATGGCAATTAATCCATTTTCTAGTTGATAGCCTGATTTATTTGACCAATCTAACAGACGATCAACTCTTAAGAAAAAATCAGTTCCAAGTAGTTTAATAAATAATTCTTTATCAAAAAAATAAATTCCTAGAATAACACCTATAGTCAAAACAATAGTTGTAAAAAGAAGTAAAAACCATCTGATTCTAATACCCGAAATGAATAAAATGAAAATAGTGATTAATGCGTAGATTAAAACAACACCAGTATCAGGTTCTAAAAAAGTTAAGATGCTAGGAATTGCAACTATACCTAATATCTTAAGCAAAAAAATAAATTCTTCTTTAATTGTTGGTGAATTGTATTTTTGATTGAATTCACTTGTTACTTTAGAAAGTATAATTATTAAAATAATTTTCATAAATTCACTAGGTTGGAAAGAACCAATATAGGGAATCATATACCAACATTTGGCATTATTAACCTCATTTCCAAAAAATAAAAGTAATAATAATAAAATATTACCTAAAATATATAAATAGATAGAATTCTTATGAATATATTTATTTTCAATTTTTGTTAGTAAAAAAATTAAAATTATTCCTAAAGAATACCAAATGATTTGCTTGATAAAAAAATGATTATTATAACTTAAAATTGTTTCTGCACTATATATTGAAACTAAACTTATAATAATGAATAATGCTAAAATGACGTATAATTGTTTATTATAATTAGATATATTTTTTTTATTCATAATCTTCACCATCTAAATATTATAATAAATTATATATCATTTCAACAAATGCGACATATTATGATACTTTTTTTAATTTTTCTTGGTGGTTATCAATATTTAAATAATAATTGCAATACTGTACAAAAAATCAACTATTTCTAGTTGATTTAATCATTAACGTCACATTGGTGCGACGATATTCTTTTATGGAGCAAATGACGAGAATTGAACTCGCGCCTCGACCTTGGCAAGGTCGCATTCTACCATTAAACCACATCTGCATATAATGGAGGGCCTAGTCGGATTTGAACCAACGATCAGGGAGTTGCAGTCCCACGCCTTACCACTTGGCTATAGACCCATCACTTTTATAATTTTATCAAAAAAAATAAATTATTTCAATCATTTTACATATATTTTATTAAATTTATGAAATTTTTTATTACAAGTTGTTAAAACTAATAAAAAAGGGTATAATGATATGGATACGTAGGTGATGAAAATGAAAAAAAATTTGTTAAAAAAAATATTAATAGTTATCTCATTTATTTTAATAACTATATCTACTTCTTATATAGTATATGCAGTTTATTTATTAAATGGAATAGAAAATTTTGCTAGAATATTATTTATAGTTATAGTTCTTTTAATATGGATATGTGCATTTACAGGATTTTTAAAAGCCTTAAAAAAACCAAAAAGTAAATATAAAACCATATTTGTGGTAACTTTAATCTATTCAATATTATTATTTATAGGAGCATATTACATAAATGACACATACAACACATTAAGAAGAATGTCTAGTAACTCAACTAATTATACTTCAAGTGTAGTAACACTTAAAGATGATAAAGCAAAAAAAATAAAAGATGTAGGAAATAGTACCCTAGGAATTATAAATGATAAAACAAGTGTTGTAGGTAATCAAATGCCACTTGAAATCATAGAAAAAAATAATCTAACTGGAAAAGTAGCAGAATATGATAGTTTTATTGAATTAATTAAAGCATTATTAAATAAAGAAATTCAATATGCATTTTTACCAGCCAATTACGATATTTTATTTTCTAATATGGATGGAACTGATTTCGGAAATTTAAAAGAAAAAACAAAAGTTATATATAGTCAAACAAAAAAAATCAAAAATAGTAATACAAACAACAATAAAATAGATAAGCCATTTACAATTCTTTTGATGGGAGTTGATTCAGAACAAGAAAATATTGCAAATGCATCATTTAATGGTGATTCATTAATGCTTATTACATTCAATCCAACAACACTATCTTCAACAATATTAAGTATACCTAGAGATAGTTATGTACCAATAGCTTGTTTCCAAAATCAAAGAAAAAATAAAATAACACATGCTGCTTGGTATGGTGAAGAATGTATGATAAATACAATTCAAAACTTTACAGGAATAACAATAGATTATTATGTTAAAATTAACTTCAAGGGTGTAGTTAAATTAGTAGACACATTAGGCGGAGTTGATATTGATGTACCTTATGCATTCTGTGAACAAAATAGTAATCGTGAGTGGGGTAAAAATACAGTCTTTGTTGAAGAAGGACTTCAAACATTAAATGGAGAACAAGCTTTAGCATTCGCAAGAAATAGACATACTTGGCCAAACTATTGTCCTAAAAAATATTCAAATTATATTAGTAATGACTTTATTAGAGGACAACATCAACAAATGGTAGTAAAAGCATTATTAAATAAGTTAAAAAATATTAAAAATTTAAATACAGTAAGTGAATTAATGGATACAGTAAGCAGTAGTATGGAAACAAATATGACAACATCTGAAATATTATCTCTTTACAATATAGGAAAAGATATTTTAACTAAAAACTCTGGGGAAAATGTTGCTGACTTATTAAGTATGCAACGCCTATATTTAAATGGTTATGATGCATATATATATGATCAAGCTATGAAACTAGATTTATATAATTATGTGTTATATACAGAATCATTAAATGAAGTAATTAAAGCCATGAAAATTAATCTAGGATTAGAAAATCCAGAAATAATAAAAGAATTTAGCTTTAGTATTGATAATCCTTACGAAGAAACAATAATAGGAAAAGATACAGTAGGTAAAGCAGCCGTTTCAAAATTACCTGACTTTACAGGAGATACTGAAGCTCAAGCAAGAGCAACTTGTAATAAATTAGGAATATCAGTTAATTTCAAATATGTTTCAACAGGAACGGGAACTAATAATACAGTTATAGGTCAAAACTATAAATCAGGATACGATGTTTCATATATTAATTCTTTAACCTTAACAATTTTAAGAAAAGAAGAAACAAAAACGGAAACAAAAGTAGAAACACCTAAAACTGAAACAAAGGTTGAAACACCTAAAATTGAAACAAAAAAAGAAGAAACAAAAACTGAAGATAAAAAAGAAGATAACAAAACTGATACAACAGAAGATAAAGAAGAAATAACGATTGAAGATGTAACAGGTACTAAAGAAGACGATTAAAAAAATCGTTTTTCTTTGACTTTAATTAATATATATTATAAAATTATAATAGGTGATGATATGAAAAAAGGATTTACTTTAATAGAACTTTTAGCAATTATAGTATTATTAGGATTTATATTTGTTTTAACTTTTCCTAAAGTATTAGAAATAGCTGAAAAAAAAGAAATAGAAATTGATGAAGCAACTCAAAAATTAATATATAACGGTGTAGAACAATATATGAGAAGTGACATTGATTCTTATCCAAAAAAAATAGGAAACACATATTGCTTTAAAATAGATACAATTGATAAAGAAAACTTAATAGCAGTATCTGTAGATGATTATTTAAATAAATATGTAAAAGTTAAAATTGGAAAAACAAATAGTTATTCAATAGTCGATAAAGACAAAGTTAGTAATGAAGTTTGTACTAACACTATTGATTAAAAATAATTAATATGCTATAATGAAATTGCTAGAAAGTACGAAAAGAAAAACCTACAAGTAAAACGATTGGGAATCTAATTCATATATTGTGTTGAATGCTTATAATTTAAGAATCCTAATATATATGATGTGATGCCCACCTGGGAGATCAGGTTTATCGTTTTAGTGCTTTCTGGCTTTTTTTTTGCTTTTTTTTATGCTATAATTAATATAGTAGGTGGGTGGAAATATGCCAAAGAAGAAAACTAAAAAAACAACAAAAAAAGAATCAAATAATTATAGTGTAGAACTAATAGGAATATTATTAATAATTATTGCTATAATAGGAATAATACCAGGTACAGGAATAGTTGGTAATTTTATAAGTAATTTTTCAGCATTCTTAGTGGGAACCTGGTATAATGTCTTATTAATTCTAGTAATGATTATTGGTGCTTATATGATTGTAAAAAGAGCTAAACCTGACTTTTTTACATCTAAACTAATAGGATTATACATATTTATAATTGGAATCCTAGTTTTATCACATTTACCATATATAGAAGAAGGAAAACTAGAAGGACTTAAAGTTATAAATGAAACAATCAACAAATTTATGTCATCAGCTAGTAGTAGAGCTAATTTAGGTGGCGGATTAATTGGTTCTTGTTTTTCAAGTTTATTTGTTTATTTGTTTGCGATGAATGGAACTAGAATAGTAACATGGGCTCTTATAGTATGTGGAATAATTATGTTTACTGGAATATCAATTTATGATGCATTCTTTAAAGTAAAAAATAAATTAAAACACGAAAAGAAATTAAAACCAAAAGAACAAGAAAAAATAGAAAAAATCGAAGAAAAATATGAAAATGATAATAAAGTTGTATATCGCTCTATTGAAGAATTAATTCATAAAGAAGAACCTAAAGAAGAAACAAAAGAAGAAATAGAAGAAATAGAAGAAGATTGTACAGGCTATAGATTACCAGACATTAAACTATTAAAAGAACCTGTAAAAAATAAAAACAAAGAATCAACTGAAACTATAAATCATAATGTTGATGTTTTACATCAAGTATTAAAAGATTTTGGGATTGAAGGACGAGTAGTAGCAATTAACCCTGGACCAACAGTAACTCAATATGAAATAGAAGTTAAATCAGGGACAAGGCTAAGTAAAATTTCCGGAATTCATAGTGAAATAGCCCTTGCTTTAGCCGCTAAAGATGTTCGTATTGAAGCTCCAATACCAGGTAAATCAACAATAGGAATTGAAATACCAAATAAGGTAACATCAATGGTAACGGTAAGAGAAGTACTACAAAGTGTACCTAAATCACTTAAAGATTCCATTTTGTTAGCAACTTTAGGTAAGGATATAATGGGTAAACCAGTATGGACTGAAATTAATAAGACACCACATTTATTAGTAGCAGGATCTACTGGTAGTGGTAAATCAGTATGTATAAATAGTATAATTGTTTCGATTTTAATGCGTGCTAAACCAAATGAAGTAAAACTAGTATTAGTTGACCCTAAGAAAGTAGAACTTTCAATGTATGAAGATATACCACACTTATTAACAGAAGTAGTAACTGAACCTAAAAAAGCTAATGAAATATTAAAAAACATTGTAGCTGAAATGGAAAATAGATACGAAAGATTTAAAGATACAGGTACTAAAAATATAGCAGGATATAATGCCTACGTTGAAAAGAAAAATGAATCAAGTGAAGAAAAGAGAGCAAAAATGCCATTTATAGTTGTGATCATTGATGAATTAGCAGACTTGATGTTAGTAGCGGCCAAAGAAGTTGAAGATTCGATTATGAGAATTACTCAAATGGCAAGAGCAGCAGGAATTCACCTTATAGTAGCAACTCAAAGACCATCTACAGATGTAATCACAGGAGTTGTAAAAGCAAATATTCCTTCAAGAATTTCGTTTGCAGTTTCATCAAGTATTGACTCAAGAACAATTTTGGATATGACGGGAGCCGAAAAATTATTAGGAAAAGGTGATATGTTGTTTTTACCACAAGGAGAAAACACACCTGTTAGAATTCAAGGAACATTTATATCAGATGACGAAATTAAAAGAGTAGTTGATTATGTTAAAAATGAACAACCAGTTATGTACGATAAAAAAATAAGTGCTACTGAAGAAACAAAAGGTGCCACAACTTTAGTAAGTGGCGGCGATGCTAAAGAAGAACCATTATATAATGAAATAGTTGAATTTGTTTTGGAACAAGGTAGTATTAGTACATCTAAATTACAACGACAATTTAGATTAGGATATAATCGTGCTGCCAGAGCAATTGACTTACTAGAAGAAAGAGGAATAATAGGTCCTTCAACAGGATCTAGTAAGCCTAGAAAAGTTCTAGTGGGAATAGAAAATAATGATAAAGATGAATAAAATCATCTTTTTTAAAAAAAAATGTATACAAAATTAAAAAAATATAGTATACTTAGTGTAAAGTAAAAGAATAATAAAAAGGGAGATGTTTTTATATGGAAAATAATAATGTTGAAGTAATTGATGATATGTTAGATGGTGTTGAAAAAATGATGGGACAAAATGTTGAAAAACCTATTGAACCTAAAGTTGAAAAAAAAGAAACACCAATTGTAAATAATTCTAATGATTCTGATTTAAATAGTATTTTTGAAAGCTTATCAAATGATGTAGCAGGTGCTAATAAGTTTATGTCTACATTAGCTGAAAAACAAAAAAACGCTAATATAACTGAAGCTTATTTAACTGAACAAAAAGAAAAATTAGAAAAGGAAAAACAAGAATTCGAAAAATACAAAGAAGAACAAAAAGAATTATTAAAACTTTCAAAGGATAAATTTGAAGAAAATGAAAGAAATCAAAAAGTAAGAATGCAAACTGAAGAAGCTCAATTTAATCAAGAAGTTCTAGCAACTAGAACTGAGTTAGCATTGCAAGAACAAACAAATAAAAATGATAAAGAAAAATTAGAAGCAGAAAGACAACAATTTGAAAAATATAAAACAACTGAAGAACAAAATATTGCAATAGCTAAAGAACAAATTGAAACTTTAAAAGATCAATTTAATAAAGAAAAACAAGTTGAAGAAGAAAAAATTAAGATAGGAAAAGAAGAGTTAGAAAAAATGAAAACTCAAAACGAAAAAGAAAAAGAAGCCTCACTTGCGCTAATTAAAAATAAGCAATCAGAATTAGAAGAAAAAGAATTACAATTTGAAAAATACAAAGAAGTTGAAAAGAAAAAATTAGAATTAGAAAGCCAAAACTTATCACAAAGCTGTGCTCGTTTCAAAGAATTAGTTTCTCAATTTAATATGGGATTTAAACAAGTTCCAGGTCAAGAATAATGGATTTTGAATTACCAAACAATTGCGAAGAAATAACTTCAAAAAACACTACTAAAATAGTGGAGGTTAATTCTTCTGATGAAAAATTAAATGATGACAAAGTAAGTAATATTAAGAAATTCTTTGATTTAGCAAACGATAATGTCAAATCAGCAACTGAAATATTTAATAAATGTGTTGATATGCGTAAAAAACTTGATAGAGATACAAGAGAACTAGAAAGAAAACGCATTGAACATGAGCAAAAATGTAGTGAAGAATTAGAAAAAATTAAAACAACAAAAGATAAAATATTTCAAAAATTAAAAGAAAGAAAAGCTGAAATTGACGAAGAAGCAACAAATGTTAAAGAAGAAAAACTATTGTTATCTAATGAAAAAAGTCGTTTTGAAATGGAAAAGAAAAAAGAATATGAAAAATTAACAGAAGAAAAGAAAAAACAAAAAGATGAATATTTAGCTAAAGCTAAAGAATTAGATATTGATAGAAAAAATATAGAAAAAGAAAGAAAAATTTTAGAAGAAGAAAAAATTAAAGCTAATGAAAAAGCTGACGAATTAGCTGAAAATCTAAATAGATTTAATGAGTTGGTTAAAGAATTTACTTCTGGAATTAATGAATAATCAAGATTACTTGATTATTTTTTGTAGGTGATATTATGATTAAAAATAAATTTTATAAAATAAATAATATAGGGAAAAGAATATGTTTAATTTCTGATATTCATTATAGCATTAATTATGACTTGAATATATTTAATGAGATAGTTGATAACATTAAAAAACATAAACCTGATTATATTTGTATACCAGGTGATCTAGTAGATGATGTATCCATTCTCTATGAATCTTCAGACAATCTAACGAATTTTATAAAAAGTTTAAGTAAAATTGCTCCTACAATTATATCAAAAGGTAACCATGATGAAACAAATTTTTTAAATCATAAACATACTTATTTAACAAATGAAGAATACTTTTTGAATTTAAATACAATAGAAAATGTATATTACTTAGACAATAAAACATTAGTTAGAGATAATATAACTTTTACATCCCTTAGTTTGAGTTATGGATATTATAATAATTATCACGAAAATTATGAGGTATTCAAAAAAGAAATGAATAAAAAAATAAAAAAAATTAATCCTTTAAAATATAATATATTGTTATGCCATACACCAATTCATATATTTAGAAATGATGAAGACATTGTTAATAAATTTGATTTAATTTTATCTGGACATATGCATAATGGACTAGTATTTGATTTTATTGATAAAAAGGGTAATCGTGGATTATTTGGACCTTTTGAGACTTTTTTTCCTAAAAATGCTAGGGGAAAAATAACTAAAAAAATAGAAGAAAAAGATAAAAATTTAATTATTTCTGGTGGCGTAATTAAATTTGCTAATAACAATCCGAAATTTTTTCATAAACTTAACAGATTATATCCAATTAGTATTGATTATATAGATGTGTAAACTTGTCAAAAATCGACAAGTTTTTATATATTTTATATACTTTAAATTATATATTTGATATAATATTTATAGATAGAATGGAAGGGTGTGATATTATGAAGAAATTACTAATAAGTATAATAATTACTTTATTTTTATTCATACCTGGTATAAAAGCAATTAATGTAAATGATGAGGGATTTATTAATAAGGATGGTGTACTTTTTTACTCAGAACCAAATTATTCTGGTAATCAAGTTCTTAATACTTTAGATACAGGGGATATAATTAAAATTTTAGATAATAATTTAGTTGCTTCAAATGATAGTACAAAATGTACTGCTGGATTTTACAAAATTAAATTTTATTGGGAAAGCAATAAAAAAACATATGAAGGATTTGTGTGTGCAGACAAAATTTCATTTAATATTGACACAACAAAATATGCTGAAGAATTTGCAAGTAGTGGTATTCCAGAATCTTATTGGACAAAATTAACTTTATTAAAAGATAATCATCCAAATTGGAAATTTACTGGATATAAAACAAATTTGAATTGGGAAGATGCCATTGCAGCTGAAAGTCAAGTTGGAATTAGTTATATTCAATCTTCAAATCCTATTTATTTATCTTTAGATGAAGACTCATATAATGTTTCTACTAATACATATAATCAAATGGAAGCAGGTGGTTGGTATGCAGCAAATAAACAAACTGTAGCATACTATATGGACCCAAGAAATTTTTTAAACGAAATTAATATATTTATGTTTGAAAATTTAGGTTACAATGCTTCTTTACAAACAAAAGAAGTAATAGAAAGTATATTTGCAGGATCTGATTTATTACAATATGCCGATTATTATATTCAAGCCGCTACATACGATGGAAATAATATAAGTCCAGTTTCCTTAGCCGCTCGTTCTAGACAAGAACTAGTTTCAGGAGATGGTAAGATTTCAAATTCCGCAAATGGTAATGGTAAAATTAATGATATTTCATACTATAACTTCTATAATATTGGAGCTTTTTCAAGTTGTGAAGATCCAATTTTCTGTGCTTTAGATTTTGCTAAAGGATATGATGAAAATTATACAAGTTATAATAGACCTTGGACTGATCCAATAAAAGCAATATTGGAAGGTGCAAAATATATTGCTGATGGATATATTAATGTTGGTCAAAATACATTATATTTACAAAGATTTAATGTTACAAGCAATAATACTTATTCACATCAATATATGACGAATACGGAAGCCCCTTATTCAGAAAGTAAATCCAGTTATAATGCTTATAAAAAAATTAATAAATTAGATAGTACAATTGAATTTTTAATTCCTATATATGAAAATATGCCTGCGACTGCGGCATCATTACCAGTTAGTGTTGACCAAAGTGCAATAAACAATATGAAAAATAATAGTTCATTTACTGATATAATTTCTAAGAGTGGATATACAGATAATGATCAATATATTACAAATATTAACTTAGGAACTACTGCTGCTCATATGATTGCGGCAATTAAATCATCAGGTGGTGATGTTATAATTACTACAGATGGAAGAAATATAAGTGGCCAAGAAAAATTAGGAACAGGAGATGTCGCAACTATTAAAACAAATGGTCAAGAAAAGAGTTACAGAATTGTAATTCGTGGTGATGCAAATGGTGATGGTGAAATAGATGCTGTTGATTATGTTAAAGTATATAAATACATAATGGGTGGTTCTTCATTAGATGGTTCATATGCGATAGCTGCAGATGTTAATAATGATGGTACAGTTGACGCCATAGACTATGTTAAATTATATAAATATATTATGAATGGAGGAACATTATAATGAAAAAAATTATATTTGGTTTTATAGTTTTCATTACTTGTTCATTTACTGTTAATGCAGCAGCTGTTGATTTATATGCAAGTAGAACAAATGTTACTGTTGGTGATTCAGTAATTATTACGATAAAAACAAATGATGCAATGGGAAAATATTCATTAACTTCAAGTAATTCGAGTGTTATATCAGGAGGTATTAGTGATGGGGGATTTAAAACTCCAAATGAACAAGCAACTTATACTTTTAGAACAAATAATCCTGGTACAGCAACGATTACATTTACTCCACAAAACATGGCTTTATATTCAAATGATTCTAGGTACACAAGTTCGTCCTCAATTACGATTAGAGTAAATGCTAGAAGACAATTATCAACTAACAACAATTTATCTTCATTAGGAATTGATGGTGTTTCTTTAAATCCAGAATTCAATAGTGACACACTAGAATATAGTGTAGAATTGGAAGCTGGTACTGAAAAAATAAATGTTACTGCTAATGTTGCTGATGGCAACGCTAGTGTATCAGGTACTGGAGAAAGGGAAGTTACTGAAGGAGATAATAACATAGAGGTAGTTGTTACCGCTGAAAATGGAGCAACCAAGACCTATACTATTAAAGCTACAGTAAAAGAGTTTAATCCAATTAAAGTAAAAGTTGATAAGGAAGAATACACAGTTGTTAGAAACAAAAAAAATTTAACTCCACCTAATAATTATGAAGAAACTTCATTAACAATTAATAATGAAGAAGTTCCCGCTTATCAAAATAAAATAACAAAATATACAATAGTAGCTTTAAAAGATAGTAAAGGTAATCAAAATTGGTATGTAAAAGAAAAAAATAATTATAAATTATATAAAGAGTATAAATTTAGCAATACAGTTTTGTATCCATTAGAATTAGAAAAAATTCCTACTGGTTATTCTAAAACAAGTATTAAATACAATGATGAAAAAATAATAGCATATAAATTAAATAATAGTTCAAAATATTCATTAATATATGCGATGAATGTTGAGACTGGTAAAACAAACATTTATATGTATGATTCAAAAGAAGATACAGTTCAAATTTATAATGACGAACATGTTAATAAATTAGTTTCTGAAAATGAATTATATTTAAAAATATTAATTGGTGTAAGTACTGGATTAGTACTTAGTGTAGGAACTATAATATTTTTATTAATTAAAAATAAAAAGACAAAAAAAAGTATTGAAAAATAATACTTTTTTTGTCTAATTTTGTCGAACGAAAAATAATTACTTTATGTTTTAAATATTATAAAATATAAAATGGAACATTTAATGGGTGTCTACCTCTTTTTCTTAAAAGAAAGGGGGTCTGATAAAATGAAAACTAAGACTTTTATTATAAAAGTTTTGAATCTCATTGCTATCAATTTATTGCTCCTATCTTTGTTGATAGTAATAATAAAAAAATGACACTTAGATTTTTAGTCTAAATGTCTTAACAAATTCAAAATTTGGGTAGGCATTCATAACAAATGTTCCCTTTTTTATTATATGAGCAATAACTCATCCATATACATAGTAACATATAATAATTTAAAAGTAAATGTCTAATTTTGTCGAACGAAAAATAATTACTTTATGTTTTAAATATTATAAAATATAAAATGGAACATTTAATGGGTGTCTACCTCTTTTTCTTAAAAGAAAGGGGGTTTGATAAAATGAAAATCAAGACTTTTATTATAAAAGTTTTAAATCTCATTGCTATCAATTTATTACTCCTATCTTTGTTGATAGTAATAATAAAAAAATGACACTTAAGTCAATGACTTAAATGTCTAACACATTTAATGGTAGACATTCATAATGAATGTTCCCTTTTTTATTGTATGAGCGATAACTCATCTATATACATAGTAACATATAATAAATTAAAAGTAAAGTTAAACTATAAATAAGTAATATGCCATATATACTACAATTGAAATAGTAGCTAATATTTGAAATATTTTTTTTATTGACTCTTTTTTAATAATAATTGATAAAATATAACAAATAGATAAACAACATAATAATGAACTTGTAATTATAATTTTTAAATCTTTTTCTTTTAAAACGCTATATATAAAATAATCACAGCTGACTAAGAATAATATGACTAAAAATAATCCTAGGACAAAATTTAAAAAAGGATATTTTTTTTCTTTTGAATCAAAATTGAATAAATTTGCTCTAGTCATTTCTAAGCTATTATGATTCAAATCAAGATCTTCGTTTTTTTCAGATTTTTTTTCTTCTAACCTTTTAGCAAACTCAATATCTTCCATTTTTTCTAATTTTTTATTTTTCTTTTCTTGAAGTTTTTTTTCTTTTTCTTTTTTCTTTTGTAATTTTTTTTCTTTCTTATTTAGTTCTTCTGTGAAGAAATCTACTACATCTTTATCTTCATTCATCTAAATCACCATAAATATTATAACATATTTTATAAAAAATAAAAATATATATAATTAGGTGTAATATGAATTTAAAAAATTATGAATTTAGACATAGAGGACTACATAAAACTGTACCTGAAAATAGTTTATCTTCTTTTAAAAAAGCATTATATCGAAATATGCCAATAGAATTAGATGTAAGAATTTTAAAAGATTCCAATATAGTTGTATTCCACGATAGTAACTTAAAAAGAATGACAGGAATTGATAAAAAAATAGAAACTTGTAATTATGAAGAAATTAAAAATATTAAATTATTAAATTCAGACGAATGTATTCCCTTATTAACTGATGTATTAAAACTAATTAATAATAAAGTGTTATTATTAATTGAAATAAAAGAATATAGTAAAAAAATATGTAAAAAGCTAAAAAAAATACTAAAAGAATATAATAATTTTATAATTCAAACTTTCTCTATAAAAACATACTATTGGTTTAAAATAAATACAAAATTTAAAATAGGAATATTAACATATAGTAATTTAAAATTAAAATTTATAGTAAATCCAGATTTTATTTCAATATCTAAATATAATGTAGTCAGGTATAAGGATATTCCTCTATTTATATGGACAATAAAAACAAAAGAAGAATTACAAAAAGCTAAAAAAATAGGTGACTCTTTTATTGTCGATTATTAATAATTGTGATAAAATTATATCAGTAGGAGCGTGTTTATGAAAAAAATATTTAATTACATAATTATAGTAATAGCTTTTGTTTTATTTTCTGGCAATGTAAAAGCTAATAATATCAATAAAATATCAATGGATATATATGTTGATAATAATGGAGATGCCTATATAACTGAAGTATGGAATACTTCATTAAATAGTGGTACAGAAGGATATAGGTATTATGGAAATCTTGGAAATTCAGAAATTATTGATTACACTGTAAGTGATGAGGTAAGATCTTATACAAGCTACAATTCAAATGGAAGTTGGGATGTAAATGCATCATTTGATGAGAAAGCTTATAAATATGGTATTTATGATGCTGGAGATCATAAGGAATTATGTTTTGGAATAAGTAATTATGGAAATAATATTTATACATTAAAATATAAAATAACTGGCTTTGTAGCAACAACTGAAGATTCAGATATTATTTATTGGGAACTAATACCAGAAAATTTAGATGTAGATGATGTTTATATAAAAATTCATAGCGATTTTAATTATGAAGATACATTAGATGTTTGGGGATATGGAAATTATGGAGGTTATGCTTATGTATATGATGGTTACATTGAGATAAGCAATGATAGCTTATCTAGTGATGAATATGTAGTAGCACTAGTTAAATTTGAAAAAGGAACATTCAATACATCAAATGAAATATCAGGTAACTTTAATAAATATTACGAAATGGCTGAAGAAGGCGCTACTCACTATGATGATAAAGAATCACCTTTAGCTACTATATTAAGTGCTCTTTTCGCAATATTTAATGTAGCCTTTTGGATATTTATTATTGCAATAATATGCAAATCAGCATCTGATTCTGGAAATAAATGTGGAACAAAAACATTAGATTATGGTGAACAAGGGAAGAAATTACCAAAAAACGTTAATTTGTTTAGGGAATTACCTTGTGGAAAGGATATATATAGAGCTTACTGGGTTGCTAATAACTACAATTTAGTAAAGAAAAAAACAGACTTTTTAGGTGCTGTATTACTTAAATGGTTGAAACAAGAAAAAATTAGAATAGAAAGTAAAACAATTGGAGCAATATTTAAAAAAGAAGACACTACAATAATATTTAATGAAAATGCTATATTAGATACAGAAGTAGAAGACAAATTATACAAATATATGTATACTGCTAGTAAAGATGGAATACTAGAAAGTAAAGAATTTGAAAAGTGGTGTAAAAACAACTATTCAAAAATATTTAAATGGTTTGATGATGTTTTAGATTATGAAAATGATAAATTAATTGAAGAAGGAAAATTAGTTGAAAAAGAAAAGACAACATTTAAAATATTTAAATCAACATATTATTCAGTAGATCCTTCAATGTATGGTGAAGCCATATATATGAAAGGATTAAAGGAATTCTTTAAAGAATTTGAAAATATGAAAGATAAAGAAGCAATTGAAGTAACTTTATGGGAAGAATACTTAATGTATGCTCAAATATTTGGAGTTGCTGATAAAGTAGCTAAACAATTTAAAGAATTGTATCCAGATGTAATTACAGATGATACATATAGTAGTATGATATTCGTTCATGATATATCTCATACAGGAATGGTAAGTGCATCTACTGCTAAATCAAGAGCCGAATCTTATTCATCAGGTGGAGGTGGATTCTCTTCTGGTGGCGGAGGCGGAGGTTCCTTCGGTGGAGGCGGAGGCGGAGGTTTCCGTTAAAAGAAAACATAATGTTTTCTTTTTCTTTATTCTAAATTATTTAAAAATTGAATATAATTATGGTATAATAAGTATAACTAAAATAGAAAAGGTGAATATATGAGAGTAATCATAAGTGCTGGAGGGACAGGCGGACATATCTATCCCGCTTTAGCAATCATTAATAAAATTAAAGAAAGAGAACCAGATAGTGAATTTTTATATATAGGTACTCATAACAGAATGGAAAAAGATTTAATTCCAACTTATGGTATACCTTTTGAATCAATAGAAATATATGGATTTAACCGAAAAAAATTGCTTAAAAATTTTAAAACTTTAAATGCTTACTTTAAAGCAAAAAAAAGATGCAAAAAATTAATCAAAAACTTTAATCCAGATGTTGTTATTGGTGTTGGTGGATATGTTACAGGACCAGTAATATCAACAGCTAAAAAACTAGGATATAAAACATTTATTCATGAACAAAATAGTACCCCTGGTAAAGCTAACCTATTTTTAAGTAAATATGCTGATTATATATTTGTATCATTTAATTCATCAATGAAATATTTTCCAACTTATAAAACAATATTTACAGGAAATCCTTGTAGTGAAGATGCTGTTAATAAGAGCGCACTAGATAAAAAACAATTTAATTTATCAGAAAATAAAAAGTTAGTTCTATTTGTAATGGGTTCATTGGGATCAGAAAAAGTAAATAATTTTTTAGTAAAAACAATATCAGAATTTAAAAATAAAGATTATGAGATTTTATTTGTAACAGGTAAAGACTCTTATGAAGAAATGAAAACAAAAGAATTTCCTAATAATGTTAAAATAGTCCCATTTGTTAACGAATTAACTAGAATTATGAAAAAAACAGATTTAATGGTATCAAGAGCTGGTGCTTCTACTTTATCAGAAATAATAAGCTTAGAAGTTCCTACAATATTAATACCTAGTCCTTATGTTCCAGACAATCATCAATATAAAAATGCAATAGATTTAGTAAATAAAAATGCTGCCGTTTTAATTGAAGAAAAAGATTTGAAAGGTAATATTTTAGTAAATAAAATAGATGAATTAATAAATGATAATCTAAAATTAGAAGAAATTAAGAATAATTTAAAACAATTTAAATGCGATGATAGCGCAACTAAAATTTATGAAATAATAAAAGAAAAGAGCAATTTATGATTGAAGAATTAAAAAAAATTAAATGTGGTAAAAAAATATATGATATCGATTTAAAAAAATATACCACTTATAAATTAAATGGGAGTGCTAAAATATTAGTTATTCCAGAAAATTTAAAAGAACTTTTAACATTGTTAAAAGTGATTAAAGAAAAAAGCTATAAATATAAAATAATAGGTGGTGGATCTAACCTAATATTTGATGGTGACTATAATGGTATTTTAATTAAGCTAGACAAATTTAACAAGTTAGAAATAAAAGATACAAAAATAATAGTAGGTTCAGGTTATAATCTAATGAAATTAGCAATCAAAACATCTAAATTAGGATTAACGGGCATGGAATTTGCTACTGGTATTCCTGGTACTGTAGGTGGTGCTTTAGTAAATAATTCTGGAGCTTACAAATCAGATATGGGTTATATTATTGAAAGTATATTGGTAATTACTCCAGATTTAGAAATTAAAAGACTATATAATAAAGAATTGAATTATCATTATCGTGATTCATTCTTTAAACACAATCCAAATTATGTTTGCTTAGAAACAAATATAATATTAAAAAAGGGTGACAAAGAAGAAATATTGAATATAATTGAAGATAGAAAAAAAAGAAGAATAATGAGTCAACCTTTAGAATATCCAACAGCAGGAAGTGTATTTAGAAATCCTCCAGATAATTTTGCGGGAAAATTAATAGAAGATATTGGATATAAAGGTAAAAAAATAGGTGGAGCTAGTATATCTAATAAACACGCAAATTTTATTATTAATGAGAATGGTACAGGAAAAGACATAATTAAATTAATAACTGAAATACAAGAAAAAATAAAAGAAAAATATAATATTGAATTAGTTTTAGAACAAGAAATAGTAAAGTAGAGTGATAATATGAAAGGTAAAAAGAAAACAAATTATACATCAAGACATGGAAAAAAAGTAAAAAAAGTAAAAGTAAGATACGGTAGAATTATCTTAGTTTTAATAATTTTATTTTTAATAACTTATTCTATTTTTACCTATATAAAAATACCAATAAAAAATATATTTATATCTGGAAATACTTTAATTAAAGATCAAGAAATAATTGATATTGCAGGTATAAGTAATTATCCTTCAATATTAAGCTTTACTAGCTACGGAATAGAACAAAAATTAGAAAAAAATATTTTTGTAAAAGACGCTAAAGTAAAAAAACAATTTAGAAAAATTACCATAAGAATAGAAGAAAATTATCCGTTATTTTATAATCAAAACATAAAAAAAACAGTTATGTATGATTTTAGAGAAACAAAAGATAATATGAATGCTCCAATACTTATAAACTCATTAACTGATGAAGTTTATAAACTATTTAAAGAAAAAATGAAATTGATTAAAAGAAATATAATTGATAGAATATCCGAAATCAAATATGATCCAAATTCTGTTGATGAAGAAAGATTTTTATTTACAATGAATGATGGTAATTATGTATATATTACTTTAGAAAAAATTGAAAATATAAATAGCTATGTAGATATAATTAAAACATTTGAAAATAAGAAAGGAATTTTATACTTAGATTCCGGTGAGTATTTTGAATTATTCAAAGAATAATTCTTTTAATTTATATAATAAAATGATATAATTTAGATAGGTGATAATATGAAAAAATGTGTTTTGATTATTAATCCAACAAGTGGTCGTAATAAAAAAATAGCCAATATTGAGTTATTAAATAAAACACTTAATGAATATGATTATGATTTAGAAATTAAATATACTGAATATAAAGGACATGCTACCGAAATAGTTAAAAATCTAGAAAATACAGATTTAGTAATTTCAATAGGCGGTGATGGAACATTTAACGAAGTTATGATTGGTAACTTTGAAAGAAAAAATAGATTGTTACTTGCTCATTTACCATATGGTACTGCTAATGACATCGGTGCAATGTATGGGTATAAAAAGGACCTAATTAAAAATTTAAAATTATTAATGGAAGGTTCCGTTAAAGATATTGATATTTGTACAATAAATGGAACACCATTTACATATTGTGCAGCTTTTGGAAAATTAACAAATGTTTCGTATGATACACCTAAACCAATGAAGAAAAAATATGGTTATTTAGCATATCTAATTTATGGTTTAAAAGAAATAAAAGGAAAAACAAACTTATATAGTATTAAATATACTATTGATAATGAAGAACACCAAGGAAATTATTCTTTTATATTAATATCAAATGCTAATAGAATAGCAGGTATCAATAACTTTTATGAAAATGTATTATTAGATGATAACAAATTTGAAGTATTATTATGTAATTTAACAACAAAAAAAGAAATAATAAATGCTATATATCATTTAACAAAGTCAGATATTACGAAAGTAAAAGGGTTTGATTTTTACAAAGTTTCTGATTTAAAAATATTATTTAATGAAATTCCTATTACTAATTGGTGTATTGATGGTGAAAAATATGAATGTTTATCTGATGAATATAAAATTGACATAGTAAGAAATGTAAAACTATTATTACCTAAAAAAAATATCAAAAAATTATTTAAAAATAAGGAGTAAAAATGAAAGATTTTGAATTATATTTTATGTTGTTTATTACTTATTCTTTTATTGGATGGATAATAGAAGTAATGAATGAACTAATAATAAATAAAAAGATAGTAAATAGAGGATTTTTAATTGGGCCATATTGTCCAATTTATGGATGTGGTTCAATTTTTATGATATTATTTATTAAAAATACTGGCGATATAATAGGAACATTCCTTAAAATTGTATTTATATGTGCTGTATTAGAATATACAACTAGTTATATAATGGAAAAATTATTTAAAACCAGATGGTGGGATTATTCAAAGAATAAGTATAATATTAATGGTAGAATTTGTTTAGAAACAATGTTTTTATTTGGAATAGGTGGATGCATATTATTATATTTAGTAAACCCATTTATAATTAGCATTTATCAAATGATACCAAATTTATTAATGACAATAATAACTTTTACATTATTTATCATATTTGTATCAGATATGATTGTATCATTTAACATTATAAATGGTTTAAAAAACACCTTAATTAATCCTAAAGGTGACTCAACTGAAAGAATAGGAAAATTAAGAAAAAAATATAAAAAATCTTATTTAAGAGAAAGAGTTATTAAAGCATTTCCAAATATTCAAAAGCTAAAGAAAAAATAAATCTTTAGCTTTTTTCGACATTATAATTGCTCATATTATTATATAGTAAGAATAAGTTAAAGTAGGTGATGATTATAAAGAAATTTAAAGCAAAAAAGAAAATAAAAATATTTAGATTATTACTTATATTAATATTTGTATATGCTATATTTCAATTAACATTTAATTGTTTATTTGATTTAAAATTAGAAAATAATAACAGAGATTTTGTGATAGCAATTCTTCATGATTCAAATCATCATTTATTATATAAAGAAAGGAAAAATAATTATTTGGATAAATTTCTTAAATTTATAACTAATATAGATTTAAGTAAACCTACAACAATTTTATCAAAAAAATTTAATTATGAAATAAAGAATAGTAGTGATAGTGATGGTTTAGATAATATGTCAGATTATATTGAAGATCCAAATCCGATTGAAATTAAAAATCCTAGAGTATATATATATAATACACATCAATTAGAGGGATATGATTGGACAGATTATTCTGACTATAATATAACACCAAATGTTCAAATGGCATCATACTTATTAAAAGATAAATTAAATAATTATAATATACCTACCATAGTTGAAACTGGAAATATAAGTGATTATTTAAAAGCCAACAATTGGTCTTATAATTACAGTTATAGAGCAAGTAGATACTTTTTAGAAGAAACGTTAAAAAAAAATAATAATTTAGATTTAATAATAGATTTACATAGAGATGCTATAAGTCGTGAAGCTTCAACTATTGAATATGATGGAAAAAAATATGCTAAAGTATTATTTGTAGTTGGGAAAGATTATGATACTTACGAAAAAAATATGGAATTAACAAATAAATTGAATGATATATTCAAGTCATATATTCCAAATATAAGTAGAGGAGTTATAGTAAAAGGTGGAAGTAATGTAAATGGAATATATAATCAAGATTTAAACCAAAATATTGTTTTGATTGAGTGTGGAGGTAGTGAAAATACAATTGATGAAGTAATTAATACTATAAATGTTTTATCCAATGTAATTAAAGATTATCTAGGTGATTAAATGGAAATAAAAGATAAAAAAAAATTATATAGTAAAATATTTTGGAAATTGTTTTTAGCTTTATTATTTGGTTTTTTAGCTTTATATGTTTCTGCAGCAACTGGGTATTATGAATTTGAACAACATAAAAAAGTAACACTTACTAATGAAAAAATAGTTGAGTTTGAACAAGATTTAAAATCAGGAAAAAAAATCGATATTAAAAATTATCTTGATGAAAAAGATAAAAATTACGAAAATGGTTTTTCAAAAGCAGGCATTATGTTTTCAAATATAATTGGTGATTGTGTTCAAAATGGTATCCAAAATGTTTTTGATTTTTTGAATAATGTCTTCGATGGCTAATTTACTTTTATTAATTATTTTGTTATACTAATATTAGAGGTATAATATGAAAAATATATTCAAAAGTAATACAATTAAAAATTTTATAAACATACTTAATAAATCAGAAGTTAGGATATTACCTGGTACGATTGCTTTCTTTTTATTTATGTCAATTGTTCCTTTAATGATGTTAGGGGCTTTAATTTTTTCAAAATTATCTTTTACTTTAATTAATATAGTTGATATATTTAGTGAAATGATACCTAGTAATGTATATAAATTACTAACACCAATTTTAACTAATGTTAGCTCTAATAGTTTATCGGGGTGGTATGTTATCGTTGGTCTAGTTTTAGCTTCTAATGGAACGCATTCTTTAATAATCGCATCTAATACTTTATATGAAATTGAAAACAAAAGTTATATTTATCAAAGAATAAAAGCTTTAATTATGATAATAGTAGCTAGTACAGTTTTTTTCTTTATTTTGTTTGTTTTAGGTTTTGGAAATAGCATTTTAAATTTTGTTTTATCATTAGAAATGTTCAATGAAATCGGTCCTAAAATATATAATATGTTTCTTATCTTAAAGTGGCCAATTGCTATTATTGTAATATTCATTTTGATTAAAGTCTTATATACTTTAGCACCTGACAAAAAAATACCAAGTAAATATGTAAATAAAGGTGTTATGTTTACTACAATTGGATGGGTAATAGCAACTTCTATATATTCATTTTATGCAACAAATATAGCTAATTATGATTTAATTTATGGTAGTTTATCAAGTATAATGGTTTTACTTATCTGGGTATATGTTATGTCATATATATTGGTTATTGGAATTGCTATAAATACTAATATATATGAATTAGAAACAAAAAAAGATACATAATATTAAAGTACATATAGTTACCTATGTACATATACAGACTACGCTTCATGGGGTAGTTTAGTGAACTAACAATGATTTTCTGGTGGTAACAAAAAAGAATGATACAAATCATTCTTTTAATTATGCTTCGATTTCTGAAACATTATTTGAAGTTTTTCTTAGTGTTCTTAATTCTCTAGCACTCATAACAACTTTTTCTCCGTTTTCTAATGTTACTTTTTGTAAATTAGGTTTTTGAGCATGTCTTGTAGCTCTTAATGAGTGAGATCTTCTATTTCCAAATAAAGGTTTTTTAGCAGTCATTTTATTAGCCATAACATTTCCTCCTTTAAATAATCTTTGTTCCTATGCCACTTAATTTTACTACAAAGTACTAAATAAGTCAAATAAAACTTAACAAAAAACTAAAATTATAGTAAAATTAACTTATGGAGGTGCTTTTATATGTATATACCACTTAATATTAGAACTGATTATTCATTATTACATAGTATGATAAAAATAAAAGAATTAGTTAAATTTGCTAAAGAAAATAATTTAAAAGCACTTACTATTACTGATGACAACATGTTTGGAACAATGGAATTTTATTTAGAATGTACTAAAAACAACATTAAACCTATAATAGGACTAAATATAAAATATAATGATGAAATAGTTGTATTATATGCTATAAACTATGATGGATATGTAAATTTACTAAAATTATCATCAAATGAAATAACATTAGAAAACTTAAAAAAATATAGTAATAATATATTATGCATATTACCTTGTACTAGTAGAAAAATATACAATGAAGTAAAAGAAATATATAATAAATTGTTTATTTCATATGAAAATAAAGAAGAAAAAGAAAAAATTAAAACAAATAATAAAATATACATGAAAGAAATAAGAGTTTTAAATAAAGAAGATTTAAAGTATTTAAATTATTTAGAAGCAATCAAAGAAAATAAACTTGTTACTTTTAAAGAATATGATAACTATTTAAACCTAGATGTTGAAGAAAATTCATTCTTGTATGATTTGATAAATATAAAAATAGAAAAACAAAACAATTTGTTGCCGCATTTTGATAATAGTTTTAAATTATTAAAAGAAAAATGTAAAGAAGGACTAAAAAAAAGATTTGGATCTACAGTTGGAAGTAAATATTTAGAAAGACTAAAATATGAATTAGAAACAATAAATGAAATGGGATTTAATGATTATTTTTTAATCGTAAGTGATTATGTCAGATTTGCTAAAGAAAATGGTATATTAGTAGGACCAGGCCGTGGTAGTGCAGTTGGTTCATTAGTTGCTTATACCTTAGAAATAACAGAGATAGACCCTTTAAAATATGGATTATTATTTGAAAGATTTTTAAACAAAAATAGAATTACTATGCCTGATATTGATATTGACTTTGATGGAAATAGAAGAGAAGAAGTAATAAATTATTGTAAAGAAAAATATGGTGAAAAAAATGTATCAGGTATTATTACATTTTCAACATTAGGAACTAAGGCAGTTCTAAAAGATTTAGGAAAGGTAATGGATATAAATCCTGATGAAGTAGACTATTTAACTAAATTACTGGATAATGATTTAGATTTAAAAAACAATTTAAATTTAGATAAAATAAGAAATCATTTATCTAAAAACAATGATTTAGACAATTTATATAGAGTTGCTTTAAAATTAGAAGGACTAAAGAAAACTACTTCAGTTAATGCTTCTGGAATAATTATTTGTAATAAAGAACTAGATAACTTTGTTCCTCTTGTTAAACATAATGATTTATACTTAGCTGGTTATACAATGAATTTTTTAGAAGATATTGGATTACTTAAAATGGATTTTTTAGCTCTAAAGAATTTAACACTTATTTCTTCAATTTTAAATGAAGTTAATATTAATTTAAATGATATTCCATTAAATGACAAAGAAACATTTGAAATATTTAATAAATCAAACACTTTAGGTATATTTCAATTTGAAACTGAAGGAATGAGAAATGTATTAAAAAAATATAAAATTAATAAATTTGAAGATTTATATAATTTATCAGCTATATTTAGACCAGGTCCTAAAGAAAATATTGATACATTCATTAAAAGAAAAACTGGTAGAGAAACTATCAATTATTATGATAAATCATTAGAAAATGTTCTAAAATCTACTTATGGAATAATAGTATATCAAGAGCAAATTATGTTAATAGCTAACATAATGGCTTCATATTCATTAGGTGAAGCTGATATTTTAAGAAGGGCAATGAGTAAGAAAAAAGAAGATATTTTAATTAATGAAAAAGATAAATTTATTAAAAGAAGTATTGATAATGGTTATAGTGAAGAATTTAGTACTACAATTTATAACCTGATTTTAAAATTTGCAGAATATGGATTTAACAAATCACATTCTGTTGCATATGCTTTAATATCATATCAAATGGCATATTTAAAAGCTCACTATAAAGAAATATTTTATAAAAATTTACTTGATTATTGTATTGGCTCAATATCAAGTACAAATGAATATATAATAGAAGCTAAAAATTTGAGCGTTAAATTTAATAATCCGGATATTAATGTAAGTGAATATAAATATGTTATAAATAATGGTATGTTTTTGCCGCTTACTTTAGTTATAAATTATAATGCCTGCAAAAATATACTAGAAGAAAGAAAAAATGGTAAATTTATAGATATATATGATTTTTTAAAAAGAGTTGATTTAAAAATATTTAACAAAGAATTAGTAAATAAAATGATTTTAGTTGGATGCTTTGATAGTTTTAATACTAGAAAAACTTTAATAGAAAATTTAGATGTAATATATAATTATATTGAACTAGGAAGTGATTTAGTTATGAAACCGGATTTAGTTCAATATAATGAATATAATAAAAAAGAATTAACTATAAAAGAATATGAAATCTTAGGATTTTATTTAAATAATAATCCAATTACAGAATATAGAAAAGAAAAAAATATTAGAATTACTTTAAGCAATGTTTCCTCTTATGTAAATAAAGTTATTGATGTAATAGCATTTATAAATTATAAAAAAGAAATAGTTACAAAAGACAATAAAAAAATGTGCTTTATAGAATTACTTGATGATTTTACAAATCTTGAAGGTGTTATATTTGATAATGCTTTTGTCGAATTACCTGAATTTAAAATAAATGATATAGTTAAAATAAGAGGAAGAATTGAAATGCGTAAAGGTAAAATTCAAATAATAGTAAACAAAATGGAATTATTAAATTAATTCTTTTTTTTATAGATTTTTCTTGACAAACACGTCTGGGGGGGGGGTATGATATATCTAGAAAGTAGGAATCTAGATGAAAAAAATAATAAAAAGTAGAATATTTTTAATAATAATTACAACTATTATAGTTACTAGTGTAAGTGTATATGCTGTAACAACATATAAAGCAAGTGATGTAGTATATAATGCAAGTAATGGAACAAGTATGAATGTAAATGATGCATTAAATGATTTATATTCTAAAACAAATAGTGAAGTTACATCTCAAAAATTTACTTTTACTTCAACTGAAAGTAATTTATTTCAAACTAAAAATATAAGTATTAAAGGTAAAACAATAGTAGGATATGGAATTAAGGGAATTTCTATAAATCAAAAGGATGTTCATCATATGTCTGGATATAATTTTACACCAGCAATTGGCACAAAAGATTTTGATGGAACAAATTTAACTGGATATTGTTATTCTCAATCAAACTATTCTGGAAAAATAGCATATGGAACAATAACTGTAGAAGTCTATTATCAATAAACATTAATTTATTTTAATGTTTTTTTGTGTTATAATCTATAATGGGTGATGAAATATGATAATTGGTTCACATGTAGGATTTAATAAAGAAACACAAATAATAGGAAGTATTAAAGAAGCATTGAGTTATGGTGCAAATGCATTTATGTTTTATACAGGAGCACCTCAAAATACAAATAGATCTCCAATAGATGAAGAATTAGTAATATTAGGGAAAAAAGTATTAGAGGAAAATAATATTGAAATTAATAATGTAGTAATACATGCTCCATATATAATTAATTTAGCAAATCCTAAAAATGAAGAATTTAATATTAGTTTTTTAAAACAAGAAATAGAAAGAGTAGAACAATTAGGATTTAATAAAATAGTACTCCATCCTGGTAGTCATGTAGGATTAGGGGTTGAAGAAGGTATAAAAAATATTTCTAAATGTTTAAATATGGTTTTAAATAAAAATATAAAAGTTAATATTTTATTAGAAACAATGGCTGGAAAAGGTACAGAAATTGGTAAAAACTTTGAAGAAATAAAAAAAATAATTGATAACACTTTTTGTAATGAAAATCTAAAAGTATGTATGGATACATGTCATATGAATGATGCTGGATATGATGTAACTAAATTTGATGAATTATTGGATGAATTTGATAAAACTATTGGATTAGATAGACTAGAATGTATTCATATTAATGATAGTAAAAATATAAGAGAATCTCATAAAGATAGACACGAAAACATAGGGTATGGAACAATAGGTTTTGATAATATGATAGATATTATATATAATGAAAGAATTAAAAATATACCTAAAATACTAGAAACCCCATATGTATCATTAAATGGAAAAAGAACATATCCACCTTATAAATTTGAAATAGAAATGATTAAAAATAAAAAATTCAATCAAAATTTGATTGAAGATATAGAAAAATACTATAACTAGTATTTTTTTTTTATAATAATTGTTTGTATTTTTCTTTATATGTAATAATTAAATCATTAATTTTAGAACATAAATCAGTACTTAGATTACTTCTAACTTTATTTAAAACAATATTATGATCACTAAAAACAATAGTTTCCCAATCAGATTTAATTGTGTCAAAAATAATTTTAGCTTCCATATCAGTTAAAGAAACTCCATTTTTAGAACCAAACTCAATAACATCATTAATCGACATATTATTCACATATTTTTCGATATAATGTTTAAGCAATAATAATCACCTCTAATAAATAATATGAGGTAATTATGAATTAATGAGGTGAAATATGAAAAAATCCAAAATTAATTTTTCAAAACCATATGTAGATATAAATAAGATTATAAATATGAGATATAATATTTTGACAATAATGATAATAATTTTAATATTTATATTATTTTTAAGTTTATTTTATATTCAAATTGTAAATAGTAAAGAATATAAAGAAAAATTAGAATTATTAACAGGAAATTTAATTGAAGGAACAACAGCACCAAGAGGAAGAATCTATGATAGAAATCATAAATTATTAGTAGATAATAAACCGGTAAAAATCATAACATATACTAAAAATAAAAATACAACCAAAGAAGAAATAAAAATTGCTTATAATTTAGCTGAACATCTAGAAATTGATTATAGTAATTTAACAGAAAATGAATTAAGAAAATTTTGGATAAAAAATAATAAAGATGAAGCAAATAAATTAATAACAAAAGAAGAATATCAAAAATTGAAAGAAAGAAAAATAACAAGTAATGATATCGAAAAATATAAAATAGAAAGAGTAAAACAAGGAGAATTAGATAAGTATAATGAATTAGATAAAGAAGCTATAAAAATTTATTTTTTAATGAATGAAGGATATTCATATACCGAAAAAATAATAAAAAAAGAAAATGTAACGGATGAAGAATATGCATATATAGCTACATCTAATATTAATGGAATAGACATAAAATTAGATTGGGAGAGAATATATCCATATGATACAGTTTTTAAAAGCATTTTAGGCACAGTTGGAACTATTCCATCTGATACCAAAGATAAATATTTAAGTAGAGGTTACAGTATTTCTGATAGAGTAGGAACTAGTTATTTGGAATTACAATATGATGACTATTTAAAAGGTGAAAAAAACAAATACAAACTTGGTAGAGGAAATGAATTAGAATTAGTAAGTAGTGGCCATAGAGGAAATGATTTAGTTTTAACAATTGATATAGAATTACAAAAAGCTGTAGAAGAAATATTAATAGAAGAAATTACTAAAGCTAAAAATGAACCATATACAACATACTATAATCGATCATTTGTATTAATAGGAAATCCTAAAACTGGAGAAGTTTTAGCAATGGCTGGAAAACAAATCATAAATGGTACAATATATGATTATACACCAGGAATATTAACCTCTCCTGTAGTAGTTGGTTCAATAATAAAAGGTGCATCACAAATAGTAGGATATAATACGGGTGCTTTAAAAATAGGAGAAACAAGATACGATAGTTGCATAAAATTAAGAGGAGCACCATCTAAATGTTCTTGGAAAAACTTAGGAACAATAGATGATTTAAAAGCACTGAAATATTCAAGCAATGTTTATCAGTTTTATACCGCTATTAAAGTAGCTGGGGCAAGCTATTTTTATGATATGCCATTTAATCCTAGTAGTGAAGCTTTCAAAACATATAGAAATACATTTGCGGAATTTGGATTAGGCGTTAAAACGGGAATTGATTTACCACTAGAAATAGAAGGATATAAAGGAAAACTAGAAAAAGGAGGCTTATTATTAGACTTTGCTATTGGACAATACGATAACTATACACCAATTCAATTACTACAATATATGAGTACAATAGTTAATGATGGAAATAGAGTAAAACCTTATTTATTAAAAGAAGTATATAGTTATGATTCGGATTTAACTAAAAAAATATTTGAAAATAAGACGGAAATATTGAATAAAGTAAATACAGAACAAATATATATTGATAGAGTAAAACAAGGTTTTAAAGAAGTTTTGGATTATGGTGGAACAGGATCAGGTTATATTGATAGATCATATTCACCAGCAGGAAAAACAGGTACAAGTCAAAGTTTTGTTGATACCGATGGTGATGGTGAAATTGATACTGAAACAATATCTGCTACATTTGCAGGATATGCTCCATATGATAATCCAAATGTCGTTTTTGTAGCAGTTTCACCTGATATAGCTATTGCTGATTCTTATTATCAATCGAGTGTAAATAAAAGAATTAGTAATCAAATTAGTAAAAAATACTTTGAACTATATAAATAATGTGTTATAATATAGCAGCTATGAGATTATTTTTTAAATAAATATTTGAAAAATATAAATAATTTGATATAATAGTAGTAGTGTTTTTCGGGAGGAGGAAATAAGATGGCAAAAAAGGGTGAAAACAGAGCACTTGTTACTTTAAAATGTACTGTTTGTGGAGAAAAAAATTATAGAACTCCAAAAAACAAAAAGAATACACCAGAACGTATGGAATTAAATAAATACTGTCCAAGATGTAGAAAACATACAGTGCATAAAGAAGAAAAATAATGAAGGTGTAACATGAAAAATAATATCATACATGGGATGTTTCAAGATGATTATAATTATAAAGTAATAATTGAAAATCAAGCTAAAAGTAATATTGAAACCACACCAAAAAATAATGTTAAAATTAACCATGAGGTTAAAACAAAAATTAAAACAAAGATTAGTAAGAAAATCTAATTTTTGAATTAGGAGGAAAAACATGATAGAAGTAAATGATATCAAAAATGGTATGACTTTAATGATTGAAGGAAATATCTATCAAGTAGTTGAATTTTTACATGTTAAACCTGGTAAAGGTTCAGCATTTATGAAAACTAAATTAAAGAATATGAGAACTGGTGGTACAGTTGAAAAAACTTTTAATACAAATGTTAAATTTGAAAAAGCAAATATAAGTAGAACAAGTGTACAATATTTATATAATACTGGTGATACATATAACTTTATGGATATGCAAACATATGAACAATTAGAATTAAGTGCTGATCAAGTTGGAGATAATAAAAATTATTTAATTGAAAACATGATGGTAGATGTTATTATGTTTGAAGGTGAGTTACTAGGTATAGTTTTACCTGACAAGGTAGAATTTACTGTAGTTCAAACTGAACCAGCAGTTAAAGGTAATACTACGAATAATGCATTAAAAGATGCTTATGTCGAAACTGGTTTGTTAGTAAGAGTTCCTTTATTTATTGAACAAGGTGAAAAAATCTTAGTAACAACTGCAGATGGAAAATATTCGTCAAGAGCTTAAAGCTCTTTTTATTTTAATATTTACATTATTAAAATAATTATGTTATAATTTATTTACATTATTAAAATAATTATGTTATAATTTATTTAGATTAGGAGAGAGATAATGAAAAAACAAGGATTTACATTAATAGAATTATTAGCGGTTATCGTAATTTTAGCAATCATCGCTCTTATAGCGACACCAATAATATTGAATGTTATTGAAAAGGCTAAAGAAGGGGCATTTAAAGATAGTGTGTTGAATGCCTATAATGCATTAGACTATAAACTAGCAGAATTAGAACTATCTGAAGTTCCAGAAGAAGGAATTGCTGTATCTGATTTATCATTAAAATCTGATTTTACTAGTGGTTCTTTTGCAAAAAAAGATGGCAAAGTAATAGCTGTACTTATTACAAATGGTGAATATTGTGCATATGGTCCAATGAATAATTTGCAAATTTCAAAAGATTGCAGTAAATTACTTACAATTTATGCTAGTGAAGTAACTTATGAACCAAATGATGAAAACTTTAAAGTTAGTAATGTTCAAGAAGCATTAGACTATTTAAATAAATAAAATATAAAGATAAAACTTTGTATTTTTTTTATATTGCTTTTTCTTTATTTTATAAGTATAATATTAATTGACAAAATATTTACAGTGTGGTGAGAATATGTATTTAAAAACAATAATAGCAAGTGGATTTAAATCATTTGCTGATAAAATAACAATCGATTTAACACAAGGTATAACAGGAATAGTAGGACCTAATGGAAGCGGTAAAAGTAATGTTGTAGATGCCGTTAGATGGGTATTAGGAGAACAATCAGTTAAATCACTTCGTGGTGAAGGAAATATGACTGATGTAATATTTTCTGGATCTAAAACAAGAAATCCTTTAAATGTTGCTAGTGTTACTTTAATATTTGATAATAGCGATAAATATTTAAATATTGATTATGATGAAGTAGCTATTAAAAGAAGAGTATATAAAGATGGAACAAATGAATATTCAATTAATAATGAAAAATGTCGCCTTAAAGATATAAATGATTTATTATTAGATACTGGAATTGCTAAAGAATCCTTTAATATAATTTCTCAAGGTAAAGTAGAAGAAATAATAAGTAGTAAACCAAGTGATAGAAGAGTTATATTTGAAGAAGCAGCAGGAGTAGTTAAATATAAACGAAGAAAAGATGATGCTTTAAGAAAATTAGAAAAAACTCATGATAATATGTCTAGGGTAAACGATATAATTAGCGAATTAGAAGTTCAAGTGAATCCTTTAAAAGAACAAAAAGAAAATGCTATAAAATATAATGAATTAAATAAAGAATTAGAAAGTATTGAAGTAGCGCTTATAACAAAAGAAATAACAACAATTAACTTTGAATATCAAAACAATAAAGAAAGAATTGAAAAAATAAACAATGAGATAATTGAAATATCTACTCAAAATAGTACAAATGAATCAAAAATAGAAGAATATAAATTAAATATTAGTAATTTAACCAATTTAATTAGTGAACTAAATCAAAAATATATAAATCAAACAAGAGAAGTAGAAAAAATAAACAGTCGTAAAAATATCTTATTAGAAAGACAAAAATATGACGCCACAGATACTAAATTACACAATAATTTAATTCTATTAAAAGAAGAAAAAATAAAGATAGAATCAGAAATTAATAATTTAAAAAATACAATTGAATTAAAACAAGAAGAACTAAATGATTGTTTAGAAGAATACAAAAAATATGAAGAATACATATTAAAATCAAAAGAAAACAAAAATAAAATAGAATCAAACTTAAGAAACAAATTATTGAATAAAAATGATTTAGAAAATAAAATAAGTTATTTGAAAAATTCAATTGAAAATAATGATACATTACCATATGGAGTAAAAAATATTTTGAATAATCCTAAATTAAGAGGTATTCACGATATAATAGGAAATTTATTCGAAGTTGAAGAAAAATATGCTATAGCAATAACAACATCATTAGGATTTAGTATATCTAATTTAGTAGTTGATAATGAAGTTGTAGCTAAAGAAGCAATTAAATATTTGAGTGAAAATAAAATTGGAAGAGTTACATTTTTCCCACTAAATATAATTAAAGAAAAATTTATTGATAAACAAGTAATAGATAAAATAAATAAAGAAAATGGTTATATAGGAATAGCTTCTGAATTAGTTAAATATGATTCTAAATATAGTAATATAATAAAAAATCAATTAGGAAATGTTATTATAACTGATAATATAGATTCAGCTAATAAAATAAGCAAAATAATTGACCATAAATATAAAATTGTAACATTAGATGGAAACTTAGTTCATATTGGAGGATCATTAACAGGTGGGACTCAAGTAAAACAAAAAAATGTTATAACAGAAAAATATGATTTAGAAAACTATTTATTAGAATTAAATAAAATTGAAACCGAAATAAAAGAACTAGAAAATAAAATAAATGATAATGATTATGCATATAGTGCTTTAGAAGATAAATTATATGTTGTTAACAAAAATAAAATTAATTTAGAAGAATTAATTAAAAATAAAAGACAAGAATTAAAATTAAAAGAAGAAAAATTAGATAGTATTGATAAAGAAACAACTGATACAAATAATAGACTAGATAACAATATTTCAAATGAAGAAGAAAAAGTATTAAAAGAATATTATGATGCATTAGAAGAAAAAAATAAATTAGAAAATGAAATATCTAAAAATCAAAATAAATTGGATAATATTAAACACGATTTAGAAGAATTTGAATTTAGCGTTAAAAAAGAAAACAGTGAATTTAATTTAAAAAATAAAGAATTAAAAGAATTAGAAATATCTGTAAATAGAATGGATGTTAAATTAGATAATTTATTAAATAAATTAAATGAAACATATAATATGACATATGAAAAAGCTAAAACATTATATACTCTAGAATTAGATGAAAATATTGCTCGTAATGAAGTTAATAACTTAAAGAAAAAAATAAAAGATTTGGGAGTTGTTAATTTAGGAGCAATTGAAGAATATGATAGGGTAAGTACTCGTTATGAATTTTTGATAAAACAGAAAGAAGATTTAATGAATGCTGAAAATACATTATTAGAAATAATAAATGAAATGGATACTGTAATGGAAAGTGAATTTGCTGAATCTTTTAAGTTAATAAATGAAAAATTCAAAGAAACATTTAAAGAACTATTTAAAGGTGGTACAGCTGAACTTAAATTAACAGATCCAGATAATATGTTAGAAACAGGAATTGAAATAATAGCTAGTCCACCAGGAAAGAGTCTTAAAAGTATTTCATTATTATCAGGTGGCGAAAAAACATTTACAGCAATTAGTTTATTATTCGCAATTCTAAAAGCAAGACCCGTACCATTCTGTATTTTAGATGAGGTAGAGGCTGCTTTAGATGAAGTAAATGTTGATGGCTTTGGTGAATACATAACTAAATTAAAAGAAAAAACTCAATTCATTTTAATAACACATAAAAAAAGAACTATGGAATATGTTGATAATTTATATGGTATTACAATGCAAGAATCTGGAGTATCTAAATTAGTAAGTGTTAAATTAGAAAATTTTAGTTAAAAATATGTGAAATTAATTGTAAATAAATAATAATTTTGCTAGAATTATATAGGAGGTAATAGTATGGAAAGCAAAACTAAAAAAGCAACAAAAAAAGAAACAATAAAAAAAGAAGTAATTAAAAATGATGAAGTAACTATTAAAAATCAAATTAATTATATAGAATCATTAAATAAAATATTCTATGTATTAATTGTAATAGCAATTATGTTAGGGTTAAATTTAATAATTAATATTGTTAAAAATGCAGATTCAACAAGTAATGAAAATAGTACTGAAGAAAGTACAAATACTGATTATGATGTAAGCAAGTTTGAAACATTAACAACTACTGAAGCTGCTGAAAAAATAAGTAAAGGTGGAACTCAAGTAGTTTATATTGGTAGAGCAAATTGTGGATATTGTGTTAAATTTGTTCCAATTTTAAAACAAGCACAAGATGACTTAGGATATAAAACAATTTATATTGATTTAAATGAGGTTACTTCTGATGACAAAGAAAAGTTAGTATCATATGATTCATATGTTGAAGAAAATTTTGGATATACACCAATGGTATTAGTATTTAAAGATGGAAAATATGTTAGTGGTTGGGTAGGATATACTGGACTTGAAGAATTTAAATCTTTCTTAGCTGATGCAGGAATTAAATAAAAATTGATAGAGATATCAATTTTTTTCTTAATTGTTAACAAGATTTATACATTGAAAAATGGATGAAAATAATAATAAAAATTTGAATATTAAATGATATAACTGGTTTGTGTTAATGTATATCTTCCGGAATAAGAAGGTGGTTATATTATGACGAGAAATAAAAAAAACTATAAATTTTTAAATTAATCTATATAACTTTTGTCAAAATAAAATGTACAATGTTTTCGCACATTATTTTATACTATTTAATAAACTTTTACAAATTAATTTGCGAAAGTTTATTTTCTGTATATATTATTTTTCCTGAAATTATTGTAACATTTTTCTTGACAAACACGTCTGGGGGGGGGGTATGATATATCTAGAAAGTAGGAATTATAATGAAAAAAATAATGAAAAGTAGAATATTTTTAATAGTAATACTATGTATAATAAGTTGTAGTATAGGAGTGTATGCGGCAACCACATACAAAGCTACAGATGTAGTATATAATGCAAGTGATGGAACAAATATGAATGTAAATGACGCTTTAAATGATTTATATAATAAAAGTAATAATAATTCTAATAATTTAAAAATATATGAAGTTAATTTTAATTCAGGTGGAGGTCATGATTGTCACATAATTTTTGATATAAGTGAAACGCAATATTCAAAAATAGTTTTTGAATCTAGACCAGGTGGGGGAGATAATGCTCAACCTTATATTTATTTTTCTAACGATTTAACTAATTGGACCAAAGAAAAAATTTCAAAAGGAACAAAATATGAATATGTAAAAAATGAATTTTCTTTTCCAACAGGGACAATATATTTGAAATTAGAATGGCCAACAAATAGTGATCGTGCTTGGTTTCATAATATACAATTCGAATAAAAAACACGAACAAAATTTCTTCTTGACAAACACGTCTGGGGGGGGGGTATGATAGTATTGTAAAGTAGGAATTATAATGAAAAAAATGAAGAAAAGAAGGATATTTATTTTTATATTAACAGCTATAATGTTTACAAGTATAGGAGTCTATGCAACAACAACATATAAAGCTACAGATGTAGTATATAATGCAAGTAACGGAACAAGTATGAGTGTAAATGATGCTTTAAATAAATTATATGAAAAACAAAGTAATGTAGAACCATATATTTCAAATGTTTATGTTAATGCTTACACAAATAGAACTTGGAATTATGGAAGATATTCTTCTACAATTACAATTAAACCAAATGGATGTAAATCATTTACAATTGATACTATAAATCAAAATAATGCAGCATATACAATATCAAACGCAACTGAAACTGAAACCAATAAATTTGAACCTATTGATTCTACTGAAGATGTAATTATAACCTATAAGCTTGGTGAAGCAAATAATTATACTTTTGGTGGTAACTATAGAATTATTTCTTATGAATATTAAAAAAACTATATCTATTTTGATATATTTTTTTTATATTCTTCTAAAGTTAAATTATTTTCATATAAATATGAAGCTATATCACCAACATATCTGTAATGCCAAGGTTCATATTTAAATCCTGTTATTTTTGTTTTATCTTTAGGGTATCTTAAAATAAATCCATATTTGTAAGCATTATTTTTCATCCATTCAAATTCAATAGAATTTTCAAAATTATCATAATCATTATTTGATCCCATTACATCAACAGCTAACCCTGTTTGATGTTCGGAATGTCCAGCCTTCGCACTACATTTTAAAGCATATTCTTTACCTTTATTTTTAACATATGTATTAAATAATTCTTCTTGATAACTATAACTTCTATAGGTTGATACAGCTACAATTTTATATCCTAATTTATAAGCATCTTCACTTAATTTTTCAAAGTTAATAGCCGCAATTTCTCGCATATATTTATATTCATTAGCGTATTTTCTATTTAACATTATTAGATCACTAGGTATATAATTTTGACTTAATTTATTATTTTTATTTACTAGAACATTTATGTCATCAGGATTATCAATATTTTTAATATTTTTATAGAATTTGTTTCCAAATATATTTAAATTTTTTGTGTAGAATAGAACAATTAAAAATGCTAAAAATAGATAAAAACATAATTTAAAGATTTTTAAACTCATATAATTCACCAATATATTATATGAAAAAAAAGAATATTATTTAACGAAATACGCATAATATTCTTCATAAGTAATATTTAATTCTTTGATTTTGGTTGCTACTTCAACACCAACATACCTATAATGCCAAGATTCGTATTGATATCCGGTAATATATTCTTTACCTTTAGGATACCTCAAAATAAATCCATACTTGTAGGCATTATCTTGTAGCCATGCATATTCTTTTGAAGAAGCAAAAGTATCAAAATTAGTTGTTCTGCTTGTAACATCAAATGCAAGGCCAGTTTGATGTTCACTATATCCAGGTCTAGCAGAGTAGGTATCAGCTAGAGCGTAGCCATCTTTTTTACCATAATTATTATATAGATAACTTTGAGTATTATAACTTCTATAAGGTGAATTAATATATAACGTTAATCCAGTTTTAGAAGCATCTTCCCACATTAATTTATATTTTTCATAAACTTCATTATTTAATGGCTGATTAACACCATATTTTGATTCAATAGTAACCATATTGTCAGGTACATAATTTTTATCTAAATAATTAAATTTATTGACTAATATCAATGTACCTTTACTTAAGTCAGTAGGTGTTGCATTAGTATAAAATTCATAATCAAGATTACAATTAACATTTAAAATAATATTATAATTGTCTAGATTATGATTTTTTTTATATTCTATATATCTATCTAGGTTGTCATTGATATAATATTCTTCTTTCATTAAAGCGACTATTTCTTCGTTATATTCAATATTTTTATTATAAAAATCATTATTTACAACATACATTGTATCTTGAATAGAAAAGTTATATTTACTAAAATCTAAATAATCATTTAATTTTTCTTCTTTAAAGTTTTCATTTTTAATTAATTCGATTATAAATTCATTGTAATCGTATTTTAAGACAATGTCAGGATTTTTTAATGTGTTGATTATTTCAATTTGTTCTTCATTATATCCTAATTTTTTAAATTCATTTTCTTCTTTTGTAAAATATTTAAATCCTAAATAAGCTAATATAGTTATTAGGATTAAACTAATTATTATAATTATCTTTTTCATTTGTCACCTACTATATAATATTCGTAATATTCATCATAAGTAATATTTTTATCATAAATTGCTTTAGCTACATCAGTACCAACATATCTATAATGCCAAGATTCATAATCGTATCCAGTTATATCTTCTTTACCTTTAGGATATCTTAAAATAAAGCCATACTTATAGGCGTTTTTTTGTAGCCATTTAAATTCATCTGTTTTTTCAAAATCATTCATAATTGTGTTATATGTAACAATATCAAGAGTAAGTCCAGTTTGATGTTCACTAAATCCTGCTCTAGCACTTACACTATCTGCCCATTTTTCACCTTTGCTACCAGCATATCCATTCCATAATGTTTCTTGAGTTTTATAGTCACGATAAGAGGAAGTGACTATTAAAGTTAAACCTTTATCTTTAGCAGCATACCACATTTTTTTATAAGCAGTATATACTTCTTCTGTGATGCTATTGTTGTCATATGAATAATAATTGCTTATTGGAACAATGTTTTTAGGCGTATAATTTTCTTTTAATTGGTTAAACTTATTAACGAGCATTAAATTACCTTTACTTGTATCGGTAGCCACAACTATATCTTTATCATACCATTCATTATTAGCTTTAACATTAACTAAACTAACTATTTTACTAATTTTTTCGTCTTTATGTTTTTTATAGTATTTGATATAAGTATTTAGATTTTTAAATAGGAAATATTTTTGATTTATGAATTTTGTATAGTCTTTATTATAGTCCATTTTTAATATTTCTTTAATATATTTATCATCTAGTTTTAAGATTATTTCTGTTTGTTCATTATTATATCCTAGTTTTTTTAATTTATAGGGATTACTATTAATAAATTTAATATATTTTATTCCACTTATAATTAGAATTATTAAAATAATTATACCGATTAATCCATAATATACACTTTTTTTTAATTTTCTTTTCTTTTTCATAACATCACCTATATTAATTATAAACAAATTTAATCTAAAATACAAGATGGAGGAAATTATGGAATTATTTATTTTATGTTTTAAAATATTCTTTGTAAGAATCATTGATGTTTCAATGGGAACGTTTAGAACAATTATAACAGTTAAGGGTAATAGAATAGCTGCTACAATGATAAGTTTTTTCGAAACATTGATTTGGTTTTTGGTGGTTAAGGAAGCATTAAATACTGATATTAATAGTATATGGATAGCTTTATCATATGCTGGTGGATTTGCTACTGGAACATATTTAGGAACTTTTTTAAGTACAAGGTTTATTAAGGGAACAATTGGTTTTCAAGTTATTTTAAGTAGTACTAATGATAATGTTGTAAATAGTTTAAGAAATAATGGATATGCTGTATCAGTGGTTGAGGCTAAAGGACAACAAGATAAAAAATATATGTTATTTATTGAAGTAGATAATAAAAAATACGATAGTCTAGTTAGGCTAATTAAAAGTTTAGATGATAAAGCTTTTATTATAGTTAATGATACTAAATATGTAATAAATGGATATTTTGGAAAAAACTGATTAAGTCAGTTTTTTTTTCGACAAAAAATTTGCTTTTGTGGTGTTAATGTAGATTACATTTAAGGAGGAATTTATGAATTATTATGTAGAAATAAAAGAAGAATTAATAAAGAATGAAGTTTACAAAAAAGTAAAGGATTATAGTAAAAATAGAAATGATTTACAAACTTATTATAATGTTGGGAAAATGTTAAGTGAAGCAGGAAAACATTATGGTGAAGGAATTATAAAAGAATATTCTAAGAAATTAACTAATGAATTAGGTAAAGGGTATACTATAACTAATCTAAAATATATGCGTAAATTTTATATTTTTTCAAAAAGTCAGACAGTGTCTGACCAATTAAGTTGGAGCCATTACATTGAATTATTATGGTTAAATGACAACCAAATTAAATATTATATTAAAGTAGCAGAAGAACAAAATTTATCAGTAAGAAAATTAAGAAAAAAAATAAAATCAAATGAATATGAAAGATTGGATGAAAAAACAAAAGAAAAACTAAAAAACAATAATAAATTAGAGGTTCAAGATTTAGTAAAAAATCCTATAATCTTAAATACAAATAAAGAAATAATGAAAGAGAAGATGTTACAACAATTAATACTAGAAAATATGAATGATTTTTTGAAAGAGTTAGGTGATGGTTTTGTATTCATAGAAAATGAACACAAAATAAAAATAGGAAACACTTATAATTATATAGATTTGCTTTTGTATAATATAAAATATAAATGTTATGTTGTAGTAGACCTAAAAATAACAAAGCTAAAAAAAGAACATATAGGACAAATAGAAACATATATGAATTATGTAAATAAAAATATAAAAATGATAGAAGAAAATAATACTATAGGAATAATAATTACTAAAGAAGATAATAAATACATAATGTCATATTGTAGTGATGAAAGAATATTCAATGCAACTTATGAATTACAGGAGGTTTAATTATTTACTTAATATTAAATAAGCTGTATAATGAATATATTAGAAGGAAGTGATTTTAAAGTGCTAGAAGTTAAAAATGTAACAAAATATTATGGTGACTTCAAAGCTGTAGATAACTTATCTTTCACAGTTAAAGAAGGTGAAATATTTGGATTGCTAGGTGTTAACGGAGCAGGTAAAACAACAACATTTAGAATGATTATGGGATTACTTGATACCACAGAAGGAACTATTCTTTTAGATGGGAAACATATAGATTATAGTGTTACTGATAAAATAGGATTTTTAACAGAAGAAAGAAGTCTACTTGTTAAAATGACTGTAAGAGAACAAGCTATATTTTATGGTACATTAAAAGGAATGAAAGAAAAGAAAATAATTGAAAGATTAGAGTACTTATTAAATAAATTTGGAGTTTCAGATTACATTGATAAAAAAATAAAAGAACTATCTAAAGGTAATCAACAAAAAATTCAATTTATTATGGCTATTATTAACGAACCAAAATTGTTAATATTGGATGAACCATTTAGTGGTTTGGATCCATTTAATGTTGAATTATTTAAAAATGAAATAGTAGAATTATCAAAAAAAGGATCAATTATTATTTTTTCATCTCATAGAATGGAACATGTTGAATTATTTTGTAAAAAATTAGTCATAATTTTAAAAGGAAAAACAGTATTAGAAGGATACCTAAAAGATATAAAAGAAAAATATCGTAAGAAAAATATTTTTATAAAAGGAGATATTACTAAAGAAGAATTACAAGAAATTAAAGGTGTTTTAGAAGTAATTGAAAAATCTGATGAATTTGAAGTAAAAATTGAATCTTCTGAAATAGTAGAATCAGTGTTTAAAGTAGTAAGTAAGAAAAAAAATATTACAAAATTTGTTGTAGAAGAACCAACATTAAATGAAATATTTGTGTCAAAGGTAGGTGAATCATATGAAAAGTAAATTATGGTTTTTAACTAAAGTTTCATTAAAAAGAAAAATTGATACAAAATGGTTTAAAATTGTTAATATTCTTTTATTAATAGGTATAGTGGCTTTATGTAATATTGATTCAATTATCAAATTTTTTGGTGGAGATTTTGATGAGTTAACTAAAGTTTATGTTATTGATAACACTGAATATACATTTGATATTTTAAAAGAACAAATTAATACAACAAGTAAAACAATTAATGGAGAGACATCATCATTTGATGTAATTAAATATGAAAAAACTGAGGATGACGCTTTAAAGGAAATAGAAGAAGACAATAAAACTATTTTATTTGTAGTTAATCCTGATGAAAAAAATGTTTTAAGTATAAAAATAGTATCTGAAGGTTATATTGATACAATTTCTTATCAAGTATTATATCAGGCATCTAATGTTACTAAAAATGCTATAGCTATGTCTCAAACTAATATTGATCAAGAAGAACTTAATAAAATAATGTCAGCAGTTGAAATAGATAGGGTTATTTTAGATGAAAATAAAAAAACTGAAGATGAAAATATGGAAACAATTATGTCTACAGTTTTTCCAATTGTAATATTACCATTCTTTATGTTAACTGTATTTTTAATTCAAATGATTGGGATGGAAGTAAATGACGAAAAAACAACTAGAGGTATGGAAATAATCATTTCAAATGTATCTCCAAAAATCCATTTCTTTTCAAAAATATTATCAGGTAATATATTTGTTTTATCTCAAGGATTATTGTTAATAATATATGGCGCTATTGGACTATTTTCAAGAACCATGTTTGGTGGTGGAAGTGCGATTGATGGTTTAGGAAGTGAAGTGGGTGGAATTTTAACTTCTGCATTAAATAGTCAATTTGTTGATAAGTTGATATACATAATACCACTTGCATTAGTTTTAATGATATTAACATTTATAGCATATTCATTACTTGCTGGGATTTTAGCAAGTATTACTACCAATGCTGAAGATTTTAGTCAAATGCAAACACCAATTGTAATAGTTTTATTGGTGGGTTACTATTTAGCAATGATGGCAGGAGTATTCAAAGGTGCAATATTTATAAGAGTATTGTCTTATGTACCATTAATATCAGCTATATTATCACCTTCATTATTAGTTTTAGGTCAAATTGGAATAATTGATGTAATAATTTCTATAGTACTAACAATGTTAACAAATTATTTATTAATTAAATATGGTTTAAAAATATATAAAGTTGGAATTTTAAATTATTCATCTAAAGATTTATGGAAAAAAATGTTTAAAGCAATGAAAGAAAATTAGTAGAAATACTAATTTTTTTTTCAATTTTTCTAAAAATATTATAAACTTCCCCTTGACTTTTTCGCCTGGGGGGGGGGTATGATATATCTAGAAAGTAGGAATCTAGATGAAAAAAGTAATAAAAAGTAGAATATTTTTAGTAATTATAATAACTATCATAGTTACTAGTGTAAGTGTATATGCTGCAACCACATACAAAGCAACAGATGTAGTATATAAAGCCAGTGATGGAACAAGTATGAATGTAAATGAAGCATTAAATGAATTATATGATAAAATAAATAATAATTGTGATAATGAAGATGGTCGAAATATAATTGTTGCTTCTTGGATAAATGAGTTATATACAGCATCTTTATCTTGGACAATATTTAAACCAACTCTGTATGATTCAAAATATTTTGATTTAAATTCAGAATCAAAATTAGTTTTCAAAGAAAGTGGTAATTACAAGATATATTATCAATCAGCTTCTGATGGTGGTGCTAGCAGATATGCTTCTATTAGAATATTAGTTAATAGTACTGAAGTTGCTCAATGTACATCTAATTATGCAAGATGTCGTAGTGAAGAAGTATCGTATACATCTTATTTTAAAAATGGTGATGTTATAGAGATAGCTGGAAAAACAAATAATTCAGATACAGGTGCTAGAGTTATTGCAACTATTGTTAAAATAGTAAATAATTCTTAAAATGCTGAAAATTAGTAGAAAATAACTAATTTTTTTCAATTTTTATAAATTTTTCTAAAAATATTATAAACTCCCCTTGACAAAAATGCTTGGGGGGGGGGTATGATATATCTAGAAAGTAGGAATCTAGATGAAAAAAATAATAAAAAGTAGAATATTTTTAGTAATAATTACAATGATTATATGTATAAGTGGAACATTATATGCCGCATCAACATACAAAGCAACAGATGTAATATATAATGCCAGTGATGGAACAAGTATGAACGTAAATGAAGCGTTAAATGATTTATATAAAAAGAAAAATGAAACTGATAATAGTTTTTTTCCATTTGAATGTAAAGGAGATATTACATTAACAAATTCATTTACAACTACTATTACAATAGAAACAGGAGATATAGATATAACAAAATATAAAATAGTTGGCGGAACAACTCAAGTTACAAATTGGGATACAACCGTTAATCAACAAGGTTTAACAACTTATACGTCAAGTTCAATAATTAGTTGTACGAATGGCATTACTACTGTAAAAATAACTATAACAAATTACACATATGCAATATATGGGACTTTTAAATATAGTGGTGCAATATATAGAACCTAGGTTCTTTTTTTTTTATGAATTAAATATAGATTCAAATGCGAACAAAATTTCTGCTTGATTTTTACGTCTGGGGGGGGGGTATGATATATCTAGAAAGTAGGAATTTATAATGAAAAAAATAATAAAAAATAAAATAATTTTAATAGTAATATTATGTATAATAAGTTGTGGTATAGGAGTATATGCTGCAACAACATATAAAGCAAGTGATGTAGTATATAATGCAAGTGATGGAACAAGCATGAATGTAAATGATGCTTTAAATGAATTATATAAAAAGAAAAATGATGTAAGTTCCATTAGTGGTAGATTACAAACAGGAAGAACTAGAGGAGGAGCTGGGTATGCTACTATAACATTTAACAATATTAGCGCCGGTAAAAAATTAAAATTATCAAATTATACTACTAATGGTGCATATACAAATAAATTAAATATAATACTTCCTGATCGTACAATAAGTGCTTCGAATGGAGAGTATTCCATTACGAAAACAGGAAGTGTATCTATATATTTATATTTATATTATGCAGATGAAGGTAATGATTATAGTGGTTATGTAGATTATATGATATATTAACTTTATATTATAATATTAAAAATAGTTTTAATAAACTATTTTTTTTCATATATTAATATAGGTGATTCTATGGCTTTTGATAAATTAAGAACATATATAATGGAAGACGAATTCGAAGTTAAACTTTTAAACAATCGAATAGATATATTGAATTATGAAACTATAGATCATCTTGATTCAAATAAAATAATTATTAGATATAAACAAGGAAAAATTACTATAAATGGTAAAAATTTAGTAGTTTCAAAATTACTTAAAGATGAAGTATTAATTGTAGGAAAAATAATTAATATAGAATTAGGAGATAACAAATGAAAAACGAATGGCTAAATAAATTAAAAACAACTTATTATATAAAAATTAAGGGTAAAAATATCGAAAGATTTATTAAAAGATTAATTAGTGTTGATATTGAATTATTAGAAATTAAATACTTAAAATATGATGAAATAGTAGTTAAAATATATAAGAAAAATTTTGAAAAAATAGAAGAAATTAAAACAATTTACGATTTAGATATAGTAGAATATACTGGATTTTATAAATATAAGGAATTACTAAAAAAAAATAAATTAATTGTAATATCAATTATATTATCATTTATTTTTATTTTGTATTTAAGTAATACAATTTTTTATATTGATGTTATTCATAATGATAAAAATATAAGAGAATTAATAAAAGAAGAACTAAGTGAAAATGGAATTAGGATATACTCATTGAAAAAAGATTATAAATATATAAACAAAGTTAAAAATAAAATAATGGAAAAACATAAAGACAAAATTGAATGGCTAGAAATAGAATCTAGTGGTACTAGATATATTGTAAAAGTAGAAGAAAGAAAAATAAATGATATAAATGGTAATAATGAACCAAGAAACTTAGTCGCCAAAAAAGATGCCGTTATACTTAGTATTGAAGCTAGTGATGGAGTAATCGTAAAAAATAAAAATGATTATGTAAAAAAGGGAGATATTATTGTAAGTGGTAATATTAATTTAAATGGTGAAATAAAAAAAATAGTTCCAGCAACAGGAAAAGTATATGGTGAAGTATGGTATAAATTAACCATTGAATATCCTTTAAACTATACTGAAAGAAAAGTAACCGGAGAAACAAAGAAAGTATATACTTTCAAATTTATGAGTTTGAATATAAGTTTATATAATAACTACCTTGTAACTAAAGAAAAAATATTATATAAAAATAAAACAATACCATTTAGTATAGTAAAACAAACAAAAAATAAAATTCTAAATATCAATCAAACATTAACTAAAGAAGAAGCAATAAATAAAGCAATAGAAGTAGGATTAGATAAAATTAAAAGTAAATTAAATGACAATGAATACATAATTGACACAAAAAAATTGAAAGTTGAAACAAATAATAGTAAAATAATATTAGAACTTTTTGTTTCAGTATGTGAGGACATCACTGATTATAGTCGGGTAGAAGGTGAACTAAATGTTTGATATAACAATTAAGAATATTTTAGCTAATATATGGCCAATGGTATTGATAATAACAGTTATTTTGTCAACATTAAGAATATCATATATTATTAAAAATAAAGAAAAATTTTATTTTTATAAAGAAGTATTTAAATTAGGTTTTATTATTTATATAATAAGTTTATTCTATGTTGTAACTTTTCAAGATGTAAGTTGGTCAACATCTAATTTCATTCCTTTTAAAGAAATACTTAGATACGAAATATTTTCGGGATTGTTTTTTAGAAATGTTGTAGGAAATATGATAATGTTTATTCCCTATGGATTTTTTGTATCATATTTTTTGAAGGCAAATAAAAAAAGTATTGTATTTTTACTTTGCTTAATTACTTCATGTACAATTGAGGTAACACAATTAATTATAGGAAGAGTATTTGATGTTGATGATATTTTTTTAAATGTTATAGGTGGCCTATTAGGATATTTTATATATAAAATAATTGAAAAAATAAAAGATAAATTACCAAATTTCTTAAGAAATGAAATTTTTTACAATATATCTGTTATAATAATAGTAAGTTTAATATGTGGATACATATATTATATTTTAGGAGGATTTAATGTTTGAAATAATTAATGAAACAAAAGAAGAAATAAAAGAATTAAAAGATGTTGAAATGGTCTTAAATAAAGCTATTCTAGAAGAAAAAGTTGGACAAGTATCATTTAATGTTATCATTGTTGATAATGATTATATTCATAAATTAAATAAAGAATATAGAAAAATAGATAGACCGACAGATGTTATTACATTCGCGCTAGAAGATTATGATGATATAAAATATGAAGATTTTAGATTATTAGGAGATATTTATATTTCTTTAGATAAAGCGAAATCACAAGCAATAGAGTATGGGCATAGTTTTAAAAGAGAAATTTGTTTTTTAGCTGTTCACGGATTTCTACACTTATTAGGTTATGATCATATGGAAAAAGAAGAAGAAAAAATAATGTTTGGTAAGCAGGAGTTGATTTTAAATGAAGCAGGAATTACGAAATAAAGATACTGGAACACCATACCAAAGATATAAAAAAAGTTTTTTCCATGCTATAGATGGAATTATATATGCTTTTAAATATGAACATAATATGATTATTATTTTAATGGCAACTATAGTAGTTATATTAATTGGAATAATGCTTAAAATATCTGTTATAGAATGGTTAATATGTACTTTAATTATAGGTATGATTATAGCAACCGAATTAATTAATTCGGCAATTGAAGCGGTAGTAGATTTGGAAACAACAAAAACTCATCCTTTAGCTAAGATAGCCAAAGATACAGCTAGTAGTGCGACACTAATATTAGTTATTGTTTCAATTATAATTGGATGTGTAATTTTTATACCTAAGATATTGTTGTATTTATGAAAAGTTTCAAAATAGAAACTTTTTTATTATTTTCTAAGGAAATATAAACTTCATGTCGTATGATTTTAATAGAGGTGATACTATGAATGAAATTATTACTACTGAAGTAGAAAATTTAATATATGAAATAAGTGGAAAACAAGTGATGCTATCTAGTGATGTGGCAAATTTATATCAAGTGGAAACAAAAAGAATAAATGAGGTAATTAAAAGAAATATAAATAGATTTCCTGAAAGTTTTTGCTTTCAATTAACTAAAGAAGAGTTAAAACAAATATCTTTAAGGTCGCAAATTGCGACCTTGAACAAAAATAATAATAGAGGGTATAATATCAAATATTTACCATATGTACTTACAGAAGAAGGGATAATGATGTTGTCAGGTCTTTTAAGAAGTGATGTTGCAGTTAAAGTAAATGTGCGTATTATAGAAGCATTCGTAAGATTGAGAAAATATACTTTAAACGAAAATAAAAGATTAAATATAATCGAAACAAAATTATTAGAATATGATAATAATTTTAATATAATATTTAGTAAATTAGAAAGTAAAAAACAAATTAATCATATATTTTTTGAAGGAGAAATTTATGATGCTTATTCACTACTAATTGATATCTTAAAAGAAGCTGAAAAAGAAATAATTATAATTGATAATTATGCTGGAAAACAACTATTTGATATTTTAAAAGAAATATAAATAAATATAAAAGTAGTAACAAAAAATATAGATGAAATATCATATAAAAAATATAAGGAACAATACAAAAATATTGAAATAATAAATAATGATAAATTTCACGATAGATTTATAATAATAGATAAAAAAAATTATATCATTCCGAAGCTAGTTTTAAAGATATAGGTAAAAAGTGTTTTAGAATAAATAAAATAGAAGATAAAATAATATTGAATGACATTCTAAAAAAATTATAGTATAATTAAATAGGTGATGATATGAAAGATAAATTATTAAAATTATTAGAAAATTCTTATAGTCCTTACTCTAAATTTAGAGTTGCTGCTATATTAGTAACAAAAGATGGAAAAGAATTTAATGGTGTTAATGTTGAAAATGCATCATATGGAGCAACCATTTGTGCTGAAAGAAGTGCAATTGTAAGTGCGATATCTGATGGCTATAAAAAAAATGATTTTGAAAAATTATATGTTATGTGTGATAACGAAAAAATAGGAATGTGCTGTATGATTTGTAGACAAGTAATAAGTGAATTTTTTGAAAGTGATAAAGAAGTGATTGCTATGAATCCACAAGGTGAACAAAAAGTCCTAAAAGTCAGTGAACTATGTCCTTATCCATTTAACGAGGATGATTTAAAATGAAATCAGGATTTGTAAGTTTAGTTGGTAGGCCTAATGTAGGAAAATCAACACTAATAAACAGTATAATTGGTAAAAAAATCGCAATTACTTCTAATAAACCACAAACAACAAGAAATGTAATTCAAGGAATTTATAATGAAGAAGATACACAAATAATATTTGTTGATACACCAGGAGTTCATAAACCTAATCACAAACTAGGAAATTATTTAAATAAACAAGCTTATTATAGCATTAATGATGTTGATGTAATATTATTCTTAATTGATATTACAGAAGAATTTGGTAGAGGAGATACCTTTGTATTAGAAAAAATAAAAGAAACGAAAAAACCAATAATTTTAGTTTTAAATAAGATAGATAAAGTAAGTAATGAAGAAATACTAAAAAAAATAAATGAATATAAAGAAATATATCCATTTGATGAAATAGTACCAGTATCAGCTTATAAAAAAAATAATACCAAAGAATTAATTAAAACAATCAAAAAATACTTAACAGATGAAATTAAATATTATGATGATAATTTTATAACAAATAAACCAATAACATTTATGATTTCTGAAATAGTAAGAGAAAAAATATTTGAACTTACTAAAGATGAAGTACCACATTCATTAACTTGCATAGTTGAAAATATGGAAAAAGATAAAAATGGTTATCATATAAATGTTGCTGTTATCGTAGATAGAGATGCTTTAAAAAAAATTATTATTGGTAAACAAGGAAATATGATTAAAGAAATAGGAATTAAATCAAGAAAAGAATTAGAAGAATTATTAGGAAAAAAAGTATATTTAGAAACATATGTTAAAACAATAAAAAATTGGCGTGATAAAGAAAAATATTTACAAGAATTTGGATTTAACGATTTTGAATAATTTATAAATTAAGTGGAGGGATAATAATATGGAAAATATAAATACAGAAAGTTTGAACGTAATTGATTTTATTATAGAAAAAAATGGTAATTTATGTTCATTTGAATTATTAGAAAAATTAAAAAAACAGGCTTTAACAAGTCAAAAAATAATAGAAAAGTATCTAGAAGAAAACAAGCCAGAAAATTGTGGAGACAATTATTATTTGTTATTATATTGCGTAATATTTAAAGAAGAATTAATTACTGAAGATATGTTAAAAACAATTATCGATAATTGTGATAATAAAATAATACCTTTTTTACATATCACAATGATGAAAAATGAATTAAATGATGAAATAGTTTTGAAAATAATAAATAAAATTGAAAAAATGAGTGATTATAAACTTAGTCAATATTTTGGATATTTACCATTTGATTATAGATATCACATTTTAAAAAGAAAAGAAATATCTTATGAAGTAAAGGAAAAAATACTTTCTACATATGATGATCTTGAATTTATAAAAGAGGAAATATATGTAGATTTAGATAATGAATTAGGTAATAAGGGGATTAATGTAAATGTGTGGGATATACCAGACGAAGTGATAAGTAGATATCCAGAGTTAGCAGATGAAAAAAGAGCTTTAGAAACTATAGTTGATTATCGAAAACAAAAAACAAAAAAATATGAATAAAATTCAAAAAAAAGCATCTATATATAATAGGTGATAAAATGAAAAAAATATTATGGGACTTATTTAAAAATACAGGAAAAATTGAATATTATTTAAAATATAAGGAGTTAGAAAAAAATGGAGAGAGTAGTAATAGTAGGAAAAACTTATAAACATTTTAAAGGTAATTTATATAAAGTACTTTGTATTGCAACTGATTCTGAAACAAATGAGGAAGTTGTTGTATATGAAGCATTATATGGTAAACATTTAATATGGACAAGACCTTATGATATGTTTAATTCTTTAGTTGATAAAGAAAAATACCCTGATATAGATCAAGAATATAGATTCGAGTTAGTAGATTGAACATAGTAGAAGGAATTGTTATTAGTGAAACATCTTATGGTGAAACTAGTAAAATAATAAATATTTTAACTAAAGATGGTATCATAGGATGTATGGCTAAAGGAGCTAAAGGATTAAAAAGTAACTTAAGAAGTGTTACTACTAAACTAACTTATGGTAGATTTATTATAAATAAAAAAGAGGACAAACTATCATTATTAACTAATGTAGATGTTATAAATAATTTGAATACAATAAAAAAAGATATAGTAAAAATGAGTTATTCAATTTATTTAATTGATTTAGCTGAGCAAGTAATAAAACAAAATAAAAATGAAAATATTTATAATTTGTTAATTGAAACCTTAGAAAAAATAAATGACAATTTTGATCCTCTATCATTAACAAATATATTAGAACTTAAATATTTAGAATATTTAGGTGTTTTACCTATTTTAGATGGGTGTGCTATATGTGGTTCTAAAACAAACATAGTTACATTGTCAGGCAATAGTGGAGGATATATTTGTAAAAATTGTAGAACAAATGAAAAGCAAGTAAAAGAAAAAACAATTAAACTAGTTAGAATGTTTTATTATGTTGATATAAAAAAAATTGATAAACTTGAAATAAGTGAAGAAATAAAAAGGGAAATTAATACTTTTTTAGAAAACTATTATGATAGATATACAGGATTGTATTTGAAAAGTAAACATTTTTTAAAGGATGTGATTTATGGAAAGTTATAAATATATTATTTGTCCTTTTACAGCACTTATAATATGTCAAATTATTAAATTTTTAGTTGAAACAATTACGACAAAAAAAGTTAATATTTTAAGATTATTTAATGGTTCAGGTGGGATGCCTAGTTCACATACAACTTTTTCTGTTTCATTAACAATGATTATAGGGTATGAATTAGGATTTGATACGCCAATATTTGCTATTGCTTTAATATTTACTTGTATTACTTCATATGATGCTTTAGGGGTAAGATATGAAAGTGGAAAACAAGCAGAAGCTATTAATAAAATAAGAGAGGAACTATCTAAAGGAAATAGTAAAAAAGCTTTTAAGAAATTAAAAGAACAACTCGGACATCAACCATTAGAGGTTTTAGTAGGTGGTTTATTAGGTGTGATAGTGGCTTCAATCTTCACTCTAGTATAAATTTGTAAAAAATATAAAAAACTATTTTATATTTTTTTTATTATGTTATAATATATACTTAAAAGAGGTGTAGGTATGGATAAAAATATAAAGGATCACTTTGATAAATTTTATCAAAAAATAGTATTTTCTGAAGATGTAGGAAAAGTAGAAAAAACTTATATGCCAGTTAAGTTTTTAACATCTACATCTATTGTAAATGAACAAGTTTTAAATGATGAAAAATTATATTTAAAATCTAATGGAGTAATCTTAAAATTTAGGTATGGAAGTGGTTATAACAAAAAATATTCTACTTTAGAATTATATATTTACCCAGATCCATATTATAAGGGTGACAAAAAATGTATTAAAGATGTTTTACTTCTTTTAAATGATTATATAAACAATAATTATAAAGAATATAATAAAAAAATAAATAAAGTAATATATGGGATTGATAATACTAAGAATATAAAAATAAAATATAAAAAAGATAATATATTTAATATTGACTATATAAAAAGAATTAATATATCTGATTTAGTAATTACTGATTCTGATATTGATGTATTGGCTACTTATAAAAATCTTAGAACTATTGAAACTAGAAATTGTATTTATGATATTAAAAATATATATAAGTTAAATACTAAATGTATTATGGATTTTGATTCAACAATACCAAATATTAATGTTTTTAATGATATTGATTTAGATATTTTATGTTTAATAAACACTAAAATATTAAATAATACTATAAAAAATGGGACAATAAGAACTAAATGGTTAAAATTCGAAAATATTACTTTAGATTATGAATTATTTTTTCTGTTAACTAATTTTATTGGGATAAAAGAAATTGAAATTAATGAAATTAGGTTAAATAATAATGAAATGAATCTATTAAAAGTCTTTTATGAGACAAATAAAATAACTGCTAGTGGTGAAGTGGCCTCGCTAAAATTTTTAGATGATTTACATGAATTACAAAGTTTTTATGGTGATATTAAAATAACAGACCAAAAATATTTAGAATTATTGAAGACAAGATATCCAAACAGATATAACTTTGATAATTATTTTTTACATATGAAATTAGAGAATTTAATTAAATGTAGAAAATTTTTTGAAAAAGTAAAAGTTTCACATTCTGCTCTCATTAAATGGCAAGGAATAATTGAAAATTCTAAAGAAGAAGATATTACGAAAAGAGTTTTATATTATAATAATTTACCGTTGAGTATTAAAGAAAAATTGTTTAAATCGGAAAACTTAGAGTTTATTAAAACAGATTTAAAAGATGCTTATAAATTATTTGGAATAGAAATACCAGAACATAATGAATTTGAAACAAATATAATTGGAGTAAATGGATTAAAATTATGCAAAGAAATAAAAGGATATGGTGTAACAAAAGTTTTTCCTATATTTGGACCAAATGGTAAAATATTGGAACAAATAGAATATGAAAAAGAACAAGACTATATAATTCCAGAACATAAATTCGAAATTAAAAATATTGTTCTTTCTAATGATAATAATGTATTTGATTATTATTACAATCATCAATTATCATATCTAGAAAAATATAATTATCTAAAATCATGTATAGAAAATGATGAAATATTTACTTTAAATAGTAAATATCAAGAATTAAATCAACATAACAATAATTTAATAGAAATGTTAAAATCCTTAGATGAAAAACTTCATAATATTGATGAAAAAATATATATATATATGTTATATTTGCCTCTTAATGAGTATAAAATAGTTTCAGAAGAAATAAATGGAAAAAAAGAAGAACAATTAATCGAAATAAAAGATTCAAATTTAGACATAACTGACTCTAATTTATATAATGTAATTGATAGACATAGAAATATAAAATGTATAGAGAGATTTTTAAATGAACAATTTTTAGAGAGTAATGTTTGTGAAGAAGAAAAAAAGGTTGTAATTAAAAATATTATAGAATACATTAATGTATTAAATGAAAGAGATAGAATTAAATCACAGATAATTAAATATACAACAATATTAGAATCAACTATTGATAATAAATATAAGGATTTAATTATTAGTTTAAATAAAATTGATTATAGTAATTGGTTTATTGATGATATAGAAAAATTTTTGAATAAGTTCAATTTAACGGAACATGAAACAAAAGTATTTAAAAAATATATGTTATTGAAACAATGCTATGAATTATATGAATTAGAAGAAGAACTAGAAAAAATTAATTTGACTATTGAAAAGTTAGATGAAGTATTAAGTTATGATTATATAATAAATTGGTTAAAATGTGAAAATTATATTGAAGCATATAATAAGGGAAAGATTTCTTTGGAAGAAAAAAATAATTATGAAAAATATGATACGCTTTTTGAAAGAAAAAATTATTTAGAACAAGAATTAAATAAATATAATTATGATTATTTTAGAAATATAGAATATAAAAAAATGATACCTTTATTAGATAAATTAACTGATGAGGAATTATTAAATATCAAAAATAATATTGTTATTACAGATGAAATTACTAATAAATTTAATAAATTTGTTGATTATTTATATTATTATTTTTACAATGACTATCCATATTGGATAAAAAAAGAATTAATGATGTGTCCTGAATTAAATAAATATGAATCGACTGTAGAAGAAGTTAGTGTTCCTGAAAAAAAAATTCATATATATGCTAAAGAAAGAGTCATAAAAAAAACACCTTTTTGTTAAATTTGTAAAAAATATAAAAAACTATTTTATATTTTTTTTAATTGTGTTAAAATGAATGTAGGTGATAATATGATTACACTTGAGAATATAAAAGGGACTTTAGATAGAAATAGTAAATTAACTGATGAATTAAGAGATAATTTGTATGGATTAATAGATATTTTTATTAAAAGATTTCCAGATGTAAGTTTAGAAAATTTAAATAGAAATCTTGAAACATTACAAATAATTAAATCAAATAAATTTATAAATAAAAGGGTATCTAAATATAATCCAGTAACTAATATTCTTGAATTTAATGTAGATAAAATAAATGAAGATTATGATATGAAACATGTTATGATGCATGAATTATTGAATATCATAACTAATAATGGTGAATATTGTGGATTTAATAAAAATAATAAATTTGTTGCTCTTAATGAAGGTTATGCTGAAATAATAACAAATTATTTAGTAGGTAATGAAAGTGATAATGAATACTTAAAAGATGAAATTATAACTACTAATATGATAGCACTTATGGTTGGTAATGATGTCTTATATGATGCATTCTTTAATAATAATGTAGAGATATTAGTAAAAAACTTAATTAATGAGGGAGTTGAGGTATAATGTCACCAATACAAAATGCTAATTATAATCACGAAAATTCAGGTGTTAAACTACCTGTTGATGAATTATTAGTTAGTTCTTGTAATTATGGAAAAATGACTCTTGAACAACAAGAACAATATAAATTATGGGCTAGTATGAGTAGAGAAAATGCAAATAATAAATTAGTTCAATTAATAGAACAAGAAATAATGAATAAAAAAGTGAGTAATATAAAATAGCTATATAGCTTTTTTTTAATGTTTAATTTATCTTGAATGATTGATTAAAATATGATATTATGTATATAGATGAGTGATGCTCATATAATAAAAAAGGATATATCTAATTGTTGATAGAGTTAGATACATTCCAAAGTGTTTTGGTATGCACTATCCCCCCTGTGATAGTGCATATTTTATTATTTATACAATAATGTAATTATTATAAAAAATAATAGGAGTATTATTAAAAATAAAGATTTTTCTCTTTCTTTCACAATACCACCTCCTTCTTTGAAGAAGGAATGCACTAACACCAATTAAATATATCGATTAATATTTTACTATAAATTTAATTATTTTTATCTAGTTTTTAACATACAAATTCCGACAAAAATCATCTTGAATGATTAATTGAAGTGTGATATTATGTATATAGATGAGTGATACTCATATAATAAAAAAGGATATATCTAATTGCTCAAAGAGTTAGATACATTCCTAATTTTGTTTAGAATAGCACTATCCACCCTGTGATAGTGCATATTTTATTATTTATACAATAATGTAATTATTATAAAAAATAATAGGATTATTATTAAAAATAAAGATTTTTCTCTTTCTTTCACAATACCACCTCCTTCTTTGAAGAAGGAATGCACTAACACCAATTAAATATATCGGTTAATATTTTACTATAAATTTAATTATTTTTATCTAGTTTTTGACATACAAATTCCGACAAAAACCAATGAATAGGTTTAACTATAAATAAATATAGTTATTTTTTTTAAAATATGGTATAATTTTGGAAGGTGATTAAAATGGATGAAAGAAAACTATTAGCAAGCCTAATATTTCCAAATATTGATAAAACAATAGAAGACTATAAAAGAATGTATCCTGCAAGAAATATAGAAGGTAGTGTTACAAGATTTGCGCCTTCTCCTACAGGCTATATGCATTTAGGTGGATTTTATCAAGCAATAATAGACTATGTAATTGCTAAAAACACAAATGGAATATTTTACTTAAGAAATGAAGATACTGATCAAAAAAGAGAAGTAGAATCTGCGGTAGAATTAATTATGTCTACACTAAAACACTATGATGTAATACCTAGTGAATACGAATATGAAGGAAAAATAATAGGAGAATATGGTCCTTATATTCAAAGTGAAAGAAAAGAAATTTATCATACTTTTATTAAATATTTAATTGAAATTGATAGAGCCTATCCTTGCTTCTGTTCAAAAGAAGAATTAGATGAAATAAGAGAAACTCAAGAGGGCGGTAAAAAAAGAACCGGTTATTATGGAAGATATGCTAAATGTAGAAGATTATCAACTAATGAAATGATTGAGAGAGTAAAAAAAGGAGAACCTTATGTTATTAGATTTAAATCATTAGGTAACTTTGAAGAAAAATTTAACTTTGATGATTTAGTAAGAGGAACAATCCAACTTCCACAAAATGATCAAGATATAGTTATTATGAAATCAGATAATAAACTTCCAACATATCATTTTGCGCATATAGTTGATGACTATTTAATGCATACAACTCATGTTGTAAGAGGAGAAGAATGGTTGCCTTCAGTACCAATTCATATTGAATTATTTGAAGCTTTTGGATTCACTCCTCCAAAATATGTTCATACACCTTTAATTGTAAAAAAAGAAGGAAATAGTGTAAGAAAAATAAGTAAAAGAAAAGATCCTGAAGCAAGTATGAGTTATTACGATGAGTTAGGTTATCCAAAAGAAGCAGTAATTGAATCATTAATGACAATTATCAATTCAAACTATGAAGAATGGCATAGTGCTAACCCAGACAAAAAATTTACAGAATTTGAATTTAATCCTAAAAAAATGAGTGCTACAGGTGGAGCTTTATATGATATCGAAAAATTAAATAACATTTCTAAAAATATCATTAGTAAATTTAGTGCTGAAAAAGTTTTCGATGAATTAAATGAATGGACTAAAAAATATGATTTAGAATTCAATAAATTAATAAATAAAAATAAAGAATATACAACAAATATTTTAAACATTGAAAGAGTTCAAAATAAACCAAGAAAAGATTATGAAAATTATTCGAGTATCAAAGATAAAATATGGTATATGTATGATGAATTATATACACCAAATGAATATGAATTTCAAAAAATAACTGATAAAAATGAATTAAAAAATATATTTGATAATTACTTGGAAATATATAGTGAATCAGATGATAAAGAAACTTGGTTTAATAAAATAAAAGAATTATGTGATAAATTAGGTTATGCTTCTGATATGAAAGCTTACAAACAAAATCCCGATAACTTTAAAGGGAATGTAGCGGATATATCAACAGCTATTAGAGTAGGGGTTACATCTAAATCACAAACACCTGATTTATATGAAATATTAAAACTATTAAGTTATGACAAAATAAAAGTTAGATTTGAAAAAGCTATACAATAAAGTATAGTTTTTTTGAATAAATGATTAACTTTATTAACAATATATAATGTAAAGTAAAATTACTTTCCTTGATTATATTGGTAATATATAGTAAAATTATTATGAGGATGTGTATAAAATGATTGATATACAAAGTGATTCAAGAAAAATTAAACAAGGTGATACTTTTATTGCTCTAAGAGGAATTAGTAGTGATGGACACGATTACATTTATAAAGCGATTGAAAATGGTGCTACTAAAATAATTGCTGAAGAGGGTAATTATCCTGTTGAAACAATAATAGTACCAGACACAAGAATATATTTAAATGAATATTTAGCAGGACATTATAATTCTAAAATAAGTGAAATGAATATTATAGCTATAACGGGAACAAATGGTAAAACAACAACTGCTAAGTTAATTCACGATAGTTTAAATATGTTAGGATCTAAAACTGCCTATATCGGAACAATTGGTTTTTATATGGGAGAAAAAGTTTGTAGTCTTCCTAATACAACTGTTGACATTTGTGATACATATGATTTATTAATGAAAGCTTATGATGCTGGATGCAATAATGTTGTAATGGAAATAAGTAGTCACGCTGCAAGTATGGGAAGAATTGAAACTTTAGAATTTGATTATGCGATATTTACTAATCTAACTCAAGATCATTTAGATTATCATAAAACAATGGGAAATTATGCGTTAGCAAAACAAAAAGTATTCGAAAAACTAAAATATGGTGGAACAGCTATCATTAATAATGATGATAAATATAAAGAATATTTCTTATTAGATAAAAATAAAAATATTACTTATGGATTTAATGAAGCTGATTATCAAGTTTTAGATTATGCTATGACATATGATAGTTCTTTATTTACTTATAGACATAATGAAGAAAATTATCAAATCCATTCATTATTACTTGGAAAATACAATATATATAATGTTTTAGCTGTTATATCTTTATTATCTGAAATGGGGGTAAAATATGAACAAATTCATGAAGTGATTTGCAAATTAAAAGCCCCAGTCGGAAGAATGGAAATTATAAGATATAATAATAATATTATAGTAATTGATTATGCTCATACACCTGATGCTGTTGAAAAAGTTATAAATACTGTGAAAGAAATAACAAATGGTGATATTTATGTTGTCTTTGGTTGCACAGGTGATAGAGATAGAATTAAAAGACCTATTATGACTGATATAGTTGCTAAAGCAAGCAAATATTTTATCATAACTAATGATGATCCTCATTATGAAGAACCTGCTGAAATAGTTGATGATATGGTTAAAGATTTAGAATTTAATAATTATGAAGTATTACTAGATAGGGAAGAAGCCATAGTTAAAGGCATATCTTTATTAAAAGAAAAAGATGCTTTGTTAATCTTAGGAAAAGGTCATGAAGAAGTAATGATTATTAAAGATAAAAAAGTTCCTTTTAATGATAGAAAAGCAGTAGAAAATTATTTATCTACTTTGAAGGTAGGTGAAGAATAATGCTAGTTTTAGCTAAAGCAATGTTGTCTTTGATGATTGGCTTTATTTTGTCAATCATTTTAGGTCTTGTATTAATACCATTTTTAAAAAAAATAAAGGTTAAACAAAGTATAAGCATATTTTTAAGAAATAAACATAAAGAAAAAGAAGGTACTCCTACTATGGGAGGAATAATCTTTATTCTTTCCACGATTTTAACGATGATTTTATTAATTGTAACAAAAAAAATAGAGTATTCTAGTAATTTATTTTTAATTATGTTTGTATTTGTAGCTTATGGAATACTAGGATTTATTGATGATTATTTAATTATTAAAAGAAGAAATAATATAGGACTTACTGAGATTCAAAAACTATTTGGTCAATTAGTTATTGCTCTTGTGTTTTTCTTTATTTATATGAAAGCAGGGCATAGTTCTGTATTTGAAATTCATACTTTAAATATTAGTATTGATTTGAAATGGTTTTTTGGAATATTTATTTTATTTATGTTAGTAGCAAGTACAAATGCTGTAAATATTACTGATGGCTTAGATGGCTTAGCAGGAGGATTATCCTTAATTGCTTTTCTAGCTATGGGGTTAATTACTTGGAATACAACATGGATTACTGGTAATACAGATATAGCTATATTTTGTTTTATTTTAGTTGGTTCATTGTTAGGATTTTTGTTCTTTAATACATATCCTGCTAAAATATTTATGGGTGATACGGGTAGTTTAGCTTTGGGAGGTACTTTAGCAGCTATTGCAATTTTAACAAATCACGAATTAACTTTTATAATAATAATGGGAGTATTTATTATAGAAACATTAACATCTATAATTCAAATGTGTTCTATTATGTTATTAGGAAAAAAAGTATTCTTGATGACACCTTTACATCATCATTTTGAAAAATTGGGAATTGATGAAAGAGATATCGTTAAATCATTTTGGGTAGTAGGATTAATTCTTGCTATGGCTGGAATTTTATTTGCTGTATGGATTTAGAAGAGTTTTAAGAACTCTTTTTTTTATCAATAACGCACGAACAAAATTTCTACTTGACTTTTACGTCTGGGGGGGGGGTATGATATATCTAGAAAGTAGGAATATAAATGAAAAAAATAATGAAAAGTAGAATATTTTTAGTAATAATTACAATGATTATATGTATAAGTGGAACATTATATGCAGCTAATACATATAAGGCAACAGACGTAGTATATAATGCCAGTGATGGAACAAGCATGAATGTAAATGAAGCATTAAATGAATTGTATAATAAAGAGTCAAGTGGAGTTGAAATGACAATTATCGATACTATTGATAAAATTGAGGTTACATCCAGTTCTAAACCCAGTTATACTTATGATATAAAAAAATTAACAGACAATTATGCTAATTTAACCCAAAATAATTTTTTTACTGAATTTTCTGGAATAGAAGGTGTTACATCATCAAATACTTGGGCAAATACTGCTGTTTCAATAGAAAAAAAATATGATTCTAATACAGGAATATTGACTATTTCTATTAATTATTGGACTAGTGCAGGTGGATATTGCGTACGTATATCAGGTTTAGCAATTTATATGATTAAATAATTGTTTAAAAACTATCAGAGGCTACAAAGTAGTCTTTTTAGTTAACTTTTTTACTTAAGAGTGATATAATTAAATAGGTGATAGAATTGAATAAAAAAGTAGTTGTCTTAGGTGGTGGGACAGGAATGTCAACATTGCTTAAAGGCTTAAAACTATTTCCAATTGATATTACAGCAGTTGTATCAGTCTGTGATGATGGAAAAAGTACAGGAAGACTTAGAGATGAATTCAATATAATTGCAGTTGGTGATATAAGAAGAGTTTTAATATCTTTATCTGAAACAGAACCATTAGTTGAAGAATTATTAAATTATCGATTTGATACATCTAGTGATTTGGATGGCCATACAGTTGGTAATTTACTATTAACTGCTTTAGCAAACATAACTGGCGATTTATCAGTTGGAATATCTTCTTTATCTAAAGTTTTTAACCTAAAAGGTAAAGTATTACCACTCACTCAAGATAATGTTGTATTAATGGGTCAAATGGAAGATGACACAATTGTAGAAGGAGAACATAATATAACAGAAAGCTATAAAAAAATTAAAAGAGTTTTCTATAAAGAAAAAGCAACAACAAATCCATTAGTTTTAAAAGAAATAGAAAATGCAGATTTGATAATTTTAAGCATGGGAAGTTTATATACAAGTATTATTCCAAATTTACTATGTGATGATATAAGAGAATCTATTTGTAATAGTAAAGCAAAAATAATGTATACTTGTAATATGATGACACAACCTGGAGAGACAGATGATTTTAAAGCAAGTGACCATTTGAAAGTTTTAAACAGTTATTTGAATAGAAATATTGATGTTATTTTAGTTAATAATGGAATAATATCAGAAAACACAAAAAAAGAATATGAAACATTAGAACAAAAAAATGAAGTTGTTTTTGATGAAAATAATCTAAAAAATATGAAAGTTGATATAATTCAAAATGATTACGTATCAATAGATAATAATGTTTTAAGACATAAGGTTGATAAACTATCTTTAGATATATATACATACTTATTAAATAGAGGTGAAGAAAATGTTTGAAAATAAAAAAATATTTATATTTGGTATGGCTAGAAGTGGCTATGAAGCAGCTAAATTTTTAGCAAACTATAACAATGAGATAATAGTAGTAGATGGAAAAAAACAAAATGATGAACATGTAAAAGAATTAGAAAAATTAGGCGTAAAAGTAGTAATTACAGATAATCAAATTGATTTATTGGATAATTCATTTGATTATATGATTAAAAACCCGGGAATTAAATATGACAATCCAGTTGTTTTAAAAGCAAGAAATTTAAATATAAAAGTAATCAATGAATTAGAAATGGCATATAAATTTTTACCTAAAAGCGTTAAAATAATTGGAGTTACTGGTTCAAATGGAAAAACAACAACAGTAACACTTATTTATGAAGTATTAAAAGCAGCTGGTAAAAACGTTCATTTATGTGGTAATATTGGTACACCTTTATCAAGTATGATTAAAGATGTAAAAGAAAATGATATATTAGTAATTGAAATATCTGATCATCAATTGTGTGACATGTATGATTTTAAAACAAATATTAGCATTTTAACTAATATTAGTGAAACACATATTGATTTTCACGATTCATATGATAGATATAAGATGATTAAAAAGAGAATATTCAATAACCATACAGAAAATGATATTGCTATTATTAATATAAATAATAAAGAATCATTAGATTTAACAACTGATATAAAATCTAAAAAAATATATTTTGGTAAAGATGACTTTATTAAAGATAATAATATTTATTATAATGATGAATTAATAATAGATATAAATGATATTAAACTAAAAGGAAAGCATAACTATGAAAACATTATGGCTATGATTCTAGCAGTTAAACAATTTGATGTTTCCAATGAAGCAATATATAATGTTTTGAGCACATTCAAAGGTGTAGAACATAGAATCGAATACGTTACTACAATTAATGGTAGAGTATTCTATAATGACTCTAAATCAACTAACAATAAAGCCTTAATAACAGCTTTAAATTCCTTTACAACACCAACAATATTAATAATGGGAGGCTTAGATAGAGGGCAATCATTTGATGAATTAGATGAATATATGAAACATGTTAAATATATTATATGTTATGGAGAAACAAAACAAAAAATCAGAGAATTTGCAACTAAATATAACTATAATTGTGAGGTAGTTAATAATTTAATAGAAGCAACACATAAAGCTTATGAATTATCTAGTGAAGGTGATACAATTCTTTTATCACCTGGATGCGCTAGTTGGGATCAATATAAGTGTTTTGAAGATAGAGGAGAAGAATTTAAGAACGAATTAAAGAATCTGTAAAAGATTCTTTTTCTAACGTAAAATTTAATGTAAAGTATATTTATAATAAAAAATAAAAATGATATACTAACTATGGGTGATAATAAAATGTTTAATAAAACGAAAATAAAAGATGTAAAAGCAAGAGAAATTTTAGACTCGAGAGGAAATCCTACAGTTGAAGTAGATGTAACTTTGGAAAATGGAATAATGGGTAGAGCAAGTGTACCAAGTGGAGCATCAACTGGTAGTAGAGAAGCATTAGAACTAAGGGATAATGATTCTAGATACATGGGAAAAGGTGTATTAAAAGCAGTTAATAATGTTAATGGTCCTCTAAGAGATTTGGTGATAGGCATGGATGCTTTAAAACAAAAAGAATTAGACTATGCTATGATAAAATTAGATGGAACAAAAAATAAAGAAAAATTTGGAGCAAATGCAATATTAGGAATATCAATGGCTACATTAAAGGCAGCAGCAAAATCAAAAAATCAAGAATTATTTGAATACGTTGGTAATGGAAAAAACTTACCTAAACCAATGATGAACATTTTAAATGGTGGAGCACATGCCGATAATAAATTGGATTTTCAAGAATTTATGATTATACCAAACGCAGAAACTGTAAAAGAAAGAATAAGAATTGGTTCAGAAGTATTTCATAATTTAAAAAAAGTTTTGAATGAAAAAGGATTATCAACTGGAGTAGGAGATGAGGGTGGTTTTGCTCCTGATTTAGAATCTAATAGTGAAGGTTTTGAATTGATAATTGAAGCAATAAAAAAAGCAGGATATGTACCTGGTAAAGATGTTTCTTTAGCAATTGATGTAGCTGCTAGTGAATTCTATAAAGATGGTAAATATAATTTAATAGGAGAAAATAGAGTTTTAACAACTGAAGAATTAATTGAATATTATATTGAATTAATAAATAAGTATCCAATAATATCAATTGAAGATCCTGTTGATGAAAATGATTGGGAAGGATTTAAATTAGTAACTGAAAAATTAGGTGATAAAATTCAATTAGTTGGTGATGATTTATTTGTTACAAATAAAGAATATTTACAAAAAGGTATAGATATGAAAGCAGGAAACGCAATACTTTTAAAAGTAAATCAAATTGGAACAATAACTGAAACATTAGAAACAATTGAATTAGCTAAAAAAAATAATTATAAAACAATAATATCTCATCGAAGTGGTGAAACAGAAGATACAACTATAGCTTCTTTAGCAGTAGGACTTGATTTAGGTCAAATAAAAACAGGTTCAATGTCAAGAACAGATAGAATTTGCAAATACAATGAATTAATGAGAATAGAAGAAAAAGTAGGAAAATAATTCCTACTTTTTGTATTGATATACTTTATATCCTTTTTTAAAAAAATCATTATTTTCTTTACAATGTTGTAAAGCATAATTATACTTAAATAAAATATTTTCTTTAATGTCTAAATTCTTAATATTAAAGTCAAAATTTGAAGAATCATATTGTTTATAGTTTTTAACATATTTATAAAATAATGTTTCAAGATAAGTATAATCAATATTATTTTTTTTGTACAATTCAATTGTATTTATATAAGAACATACAGTAGCAATATACTCAATAACTAATTTTTTACGATTTCTTAAATATTCTTTATTTTTGTTAATTAAAGCATAGTATTCAGTTATTAAATAAACATAATAGTCAGGATATTCAGCAAAGGTATTATTAAATACCTCTTTTTTTTCAAAAACATAAGTTAATTCATGAAAGACTGTTAACATAAGTTCCGTATTAAAAGTTTTATTATTTGTATGAATTTTATTGATTAAATCATAATTAATTTCTAATATATTTGTATTAAAATCATAGTTTCCAAAAGAACTACCGCTATTAGAAAAAATGATATTTGTAATATATTCATATAGGTTATAATTGATTATTATGTTATTTATAAAAGTTAATAGTTCTTTTTTTTCTATTCTTTTATTACTTCTTAATTTTTCTTCTAAGTTGTTCATTTTCTTCCTTCTTTCTAATTAAAAACATAAAGTCATCCATAAAATTTAAACAAATATTTTTATTTTTTATATTTTTAATTATTTCTTCTCTTAAGTTATCATTCATTGTAAAAGCAAGATAATTGTCTTTTGTAATGAATACTTCATTATCAATAACGGCATTAGAAATTTCTTCAATTAATTCTTGTGATATGTTATTTTCATCAAAATTAATTTCTTTTAATAATTCTTTGTATTTGTCTTTATTTTTCAAAAAATAAAGATTTTCATATAATGTTTCTATTTCAATCTCTTCAAGTAAATTTAGTTTAGAAAAAGCATTAATTATTTTTAATATTTTATATTCCATAAAAAAACCTCCTTGAAATATTATAAATATATAACTGATTTAAGTCAATTATAACTTGATTTATATAAAAAAATATATTATACTTAATGTATTGAATGTTGAAAAAGAGAAGTAATTTATAAGTTTTTGTTTAGAGAAAAAGTGGTTGGTGAAAACTTTAAAAAAATATAAATGAACTTGCTTTGGAGTAAATACTGTATACAAGGTATTTCGTATATCTGCGTTAAAGATTAAAGTGTATAGTAATATCTATAAAACAAGGTGGTACCGCTTATAATGAGTCCTTGTATTTATTAGATATTTTTTTGTTAGGAGGCAATATGAAATATTTATTAACTTGGATGTTAGTATTTATAATTATTTATTTGTTTTATTTATTTTTTGTGATATTCAGAAAGAAAAAAATAGATAAATTTTTAGATAATGTATACGCTAACTACTTAATTAGAACTTACAAATTAGATAAAAATAAAATAAATGTTAAAAAATTAGCACACTTAGTTGCAATATCAAATGCATTTATAATAGCAACTACTTTTGTTATTATAAGTTTTGTTAAAAATTTTATTTTAATGATGTTATTAGCATTTATAGTATTAATACCATTACAATTATTTGTATATAACATAATAGGAAAATATTTGAAGAGGAGTGAAAAAAATGTATAATCATTTAGAAATAGAAAAAAAATGGCAAGAATATTGGGAGAAAAATAAAACATTTAAAACAGATGCATATGACTTTAGTAAGCCTAAATTTTATGCATTAGATATGTTTCCATATCCATCAGGAGTAGGATTACATGCAGGACATCCAGAAGGATATACCGCAACAGATATTGTATCGCGTATGAAAAGAATGCAAGGATTTAATGTATTACATCCAATGGGATTTGATTCATTTGGACTTCCTGCTGAACAATTTGCAATAAAAACAGGAAATCATCCAGCAACATTTACAAATCAAAATATTGAAACATTTAAGCATCAATTAAAGATGCTTGGCTTTAGTTATGATTGGGATAGGGAGATATCTACTAGTGATCCTAAATTTTATAAATGGACAGAATGGATTTTTAAACAATTATTTTTAGATGGATTTGCTAAACAAATAGATATGCCAGTTAATTGGTGTGAAGAATTAGGAACTGTTTTAGCAAATGATGAAGTAATTGATGGAAAAAGTGAAAGAGGAGGATTTCCTGTTGTTAGAAAAAATATGAAACAATGGGTAATTGATATTCCAGCTTATGCTGAAAAATTATTAAAAGGATTAGATACAATCGATTGGCCAGACTCTACAAAAGAAATCCAAAGAAATTGGATTGGAAAATCAGAAGGGGCTCATATTAATTTCAAAGTAGACGGAACTGATGAAGAATTTACTGTTTTTACAACAAGATGTGATACTTTGTTTGGAGCAACATATTGTGTACTTTCTCCAGAACATAAAATTGTTAATAAAATTACAACAGAAGAGCAAAGAAATTCAGTTGAGAATTATCAAAAAATATGTTCAACTAAGTCAGATTTAGAAAGAACAGAGTTAAATAAAGAAAAAACAGGAGTATTTACAGGTGCCTATGCAATAAATCCTGTAAATGGTAGAAAAATTCCTATTTGGATTTCCGACTATGTTTTAGCAACCTATGGGACAGGTGCTATTATGGCCGTTCCAGCTCATGATGAGAGAGATTACGAATTTGCTAAAAAATTTAATTTACCTATCATTCAAGTATTAGAAGAGGTAACTGGAAAAGTAAATGAAAATGAATCATTTAAAAACAGTATAGTTGCAGTTGTTTATGATGAAAAAACTGATAAATATTTAACTATTAATTGGAAAGAAAATGGTGGCAGATTATTTATTGGTGGAACTATTAAAGAAGGAGAAACTCCACTTGAATGTGCTATTCGTGAGATTGAAGAAGAAACAGGATATACTGATATTGAATTGATAAGAGAAACATTTAAAATAAATCATCATTATTATGCTTACAATAAAAATAAATACTTTAATATTGAGAGTACTGGGTTATTGTTTAAGCTAAATAGTGATAAGAAAATATCACAACATTTAGATGAAGATGAAGTTTTTGATGTAGAGTGGGTTAGTAAAGATGTAGTTGAAAATACAATAAAAGATGAGTTACATGCTAAAACATATACTTATTTAATGAATGAAATGGCTATGACAGGCGATGGAATTCATATCAATTCAGATTTTTTAAATGGATTAAATAAACAAAATGCAATCGATAAAATGATTGAATTCTTAGAAAAAAATGGATATGGAACTAAGAAAATAAATTATAGATTAAGAGAATGGATTTTTGCTAGACAAAGATATTGGGGAGAACCAATTCCAGTAATTCATCTAGAGGATGGAAGAGATGTTGTTCTAGATGATTCTGAATTGCCACTTGTTTTACCAGACTTGGAAGATTATAAAGGTAAAAATGGTAAGGCACCATTAGAAAATGCTACTGATTGGAAAAATGTGGTTGTTGATGGTGTAAAAGGAGTAAGAGAAACTAGTACAATGCCAGGAAGTGCTGGATCAAGCTGGTATTTCTTAAGATATATTGACCCACATAATGATAACTCTATAGCTGATCCTGAATTGTTAAAACATTGGATGCCAGTTGATTTATATGTAGGTGGACCTGAGCACGCTGTTGGACATTTATTATATTCAAGAATGTGGAATAATTATTTATATGATAAAGGCATAGTTCCAGTTGCTGAACCTTTCAAAAAATTAGTTCATCAAGGTATGATCTTAGGTTCAAATGGAATTAAAATGGGAAAAAGATTTCCTGAATTTGTTGTTAATCCAAATGATGTTGTAAAAGAATATGGTGCTGATACATTAAGACTTTATGAAATGTTTATGGGACCACTAGAAGCAGATAAACCTTGGAATGATGATGCTGCCAATGGTTCAAGAAAATTCTTAGATCGTATTTGGAGATTATTTATGATTGACAAAAAACAATCTGGAGAAAATAAAAATCTTGAAAAAATTTATAACCAAACTGTAAAAAAAGTTACAGAAGATTATGAATCATTAAATTTCAATACAGCTATATCACAAATGATGATTTTCATTAATGCTGTTAATAAAGAAGATATTTTCCCAATTTCTTATCAAGAAGGATTTATTAAATTATTAAATCCGGTTTGTCCACATATTACTGAAGAAATATGGGAAGCATTAGGTCATAATAATACTATCTCTTATGAAGCTTGGCCAACATATGATGAAACAAAAATAGTTGAAGAAACATTTACTATGGTAGTTCAAGTTAATGGTAAAGTAAGAGGTAAAATTGAAGTTTCTTCTGATATTGATGAAGACTCAATGAAAAAAATGGCTTTAGATATTGAAAATGTTAAGGTATTTATTGATAATAAAGAAATTGTTAAAGTTGTAGTAATACCTAAAAAATTAGTAAATATAGTTGTAAAATAAGGTTTAGATAATTTCTAAACTTTTTTTTAATAGTTTAGTTTCTCCATTAAATGTTTAATATACTAATACATAGAAAATAAATAATTTGTCCTAAACTATTCCTAAAAAAGAATTGACAAATTATTAATAAATTACTATAATTAATTTAAATACTTTGAACAAGAGGAGTAATATTAAATTTATTTAAAGAGAGTTAATGTATGGTGGAAATTAACAATAAATTAATATGAAGGTAGCTTGGGAGTTAAATATCTGAAACATAGTAAGTTATTTCGTTTAATATGCGTTAAATATTTTGAGGTAGAGTAATCTACAAATTAAGGTGGTACCACGTAAATCACGTCCTTATAGGATGTGATTTTTTTGATAGGAGAAAATATTATGAAAGAAGAAATAAAACTATTTAATAATTATGTTAAACAATTTGATCTTAAAAATAAACATATAATGGGGAAATTTCATCATAGTTATAGGGTAATGGAATTGCTATAGATATAGCTAAATCATTAGAACTAGGTGAAAAAGATATTTATATTGCATCTTTAGCAGGATTACTTCACGATATTGGAAGATTCAATCAAATGAAAAACTATAATACATATAGTGATGAAAAATCAATTGATCATGGTGATGAAGGTTACCGAGTCTTAAAAGAAATAATTAATGAATTTACAAAAGATGAAGAAATAAAAAATATCGTTCTAAGTTCAACTAAATATCATAATAAATATAAAATAGAGGAACTAGATGAAAGAACAATATTATTTTGTAAAATCGTTAGGGATGCTGATAAACTTGATATAATGAAAGAACAATGTAATAGTATTACTGAAAAAGAAATAATATTAAAGAGTGAACTACTAACTGATGTTTATAGTAAAAAAATGTGTAAAAATGAATATTGTGAAAATGAAGTTGATTATATAATAAGAATGCTAGATTGGGTATTTGATTTAAATTTTAAATATTCGTTTAATTATTTGATTCAAAATAAGGTAATTGAGAATAAATTTAATTTATTAGAAATGTATGGAGAAACAGACGAAATAAAAAAATTAAAAGAATTTATATATAATGAAATAGAAAAGAGATGTTAATATGTTAGATAAAAAATATGATTATAAAAATGTTGAAAAAGAAAAATATGATAATTGGAAAGAAAAAGGATATTTTTGTGCTGGAGATTTGTCTAAAAAACCATATTGTATTGTAATACCACCTCCAAATGTTACAGGAAAGTTGCATTTAGGACACGCCTATGATGTGTCAATTCAAGATGTTATTATAAGATATAAAAGAATGATGGGATTTGATACATTATGGCTACCAGGTATGGATCATGCTGCTATTGCTACAGAAGCTAAAGTTGTAAAAAAATTAAAAGAACAAGGTATTGATAAATACGAATATGGTAGAGAAAAATTCTTAGAAGCTTGCTGGGATTGGACAAAAGAATATAGCGAATCAATAAGAAATCAATGGAAATCTCTAGGGGTATCTGTTGATTATACAAGAGAAAGATTTACTTTAGATGAAGGATTAAATGAAGCAGTAACTAAAGTATTCGTTGATTATTACAATAAAGGTTTAATATATAGAGGGGAAAGAATAATAAACTGGGATCCTCAAGCACAAACAGCTTTATCAAATGAAGAAGTAATTTATAAAGATGTTGAAGGAGCTTTTTATCATTTAAAATATGTAATAGAAGGAACAAATGATTATCTTGATGTAGCAACTACAAGACCAGAGACATTATTCGGTGATGCTGCTATTGCTGTTAATCCTAGTGATGAAAGATATAAAAATTTAATTGGTAAAAATGTAATCTTACCAGTAGTCAATAAATTAATTCCTATTATTGGGGATATTCATGCTGATCCTGAATTTGGAACAGGAGTAGTTAAAATAACACCTGCTCATGATCCTAATGATTTTGAAGTAGGAAATAGACATAACTTAGAAAGAATAGTTGTTATGAATCCTGACGCTACTATGAATGAAAATGCTTTTAAATATCAAGGATTGACAAGAGAAGAATGTCGTGAAAAATTACTGGAAGATTTAAAAGAACAAGGATTGTTACTTAATATAGAACCAATGACTCATTCAGTAGGACATTCTGAAAGAACAGGAGTTATGGTTGAACCATATCTATCAAAACAATGGTTTGTAAAAATGCGACCTCTTGCTGATCACGTATTAGAAAATCAAAAAAATAAAGAAACAAAAGTTAACTTTGTTCCAGAACGATATGAAAAAACTATGAATCATTGGATGGGAATAACATATGATTGGTGTATATCAAGACAATTATGGTGGGGTCATAGAATTCCAGCTTGGTACAAAGGTGATGAAATTTATGTTGGAATGGAAGCACCAAAAGAAGAAGGTTGGGTTCAAGATAATGATGTATTAGATACTTGGTTTAGTTCTGCTTTATGGCCTTTTTCAACACTTGGTTGGCCTAATGAAACAGAAGATATGAAAAGATATTTTCCAAATGATTGTTTAGTAACAGGATATGATATTATTCCATTTTGGGTAAATCGTATGACATTTCAATCTTTAGAACTTAATAATGTTAGACCATTTAAAGATTGTGTAATTCATGGATTAATAAGAGATAAAGAAGGAAGGAAAATGTCTAAATCCTTAGGTAATGGTATTGATCCATTTGATATGATTGATAAATATGGTTGTGATGCATTAAGATATTATTTATGTACTGATTGTGCTTTAGGAACAGATTTAAGATTTGATGAAACTAAAATGGCTAGTACATGGAATTATATAAATAAAATATGGAATGCTTCTAGATTTGTTTTAATGAATATTGATGTGTTAAAAGAATATGATTTTACTAATTTGAGTAAAATTGATAAATGGATTTTAACAAAATATGAAAATTTAGTTAAATCAACAATTAAACATATGGATAATTATGAATTTAACTTAGTCAGTACTGAAACAGAAAATTTTATTTGGAATGATTTTTGTAGTAACTATATTGAATTTTCAAAATTTAATATTGAATCTAATTCAACTAAATCAACACTTTGTTATGTACTTACTGGTATAATGAAATTATTACATCCATTTATGCCATTTGTTACTGAAGAAATATATGATAAATTACCAATTAAAGATAGTGAATCTATTATGATTAGTGAATATCCAAAATATAATGAAAAATTTATTTTTGATACTGATCTTGATGAAGTGATAAACTTAATAACTAAAATTAGAAGAATTAAACTAGAAAAGAATATAAAAGATTTTGTTTTAGTTCATAATGATGATATAATTAAAAATAATGTTGAATTAATTTCAAAAGTACTAAAATTAAATATTAATGATATTAGAAATAATTGTGATTTAAACACTAAAGAAGATATTACTTTTAATAATGGAGTAGTTTCAATTTATTATGATGGAACATCAAATAATGAAAAAGAAAAAGAAAATTTATTAAAAGAAAAAGAAAAACTAGAACAAAGTATTAATAGAAGAACTAATTTGCTAAATAATGAAAATTATGTAAATAAAGCTCCAACAAACTTAGTTGAAAAAGAAAAACAAACTTTAATAACTGAAAAACAAGAATTAGAATTAATAAACGAAAAAATAGAAAAAATGTGCTAAAACACATTTTTTTAGTATAAAACTAATTTTTTGGGAAAATATAATTACTGAAAATTATTACAATGTAATAAAAATGTAAATATGTAAAAAATATGTTGACTATGATTTTTTATATGTGATATATTAGTATTGTAATAATAGAGGAGGAAAGAAAAATGAAATCAAACAAAGGTTTTACGCTAATCGAATTATTAGCAGTTATCGTAATTTTAGCAATCATAGCATTAATTGCAACACCAATAATCTTAAACGTTATTGATACAGCAAAAAAGGGTTCAGCAGAATCAAGTGCATTAGGATACATTGATGGAGTAGAAAATCAAGTAATGGTAGCACAAGTAACAAGTGATACTACTGATGATATAGCTTATCCAAAAAGTTATACAACTGTAGCATCATCTGCAGATAAAGCAGAAGGAAAAATATTTGTTGATGTAAAAGGAACTCAACCAGACGCTGGTAGTATAGTTAACATTGATGAAAAAGGTTTAGTTGAAAGTGCTTGTATTAAAGTAACTTTTGGTGGAAAAACTTATAATGTTGATTATGATGGTAAAAAAGCTCAAGTAAAAGATGCTTGTACTGTAACTGCAAAAACTTACGGAGCTTAATTTAAATTACGATAAAAAAACAAAATGATTTTAAAACTGACTATTGTCAGTTTTTTCTATATAAAAATAAAGTGTAAAGTAAATAAAAATATATTGACTACTATTTTTTATATGTGATATATTAGTATTGTAAGATAGAGGAGGAAAAAAAATGAAATCAAATAAAGGTTTTACGCTAATCGAATTATTAGCAGTTATCGTAATTTTAGCAATCATAGCATTAATTGCAACACCAATAATCTTAAACGTTATTGATACAGCAAAAAAGGGTTCAGCAGAATCAAGTGCATTAGGATACATTGATGGAGTAGAAAATCAAATAATGGTAGCTCAAGTAACAAGTGATACTACTGATGATATAGCTTATCCAGGTACTTATGAAACAGCTACAACTGCTACTTCAGGAAAATTATTTGTAGAAGTTAAAGGAACTCAACCAAAAGCAGGAAGTAAAGTTAAAGTTGATGACAAAGGTTTAGTTGAAAGTGCTTGTTTAACAATTACTTTAGGAAACAAAGATTATGTTGTTAATTACAACGGAACAAAAGCTGCTGTTGTAGCTGATACAGCTGCTTGCGATATTAATGCTTAATTACGATAAAAAAACAAAATGATTTTTAAACTGACAATAGTCAGTTTTTCTATATAAAAAAATAAAGTGTAAAGTAAGTAGAAATATGTTGACTATTTTTTTATATATGATATATTAGTATTGTAGGATAGAGGAGGAAAAAAAATGAAATCAAATAAAGGTTTTACGCTAATCGAATTATTAGCAGTTATCGTAATTTTAGCAATCATAGCATTAATTGCAACACCAATAATCTTAAACGTTATTGATACAGCAAAAAAGGGTTCAGCAGAATCAAGTGCATTAGGATACATTGATGGAGTAGAAAATCAAGTAATGGTAGCACAAGTAACAAGTGATACTACTGATGATATAACTTATCCTGGTGACTTTACTACAGTTGCAACATCAGCAGAAAAAGATACTAATAAATTATATGTAGAAGTAAAAGGAACTCAACCAAAAGCAGGAAGTACTGTTAAAATTGATGGAAAAGGATTAGTTTCTGAAGCTTGTTTAGCAATTGAATTAGGAAACAAAACCTACAATGTTAAATATGATGGTAAAAAAGCTGCTGTTCAAACTGATGCTTGTATAGCTGGATAATTAAATTACGATAAAAAAAACAAAATGATTTTAAAACTGACAATAGTCAGTTTTTTCTATATAAAAATTATGATATAATTTTATTAGGTGGTAATATGCTAGAGAGATTAGAAATATTGATTGGAAAAGAAAATATGGAAAAACTAAAAAATACAACAGTTTTGATTATAGGATTAGGTGGAGTAGGAGGACATGCTTTAGAGTCAATAGCACGTTCAGGAATTGGAAAAATCATAGTTGTTGATAAGGATATAGTTGATATAACAAATTTAAATAGACAAATAATTTCAAATAAAAATAATATTGGTTTAAATAAAGTTGATGTAGCTGAAAAAAGAATTAAAGAAATTAGTGATGCTGAAGTCATTAAAATTAATGAATTTATTAATAAAGATAATATTGAAAATTTATTTAATGAAAAAATAGATTATATAATAGATGCTTGTGATACAATTGAAACAAAAAAAGAATTAATTAGACAAAGTATAAAAAGAAATATAAAAATAATATCTTGTATGGGGACAGCTAAAAAAATGAATCCTGAAAAACTAAGAATTACTGAAATAAGGAAAACCAGTTATGATCCAATAGCAAAACTACTAAGAAAAATGATGCGAGATGAAAAAATAAAACAAAAAATAATGGTTGTTTGTAGTGATGAAATGCCATATAATATAGTAAAGTTGGGTTCAAATGCTTTAGTTCCTAGTACTGCTGGAATACTATGTGCTAGTTATGTTATAAATGATATAGTTGGTGATTTAGATGAATAAAGAACTAGAACAAATAATTAAAAAACTAGATGGTAATTTGATTGGAATTGGAATTAAAGAAGAAAAATTGATTAACTTAATTGGAAAGAATAAAAACATTCTAGAATGTAATTTATTAGATTGTTTTGAGAATGATTCTAAAGAAAAAAATAAAAATAAAAAAATAAAAATTAAAAAATTGAGAAAGAAATTTGGAAAAAGAAAAACAAATTATATGATATGTAATTTTGATAGAGTTAAAGATATTCAAAATAAAATAATCTATGATAGTATTTACATATGTAATAAAGAAATAATAATTTATGATGATAATCAAAATGAATTAGAAAATTTATTAAGAAGATATAATAGGTATTCAGATATAGAAACAATAAAATGTGAAGATGGTAATATTTATAAGATTTATATTAATAAAAATATATCAATTTTTAATGAAATATCTAATAAAATTAAAGATGAAATAATAAGTGTTATAGATTTTATAAGTAATATACTAACATAAGGAATATAAATAACCAATATCAATATAAAATTATATTTTATATTGATAAAAATTAAATGTATTTTAAGAATTAGTTTTTAATTTAATAAACTTCATTTTAAGTAATGAAGTTTTTTGTATATATTAATTTAAAAAAAAGTTATATAGATTAATTTTAAAATTTATGACACGAACAAAATTTCTGCTTGACTTTTACGTCTGGTGGGTGGATATGATAGTATTGGAAAGTAGGAATAGTATGATAAAAAAACAAGGATTTACACTTATTGAGTTGTTAGCAGTTATCGTAATTTTAGCAGTCATAGCTTTAATCGCAACACCAATAATATTAAATGTAATTGAAGATTCAAAAAAAGGAGCAGCCTTCACATCATTTGAATCAAATGGAATGTGGGTAGGAAAGTTTGAAACAGGATATAAAGGAGCAACTTCAACTACTTCAGCTCAAGTAAATAGTAATGATTTAAGTAAAGTAATAGTTAAACCTAATGTATATAGTTGGCGAAATATAACTATAAATAATATATTCTTAACAAGTTATAATTATAAAAGAAATTTAGATTCACATATGATGAAGAATACCGAATGGGGAGCAGTAGCATATCTCTCTCATTCAAAATATGGAATTAATGATGATATAAGAATAAATAATAATAGTGCATATATAACGGGATATGCCAAGACCGAACAACCAACATGTGGATGGACAGGAACAAATGAAGACTGTAATAAATATGAATCAACTTCACTAAATCAAGATGGAACATATACCAAGAGATATAATACCGAAATAGGATATTTAGCTAGTACAACCGGAAATATAACAGGAATCTATGATATGAGTGGCGGAACCCATGAATATATGGCAGCTTATATGGCAGGAAAGTTAGGAAGCAGTGGAATCACCCCAACAGATTATGCTTCAAAATACTTTAATGTATATAATGCATCAAGTACAGCAACAAGTTATCAGTATCGAATTTTAGGTGATGCGACTGGAGAAATGGGACCATATACAGTTCTAAAATCAAGTGGAAGTAATGGTAATCAAACATCATATGTATCAAGTTGGTACACTTCTTACGCGTATTTCGTTGACTCTTCTTACCCTTGGTTCTACCATGGTGGCCGTTGCAGCCATGGTGTACTTGCAGGACAGTTCAACTTCAGTAGGTACACGGGTGATACTGATGGTGGCGTTGGCTTTCGCCTAGTTTTAACTCCTCAATAAAGCAATGTTTAAAAAACATTGGTTTTTTTGTAAAAACTACTAAATTTCATAAAAACAATAAAAAACTATCTTCAATTTTAAATATCGACTAGATCAATTTCTAAAATTGACTTACAAAATAACAAAATTGGTCATTTTACATATAAAAAATAGCTTGTTATAATTAATTTGAAATGAAGAAATATTACCTCTCTTAATAAAAAAATTATTATTTTCATTCGTTATTTATTTTTTAAATATTTCTTCATTTTAAATAATTATGGTATAATGAACCAAATAAATAATAAATTTAAAAGGAGGTTAGTTATGGAATTATACAAATTAGAAAATGTATATAAAACATATAAATTTAATGATACTTTAAACCATGCTTTAAATGATATAGATTTAACAATTGATGAAGGTGAAATAGTAGTAATACTAGGTCCTAGTGGTAGTGGTAAAAGTACAATGTTAAACTTATTATCAGGAATAGATAAACCATCAAGAGGTAAAATTTATTTTAATAATTCAAGAATTGATAAAATGAATGAATTAGAGTTAACAAACTATAGAAAAGATTACTTAGGATTTATATTCCAAAGTTATAATTTAGTATCTAGTTTAACCGTAAAAGAAAATATAGAATTAGGTCGTGAATTAAGTATTAATCCATTAAATATGGATGAAGTAATTGCATCTGTTGAACTAAAAGAACAAAAAAATAAATACCCATATCAATTGTCTGGTGGACAACAACAAAGAGTAGCAATTGCAAGATCACTTGTAAAAAATCCTAAAGTACTATTTTGTGATGAACCAACCGGAGCATTAGATGAAAAAACAGGAAAAAAAGTACTAGAATTATTACAAGAAATAAATAAAAAATATCAAACAACAATGATAATAGTAACACACAATCCAAGTATTGCTTTAATGGCAAATACAGTAATTAAAATGAATAGTGGCGTAATTAAAGAAATAATTCATAATAAAGAAATTGTGAATGCTAAAGATTTGAGGTGGGCTTAATGAAATTATTATTTTTAAACTCATTAAAAGGACTTAAAAATAAAAAAATCCAAATGTTAGGAATAACACTATTAGTAATGCTATCAACTGGTATATATGTAGCAATGTGTTCTTCATTAGATCGAATGGAAGAAAAATACTATAGTTATTTAGAAGAACAAAAAGTAGAACATATTAGTGTTGATTATTATATTGACTATAGTAAAGAAGTAACATTAGATGATTTAAATTATTTATTAGAAAATAATTTTCAAAATATATCAGAAGAAGAAAGGTATGTATTAGAAAATTATAAATATTATTTGAATCCTTTAGTTGAATTATTAGAAAATCCATTTGATAACCCATCCTATAATTATATATTAGATAATATATTCACTAAATATGATGCTGATAAATATATAAAAAATAAAAAATTAGATGAATTAGCAAATATCTATGATTTTGAATATGAATTAGAAACAAGTAAAGCTTTAAAAGAAGAAGACACTTATATAAAACTAATTCCTTATAATGAAAATAAAAAAATCAATAAAGCATACTTAGTAGAAGGAAAATTACCTACAAATGAAAATGAAATAACAATGCTACCTAAATATGCTAAAACACATAATATTAAAATTGGTGATAAATATAAAATTGGTGAAAAAGAATATAAAGTTGTTGGATTCACTTATGCACCCGATTATATTTATCCATTAGTTTCTTATTCAGCAATTATGTTTGATGAAGAAACAAATAATGTTGTTTATATCTATAATGATAATTATCAAAATGTAAATGGAATAGAAGAAAAAACTTATTCAATTTATTATCACGGTAAAATAAAACGACAATTTGATGCTGAAAAAATGATGAATAACATAGATAATCCAAGTAGTGAAGATGTAACTAAGATATTTGAAAATAAAAACTATAATGTAACAATGGGAATATTTGCTGTAACTAGATTAGGAAGAATTGCTTCATTACAACTAGAATTTGCTACTAATAGACTATTTGCTGAATATTTCTTGTATTTATTATTAGGAATTGCTGTATTCGTAATAGCAATTGTAACTAAAAAAAGAATAGAAGACGAAAGATTACAAATAGGAGTATTAAAATCTTTAGGTTATAGTCCATTTAGTATAGCTTATAGTTATCTGGTTTATCCTATAATTGGATCATTAATAGGCGGATTGTTAGGATTTATAATAGGTAGTTTAGTAAATGGCCCTTTAGCAAGCCTATATATAAGTTATTTTATAATTCCATTAGGTAAATTCAAAATAAGTACAAAATACTTAATTGATTGTTTGTTAATTCCAACGATATTATTGTCAGTATTAAGTTATATAATAGCGCTATTTATGCTTAGAAAAAAACCATTATCACTTCTAAGAGAAGGAAGTAATTTAAAAGTTACTTTATTTACAAAAATAGTAAATAAAGTAACAAGTATCTTACCATTTAAATATAAGTTTAAATATTCTTTAGCATTTCGTTCATTACCTAAGCTATTAGTGGTTGCAATTACTTCATTTTTTACAGGAATGTTGATTGTTCTTACTTTAATAGGTATGAATTTAATGCAAAATCTAATTGATAAATCATTTGATGGAATGAGTTATGATTATATGGCTTATACTAACTCAATTGAAACAGAAGAATTAGATGATAATGCCGATTATATAATTAATTCTAGTTTGCCAATAAAAGAAGTATTTGATAAAAATAATAATAAAAAGAAAATAGAAAAAGATTTGAATATTAGTATAACAGGAATCGACAAAAACTCTAAATATATTAAAATATTAAATGATAAAAATGAAAGTATTATTAATTTATTAGATGAAAATAGTATTATTATTAATCGTAATATGCAAAATCTATATAATATTGAAATTGGTGATACTTTAGTACTCGGTTTGGATAAAGATTTTAAAAGTACAATTACATATAAAGTAGTTGGAATATCTGAAGAATTTATGAATCTGTCTGGATATGCCTTAAGAGAAGAAATTTGCAAAAAAGTAGGATATGATAGAGCTTGTTATTCTTCAATTATCTCAAATGATAAAAAATATTCTAATTTAAAAGAATTAGACTCTAATTTAGTAGATAAAATAGCAACTGTTATAAATTTCAAAGATATGAAAGATAATATGAATAAAGCAATGCAAAAATATAATGCAAGTATTTATATTGTAATAACATTTGCATCTATTATGGCATTTGTTATAATTGCAGTTATTGCTAATATTGTAGTTGAAGAAAATAAAAAAATCATTTCTTTAATGAAAGTAATGGGATATAAAAATAAGAAAATTAGTTCAATTGTACTTAATATATATACACCAATTATAATTATTTCTTATTTATTAAGTATTCCTGTTACAAAAGAAATATTAAAACAAATAGTTTCCGTTTTAGCTGGTGATATGAAAATGACTATTCCAATATCTTTGGAACCAACTTTAGCAATTCTTGGTTTAGTAGCACTTTTAATTGCTTACTATATAGCAGTAGGACTATCTAAACGAGTACTAAATAAAATACCTTTAGCAGTAGCCCTAAAAAGAGAGTAGGTGAAATATGGAAAATTTAATTGAATTAAAAAATGTTTATAAAACATATAAAATGGATAAAATTAAAACAAAAGCTTTAAACGATATAGATTTAACAATTAAAAAGGGAGAAATTTTAGTTATCTTAGGAGCATCAGGTGGTGGAAAAACAACTTTACTTAATGTAATGTCTGGCTTAGATAAGATTGATAAAAGAAAAAATAGTTTCATTAAATATAATGGTAAAGATATTTCTAAATATAGTGATTTTAGAATGACTAGATTTAGAAAGAAAAATTTAGGATTCATATTTCAAACATATAATCTTTTAGAACATTTGAATGTCATAGAGAATGTATTAGTGGGTTCTAATTTAGGAAAATCTAAAGTAGATGTTGATGAAATTCTAGAAGTTGTGGGAATGAAACGACATAGTAAAAAATATATGTATGAACTGTCTGGTGGCGAACAACAAAGAGTTTCAATAGCGCGTGCTTTAGCTAAGCAACCAACTGTTATGTTCTGTGATGAACCAACTGGTGCCTTAGATGAAAAAACGGGTAAAAAAGTATTAGAATCATTAATTGAAGCTAATGAAAAATTCGGAACTACTTTAATCATAGTTACTCATAATCCTGGTATTGCTTTGATAGGTGATAGAGTAATAAAAATGAATAGTGGTAAAATAGTTCAAGAAATAAATAATGAAAAAAGAACTAATCCTAAGGATATCCCTTGGGGATAGTTCTTTTTATTGTAAATTGAAATAATTTAAATTTCAAATGTAGTCTCATCTATAAATTTATAATTGGTTTTATATTTTAATTCTCTTACTAATTTAAATAAAGCTTCATCTTTCTTTTTAGCTTCAATCATAATGTCGATATCATAGTTTAAATTCTTGATTTTATCTAAAAAGGTAATAAAGTCATCACTATTTATATAATCATTATGACTTCTAAATTCTTTTTTAATTTTGCTTTTAGGACTAGAAAAATGGACTTTAGGAGTAATTTTCCAAGTAGAAAAAATATCTTCAAAATTAAGATTAGAAGGGTTACATATATAATGATGATAATCTAAAACAATAGGAATGTTTGTTTTTTTGTTTATGTCTAAACAATCTTCAATATTAAAAACTTTATCATCATTTTCTATAACAATTATTTTTTTTAAATAATCAGGTAATTTATTAAAATTATTAATAAATCTGGCAATAGAATTTTTTTTCCCCAATACAGAACTTCCTATGTGTAGCACTAAAACTTTATTTTTAATATTCATTGCTTTTAATAAATTATAATGATATTCTATTATTTGGATGGAATTAGCAACAGTTTCTTTAGAAGTACTGTTTAGAACACAAAACTCAGGCAAGTGAAAATCAACTCTTATATTATTGTCATTTATAATTTCACTAAGTTCATCGTATTTTTTTTTATATGATTTAATATAATCAAAACAAACGTCATCTTTAGTTGCTAAAGGAATTAAATTTGAACTTATTCTAAAAAAGTGAATATTATTTTTAATATTATAAATTAATAATTCTTTTAAATTGGTTAAATTAGATGTAATTAAATTATTAATTTTATTGTAATTTTTTTCTTTTAGAAAATTGGTATAAGTAATAGTACCAGATGTAGTAATATCTAATGTTGTACTTATACAAGCATATCCAAGTCTTATTTTCATAAATAATCACCTTTATTATTATTTAAAAATTAAATAATAAAATACTATAAAACATAATATTAATAATAAGTACTTGTAAAAAATTAATTAATATGATATTATGAATATGTCAAACGACATTACATAAAATAAAAAAGGAACATTCAATATCGCGTGTTGAGTGTTGCCTTGTTAGTTAGACAATCACCTAAATCAATGCTGAGTTAGGTGATTTTTTCTTATTATATTAAAATTATAAATAGTAAAAATACTAATAGAATGATAATAATGATTAAGGATGAGATTAAAAAATCTTTCTTATTCATACTACCAGCCTCCCTTCGTTAGAAGATTGGCAAATCACCCAACTATTAAATGTTCCTATAAATATTATAACAAACATATATTCGTGCATCAATATATATTATAATATTTTTGTTATAATTTAGATAAATTATAAATTATAAAATGAAATTCTGTGAAATTAAAAAAATTCACATAAGAAGAACTTGTAAAAAATTAATTAATATGATATTATGAATATGTCAAACGACATTACATAAAATAAAAAAAGGAACATTCAATATTGCGTGTTGAGTGTTGCCTATTAAATTTGGTTTCACCTAAATCAATACTGAGTTAGGTGATTTTTTCTTATTATATTAATACTATAAATAGTAATAATACTAATAGGAAGATAATAATGATTAAAGAAATGATTAAAAAATCTTTTTTATTCATAATATCACCGCCCTTCATTAGAAGATTGGCAAATCACCCAACTATTAAATATTCCTATAAATATTATAACAAACATATATTCGTGTATCAATATATATTATAACATTTTTATTATAATTTAAATTGATTATAAATTATTAAATAAAATACCTTAAAATATGTTATAATAAAACAAAAGAGAGTTGATATTATGGAAAAAATAATAATGGTAGATGGTAATAACTTATTATTCAGAAGTTATTATGCAACAGCATACAATGGAAATTTTATGAAAAATAGCAAAGGATTTCCAACAAACGGTTTATATGGGTTTTTAAATATGATTAATAAAATAATAAATGAAGAAAATCCAACCCATATGATAGTAGCTTTTGATAAAGGAAAAACATTTAGACATAATGAATATAAAGAATATAAAGGTGGAAGAGATGAAACACCTGAAGAATTAAAAGTTCAATTTCCGGTTGCAAAAGAATTATTAACTAATATGGGAATTAAATATTATGAAATAGATAATTATGAAGCTGATGATATCATAGGAACATTTTCAAAATATTGCGAAATGGATCCTGAATATGAAGGATTAATCGTAAGTAGTGATAAAGATTTATTGCAATTAATATCTGATGAAGTAGAAATAAAACTATTAAAACAAAAAGACTATATAAGATATAATAAACAAACATTTAGAGATGATTATGGAATTGATCCAATAAAAGTAATTGATTTAAAAGCTTTAATGGGAGACTCTTCTGATAATATCCCAGGTGTAAAAGGAATAGGTGAAAAAACAGCCTTAAAATTATTACAAGACTATGATTCATTAGATGGAGTATATGAGAATTTAGACAAATTAACTCCAAAAATGCGAGAAAAATTAGAAACTGATAGAGATAATGCTTATATGTCATATCATTTAGCAACTATCATTAAAGATGTCCCAATGGAAATAAATTTAAATGATATAAAAGTAAAAGAAAAAGATATAGATAAATTAAATGAAATGTATGAAGAATTAGAATTTTATTCATTTTTAAAACAAAATAAACAAATTGAAAAAAAAGAATTTAATTACAAAATAATTAATAATATAGATGAAGTTAATATAACTGAACCATCAAGTATATATATTGAAATATTAGGTTATAATTATCATATGTCTAAAATATTAGGAATAGCAATATCAAATAGTAAAGAAAATATTTTTATTCCATATGAAATATTTGATCCAAAAGTAATTAATGAAAATATTAAATATACATATGATTTAAAGAAACATTATGTAATCTTAAAAAAATTAGGTAAAGAATTAAGAAGTATTGATTATGATGCTGAAATAGCTGGATATCTACTTGAATATAATATAAAAGATGATATTTCTTATTTAGCAAATACTTTAAACTATGATATTACATTTTACGATACAATGTACAAAAAACTAAAATCAAAAGAAATATATGTAGAATGTGATTCAAAAATAACAGCTAAAGAAGCTTGTAAAAAAGCTAGATTTATTTATGATACAAAAGAACTATTATATAGTAATATAGAAAAAAAAGAATTAACATATTTGTTTAAAGAAATTGAAATACCACTTTCTTATGTTTTAGGAGATATGGAATTTAATGGAGTTTATGTTAATGTTGATACTTTAGATGAAATGGGAGTTGAATTTAGAGGAAAGATAGAAGTTTTAGAACAAGAAATTTATGATTTAGCAGGAACAACATTTAATATAGCATCACCTAAACAATTAGGAGAAATATTATTTGAAAAATTAAACTTAATGCATGGTAAAAAAAATAAAAAAGGTTTTTCTACATCAATAGATATCTTAGAAAAAATAAGAAATGAACATCCTATTATTGATAAAATAATTGAATATAGATTAGTTACTAAATTATATACAACCTATATTGAAGGATTAAAAAACTATATTTTAGAAGATGGCAAAATACATACAATTTATACACAAACATTAACTAAAACAGGTAGATTATCATCGATTGATCCAAACTTACAAAATATTCCAATTAGAAATGAATATGGAAGAATGATTAGAAAAGCTTTTGTTCCAAGTCCAAACTCAGTAATAGTTAGTGGTGATTATTCTCAAGTTGAACTTAGATTAATGGCTCACATGGCTAATATAGATTCTCTTAAAGATGCCTTTTTAAATAATGTTGATATTCATACTAAAACAGCATCAGATATATTTAATAAAGGTATTGATGAAGTAACATCTAATGATAGAAGAATTGCTAAAGCTGTAAACTTTGGAATTATTTATGGAATCAGTAAATACGGTTTATCAGAAAATTTAAAAATTTCAACTACTGAAGCAGATGAATTTATAAAAAATTATTTAAACACTTATCCAGGTATTAAAGAATATATGGAAACAACAATTAGTAAAGCATATATTGATGGATATGTAAGAACATTGATGGGTAGAATTAGAACAATACCAGAACTGTTTAATAAAAATAAAAATATTCAAGCAAGTGGTGAAAGAATTGCACTTAATACACCAATTCAAGGAACTTGTGCTGATCTAATTAAGTTAGCAATGGTGGAAATTGATAAAGAATTTAAAAAACAAAATATTAAATCAAAAATGATTTTACAAGTACACGATGAATTGGTATTTGATTGTTTAAAAGAAGAACTAGATAAAGTAATTGAAATAGCTGATAACATTATGGAAAATTGTTATAAAATATCAGTACCACTTAAAGTCGATTTTGAATATGGAAATGATTGGTATGAAGCAAAATAAAAAATTTTGCTTTTTATTTTAAATAAAATAAGATATAATATTGATTGGTGATTAGTATGAAAAATATTAATATAGAAAAAGTAGAAGAAATATCAAAAATAAAAAAAGAACCACTATGGATGAAAAATTTTAGAATAAATGCTTATAAAAAATTTATTGAATTAAATAATCCAAATTTTGGTCCAAAATTAGATATAGATTTTGATATAATTAACTATTATAAAAAAATATCTGATTTAAAAGATAATTGGAATGATGTTGATAAAGATATAAAAGAAACTTTTGATAAAATCGGTTTAATAGAAGCTGAACATAAATATTTAGATGGTGTTGGAGCTCAATTTGATAGTGAAGTTGTATATCATAATATGTTAGAGTATCTAGAAGAAAAAAATGTAATATTCTGTGATACAGATACAGCCTTAAAAAAATATCCTGATATATTTAAAAAATATTTTAACAATTTAGTTAAATATGATGAAAATAAATACACAGCTTTAAATGGAGCCGTATGGAGTGGAGGAACATTTATTTATATTCCCCCTAATACTATTATTGATAGACCATTACAAAGTTATTTTAGAATTAATAGTAAAAACATGGGACAATTTGAAAGAACAATTATAGTTGTTGGTGAAAACTCTAGTTTACACTATATGGAGGGTTGTACAGCCCCTACATATACTTCAGATTCTTTACACGCTGCGGTTGTTGAAATTTATGTTGAGAAAAATGCTAAATGTCGTTATACGACTATTCAAAATTGGTCAACAGATGTTTATAATCTAGTTACTAAGAGAGCAATTGTTGAAGAGAATGGTTTAATGGAATGGATAGATGGTAATATTGGATCTAAAACTAATATGAAATATCCTTGCTGCATTTTAAATGGTAAAAAAGCAAAAGGAAATTGTATATCAATTGCAATTGCTACCAAAGATCAAATACAAGATGCAGGAGCTAAAATGATCCATTTAGCGCCTTATACTGAAAGTAATATTATTAGTAAATCGGTAGCGGCTAATGGTGGAAATGCAACATATAGGGGATTAGTTAAAATAAGTAAAAATGCTACTAATTCTAGTGCTATAGTTAAATGTGATACCATTATATTAGATGATATATCTAAATCTGATACAATTCCAACTAATATCGTAAATAATGAATCGTCTAATATCAATCATGAAGCAACCGTTTCTAAAATATCAAAAGATAAATTGTTCTATTTAATGAGTAGGGGAATTAGCGAGGAAAAAGCTAAAGAATTAATTATAATGGGATTTATTGATAGATTTAGAGAAGAACTTCCAATGGAATATGCCGTAGAATTAAATAATTTACTAAAAAATTATTTTTAGTGAATTTTGTTTGTTTTATGCAAATATTGCATTCAAATTGTAAAATTGGTTAGACAATTAAAAAAATTGGTTAGTGAAAAAGGATTTTTAGTCATTTGAAATCCTTTTTTTTATTATGTATATTGATTACAGAAAGGAGGAAATTATGCTTAATCAAACTGTGATAGTAGGTAGATTAGTGAGAGATCCTGAACTTTATACAACCGAAAATGGTAATAAAGTTACTAATATTACTTTAGCAGTTCCCCGCAGTTATAAAAATGTTGATGGTGAATATGATACTGACTTTATAACTTGTGTTTTATGGAAGGGTATTGCTGAAAATGCAGCTGAATATTGCCATAAAGGTGATTTATTAGGTGTAAAAGGAAGAATTCAATCACGAAATATTGAACTAGATGAAGAAACAAGAAGACAAGTAGTAGAAGTAGTAGCTGAAAAAGTGACTTATTTATCAAGCCCTAAAAAAGCAGAGTAATCTGTTTTTTTAGGACTTGATAAACAAACAAATGTTTGATATAATGTGAATGGTGATATAATGAATATAGAAAAAATTAAAAAACAAAAATCAGGTAAATATTTAATAGAATTAGATGATCATACAAAATTACAATTATACGAAGATGTAATATTAGATAATGGTTTATTATTTAAAAAAAATATAGATTCTGATTTGTATAATAAACTAAATTTAGAAAATAATTATTATGATATTTATAATAAAACATTAAAATATATTTCTACTAAAATGAGAAGTGAAGTTGAAATAAATAAATACCTTGATAAACTTGGATGTTTGGAAAAAGAAAAAATAATAAAGAAACTCAAAAGTATTAATTTAATAAATGATGATTTATATTTGAAAGCTTACATAAGTGATAAGATGTGTTTAACTTTAACTGGTCCAAATAAAATAAGAAAAGAATTATTAGATCATAATATTGAATTAGATAAAATAAATGAAGAACTAGAAAAATATGAAAAAACCTATCCTGAGAGAATAAATAAAATTATATCCAAAAAAATTAAAAGTAATAATAAATCAATATATATGTTTAAACAAAAAATGATAAATGAATTAATAGAATCAGGATATGATAAAGAAGAAATAATAAATGAACTAGATAATTATAAGATAGATGAAACAAATAATATTAAAAAAGATTATGAAATATTATTAAAAAAATTATCAAAAAAATATAAAAATGAAGAATTAAAATATCAATTAAAAAATAAACTTTATAGTAAAGGATATAATTATGATAGTATAAAAGAAATTGTAAAATAAAAAAGGGATAAATCCCTTAAATAAATGAACCAACTATAATAGCTAATAATATATATAAAACTAATATACAAACATAGTTATTTCCGCAAGTTGGTTTGTTTGTATTTTCACTGCAAGATTTAGAGCATGACATATTTTTCACCTCCTAAAGACTTAAATATAAGCCCCTAGTATAATAATTAAAAGAATAAATAATACTAAAACGATTGCAGCTCCAGATACACCTGTATTACACATAAAGCATTCCTCCTTTTTATCTTTTCACATTATTCTATGGAAAAATACTATATTTGTGATTATTTCTGACTAAATTTATTGTTTTTTTTTTATTATTTTGATAAAATGTATATGTACGAGGAGGATAGGAAAATGGCTGAAAGTAAAAAAACAACAAAAAAGAGCACAAGTACAAAAAGTACAACTAAAAAAACTGTAGCTAAAAGTGCTACAAAAAAAGCACCAGTAAAAGAAGTAAAAACTGTAAAAGAGGAAAAAATAACTAAACCAGTAGAAAAGAAAGAAGTAAAAACTGAGGTTAAACCAGTAGAAAAGAAAATTGAAGTAAAAAAAGAAGTTAAATCTTCTAACTTCATTAAAGATAATTCTAAAAACTTATTATTAGGTTTAATTTGCATTTTACTAGTTATTAACATTGTTCTAATTGTTTTAGGACATAAAGTTAAATTATCAAATGGTAATGAAGTAATAGCAAGTATTAAAGATAAAGAATATACTGCAGAACAATTATTTGATAAATTAAAAGAAAAATATGGAAAAGATGCTTTAATAACATTAATTGATGAATATATTAGTGATAAAGAATTATCAGATGATGATAAAGCAGATGCTAAGACTGAAGCTAAAAAATATATTGACTCAATTAAATCTCAATATGAATCTGCTGGATACACTTGGGATGATGTTTTAAAACAATACGGATATGCTAACGAAGATGCATTAATTAATGAATATTTAGTATCCGTAAAACAACAAAAAGTAGTTACTAATTATTTAGGAAAACAATTAACTGACGATGAAATAAAAAAATACTATGATGAAAATATTTATGGCACATATACAGTTAAACATATTTTAGTAAAACCTGCAACAACAGATGAAATGACAGATGAAGAAAAAACTGCTGCTGAAGAAGCTGCTAAAGCCAAAGCACAAGAAGTAATTACTAAATATGCTGCTGGTGAAGATTGGAAAACATTAGTTAATGATTACTCTGAAGATGAAGGATCAAAAGAATCTGAAGGTTTAGTTGAAAACTTTACTAAAGGTGATGTAGATGATGAATTCTTTAAAGCATCAATCGCACTTAAAGATGGTGAATATACTAGTGAACCAGTTAAATCTAGTTTTGGATATCATGTAATTTTAAAAGTTAGTGAAACAGCTAAAAAATCATTAGATGATTCTAAAAACGATATAATTGATGCTCTTGTAAATGAAAAATTAAATAATGATTCAAAACTATACAATAGTACTTGGGCTAAAATCAGAAATGATTATAAATTAACAATAAAAGATACTCAAGTTAAATCTGAATATGAAAAATCAATAAATGAATAGTTGAAAACTATTCATTTTTTGTTTTGTGAAAAAATTTGTCAAAAAGTCTTGTCAAAATGCATAAAATATTATATAATTTAGTAGTCGTATGAAATATGGGCCTATAGCTCAGCTGGTTAGAGCGCACGCCTGATAAGCGTGAGGTCGATGGTTCAAGTCCATTTAGGCCCACCATTTTGATATTTAACTCAAACTTTATGGTTTGAGTTTTTTTATTGACATATCATAGAGAAATATTTATAATAAAGAACTAATGAGTGTGATATTATGACAAAAGCAGAGTTTATTAATATACTAAAAAAAAATGGATATGAAAAAGAATTAATCGATTATATATTATCAAAGAATATTAAAAGAATTCTTGGAAGAAAAATAGACGAAATCGAAAAAATAATAGAAATATTAAAGACAGAAAAAATAGAAGTAAGAAATTGTTTAACAATATTGGCAAAAGGTAAATCAGATGAGGTCGAAAAAATAATAGAAATATTAAAGATAGAAAAAATAGAAGTAAGAAATTGTTTAACAATATTGGCAAAAGGTAAATCAGATGAGGTCGAAAAAATAATAGAAATATTAAAGATAGAAAAAATAGAAGTAAGAAATTGTTTAAGTGTATTAGCATTTGGAAAATCAGACGAAATCAAAAAAATAATAAAATTATTAAAAGATGAAGAAATAGAAGTAAGAAATTGTTTAACAATACTAGCCCAAGCTAAATCATCTGAAATTGAAAAAATAATAGAACTATTAAAGCAAGAGAATATAGATATTAAAAGTTGTTTAAGTGTATTAGCATTTGGAAAATCATCTGAAATTGAAAAAATAATAAAACTATTAAAGACAGAAAAAATAGAAGTAAGAAATTGTTTGAGCGTATTAGCTCAAGGTAAATCATCTGAAATTGAAAAAATAATAGAACTATTAAAGCAAGAGAATATAGATATTAAAAGTTGTTTAAGTGTATTAGCATTTGGAAAATCATCTGAAATTGAAAAAATAATAAAACTATTAAAGACAGAAAAAATAGAAGTAAGAAATTGTTTAACAATATTAGCAAGAGGTAAATCAAGTGAAATCGAAAAAATAATAGAAATATTAAAAGATGAAAATATAGATATAAAAAATTGTTTAACAATATTAGCCCAAGGAAAATCAGACGAAATCAAAAAAATAATAAAACTATTAAAACAGGAAAAAATAGAAGTAAGAAATTGTTTAACAATACTAGCCCGAGCTAAATCATCTGAAATTGAAAAAATAATAGAACTATTAAAGCAAGAAAATATAGATATTAAAAGTTGTTTAAGTGTATTAGCATTTGGAAAATTATCTGAAATTGAAAAAATAATAAAACTATTAAAGACAGAAAAAATAGAAGTAAAAAGTTGTTTAAGTGTATTAGCATTTGGAAAATCAACTGAAATCGAAAAAATAATAGAAATATTAAAAGATGAAAATATAGATATAAAAAATTGTTTAACAATATTAGCCCAAGGTAAATCAGATGAGGTCGAAAAAATAATAAAACTATTAAAACAGGAAAAAATAGAAGTAAGAAATTGTTTAACAATATTAGCAAGAGGTAAATCAAGTGAAATCGAAAAAATAATAGAAAAATTAAAGCAAGAAGAAATAGAAGTAAGAAATTGTTTAAGTGTATTAGCATTTGGAAAATCAACTGAAATCGAAAAAATAATAAAACTATTAAAACAGGAAAAAATAGAAGTAAGAAATTGTTTAAGTGTATTAGCATTTGGTAAATCAAACGAAATCGAAAAAATAATAGAAATATTAAAACAAGAGAATATAGAAGTAAAAAATTGTTTAAGCATATTAGCATTTGGAAAATCA
>CAKPKR010000001.1 GCA_934167465.1 uncultured Bacilli bacterium | reverse complement strand
GTCATTTTGCCGAGTTCCTTAACCATAGTTCTCTCGCTCACCTTAGGATACTCTCCTTGCCCACCTGTGTCGGTTCTCGGTACAGGTACCTATATAATTAACCCTAGAAACTTTTCTTGGAAGCATAGCGTCAGAAGATTTCAATATCATCACTGATATCTTCACCATCACACTTCAGCTTGATCGTATACGGATTTTCCAATATACAAACCTTTGTGCTTAGACCTGAATCCAATAACAGGCCCTTCCTAGCTTTCTCCGTCATTCCATCAGTTATATAGGTAGTACAGGAATATAAACCTGTTGTCCATCGACTACGCCTCTCGGCCTCGCCTTAGGTCCTGACTTACCCTGGGAGGACGAACCTTCCCCAGGAACCCTTAGGCAAACGGTGGATGGGATTCTCACCCATCTTGCGCTACTCATACCGGCATTCTCACTTCTAATCGCTCCAGCCGTCCTCTCGATCGACCTTCACCCCAATTAGAACGCTCCCCTACCACTCATACATAAGTATGAATTCGCAGCTTCGGTAATATGCTTAGCCCCGGTACATCTTCGGCGCAGTGTCACTCGACTAGTGAGCTATTACGCACTCTTTAAAGGATGGCTGCTTCTAAGCCAACCTCCTAGCTGTTTTGACAACTCCACATCCTTTTCCACTTAGCACAAATTTTGGGACCTTATTCGACGATCTTGGACTCTTTTCCTTTCCCGTACGGACGTTATCACCCGCACGGTGACTCCTGAGCATACTCACATGGCATTCGGAGTTTGATTGCATTCAGTACACCTAGACGGCGCCATCACACATTCAGTGCTCTACCTCCATGTGGCTTTATCTCAAGGCTAGGCCTAAACCTATTTCGGGGAGAACCAGCTATATCCGAGTTCGATTGGAATTTCACCGCTAGCCACAAGTCATCCAAACACTTTACAACGTGTCCTGGTTCGGCCCTCCATAAGGTTTCACCCTTACTTCAGCCTGCTCATGGCTAGATCACTCGGTTTCGGGTCTACAGCATTGTACTTATTCGCCCTATTAAGACTCGCTTTCGCTTCGGCTCCGTGTTTTCCACTTAACCTTGCACAATACCATAACTCGCCGGCTCATTCTGCAAAAGGCACGCTCTCACGCATTAACGCGCTCGAACTTTTTGTAAGCATATGGTTTCAGTATTCTATTTCACTCCCCTCCCGGGGTTCTTTTCACCTTTCCCTCACGGTACTTGTTCACTATCGGTCACTAGAGAGTATTTAGCCTTACGGGATGGTCCCCGTAGATTCCGACAAGATTTCACGTGTCCCGCCGTACTCAGGATACCTTAAAGAGTTTACAGTATTTCGTTTACAGGACTATCACCTTTTATTGTTCTCCTTCCCAGAAGATTCAACTATACTATAAATTTGTGACTCTGTATATAAGGTCCTACAACCCCAGATAAATCTGGTTTGGGCTATTTCCTTTTCGCTCGCCACTACTAAGGAAATCGATTTTTCTTTCTTTTCCACCGGCTACTAAGATGTTTCAGTTCACCGGGTTGCTCTCGCATACCTATGTATTCAGTAGGCGATACTTACGCATTACCGTAAGTGAGTTCCCTCATTCGGAGATCCCCGGATCAAAGTTTACTTACAACTCCCCGAGGCATATCGTAGTTTGTCACGTCCTTCTTCAGCTTCTAGTGCCAAGGCATCCACCATGCGCCCTTAGCAATTTAATCACCATTTGTTATTATATTTTCCTAATATGATTGAGATTTTAATGCAATACATCCGACAGTTTTCTAACTAATTAGTTAGGGCTCAATTGATGTATTGCTACCACATTATCAAGTTTTCAAAGAACTATTCTGAGAGAAACAATCTCTCAAAACTAAGCAAAATCAGTCAATACGCATAAGCTAGATATCGTTATTAAATCTTTCTCCATAGAAAGGAGGTGATCCATCCCCACCTTCCGGTAGGGATACCTTGTTACGACTTCACTTCAGTCACCTATCCTACCTTCGTCGGCCCCCTCCTAAAAGGTTAGGCTACCAACTTCGGGTATTACAGACTCCCATAGCGTGACGGGCGGTGTGTACAACACCCGGGAACGTATTCACCCTGACATTCTGATTCAGGATTACTAGCGATTCCAACTTCATGGAGTCGAGTTGCAGACTCCAATCCGAACTGGGACCGATTTTAGAGATTTGCTCCACCTCACGGTTTTGCGTCTTTTTGTATCGGCCATTGTAGCACGCCTGTAGCCCTAGACGTAAGGGGCATGATGATTTGACGTCATCCCCACCTTCCTCCGGTTTATCACCGGCAGTCTCATTAGAGAACTCAACTTAATGTTAGTAACTAATAATAAGGGTTGCGCTCGTTATCGGACTTAACCGAACATCTCACGACACGAGCTGACGACAACCATGCACCACCTGTCACCCGGATAACCTCCACTATATTTCTATAGCTTTGCCGGGGATGTCAAGTCTAGGTAAGGTTCTTCGCGTATCTTCGAATTAAACAGCATGCTCCACCGCTTGTGCGGGTGCCCGTCAATTCCTTTGAGTTTCAGCCTTGCGACCGTACTACTCAGGCGGAGTACTTAATGTGTTAACTTCAGCACCGGTTTCCCGACACTTAGTACTCATCGTTTACGGCGTGGACTACTAGGGTATCTAATCCTATTTGCTCCCCACGCTTTCGTGTCTCAGCGTCAGTAATGGCCCAGCAAGCCGCCTTCGCCACTGGTGTTCCTTCTAATATCTACGCATTTAACCGCTACACTAGAAATTCCACTTGCCTCTACCACACTCAAGTCTACCAGTTTCTAAAACAAACCGAGGTTAAGCCTCGGGCTTTAATCTTAGACTTAATAAACCGCCTACACACGCTTTACGCCCAATAAATCCGGATAACGCTCGCCCCCTACGTATTACCGCGGCTGCTGGCACGTAGTTAGCCGGGGCTTTCTGGTAAAGTACCGTCAGCTCACTATCATTACCTATAGTAAGGTTTCTTCCTTTACAACAGAGTTTTACAATCTATAAGACCGTCATCACTCACGCGGCATTGCTCGTTCAGGGTTTCCCCCATTGACGAATATTCCTAACTGCTGCCTCCCGTAGGAGTTTGGGCCGTGTCTCAGTCCCAATGTGTCCGATCAACCTCTCAGTTCGGATACGCATCGTTGCCTTGGTAAGCCATTACCTTACCAACTAGCTAATACGCCGCGGGCTCATCTTAAGGTGAGGCCGAAGCCCCTTTTAGCATATCTAGTTATCTAAATATAAATCATCCGGTATTAGCAGTCGTTTCCAACTGTTGTCCCAGTCCCTAAGGTAGATTACCCACGTGTTACTCACCCGTCTGCCACTAAGGGGAAAATCCAAATCAAATCAAGTTCACTAATCGAGCAAGCTCTCATAGCTTCGATAATTATCAATGGGCCCCTTCGTTCGACTTGCATGTCTTAGGCATGCCGCCAGCGTTCATCCTGAGCCAGGATCAAACTCTCCAAAAAAATGTTGACAATAAAAAAGCATTGTCAGACTTTTTAAGTTTTGAATTGTTTTTTCCTAACTTATGAATTGACATTTTTGCTCAGTTTTCAAAGATCATTTCGGCTTTCTCGTTGAAAGCACTACTAATATATCATTAACTTTTCATTAAGTCAATACCTAAATTAACATTTTTTGAATTTTTTTTAAATTTTACAAAATATGTTATTTTTTTGTTTCTTTTTTAGGTCTTTCTCTCGAAAAGCACTATTAATATATCAAATACAAACACCTTAGTCAATAGTTTTTTTAATTTTTTTTAATTTTTTTTAAAATTCGACATTTTATGTATATATTACTTATTATAATAGATAATTTATATTACTATTTATCAAGCGCTATATATTGATTGTAGTACTCTAAATTATATTCTGTATTAAATATTTTATTACCACTTTTATATAATTTTATTAGTTCATCTAATCCATTTTTTATTGCTATATCTAATTCATCCGAATAATTCATCAATTTTTTATGGTATTTATATTCTTGTCTGTCTAATATCTTATATTCCCCGGTTGCATATATTCTTAAGTCTAAATCATAATCAATATATTTAATTGTGTTATCTTCTATTATATATGGTGTAGCAATGTTACAATAATATGATATTCCATCTTTTTTCAATTGTGCTATTATATTGAACCATTTGTTTCTAAAAAAATACATTACCGCTGGTTCTCTCGTTTTCCTTGTGCTACCATCTGACTCTATCACTAATATTTTATTATTCGCACAGACAATATATTCCTTATTCATATCTATTATTGTCGCTTCATCCCAATATCTATGAACTTTACCATTATGTTTATAACATTGAATCTTCAATTTATCTCCTATGCACATTTGTTTCATATGTCACCGCCTCTTGTACATTATAAACTTTTTTATAAAAAAAATAAAGTCTTTACAATATAGAGTAAGAATTATACAAACAATTTATATGAAAAATTAATAAAAAACATAATCTTTCGATTACATTTTTTTTAATATTTCATTAATTGCAGTTTGCAATTGATTATCATTTTCATCTGTTGGATTATTAATGTACTCTTCATTAAGTTTTACTTCAAAGTCTGGAACTATTCCTTTTCCCTCAATCCATTTCCCTTTTGGAGATAACCATTTTTTAGTTGTATATTTATATGTATCACCATTACTTAAATAATTAAGTTCTTGTACGGTTCCCTTTCCGTAGCTAGTTTCTCCAATTATTATAGCATTCAAATTTTCTTTTAAAGATATTGCAAGCATTTCAGAGGCTGAGGCAGAGTCACCATTTTGAATTATAGCTATTGGATATTCAAAGTTTTTCTTTCCTAATGAATAAAATTTACTTTTTTTACTATTTTTTTCAATTTGATATATAACATTCTCGGATGATAATAATTCTGATAAAATGCCAACAGCTGTAGTAAGATGTCCTCCACTATTTTCTCTAACATCAATGATTAAAGATGAAATACCATTTTTTTGTAAATTATCTAATTCTTTTTTAAATTGAGATACTGTTGTATTAGAAAATATAGATATATATATATAGCCAATTTTTTTATCTTCTTTTTCAATTATTTTTGAAGAAACAGATTTAATCATTACAGTATCTTTTTCTAAATTAAAGTTTAATGTTTCTCCATCTCTTGATATTTCAATTTTATACTCAGTTTTATTAGAATTTTTACGTATATATTCAGAAACATATTTATAATCTTTATTAGACAAATCGATATTATCTATCTTTTTAATAATATCGCCAGCTTTTAATCCTGCCTTTTCTGCAGGAGAATTAGATAAAACCCCTATTATAAAGATATTTTTATCATTATCTGATGATATTTCTATTCCAACTCCACTATAACTTCCTTCTAGTGTTAAATAAAAATTTTCATTACTGCTACTATCTATTAATGTAGAATATTTGTCTAAGGCACTGGTCATACCATTAATTGCCCCGCTTAATAAATCATCTTTATTTATATCAGTATAATAGTTTGCCGTAATTTCTTTATATACTTTTTCTATTTCCGATAAAAATCCATCTTTATTTGATTCTTTATATGTAATTTTAGTTCCAAAATATAAACTAACAAGACATGTAATTACTACTAAAAAAATAACTTCTATTGTACTAAACTTTTTATTATTAATTTCTTTCTTTATTTTTTTCATATCATCACCTATATTAATATATCATATATTATAGATTTATTCTATAATAAAGAAAAAAAGAATAATTTTTTATTCTTTATTAAGATCTGTTATCTTATCGCTGATTGAATTTCCTTCATATACTTCAACAATACTACCATCTACTATTTTTAACAATGTTGGTTCTTTAAAAATTGGGAATTCATTTTCGAAATTACTTTCTGTTGATACATATTTTTTATTGAATGCATTAGTCAAGTCAACAAAATATGTTTTAGTAGAATTATCTTTAGTCGAATATGTATTGATATCTGATTTATATTTTTGACCATTGTTTGTATTATCATAAGCTAAAACATAATATTCAGAATTGTTTTGTTTAAATATTTCACCAACCAATATTTCTTCATATTGAATTACAGTATCTGAATTATTATCATTTTTCGGATCTTCTTTTTTATTATTACTTACTAATACCGTTATTCCGTAGAATACAAGTATAACTGATAATATTACTGCCATAATTATTATAATTTGTTTTGTACTATATGTTTGCTCCATTTAAATCACCAATAAAATTATAACATTATTTTTTTTATTTGCCAACTGGTAAAGTACTAATTGAATTTACAACTTCTAATAATTCAGAGTTACTCATTGTTTCACTTACCGCATAATATTCAACCCCATTACTTATCCAAGATGCTAACCCAGTTGATACATATCCTATAGTATCATTAAGTAATTCTATTTCTCCATAAACTGGAATAATATCATTTTCATTTAAATTAACTGTTTCCTCGATTAACATAAAGGGATTGTCACCAGCAAATGTTAAAATTATTCTCTCACCATTTTCTTTTGAAACTTTTTGTTCATCTTGTAAATAAGTGTTATCTGGAATATACATTGGATATAGTGCTGTTTCCAGTGTTGTTTCAGCAATCGTTGTTTTTGTTGTACTCATATTCTTATCTAAATTAAAATATTCATCTTTAATTTTAGCATTTATATCAACTTTATTAAATGTCATTCTTATTTTTACTATGTCATCTTTATTGCATACTTCAACTTTTTTAATATTTGCATTGTTGTCAAAATATATTTTTTGCTTTGTTAATTTTTTATTATTTGAATAGTTAGCAAGTGTACTAACAATAGTTAAATCACCTTTTGTTTCAATTTTTTTATCTTCGTCATTTTCAATATCATTTAAAATATTTTGTAATAAATAACTTTGTGAATTATTATAAGGCCAATCGCTTTGAAATTTAAAACTCTTATTTAATGATGGTGTTAAAACAAATACACCTTCTTTATTTTTTAATATTATTTGTTGATGTTCATTTGTTTTATTTTTTAAGTCAACTTTAAACATATCATTTTTTTTGTAAGCTGCTTCAACGTCATATGTATAAGTATTTTCATTATTAATTATTTCAAGTGTTCCAGTTATTTTATAGCTATTTAATTTTTCAACTGTGTTTTTAAATGATTTTAAAACATCTTTATTATTATCAAAACATCCTGTACATATTAATAATAATATTGTAATTACTCCAAAACCTATTTTTTTCATTCTTTCACCTCATATATGTTTTCATTTAATTATATTTATTAAAAAACACATTATGAATATTTTTTATTTTTTTGAGCAATATATATTATGAATAATATAATGAAAGGATGGTAGAATGGAAACACTACAAAAAACAGCGCTAGTTTTTACAATTATTGGTGCCTTGAACTGGTTACTAGTAGGCTTATTTGATTTCAATTTAGTTAATTACTTATTTGTTGAATTAATAAATATGAAAATCCTTGCTACTATAGTCTATATAATTGTAGGTATATGTGGAATAATTAATATTGGATTGTTGTTTAATCATATCGAAGAATAAAAGACACTATTAAAGTGCCTTTTATTTATCTGACTTATAAATTTTAATTTTTATTTTCTTAGTCATAGATACATATTGAACTTTATTATCTGTTCCTTCAACTTTTACTTCAACTTCTTGTTCTCCTTCAGTAAGCCCTTCCAAATCAATATAAGCCATAACATCTTCAGAAGTAATATTTTTAATTACTGAATCCACTCCTTTAAGTGTAACAGTAACACGAGTTTTATCTATTCCTTGAACTGTATATCCTTCAGCTAAATTACGATATTCAATCCCAACATTATCAATTTTTTTATTAGATACCTCTCCTAATGTTACAGAAACAGTTACATTATTAACTGATAATGCTTTTATACCTACTGGTTTTTGTAATTCAACTTTATAGTTTTTATTTGTCTTTAAGTTAGCAACATCGATTGATACTGGAATATAATTTATTTGTCCTAAACTTTCAGTATCACCATAAATAGTTACCTTTGTTTCATTTAATGACATTGTACTAATTGCAAATCCTGAGGCTACTTCGCCAGTTGGAATTACTTTTAGTGGTACTTCTTTACTTGGTGATGTAACATCTAAAGTAACATCGATTGTTTCAGGTACTATTTCGACATCAACTACTTCTCCATTAGCATTATAAGCTTTTAGAGGAACATCTTTTAATGTATATGTACCAACTGTGTTTGCAGGTAAATGTCCTAAATCAACTAAAGCTTTAATACTTACAACTTCTTTTAATTGATGTTCAGCACCTTTAATTACTACTTTATCAGTATCATATTTTATGTTTTCAATTGATAGTTTTGAATCTATTTTGTCTTTATTTATAATATCAACTGTCATTGTTCTTGTTTCAGAAACTTTTTCATAAATTATTACAGTTGCTACACTTGGATTAACCATAGATTCAATTGATCCTGTATTTTGATTATATGAAATATTAACTTTATGTGTACCTGCTTTTAATCCAGCTAAATCTATATTAATATCATGTGATGATGATTGTTTAGCAATATACAAGTCAGTTTTTGATCCTATTAAAGTTATATCAACTGTTTCAGGTAATCCTTCAACTACATATTTTTCAGAATTATAATTTACTTTAACTGGTTGATTTTTTAATACAACTGCATTGTTATCTGTATATATAAGTATTTTTTGATCAATCATTATAAATATAGCAATTGCTAAAAATAATGAAATGAATAATAATGTGTTTGTTTTTGTTAACCAATTTTCAACTTTTTTACCAGACTTATCAAAATTTGAAGTTATTTTTAATACTAATTTTGTAATTGGAACTACTATTTTTTTATCTATGAAGGAAATTATGTTTTTTAAAAAATTAGTTATCACTTTCATTTTCTTCACCTTCCTCATTGTAGTCCATTAATAATGATTGTTTTGGTCGTAGTTCTTCTAGTAAAGTCATTTTTACTTCATCTAAAGTAAGATTGTATCGTAATTCGCCATTCATTGCTATTGACAATCTTCCTGTTTCCTCTGAAACAACTAAAGAAATTGAATCGCCAGTTTCTGATATTCCTAAAGCAGCTCTATGTCTAGTCCCTAATCTTTTACTTATTTTTAAATTATCACTAGTTGGAAATACTGCTCCTGCACTTGTAATTTTATCACCTTGAATAATTACACCACCATCATGTAATGGATTGTTTGGGAAAAATATTGAAACTAATAAATCACTTGATATATCAGCATATATTTTTTTTGATTTTTGGATATATTCTGTTAAACTATTGTCTCTCTCAATAACTATTAGAGCTCCAATTCTATCTTTTTTTAGAGCTTCCATTGCATTTACAATTTCATATACGACTTTTTCTCTTTCATCAACTGTAAGCATTTTGTGTCTTCCTAAAAGTTGACTTCTTCCTAAATATTCTAAGACATTCCTTATTTCTGGTTGGAATATTACAATAAGTGCCAAAGGTCCCCAAGTGATTACATAGTCTAATAAATAACCTACTGTTACCAAATCTAAAACATCACTTATAATTTTTAGAATTACAATTATTAATACTCCTTTAAATAATAAAACCATTTTTACATTTTTTCTTAAGTTTTTTAAAATATAATAAAGAACTAGCCAAACAAGTAAAACATCCAATAATTTTACTAATAAACTAGCTATACTTTCAAATGTCATAAATACCTCCTTTATTCTTACAAGATTATATCACAAAATAGGAAAATAAAAAAGTAGAACATTCTACTTTTTAAAATTTCCATACATCTTCGTCATCATTGTCTTTATTTTCTTCATTCAATGTTTCAATGTTAGGTAAAGTTATCTCCAAATTATTTAATTCACTATTTTCTTCTGGAATTGAGTCATCAGAAGTACCTATTTCTTCTGAATTGTTTTCTAATTCTGTATCATTATCTAATAAATTATAATCAGTTTTATTTTCATCATTTGATTCTGACTCATTTAGTTCTTCAGTTTTTGATTCATTGCTTTTTTCAATATCAGTCTCGTTATTTTCTGATTCATCTAATACTTTTGTTGAATCATTGTTTTCAGCATCATCTGAAGTTTCTTTATCATCATTTGTTTCATCAGTTGTAGATTCATTTTCTTCTGAATTTGTAGCATTTCCAAAGTCAACGCTATTTTCATTTAGTGATTCGTCATTTTCTGTTGATATATTGTTATTTGACTCATCAACTTCAGGAACTACTGGTAATACACTCCAATCATCAATATTGGCTGTTCCTTCAATGTTCATCACATCTTTTTTTTCTTCAACAGGTTTCTTATTTTCATCCCACTCAGGTGGTAATTCTTCGCTTACTTGTTCTTCTTCTACTTCAGGAACTGATTCCATTATTTGGTTTTTCTTTTCTTTTTTCTTTTTTGATTTTTTTTCTTTCATTTCTTTAGGTTTTGCCTCTTTAACAACAGGTCCTCTCTTTTCAGCCTTATCAGCAAAATAACCAATTATAGTCATAAGAACAATGACACCAATAACTATTAACCATACATAATTATTTTCAATAAATTCCATAGTATCCTCCTCTATTCTCTATATTATATATTATCATTAAAAAAAAGATTTGACAATCTTTTTATTTATTTTATTATATTTTTAAGAAAGTTTTGTTTTTGAAATTGTTATTACTGGACGAATACCATTACCAATATAGTTAGCATTATGGCTATACAAAAGATCATTCCAGTTTACATTCCACACATAGTTATCAGATGAAGTCGTTACATATGTTGTTGACGTCCAATACCCATATGTATTTACATCCTCTATATTACATCCATAACTTGTGCATCCATTTGTATAGTCAAACAACCAGGCATACTTGCTTGTTCCTTTAGATTTTGATATTTGGGTTTGAATATTAGTATCTAAATAATACCATGTTGTATCATCTAAACTATTAAAATCTGTCTTGCCAGTTATTTTGGCTACTTCAACCGCACTTATTAATCTAGGGATATCTTTCCAATTAGAAACACTTATCAACTTATCAACTTCTGGTTTTACGTAACTTTCTTCATATGCAACATTTTTTTTGCTTGAACTCCATTCAATCGAAGAAGTTGTATTATGATCCAATATCATATTAACTGTTGATGATTCACTATCATCGTTAAATGTATACCATTTCATACATCCTGTTTTTGTTCCTGTTGTACTTACAGCTTCACTAGCATTACATTTTGTTCCACTTACTGGATTATAATATATTGCTGTTCCATTTTCGTAATAATAGTAGTATCCTTTATTTCCACTTTTATTATATAATTCATTCAAAGCATCATTTACATTCATACTTGTTCCATCAGTGGCATTATATACTACATCACTTGCTTTATATGTGGTTGCTGCATAGACCCCTAACCCAGTAAATATTAAACCACATATTAGTATTAAAAATACTCTACTTTTTATTATATTTTTCATATTTTTCCTACTTTCTTACTTATATCATACCCCCCCCCCAGACGTTTTTGTCAAGAAAAATGTTATAATAATTTCATAATATATATTAATTTTTTAATATATAATTTCATAAAAAAATTATATATTAAAAAAATAACGCTAATTCGTTATTTTTCTAAATAATCACTACCTTTGAATGGATCAGTAAATAATAAATCACGATAATTTTGTTGTCTTAATACTTCATAAACCATTATAGCAACAGTATTAGATAAATTTAATGCTCTTATATTATCATTCATAGGCATCCTCATACAATGGTCTAAATCCTTACTAAGTATTTCTTTAGGAATACCTGTACTTTCTTTGCCAAATATTATATAAATATTTTCATCTTTATTACTATAATCAAATGAGGTATGTGGTTTCCTTCCATATCTAGTTAGATAGTAATATGTTCCTTCGTTTTGAGATTTAAAATCATCGAAGTTTTTATATACCTTATAATCACAATGTTCAATATAATTAACACCACTTCTTTTTATACTTTTTTCATCTAATCTAAAACCTAATGGTTCTATTAAATGCAACTTAACACCTGTTCCTGCACAAGTACGCATTATATTTCCTGTATTACCAGGTATTTCTGGTTCAAACAAAACAACATTAATCATTATAATAAAGTCCCATAAATTCAATTATTTGAGATGGTGTTGTATCTTCTTCTATATACAACATATTGATAATTTTTCCGCCTTTAATTATAAGAACATTTGGTAATTTATCATCAATTAAACTAGAATATTTTTTCAAAACATTTACAAAATCTATATTTATTTTATTTGTATCAATATAAACAATATCTTGAATATAATCTTTTTCAATTATATATTTTTTTAGTTCTAACTCCAATGTTTCATTAGAAGCATCATTAACATATACAATTGAATCTGGATTTTCAATTATAAAGTTTTCAAAATCTTTAGCATAAATTTCTCTTAAAAATGACATTGTATCTTCTTTTTCATAATCTTTTTTATTTCTATACATATTAGCTATATATATTACAATAATTCCTGACAATATTATTATTGCCGCTAAAATAAAATAGTTTTTCAATGGTATTTTTCTCATATTTTCACCTTCTATATAAATAGTATTTTATCAATAAAAATCACTTTCACCTTTAATTTCATCAATACTTACAATTGGTAATTCAATATTTTGTTCTTTACAAAAATCACCAAATTTTTCTCTAAATGCTGTTAATTCTTTAATTATGCTATCTGGATAGATTCTTTTTGAAACTTTAATAGCATTATAAACATCTAAAACATCTACTTCATTTCTATTATCAAATAATGCTTGTGAAAAAGCTCCAGTCAATACAGAAAAAGAAACATCAGGATACATAGCCGCTAAACCATATACTCTTTTGTATTCTGATGTAGCACTTACAATTGATTCAATTAACATTTTTGTAACATAATCGTTATATTTGAATTTACATCCTGTTTGTTTTTCTATCTTAGGTAATGAACCCATCAATATTTTAACAGTTGTAGCTTCGTCTGGTTCTAAGACATCTATTCTTTCAAAACGTCTTAAAAAAGCTCTATCTCTTATAATATAAGTATCATATTCTTGAGTAGTAGTAGCACCTATTGCTTTTATATCTCCTCTATCTAAAGCAGGTTTTAAAATGTTTGCTAAATCCATAGGGCCATCTTGTTTACCACCTATTAAGGTATGTATTTCATCAATAAATAAAATTGTTTTTTCAGTTTCTTTTAATTCCTTTACTAAAATTTGAATAATCATTTCTTCTTTTCCATCTATATCCATTTTTCCTAATAATGATGTTGAATTTATTTTAATTATTCGATATCCCTTTAAAGCATCTGGAACTTCATTTCTTTGAATTAAGTAAGCTAAACCTTCTACAATGGCTGTTTTACCAATACCAGCTTTACCTATTAAAAGTCCAGATTTTTCTGGTGTTAATAAAACCATTATTAATTTTTTTATTTCTTCTTCACGGGCAATAGCTGGATTAGTAACATATGTTTTACGAGTTAAATCTTCACCATACTGTTTTATTACACTAAATTCCATAATTACCCTCCTATTTTATAACTTCATAATTTTTTAAAAAATCTATTAAATCTTCTTTACTTTTATTTCCAACTAATTTAGTTGATTGAACAGATCCATCCTTAACATAAACCATAGTAGGTGTTCCTTTTATAAAAGTTTTATTTTCTAATTTAGCATATTCTTCTTCTGATAATTCTTTTAAATTGATTGAATAAATCAAAATATCCTTTTCTTTTATTACTTCTTCTAATGTTGGTTCAAAATCTTCACAATGTGAACAACCAGTTTGCCACATAAAAAGTACAAATGATTCCTTGTTTTCTATTTTTGATTGAAATTCATCATATTTAATTTCAACAGGTTCTGTATATGTTCCTTTAGAACATCCAACTAATGATAACATAACTAATAATACTAATAATATTTTTTTCATTTTTTCACTTCCTTATGTTATTATTATATACTAAATTTATTAAAAAAAAAAGACAATTTATAATTATCTTTTCATGAGCCAATGTCACTTTATTATTTTTTCTTACATAATCGTGGTAATTTTTCTATCGATATATTTCTAAATTCATTTAAATCTATATTTAATTCAACTAACGTTTCGATAAGACATTTTTTTAATTGTTCATTATTAATTCTACGTCCATTTAGTTTTTTAAATATATAATCACTTATTTTAAAAATTTCAGTTCCATGCAATGTTCTTATTGATTCTTGTAATATTATGCTATCTTTACCCCAAACGTAATTGCATATCCATCTTTCTAGTTGTGGTAAAAAAAGAAATTGACTAGATTCATTTAATACATTAATTTCAAATCCAACATTCATTCTAGTATTAACGCAATATTCTTCCAATATAATTGGTTCAAGTTTTCTATTTATCTTTATAGTACCATTCATTAATTTTCACCCCTTCTTGAAGCATTACTTTAGTATAGAATAAATCAAAAGTCAATTAAAAAAAAAGACATTAATTTGTCTTATATATTATTAATTGATCTTCTTCTAATCTAATTTCATCATTATTCTTTAATATTGTATTGTAATCAATTTTCAAATCATTTGCGATAGATGCTAAAGTATCTCCCTCTTTAGTTACATAATATTTGTAGTTTTTAGATGGTATGATTATTTCTTGATTTGGATAAATGTAATCCTCTTTTTTTAAACCATTTACCATTAATAATAAATCTTCATTTAAACCATTAGCTTGTGCTATTGAATATATTGTATCTCCTTTTTTAACGCTATAAGTTGTAAATCTATCATCAGTTACGGGAACAATTAAAAAACTACCCGGCATTAAATTAACATCATTTTTAATTCCATTTATTTTTTTTAAATTATCAATACTTGTATTAAGCATATTAGCTATTGTTTCTAAAGTATCATTAACTTGTACCTGATAAACACGATACATAATATCACCTCTATATTAATATATGAAAAAATAAGAACATAGTTCTTATTTACTATAAACATAGAAATTTAATTTATTATTAAATTCTAATTCATTATATTTTAATAATGTTTTAACACCTATTAAATCATTAAAATATTTAATTTCTTTATTATCTTTAAAAAATATATATTCATTACTACACTTAATAGCATTAATATCTGTAGTTGTAAATAGATAAGTAATTATATCTTTATTTTGAACATTTACTTTATACACTTTATAGACATTATTAACCTTTTGATAAACAAGATAATAACCTGATAATTTATTTCCATTTACTTTAAATAAATTATAACCTGATATTTCAAAGTTATTGTCGGTAGTATACTCATCAAACATAATATTTTCATTGATTGCTTTATATACATTTTCTAAAACAAATTCACCATTTTTATAAATTTTAATTCCTTTTTCATTTCCAATATAATAAACAACTTTATTTTTTACATCAATCTTATATTGTTTCTTATTAGTTTTGTCAAATAAATATACTTCATCATTTATAATACCCTGAATATATGAATCAAATGATATTGTATAATCAGAAGTAATTTTTTCTATTTTAGAATTTTCTAAATTAACTAATTTAAATTCATTAAATTCATAATCTTTATCATAATCAGCACTTAAATAATATTTATTAACTTGTGTCGAAACAGGACGATTATATTTTTCTTTTTCAAATATTTCTATCTTTTTATATTTAGAATTTTTACTAACAACATATATTCCTTTATAGTAGTCTACCGCAATATATTTGTTTTCTAACAAATTATTATAAACATAAAAATTGCTTGTTTTCTTAATTACATCTGTATCATCTTTATAAACCTCAAAATCTATATTAGCATCAGCAAAATTATCAACCTCTGGGTCATTATTTCTTATACTACTATAGTAATAATATACATCATCTTTTTTACAAATCATATCAGTAATATATTCATTCTTAGCCAATAAAGGTAAAATGCATTTATAATTGGAATTAGAAAAATATTTTATTTTTTTTATGATACCAGTAGCTCTACTATAAATATTGTATGTTTGAAAGCTAAATATTTCATCTTCAACTTTAATTTCAAAATAATAGTTATTTTTTTCTTTTTCAATATTTTGAGTTAGTACTTCTTTTATCTCAAATTTTTTATCATCATTCAAAGTATATTCATATGTATGCCCTTTGTCCAAATATCTAAAAGCTACTTGAAAGCCAAAATACAATATAAATAAAACTATAAGTAACATAAATATTTTTTTCATTTTTTCACCTACTTAATATACAACTGCATTTCCAATAATTAATTTTAAATATATTGTCATTAAATATTCCCTTGGAAATAGAGAAGCTAATTTTTCTCTCTTATAAAAATACATTTTTTTTACAAGTAATCTTTTATTAATCAATTTTTTAAAATCCGCCTTTTTAATAAATCCTTGAATATCAATAATTTCACTTGTGTCTTCAAATTTTTTAATAAGTATTTTATTAAATCTAGACATATTATATATAAGAGAATCATCTAATTCAAAGATTTTTGCTAATTGTTCTAACATTCTTAGATAATCCTGCTCCCAGTTTTTAGAATTTATTATTTTCTTATATACACCTATTTCAAGCATTTTATTTTCAATTATTTTTTCAACTTCATTTCTAAAATCATTGTAATATTTTAAATAACTATCTCTAATTTCTCCTTTTTTAAATGTATATACATTTCCATCTAGTTCTTTAAATTTCTTCATTGCGTCATTATAACCAATACGAATGGCTCTTTTAGCCATTTTATGTTCAAATATAAGAAACGAACCAATATCATTATTTGGAGAAATATAAGTGATTGGAATTTCTTTATTTTTTACTCTTCTTTTAATTCCAACTTCCTCAAGATCAATAGCTATTACTTCTGTTGCTCCCATATCGATTGCTAAATTAATTGGCATATTATCATACAAACCACCATCTATATACTCAGAATCACCAATTTTTTTCTTCGAAAATGCTGGAAAACAAGATGCTGAAGCTACTAAATAATCATATAGTTGATCTTTCTTTATATCTTTTTTTCTAAGTAATACTGGTTTTAAACCTTTACTTTTAACAGTTACTATCCCCATATCAATTGGAGAATTGTATATTTTTTTAACACTAATGGCTTTTGAAACTGTTTTTTTTAAATTATTTGTTTTCATACCACCATTCATAACAGCGCTCAAATATTTTTTATATATTTCTTTTTTAGTTATGTTTTTATCTATTTCTTCATCTATTACATCACTAAAAGACAATTTTCTCCAAAAATAAAGTGCTTTATAATAATTATTTTGAACCATAAGAGCTGCATTTAATGCACCAACGCTAGTTCCAGTTACTACATCATACTTCAATTTAAGCTTTCTTAAAGCTTTCCATACACCAATTTGGTATGCTCCTTTAGAGCCACCACCTGATAATACTATAGCTCTCATTTTTTTTCACCCCATAACATTATACCAAATTTTTTGTTTTTTTGTCTATCATAGGTGAATAGCTAACACAATTTTATACACCTAACATAAACTATAATGAAAATAAAAGAAGGGGTGGATTATATGTGTAATAATAATGGAAACTCTAATTGCGTTGCAGACATCTTAAAAGTAATTTGTATTTTACAACAAAATGCTGAATGTAGTGATGCTTGCCTAGATACATGTGACAGAGGATTCTTAGGTTGTGGAACTACAACAATGGGATGCAATACTAGACCAGTAATGTTATACACTTGTTGTGGTAATGGAACTCCATGGAAAATGCCAACAACTAAAGAATTTAATTCTTCATGCGACGGAACAGACAATACTTCATGTGCATTCAGAATAGAAAAAATAGATGATAATTGTGCAACATTTAGAGTTTTAGCACCAAATACTGATGGTAGTTCTGTTTATCCTTTTGTAGCAACTAATAGTTTCTTTACTATGAATTTAAATTGCTGCTGCTGCATTAGATGTTTAAATGATACATATGTTGAATGCATATAAAAAGACTTTCAAAAAAGTCTTTTTTCTATAATCCACTAATTGATACACCTGTTATTCTAAAAGAATATCTTCTATCATCCTTAGATGACAAATAATCAGCATTTGTTAACGTAACTGATCCATTTTTATATTGAAAATTTAATGTAGAACTTCTACTATCATAATAATCATATGCTTGAATCGAAATAGCAGCACTAAAATTTCCAACTGTGTTTTTTTGTAAACTTCCTGTTATTAATTTTCCTTGAACTACCGCTGTCTTACCACTTGCTATATCACCTGCTGTAGCATTACCTAACTTTTTAATATTATATATATCATTCAATGCATTTTCTACGTTTGTTTCGGTTCCTCCACTTGGGGTATATGATATTTCACTTGCTTTATATGCTGTTGCTGCATAAACTCCAATACTTGTAAATACTATACCACATATTATTACCAAAAATATTCTACTTCTAATTAATTTCTTCATTTAAATTCCTACTTTCTTACAATATCATACCCCCCCCCAAGACGTTTTTGTCAAGGGGGAGTTTATAATATTTTTAGAAAAAATTTTTGAATAACAAAAAAACTCCACATAATGGAGTTTTTTTCTGTTAATAAGATTTTTTTATATTTACTATATTTTTATTTAATATTTTTGCTTATTCTACTAATCTATTTTTTATATTTGAAACAATTTCATTAAATAAAGGAGAAATAACTAGTAGACCATACAAATAAAACTAAAATATTACTAAAGGAACTAACATTATAATATGCAAAATAATAAAATTTTAATAAATATTTTGAAGAAATAAAAATATGAGTGTAATGCTAACTTATAAAATTAAAAATATAGTAATTAAAATTTTAAAAAATCTCAAATCAACTTAAACATTATAATAATTAGCTCAAAAACAGAAAATATCTAGGAGACTCCCTCCTTTCTTATATAATTTTTGTGAATTCACATAACATTTATAACATATTTAAAAAACATTGTAAAATACCAAATTTTGTTATTTTTTAAGTCAATTTTGAAAATTGATCTAGTCAATATTTAAAATTGAATAGAGTTTTTTAATATTTTTAAGAAAATTGGTAGTTTTTAAAAAAATTTTACTATTAAGTTATTCCATACAGATACTAAAAAAATAAATCATTTTTTCAATGATCTATTTTATACTTATATCTAGAATATCAGAAATTTTAATTAATTCATTATCCATTGTAATTAAATAATCATTTCTTTTACCAATAACCCTCTTACTTACCACTCCATCCTTTAATTTAATATTTACATCTACTTTATAAATATAATCTTTCGATTTAAAAATATTATTAATTTTACTATTAATATCTAAAATATCTTCTTTAATGGTATCATCTTTAAAAACTTCATTATTTCTTGTATATGAATAAGTTTCATTATTTTCTATTTTTCTGTCTATTTTGTTTGCAAACACTTTTGGAATTTTCTTTTCCAATTTAATCACCTCTATCAAATTATATTTCTTTTTTATCTAAAAAATACGAAATAAAATACCCAAATATAATCAAAACTACACCTATTACAAATTGTAATAAATTAAATGATTTACTAAAAGTATCAACAATTAAAAATAATAAAGAAGAAAATACAAAACCAAGAATCAATAAATAAGTTTGATGATTAAAATTTTTAAAACAATAATTAATTAATTTACTAGTTATATAAACTCCTATCATAAGTCCAATTCCAAAAAAAATTATAAACGGAAATAATAACTTACTAAATAACAACAAAACAAATTCATATACTCCTAAAACCATAAATATAGCTGTACCACTTATACCAGGAATAATCATCGTAATAGCATCAACAAAACCAATTAAAATAGTTAGTATATAACCATTAAAATCATTTTCAATATTTATATACCCTTTTCCTAAAAAAGAAATCAAAATGATAATCAAAAATGAAATAAATATATAAATATAATCTTTTTTTGTTTCTATTTTGTTTTTCGATAATATATTTGGAATAGTACCTATGATCAAACCAATAAATAAACACATCGTCAAAAAATAATGATTAGTTATAAAATAATATATAACATTACTAAAAAGAATAAATGATAGTAAAAAACCCAAACATAATTCAAACATAAATTTATAATTATATCTAATCTCAGTAAAAAAATTACTAATAATATCAATACACTTTTCATAAACACCAAGTGACATTGCAATTAAACTTCCAGATACCCCAGGTATAATTTTGCCCATTCCAATGAAAATACCCTTCAAAATATTAACCATAGTCTCACCTTTTTAATTATATTCAAAAAAAATTATTGTATACAAAATCTTTTTTTTATTGTATAATATACTTGAAATCGGAGGGAAATTATGGACTTAAAAAAAATACAAATGCCAGACTTAAAAAAAATGGATAAAAAACTAATTAATAAGTTATTTTCATTTTTATTTATTATTTTTATAATTATAGCAGTAATAATAGTAATCAAAGTAATAAAGGGAAATAGAACTAGCTATAGTTCAATTGAAGATAAAATGATTACAGCAGCTAAAAAATATTATAGTGAAGATGAACAAGGAATAGAAGAATTTAAAAATATAAGTAATAAAGAAATATCTGTAAATGTTGATACATTAATCGAAAAAAAATACTTAAAAGACTTAACAAAATTAACACCTAATAAAGAAGCAGTTTGCAAAGGAAAAGTAAACGCTAAAACAAACAACAATTATATCTTATATACTGCATTCTTAGATTGTGGTGAAGATTACAAAACAAAATATCTAAGTGATGTTATTAAGAAAAATGTAGTTGAATCTGGTGATGGATTATATGCCTATAATGATTCATATATATTTAGAGGAGAAAAAGTTAATAACTATGTTAAATTTGCCGACAAAGAATGGCGTATAATTAGAATAAACAATGATAATTCAATCAGAATGATGGAAACTACAATTCGTGACGAAATTGTATGGGATAATAGATATAATATTGATGTTAAAAGTAGTGAAGGAATTAATGACTTTGCTGTAAGTAGAATTAAAGATTCACTTGAAGAATTATATAATGATAATAAAGAATTCGATGATAACGCTAAAAGCCATATAATTAGTCAAAATTTATGTATTGGAAAAAGAAAAGAAACTGATACTTCAAAAGATGGTTCTATAGAATGTTCTAGTACTTACGATAACTTTATGATCGGCCTACTTCAAGTAAATGAATACGGACTAGCCTCTTTAGATAATAATTGTATTAGTCCACTAAATAGAGCATGTCAAAATTACAATTATTTAAGTAATTTCAGAACTTCATATTGGTCAATAACAACAAGCGCTGACAAAACGAATAAAGTATATAAATTTATCGATACACCTATGATTACAACCGCTAACAACACTTCAAGAATTAGAGCTGTAATTCACATTGATGCTAACACAACATATGTGTCTGGTGATGGAACTATAGAAAATCCTTATATATTAAAATAAAAACCGTTTATAGCGGTTTTTTTGTACCTAATACTAACAATCTTTTATCATCATTAGTACAAGTTATTAAAACTAAATCCTCATTTAAATAATCTAAATTATCTTTAGATACTATTATTTTTTTATGTATTGTAAAATAATAATCCTTATCATATAAATGTATTTTTACTTCATCAAAAACATTTATTTTATTCAATCTTCCAAATACATTTTCAACGCCATGTCCGGCTAATATGATATTATTATCTCTAATTATTCCAATATCATTATTATTTAATATAACATTATTAATTCCATTTACTATTCCTCTTTTAATATTTACACTTTTAATTTCAACATAACCAATATAATTCGTCTCTAACTTTTCTCCTTTGATAAATATTCTATCAATTATTTTAGAATGACTATCATATTCACATAATAAATAAATTTTTAAAATTAAAAATGATAAAATAGATATAATAATTAAACTAATTCCTAGTTTTTTCATATAGAATAATTCCTATAAATAAATTTATTATTAATAATATATATATAAATAAATTATAATTTGAAGTGTTAGGTAATTCTTCAAATACTTTATCATTTTTAGATACATTTATATCCTGAATTTTATTAGTAATATCTGATTCACCATTAAAATTTGGTTCTTCATATATTTCTTCATCTATTGGCTGTTTATCTTCTTGTTCCTTATCATCAGGTAAAGTAATTTCTTCATCATTAGATTTATCATCATCCAAATCTTTATCAGTTGGTTCATCAATATTTGTCTCATCTTTTGATTCATGTTTTTCTAAATAAACTTCAATTATCGTATTTTTCTTCATATCTTCCTTATTAATAATAAAATAATTATTTCCAACAATTTCATAATCATTCACCTCAATTGTATATTTTCCTTCACCAATTGCAACACCATAATTATAAACACCATTCCATTTTCCCCAATTATCATCTAATTCTTTTACATTAAAATCAACATCATTTATTCGTTCTTTAGTTTTGTTATCATAAAAGATCAAACTAAGTCTTGTTGCATATTCTCTGCCATATATATATAAGTTTCCTGACTTAACTTTATTAATACCAAAACTTGCCAAAGGTTGATTACCTTTCCCTGTATAAACTACTGTATCATTATTAGTTTTTAAAACTTTACTATAATTAATAGTAGTTTCACCTTCCTCTAAAATAGTTATTTTAAACCCACTATCTATTCTTTCAATCTGATTACTACCACCATATCCATACTCAGTATAAGTATTAAAAATTCCATTTTCATCATAAATCAAATTTTCCTCAAAAAAAGGTAAGGAATAAAATTTTTCTTCAAAACTAGGTTTCATATAGAAAGCATTAACATTATCAATTATTTCATTTTTATAACTATCAATATTTATAATATCACCTGTCCCATTTATACCAGTTGTCCAGTAAACATAATCACCCCCTAATATTTTCTCCCAAATTATCTCTTGTGCAGCCATATAGTGATATATACTATTTCTTTCTGAATTATAGCCATAATAAGCAACTAATTCAAAATATTCAATAGTAGCTTCATCAAACCTATTTAAATAATCTCTATCTTCATAGTAAGTTTTACCAACAATCTCAAAAGGTTCTAAGCAATACACTATATGCTCATTCATAAATATAAAAGCCATTTGACCAGAATATAATTTATCACCAATTCTATTACTATAAATTCCTTCTTGATAATTAACTTCCGGGCTTATTGCTTTAATACTAACTGCAAACATCATAATACTTAAAAAATAAATAAATTTTTTCATAAAATCTCCTTTCTGACAAAGAATATAAAGCATTACAATTATAAAGTCAAAGTACCAAAATTGTTAAAAATGATGCCAATTTTCAATTTCTACTAAACCAATTTTCAATATTCGAAACAAAAAAACAAAAAAATAAGCAAAATTAGCTTATTTTTAATTTTTTTCATTTATTATATTTTTACTTACTAAATAAGTAGCTATAAAATATCCACCATAAACAATTATAATAAATAATGATGTTACAATTATATTACTAGTTAAATCAGTAGAAGCCATTAATTTAACAATTTTATTAAACTCTCCTAATCCAAAGATAGCATGAATTATTGCAAATATTAAAGGTAATAGGAAAGCAACAGAAATTTGAATAAATAGAGATTTATTAATTATTTTGTAATCAGCACCAATTAATTTTAAGACTTTGTATCTTTCTTTATTATCACTTGATTCTGATAATTCTGAAATTGCTAAAACAGTAGCACTACTTATTGCAAACACAATTCCTAGATATAAACCAATAAATGTAAACATAGCCTTTGTACCAATACTATTTGCTTCTTCAACTAATTTAGTTGTATAACCATAATCGTGAAAATTATTTCTAATATAATCAAAAAACTCTTTTTCTGCTTCTTCTTTATTTGTATTCTTATAATTTCCAACAATAACTTTGTTATAAATTTCAAGATTAATTTTTTCTTTTAATTCATCACTTATTACAAATACACCACTATTACCATTAATACTATTTTCTATCGGTAATTCTACTACCTTGTTTTTAGCCGGAACTAAATAATAGTTATTTTGACTACTATCTGTAAATTTAACTTTATGATTATTTTTAAGTGCTAAATTATAATATTCTGTTTGTTTATCAAAATTAGATAAAATTAAATATTCATTTTCTTTAAGTCGAATAGTTTTCTCATTTTCTAGTTTCATCAATTTATTAAAATCACTTTCAACTATAACTGGAACAGCATTTGTACCAACAGATTCATTTGATAACTCATTTGACAACTTAGAAGTAATTTTTTCACCAAGAATATCTTCTACAGAAACACCATCATAGCTTATATCATAAATAACATAATCACTTAAATAATTATCTATTTTTCCTTCATATATTTCATCTGAAAAACTATGAATTGTAAAATCAAACATATTATTTTTTTCTAAATCACTATTCATCATATTAGCCAAAGAAAGAGAACCTGATAAAATACCAATTGTTAATAACAACATTAAACATATTATTGTAGTTGAAATAACAGTTGTATTAATTTTGCTATTAATTTGTTTTAAAGTAAACATATTTAAATCATTAAAATATATTTTCTTATTTAATTGAAATATTTTTAGTGAAAATCCAGATATTGAGAAAAAAAGTAATAACATACCTAAAGCCCCAGACAGAAGCATTTTAATTATATCATTATTTAATTGATAAAAAATTCCATTAAATAATAAATGATATGCATAACCTAAAAGAACAATTGCTAATAAAAATGATATTGTAACTACATATTTATTTCTAAACTTTACTTTTTCATTTTTCTTTGAAGCAGTCAATAAATCGATTAACTTATTTCTTGATAAATTGAACACATTGAAAATCATAACTAATATAAATATTATTCCAAAATATACAATTGTCTTAAAAAAAGCTGATGTTGAAAAAATAAATGTGAAATCATTCATATCGGCTTCAAATAATTTGGCTACAAATAATGATAAAAATTGTGATCCAATTATTCCAATTAATAATCCTACCCCTAAAGAAATAAGACCGACTAATAATGTTTCTATAACTAATATAGCTGATACCTTAGATTTACTCATTCCTAAAGTTAAATATAGTCCTAACTCTTTTTTTCTTCTTTTAATCAAAAAGTTATTTGAATATATAATCAAAAATCCCAAGATTACAGAGACAAAAACTGATAAGTAATCTATAATTTTTACTAAAACTGTAATCATTTCCACTTTATTAGCTGTTAGATTCATCATTGATTGTTGACTGCCAACAGAATTAAAAATATAAAATATGGAAACAGCCATAACTAAAGTAAAAAAGTAAATACTATAATCTTTAATACTCTTTTTGATATTTTTAAAAGCTAAACTAAACAACATTATTCAAATCACCTCCAAGTAATGTGACTACATCAATTATATTTTCAAAGAATTCTTTTCTTGTTTTGTTTCCTTTAACTATTTCGTTAAAGATTTTTCCATCTTTGATAAATATAATGCGATCAGCATAACTGGCAGTAAAAGCATCGTGGGTAACCATCAATATTGTTGAAGATAAATCATCATTTAAATTTTCAAATTTTTCTAGTAACATTCTAGCTGATTTAGAATCTAATGCCCCAGTTGGTTCATCAGCTAAAATTAAGGATGGTTTAGTAACTATCGCTCTAGCACTTGCCACTCTTTGTTTTTGACCACCACTCATTTGATATGGGTATTTTTCAAGAACATCTTCAATCTCTAATTCTTTCGCAACTTCTAATACTTTTTTATCAATCATATTTGTTTTTTCTTTATTAATTGTTAATGATAAAGCAATGTTTTCATAAGCTGTTAAAGTATCTAGTAAATTAAAATCTTGGAATATAAATCCTAATTCTTCTCTTCTGAATTTATTTAAATTTTTACCTCTAATTTTTGTTATATCTTTCTCATTAATATAAATGTGTCCACTTGTAACTTTATCGACTGTTGAAATACAATTTAGTAAAGTTGTTTTACCACTTCCACTTGCGCCCATTATAGCTACAAATTCTCCCTTTTCTACTTCAAAAGAAATATTATCAACTGCTTTTGTAATATTTCCCCTATTACCATAGTATTTTTCTAAATTTTCTATTTTTAAAACTTTCATTTTCTTCACCTCAAAAACATTATATTTTAAATGACTTTTATTAACAATTGATTTAAATTACATATCATTACAATTTTGTAATATTGTACTTTTTAATTTAATTTTGCTTATTTTCTCGTATAATAAATCTTTATTTCTAATTAATTTAATTAAAACAATTATATAATAGATTAATATTATAAACATAACTATAAATCCAAATAATAAATTTATATGTAAATAAGAATATAAAAGAAAGAAAATATATGTAATTATAATCGGAAATCCATAGTATGTTGTTATTAATAAGATTTCTCTTTCAACAATTCTTAAGATAGATATTTTTTTATCATTCATACTTTGCAATTTTATATTTAAAAATTTTTGCCCTATTGTTCTTTTAAATATTATTGGAATTAAAATATAATATATAATCCATAAAATAAATACTGCATTCTTATTTGTTAAAGTATAAATGATAGTATCAATTGTAAAGTAAATTAATATATCAAATATATATACTGTTATTCTTTTTATAAATGATACTTTTTTGCCTATTTCATAGGCTTTATCATTTATTTCATCTTTATTAGGCAATATTTTAATTGCTATAAAAGCAATATAATAGCCAATTACACCACCTAATGTATTTAATAATAAATCATCAACATCAAATAATCTATATCCTCTTGGATAAATAAAATATAATCCTGTTAATTGTGTCAATTCAAAAAATAAACTTAATAAAAACGAAAATATTGTCACTTTTTTTAAATCTAATTTAAAATAGTAGTGTAAATAAATACCAAAAGGAAGAGTTAAAAAAACATTATATAAAGGAACATAAAAGCAAGATTTAGCTAATCCAGGTAAATATGTATTTATGTTTCCTAAAACAATTGTATTTTCTTTTATAATATCATTTATAAATGAAAAAGGAATTAACTGCATTCTTGGAGTCGTTAATGTAGCAACACTTTCAAATGTTGGTAGTGGAAGTATTACTAGAAAATAAGCTATTAAAAGATATAAAACAAATGAATATATAATAAATGTTCTATATGGATGAATTGAACCAAATTTATGATATTCATATAACATATATGGAAATGTTATTAATAAAGCAACAATAGGAAAATATAATAATCCTTTTAATATTACATCTGTATACATCTCGACCACCTAGATATAATTTTATTACATAAATTATCTATTAACAATCGATTTATCTTAAATATTATTACATTTTTGTAAGAAAAAAGATATATTGCTATATCTTCATTATTTTAATTTTTCATACATAGAACTATTTGGAAAAACAATCATTACTGTTGTTCCATTATTTAACTTTGAACTTATGCTTACATTATAACCTAATTTTAAGCATAATCTTTTAACCAAATATAGACCAATACCCGTTGAAGCATACTTTTTTCTCCCATTACTGCCTGTAAAACCTTTATCAAAAACTCTATCTATTTCAGATTCATCTATACCAATACCATTATCTTTAATAACTAATATTTTATTATCAGGATTTTCTTTGCATTCAATAATTAATTCAGGATCTTCACTAATATATTTAATACTATTTGAAATGATTTGATTAATTATAAACTCTAACCACTTAGAATCACTATTAATATAATAGTCATTTGTAAATACATTAACTTTAATTTTTTTGCTGATTAAACTTTTTTTATTTCGCTTTATTACATCATTAACTATATCTTTCAAATTAACTTTTTTAATTATATAGTCTAATTCTGCAACATCACTTTTAGAATAAAACAATACTTGTTCAACATAATTTTCTATTTTATCAATTTCATCCGAAATATTTTTTTTATTATTTTCTAATATTAATTTTGAAGTAGCAATTGGAGTTTTAATCTCATGACACCATAATTCAATATATTCTTTAAATTGTTCAACTGAATATTTATATTTATTTAAACTTTCAATATAAGATTTATCAATATCATATAGTATATCCGTAAATATTTTACCTTCTAAAAAATCTGGTTTCTCAATTACTTCACTCAAATAATATTTCTTATCCAAATTATTAGAAATATTCTCTAAATTTAAATAAAACTTTTTCTTACGAAAGTAATCATAAAATAATAATATTAATAAATACAATATAATTACAATTAAAATTAATAATATTAAATAATTATTAGTTTCAATATAATTTAATAATCCATACATAAGCAGAATAAAAACAATTGATAGTATAATCTCGAAAACTTTATCTTTTATATAATTAATTAAACTCATAATACTATATATCCTTGCCCTCTTCTAGTAATAATTAGTTCATTGTATCCTAAAGTTGCTAATTTATTACGAAGTCTATTGATATTAACAGTTAAAGTATTATCATCAACAAATTCATTGTTATCCCATAAATAATTAATTAAATCATCTCTTGAAATAATCTTACCCTTATTAGATAATAAATAGTAAAAAATTCTAAACTCATTTTTAGATAATTGAGTAACCTCATCATTTTTAATTATTGAAGATTTTGAAACATCTAAAATTAAATCATTATAAACAATCCTATTATCATTATTATTAATTCTTTTTAAGATTCTTTCTATTCTTGCTAAAAGTATTTGAGGATTATAAGGTTTAATTATGAAATCATCAGCCCCATAATTAATACTAATTAATTCATCCATTTCTGTATTTTTACTTGTAACCATAATTATTGGAACATTGCTATCTTTTCTTAATTCCTTTACCAGATATTCACCATTTATATTAGGTAAATTTATATCCATTAAAATTAAATCACAATTATTTTTTTTAATTTCAGATAAAGTATTATCAAAATCATTTATTGTTATTATTTTATAACCATTGTTTTCTAAAAACAGCTTTAATTCTTCTCTTAATTTTATTTCATCTTCAACAATTAATAAAGTCATATATATCACCTATTAAAATTATAACACAAAAAAGAAGAATTTTTATTCTTCTATACTTTGAATAGCAGTTTTAATAATATTTATTGATTTTTGTAATGTTAAAGATTCTTCACTTGTTAAGTCTAATTTAGTACGAGATTTAATACCATCTTTATTAATAATAGCTGGATATCCATAATAACATCCTTCTTTTTCATCATAGTTAGAAACTGTCATTATAGTATTTTCATCACCTAAAATAGCATTTGTAATTCTTACTAAACACATACCAATGCCATAGTAAGTTGCACCTTTTTTATTAATAATTTCATAGGCTACATTTCTAACACTATCTTCAATTTTGTCAAGCTCTTCTTTAGAAATAACTTCACTTACTCTAATTGCCCCAGCACTCGCAATAGACCAAGGAATAAATTCAGAATCTCCATGTTCACCTATTACATATCCGTGAATATTTTTAGGATTAATTCCTAATCTTTCACCTACCATATAGCGCATACGAGATGTATCCAAAGTTGTACCAGACCCAATTATTCTACTAGAATCCATACCAGAATATTTATAAGTTAAATATGTCATAACATCTAATGGATTAGTTGCAACTAAGAATATTCCCTTAAATCCACTTGCCATAACACTACTTACAATACCTTTAAATATCTTTGAATTTTTATTAATTAAATCCATTCTAGTCTCACCGGGATTTTGATTAGCGCCTGCTGCTATAACAACTATAGAAGCATCAGTACAATCACTATATTCACCAGCTTTAAAAGTTATTTTTGATGGCGAAAAAGATAAACCATGGCTTAAATCTAAAACTTCACCTTCAGTTCTATCTTTATTTAAATCAATTAGAACTACTTCAGTAACACTTGTTCTTTGATTTAATAAAGCATAAACATAACTCATACCGACATTTCCACAACCAACTAAAACTACCTTACTCATATTTATCCTCCTATCACTATAACTATAAGTCCCATTATTATTACTAACGAACAAATTAGTTTATATTTTAAATTTTTTTCTTTAAAAAGCATTCCTCCACCTAATATCATTATAATAATTGAAATTTGTTTTAATAACGATATTATCGAAATTTCACTTTCAGAAATACTATTAACAATAAACAATATTCTATCTGCTACTACCATAGAAATACTATATAAATATATCCAAGGATTTTTGAAAGATTTTTTAAAATTAATCTTAATATTTCTTACTAATACATATAGCCAACTATATAAAAATAAATATAATAAGAAACACCATTGGAAATCACTTGGTTTAACATTTAAAGAAATAATTTTATCTAAAAGTCCTCCTATGGAAGCAAAAATACATCCAATAAATAATATTAATATGTATTTTTTATCACTTTTTTTATCTTCTTCTTTATATGAATTTATCAATAATAAACCTAAGCATATTAATAACATTCCTATTATTTGATATTTACCAAATGTCTCATTAAGTATTATTATACCCAGTAATGTCGTAAATAATATTCTTGACATATTGATGACACCATATAAACTTACAGATAATTTACTCATTGCCTTGAATGACAAAATAAATGATACCAACATAATCAAAGATTTAAATGAAATTAATAGTAAATATTTTGGTTCAATGCTTAATAAATCAGGTATATCCAAAAAAACTATTAAGAAAGCTATCGTAACATAAGTTACAAATACTTCTATTGAATGATTAGTCTTCATAGCCTGTTTTTGAAATAAAAAATAAATTCCACTTATGATTCCATAAATAAGTCCTAAAAAAATCCAGTTATTCATAAGTACTCCTATCTTATTTAATTATAACATAAGTATTTTTTTTAAACCTATTATATTCTTATTATTTACACTTATTTACAAAAAAATAGATTATAAAATCTATTCATATACAGCATTATTATATACTTTTTTTAAAACATCGTCAGGATATATTTCATCACATAATTTTCCAATAAATGTAATTGGTGGGTTTCCTTTTCTTCTGTTTGTTTGTCTTAAAGTAGCAGCTAAAGAAACTGATATATCAAATATCATAAATATTAGTAATATTATAAAACAAATATTTCCAATCTTATATGGTATTTTTTCAATCAAATTAGAAATCAATGGATATAATATTTTAATAAAAATCATTCCCATTAATCCCCAAGCAAACATAAATATTACAGTTGTTCTACCACCTATATTTAAAAAATATCCATCATAATTCCACGATCTAGAGTGAAATATTAGTTGTTGAATCCAACTTAACGAATATTCTAATAGTCCTCCTAAAAAGAAACAATAAATATATGCTTTTGTCCATTTCATATCTGTTTTTTTACCAAACACTATTGCTACTAGCATAAACGCAATCCCATACACAGGACTGAACGGACCATATAATAGTGCTCTTCTTGGAGCCCAATATCCGTGTCTTATTATAAATCCTATTTCCTCATAATATGCTCCTAAAATACAACCTATTACAAAAAACAAAAAAATTTTAATAAAACAATATCCCTGTGCGAATGCCTTTTTTTCCTTTACTTCTTTCATACTTACCACCTATAAATTCTTATTATGATTTATTTCTTTCCATTCACAATCTTTTTTGAATAAATATATTATATTTATTGGTACCCAACTTAGAATAAAAACGGGAAACAAAAATAATTTGTAATTTAATTTTTTATCGTTATATAAAATTGTTATAAAAGCAATTATTATCATAAATATATACAATGATGATATAAGTATTATAAAATAATTCATATTACCTAAATATAGTAAAGTTATAATTAAACCTATTAAATTAAATACTGGATTATTTAAAATAATAAATGAATTTATACTATTAGTTTCAATAATTCGTTTAAAATATAATTTTAAAGTTTGAACTACCCCTACAGTCCATCTTTTTCTTTGATTCCAAGATGTTATAAAATCGGTTGGTTGTTCATCATAAGTAATTGCTTCTTTAGCAAAATCTATCTTAATTTTATTTATTTCACAAAATACTGAAAATTCAGTATCTTCAGTTAAAGTTTCAACATTAAATCCATATTTTTCTATTACTTCTTTTTTTATCATAAATCCGGTTCCACTTATAAATGAAGAATTTATTTTTTCAAAATACAAATTTTGTAACCAATAAAATATTGAATAACTATATGATAACCAATTTTCATAGTTTTTACTATCTCTATAACCTTGAACTACTAACGAACCATTGCATAGATAATTATTCATCGTTTTAATAAAATTAGAATCAACCACATTATCGGCATCAAACACGATAAAAGCATCATATTCCATTAAATCATTAAAGGCTTCTTTTAGAACCTCACCTTTTGTTTTAAAATTTATATCATATTTAAGTATCTTTGCTTTATTTTTTGATAATTCTTCAGTTTTGTCATTGCAATTGTTTGGTATCACATAGATATCATACAACTCTTTTGGATAATTTTGATTATTTAAACTATCTAACAAACTAGAAATTACATTTTCTTCATTTCTAGCAGGTACTATAATAGCAAATTTATTTTTTGATTCATATTCAGTAATAATCTTAGTTTTATCAAACAATTTAAATAAAAAATAAACTGTTACTATTATTAATGAATCTATTATTATAATTAACACTAATCCATCCATAAAAAACCTCTACATTACCTTCACGTATAATATATTATACAACAACAAATCCAAAAAGTAAATTTAAAAAAAGATAGCTAAACTATCTATATACTATACTATCAGGGGCATTATAAAATATAACTCCATAATAAGTAGTTCCACATTCATCGACAATTTCTCTGCAACCATATGCGAAAATATCACTAGTACCATCTTCTGTTATATCCATAAATGCAAGATTACCACCTATTTTACATTCATCTTGGGTATTATATACATAAGAATAAGTATTATCAAATTTTTTTGGTGTACATGCAGGTGCTTGTACAGGTTGTTCTGTTTGAATATTTTCTTCTGGTTCACTAGGTGTATTGTTTACTTGTTGATTGATAGTTGGATTTTCTTCTTTGGTAGTTTCCTCTTTAGTTACTTCTTCTTTAGTTTCACTTATTTCTTCTTTTGATTCAGTATTTTCTTTAGTTTTTTCCACTTTTTGTGTAACCTTATTAGATTTATTATCTACTTTGGTATTTTCTTTCTTTGTATCATTTGAACAACCAGTAATGAACAATACACTAATAATTAATAAAATTAAACCTTTTTTCACAATAATCTCTCCTATAATAAAAACTCCTTACAGAGTTTGGTTTCAACATGGCAGGGGTAGCAGGAGTTGAACCCACATCAGCGGTTTTGGAGACCGTTATTCTACCATTGAACTATACCCCTATCGTTCCAACAAAAAAATTATAGCACATTAATTATTATTTTTCAATATAATAATTGCATAACTTGTATTAATTTGACATATAATCATAATAGTGATAAAATCATAAATGTTTTCGTCAAAAAAACAAAGAGGTGAAAATTTTGAAAAATGACCAGAAGGCTAAAATTGTTTCTTCAATTATAGTCTTAATGTGTTTAATAGGATTTACGGTTTTGACAAAATACTGCTATGAAAAGAAAGAAAGTTTAACTAATGATCAATTATTATTAGCCGACAATCTAATTGACAGTTCAACTGCACCGCTTATTTCTGAAACAAATATGAACGAAAACGAAACTCAACCTGAAATAAGTGAACCTGAAATAGTATATGATGGTTTAACATTAGATGAATTAAGTGATAAATTAAATAGATCATTAAATTCTACAATTTCTGGATATGGAAACTTATTTGCTTCCAAATCTATTGAATTAGGATTAGATCCTTATTTAGCAGTAGCAATTGTTCTTCATGAAACAGGATGTTCATGGAATTGTAGTGAGTTAGTTAACCAATGTTATAATGTTGGAGGCCAAAAAGGCGGACCAGGATGTTGGGGAGGTTCTTATAGAGCTTTTAGTTCTATGGAGGAAGGAATTAATTCTTTCTTAGAGAACCTATATTATAATTATTATGCAATTGGTTTAACTACACCTGAAACAATAAATCCAAAATATGCAGAAAGTACAGCATGGGCTAGTAAAATTAATGCATATATCGAAAAGATAAAAGCAGCGTAGTTTTTATCTTTTTTTAATTATATCGTTTAAACATTAAAGTATTATCTCCATATATTATGATAAGGAGGTTACTTTTATGTCTTCACAAAAATTTAAAGAATTAGAGGAAAATGCAAAATTAAGAAATAAATTATTAAAATTAGGTTTTGGTTGCACACTTATTGGGCCAACTGGACCACAAGGATTACAAGGACCTAATGGTGATCAAGGAGCACAAGGACAAATAGGTCCAACCGGGCCTATTGCAATTTCATCTAATGAAGGGTTATTATTTTCCAGCTTTATCGATACAAGCACATCTGAAAAAATGTCGATTAATGATTCTTGGCTTATTCCAAATGAATCTGAATATTTTTCAATATTAAATGATACAGAAATAGAGGTTCAACCTGGTATTTATGAAATAACATTTTCTGGATTAATTGAACAAGCAGATGAAACACATGGTGCGACATTCTATCTTCAAAATAGTGAAGGATCTGCTCTTAAAGATTTAACTTTTAAATTAGAACCTAATAGTGGAAAACAAATGAGTTTTTCTCAAAATATAGTATTTCGATTTGAAAAATTAACCGTTTTGGAAGTTGGAGCTGATATTTTAGGTGACAGTGGTACATCAAATGTTGTTATAACTGGTGTCAATTTAACTATTAAAAAAATTCATGAGTAATCTATTATAATTAAGATACTTTGTAAAGTATCTTTTATTATTAAATATAAATATTGAAACATTTTTATATTTAAGATACAATAATATTGTATAGGAGTTTTAATATGAAATTTAATAAAAAAGAAAAAATATTTTTAGTGTTAATATCTTTTTTAATAATTGTAATAATTGGGAAATGCACTATATTAAATAAAAGTGATGAAAAACATAATTCATATAGCTTAAAAAATGAAAAAAAAGATTTAAAAAATACATCTAATAGTAATAGTTCAAATGAAAAAAAAGATGATACCGAAGGTAATAAAAAAGAAGAAATCACAGATATCCAAGATAATAACACCAATGAAAATGATATTGATAGTATAAATGATGTAAATAATAATACGAATGATGAACAAAATAGTATCGCTAAAAAAAGTGATAAAAAAGAAAATAAAAATTCTAATGGGAAAATTGATGATAATAAAAAAAATGTAGATTCTAACAAAGAAACAAATGACAATAATAAAAACACAAATTCTGACAAAGAAAATAATAGCCAAAATAATGAAAATATGCCTAGTCAAAGTTCCCAAGAGATAACAAATAATCAATTAAGAAATGAAATAAAGAATAAATATGGCGTTTCAGTTGGCTATAAGGATGAGATCGACGGGAATTATGTTAATTCCTATGCAACTCCAACTAAACAATATGATGACGCAAAAATTTACCAATCATTAGTATCAATCAATAACGCCTTGAATAAATATCCAAGTAGTTTCTTCTATGAAATTAAAAACAAATGGAAACAACTTACAATTTATTTAGTAGAAAATATAAATAATTATGCAGCTGGATTAACTGACAATAATAATTATAATACTGTAATAATTCTTATTAATACAGATGGCTTATTATTTGAAAGTACTCTTCATCATGAAATAATGCACTATATAGATTGTTATTTAGCAAATATAGTTGGTGCAACTGAATTAGAAAATAGTATGAATCAATTAAATCCAGATGGATTTGCATACGGAAATCAGGATAATGAATATGTATATTATTTTTCAAATCCTGCTTATTTTTTATCATCTTATAGTAAGTCAAATTATAAAGAAGATAGAGCCGTAATATTTGCCGATATGATGTTTAGATCACTGAAAAAAGACTATTATACAAATGGAAATCCCATAAATGAAAAGGCAAAATTAATAAGTAAACAATTGGATAGTTATTTTGATTGTGTTTCTAGTTCTGTAACTGAAACTTGGGAAAGATTTATTGAATGGTGATTTTCAAAAGAATTCAAATTGTACTATACATACAATTTGTTTTTTTATTAATCAAAAATATCCTAATTTAATAACACATCCCTATATATATCATAAAATAATTCTAGGAGGAATATGTATGAATAACTATAAAATTGTAATAGATGCTGGTCATGGAGGAGAAGATCCTGGTGCGAGTGGAAATGGAATAATTGAAAAAGATTTAACTTTAAAAATCTCAAAATATATGTACGATCAATTTATGAAATTAGGTATTCCAGTTACTTTAGTTAGATCAGAGGATGAAACTATTGATCCAACTGAGAGGGTTAATAGAATTTTAAATTCATATGGAAATAGCGACAATGTAATTGTAATATCAAATCACATAAATGCAGGAGGTGGTGTTAACCCTAGTGGTAAATTAACTTTCTTCGAGAAAAATAAGATTTTAAAGACGATTTATATAAAAAATAAGTTATCTTTTTATTTACTTTACATTTTATCAAAAATAAAAAATAAAAAGTATGTCCCAAATATTGAAAAAGTGTCCCAAATAATATATAATGAATATAGGTGATAATATGAAGAAGAAGAATATATTAAATTTAATTAAATATCATACAGAAAATAATGATGAATATTTTAGAAATGAAGCATATGAAATTGCAAAATACTTTGATAAAACTGGTGATGTTGAATTATCAGAATATATACTTGCACTTCTATCTGATGTAAATACATTTGTACCCCAAATTGAAAAATCTGACTTAGTTTTTTTTAAAAAACTATCTCCAAGTAAAGAACCATTTCCATTACCTGAAAGCATAAAAGATGATATTATCGGATTAATTCATGCTGTTAAACACAATGTAGGGGTAAATAAATTTTTATTTGAAGGTGCTCCGGGCACTGGCAAGACAGAGACTGTAAGGCAATTATCAAGGATACTTGAAAGGGATATTTTTTCTGTGGATTTTAGTATGGTTGTTGATAGCAAATTAGGACAAACTGCTAAGAATATTACGGAATTGTTCTACGAAATAAAAAAGATGCCTCATCCTGAAAAGGTGATAATACTTTTTGATGAAATAGATGCTATAGCATTAGACAGAATGAATGATAATGATATTAGAGAAATGGGAAGAGCAACTTCAACGATTTTAAAAGAATTAGATCAATTAAATGATAATATTTTATTTATTGCTACAACTAATTTATTTTCTTCATTTGATAAGGCATTAATAAGAAGATTTGATTCTATAATTAATTTTAACAATTATTCAAGAGAAGATTTATTGGAAGTTTCAGAGTATATCTTAAATGAAATGCTTTTAAAATTTAAAAATGCTGGAAGAAATATAAAACTATTTAAAAAGATAATTAATTTAATGGAACCAATTCCATACCCTGGAGATTTGAGAAATTTAATTAAAACATCCATTGCTTTTAGTAATCCTGATTGTGAATTAGATTATTTAAAAACATTATATAGGAAAATAAATAAAGATAAAAAATTGCAGTTAAAAGATTTACAAAAACTAGGATTTACTGTTAGAGAAATTGAAATAATTACTGGGATTTCTAAAAGTCAGGTTTCTAGAGAATGGAGAGATTAGAATATGAATAATTTATTGCAATTAAAAGGACAATTTCATCAAAGATCTAATAATTCAACTCCGGGACCTGCTACACTTCCAGGTAGTTCAATTGTGCTAGTCGAGCATTTAGAAACTTTATTATCTCAACTAAAAAAATTATATGGTTTTTGGAGTACACAAACTGTTGTTAAAGGTGCACTAATTAGTGTGTATTATATCGATGTAATTGCAAAGAGTAATAGAATATCTGCAATTCTCCATGAATCTGGTAAGGTTACAAATAACACAATAGTAGGTGCAAAATTTACTGATAAAAAAAATCCAAAACATATTATTACACATTATATACATTTGGATTCATTAAATACATCTATTAGTAAATTAGATTTAGTTATTAAGTGTGTAAAAGAAAAAATGTCTGGTGTAGTTTCACAAAAAAAATTAGATAATATAGATGCATTATCTAAATATTTGACAAGCATTGGACTTTCTAAATCAGCTTTCAATCAAATAATTGTAGATGCATATTATGCAGAAAAGTTTGATTTGCCAGATAATAGTGATATTATTAGTGACAATGCATTAGTTACTTTATATAAGACTGATGATAATATAAAAGAAATCATGGATAAATTGGGTATAGATATTTTGACTCAAAGAATTATCGAGGAAGATTCTACGGTATTATTAACACCAGACCAATTGGAATTATTAAAAATGAAGGCACCATATCTAATTGCCATGACTTTAAGTGATATCTCAGAACTATCAAAAGATGATTTTATTACATTAGATGATGATACATTACCTAAATTACCAAATCCAACCAATGAACCAACAATTGGAGTAATTGATACATTATTTGATACTAGATGCTATTTTTCTAATTGGGTTGAGTATCATAAAATGATTTCAGATGATATAGAAACATCCTCACAGGATATGGATCATGGTACAGCAGTATCTTCAATTATAGTAGATGGTCCAAATATTAATCCTGAACTAGATGATGGATGTGGTAGATTTAAAGTTAGACATTTTGGTGTTGCACTTTCTAAGCAAATGAGTTCGTTTGCGATATTAAGACACATAAAAGAAATAGTAAAAACCAATAAGGATATTAGAGTATGGAATTTATCGCTTGGTTCGGCACTAGAAATCAATCCAAACTTTATATCACCCGAAGCGGCAATTTTAGATAAAATTCAATATGAAAATAATGTTATATTTGTAATTGCAGGGACTAATAAGCAAAAAGAAAGTGTTGAGATGATTGGCGCTCCTGCAGATTCGATAAATGCATTGGTTGTTAATTCAGTTGATTCAAAAGGAAAATCAGCTTCATATTCTAGAAAAGGATTAGTATTGTCGTTTTTTAATAAACCTGATATTTGCTATTATGGTGGAGACAAAAACGATTATATTAAGGCTTGTAATTCTTGTGGAGAATGCCTATTAGCAGGAACATCATTTGCTGCTCCATGGATTTCAAGAAAAATGTCATATTTGATTGATATTTTAGGCTTAAGTAGAGAAGTTGCCAAAGCATTAATAATTGATTCTGCCACAAATTGGAAAGAAACTATTAATCAAAAACAGGCACCATTATTAGGGTATGGTGTCGTTCCAAAGAGAATAGAAGATATTATTAATTCAAAAGATGATGAAATTAAATTTGTTATTGAAGGAATTTCTGAAAAATATGATACATATACATATGATATTCCTGTTCCATTACATAATGATAAATATCCATTTATCTCTAAGGCAACATTATGCTATTTTCCAAATTGTTCAAGAAATCAAGGTGTAGATTATACTAATACTGAGCTGGATTTATCATTTGGTAGAATTGATGATAGAGGTCATATAAAAACAATAAACAATAACTATCAAACCGAAGAAGGCCACTATATGTATGAAGGAAATGCACGAAAAAATTACAGAAAATGGGATAATGTAAAACATATAATCGAAATATTAAAAGATGGTTCCAGACCTAAAAAGAAATATTCAAATGAATTATGGGGAATAAGCATTAAGACTAAAGAGCGATTAGAAAAAAGAGATGGTGAAGGAATAAAGTTTGGAATTGTAATTACATTAAAAGAGATCAATGGAATAAATAGAATTGATGATTTTGTAAGAATGTGTTCTCTAAGAAAATGGCTTGTTACAAAAGTTGATGTTGAGAATAAAATTGAATTGTATAATAAAGCCGAAGAAGAAATAGATTTAAAATAATTAGGCAACAATCAGTTAGGAGTGATAAATAATGAAAGTAATATCAATGTTTTCTGGCGCTGGTGGTTTAGACTTAGGATTTTCTTTAGCTGGTCACAAAATCGTATGGGCAAATGATTTTGATGATTATGCAGTTGATACATATGAAGAAAATTTTAATAGATTTAATAAACACAAGGTTGTTAGAGGAGATATATTAGAATATTTAAATCAAGATGAAAAAAAATTAAAAAAAGAAATACCAGATGCTGATATAGTTATAGGTGGATTCCCTTGTCAAGGTTTTTCAATAGCTAATATCAATAGAAGTATGGAAGATGAAAGAAATTTCTTGTATTTGCAAGTTTTAAAAATGATTAAAATTAAAAATCCTAAATTTATATTACTAGAAAATGTTAAAGGATTAGAAAACATGGAAAAAGGAAAAATCTTAGAAATGATTATCAAAGATATTGAATCTATTGGTGAAGGATATACTGTTTATTATAATGTATTAAATGCATTGAATTATGGAGTTCCACAAAATCGTGAAAGAGTAATAATATTTGGAGTAAGAAATGACTATGCTCAAAAAATTAAAATGCCTATCATGGAAAAACCAGTTGATTTAAAAAAAGTTAAAAAGAGATTATTGGTAAAAGAAACTCATTCAAAGAATAGTAATATTAAACAGCCTCAAAATACATACTTAGTTGTTACAGATATGTTTAATAAGTTATGTAATAAGAAAAAGTTAAATATTAATGATTATTTTGATTCAAATATTAAATATCAATATCAAACATTAAGAGATACAATTTATGGATTACCTGAAGAAACCAATGTTGATGGTTGTGAAATATTAAATCATACTTCGTCTAAATGTAAATTAAATCAAAAGAAATCACATATGGTTGGAAATAGACCGACATATTGGGATAAACATTCTCCAACTATTATGGGAAGAGGTAGTGGAACTGGAGGGCCTTTAATTATTCCGCATCCTGAATATAACAGAAGAATGAGTGTTAGAGAGGTTGCAAGAATCCAATCTTTTCCAGATACATTTTTATTTTTAGGAAGTACCTCTGCATGTTATAGACAGATAGGAAATGCTGTTCCAGTATTAATGGCATATAATATAGCTAAAATTTTTCCAATAAAAATAGAAGATTTTTTAAATTAAATCTTCTATTTTTTGATCTATTAGTTTTTCTAAGATAATCATATTATCTATAAATTCTTTGTTTTCAAATACATTTTCTAAATTTAATATAGTGTCATAATAATTTAAATTTAACTTTCTTATCATGTCCATTAATGCTGTATATCTTATTCTTAAATTATTATTTTCCCATCTGTACCAAATTTTTGTAAATGAATTTATTCCACCATTTTCGTCATCAAGAGCTTTTGTTATTGCGGTAACGAATGATTCTGCAGGTATTAAAGTTATTTTCATTTTATACCCACATTTATAAACAATTAAAATGTCATCACTATATACATATTTAACATAATTGTTTATTCTGCTTTTAAATTCATCAAATTTATTATTTTCTTTTATTGATTCAAGCAATGGTATTGTTTGTCTTGGAGAACCTAAACCGCCTTTTCTATCGCTAAGTGCTTTATCAGTTAGTCCTATAAATAAGGCTCTATGTGATAATGAACCTATATTGATTTCATCATTAAAATCACTATTAATGATTTTGCCATCATTATTATATAATTTACCCTTTAATGTTTTTATAGATAATTCATATTCATCAATTTTGTGATCAGCCTTTTCCCTTTTATTACCTGCTAAATCATGACTAATCGTCCAATCTACATTATTACATAAACTATCATATTCTTTAATATAATCTGGAACTTGAGGATTAACTCTTGATGAAGTGTCTGTAGCTTTTTCACCAACTAATTCTCCAAAGATATCTTCAAATATTCTTGCAGTTGTATGTCTATCACGAGTTTCTTCTGATGAAACAAAATCATATAATATTAATCCAATAAATGAAGAGTTTATTTCTCCAATATCAATACCTTTTTGTAATGAATCAAGATACTTAATAAGTGATTTTCTATCTTTTGGTTCTTTTATATTAAAATTTTGACAAATGTTTTCTGAAAATGAATGTAATTTATCAAACATTACTTTATCTAATACCATACTATACCTCCATATATATTATAACATATTAAACAAAAATTCTTAATAATTAGGTTAATAAATGTGATAAAATAATATTGGTGATAAATATGAAGATATTAACATTGAAACAACCATGGGCAACTTTAGTGGCTGAAGGAATAAAAAAATACGAATTCAGATCATGGAAAACTAATTATAGGGGTAAAATATTAATACATGCTGGTGCTGGTGTAGATAAAAAGGAAATGAATAGGTTTAAAGACTTAAATTTAAAATACCCATCAAAAAGAATAGTTGCAGAAGTTGAAATAGAAGATTGTTTAGAATTGGATGATGAATTGAATAAACAAATTATCAATGAAAAAAATATTGCATATGGTTCAAAATTTAGAACCGGTTATGCATGGAAATTGAAGAATGTTAAGAAGATAGAATCTGACAAAGTAATTAATGGTAAATTAGGATTATGGAATATTGATATTAAATAAATTTAAAAAAATTTTAGTGATTTTTCAAAAAAGATTCATATTTTTGTTCTTTTTCTATTGTTAGATTTCTTTAAATTTAAAGGTCAAAACAAGATAAAGTGAAGTATAAATTACTTTTAAAGTAATGGTTAAAGTACCATTTAAAACGAATGGACAGATAAATTTTTTTATGATAAAGTTGCTATAATAGGTTAATAATATGACAAAAAAAGGAAAAAAAACGGAAAGTAAATGAAACTTGCATAATAAAAATATTTCTGATATATTTGCTATAGTAGGTAAATAGTTTAAATAAAAGATGGTATTACTTTTTGTTAATATCCCAACAAAATCTCAATATTTTATATATTGGGATTTTTTATTTGCCTATTTTTAGATGTCTTATTAAAGATAAATTACCTATATGGGATAAATTTTGCAAGTGCAAAATAAGTTTGGTACCATAATAAACATTGATTTTACCTAGGAAAATTGGTGTTGCAGTACCATCGTCTTATCCTGATAAAAAAATATCAATTAAAAATTGGTGTTTTTGGGATTTTATAGAAAGGAGAGTATCATATTTGAAAAAAGATTTTATTATTATTCCAAGAGAATTAATGAAAGATAACAGTTTGACTAAATCAGACTGTTTTTTGTTTGGTAGTATTTATAATCTTAGTAGATTAAATGGTTATTGTTTTGCTACTAATAAAATATTATCTAATTTATCTTTTGTTAAAATAAGAACAATTAATTATTCTTTAAAGAGATTAAAAGAAAAAGGATATATTAATGTTGAAAGAGTTAAAAATGATGATTTAATTCAAAGAAGAATATATGTGAATAATATGCAAGATGATTCAGGATAATATGCAGTATTGTGCATTAATTATATGAATAGATATGCATGTATAATAAATAAATTAAAAGATAATTAATATATAAAAAATTATATATATAATTAAACAGGGGGTTTTGTTTATGATTTATAATGAAATATTATTATCTGGTGAGGTAAATAATATTATAATTAATAATAGATATATTACATTAGGACTAACTTGTAAGAAGTATTCACCTAATGAAAATAGTAATATAGTTTATGCTAGTTTAAGAGTTTATAAAGATCTTTATGAAAATAATAAAGGTCTTTTTTTATTGGGTAAAAATGTATATTTAAAAGGATATTTAAATTCTTATTCTGATAAGAATAAAACAATACACAATTATGTAACAGTAACCAAAATAGAAAATTATGATTTTATTAGTACTAATGGTCCAGTTATTGGTGTTGATTATGACGGAGTAGAAACTTAGAATGGTAAAAGATGTGAATCAGTTCCATTAACAGATGAAGAATTAGCTGAACTAGAAGAGTTACTTAAACCATATAAGGATGGTGATTCTAGTGAATAATCCCTTTATAGTAGACATAAATTTAAGTATGAAAGAAGATAAAAAGGAAATTTTTAAAGAATTAGTTTTAAATTATTTATTAAAGCAAATTATGGAAGAAAAATAATTCTAATGATTTGCTTATTTTTATATATCATGGTAAGATGCACTTGTCTCGAAGAAAGTTAAGTGCTATAAAATGAGGAGGTAGAAAATGAATTATAGTTACTTAACAAATATAAGTTATAATGCAGGTATTTATATTAGACTTTCTCAAGAAGATAAAGATAAAAAATATGAGTCAGATAGTGAAAGTGTTACTAATCAAAAAGAAATATTAAGAGACTATTGTTTAAAAAATGGATTTAATTTAATAGATGAGTATGTAGATGATGGTTATTCAGGAACTAATTTTGATAGACCTGGATTTATTAGAATGATTGAAGATATAAAAAATAAAAAGATTAATCTTGTAGTAGTAAAAGATCTATCTAGATTAGGTCGAGATCATGTAATGACTGGATATTATATTGAAACTTATTTTCCTGAAAATAAAGTAAGATTTATATCCATTGTTGAAAACTATGATAGCATGAAAAATCAGGCAAGTAATGATTCATCAACATTCATTATTGCTTGTAATGATTATTATAGTAAACAAAACTCATTAAAAATAAGAAATGTATTAGATGCAAAAAGAAAAGATGGTAAATTTATAGGTAGTAAACCATGCTATGGTTATATGAGAGACCCAGAAGATAAAGGACATCTAATTATAGACCCTAATACAGCACCTTATGTTAAGCAAATGTTTGAATGGAAAGCAAATGATATAGGAATATCTGAAATAGCAACTCGTCTTACTAAATTAGGAGCACCAACACCAAGTGCTTATAAAAATTTACCAATATCTTCAAGAGTAAAAGAAAAGAATGTATGGACAATACATTCAGTTAAAAAAATATTAGAAAATAGAATGTACACAGGTGATATGGTACAACATACTCAAACTAACATAAGTTATAAATCCAAAAAGAAAATAACACTAGATCAAAGTTTATGGGTAATAGTTGAAAATACTCATGAACCATTAGTAGATAAAGAGACATTTAGAATAATTAATAAGAAAAGAGATAATCATAACCGAAAAGTTGATGTAAGAACAAAAAGACCTACTAGATTATTAGAGGGATTAATCTATTGCAAAGAGTGTGGAAATAGATTAGGTGTAATATATAGAAGGAATCATGACTATTGGACTATTAACTGCAATAGATATGCTAGAGACCCAATTAGAGGTAGATGCAAGGCTCATTTCTTTCCATATGATTATTTTGAAGAAGAAGTATTAGAAGAATTAAACAAATTATTATCTGATTTATTTAAAGGATTAAGTATTAAAGAATTAAATGAAGAAATAATTAGTAGAACTAATTCAGGTACTAAATCACTTGATAAAATAAAGAAAGATATAACAAAAGAAATTTTAAAATTATCTTCTAATATTAAAACTGTTTATCAAGATAGAATTGATGGAAATATTTCTTTAGAATCATATAAAATGATAGTAACTCCTTATGAAGAAAAAATAGGAAATCTAAAAGATAAATTAGAAGAAATAGAACTAGAAATTTTAAAAAGAAAAAATAGTGCTAATAAAATACCAAATTATACGAAGAAGATAAAAGAATTATTAAATATAGAAAAACCAAATAGAGACTTATTATTTACCATAATAGATAGAATAGAAGCAGATGAAGATAGAAATATAACAATTAAATTTAAATATAAAATACTTGATGATTATACTTTTAAATATGTTGATAAGAATCCAATAAGAAATCCTTACGGAAGATGTGGAAAAAAGATTAATTGTAATAAAAATATGTTATAATATATAGCAAACACTTTAGATAGGGGGATTTTTATGAAAAAGACTAATAAAGATGAATTATTAATTGAAAAACCAATCGAAGTAATTAATAAATATTATAAATTATTTATTGCATGCGGCTCGGCTTTATGTATTGTAATATTATATATCTTAAGATTTTTTGAGTATATCACAGCTAGTTATTATTTTTCGTATTATGGCTTGAATATTGGATTATATAGATTTAATGATCAAGGGTTTATTTATTCATTATGTTTGTCAATTATATTTTTAGTTGCATTTTTATCTATTTTATTTAGTACAAATAGTTTAGCTAAAAAGTTTAAAGAAAAAGTGAATCGAAAAATAATCAGCGAATTACTAACAATAATCTTTTATAATATAATATTAAGTGTTGTCTATTTTAAATTTGTTGATTGTTTTAGCTTTACAATATTTAATATAGCCTTGCTCATAATAGAATTTATTTATTCATATTTCTTTTTTAAAAAAGATGAAATCACAGATAATGATGAGGCAAAAGCTAAAATTAAGAACTATTTTAAAGCATTACCATTTTTAATAATTTTGTTATTACTATTATATGGTGGTAGAACTTATTCACAATTAAAACTAATTAGGAATTATAATATTATAGGAAATGATAAAGTTGTAGTATATTCAAATAATGATTATTACATTACTTTAGATTGTAATATAAAAGGTAATAATTTGACAATATATAAAGGAAGACAGGAAAAAGTAGGTAATAAAAATGTATATACTGTATCTAAAACTTTTGAAAAAGTTGAACTAAAATAATTACGAAAATATTACAAAAAAATGGCAGAAATTTGGCAATATTTAATAATTGAAATGTTTTATAATAATTAAATAAGGAAAGGAGAGATAGACATGACAGTAGAACAAGCAATAAATATTGATAATAACTGGAAAGAGTTAACAAAGAAAATGATTGATAATTGTAGGAACTTCAATGATTTTACAAAGGAATTATTAAAACTATCTGCAGAACTTCAACATGAACAAAATAAAAGTGCTATACTTGCTAAATATCAAATGATGCAAGCTATGGAGCAACAAAATAAGGTTAATAATAACAATTAATAACCACTAGAGCCGTCATGAGGTGCCGATGGTGCTGAAGTAATTTACGCATTAAGAAATAACAACACTCTAGCAAACTTAATTTTAAACAGTTTAGAAGCAGCTGGTCAAAATGTTAGAAAAGCATATCAAAGAAGACTACCATCAGATACATCAAAAGATTATTATTTTATCCATAGAAATACCGGAAAAACACAACCAGTAATAGTCGAATATGGATTCCTTGATAGTACTGCTGATGATGTAAATCAATTAAAAAATGACTATGAGAAATTAGCTCAAGCCGTAGTTAATGCCGTAGCCGAATATACCGGAAAAAAAGTCGGAAACAATTATTATACCGTCCAAAAAGGCGATAGCCTATGGAGTATAGCTAAAAAATTCAACACAAATGTAAACACACTAAAAAACATAAATAACCTAACCTCTAATGCTCTTAGCATAGGTCAAATTCTCATTTTGCCTACGCAACAGACAACAGAAACCCCTACTCCATCAGGTGTAACTACATATATTGTAAAAAGCGGAGATAGTCTATATAAAATAGCTAATAAATACAATACAACAGTAGATGAAATAAAAAAATTAAACAACTTATCTTCAAATCTATTATCCGTAGGTCAAGTATTAAAAATACCCGCAAAAATAACACCACAACCAACCAATAATTATACAACTTATACAGTAGTTAAAGGTGATAATTTATACGCCATTGCAAGAAAATATGATACAACCCAAAACGAAATAATGAAATTAAATAACCTATCATCTAACTTATTATCTATTGGTCAAATATTAAAAATACCAATAACTAGTTCAAACACATATACAGTACAAAAAGGTGACAGTTTATATAGTATTGCAAAAAAATTTAATACAACAGTAAATGAAATCAAAGCAAAAAACAATTTAACATCTAATACACTTAGTATAGGTCAAGTATTAAAAATATAAAACAAGAAGCATTAACTCTTCTTGTTTTAATATACTTCTTTGCATGCACCAGACTTAGGTTTATAAAAACAATGATTTTTATATCTACCAGACAGTTCCTGACCCCACCATGTAGCAGTACAACTAGTACCTTTTTTAGGCGCATAAAACCATAAAGCATTAGTTGCCGGAAAATAATATTCTCCATTAAGTACTCTATCAGCTAGATTTCTTTCTGCGGTTGTTGGATTACTAAAAAATAAAGGACTATCTTTTCCTGAAAAACCACCTGGATTTTGATAAATCATATCTTCAATACTTCTAATATCCTTAAAAGTTAAACAATCAGCAATAGTCCTGTTAACACCAACATTACCAACCATCAACATACCTAAATTACCTTCTCCTATAGCTTCAGCACGCATTAATCTTGCTAGTAAATCACGTTCTGCTGTAGTATGTTTTACAATTGACATATTATCACCTATATTAATATATGAAAAAAAGATACAAATGTATCTTTATAACTGTTTATGAATAGAATTTTTATTTTCTAAATTAATACCTACAATCGTTAAAGATTGAAACCTAATATCCATCAAATCAATTTTAACACCATCTTCTAATAAAATTTTAGGTCGAGATGGAAAATTAACATTATTTTCAGCAACAATTGCATTCATACAATTAGAAAGCTCAACTGTCATACCCGGTGGATAAAAAGGAATTTTATTTAAAAATAATTTAACTAGATTTAAATCATATTTTGTACCTGCATTAGATTCAAAATATTCAATTACTTCATTAGTATTACTAACATTATATTTTTCAGGATTTGTAATCATTCTTGAAAAATCATTAGTGATATGAATTATTTTAGCAAATTCGCATATTTTTTCACCTGGAACACCTAATTCACCTGTTCCATCAACATTTTCATGGTGAAATAGAACAGCTTGTTTTATAACTGCACTAATAGTGACATTTTTATTCAAAATACTATACCCTAAAAATGAATGTATTGAATCACAATACTTATCCATTGTACAACTTATACCAAGTTTTTTTAGTAATCTATCTATACCATATTCTTCCATTTCTTTTTTATCTACACAAGTTTTTCCAATATCATGCAATAATGAAGCAGAAGCTAAATCACTCAATTTAGACTCATTATAACCAATTGCTTTTCCCAACATAACCGAAAGATCAGCTACTAGCAATGAATGTTGATATTCATCTTTAAACATTGGATCATAATTCTCAATAGCAATATTTCTTGATTCATATATTTTTTCAGTCATTTCTCTTGCTATATCAACGGTTTTATCAATATCCACATTATTTAAAGCAATTGCTAAAGAATTTTTAATTGATTGAGGAATTACCTCATCTATTTCGATATCACTCGTTAATTTATCATCAATATATACATATGTAAAACCTTTTTCTTTTAATTTTAAAATTATATTATCTGATAATATTGCACCACTTTTTAAAAGAACTTGACTTCCATTATATATAATATCTTTACCTAATTTAGAGCCTGTTTTAACTTTATCTAAATTTAAATACCTCATATTTAACCTCCTAATACAATAATAATACATAATTTACATTAAATCAATAGAAATCTAATTTATTGACATTTTTAGACAATGACTAATTTATCATCAATAATTGAATATAAATAAGTTGAAACCTTTTTATTAGTAATTTCCTTTATATATTCTTTATATCCATTTAATTGTTTGATATAAGCATCGTCGATAATATTTTTCAATTTATAGTCAATTATTTTAAATTCATCATCATACTCAAGTAATAAATCAATAATTCCATGCGAAATATCATCTTTGTTATAAATAAATTCATATTCTTTATAAATATTAATAACCTTCTTAAAATCTATATTTTTCATAAATTTTTGAACTTTTCTCTTTTCAAAATCTGATAAATTAGAAAAATCCGGATTTAAGAAATCGATGTTTTCAAACACACTATGAATATGTTTACCAAACTCTATATTGTTATATTCATCAATATCATAAACTTTATAATTTTCTTTTGAAAAATGCTTCTCCTCTTTAAAATTACTTTCTATATCTAAAGTTGTTTTAACTATTTTTTGATTCGTAATACTAATTTTGTTTCTATAATTTGTTTTTTTAATTAAGTTATAATTATGACTTAAATTAATATTATTTAAATCAATTAATCTAATGTATGTACCTAAAGTTGAAAAAATAGAATATAACATATCTCCTAATGAACGATAACTTAACTTAACACTATTATCTAATTCATTATTTTCTATTTCCTTGTTAGGCAATACAACTATCATTTTTTCTTTTGACCTTGTTAAAGCAACATAAAATAATCTTATCTTTTCAGCTATTTCCTCCATATAATAATTATTCTTTAATAATTCCTTGTAAATTGTGTCTTTAATGCCATTCTCAACTATAGGTGTAATAATTCCAATACTTTTATCATAAGAAATCTTTTCTTTTAATTCACTAACATTAAATTTAGAAGTCAACCCACTATAATAACAAACAGGAAATTCCAAGCCCTTTGAAGCATGAATAGTCATTATTTTAACACTATCACTATCTTTTGTAGGAACACTATATTCAATCTCTATTCCTTCATTAATAACTTTTTCAAGATAATCTAAATAATCATAAATGTCATATCCCATATTCGTCAAATCAAGCGATAATTTAAGTAAATGATCTAATACTGACATCCTATTTTGAATATCACCAACTTTTATCATTTTTTGATAAAATTCAAACTTATCTATAATATAACTAGTTAATTCATACGGAGTTTTCAGTTTATAATCAATTAAATAATCTTTTAGTAGACTATAATCTTTATTAACTAAACATTCAAATATTTTTTCATCTTTTTCTTCAAATAAATAACTTCTCAAAATAGACATGAAAGCATAATTTTTTAAGTTCCCATCAGCTGTAATTAAAAATGTAATAATATTTTTAATTAATTTTAATTCATCACTATCATTAATTTTTTCTTTTTTATATACAGTTAGGGGAATTCCCAAATATTCGAATATTTTTTTATATAAACTAAAATCAGTTGATCTATCCATTAGAATAGCAATATCACTATATTTAATTTTTCTTAATTTTTTATCAAAAACCTGATAATCATTCATTTTGTTTTTAATATCATTCGCAATAATAAATATTTCTAATTCATTTATTTTATAATTATCCAATTTATCATAACTAAGTACTTCCATATTAGAATTTTCTTCTTTTTTACCAATATTGGAATAATCCATATTTCCATAAATCATTTGATGTTCCTTTTTGTAATCCGCACCACCAATAGTATCATCCATAATTTGATTAAATATTAAATTAATATTATTTAAAACCTCTTCTCTTGAACGAAAATTTTTATTCAAATCAATTTTAATTCCACCATTATTACTACTGTAATTTTTATATTTACTTTTAAACAAATTAGGATTAGCATTTCTAAAACGATATATGGATTGTTTAATATCTCCAACCATATATACATTATTATTTTCTATATAAGATACAAATAAATCTTGTAAATCATTTGTATCTTGATATTCATCAATTAATATCTCGTTATATTCTAATTCATCTCTTACAAATTTATTTTGTTCAACAAGTCTAATTGCCATCTTAGCTATATCAACAAATTCATATAAATCATTTGTTTTTTTGTATAGATTAATTTTTTTATCAATCTCTTTAATTATATCAATTATTATCACAACATATTTCTTAGTTTTTAAAATTTCTTCTCTTATCTCTTTTTCATCATTATAAATAGTTAATTCCTTTATTTCCTTAAGTAATGATGTAATATTGGTTTTTATTTGTTTAGCTTTTTCTTCACTATTTCTTGGTAAATTTGATAATTTTAAAGGACATATAATATCTTTATATGATTTAGCAAGTAAAAGTTCATTTAACTCATTAGTTATTTTTTCATAATAATCATTATCAACATATTCTTCTAATTCAATATAATATTTATTTATAAGTGCTATTTTATTTTTAATTAAATCAACATACTCTTCTATTTTTCCATTAATAAATTTTTCACTAAATTTAGTGTCTATATACTCATCAAGATACTTTTCTTTATCATAAATCATATCTAATTTATTATTAATTGTTAAAACTTCTTTTCTTATATCTAAATCATCTTTAACACAAAAATCATCTATTAATACTTTAAATTGATCATTTGTATAAAGCTTTTCAAATACACTATCAACTATTTCTTGTTTTTTTATATCTATTATACTTTTCTCACAAATTGATATATTTTTATTTATATTTAATAAGTAATGATATTTTTTTACTAAACTTAATGAATAGGCATCAAATGTAGTAATATAGGCACTATCTAATTTAGTCAATTGATTTTTAAAATCATTTTCTTTTAGTTTTTTTCTAATTCTTTCTTTCATCTCAGCTGCTGCAGCATTTGTAAATGTTAAAACAAGAAGTTTATCAATATCAACTCCATCTTTAACTTTTCTTAATACTCTCTCTGATAAAACAGCAGTTTTACCACTTCCTGCTCCAGCACTTACTATAATATTACTGCCATCTAATGTAATAGCAGCCATCTGCTCTTTAGTCCAATTTGGCATATTACCACCCATAATAATTATACTAAAAAAAGTAGATTTAATCTACTTTGTAAAAACATTTTATCTTATTTTATTTTTTAAACTATTTCTATATTCTTCATATTTTTGATTATATTCATCAGATATATTTTGGTTTATTCCATACATATTTAATCTTATTTCACTGCCTATTTCATTCATAATATTGATACCATCAAATGAATTATCGTTACTTCTAAAATGATAAAATTTTGTAGCTCCCATAGACTCGGATGGTAATACATCATTTAAAACTCTATTAAGTAATTCTTTAAAGATTATATCAGCAAATTGACTTGGTATTCCAAGATTTAAATGTTGTTCATGGTTCACCATATATATATCTAATACACACATACATTGTCCATCAATTTTTACTGAATCAAAATTCATTTGTGCTGAAACTTTATTGGAATTTTCAAGTATATTATTAACATATTCCATAATAATATTAACCTTTTGTGGGGCAACAATCTCTGCTTCTATTTTTTTCATAAATAACCTCCTAATACTTTTTAGAATGAGAAATCTTCAAATTTAATTTTCTTTAAATCAACTATATCTTCTTCTTTCATAAAACAAACATCTTTATATTTACAATATTTACACCCTACTAATTCATTATCAATTCTTTTAGGATTTATTTTAAAATTACATGATAATATATTATCTCTTGCTTCATCTATTTTTTTATCAACTAATTCAATTAATTTATCAATTTGATTTTTACTTATTGTTTTAGCATAACTAGAAAAACCATTACTAGTTATTTTCATATTTTTTATCATTTTACTATCCATATAAGTCTTATCAAAAATGCTAATTAAATTTTCATTATCAATAGTATATCCCTCTAACTTATATTTTTTTAATATATCTTCATTATATTTAGGTTTATTATGAATTAACTTATCTAAATAAAACCCAATAAATTCTGGATTTTTAATTTTTGAATTTTTAATTAAATATAAATATATTGGTAATTGCATATTTAATCCATATATAGAATAATCTAAATTAATATCTGGATTACCAGTCTTATAATCGATAATAGCAATATAAGTTTTATTATTTTCTTCTTTATACATTATCCTATCAACAACACCCATAAAAGTAACTTTTATATTAGCATCTTTATTAACATATATTTTTTCTTCATATAAAGATTTGTTAAGTTCACTATATTCTTCATATTGTTTTAATACGTTTATTATAAAAATCAAATCTTTTTTTAACTTTTTAATAAAAAACTTTTCTTTATTATTTAATTCCTTATTGTTAATAAATTTATTAAATTCTAGTTCAAAATCAAAATTATCATTATTATAAATTGATAAAATATAATGAAATAAATTTCCGATATACGCAATAAATGTTTCATTATACTCATCTAGTTTTAAAATATTGCTTATGTAATATCTAAAACCACATTTATTATAATCATCAATTGAAGAATAAGATAAAAGTAATTTATTATTAATAAATTTATTGAATAAATTATTATTTATACCAGTAAACTTATTACTATATGTCAAATAATTAATATCTATATAATTTGAATATAATAAATTTAGTTCGTCATCTACTTCATTATATTTAATTAAATTATCCAATTTTTTACCCAAAACTAATTTATTATATAAATTAGAGTTATAATTTGAAAACTTTTCTTTTATGACTTCTAAATTTAATTCTTCAATAATACTTGATGGATATAAATCTTTAATTCCATCTTTCAATCTACATGATAAAATTACATTTTTTCTACTTATTTTATTAATAACTAATTTTTTATCCAAAATATTTTTTTCTACGGAAGTTAAAATTCCCATTTTTTCTTTTAATTTATCACTATAATAATCTTCATCTATATATGGTTTTGGTAAGATTCCTTCATTAAATCCTAAAACAAAATAATATTTTGAATCATCAATTTCATCAATAGAAACTAAATTAATAGCGCAATCTAAAATCGCGTTTTTTAAATATGTTTTTTTTATTTCAGCTTCAATGCATTCTATAATAGTATCATCGATTTTTCTAAATGCATATTTATTTACAATTTTGACAATTAATTTACTGATTTCATCATTTTCTAATATTATTTCTTTATTTTCTTTAAGATTTTTTAAAAAATTCTTCACAACTGTAGTACCATAAATACTTTTTTTAATATTTAAATTAATTGGAATATTATTAAATTTAAATAGTCTTTCTATATCATTAATATATTCACTACCTACATTTACTAAACATATATCATTTAAATCAATTGTTTTCTGTAAATCAATAATTTTTTTTATAATAAAATTTATTTCTTCTTCCATTGTATTAAATTCATAAACTTTATTTTTGTAATTTTGTTCTTTTTCCTCAATTATTTCATAATCATATTTTGTTATTTCATCTAATAGATTTTTATCAATCTTATTGTATCCAATTATAATTATTTTATTAATATTAATTTTTTCTTTTATAATTAACTCATTTTCCTCTAGTTCTTCTTTTAATTCAGAATCAAAATAATAATTATCTAAATGTGTTAAAGCAACATCATACTTGTAATTATATTTTTTCATTAAATAGTAAATTGCTTCAACTTTATACGTTCCAAAATAAGCTTTTTTAAATTCATTTAAAGTATAAAACTTCAAGTTAATTATCTTTTTTTCGTTACTTATTTGTTCTAATATTTGTTTCTTAATATTATCAGGACATATAATTGTATCATAATTTTTAAACATTTTATCACCTACTTATTTGTATTCATATAATAATTTGTTTCAGCTATTTCTAAAGAAACTTTTTCTAAATCTTCAGCATCTATCTCATTTAAACACTCATCAATATAATATAATAATTCACTCATTGAATTACACTTATTATAATCAATATTATATCGATTTAAAACATCTATTTGATTTTCAGTTAATAACATATTATTTATACTCTTATGCATATTCTTTTCAAAATCTATTTCTTCTACTAATTTATTAATATCATATTCCATATAATCACCTAACAAAATTATAACATAAAAAGAGCTAACTAGCTCTTACTTTTACACCATCATATGAATATACTCTATTTTTTATAAGAATAGTACCAGATGATACATTACCATTTTCATCTAGATATAATGCCATTCCATCTGGTTTATTACCATCAAATGCAGCATATTCAACATCATCAATGATATTCGGTACCTCATATCCTTCTATTTCAGTTTTATTTCTTGAAATAGATTTTTCAACCTCATTAATATATGATTCTACTAATTTAATATTTTCGCCATCATTAAATATAATGTCAAATGAAATAATATAATCTTTATCTTTATAAGTATAAACACCATATAATGTCAATCCAATTAATAATATACTAAATATTCCATAAATAAATGAAGCTTTGTCTTCTTTTTTCATTTGATGTTTCATTCTAATTAGATTACGCATATAGTTGAAAAAGATTGCTAAAATAATTAAGGAAAGTGCAATTAAAATTAAAAATATTACAAATGTTGTACCAACATATAAATTATAAGCTAATTTAATTAATAAATATGGTAAAGCTACAAATAACAATATCGAAAAAGTAGTTTCATTTATTTTTGAAGCTAAAGGTACTTGTTTTTTGAATGTTTTATCTGTTGCAATTAACAATGCCGCAATTGAAGAAATTGAACTTATTACAATAAATATCAACTCTGCATTATTTCCTAAATTAAATATATTATTTAATAAATATCTAAATCCAATACATAAAGCACCAAATAGTATTCCAAATAATAAGCAATTTAATAAAAACTTCAAAAATAATTTACCACTGCTTAAATAGTTAATATCTGTTTTTTCTTCTTTCTCATCTTCCCATGAATCATTTTCAATATTAAATTGTTCCATATCCAAGTCTGGTAAACTATTTTCATTCCAATTATTTGATATTTCAGGGATTGAGGCTTCTTCATTATTGTTTGTATCTTCTATTTGATTATCATTTGGAACAACAAGTTCAACTTTAGGTAACTCTATTTTTTCTTGCGTTGATAATGGTTCAACTGAAATATCTTCAATTGGTTGTTCCAGTAATGTACTATTTTCATTATTATGTAGTTTACTGTTTTCTTCAGTTTCAATTGGCTCAAATGGAGTTTCTATTTTTATATCTTCTACTGAATTATTTTGTAAATTATTGTAGGCATCTTTAATTAAATCAAAATCTATAATTTCTGTTTTTTCTAAATTATTTTCATTTGATAATAAATCATTGATTGGTTTAAATTCTTCCTCTTCACTTTGTATTTGTGGTAATGATTCATTATTTAATTCTAATGATTGATTATTTTCTTGTTCAGAACCGATTGGTTCAAATGTATTATTTTCCGTTTGACTCATTGATTCAGACAAAGTTTTTTCTTTTCTTAGTTCATTATTTGAATTAAAAATAGGTGATTCATAGTTGTTTTCTTGTGAAATTTCATTATCAACACTATCACTCCAAGGAATAACTTCTTCTTTTTCTTCTATTTCTGCTGATATTTCTTTTTCTTTAGGGTTATAAGTAACATTTTCAGGATTTTCTACATCTAATTTTACAAAACATCCCTTACAAAAATTAGTTTCTCCGTCATTAATTGTACCACATACCTTACATTTTACTTCCATAAAACACCTCTTTATTCTATCTTATATTATTATATAAGATTTTCTTTTTTTTATCAAGAAAAAGGTGAAATTTAATCACCTTTAAAAAATTTCATTTTATAAATAACTCCATAATTACTTTTAATTCATCTTCATCTATTACTAAATTTAATTCATCATTTTCTTGTCTTACAAACATTACTTCAATAGGTTTTGATGCAGTCATTAAATAAATGTAATTATTATTTCGATATATTTCTTGTTTTACAACAATATAATCTTTATTATCATCTAAAGTTATTATTTGACCATCACTTAATTTCATAATATCTCCTTATCTTGTTTTGGCTTGTATTTGATTAACTCCATTAGGTCGAACTATTGCCTTTAATATTTTTTCATTGTCATAATCAACATCATTTATAACTATTCCTCTTTTAGCATTTGCAGCATGCACCATTTGACCATCTCCAATATAGATTCCTACATGACCATTAAAACACAATAAGTCACCCGGCATTGCTTCTTCTATATTTGTTCCAATATTTGTGCCAGAATTAATTTGTGAACTAGAATCTCTAGCAATATCAATACCAAAATTTGAATATACACTTTGTGTAAAACCTGAACAATCAGTACCATCAGTTAAATTAGTTCCTCCATAAACATATGGATTACCGACAAATTGTACAGCATAATTTGCAATATCATTACCATTTATTTCTGTAGTTTTATCATCTAAAGAAACATTTTCATTAGAAAAATCATCCTTCACTTCTTGAACAGGAATTTCTTCTTCATCTAAATTCAAAACAGTTAATTCAGAATTATCATTTTTAGTAGTTAATTCATTTTCTTCAAGAGTATTATCAACCTGATTTTGCACTTTTTCGATAGCATTATCTACTTCATCATTTTCTAATTGTTCTATACTATCATTACTTTCTTTTATATCTTCATTAATATCATTAGAGATTTGTTCATTAATTACATCATTAGTTTTATCAGATATTTCCTCATTAGATGTGTCCTGATTTAAATTTTCTAAATTACTACTTTCTTCATTTAAACTATTATTTTCTAATAAATCTTCATTATTTTTTTCAATTGGTTTTTCATCAAAAATTAAATTTTCGGTTTCAATTTTATTATTTTCTTCATCAGAAAGATCATTGTTATTTATTTCAGATAATTTTAAATCATCAACATCATTGATTAAATTATTGACTGAATTTACTGCTTCAGTAACTACTTTAGCAGAAATTTTTTTATTATTTTGTGAATATAAATCATCCGCATCATATTGAATTATATTAGACTGAATATTTTCTTTTGAATTAGTTGAAACAGCTGACGTCAATAGTGAAATTGCTAAAGAAGCTGCTGCTATCCCAACTTTTAACATACCTTTTATTTTAATTATCTTATTCTTTTTTGCTTTTCTATTTCGTTCTGTTACAAATTTATTTATAGCTAAAGAAAGTTCTTCAACACTTACATATTCACCATTTGGTAAATCTATCCCATCTTTTCCTAAAAACAAATTTCCAGCTTTTCTATTGACTTTACTATCAATTACTGATTTTATAGTGTTTTTTTCAGTTTTAGAAATACTAATTTTTTGCTCTATATTATTAACAATTTCTTTTAAATCATCACTACTAATAGTTCCATTATTAGTTACTTTATAAATTTTAGTATTTTTAATTTTTTTTAAGAAATCATCTTTATTAATAAAATTACCATATCCAATAACTGATTCCTTACTTAAAAAAATTCCACCTTTTCTTTTACCATTTATACTAATTGTTCTACCATTAGCATTTAAATTTTCCATATGATTTAAATTAAAACTTGAAGTATTTTTAATTATTTCATCAAAATTCTGATTTAACATCATACTCTTTGTTATTTCTTTATTATAATTTTCATTTAATTCTTCTATTGTTTCTGAATTATAAATTGTTGGTTTATTTCTTAATAATTCTATATATTTTTCATAGTAATGACTGAGTAAAACATAATTCATTCTTGGAGTTCTATCTTTTAAAACTTTCCAATATGTTTTTTTTATATTAACTACACTATTTTCTAAAGAGAATAGTATATTTTTTTCTATAATTAATCTAATAGTATCTTTGGAATACTTATTTAATTCATTTTGAATATTTTTATTTAATATACATGATTCTTTTCCAGCTATTAAATCATTAAATAATTTTTTAAGTTCATTTTCACCATATTCTTTCAAAATATAATCAAACAATTTATTTAAGTATTGTTCTAAAACAATCCTATTATAATTATAATCCATACTATTCACCTATTATTATTATAAACAAAAAAAGAATACAATCAAATATCAGAATGTAAAGTTGACAAAAAAAAGAGAGAAAACTCTCTTATTTAATTTCGATGAATTTTTTATCATTTGTTTCTTCTTTTTTAGGAACAGTTATTTTTAACATACCATCTTTAAATTCAGCTTCAATATTTTGATCATCTAAGTCACCTAAATAGAATGATCTTTCAAATTTTCCATAACTTCTTTCTCGACGAATATAGTTTTTATTTTCTTCTTCATCTTTGCTTTCTTTTGAAGCTGTTACAGTTAAATAACCATTTTTAGATTCAATTTGAATATCTTTCTTATCAAATCCAGGAATATCCATTTCAATATGATAATCACCATTCAATTCATAAATATCACATTTCATGTTATTATTTCCAGAAGTAACAAAATCATCAAAAATGTCATCTAAATAAAATTTTCTTGGTATTAAATTCATATCCTCATCCTCTTTCCAATTATAATAATACCACATTTATTAGCACTTGTCAAGTATAAGTGCTAATAAATGTTATTTCTATAAATAATATGTCATATATGTAAATAAATATTCAAAAAAAGAACTTATAAGTTCTTAATTTTTTTAGAATATGCATATTTTGTATCCTCAAAATTTTCATAATCTTTTAGCATTTCAGCACATTTATTAGAAATATTAGTAATACGATTATTACCACATAATGGATTAGTATAGCGTTTCTTAGCCATTACACTTGTATAATAACAATTTGGCATAATATCAGATCTATCAATTCCATCTAATTCACTAAATATATTCCAATTTTGATATTGAGATAAGATTTTAACAATATCTTTTTCTTTTAATTCGTATAAATCTTGTAATTTTATTTTTTTATTGTCTATTAATTTTTTTAGCATATCTGCAATAAATTGCATCATAAATTTATCTTCATTTTTTTGAAGCGCTATACTATAATCATAAGAACATTTAAAAAATTTCTCGGCAATTTCTTTAGATTTAAAACCAATTTCTAATTCATTTTCTTCATTTGTTAAAACTTCCATATCATTATATATCTCTTTTATTTCATCTAGTGATATTGTTTTTATCCAAATAAAGCAAGTACTTAAAACTCCATCTAACCTATCTACACATAATTTTGGTTTTTTATTTTCAACAATTGTGAATTTACTTATATCATCAAGTTCATCAATACTAACTTCATCAAATTCTAAATACTTTTTTATTTCATTAGAATTATCAATTACTTCACAAATACTTTTTTCAGAACTTTCTTGATTAATAGCATCTCCAAGTAAGTAATCTATGCAATGACTAAAACAAGGTGTACCTAAATCATGAAAAAGTGCTGCTAAAGTCATTGCTTTATTATGAGTAAAATGATAAGTCATAAGTGCTACTGTTTTACTATGGTCTAATCTTGAATACCAAAATTTAATTCTTTCATATAACTACCTTCTAACTCTTAGTTATATATTATAGCACATATTTATTAATTTTCATTATATTTTTTCATAACTTGACTAAGATTTTCCATTTTATTATCAAGCATTCTTATGTCTAAAGAACAATTAAACATTTCTTCTTTTACTTCATCTGGAATTTCACTTGGAAATTTATATCTAATTTTATGATCAAGACTAGCCCAAAAATCCATTGCAATTGTTCTTATTTGAATTTCTGCTTCAACATATTCTGTCTCATTATCTAAATGAATTGGCACTAAAACATTTAAATGATAACTTGAATATCCACTATCTTTTGGATGTAAAATATAGTTTTTTTCTTCTTTAATTTTAAATTGTTTTGAATTTTTAATTAAATCCACTACTTCATAAACATCTGACATAAAAGAACAAACTATTCTAAGTCCAACCATATCATGAACATGTTTTTCTAAATTTTCATAGGTTAAATCATAACCTTTTTTTTCTAGTTTTTTTATTGCACTTTCTTTTGTCTTTATTCTTGATTTTGTATGTTCTACTGGATTATAGTTATTTTTATATTCATAATTTTTAATTAGAATATTCATTTCCGTTTTTAATACTTCAAGAGCAAAACTATATTTAAGCATTAATTCTTTTTCTTTTTCCATTTTTATTCTCCTCTCATAAGTTTAAAAAAGATGTACCAAGTACATCTTATAAGAAAGTAAATATAATTATACTACTTCTAAATAAAAAAATCAAATTTCTTCTAATATACCTAATAATATAATTCCGATAAAAATAATTATAATTGCTATATAACTTAAAATTGACAATTTTTCTTTTAAATAAAATCTAGATAATAACACTGATAAAGCTGAATAACAAGAAATAATAGGAACTGCTATAACTGAATTTTTTGATATTGCATATACATAAGTAAATTGCCCTAAAGTTTCTAATAGAGCTGCTTTAATTTTAATTTTTTCTTCAAATAATTTAAATGGTTCTTTTTTAATTTTCAAATAAATTAACATAATTATTCCATATATTAAAAATGTATATTCATAAGCAATTAAAGCACTATTTTCACTTATTAGTTCTAACTGATCTAAATATATAGCATCTAAAAAAGTACCTAATCCATCAATAATAGCATATATAATTGGAAAAATCACAATAAAACATTTAAAACTCCCAATTATTTTTTCTTTTTTTCCTTCTTTTATTTCTAAAATTGATAAAATTAAAACACCAATAAAAATAACTGTAATTCCTAATATTTCTAAATAACTTATTTTTATTTTAAAAATTAAGCACAATAATATAGAAGTAATTATTCCAGATGAATTTTGAATTGGAGAACTAATTGACAATTCTAAATATCTTAATCCTTTATAACCAATAACCATACTTGCTATGTAACACAAAGAAACAGGTAAATATTTAATTATTTCAAATAAATTAATACTTTCTTTGTTAAATATCATAAATATAGTTGCATGTATTCCCATTATTAAACCAACAATGATGCCAGTTTTTATATGACTATATTTATCATTACTGTTACCTAATTTATAGTATAAATCAGCTAATCCCCATGCTATAAAAGTTATTAAAGTAAATATAAACCACATTATTATCACCACTTTTATTATAGCAAAAAAAGGTTATTTAATCGATACTACCGATATAATTTACAATATTATTTGTAAACTTTTTTCTATAGTATTTTTAGTTTTCAAATTTTTAGTTTATCTGTAACACACTCATACTTTTATTTTTTAAAGAACTTTCCAAACAAAAAAACTGTCAAGAAAATAATTTAATTTTTTGGCAGTCTTTTCACAAACTTAATTTACAATGTCATATTCAATGCTTGTAGCCTTACTTAAATCCATATCAATATTCGAAGTAACTTCTCTTGATTCACCTGCTGGTATTATTCCTCCAACATATCCATCTAACTTTATAATTTCATTTCCATTTTTATCTTTTATATGAATATTAAATATTTTTACTTCGATATCATTACTTGTTGGATTCGATATTGATGTAACAAGTGTCGAAAAATTTTTATCAACTTTTAATGAAGTATTTGTAAATTTTAATTTTCCTACTTCTTGATCTTTTACAACATCATCCTTTTTAGATACAAATTTTATAACGTTAGTTCCATAATATAAATCTTTATTTGCTGAAATAGCAGTAATTCTAAATTTAGTTTCATTATTATTTGTTTTAAATGCAACTATAGCATTATCATTTTCATTAGCAAAATTTTATAAAGTATCAGTCGATTATATTTTAGAATTAACAAATAATAAAGAAAAAAATAGACAAGAATTACTTGTCTATTTTAAATATATAGTCTTTATCATAATCAATAATTATAGTATCTCCATATTTTATTTTGTCGCTAATTATTAACTTAGCTAAATATGTTTCAACTACTCTACTAACTAATCTTTTTAAAGGTCTAGCTCCATAATTAATATCAAAGCCAGTTTCAATAAATTGATTTCTTGCTTTATCAGTTAATTTTAAATGAATATTTAAATCAACTAATCTTTTTTCAATTTCAATTAAAATTTTATCTAATATTTTAGAAATGCTATCTTTATCAAGTGGTTTAAATACAATTATTTCATCTAATCTATTAATAAATTCAGGTCTAAAGAATTCTCTTAAAGAAGGAATTACTTTATCAGTATTACCATCTAATATATATTCACTTCCCAAATTAGAAGTCATTATTATAATAGTATTTTTAAAATCAACTGTTCGACCATTTGAATCTGTTATTCTACCATCATCAAGTATTTGTAATAATAAATTTAAAACATCAGGATGAGCTTTTTCAACTTCATCAAATAGAACTATACTATAAGGATTTCTTCTTACCGCTTCAGTTAATTCTCCACCTTCTTCATATCCAACATATCCTGGAGGCGAACCAATTAATCTTGAAGTAGAGAATTTTTCCATATATTCACTCATATCAATCCTAATCATATGTTTTTCATCATCAAATAATTCATATGCTAAAGTTTTAGCAATCTCTGTTTTACCAACACCAGTTGGACCTAAAAATAAGAATGAACCAATTGGTCTATTAGGATCTTTAATACCACTTCTTGATTTTAGAATAGCTTCACTTACTAATTTTAAGGCTTCATCTTGTCCAATTACTCTCTTTTTCATATTTTCTTCTAAGTTTAATAGTTTTTCTTTTTCACTACTTAATAACTTTGCAATTGGAATATTAGTCCATTTTGAAATAACAGTTGCTATAGAATCGCTATCAACAACATTACTTAAAATTTTATTTTCATTTTGATGATTTAATTCTTTTAATTCTCCTTCCAATTTTGGAATCTCACCATGCTTTAAAATAGCAGCTCTATTTAAATCATAGCTATTTTCAGCTTGTTCTAAATCAAATCTTGCTTTTTCTAACTCTGTTTTTTTCTTTTTTATTTCTTCATTTAAATGTTTTTCTTTGTTCCAAGAATCTTTTAAGGTTTTTTCTTTTTCTTTTAATTTACCTAATTCACTATCTATTTCTTCTATTCTTTTTTTAGATAGTTCATCTTTTTCTTTTTTTAAAGCTTCTCTTTCTATTTCTAATTTCATAATTTTACGAGTTAAAGTATCTAATGCAGTTGGAACAGAATCCATTTGGACTCTAATAGTAGCACAAGCCTCATCAATTAAATCAATTGCCTTGTCTGGCAAAAATCTATCAGTTATATATCTATTAGATAGAGTTGCAGCACTTATTATTGCCTTATCTTGAATAGTTACCCCATGGTGAATTTCAAATCTTTGTTTCAATCCTCTCAAAATAGTGATTGTATCTTCAACTGTAGGCTCAGTAACTAATATTTTTTGAAATCTTCTTTCTAGAGCCCCATCTTTTTCAATATATTTACGATACTCATTTAATGTAGTAGCTCCTATTACATGAATTTCACCACGAGCTAACATTGGTTTTAAAATATTAGATGTATCCATACTACTATTTGAACCAGTACCAACTATCATATGAATTTCATCAATAAACATAATGATATTTCCTTCAGATTTTTTTACTTCATTTAAAACATTTTTAAGTCTTTCTTCAAATTCACCTTGATATTTAGCACCGGCTATCAAACTAGCCATATCTAATTCCCAAATTGTTTTATCTTTTAAACTATTTGGAACATCGCCTTTAACAATTCTTAAAGCTAAACCTTCGATAATAGCTGTTTTACCAACACCGGGTTCACCTATTAAAACGGGATTATTTTTTGTTTTTCTAGATAAAACTCTAGTAATAGCTCTTATCTCTTCATCCCTACCAATTACAGGATCAATTTTTCCCTTTTTTACATCTTCAATGATATTACGACCATATTTTTCTAAAACATTTTCTTGTTCCATATTCATACTATCACCTCTCATATATACATTATACTCATTTTTTAGCACTTGTCAATAGTAAGTGCTAATTAATATATATTTATTCACTTCATATATAAATTATGTAATTTTTTTTTATTTGTATTCATAAAAAAACAGTGTTTCCACTGTCTTATTTATTAACTGAATCAATAACATTTATAAATTTAGTAGTCCCAATTGTATCGCTATTTTTCATAGTAAATGTACTATATTCCTTACTTAAATTTACTAATGCTTTTGTTCTTTCTTCAAAACCTTTTAAGTTATTATTAACTAAACTAGTTATAGTACTTATTCCTTCACTATCAAATTTTTCTAATCCTGTACTTAATTCAGTAGCACCATTATTTAAACTTGTTGCTCCTTCACTTAACTTAACAAGAGCAGCACTTAATGTTTTTAAAGATTCTATAGTATTAATTTTAGCAGTTTCTGCTACATTAGTTGCAATCATACTAGATAAACCACTTGCAGTAGATGTTGCTACCTCAATTGACGTTTGATATGCTACATCACTAGCAGTACTTTTAGCAACTATTTTTGAAACATTTTCAACAACAGATTTAATAATACCATCTAATTCAGCCTTTTTCGTTGGATTACTAGCTAAATCTAAATAATATGGATTAGTTGCTAAAGAATAAATTACACCATTATAAATTTGATTAATTTTTTCTTCAGTTAAACCTTCTATAGCTTTAGTCTCAGCACTACTTCTAATTGAATTTTCCATAGCAACTATTTGTTCTTTAGCTTTAGTAACAGCTAAATTTTGAATATAAGATAATGTAGCATTATCAATAGCGGCACTATTTTCTAATGAAGAAATAGAATTATCTAAACTACTTTTAATTAATTCTATACCATCTTTTAATTCAGTAGTACCACTTAATAGTTGTTTAGAGCCATTAACTAGTAATTTTGAACTATCATTTAAAGTATTTACTTTAGAATAAATTACATTCATTTTATCAAAAACACTTAAATCAATATTGCTTAATACTCTAGGACTAATTACAAAATACATACTACTTAAACTAAAACTTTTTGTAGTATAAGATAGAGTGATTTGATTTAAATTATCTAAATCAATTCCTAAACTATTTCCTAAATTAGGAGTAGCAAGAGCAACTACCATATTGTTAGTACCTGTACTTACTACCTTACCATTTGTAATGTTAATATCAGAATTATTATTATTCAAAATAGTTCCCATAGTTACAACAAATGGAGTATACATAGTTTGATAAGTTCCATTAACCAATACATCTTTTGAACTGTTATTTTTGAAATTAACAACTATTTCAACTTTACCAGTTTTTCCTAACATATCTTTTACATTTTTTACTTCACCATTTAATTTATAAGTAATACTTGTTTCAATAGGTAAATTCTTAGTAGTTGTTCCTCGATAAAAAATATCATTACCTAAATTATTCCATACAATATTGTTATTATTTAATTCAAAAGTTTCATCACCATTTATATTTAAAATATCTTTTAAATTAGTTACATCATTTATAGTTTTATCTTTACTAATTAAATGTTCATTTACAATTGTATTTTTGATACTTCCGTCAGCGTTTAATTTTGTATAAACTGTTTCTTCTTTAGTTAAAGCACTTACATTATTAATACCAAACATACCACATAGTAATAACAAACATCCCAGTTTTTTAACATTTTTCATATTTTTACCTCCAAAACCTAAACTTGTTTTACATATTATTTTGTCAAACATAAGCAATAATGATGGTAGTACTAAGATAACTACTAACATACTTATTATTGCTCCTCTAGAAATTAAAGTACATAATGAACCAATCATTTCTAGTTTTGAATATACTCCAACACCAATAGTAGCAGCAAAGAAACACATACCACTAACAAATATTGAACTTACAGAATTATTTAAAGCTGATCTAATTGATTCAAATTTATCTTTACCACTTTGTCTTTTCTCTAGATATTTAGTTGTCATTAAAATTGCATAATCAATTGTAGCTCCCAATTGAATAGTACCAATTACAATTGATGCTATAAAAGGTATAGTTGTATTTGTATAATATGGAATACCCATATTTATGAAAATTGCAAACTCAATCGCACAAATTAAAATAACTGGTAATGAGATTGACTTTAAGACAAACATCATTATAACAAATATTACAGCTAGGGAACTATAGTTAACATTTTTAAAATCTTGATCACTTATTTGAACTAAGTCTTTCATAAGTGGCCCTTCCCCAGCTATAATAGCGTTTTTATCATATTTTTTTACTAATTTATTAACTTCATCTATTTGATCATTTAATTCATCAGTTGCTATATCATATAATGAATTAAAGAAAATCATTTCATATTTATCACTTTTATATATTTTTGTTATATCTTCACTTAATATTTCATCAATACCATATTTAGATAGAGATGTACCTGATAGTACAAAATCAATTCCATCAATTTCTTTTAATTTTGATATCATTTCTTCTTTAGCATTAGTTTTAATATTTTTATCTAATAAAATAATTTCTGGAGAAACAATATTAAATTTTTCCTTTAATTCATTATTAGCGACAATACTATCTAATGTATCTGGAAGACTTTTATCTAATTTATAATAAACTTTTGTATTAAAGTTACCAATACTTGCAGGTATAATTAATATTAAGAATATTACAAATATTAATTTATAATGTTCAATTACAAATTCTTTCATGTGTTTAAATTCAGGAACAAATGGTTTATGACTTGTTTTTCCTATCCATTTATCAAATATTAGTAATAATGAAGGGAATACAGTAACAACACAAATAAGTCCAAATAAAACACCTTTTGCCATTACTATACCAATATCTTTACCTAAAGTTAAATTCATTGTACAAAGTGCTAAAAATCCAGCAATTGTTGTTAATGAACTACCTAATACTGATACTAAAGTTTCAGATATTGCTTCACTCATAGCTTGATTATTATCTTTTGCTTTTTTCTTTGATTTTTCATATTTATGATATAAAAAGATTGAAAAATCGGTTGTAACTCCTAATTGTAGCACTGCACTTATTGCTTTAGTAATGTATGAAATTTCTCCTAAAAATACATTAGTTCCCATATTATAAAGAATGGCTAATCCAATATTTGCAAGTAATAAAACTGGAACTACATATGAATCTAAGAAAAGAGTTAAAACAATAATACATAAAATTACCGCAATAATTATATATACAGCTATTTCCTCATTTGATAAATCCATTGTATCAAGTGCCATAGCAGTCATACCACCAATTTTAGTACTATCACTTTCCAATTTTCTTATTTCCTTTACTGCATTTAAAGTTTCATCAGTAGATGTTGTATCTTTAAATGTTATAAATAATAAAGTTGAGCCGTCTTTAATAACTTTGTCTGTTATTTCAGTTGGTAAAAAATCTAAAGGTATAGTTGAACCTGTTACATCAGCTATAGTTGCAACTAAATTAACTCCTTCTATTTTTCTTATTTTTTCTTCTAATTTGATAATATCTTTTGAACTCATATTATCAATTATTGAAATTGAAAAAGCTCCCATATCAAAATCATCTTTTAATATTTCTTGACCTTTCATCGTTTCAATGTCGTCTGGTAAATAAACTAATATATCATAATTTATTCTTGTATTTTTAATTCCTATGATGGTTGGAATTAAAAGTAATAAAAAAATAATAATTATGGATATTTTATGTTTAGTTACAAATTCACCTATTTTTTTCATAATTACCTCCTAATGACCACCAGTCAGTTAATATACTAACACACAGATGACTATTAGTCAATATTTTTTTAAAAATATTGTCTTTTTTTGTTTTTTAAATTGACTAATGGTTTTTTCTACGATAAAATTATATTAAATCGAAGGTGTTTTTATGAGTGAATTAAAGAATAAAATTATTAATAAAATCGAAGGAAAAAAATATGAAAAAGAAAAAAAACTTTTGAATGCAGCTTATAAATTATTTACGGAAAAAGGAATAAATAATACATCTATTCAAGATATTGTTGATGAAGCTGGAGTTGCTAAAGGAACATTTTATTTATATTTCAAAGATAAATATAGTTTACAAGAAACTTTAGTTACTAAAACATCTGCCAATTTATTTAAAGATGCCATTAATAGTTTAAATAACAATTACATTGAAGATTTTGAAGATCAAGTTATTTATGTTATTAACTATGTTATTGACAGATTAGTTGAAGATCCAACATTGATAAATTTTATTTCCAAAGATTTGTCGTTAGGTTTTTATAGTGATAAGTTAACTAAATTATTAAATAGTAATGAAATTGGCGTATATGATTCATTTATAAATACAATTAAAGAGAAAAATATTAATATTAAAAATCCTGAAATTACATTATTTATGATTGTTGAACTAGTTAGTTCAACTTGTTTTACAACAATTACTCAAAATAAACCATTACCAATTAATGAGTATAAACCATTTTTATATGAAACAATTAGAAAGTTAATAAGAAATTAAAAAAAATCACTTTTGTGATTTTTTTAATATATCTCTTATTTCTTCTAATAGTTTAACTTCATCACTTTTTATAGGAATTGGTTTTTCTTCTTTTTTCTTAAATTTCTCAAAGAATTTTACCATCATAAATATACAAAAAGCAACTATTAAAAAATCAACTATCGTTTGGATAAAAGAACCGTATAATATAGTTGCATCACCAATATTTATACTTAAACTACTAAAATCTAGACCACCTAAAACTATTCCTATTAGTGGCATTAATATATCATTGACTAAGCTGGTAACTATTTTTCCAAATGCCGCACCAATAATGACACCAACGGCCATATCTACAACATTTCCTCTTGAAATAAATGTTTTAAATTCATTCATTCCTTTTTTAACTTTATTTAATTCTTTTTTTGTTTGTTGTTTTAACTGTTTTTCCATTTTAGTCACCTCATATTTAGTACATTTTTTTTATTAGGGACAATTTTTTATTCAAAACATTTACAGTGTTTTCTACATAGTTTCCATTTACTAAATCAATTCCTATAGAACTTAAAGCTTCTTCAACTGTTACACTATTTCCTAAAGATAAAAAGTTTTTATATTTTTGAACAAACCCATCTTCATGCTCCAATATTCTATATGCTATATCAGTTGCAATTGCAGTACCGATTGAATATTGATATAAACTATATGTATCCTGCATAATAAAATGCGGAATTTTTGACCAGCCATATTTCATATCGTCTATATATTCAAATGAATCCCCATTATATTTTTTTGATAATCTCATATATTCATCGTTTAAAACATCTAAATCAACTTTTTCTCCAACTTCTAATTTATTAATTATAGAATGTTCAAACTCGGTTAACAGTACTTGGCCAAATAAAGAATTACCAATACTACCAATAATATTATTTAATAAATACTTTTTAATTTCTTCATTTTCACTCTTGTCTAATAAATATTCATTAAACAAAAATTCATTTACTTTAGAAGCTATTTCTATTAAAAAATCATTAAATTCAAAATATTCATAATTATTTCTATTTTTGGAATAATAAACATTAATTGAATGTCCTATTTCATGCGCTATAGTTCTCACAGAATTTATAGATTTATCATAATTTAAAAGTATATATGGAACTCCAATATATGATATTGAAGTAAAAGACATTTTTCTTTTATAATCATTTGGATAAACGTCTATCCATCCATCAATTAATGCTTTATCTATTATTTCAATATAATCATCGCCTAAAATTTTTAATGAATTTTTTACTATTTCTATTGCTTCTTCAAAACTATATTCAATTGTTGGCATACTGCATAAAGATATTGATGTATCATATACATAATATTTATCAAGGCTAGATGCCTTTTTCTTAAACTCAATATAGTCATACATTACATATAAGTTTTCATTAACTGATTTAATTAGATTATATAATATTTCATTTGAAAGTTCCAATTCATATAATTTTTTTTGCAACAAATTATCATATTTTTCAAAATTAGAAATTAATATATCGTTTGTTAACTTATCTATATATAATTTTGATATATCTTCAATTATATTCTTATATCCTTCAGTATATTTAGTAAATATTTCTTTTCTTACTTCCTGATTTTTATTTGTAATTAAACGATTATAATTATTTCTATTTATATCAATCTTTTTACCATTTATTTCTATTGATTCAAATTTTAGATTTTTATTTAAAAGTGATTGATAATCTAATTTTATTCTACTTTTTGCATTCATATAATTAGAATATTCATCATTTTTAGCGTTCATTATATGTTTTTTTCTTCTAATAATTAATTCTATATATCTTTGATATTCACCAAAATCGGAAAAAGATTCAACACTGTTTATTATAAAATTTTCAAATTTATTGTGTAAAATTTGAGATTCATTATATATATCTAAAGCAGAATTCAACATATCTTCATAAAAAGTTAATGTTGAATCTAAATCTAAATGTCTTTTTGCAAAACAATATAGTTTCTCAATTAAAACATCAATTTCAAACATCAATTTCAAATATTCTTTAACATTGCTTATTGATAATTTTTGAGTTTTATCATTTAACAAATTCATTTTTTCTTTTAAAATACAAAAATCATTGTTCCAGTCATCAGTTGTTTTATATAAATGAGATAAATCCCAATTAGTTTTCATATTATCACCTATGTCAATTATACTATATTTTAATTTAGATTAAAAGACTATAAAAATTTAGTATCAATCAAAAAAATCACTTTTGTGATTTTTAATTGTTCCAATAAGGTGTTCCACAAGTAAAGTTATCACCTGCTAATTTATTTATTGAACTTATAACAGTAACATAATTACTTTGAATTTGTTTACTGCCATAATCTAAATAACAGCAACTTTTTAAAATAAAAAATTTATTACGCTTTTTTTTGTAATGCGAAACGTGAAAGTAGTTTTTGATGTAGTGCCAACATCATCTAAGTTGATTGTTAATGTACTTGTTCCCGCATCATAAGAAAATTGAGATTCCGTAGCAGGAATATCATTAATCATAACACTTCCAGAAACAAACTCAACCAATTCTATATCTATTTTATCTATTACTATTGATTTAACATATGATGTATCTATTTGATTATCGATGGTAATCGTATAAGTAAGCTCACCACTTCCCCAATTTTTTTATCTGCTTCTTTTGTTAAAGATAAACCATCTATAATATTTACTGCAGAAACATTGGATGTTAGTGAAGTAGGAAGATTATTATAATTACCAATTGATGTAGCAGTATTATTTAACCTTAATTTTTTGATAATACTCTTCTAAAGTATAATCATTGTCATATAAATGTTTTGCTAAATTTTTGCCAACATAACGAAAATGCCAAGGTTCAAAATTATAACCGGTTATATTTTCTTTACCTTTAGGATATCTTAAAATGAAACCATATTTATAACTATTTTCTAATAGCCATTTAAATTCTTCATCTTCTTCTTTCACATCGTCATCAAAAATATTATTATACAAATAAGCAATATCAAAACAGAGACCAGTTTGATGTTCACTCGCACCAGGAGGAGCTACTAATTTTATAGCTTTATCATAGCCATATTTTTCAATAAATTTTTCTAAAACGCTTTTTTGATATTCATATGATCTATATCCGCTGTCAACAATGATTGAAAAACCATATTTTTTTGATTCCTCCAGCAGATTATTTAAATCTGGAATAATATCATTTCTAACCATTGGTTTAGAACTGGGATCAATGTATTTATGAAAGTTATTCTCATTATTATCTAGCACTATAAGATTGCTTGGAATATAATTTGATGATAATGTATTTTCTTTATTTACTAAAACTTCAATATCTAAATCATTCATTTTATCTCCTCCAATTCAATAAATATTATTATCAACAAATAATATAAGTATATATGTATAATTTATCATTCACATAAAGCAACATAATATTTTATAAGAATTATTATATCACATTTTATTTTATGTTAATTAGAGTCATCAAATAATTGTCTAATGTCTATTTCTAAAGCGTCCGCAAATTTTCCTATTGTTTCTAGTAATGGTGTTTTATTTATTGATAAACATTCCAAGTCTCTCACATAGCCATGAGTAAGACCAGTTAAATCTGCAAGTTCTTGAAGTGTGTACTTTCTCATCAAGCGATATTTCTTTATATTTTTCCTAACAATTAGTGATAATTGTTCTTTAGAATATCTACTAGTCAAAGTATATCACTTCCTTTCTAGTAAAATTATTTCATAAAAAATCTAAAAAATATGTCGTCTACGTGAAGTTTTTATGATATAATTAAAAATGAAAGGAGTGTTTTTGTGAAGAAAAAAATTATATCTGTTGCTCTAATATTATTAATGCTATTCACTATTACTGGTTGTGGTTCTTCAGTTTCTAACGATGATAACTATAACAATAATAATTCTAATTCAAACTCTTCTAATTCTTCATCAACTAAAGAACTAACTGAGTCAGAAAAAATGATAGTTAAAATATCTGCATTATTTGATGAAAAACTAGCATTTGATACAGGAAGTTATATTCAAGGAGATATTCCTGCTGGGGAATATGCTTTTGTTAAATTTAGTGGCAGTGGTTCTTATTACTGTGAAAAAGATGGAGCTGGGAATATAGTAGATAATGAAAACTTTGATAGCTTTGGATATGTAAAAGTTCATTCAGTTGGTAATCTTGAAACAAGAGGCGTTTTAATTAATGTATCTGCATTTGAAAAACTTGGTGTTAAAGGTGCTAAAGAGATTTATGAAATATTGAATGATCAAAGTAATTGGAATCAAAGTGGATACTATAAAGTTGGAGTAGATATTGATCCAGGAAGATACGTAGTTGAAAGCATTGGCAGTGGATATTGGTCAATAATGACTGGTCCAGTAAGTGCTAGTGATATAGTTGATAATGACAACTTTAATGGTAGAGCTTCTATTAACTTATCTAATGGTCAATACTTAGAATTAAGTAGAGCAACTATTTCTAAAGCAGAATAGAAAAAATAAAAGTAACATTTAAGTCACTTTTATTCATATGCAAAGAAAAAGGAAGAGATAATCTCTTCCTTTTGAAATGCTTTTATCAAGTATATAAATACACTCACAACAATCTAAATTACTTTAATCATATTATTAAAATGCCTATGTCAATATTTATTATCATTTTAACATTTAAAAACTAATCCAATTAGGATTAGTCATTTATCAAGCCCGAAAAGTTCGAGCAGATTTCACAATGGGGCGCGATAAGGGGATCGAACCCTTGCATAACGGAACCACAATCCGCCGTGTTAACCACTTCACCAATCACGCCATATCAACAATTCATATTTTATCAATTATTCTGAAAATAATCAAGACTTTTTGACTAATTTATTTATAATACTACATTTGCCCATACACTTGTTATATCAAACCATATTATAAATTGGGAGGAAAAATTATGTATAATCAAAATTTTAGACAAGATTATTATAATTATGTAAATAATAATTATAATCAACCATTATATACAGAAGATAGCAACCCTAATCAATTATATGATCCATATCAAGGATTTATTAGGGGAAACTTATTTCCAAATCTATACAATGGTTATAAAGTAAATCCAATTGATTTAAAACCCGTTAATGAACAAGCAAAAATGTTAACTACATTAGATTCATTATGCTTTGCAATGACAGACATTAATTTATATTTGGATATATATCCTGACGATAAAGATATGATTGGATTATTCAATCAATATCGTGAACAAGCGAACAATGTAATGGAAGAATATCAAAGAAAATTTGGACCTATTACATTAAATAGTGAGGCAAATAATAGGTATCCATTTGTTTGGATAAATAGTCCTTGGCCTTGGGAAGGTGGTAAATAATGTTTAAATATGAAAAGAAATTAGAATACCCAGTAAATATAACAAAAAAAGATCTTAAAATGGCTAAATATATGATGGCACAATATGGTGGTCCAGATTCTGAATTATCAGCTTGTTTACGATATTTTAATCAAAGATACACAATGCCAGATGATAAAGGAAAAGCATTACTTACAGATATTGCTACTGAAGAAATGGCCCATATTGAAATGATATCAGCAATGATATATCAATTAATGAAAGGGGCAACAATTGAAGAAATAAAAGCAGCTGGACTTGGAGGACATTTTTCAATGCATGATAGTGGATTATTTATAAATGATCCCAATGGTGTTCCCTTCACATCAGCATATATAGAAACAACTGGAGATTTTATTGCTGATTTAGAAAGTGATATGGCAGCCGAACAAAGAGCACGAGCTACATATGAACATTTAATGGATTTAACAAACGATCCAGATGTCTTAGGTCCACTATCATTCCTAAGACAAAGAGAAGTAGTTCATTATCAAAGATTTAAAGAATTAAGAAATTATTACTTAGAAAACAAAATACAAAGAGAAAACTAGCTAAGCTAGTCTTTTTTGTAAAAAATATCATCTGGTTTTAAATTAAAAATATTAGAAATTTTAATTGCCATATCATAATATAAATTTCTTTTTTTATTTTCAATTAAACAATAATGAGCTGGAGAAATATTTAACATATCAGCCATATCTTTTACTGTATAATTATTTTTTTCTCTTAAAAATTTTAATTTTGAAACATCATACATATTACCACCACAATTATTATAACATAGACTATTAGTCTATATCAAAAGAATTTAAAATGTGAGAAAATTTAAATGGTGGTAGTATGAGAGAAGATATATATAACATAATAGGAAAAAATATCAAAAAATATCGTTTAGAACGTAATATGACACAACGAGAACTAGCTGAAAAATTATTACTTAGTGATAGTTTTATTGCTAAACTAGAGTCAGTTACTCATCAAACAATATCTATCGATACCTTAGAACAAATAGCATATATTTTAAATAAAGATATAAAAGATTTCTTTGAAAAATAAAATAACACTTAAATGTGTTATTTTTTGCTGTCATATTTTTTTCTTTCCGCTGTATTTAATATTTTCTTTCTCATTCTTATACTTAGTGGTGTTACCTCAACATATTCATCACTATTAATATAATCTAAACAATATTCTAAAGATAATAATCTTGGTCTTTTTAATACAACTGTATGGTCTTTTCCCGCACTTCTTGTATTAGTTAAATTTTTACCTTTAACAACATTAACGGCTAAATCATTATCATGAGTATGTTCACCAACTAACATACCTTCATATACATCAACACCAGGTTCAATGAACATAATTCCTCTATCTTCTAATTGACCTAAAGCATAAGCAGTTGATTTTCCGTTTTCCATAGAAACTAATACGCCTAATTTTCTTTCCCCTACTTTAGCGCTAGCCATTTTACGATATTCTTTAAATGTATGACTCATCATACCATAACCTTTAGTCATAGTCATAAATTCTGTTGTAAAACCTATTAAACCACGAGACGGAATTGTATATAAAAGTCTAACTTGATTTTCGTGATTTGTCATATTTTCCATATTTCCTTCACGATTTCCTAAAGCCTCTATTACAGAACCAACATATTCTTCTGGAACATCAATTTGAACATCTTCGTATGGTTCCATTTTAATTCCGTCTTTTTCTTTAATAATAACTTCAGGTTTTGAAACTTGTAACTCAAATCCTTCTCTACGCATATTTTCAATTAAAATTGATAAATGAAGTTCACCACGGCCAGACACAATAAATGATTCATTATCATTAGGTGCTACCTTAAGTGAAACATCTCTCTCTGTTTCTTTTAATAATCTTTCTTCTATTTTTCTAGCAGTTACTATTTTTCCTTCTTTTCCAACAAATGGTGATGTGTTTACACCAAATGTCATTTGTAATGTAGGTTCATCAATTCTTAGAAGTGGTAAAGCATCTTCTTTTCCAACTTCACAAACTGTTTCCCCAACTGAAATATCAGGTAACCCTGAAATAGCAATTATATCTCCAGCTTCAGCTTCTTCAATTTCAACTCTTTTTAAACCAATATATCCAAACATTTTAGCAATTCTAAATTGTTTAATACTTCCATCTAATCTAACACAAGATACCATTTGATTAGTTTTAATCTTTCCTCTTTTAACAACTCCAATACCTATTCTTCCAACAAAATCATTATAATCTAATAATGCAGGTTGAAATTGTAAACTACCTTCTTCAATTTTTGGTGAAGGAATATTATCGATTATCATATCTAAAATTGGTGTCATTGTTTTTTCTTGAGTATTAACATCAGGATCTAAACTAGACGTACCATTAATAGCAGAAGCGTAAACAACTGGGAAATCCAATTGATCTAAGTCAGCACCTAATTCAATAAATAAATCCATTACTTCATCTATTACTTCTTTAGGTCTAGCTGTTTCTTTATCTATTTTATTTACTACGACAATTGGAGTAACGCCAGCTTCTAAGGCTTTCTTAAGAACAAATCTAGTTTGAGGCATTGTACCTTCATAAGCATCAACTACTAAAAGTACGCCATCAACCATATTCATAATTCTTTCTACTTCTCCACCAAAATCAGCATGTCCTGGAGTATCTAAAATATTAATTCTAGTTCCTTTATAGTCAATTGCTGTTGGTTTTGCTAAAATTGTAATTCCTCTTTCTTTTTCAATGTCATTCGAATCCATTACTCTAACATCTACTTGTTCATTATCCCTAAAAGTTCCAGACGCTTTTAAAAGTCCATCTACTAATGTAGTTTTTCCGTGGTCTACGTGAGCTATTATTGCTATATTTTTTATATTTTTCATAAAAACACTTCCCTTTTTGCCTTGCATATTATAGCATAATTTATTCTAAAAAGTAAAGAAAAAAAATTTGTATATCTATTTTGTTTTTACTTTTTCTACTTTTTTTTCGTTATTTAATATCATTTTAATAATATCAGGTACTTTTTTACCATATCTATTATTAAATAGTTTTTGATTTTCAGGATTTAAAAGAAAATATTTTTTAGGTTCTAAACTATAAGATATTAAATATTCACTATCACTTTTTGAGTAATTAACAAATGTAAAACTTTTGCTATTTCTTGTCTTATCTTTTTGTTCACCATATGGAATAATTATACCACTATCTCTATATTTAATAAGTTCACCATTTGACAATTTTAGAATTGCTCCATTTAATATATCTTTTGTTTTAAAATCAATAATATTATTTATTATGATATCATCTTCTACTTCAAAGCATAGAATATTTCTTTTTTCATTTAAATTAGCATATTTACACGCAGATTCATAACTAGAAGTTAATGAAATCCAAGGGCTTCTTTTAGCGCTACTAACTAATTTACCACTTATATGCCCATAAATAAAACTTAAAATATCTTTTTTATTTTTTTCTTGATAACATATATTATACATTTTTTTAGTCATTTCAATATTTTTGCAATTCTCTAAATTTCTATAAGAACGATATAAAGTACAATTTATTTTTCCAAGGTCTTGTATTTCATTAAAATCATCTAAAGTAATAGCCCTATATAGTATCATAAACAACCTCCAAAATTTAGATAATATATTATTATTTTTTTCTTATAAAGTCAAGTTGTGCTATAATATTTATGGTGAAGTTAGAATGAAGAAGTTAATTTTTATTATATGTTTATTTTTAGTACCTTTTAGTATATATGCTAAAGAAGAAGTCACTTTAAATAAATGTATTGATGGTGATACCACATGGTTCAATCTTAAAGAAGAGAAAATCAAAGTTAGATTTTTAGCTATTAATACACCTGAATCTACTAACAAAATAGAAAAATATGGTAAAGAAGCAAGTGAATTCACTTGTAATTTATTAAAAACCGCTAAAAAGATAGAAATAGAATATGATGATAAAGCTGATAAAAAAGATAAGTATGGGAGATATTTAGCTTGGATATTTGTAGATGATAAATTATTACAAGATTTAATTGTTAGAGAAGGTTATGCAGAAATTAAATATATTTATGGTGATTATAAATATTTAGATACTTTAAATGATAGTTTAAAACTTGCTAAAAAAGAAGGATTAAATTTGTGGAGTGATGAGGACTATTTATTTATCTTGTTTGGATATAAAATAACAAAAGAAATGTTATTAAGTACAATATCCGTATTAATTGTTCTAATAGCATGCATCTTTAGTGAAACTATTAGAAAAAAAACTAATACTAAAATTAAAAGGAAAATAAATAAAAAAATAGATGATATGTTTAAATAGCATATCATCTTTTATTCTAAAACATTTTTAACTTTCAAATTATTATTTCTTTCATATATAACTAATTTATAATTGTTATCTAAAGTTGCCAATAATATATCTTCTAATTTTTTTCCTTTAATTTTTAATTCTTTTAATAGCCAATCTTTTTCTTTTCCAGAATTTTCTAAATTACTTTTCATTATTTTACCATCAATTATCACATTAGAAACTAATTCATTTTTTCCTAATTTCAAATTCATATCCTTTACTATTAAAGGAGCATATTCTTTTTTAGGTAAAATACTTATTTTACCATTTGCTTCCATAATGGCATATTCAATTTCGTTAACATCAAATGTTCCATTACTACGACATTGTTCTAGTAAATCATTAATATCAATCATCATTTTCCTTAGGTTTTTTTCTATTATTTTTCCATTTTGTATTAAAACCGTAGGAGTACCAACAATTATTCTTCTAAGGACCATACTTTTCATTGTAAAATACGATACCAACCAAGCAATTAGACCAAAAGTTGTCATAGCTACTATACCATTATAATAATTACTATTAAAATCCATTATCATTTCAGCGGCAAAATTACCTATACTTATTCCAATTACATAATCAAATAAAGACAATTCTGATACTTGTTTTTTTCCAATTGCTTTTGTTATCAAAAACAAAACAATTAATGATACTAAACTTCTCGGTATAATTCTTAAAGTTTCCAGCATATTATCACCATTATTATTATTTAATTAATTTTATTTAATATACAAAAAAAGATCATTATTTTGACCTTTTTAATCTATTTAATGTTTTTTTTACAGTCTCTCTATCAGTTATAACATTAGTTGTAAGAACAAATGCCAGAACAATTGCTAATAATATTCCATATACAATATATCCTAGTTTTTCATCACCAAGTACATAAATAATAGATGCACTAGCAAATAATAAATCAATTCCAAGTATTATAGAAACAGTCGCTTTTTCAGAAAAGTTTTTATTTAATAATTGATGATGAATATGAAATCTATCTGGAGATGTAAATGGATTTTGACCTTTTAAAACTCTTCTTATAATTGCAAATAAAGTGTCTAGTATTGGAATAGCCATTACTAATAATGGAATAATTAAAGATGTCATAGTTACATTTTTAAATCCAAGAAGGGCTACTATAGAAATCATAAATCCCATTAAATTTGATCCAGTATCTCCTGCAAATATACTAGCTGGATGATAATTATAAACTAAAAAACCTAATATAGAGCCTAACATCACAAATGCTAAAACAAAATCTAATCCAGTTTTTCCTTGCATAGTAGCAATTATTCCAATTGTTAAGAAATAGATTGAACTTATTCCCCCACTTAAACCATCCAAACCATCTATTAAATTGATACAATTAATACATCCAAGAATAAAAAATAGTGTCAAAGGATAAGACATCCAACTAAAATTGATATAAACTCCAAATGCACTAATATCTTGTAATAAAATATTACCATAGAAAACAATAACACATGCTGCTGCAACCTGACCTATAAATTGAGTTTTAGCTGATAATTCCGCTATGTCATCTATAACACCAATTATTACAATTATAAAACTTCCAATTAATATTGCATTCATCGTACTACTATGAGTACCAAATACCATATATCCTAATAAAAAGCCAAAAAATATTGCTAAACCACCTAATTTTGGTGTCGTTTTTTTATGCATATGTCTGTTTCTTGGAACATCAACTGCTCCGATTTTAATAGCCATTTTTTTTATATAAGGCATTATTAGAACCACAAATATAAATGGTAATAATATCATTAAAAATATTCTTGATATCAACTCTTGATCAATTATCATTCGAATCACCTGTATTCATTATAACATAAATTTTAAATAATTTATCTCATTCTTTTATTGCAATATTCTTTGTAGCAATAGTTTGTTTATTCTTTTTAGTCTTTGCTGTACAAGTTATTATATGATTACCAATTGTTATTAACTCATTAGTATTTGAAACTTTACCATCCTTGTCACTTAAACATTCTACAGTAGCATTTGATGAATAACTAACGACTATATTATAGCTAGTTCCTTTAGTAATAGAAGTTGGTATATTTGAATTTATTGTTAGTATTGGCTCATATGTATCATTTATTTCATCAATTGTGTCTTGCTTTAATTTATCTAAAACATTTTTTTTATTTTGAAAATTAAATAGTAACATAACTAAAATAGTTATAAACATTAATAATAGTGCATAAAGTATTCCCGAAACAGCAAACCCTTTATTATTCATAATATCACCCTATAATTCTATTATAATTTTACTATAAAAAAATAGATTATACAATCTATTTATCAATTAAATGAATGTTTTCTAAAAGAATACCTGTTCCTAAAGCAACACATGTTAAAGGACTTTCAGCTATTTTAATAGGCACTTTAAGTTCACTTTGTAATAGTTTGTCCATTCCTTTAATTAACGCACCACCACCAGTTAAAACAATTCCATTATCAATAATATCAGCTGATAATTCTGGAGGTGTTTGTTCTAACACAACTTTTACAGTGTTTACTATTAACATTGCACTATCTTTTAAAGCTTCAGTTATTTCAACTTCTGTAATTGTAATTGTTTTAGGTAATCCTGTTACTAAATCTCTACCTCTAACCTCCATTTTAGACTTGCTATTTTTATCAATATAAACATTACCTATTTCAAACTTTATTGTTTCAGCTGTTCTATCTCCTATTAATAATTTATATTTATCTTTAATATATTTCATGATATCTGTGTCAAATGTATTACCAGCTATTTTGATAGATGAACTTGTAACAATATCACCAAGTGATAATATTGCTATATCAGTTGTTCCTCCACCAATATCAACAACCATATTACCAATTGGAAGCGATATATCCAATCCCGCTCCAACCGCTGCTACTTTTGGTTCTTCCTCAATAAACACTTTTTTTGCTCCCGTTCTTTCTGCAGCTTCTTTAATAGCATTTTTTTCAACACCAGTTATGTTGGATGGACAACAAATTAAAATTCGTGGTTTAGAAAATACACCTTTAGCTTTAATCTTTTTAATAAAATTTTCTAACATTATTTCAGTCACATCAAAATCAGCAATTACACCATCTTTCATTGGTCTTATCGCTTCTACTTTTCCTGGAGTTCGTCCAAGCATATTCCTTGCTTCCTCTCCTACAGCTAAAACTTTTTTATTTGAATCTATTGCTACAACTGATGGTTCATTTAATACAATACCTTGTCCTTTTACATAAATCAAAACATTTGCTGTTCCTAAATCTATTCCAATATCATGTGCGAACACTATTACTCCTCCTTCAAATATTTTTTCCTTGTAGATTCACCACCTCTTATATGTCTTATATTAGTATGGTAATCTAATATTACTTTTACCTTTTTATATAAATTTAAATCTATTTTATGTAATCTTTCATTTAAATCTTTATGTACGGTACTTTTAGAAACACTAAATTCCTTAGCTATTTCTCTTATAGTATAACCAGTTTTTAAAATATAATTAGATTCTTCTTTAACTCTTTCACTAATATTCACAAAATCACCTACTAAATTATATAGATTTAGTAGCAATTTTATACAAAAAAAGGATTATTAATCCTATATTTCATTTAGTGATTTATCATAATAATCATTTGGATTTACTAAGTTACCATTAACTATCATTTCAAAATACAAACAATATTCAGTACTTTGATTTAAATTATTTTTACCACTTGTACCTATTATTGTACCTTGTTTAATTGTATCATTTACTTTAACATTTACTTTATCTAAACTTTGGTAAACACTAATTATTCCATTATTATGTTCTACTTCAACAATATTACCAAGTAATTCATCTTGTTTTACAGTGATTACTTTTCCATCTAATATAGATACAACATCAAATGCTTCTTTATATCCATAAGTTATACCACTACTTTGCATATATGTTTTATCATATACAAGTATTGAACTTCTTTGATTTTCTTCATCAGCTTTATAATCATAATAACCATAAATTACTTGGACTTCACTTTTATTTACGGGTCTTATTACTTTGTAATCAGATGCAACTACAGGAACAACTTCATCGAATATTGTCTTTGATACATATGTTAATTTATCATCCAGTGTTTTTTTAGTAAATACATTTTCGATTGTAAATGCTACACTAACTAATAAAACAAAGCCTAATCCATATAATAAATAAACAACTGATTTTTTTAATCTTCTATTTTCCATTTTTTCACCTCTATTAAAAGTGTGAACAAATAAAAAAATAATATACTAAATTTTTTTAATTTCTACATTTTGATAATAGTATTTTAAAATTTCATCGTATTTGTATCCTTTCTCAGCCATTGCTTCTGCTCCATATTGACTCATTCCTACTCCATGACCATATCCTTTTGTTGTAATTAAGACATTGGTATCAAATATCATTATTTCAAAATAATTTGATTTTAATCCTAATTTTTTAGCAAACTCACTACCACTAAATTTCCTATCATCAATTTTAATTTTTTTAATTCTGCCTGTACTTGTTGTTTCTAATATTTGATAATTTAATTTTTCTTTTATTGGAAGCCCTAATTTTTCATAAAACTCATTTAGTGAGAAAGTATTCGTTTCACTAAATATCGGAGATACCTCACTATCCCATGATGAATCAACACTTCTTAAGTAAGGTAAATATTCGTTAAAAACTTCTTCAACATTTTCGGTTTTTCCAGTACTTGTTGAAAAAAATAAAGCTTCAACTATTTCATCATTATAACTCAAATATTCGCCTTTTGTAATTTTAACAGCTTGTTCAATTCTTTGTATTTTTTCTTTATAATTTTCACCATATTTTTCTTTTAATTTTGATTCATCAAGATATACTTGATTCATCACAGTATCAACAACATCATAATCTTTGTCATTATTTTGCATTTTTTTTAATACATAACTTCTAGAAGCTACAGCACCTGCTTTTAAAGCCTCAATATTAAACGATGAAGGCATTTCTCCCGCCAAAACACCTATTATATATTCTTCTAATTCAACAGTTATTATTTCATTATTTTCTTTTTTTATTCTTACTTCAATTTGATTATTATCTTTAGTTAAAAAAACTATAATCATATATGGAATTAATAACATTGTTAAAATTAATAAAATTATTTTTTGCATATTATCATCTCATAAAAAATTTTAATATATTAAAAATTAAAAAATTGTCAAAAAAAGGATTATCTTAGTAATCCTTTACAATTAATTTTTTTATCTTGTATTCTATCTAGTAAATATACAGGATTTTTATTATCTGTATTAACATAAATTAGTGAAAATATATCAAGTAATTCTTGATCAAAACCATTTTGTTTTAATCGTTCTAAATATTTGTAATAACCATCGATTGATAATTCGCTTATATAATTAGTACCTGATATAAAATTTAAAATCATATATATATAACTCAAATATGTTGTGTTAGTATTTGGTATATGAATATCGTCTTCATTTAATGGATATTTATGTGGATAATCCCACAAATTATGATTAAAAGTCAAATATTTTGATAAAGATCCTTCATTTTTTCCTATCTTACAACTATCCAAATCAATTGCACGAACTTGTTTTCTAGATAAATCATAAATAAAACTTCCTTCATGAATATCTGATAATGTAATAATTCCATTATCTTTTATTTTTTCTAATAACAATCCTATTTCTTTTAATATTTTTATTTTAAATTTAAAATCAATTTCATCAGAATTTAATATCATATTAATATTTATATTTTCTTTTATAAAATCCATTGAATAACCTACAATTTCATTATCTAATGAAATTAGTTTATCCGGATAAACTAACTCTTCAATTTCTATTTTATCTTTATTATTTATTAATTCATTTATAGTATATAATTTACTACTGAAGTATTCACCTTCTGTTTTATTAAACTTTTTAAATAATTTATAATTTTTATTCCACTTATCTTTATCTTTTAATAGATAAAGTTTACATTCCATATGCCCTATTTCATTATCAGGAACATATTCTTTCATTTTTCTAAATTGATGATTACTAATATTCATTATTTGCATACTATCACCTACTAGGTGATTATTATATATTAAAAATAAGATTTGTCAAATTACTGATTCATTATATATATAAAAAAAACTTGAAAAAATATTTTTAAAATGCTAATATGTATATAGATGAGTTATTATTCATACAATAAAAAAGGATATATCTAATTGTCTAAAGAGTTAGATACATTCCATTAAGTTTGGTTTGCACTATCCCCTGTGATAGTGCATATTTTATTATTTATACAATAATGTAATTATTATAAAAAATAATAGGAGTATTATTAAAAATAAAGATTTTTCTCTTTCTTTCATAATACCACCTCCTTCTTTGAAGAAGGAATGCACTAACACCAATTAAATATATCGTTTTATATTCTACTATATTTTTCATTTTTTTCATCTAATTTTTTACATACAAATTCCGACAAAAATTTTTCCTAATATATAATTACTACTAAACAATGCCATTATCAATAACTACAAAAAATTCACTAATAAGTGAATTTTTATATAAAATTACTATTTAAAAATACATCCGTCAAAAAATTAACTACTAAATAAGACATAGACATTGCTAAAAAAAGAACTAACAATCTAGCTTGATAAATTCTATTTTTTTTAAATTTGTTTTCAATGCTCAAAGAATCTAAAGCAAATAAAGAAAGAGGTAATATAACTATATATAATATCAACTTAACGTTCATAGTCACAAATCTCCTTTATTCTTCTCAAATGTTTTTCTTCATTTGAAAATGGGGTTTCTAAATATATTTTAATGATTTCCTCTATTTCACTTAATTCCTTCATAGCAGATATAGCTAAAACATTACTGTCATTATGAAAACGAGTTAAATATGCCTCTTCTTTAGTATCAACTTTAGAACATCTAATTCCCTTTACTTTATTACAAGCAATTGACATCCCTATTCCTGTTTTACAAATTAAAATACCTTTTTCTATTTTTTTATTAACAACATCAGTTCCTATTTTAAAAGCATAATTAGGATAATCAACTGAATCAGTACTATTTGTTCCATAATCAATAACTTTATAATTATTTTTTTCTAAAAAATCAATTATTTTTTGTTTAACTTCATATCCTGCATGATCACTTGCTATTCCTATCACAAAATCACCTCTTTGTTTTCCTATACACTTTATACATAATTTTATAAATAACATTAAAGAATTTATCGGTAACTAAATTGAATTCACCTATTAATTCAACAACTTCCGCTCCAAAGCCCCTTTTAAAATTAAACAATCCATACATATCTGAATCCTCATTAAATTCACCAGTTATTCCAAAAAAATTGAATTTTTCATAACCATTATTTAAAGCATATTTAATCATTTCGTAGTTTAAAAAATATTGACCATTAAATTTCATAAATTCACGATAAGATGCTCCAAATAAAGAAACAACTTGTCTACCAAACAACATAAATAATCCACCAGCAACTACAATATTATTACCATAATTTTTTATTAGCTCTTTATCTTCTTCTATCTTTTTCTTAATAGCAGTTACTTGACTTTCATATTCCTTAATCGCGCTTTCTTTTTTTGTTTTATTTAATTTATCTTCTGTATTAATTAATTGTTCATTTAAACTTTTTAGATTTTCTTGTAAATTTAATTCAACTAACAATATCTTAATGTTGTCATTTTTACTAAAAGATTCATACATTTTTTTATAATAAGAAATAGGTCTATCTATAAATCCTCTTCTTTCACTAGTATGTTCCATTAATTTTTTAAATTCAGCTATTCTACTTTCGTCAATTTGAACTAATTTCAAACCGTGTTTATAGGAATTATTTATTCCCCATCTTGTTGTACCTCGCATATTTTTTAGAATATCTTCTTCCGTTTTATTTTTTAAATCTAAAACAGACCACCAACGAGGTTCTAAATCTGTACCATATGTAATAGTAAAACCATTATGTTTATATCCTAGTTTGATTAAAGCATCAACTATTTTTTGATTATTAAATCCTTCTACTATATTTCCATCAATATCTCTTTTTTGATATTCAACATTTGGATTTATTTTAACAAAAATTCCATGATTTTTTTTAACATATTTAACAATTTTATTTGTAAAATCAGCTAAAAATTTTTCATCTTTATAATTTAATAAATAACCTCTTGGCGCATAAAATATATACTTATTAAATACAGGTATTTTTTTAGCTAATAACAAAGTTGCGCCTTTTATATTATAGCCTTCTTTTATTCCTACAATATGAGGAACCCAACCAGTCATCTTCTTCAAATCACCCCAATAAGAACTTTGAAAAAAGATACCCTGTTCGTGATTCTTCGAAAACTCATTAAATTCTTCAATACTTAATTGTTCTAGCATATTATCACCACCATAATTATACTATATATTTTACCTTAAGTCATTTATTTTTATTCAAAATTAATGTATAATGTCTATTAGACAGGTGATTAAATGGAAAGATCTAGAACAAAAAATTCAATAATCAATTCGACAACATCGATTGTAAATCAAGTATTAACTGTATTAATGGATTTTGCTGTTAAAACAATCTTTATTAAAATATTAGGTAGTGAATATCTAGGAATTAATGGATTATTTTCAAATATTATTACACTTCTATCTTTAGCAGATTTAGGAATTGGAATTGCCATTCCATATAGTTTATATAAACCTTTAGCTAAAAAAGATACTGAAAAAATAAAATCATTAATGAAATATTATTCTAAAGTATATAATATTATAGGCTTAGTTGTTCTAATTGTTGGATTATCAATAACTCCATTTTTGCCTTTAATTATTAAAAATATGCCTGACATACCTCATATATATTTAATTTATATGATGTTTGCTACACATTCAGCACTAAGTTATTTATTTGTATATAAAAGATTTTTAATTGAATCCAATCAAAAAGGATATATAGTTTCTAAAATAACTTTTACTTGCTCATTTTTATTAAATGTTGTTAGAGTAATTATATTAGTTTTAACTAAAGATTTTGTTTTATATTTAGGATGTAGTATTGTATTCGTCTTAATTCAAAACATTTGGTATTCTAAAACAGCTGATAAAATGTATCCATATTTAAAAGATAAAGATGTAAAAGATGTTGATAAAAAAGAATTAGCAGAAATAAATAAAAATATTAAATCATTATTTATTTATAAAATTGGTAATGTAATTGCTAACGGAACTGATAATATTATTATTTCTAAATTTATAGGTTTAATTACCGTTGGATTATATTCTAATTATTTATTAATTATTAATTCATTAAATAATGTAGTTTCTCAAATATTTAATGCAATTACATCAAGTATTGGTAACTTAGTAGCAACAAACAATGAAAGAAGCAAAAATATATATGAAAAACTAAATTTCTTTAATTTTTATATTTTTTCACTATGCGCTTTATGTTTATTTATCTTAATTAATCCATTTATTTATCTATGGATTGGTAGTAATTATATGTTATCAAATTGGATATCTGCTCTTTTAGCACTAAACTTTTACACAGCTGGTATGCAATCAGTAACAAATTCTTTTAGAACAGCATACGGTTTATTCTATATTGCTAAATTTAGACCAATTGTAATGGTAGTTCTAAATATAATAATTTCTATAATATTAGTTAAACCATTAGGTGTTGCTGGAGTAGTAATTGGTACCATCCTAAGTAGAATTTTTACTACAGCTTGGCTAGATCCTTATGTTGTTTATAAATATGGATTTAAAGATAGCCCTAAAAAATATTACATTAGATACATTTATTATTTATTAATATTTGTTGCATCCTGTATATTAATTAGATTAATAACAAATTACATAGTTGTAAAAAATATAATTATGTGGATTGTTTTAGCAGGTATTACATTTATATTATACAATTTAATTATAATTTTATTATTCCATAGAACAGAAGAATTTAAGTATTTCTACGACAAGATAAAAGATTTATTCAATAAAATAATCAAAAAAATAAGTAAAGCATAATCATAAAAAAAGAAGCAATTAAGCTTCTTTTTCAGTATTAAATCCATATTTACGATTGAATTTTTCAACACGACCTGTTTTAGCAACCGCACCTTGAACACCTGTATAGAATGGATGGCATTTATTACAAGTTTCTAAGTGTAATTCAGCTTTGTTAGATCTAACTGTAAATGTATTACCACAAGCACAAGTTACTTTTGTTTCTACATATTCTGGATGAATATTTTTTTTCATATTACTATCTCCTTCCGCCATGACTAACATTAGTCATAGAAATTTAATGCTCTTATATTATAACATAAAAAGCAATGAAATCAATACTTTTTAATTATTTTTTTATATATATTTACATTTTCTTTAGAACTGAAATTCATTAATCTATCTATATAAACTATATTATAACTGTCACACATATCCTTAATTCTTAAATTTAAATATCTATATAATTCTTCATAATATTCATTTGAATTATAAAACCCTATAAAAAATATTTTTTCTTTGGAATACTTTCTAACCAATTTAAATAAATCATCTAAATCTTCCAATAAAGAATTACTATACTCAAATAATTCTGTCATATCAATATTTTTAATTTTATAATTAAGTTCATTATTACCAATCATTAGTGTAATAATATCAGCTTTAATTAAAATATTTTGAATTTTTCGATTATTAACAATAATATTATCATTAATATCTCTTATTAAATCTGTTACTCTATAATCATCCTGTTCATAACTTATATATTTTTGAACATTATCTAAATTTTCATTTAATAAAACATTATAGGTATCATAGTCATATTTTTTATCCATAACATTAAAATAAAATATATCATTTTTAATATTAAATGTATAAATAAGAAATATTAAAACAACTATTAAAAACAATGCCAAAACAACCTTAACTTTCATAACTCACCTCAAAAAAAAGTAGATATTAATCTACTTTTATTATATTTCTATTAATTCTATTTTAGCACCTACATTAGATAATTTTTCAATTATACCTTCATAACCTCTTAATATATGTTCAACAGAATTTATAGTTGTTTCACCACTTGCGATAAGAGCCGCCAAAACCATACAAGCACCTGCTCTTAAATCAGTAGCTACTACATCTGTTCCTGTTAATGGAGTTTTCCCTTTAATAGTTGCTACACTCTCATTTACTGTTATATTAGCTCCCATACTATTTAAATAAGGAATATGCATAAATCTATTTTCCCATATATTTTCTTTTACTCTGCTTATTCCTTCAGTTTGTGTTAATAAAACAGTAAAAACTTGTTGTAAATCTGTAGGAAAACCTGGATAAACAGCAGTTGATATATCAACTGCTTTCATTTTTTCACTTTTAGATATTTTTATATAATCTATTCCTGTTTCAAATTTAATTCCCATATTCTTTAATTTAGAAGTCAATGATTCTATATGAGATGGAATCAAATTCTTAATCACTAAATTTTTCCCACATAAAGCCCCTGCTACTACATATGTCCCTGCTTCTATATAATCAGGAACCACTTCGTGAAAAGCACCATTTAATTTTTGTACTCCTTCTATTTTAATTCTACTAGTACCAGCACCTGTTATTTTTGCACCCATTTGATTTAAAAAGATAGCAACATTTACGATATGTGGTTCTTTAGCGGCATTTTCGATAATAGTTGTACCCTTAGCTAAAGTAGCAGCTAACATAATATTTATGGTAGCACCAACGCTAGCTATGTCTAAATATATATTATTACCAACTAGTTCATCAGCTTCAACAATATATTTATTATCATCAATAGTTACCTTTGCTCCTAAAGCTTCAAAACCTTTTAAATGTAAATCAATAGGTCTTTTACCAATGGAACATCCACCTGGAAAATACATTTCAACTTTTTTATATTTTCCTAACATAGCTCCCATAAAATAATATGAAGCTCTTAATTTCTTTGCCAATTGTTCTGGAATACTCTTACTTTCTATTTTACTCGAATCAATTGTCATTTTTCTATCATCTCTAGTCACTTTCGCACCTAGATATTCTAAAACTTCTGTTAGGGCATCAATATCTGAAATATTTGGAATATTATCAATTTCTACTATCCCATCACTTAATAAAGAAGCTGGAACAAGTGCTACCGCACTATTTTTTGAACCACTTATTTTTATTTCACCTGATAATATTTTCCCACCAGTTATTTTAATTTGTTTCATAGTTCCTCCTTAGGCTTTATTTGAACTTCCTAACAATTCAATTTTGTGTCTTATAGCTTCTTTCATAGCTATTTCTCCTGATTTGATTATTTTACGAGGATCATAATCATTACTTTCATTTACAAATTTTCTAACTGCTCTAGCCCATTCCATTTGTAATTCTGTATTAATGTTTAACTTACAAATTCCTGATGATATAGCTTTTCTAATTTTTTCATCATCTATTCCTGAGCCACCATGTAATACTAAAGGTATTTGTGTTAAATCAGCTATTTCTTTCATCTTTTCAAAATCTAATTTTGGTTCACCTTTGTATATTCCATGGACACTTCCTAGTGCTGGAGCAATACTATCTATATTTGTTTCTTTATATAATCTAACTGCATCCTCTACTTTAGCATATGCTAATTCACTAGAAATGCCATCTTCAGATCCACCAATATGGCCTACCTCTGCTTCAACTGTAATATCATATTTTTTAGCATATTCCACTACTTCTTTTGTCATTTTTATATTTGTCTCCAAATCATATTTAGAAGCATCTATCATAACAGATGAAAAACCATTATTAATTGCTTCAATACAACTTTCTACACTACTACCGTGATCTAAATGAAGAGCCACTGGTACTTTAATATTTAATGATTTTATTAATTCTTTTACCATAGCAGATACGACATTAAATCCACCCATATATTTTTTTGCGCCCTCACTTACGCCTAATATAACAGGACTATTATTTTTTTCACATTCCTCTAATATAAATCTTGTCCACTCTAAATTATTAATATTAAAATGTGGTACAGCATACTTACCATTTCTTGCTTTTTCTAACATTTCTTTTGTATTTGTTAACATATTATCACCATATTAATTATATTATTTTTTCTTATTAAAATCAATTTTTATAACATCTACTTTACACTAAATAAATTATACCTATTATTATGAGTATAATACCTCCTATTATTGTTGAAATATTTCCTACTTTTTGATTTATTTTTGTTCCTAATTTTAATCCTAAATATGTAAATAATAAACTAGAAATAGAAAATACAAGTGTTGCTATATATGGATTTTTATACAATGTTTTTAATCCTAATCCTAAAGAAAAACTATCAATGGAAACAGCTAATCCAAACATTAACATCTCAAATAGATTTAATTGTTTTATTTCTGTTTCTTCTTTAAATGACTCAATTATCATTTCAAGTCCAATTAAAAATAAAACTATAAATATTAAAAAAGCTGGACTTATTGGTAAAAGTGAGATTATTTTTTTGCCAACAAACATACCTAATAATGGCATAAAATAATGATATAAACCTACTATAACTGATAATGTATTAATATCCTTATTTTTTAAATTTAATGTTCCATAAGCTAAAGCTAAACTAAATGCATCCATACTAAGACTAATTCCTATTAATATAATTATTGGCATCAAAAAAACCTCCTAATCTATAATATTAAGAGCTTTCCATTTTATGAATAAAAATATATTATGAACTATCTTTTATGAAAAACTTGAAAAAAATTTTTTAAAGTGTTACTATGTATATAGATGAGTTATTGCTCATACAATAAAAAAGGATATATCTAATTGTCTAAAGAGTTAGATACATTCCTAAAATGTTTTTGGAAAGCACTATCCCCCCTGTGATAGTGCAATTTTTATTATCTATATAATAAAGTAAAAATTATAACAAATAATAAAATTATTATTAAAAATAAAGATATTTCTCTTTTTGTCATAATATCACCGCCCTCTTTTAAGAAGAAATGCACTAACACCAATTAAATATATCGTTTTATATTCTGCTATATTTTTTATTATTTTCATCTATTTTTTTACATACAAATTCCGACAAAAAAACTTCTTTATGAAGTTTTTAATAATTTATATATAAAAATTTTACTTTTTAAAAATACTTATCAAATAATTCTTGAATAAAAAATTTATATTCAACTTCTTCACTTTCTTCAGCCTCTAATAAACATAGTGGTGGAAATAAAACACACCACCAATTATCGCCTTCACCACTTCCTAGTGTAACTACTAATGATTCATAATAACCTTCTTCATACGTTACACCCTTATATTCCTTTTTAGGAAAATAATTGTCCCCAAAGCTAATATTATATCCTAAAGTATAATTTTCATTTTCTAAAATATTCTTAATATCATTTTCAATACTATTCAGATTATTATTGATGATAGTTCTAGCACTTTCTACACCTTTTATATCTTTTAATAAATTATACATTTTTATTTCTAACATTTCTTTTATTTTTAATTTAATATTTTGATCATATTCACTATTGCTGTTAGCAATTACTCTTATTCTAATAGCATCATCAGGAATAACAAAATTACTTGCTTTAACACTCGTAACAATTACAAATATGATTATTAATAAACATAATATTTTTTTCATAAAAAAATCATCTCCTATTAAATAGTGATGATTTAATTTATTTTTATACAATTATTTATGATAAGATTCATTATTTAATATTTTAAATGATCTATAAATTTGCTCTAATAATATAATTCGAAACAATTGATGTGGAAAAGTTAATTTCGAAAAAGACAATTTATAATTACTTCTTATCTTTACTAAATTATCTAAACCTAAAGATCCCCCTATAATAAATACAATATTTGAATTATTAATTAATGTATCATTAATTTTATTAGATAACTCTATAGAATTTAATTCTTTTCCATCTATTTCTAAAGTAATAACATAATCTCTTTCAGTAATATGTTTTAAAATAGAACTTGCCTCTTTTTTTAATATCTCCCCATTACATTCATCTGGAACTTCAATTATTTCTAATTTTGTATATTTACTTAACCTCTTTGTATATTCATTAATAGCAGCTTTAAAAAAATTCTCTTTAATTTTTCCAACACAAATTATTTTTATCATAAAGTGACCAAATCCGTTCTTTCTTTTTGAGTAGATATTGTTATATCATCAAAATTTATGTTTTTTTCTGAAAAAGTATCGTGAATTGTCTTTAAAGCAACTTCAGGGTCATTGTTTTCTTCACTTAAGTGAATTAATACTATTTTTTCAGTATCTTTTCCTATGAAAGTTGCTAAATACTCACTAGAAAGTTTATTTGATAAATGTCCTCTGTCACCTAAAATTCTTTGTTTTAAATAATATGGATATTTACCATTCATAAGCATTTCCACATCGTGATTACTTTCCATTATGTAAGCTGTTTTATCTTTCAATTTAGAATGGTTTTTTCTATTTATATAGCCAGTATCTGTTATATAAACAATTGACTTTCCATCAGAATTTAAAATATAACCATTAGAATCATCAGCATCATGTGATGTTTTAATTATATCAATATCAATATCTTTAATACTAACAAATTTGTCAATTATTTCATAATTAATTAAATTGATTTGTTTTTCTAATTCATCATACATTTTTTCACTTAAATAAACTTTTGTATGATATTTTTTAATAAACACTTTCAAACCATTAATATGATCACTATGAGTATGAGTAAGTAAAATTCCATCTATTTCATTAGGATCAACACCTAACTCTAATAGATTTTTTTCAATTGTTGAAGCTGTTATTCCAGCATCTATCAATAATTTAGCAGAACTAGAGGCAATATAACTAATATTGCCTTTTGAACCACTTGCTAAAACAGAAAACTTCATTATCTATTTAACATTGTCCATGGATTTATTCGATATCCACCCATCCATGGTCTTCCTATCCATACTTCAAAGTGAACGTGTGGTCCTGTTGCCCAACCTGTCATACCGACATATCCTATAACTTGACCTCTAGAAACAGTTTGTCCTACTGTTGCATTTCTTCTAGACATATGTGCATAGCAAGTATAATATCCATTGTTATGATTTATACATACATAATTACCATCTTGATACCTGTAACTTGATTCACTAACAACACCATTTGTTGCCGCATATATAGGAGAACCTGTTCCTGTACCGGCAATATCTATAGCAGCATGTAACTCACGACCACCTGTAATTGGATTAATACGATATACATAATCTGATGATATCATATATCCACTATTTGTTGGCCAAGCCCAGTTTCTAGTAGAACCAACAGTACTAACATATTTTTTACCTTCAATAACAACTTTATTAATTGTAGGTTCTAATTCTTCTTTAGCTATTGGATCAACATAAGCTACCTCACCATTTACATATTTAATTCTTTGAGAAACTCTCTCTAAACCGTCAACACCTTCTTGAATAACATTGTAATCACCAACAACCATATTTTCATCATATTGAACTTCAGTTTGATAGTTAACTTTTTGATCTTTTACTACATATTCTTCCATAACAATAGATATTTTTGGATCAGTAATTCCAATTGTTACTTCTTGACCTGGAAATAACAAATTATGTTCATTAGTAAAAGTTGGATTTGAAATTAAAAATTCAGCTACTGAAATCTCATTATTAAATGCAACATCAGCTATTGTATCTCCTACTTTAACAGTATATTTCTTTTGATCTTCAGTCGTACCAAATAACAAATATTTTGATAAATCAGCTGAATTAGTATAAATTGTTTCCGTTACAGGAATATTTGTTTTCTTAATCGTAATATTTTCTTCAACATAAACATTTTCAACAATTGTACCTGTTGTTTCTATCTTTTCTTGAACTTCTTCTAAATAATTTGTGTAGACATCTTTTCCAACAAAAGTATTTATTGTATTAGTAATTGCTTCCTCAAATATTGTTTTTGACAAAGTATATATTGTCAATGTTTCATCTTCTTTTTTCAAATTGAATTGATATCCTTCAATTGTAAAAGGTTCTTTCTTTTCGATTTTTTTATAAATTTCTTTTATAGATGTTGTTGTTCCATTATAAGTTTCAATTTTTTTGATTATTAAACCTTTTGGAGCATATACTTTTTTTACACCAAATTGTTTTTTATATTCGATATTTTTTTTATCAATATATTTATTTAATTCTTCTTCATCTTTAATAACTCCTAAGACCTCATTATTTAAGTATACTTGATAATAAGCATTTGGTTCTATTCTTTTTTTAAAACCTAAACTTAAATAAGAGATTGAGAGAGTTACTATAATTATTAAAATAATTGTCAAACCCTTTTTCATCTAATCACCAATTTCATTTATATATCCTTCAAATTTACTAATATCTCTTTTAAATATTAAATCAATTGTACAAGTAGAACCACTACGGTTTTTAGCCATAATAAATTCACTCTTACTAGTAAATTCATCTATTTCTATTTTTTTAGTATAATAATCATCACGATAAAGGAATGCTACTATATCGGCATCTTGTTCGATAGATCCTGATTCCCTTAAATCACTTAATAGAGGTCGTTTATCTTCCCTTTGTTCAACACCACGAGAAAGTTGCGCTAAAGCGACAATTGGAATTTCTAATTCCATTGCTAAAGTCTTAAGAGCTCTTGATATCTCAGCTATTTCTTGTTGTCTATTTCCTGCATATCTAGCAGAACCAGATATTAATTGTAAATAATCGATTATAATTAGTCCTAAATTTCCATCTGTAGAAGCTAAACGACGACATTTTGCTCTTATTTCAGCAATTGTCATACCTGGAGTATCGTCTATAAATATTTTTGTATCAGCTAATCTAGTTACAGCTTCATCTAATTGTTTCCAATCATTTTTTCCTAAATTACCTGTTTTTAATTTAGATTGACTAATTTGCCCTTCGGCAGCCATCATACGAGTTACTAATTGTTCAGCACTCATTTCCATATTAAAAAGTGCTACTGTTTTATTATTTCTTATAGCTACATTAGTTGCTAAATTAACAGCAAAAGCCGTTTTTCCCATTGCTGGACGAGCGGCGATTATTATTAATTCATTTGCGTGTAAGCCTGATGTTTTTTTATCAATTTCATCAAATCCTGTTGATAATCCAGTAACATCGCCACCATTCAATGATAATTTTTCAATATTTTCTTGTGTAGTTGTTAAAACATCTTGAATTTTTCTAAATTCTGTTCCTTTTCTTGTTTTAACTACATTTAACATTTTCTTTTCAGCATTATCTAATAATTCATTAATTGAATCTGGAGATGAATATCCCGCTTTTTCTATTTCTAATGATGTTTCAATTAATCTTCTTCTTATTGCTTTTTCTTCTACTATTCTTATATAATCATCTATATTGGCAGCAGATACAACACTATTAACTATTTCACTTATATATTCAACATTTCCTATTTGTTTTAATAAATTTCTTTTATCTAATTCTGAAGTAACTGTAGTAACATCTATGGCACTACCACTTTCATATAAATCGTTTATTACTTCAAATATCTTTCCATGGGATTCTAAATAAAATAAATCTTTATTTAATTCCTCTAATGCTTTTTGTAAAGCATATTTTGATAGAAACATTGAACCTAATACTGATTGTTCTGCTTCTATACTATGTGGAATTATTTTTTCATTCATTTTATCACTCCTTTACAACATTAATTTTAACTGTTGCAATTACTTTCTTGTGTAATTCAATTTCAATATTATGAGTTCCTAAACTTACTATATCGTGATCTAATTTAATCATCGTTTTATCTATTTTATATCCTAACTCATTTAGTTTTTCTTTTATTTGTTTTGTTGATATTTTTCCAAACATCATTTCATTTTTTCCAGTTTGAACTTTAAATACTATTTTTTCTTTTTGTAATTTAGATTTTAATACTTCTAAATCTTTTATTAATAAATTTTCTTCTAAAGCCTCTTCTGATACTTGTTTTTGAACTTTAGAAGTGTTTGCACTCGTTGCTTGAATTGCATAACCATTTTTAATTAAAAAGTTTTTAGCATAACCATCTTTTACTTCTTTTATTTCATTCTTTTTTCCTTGGCCTTTTACATCTTTTAAAAATATAACTTTCATTTTATCACCTCGTTAAAAATCATAATATTATTATACTATAAATTTCCAATCTTGTCTTTAGTTAAAGAAAAAAATAGTTATTAAACTATTTAATTTTGCTTGCTAATTCTTCTATTTTCTTAAATCTATGATGTAATCCTGATTTAGTTATTGACGAACCAGTTTCCAATGTTATAATTTCACTTAACTCTGTCAATGATACTTCTGGATACTTTAATCTATAAGTAGCAGCTTCTTTTGTTTTTTCATCTAATAAATCTAAACCACCAATTGATATTATTTTATTTATTTCATTTATTTGTTTATTAGCTGTTTCTATCATTTTGTCAACATTTGCCTGTTCACAATTGTTAAGCCTATTTGTCATATTTTTATGATCTCTATAAATTCTTATATCCTCATAATAGAATAAAGAATTTATAGCACCCATTATTCTTAAAAAATCACCTATTTTTTCGGCTTCTTTCATATATATCATATATTTATTTTCTCGTTTTAATATCTTACTATTTAAATTATATTCGTTTAATAAACTTGAAACAAATGAAGCATATTCTTCATTGTCAACAACGAATTCTAAATGATATCTTGATTTTTTTGGGTCATTTATACTTGCACTTCCTAAAAAAACACCTCTTAAATATGCTCTTTTTAAGTCGGTATCTGCATATATATATTCTTTTGGAATATTCGTATTTATTGATAAATCATTAATTATGTAATTTATTTTATTATTTATTTCCAATATATAGATATAATTTTTATTAAAATTGTATCCTCTACGAACTATTACTTTAGGATTGATATTATATATTTCTTTTACTAAGTTAAATATTCTTCTAGCTACACTTGCATTTTCAGTTGTAATATTTATATTATTATTAATATTTCCAATTGTTCGAATAATTGCTGAAAGTTCAGATATATTTTCTGTTTCAATTGTATCTAATTTACTTATTTCATTTTTAACAATACTTGTAAAAGACATATAGTTCACCTACCATTTAATTTCTTCTATATTATTTTTCTTTAAAAAGGTATTTGTTTTAGAAAAAGGTTTACTTCCAAAAAAACCACGATTTGCTGATAAAGGACTTGGATGAACACTTTCCAATATAAGATGTTTTTTATTTTTTATTAGTTCTTTTTTACTTCTAGCATAACTTCCCCATAAAATAAATACTAAAGGTTTTTCTCGTTCACCTAACAATTCTATTATTCTATCTGTAAATATTTCCCAACCTTTGTCTTTATGTGAAAGAGGTCTATCTTTAACAACTGTCATAATTGAATTTAAAAGTAATACTCCTTCTTTTGCCCAACTTGTTAAATCTGTTTCTGTTCTTTTTACTCCAATATCATCATATAATTCTTTAAATATATTTCTTAATGATGGTGGCATTGGAGTACCTTTCCTAACAGAAAATGATAAACCGTGAGCTTCATTTTCACCATGATATGGATCTTGACCTAATATAACAACTTTTACATCATCAAAGTCAGTATATCTTAAAGCATTAAATATATTTTTATATTCAGGATATATTATTTTCTTGTTATATTCACTTTTAACAAATACACCTAATTTTTTAAAATAGTCTTTTTTAAATTCTGGTTCTAAAACAACATCCCACTTTTTATTTATCATTTTCTGCCTCTTCTATTTTTTTAAAGAATTCAGTAGAACTATTTGTTGTTTCTATCAACTCCAAGATATCATTAGTATTATTTAAATCTATCTTTTCTTTTTTATCTAATCTATCTAATATCTCATTATAAGAAAATGTTTTAGGTTTTTCCTCAAGTAATGGTTCATCTTTTTCATTTGATGTTTGTTCTACTTTATTTGAATCGGAATTATCTATATTTTCATTTTCTAATATTTCTTTTTTAATGTCATCTACTTTATCTTCTTCAAAATAATTATTAACAAAATCATCATTTACGGCATTTAAATCATCTAACATTTTATCAAATTCGTCTTCAACTCTATCCATTTTGTCCTCCTAATCCATTTGCTATTTCAACAAACAATTCTAATGATATTTGTTCAGCTCTAACGCTTAAATCTAATTTGTGTTTTTTTAACACTTTATCTATTTTTTCTAAATCATAATTTTTTAAATTATTTTTTAAGGTCTTTCTTTTAAATTCAAAACTATCTTTAATTAATTTGAAAAATAATTGTTCATCCATAACATTTAATTTTTTTTCTTTCTTATTAAATTCTACTACAATACTATCAACATTAGGTTTTGGAATAAATACATTTTTACTAACATCCATTATTTTTTTAATATTATAATAATAACTTAAAAATACCGATAATGAACTATAATCCTTTGTTCCTGGAACAGCTTTAAATCTATCGCCTACTTCTTTTTGAACCATTACAACTATTTTATCAACATTGATATCATCTTCAATTAATTTAATTATTATAGGTGTTGTAATATAATATGGTAGATTCGCAATCACATATAATTTTTTATATTCATATTTTTTTATATCATCTAACACATTTACTTTCAAAAAATCATTATAGATTACTTCAACATTGTCATATTCTTTTAAATTATCTCTTAGTATTTCTTTTAATGTTGTATCTATTTCATAACATAATACATTTTTTGCAAATTTAGCCAAAAAATATGTTAGTGATCCAGCACCTGGACCTATTTCTATTACTAATGTATCTTTATCTACATTTGCTTTTGTTACTATATTATTTATGATATTTTCATCTATTATGAAATTTTGTCCAAACTTCTTTTTGAAGTTGAATTCATTTTTTTCTAGTAATTCATTCATTTTTTTTGGAGAATAGTTCATAATGCCACCTCTCTTTAATTATACTAAAAGAATCCTTATAAAACAAGAAAAAGATAGTAATCATAGTACTATCTTTGTATAGTAAACGTAAGTTAATTTATTATATTCATTATTTAATATAGGCACTCATTCTTGAATCAAGTGAAACAACATAATCTTGAATTAATTTATTTTCTTTTATTATGTCAGATGCATTAATATATAGTGATGGATCATTTGTTAATAATTCTTTTAATTGTTCAAATAATATTCTATCTATGTTTTCAATTTCCTTATAATATTTTGAATAAATGTATATATCATTTTCTTTACCATATAATCTTAAAAATATTTTAGAAATAAATTCACTCCTATTTATATAATATTCGCTTAAATCTTTTTGGATATTTCCTATTTATTAACAAAAAATGGGACTACCAGCCCCATCTTTGTACACTAAAATTAATATTATTGCCAGTAAGTCCGTCAGCACCAAATACTGTCTTATCCTTTTGAGTTGGATATGCTAGATCCATCCACACTTTACCTTGAGCCCAAGAATTAGCCATTGATGCACCAGTATCCAATACAATAGCAGTAAAAGAATCTTTACCAGGTTTAGTAATTTGAATAATAGTTCCACAAGGAAAACCTTTTAAGGCGGCTGCTACTATTCTAACTTTACCAAATTCAGTATCCTCATAATAAATTCCATCATTAACTAAACTGTGTGTTTTCTTTTCTCTTGTTTTACAAGCTAAATTACCAGTTCCTGTACAACCTACACAATCTGGACCATATCCTGATAATTTACCAGTATAATTACCATTTCTACCGGTTCCTACTTCGACCACTTCATCTACTTTTTCTTGAATAACTTGAACAGTTTCATTTTCACTAGTCTTATATGCTACTTCATTAACACCTGGAGTTATAACTTTCTTAACATTATTTGGTAATTTTGAATTATATTTATAAACTGTTTTATAATTAGTAACTGAACTTATTATACTTGTATCTTTTATTAAATTATCTGTTTTTAACTCAACTTCATTGTAATTTCCAAGATTGAATAATGACATAAAAGATATTACTAGTAAACTTAATAATTTACGAGCAAACTCTAATAATAATATATTCATTCCATTCACCTCGTCTACATATAATTTTAACAAACTTATAACTTCAAGTCAAATTGACTAATTGCATTAGAAGTAGTAATTTTTAATACACTTTCTAAAGAAATACCCTTTAATTCAGCTATTTTCTTCGCAATCAAATAACAATTATAAGGTTTATTTTGTTTTCCTCTTAATGGTTCTGGAGACATATATGGACTATCTGTTTCTAATAATAAATTTTCTATTGGTACATTTTGGACAACTTCTTTTAATTTTACACCATTTTTAAAAGTAACAACCCCTCCTATTCCTAGCTTTACATTCATTTTAATTAAATCTCTTGCTACCTCTAAACTAGAACTATAACAATGCATAACTATTTTCAAATCTTGATATTCTTTAATAATATTTACAGTGTCTAATATTGCATTCCTACTATGAATTACAACTGTTTTATTATATTTTCTAGCTATATTCATTTGTTTAATAAAAATATCTTTTTGTAATTCTTTATTATCACTTACATAATGGTAATCCAAACCTATTTCACCAATGCCTACTATTTTTGGATTATTAATATTTTCTATGATAAAATCAAAAGCATTTTCGGAAATATTATTAACTTCCTCTGGATGTAAACCAATTGTTCCATAAACATTTGGATATTTATTAACTAATTCAATTACTTCTTTATTAGAACTAGAATTGTAACCACTTACTATCATTATATTATCTTTCATTTCATTTATTACTTCTGTAATATTATCATAATATTCTTTGAATATATGACAATGAGTATCTATAAACATCTTTATCACCAAAAAAATTATACCATTTTCTAGTATAATTTTCTACTCACATCTTATATACCATATAATAGAAACTATAATTATTAATAAATAAAAAGCATCCATTATATTAAATTTTACCAACAAACTGCCAAATATCATTATGGGTACTAAAAGTAGTGCCATAATAATATACTTCTCTTCTTTAAATTTACTTGGCATATTAATTCCCTTTCTAACTAGGTATATAATAACATAATGACAAAAAAACTACAAACAAATTTTGTAGTTTTCGTACGACAATTTACAACATTTTACACATTTAATTCAGATAATTTTTTTTCTTTGTCAATTCTAGCAAATAAAGGTTCTGGATTATTTAATTTAATACCTTCATCCATTCCCTTAAAATTAATGCTTTCAACTGACCTATTGTTAGTATTTAATTGACTAAAAATTTTATCTGATGTTTCAGGCAAAAATGGATATAATAATGTAGCTCCACTTCTTATTGATTCTAATAAATTATATAGTACAGTTTTTAATCTTTCTTGTTTTGTTTCATCTTTTGCTAAAACCCAAGGCATAGTTTCATCAATATATTTATTACATCTTCTAAATATATCAAAGATTGCATCAATTGCTTCTGCTACCTTTAAATCATTCATTTTTTCTTCAACAATACTTGGTGTTTTTAAAACTAAATCAATTAATTCTTGATCAATATCTTCAAATTCAGTAGGCAAATAAACTATTCCATCAAAATATTTATGAGCCATTGAAATTGTTCTATTGACTAAATTACCAAGAATATTTGCTAAATCAGAATTAATTCTTTCAATTAATAATTCATAAGTAATAGTTCCATCACTAGCAAAAGGTATTTCATGTAATAAATAATATCTAATAGCATCAACACCAAATTCTTTAACTAAATCATCAGCATATAATATATTTCCCTTTGATTTACTCATTTTATCATTACCAAATAATACCCAAGGATGACCAAATATTTTTTTAGGCATTGGTAAATCTAAAGCCATTAACATAATTGGCCAATATATGGTGTGAAATCTTAAAATATCTTTACCTATCAAATGGATATCAGCAGGCCAATATTTTTTAAATTCATCTGAACTATTATCAACATCATATCCTAAGAAAGTAATATAATTTGATAAAGCGTCTATCCAAACATAAATTATATGCTTATCATCAAATGTAACAGGAACGCCCCAATCAAATGATGTACGAGATACACAAAGGTCTTGTAACCCTGGTTTTATAAAGTTATTCATAATTTCATTTTTTCTACTTTCAGGTTGAATAAAATCAGGATGTGATTCAATATATTCTTCTAATCTCTTAGTGTAGTTACTTAATTTAAAGAAATATGCTTCTTCACTAGCTACTTTAACTTCTCTACCACAATCTGGACATTTTCCATCTACTAATTGAGATTCCGTCCAAAATGATTCACAAGGTGTGCAATATAAACCTTCATAGTTACCTTTATAAATATCCCCTTGGTCATATAATTTTTTAAATATTCTAGAAACTACTTCTTTATGATTTGGATTTGAAGTTCTAACAAATTTGTCATAACTTGTATTCATAACATCCCATATTTTTCTAACTTCCAAAGCTATTTCATCAACATATTCTTGAGGTTGTTTTCCTTGTTCAAGAGCCTTTTGTTCAATCTTTTGACCGTGTTCATCAGTACCTGTTTGGAAATAAACATCATAACCTGTTAATCTTTTGTAACGAGCTATAGCATCGGCTAAAACTATTTCATAAGTATTTCCAATATGTGGTTTACTTGATGCATAAGCAATTGCTGTTGAAATGTAAAATTTTTCTTTCATATTAATCCTCCTTACTAGTAGAACCAAATCCACTAATTCTTTCTTTTTCTATTTTTTCTTCATTATCTACCGTCAAATACTTTGTAAATATTCCTTGACATATTTTTTCACCTTTTTTTACAATATAATCTTTATTACCTTGATTATGTAATTTAATAAATATATGTCCTTCATTATCAGAATTATTGTAATAATCACTGTTAATTACTCCTACTTGATTTACAAGCCTAACATTATATTTAAAACCCATACTACTTCTAACTATTATAAATAAAACTTCATCTGAATTCATTGTAACTTTAATACCTGTTGGTATTTTAATAATTTCATTTGGTTTAAGTGTAAAATCATATAAAGATTCAAAGTCATATCCAGCACTATTTTTAGTACTTCTTTTGGGAATATTATATGAATCATATAAATTTACATCATCTTTTACATCAAGTTTAAATTGTTCAAAACTTATTTTTTCAAATTTTCGCATTTTACACCTCCATTAAAAAAACTACATCCTAATAAGGACGTAGTTCACGTGGTACCACCTTAATTCATAGATAAATCTACCTCTTATATTTAACGCATATTTACGGTATAAGCTAATTATTCACTTAAACAATTCCAGAACCATTTAAAATAATAAATTTTACTAGTTTACACCAACCACTAGTTCTCTTTAAAAATTCAATTATTTCTCTTTCCTTCATAACTTTTCAATATGTAAAATTATAACATATAAATTTTTATAAAGCAATATAATTACTTAATATTTGTGCAATAAAATTACCTAACTTACAATCTAATTCATTAAGATTATTGCCTAAAATAACAACTGAACCGATTGGTAAATAATTTTCTTTAATTATATTTATTGAACAATTGGTTTCTAATTTATCAGTTATATTAAGATTTATATTTTTTTTATTTACATTATTTTCTATAATATTTTTTAAATCTTTTGTAATTAATTCATTGGTATCTATTACTTTTTCTTTATCAGTTACTAATATTTTCATTTCATTTACATCTTTAATATTTTTTATTAAATTTTTAATAAAATCATTTATATTATCTAATTTTGAATATTTTTCTAAAATGATTTTATTATCATTTACATATATTTCTAACTCATCATTGACATTAATGTTTAAATTATTTCTTATTTCTTTAGGTATAACAATTCGACCTAATTCGTCTATTTTTCTAGATATTCCTTTCATAAATCCTCACTTTCTTATAATAGTGTGGATTGAATTAAAAAATATATGTATTAATATCTTATGCAACCTTTCCATAATGTTTTTTGCTTTCCATCTTTTTCTAACTTTTCTTCTTCTAAATATTCAACATTTCCGTTACCGAAAAAACTATATATTTCTTCTAATGAAAAATATCTAATACTTAATCCTTCATTATTTAGATAAAAATGGTTATCAAGTGCTAAAACAAAATCCTGCATATAGTTTTTATCATTTATCGAATTAACTCTAAATAATAATGCACCATTTTGTTTCAATACTCTTTTAATACTAAATAAAATTTTTTTTGTAAAATAATCATTAAAAAAATGTAATGATTGATCAGCGACTATCATTTCAAAATCACCATCAGTATATGGTAGTCCAAACATATAATTATAGCAATTAGCATATTCAACTTCTGGAAAATTTCTAATTACATTTTTAATTGCATTAACTGAAACGTCACAAGGAATTACTTGTTTGCATTTTTCTAGGAGTGCTAAAGTATTACTACCATCACCACAACCTAAGTCTAATATACTAGTACGGCATTTAGTTATTTCATCATCAAATGTATCTAACCAATTATCATGTTTTATATTACTTCTTAAAATATACTCATATTTTTTATTCCAATATTCAATATTATCCATATATTTACCTCCATTAAAATATATGAAAAAAAGAATTAAATTTTTCTAATTCTTCTCATTATCTTCTATTGGTTTAAATAATTCTCTTATATCAATCTCCAGTACTTCAGCAAATTTCCATAAAGTACCTAAACTAAAAGTTTGATAATAGTTTTTACTTTCAATATTCATAATGAAACCATAACTATAATTGCAAAGTTCAGCAAACTTACTTTGAGTCAAACCTTTTAATTTTCTTTGAATTTTAAGATTATGTGCTACTAAATAATAAACATAATTTTCATCATTTTTATTCATTTATATAACACCTGCCTCTTCTTAATAATATTTTCTCACTTATTAATTAAAAATATACTCACCTATTCGATGAGTTTTGTGTTATAATAGATTATAGAAAGGAGGAGAAGTTGTGAAAAAATGTAAATATTGCCAAAGTGAAATTGATAAAAAAGCTAAAATATGTCCAAATTGTAAGAAAAAACAATCACATATTTTTAGATGGATATTAATTGGAATTATAGTAATTGGAATTGTATCTTTATGTTTTAATGATGATGATAATTTTATAAAAGAATATAATCAAAACGATATAGTCACATACAAAAATGTTGAATATTCAATCACAAACGTTGAAAAAACAAAAGGGTCTAATGAATTTTTCCAAGCAAAAGATGGTTATGAATATGTAAAAGTAACAATTAAAATCGAAAATAAAAGTGATGAAAAAATATCTTACAATTCTCTTGATTTCCAAATGGTAGACGGAGACGGTAAGGAAGCTTCAGTTTATAGTATTACAGCAGAGGATGATGTATCTTTAGATTTCGGTGAGCTTGATGCTGGTGGACAAACTGAAGGTGTCATTATTTGGGAACAAAAAGAAAATGACAATAATTTAAAAGTTAGATATTATGAAAATATTTTATTTGATGAAGACTATACTTTTGAATGGAGTCTAGATTAAAAAAAAGCATATAGATTAAAACTATATGCTTTCTTATTAGTTATTACAACATTTTAAATATTTTTCACAATCATTTATAAAGTTAATTTATCAATTGCTGTTATATATAGAAATTTTAGAATTATATCAAATACTAATTTATAGCTTTCTCTAATAATTCCATTAGTTCAATTAAGTAAAAAATAAAATGTTTATCTAATTTTACAGTATCAAGTGTTATAACTAAACATTTATTGACCATTTTAAATCTAAACATTCTAGTAATTCGTGATGCTTCAATAAATAAAAGTTCACCATTAACCTTGTTAGTTATTTCTAAAGGTAAAGTAAGTTCAATAAAATTATTAGTTTGTCTTACTTTAGTAATATTAAATTTATGAGCTAATTTTTCAAACCATTCTTCATACATATAAATTAAAATACTTTCATTAATATTACCAAACCTATCTTCCAATTCACCTTTAATTTCAAGCAATTTATCATAGGAATCAATTTCATTGATTTTTTTATGAATTTCAATTTTTAAATCAACTTCTTCAACATATTTGTCATCAATAGTTGTTTCAACATCAATTAATGGTTGATCTGAAGTAACTTCTTCCTTAGTTTCTATACCTTTTAATTTATTTACTTCCTCATTTAACATTTTTAGATATAACTCAATACCTATTGAATCAATAAAACCAGCTTGTTCACTACCTAGAATATCACCAGCACCTCTAATAGACAAATCACGAGCTGCTATTCTAAACCCACTACCTAATTCAGTAAATTCCTTTATTACTGATAAACGTTTATTAGCTATATCTGATAGTGTTTTACCCTTTTTATACATAAGATAACAATAAGCAATCTTATTAGACCTGCCTACTCTTCCTCTAATTTGATAAAGTTGAGAAAGTCCGAATCTGTCAGCATCAATAATTATTAATGTATTAGCACTTGGGATATCTATTCCAGTTTCTATAATAGTTGTACATAGTAAAACATCATACTCTTTATTAATAAATGCAGTCATAACATTTTCTAATTCAGTTTTAGACATTTTCCCATGAGCATATGTAATCCTTGCTTCTGGGATTAATTTTTCTAATTCTAATTTTTTTAATTCCATATCTTCAACACTATTATACAAAATAAAAGCTTGACCAGATCTAGAAAGTTCTTTATATATAGCATCTTTAATAATAAAATTGTTTTCTTCTAAAACATAAGTTTGAACAGGTAATCTATTTACTGGAGGTGTTTCTAATAACGATAGATTTCTAATACCCAACATTGACATTTGTAGTGTTCTTGGAATTGGAGTTGCCGATAAAGTTAAAACATCAATATTATTTTTCATTGATTTAATTTTTTCTTTATGTTTTACTCCAAATCTTTGTTCTTCATCAATAACTAGTAATCCCAAATTTTTAAAGACTATATCGTCACTTAATAATCTATGTGTGCCAATTACAATATCTATTTTTCCTGTTTTTAAGCCTTCAATTGTTTCTTTTATCTCTTTATTACTTACAAATCTATTTAATAATCTAATATTGATAGGAAATTCTTTAAATCTTTCGATTGCATTATTATAATGCTGTGACGAAAGAATAGTGGTTGGACATAAATAAGCCACTTGTTTTCCGGATAATACTGCTTTAAACATTGCTCTAAATGCTATTTCTGTTTTACCATAACCAACATCTCCACACAATAACCTATCCATTGGTCGTGGTTTTTCCATATCTTTTTTTATTTCTTCAGTTACTCTTACTTGATCTAAAGTATCTTCATATATAAATTGTTTTTCAAATTCAATTTGATTTTCATCATCCTCATTAAAAGCAAAACCAACACTAGCTTCTCTTTTGGCATATAATTCCAATAATTCTGAAGCAATATTTTCTAATTTTTTCTTTACTCTTAATTTTGTCTTAGCCCATTCTGTACTTCCTAATTTATTAATTTTAGGAGTGACATTATCATTGCTTGAATATTTTGAAATTAATTCTATTTTTTCCACAGGAATATATAATTTATCATTATCTTTGTATTCAATAACTAAATAATCTTTTTTTAAACCATTTTTTATTAATGTCTTTATTCCAACATATCTTCCAATACCATGTGTATTATGAACAATGTAATCACCGACTTCTATTTTTTTTATGTCTCTTATTTTAGTACCAAATTTAAAACTATTTTTATAATTAATTTTTGTTTCTTTTTTGTTAAAAAATTCTTTCTCACTAATTACAATGTATTTATCATAATTAAACCCTTCATTAATTGATTTGATAATTAAATTAATTTTATTATCAAAAATCGTAAATTCATCGGTTATTACTATATTTTTATTATCCAAGTTTTCCACAATTTTATTAATTTGATATCTACTTGATAAACAAATTATAACAGTTTTTTCCTTTATATAATCATTAAGAGTTGTATTAATAGTTGAAATTTTACCATCAAAAGGTTCTATTTCAAAGGAAATATAATTTTGCGTATCATTAACACTATTATCAAATTTACTAATGTTTATATCATTACTACTTTTTAATTCTTCTAAATCATACATATATTTAGTTGTTTTATTCTGAGTAGTATTATAATCAATTATATCTTCACACAATTTTTGATAGTTTGTTTCTATTTCACTATAATTGTGGAAAAAAACTTGAGGACTACCTAAATATTCTACTAAATTAGATTTTTGGATAGATTTTTCCACATTTTCATCAAATAGCAATTCCGTATTTGATGAAACATTAATATTATCTAATTTTTTAATCGTTAATTGTGTTTCAGAATTAAATTCTCTTATTTCTTCAATTGAATCACCAAAAAATTCCATTCTTATTGGATTTATACTTCCTATTGGAAAAATATCTAAGACAAAACCTCTGAGTGCAAACTCACCAGTTGATGTTACTATTGTATCTCTTTTATAACCCATTAATACTAATTCTTTAGCTAACCAATTAATATCATATTCATCATTTGCTTTTATTTCTAAATGATGTTTAATAAATTGATTTTTAGGTGGAAGAAATCTCAAAAACCCCATTAGATTTGTTACAATTATTCTATTGTTATTTTCTATTATTTTATTTATTGTTTCAATTCTATTAGTTTTAAGTTCAGGAGATGCAGCTAATGCTACACTTGTTAAAAAATCATCCATAGGAAAAAATAATACATTTTCAGTATAATTTAATAAAGATTGGTATAATTTATTGGCTTCATATAACGAACTTGTCACTAATATAACTGGTTTATTATTTTGTAAATAATAATCATATACATATATTGATTGTAGTTCATCCGTTAAACCATTAATATTTTTATTATTTGTTTTAAAAAGTTTATCAAACATATTATTCCTCCTAGCACAAAAATGATACTTTTAAGTATCATTAATTATATTTATTCATTAAATTATCAAAAGATAAAATGAAATAATCTTCTAGAATGTTTTCTACAATTTCAAAAACATTATTTAATTTTTCTTTTGTTTGAGTATCTATTTTACCTAAAACATAGTCTTTGGTATCTATTTTTTTATTATTAGATATTCCTATTTTAATTCTCTTATATTCATTTGTTTTTAAATGTAATTCGATGTTTTTTAAACCATTATGTCCACCACTTGAACCTTTATATTTTAATTTATATTTTCCAACTTCTTGATCTAAATCATCACTTATGATTAATATATCATTTACATTTATTTTATAAAAATCTACATATTTTTTAATTACTTCACCTGATAAATTAATATATTGTTGTGGTTTTAACAATATTACTTTTTCACCATTAATATTAGTTTCTTCATATAAACCACCAAATTTATTTTTAGATATTGTAATATTATGTTTTTTAGCAAATCTATCTATTGCCATAAATCCCATATTATGTCTTGTATTTTCATATTCTTTACCAGGGTTTCCTAATCCTACTATTAATTTCATTATTCACCTCTATGATATTCTTTATATACCTCATTTTTATTTAAACCTCTATCTTGAGCAACTTGTTTTATTGCATCTTTACTACTCATACCTTCTTTAATATATAGGTTTACATGTTCTATTATTGTTAGATTGTCAAATGTGTTTTTAGAAGTATTTCCCGCAACTACAATCACAAGTTCACCTTTAATTTCAAGCATTTGTTCTTTTACTTCTTCAATTGTTCCTCTATAAATTTCTTCAAATTTTTTAGATATTTCCCGGGAAATACTAATATTTCGATTACCAAATACCTCTAACATATTATCTAATGTTTCTATTATTCTATGTGGAGATTCATAAAATATCATTGTTTCTTTATTATTTTTTAAAGCTTCTAATTCTTTTTTTCTTTTTCCTTCTTTATTAATTAAAAATCCATAAAATAAAAATGGCTGAGGAGATATTCCCGAAGAAGTAAGAGCTGGAACAAAAGCAGTCGCACCTGGTAATGATACAACATTAAAGTTATTTTCAATTGCACATTTCGTTAATTCATATCCTGGATCACTTATTATTGGAGTACCTCTATCTGTAACAATTCCAACATTTTTACCATCATTTAAATATTCAAGCAACTTATTATGATTTTCTTTTTCATTGAATTTATGACTAGATATTAATCTTTTTTTTATTTCAAAATAAGTTAATAGCTGTGATGTTACTCTTGTATCTTCACAAAATATCACATCTACTTCTTTTAAAATATTTAATGCTCTAACTGTTATATCTTCCATATTTCCTATTGGAGTTGGTATTACATATACAGTTGGTGTTCCATTATAACTTTTTTGTGACATAAGAATCTCCTTCTTTCATTTGCTATTATATCAAAAAAAAGATAGATAATCTATCTAATTAGTAAAATATTCTTTTATTTCATCTGTATATTCATCTAATTCACTGTGACTAATTAAAGGACTTAAAATTTTTAATCCTGGTTTTCCATTTTTAGTACCTTCAATTAATAAAATATTTGAATTAGTATTTTTCTTAGGATATATTAATCTAATTTTTTTAGGTTCGATATTATACTTTCGCATTGTTTCGATTATATCAATTAGTCTATCAGTACGATGAACTATAGCTATATTTCCATTGTTTTTTAGTAGTTTGCGTGCTACAGACATTAAGTCATCTAAGTTCAATTTTACTTCATGACGAGCTATTATTTTATACTCGGATTCATTTAAATTAGATGTTTCATTCACTTTAAAGAATGGTGGATTACAAGTTATAGTATCATAAGTATCTGTTTCACAAGTGTTACTATAATCTTTTATATCCATATTTAAAATTCTAATTTGATTTTGAAGGTTATTTAGTTCAATTGATTTTTTACCTAATTCATATACTTCTTTTTGAATTTCTATGGCATCAATTTTCGCAGATGTTTTTGTAGATAATATTATTGGTATTACAGCATTCCCTGTTCCTATGTCTAGTATTTTTTTTGTTTTTTTACTTAATGTAACAAAGTTAGGAAGCAAAACTGAATCTAAAGAAAAATTAAACATATCAGTATTTTGATATATTTTTAATTTTTCATAGCCTAATAAATAATTAATTACTTCCATTTACATCAACTTCAATGTTTCCTTTTTCAGTACTAACAACATATTTCTGACCTAAGATATCAACAGATATTACTTTTCCTTTAATTTTTTCTGTATTAATTGTTGCTCCAACATTTGGAAGATTTTTTTTACATTCTTTATAACATTCATCTTCATATTTTAAGCAACATAAAAGTCTACCACAAACACCATTTATTTTAGATGGATTTAATGATAAGTTTTGATTTTTAGCCATTGATATTGATACTGAATCAAATTCATTTAAAAATCTAGAACAGCATAATTTTTGTCCACATACACCGATACCACATACTTTTTTTGCTTTATCTCTAACTCCAATTTGTCTAAGCTCTATTCTTGTTTTATAGATAGTTGCTAATTCCTTAGCTAAATCTCTAAAGTCTATTCTTGAATCAGCATAGAAGTGAAATATTAATTGATCTTGATTAAATGTATAGGTTGCATCAATTAAATTCATTTCTAATTTATATTTTTTAACTAATTCTTTACATTTTTTTAAGGCTATTTCTGCTTGTTTTAAATTATTTAAATGTTTATTAAAATCTTTTTTTGTCGCTATTCTAACTACATTTCCTAGTTCTTTTGTTAGTTTCTTTTCTTCTATATTATGGATTGGAGTCACAACTTTACCAAATTTTAATGTGTCATTATCTTCTACTATTACAGTTACATTTTTCTTTAATTCTAAATCTTTAACATAATAGTAAGTTAATTGTTCATCTTCATTAAATCTAACACCAACTATTTTCATTTTACACCTCCTAATTCAATTACTAGCTTGTCCATTAATAAATTTGTATTAGCATTTACATATATGTTCTTTTTTAAGTTTGTTATTATTTTAATTTTTTCATTTAATTCTTGAATTGTATTAGTTAATAATATATTATTAATATTTTCTATTACTTCAGGTTTTCTATTTAATTTTAAATTAATAGCGTCTTTATAATATAAAATCATTATTTCAAAAGCAGCAATTAATTCATTTTTTTCTTTTATATTATTATGAAAATATTTTTTATTAAATAAAATCATTTCTTTTTTATTTTTTTCTAATTCACTTACATAATTAATTATAGTATCTTTTATTTCGTCTAAATTATCTAATTTTACAGATAATAATGATTCTAGTATATTTTCTTTTTGTTTTTTATTTACCAATGATATTATTTGACATCTTGATACTATCGTATCTAATAATTGATGAATATTGTCAGCTAGAAGAATTGCTATTATATTATCAGCAGGTTCTTCTAAAAATTTTAATATTGAATTTGCCGATGAAGTATTTAATTTAGTAGCATCTGTTATGATATATATTTTTTTACTTGATAATAAGCTTTTTGTCATAAATTCTTCTTGTAGTTCTAACAGTTGTTCTTTTTTTATCCACAAACTATCCTTTTCAGGACTAATTATTTTTATTTCACTAAATATGTTTTTATCAATATTTTCACATTGTGTACAATTAACACATTTTTGATTATTACTATATTTATAAGGACAAAGTACACATTTAGCAAATGCTTTAGCAAATTCTTCTTTTTTTAAATATCCATTTGTTTCTAATAAATATGCGTGAGCACATTTATCTTTTGTTACAGCATTTCTTAATACTTTATATGCTATTTTTTGTTCTTCAATATATTCATCAAGCATAATTCACCTTCTTAAAATACAATTATATTAATAAATATTAGTGCAAATAAAGCAGGTATTCCCAATATTGTCATTATTCCAATATTTATAAAATTTATAGGTATTATTACATTTAAGGGAGCCGCTATTACATTATATCCATATAATAATAATGCACTAAATACTATTTTTTTTATTATTTTAATTATTTTTTTCATATAATCACCCATTTGATTATATGTTTATTTTTTTTTATTATGATAAATTCGTTCTGTCTTCAATTGCTAATTCAAGTGTTAGAGCATCTATATATTCCATATCTACACCAATTGGAATTCCATGTGCTATTTTAGAAACTTTAACAGGTAATTTTTCTAATAATTTTGATATATATAATGATGTAGTTTCACCTTCAATACTAGGTTTAACTGCTATTATTACTTCTTTTATTTTTTCTTCTTCTATTCTTTTAATTAAACTGCTTATATTTAAATCACTTGGATCAACTCCATCTAATGGGGATATTAATCCATCTAATACATGATATAAACCTTTATATGAACCAACTTTTTCAAATAATACAACATTTTTTGGTTCTTCTACTACGCATATTGTTGTTTCATCTCTGTTTGGCATTTTACATACTTCACATAAATCACCTTCTGCTAAATTATTACATTTTTTACATCTTGTAATTTTTGTTTTAACATTTTTTAATGATTCTGAAAATAATTCAATTATTTCATCATCCATTTCTAGTGTTGATATTGCCATTCTTTCTGCTGTTTTTTCACCAATGCCTGGTAGTTTTTTATAACATTCAATTAAATTCATTAAGGTTGTTGGATATTTCATTAAAATAAACCTGGCATTCCTTGTGTATATTTACCCATTTTTTGTTCTGTTTCTTTATCAATTTCTTTCATTGCATTATTAATAGCAACTGTCAAAATATCTTCTAACATTTCAATATCTTCTTTATCTAATTGTTCTTGATTTATTTTAATATTTTCTATTGTTTTATCTCCTTTAACATTTACAGTTACAAAAGAGCTTGTTCCTGTGTATGTTTTATTATCTATTTCTTCTTTAGCATTCATCATTTCTTTTTGTAATTTTTGAGCTTGTTTCATCATTGCTTGTATATTCATTTTTATTCCTTCTTTCTATTCAGCAATATATTCATATTTTTTTTCTTTATTGTTAAATTCTTTTTTTATTATTTCCCATTCATCTAGAGAAACTGATATTAATTTATATTTTTTATTAAATGTTTTTTCAAATAATTCATCTATTAATTCTAGATTATTATTAAATATATTTGATTCATCTTCTAATAAGAATATAATATTTTCTTTACCAACTGCTTTAACTGTTCCTTTATTTATTATTTTTTTGATTTCATTATATTTAGTTTCATTTATTTCATTTATTTTATTTACTAATGGTATAAAGTCTAATAGTTCTTTTTTGTTAAAATTACACAAAGTATTATTTATTCTTATTTTCTTTAAATCTTTCTTAGTATCCAGTAATTTAATTATTGTTAATTCAAATAATATTTTTGGATTATTTGAATTTTTCATATCATTAAGTATATTATTAAATTCTTTAATATATTTAAATATTTTATCTGTATCGATATTTTCGATTTCTATATTGTATTTAATTTTTTCTTCATAAAATTTTGGAGCGCATTTATATATTATTATATTTCGTAAAAAATTTATTATTTCTTCTGTAAGTTTTATAAAGTCTTTTCCATTATTTTCGTAATTATCTATTTTCTTTAAAATTGTTTCGATATCAGATGATAATATATTTTTAATAAATTCTAGCTGTTCCTCTGGAGTTATTGTTCCGTTTATTTCGTGAATATCGTCTAATGTTATATTTTGTTCTGAATAAGCTATTGCTTGATCCAATAAGCTTAAAGCATCACGCATTCCACCATTTGAAAGTGTAGCTATTTCATTTAATGCTTCTTCTGTTATTTCAATATTTTCTTTTTTAGAAATTTCCTTTAATCTTGATACTATCTCATTTTGATTTAGTCTCTTAAAATCAAACCTTTGGCATCTTGAAAGAATTGTTGCTGGAACTTTATGTGGATCAGTAGTTGCTAAAACAAAGATTACGTGTCCAGGTGGTTCTTCTAATGTTTTTAGTAACGCATTAAATGCTCCAGTTGATAACATATGAACCTCATCTATTATATATATTTTGTATTTTCCAAGTGATGGTACTAGATTAACTTTACTTTTTAGTTCTCTTATTTCATCTACACCATTATTAGATGCAGCATCGATTTCTATTATATCTAAAGGATTTAAATTATTTTGTGTACAATTAACACATTTATTACAAGGTGTTTCATCTTTTAAATCAGTACAGTTAATTGTTTTAGCTAATATTTTAGCAATACTTGTTTTACCAGTTCCTCTTGGTCCAGTAAATAAATAAGCGTGAGACAATGTATTATTTTTGATTGCATTTTTTAATGTTTGAACAATTATTTTTTGTCCTACTACTTCATTAAAATTTGAAGGTCTATATTTACGATATAATGTTTGATACATATTTTCACCTCTAATAGATATTATAACATAATAAAAGAAAATAATTATGTTATTTTCTTTTTTCTTGAAAGAATTTTTTTAATAATTCACTTGATTCTTTTTCTAATAATCCAGAATTAATTTTTATTTGTTTGTTATATTTTTTTATTATATTTATTTCTCCAAAATTATTATTTTTAGTAGCATAGTATATTTCATTTATTCTTGATTGAACAATAGCACCCATACACATTAAACAAGGTTCTAATGTTGTATATAATATACATTCTTCTAAATGCCAAGTTTTCAATTTTTTACAAGCTTTATTTATCACATCTAATTCTGCGTGTAATATAGCATTGTTATTTTTTTCTTTTTTATTATATGATTTTGCTATAACTTTATTATTTTTAATTATTATAGCTCCAATCGGTACATCACCTTTTTTATAAGCTTTTAAGGCTTCATTATAGGCTAATTGCATATATTCTTTCATTTTCATCACCAATTATAAAAAAAGACACACACATTTAGTGAATCTTAAGGCTGCTTGATTCCTCATCTGACCTGGTTCGAATATAAATGTTGTGTCATTAATAATATATAATATTTTATTTTTTTTAGCAAGTTTTTTATCAATGTTTCACGTGAAACATTGATTGTTGTTTTATAATTTAATTTTAATGTTCCACGTGGAACATTATATTATAAAAATTATATAATAAAATATAAAATTAATATTTTTACATAAATCAAAAATATAGATAATAAATATATTATAAAATTCAAAATATATAAGTCTAATAAATTTTTTGAATTAAAAAAATTAGATAGTAATTCAATGTTTCACGTGAAACATAAAAAGAACAACAATTAATTTTGTTGTTCTTCTATTTCATTTGTTTCATCTTTTTGAATAAGCGCTACTGTACTTACTTTTTGTTCATCTTTAAGATTAATTAATTTTACACCTTGCGCTACTCTACCTGTTGTTGATATTTGTTCAATTGGTAATCTAATAATTATTCCACTATTTGTAATAATCATTAAATCTTCTGTACTATCAATTATTTTAAATGAAACTATATTACCATTTTTTTCTGTAACATTTAATGCCTTAACACCTTTGCTACCTCTATGTGTTTGTCTGTACTCTTCAACACTAGTACGTTTACCATATCCTTTTTCAGTAACAACTAATACTTGTTGTTCTTTATCAGCTACTTCACATCCAACACATATTCCATCACCGACATCTATTCCTTTTACTCCAGATGCAGTTCTACCCATTACTCTAATTTCATTTTCTTCAAATCTAATCATTCGACCATTTGAAGTACCAATCATTATTTCTTTTGTACCATCTGTTTTTCTTGCAGATATCAATTTATCATTTTCTTTTAGAGTAATTGCTATTTTACCATTATTTCTAATGTTATCAAATTCAGTTAATTCAGTTCTTTTAATTAAACCACTTTGTGTACAAAATACAATATATTTATTTTGGTCTTGATTTTCAACCTTTAACATAACTGTAACTTGTTCATCTTTTTCAATTGGTAATAAATTAATAATAGGTAATCCTTTAGATTGTCTACTAAATTCAGGTACTTCATATCCTTTAATTCGGTACACTTTTCCCTTATCTGTAAAAAATAATAAGTAATCGTGTGTTGTCATTGAAATTAATTGTTCTACAAAATCCTCTTCATTTGTAGCCATACCTTTAATTCCAACTCCACCTCTATTTTGAGTTTTATAAGTTTCACTAGTTACTCTTTTTATATATCCTTTATTAGTTAATGTTATAACTATGTCCTCTACTGGAATTAATGACTCATCTTCAATATATTCTATTGCTGTCATATCTATATTTGTTCTTCTTTCATCACTATATTTATCTTTAATTTCAATTAATTCAGACTTAATTATATCTAATACTTTTTGTTCTGAAGCTAAAATAGATTTTAATTCTTCAATACGCTCTAATAAATCTTTTAACTCATTTTCTATTTTATCTTTTTCTAAACCAGTTAATCTTCTTAACTTCATTTCTAAGATTGCTTCACATTGAACTACATCCAAAGGAAATTTAGACATTAATTGTTCTTTAGCAATATCATCTGTTTTTGATGCTTTAATTATTCTAATTATTTCATCTATATTATCTAAAGCTATTTTTAAACCTTCTAATATATGAACTCTTGCTTCACATTTATTTAAATCAAATTTACTTCTTCTAATAATAATTTCTTTTTGATAATCAATATATTTAGAAATAACTTCTTTTAAAGATAATATTCTAGGTGTTTGTTGATCTATCATTAATAAATTAATGCCATAAGTTGTTTGTAATTGTGTATGTTTATATAAATTATTTAATACAACATTAGCATTGGCTTCTTTTTTCAAATAAATTACAACACGAACTGGGTTTTCTAAGTTTGATTCTTCGTGTAAATCACTAATTCCATCTAATATTTTATCTCTGACTAATTGTCCAATTCTTTCTTGGAATTCTTTTTTATTGACTTGATATGGAAGTTCTGTAACAATAATTCTACTTTTACCATTGTTTTCTTCTATTTCAACTTTACCACGAATAGTAATGCTTCCTTTTCCAGTTTCATAAGCTTTTCTTATTCCACTATTTCCAAGGATTATACCACCAGTTGGAAAATCTGGACCTTTAATATGTTGCATTAAACCTAATGTATCAATTTCAGGATTATCGATATAAGCAACACATCCATCTATAACTTCTCCTAAATTATGTGGAGGAATATTGGTTGCCATTCCAACTGCTATTCCCATTGATCCATTTACTAATATATTTGGAAATCTAGAAGGTAATATAACAGGTTCTTTTTCAGTATCATCAAAATTATTTTTAAAATCAACAGTATCTTTATTAATATCTCTTACCATTTCTAAAGATAATTTTGAAAGACGAGCTTCGGTATAACGCATTGCTGCTGCTCCATCTCCATCCATATTACCAAAGTTACCGTGTCCATCTACCAACATATGTCTAAAACTAAATGGTTGAGCCATACGAACCATTGCTTCATAAATTGATGAATCACCATGTGGATGATATTTTCCCATAACATCCCCGACTATTCTAGCACTTTTACGATGTGGTTTATCTGCAGTATATCCTGATTCATACATTGAATATAAAATTCTACGATGAACAGGTTTTAAACCATCTCTTAAATCTGGAATAGCACGAGATACAATTACACTCATTGAATATTCTAAGAAAGAATCTCTTACTTCTTGTACAATATTTTTTTCAATTATTCTATCCATAATATCCTCCTATACATCCAACATTTCTGCAAATTTAGCGAATTCTTCAATAAATGATTTACGAGGAATTACATCATCACCCATTAAATCTGTGAATACTTTATCTGCAGCTATTGCATCTTCTACTGTTACTCTTTTTAAGACACGATTATCTATATGCATTGTTGTTTCACGTAAGTCAATTGCGTCCATTTCACCCAAACCTTTAAATCTTTGTACTATTGGTTTAGCATTTGGACTTAATGTACTTCTATATTCTTCCAATTCTTCATCTGTTAAAACATATTTAATATTTTTACCATTAATTACTTTATATAATGGTGGTTGAGCTGCATAAACATATCCACCTTCAACAATTGGTTTAAAGAACCTATAAAATAAAGTTAACAATAAAATTCTAATATGTGAACCATCAACATCGGCATCGGTCATAATTACTATTTTATGATATCTTAATTTACTAATATCAAATTCATCACCAATACCAGTACCAAATGCTGTTATAATTGTTCTTATTTCTTCATTTGATAAGGCTCTATCTAATCTTGCTTTTTCAACATTAAGAATTTTTCCTCTTAATGGTAAAATTGCTTGAGTTTTAGGAATTCTAGCATCTTTAGCTGAACCACCGGCTGAATCACCTTCGACTATAAATATTTCACTTATTGAAGCATCTTTACTTGTACAATCTGCTAATTTTCCAATTGTATTGAATCCATCTAATGCTGTTTTTCTACGAGTAGCTTCACGTGCTTTTTTAGCAGCCATTCTTGCTCTAGAAGCAACAGTTGCTTTTTCCACTATAATTTTTGCGGTATCTGGATTTTCTAATAAAAATCTTTCGAAACCTTCACTAAAAACACTATCTGCTAATTTACGAACTTCTGAATTTCCCAATCTTCCTTTTGTTTGACCTTCAAATTGAGGATTTGGATGTTTACAAGAAACAATCATAGTTAATCCTTCTTTAACATCATCACCTGTTAAAGAATCATCTTTTTCTTTTAATAATTTATTTTTTCGAGCATAACTATTAATAATACGAGTTAATGCTCTTCTTACCCCTTCTTCGTGTGTTCCACCATCATGAGTATTAATATTATTAACAAATGAATAAATACTATCGCTATAACCATCATTATATTGTAATGCAACTTCAAACATTACACCTTCGTCTTCACCTTCAAGATGAATTATTTGTTCGTGAATAGGTGTTTTATTTTTATTTAAATATCTAACATACTCACTTATTCCACCTTCATAATGAAAAGTTTCTCCGGTTGTATCTTCATCATCTCTATCATCTCTTAAAGTTAATTTTAAACCTTTATTTAGGAAAGCTAACTCACGAGTTCTAGTTTTTAATGTTTCATAATCATAAATATCAGTATCAAATATTTCAAGGTCTGGTTTAAATGTAACAGTTGTTCCCGTTCTTTCTTTTTCACATTCTCCTATTACTGTTAATTTTTGAGTTGTTTTTCCACCATTTTCAAATTTACATTCATAAACTTTTCCATCTTTATAAACAGTTACAACAACCCATTTTGATAAGGCATTAACTACTGAAGCACCAACTCCGTGTAATCCTCCAGATACTTTGTATCCGCCTCCACCGAATTTACCACCAGCATGTAATACTGTATATACTGTTTCAACTGTTGAAATTCCAGTTTTAGCATGTACACCAACTGGGATACCTCTACCATTATCTTTTACAGTTATTGAATTATCTTTATTTATAATTATTTCAATATTATTACAAAAACCTGCTAAAGCTTCATCGATTGAGTTATCAACTATTTCCCAAACTAAATGATGTAAACCTTTAACATCGGTTGTACCTATATACATACCAGGGCGCTTTCTTACAGCTTCTAATCCTTCTAGTACTTGAATATCAGATGCATCATAATGTTCATTATTCATTTTCTTTCACCTCTACTATTTTTTTTTATTTGACCATTTTCTATTTGTATTAATTTAGCTTTATTCAATAATTTTTTACTTATATTTGATAAATCAGTTGTTGTAATTATTACTTGAATATCATCATTAATATATTTTAATAAATTATTTTTTTTCTTTTTATCTAGTTCACTAAATACATCATCTAATAATATAATTGGATAATTATTTTTATATTGTTTAAATATATTAATTTCAGCTAATTTAAGCGCTAAAACAGCCATTCTTTGTTGTCCTTGAGATGCAAATTGTTTAATATTTTTATCTTTTATATAAAATTCAATATCATCTCTATGAGGACCAATTAATGTCATCTTATATTTTAATTCTTTATCATATATTTTTTTAAATTCTTTATTTAATTTTTCTTTTAAATAATCTCGTTCATAATTTTCAAAATATATAGATGTTTTATATAAAATATTAAAGTTATCAATATCAGTTAAATTTTTATATATTTCTTTTATATTTTCATTTAACCTTATTATAAATTTATTTCTAATTCGATAAATTTGAATTGCTTTATCTATTAGATAATTAGTTATAATTTCAAAATAACTTTTATCAAAGTTTTTATTTTTCTTTAAATAGTCATTTCGAATTTTTAATATTTTATTATAATCATTAATTAAAATATAATAATCACTTTGTAATTGACTTAGCTCTAAGTTTAAAAATCTCCTTCTAATATTAGGAGAATTTTTAATTAATTCTAAGTCATCAGGATAAAAAATAATAATATTCATTTTAGATATATATTCATTTATTTTTTTTACTTCATTGTTATCAATTTTTAATGTTTTTTGTTTTATATTATAATTGATTTCTAGTTTAGTTTTTATTTTTTCCACATAAATGTTTCCAATTAGTTTAAATGAATCTTTATTATCCTTTATCAAATTATTATCTATATAAGATCTATGTGATTTTGTAAGGGCTAAAAAATATAAACTTTCCAATAAATTAGTTTTTCCTTGGCCATTATTTCCATATATAATATTTATACCTTTATTAAATTCAAGAGATAATTTGTCATAATTCCGAAAATTTTTAATATTTATGTTCTTAATATACATAAAACACCTCTTTTTTTATTTAAATGGCCTATTTTTTAAAATTTATATTTTTTCATACTCCTACACATACATGTACATTATATCATAAAATAAAGCAAAAAAAAAGAAAAAATAAGTAAATTACTTATTCATTATATTTTTTTTATGATTTCTAAGTGTACTATCTAATAAAGTTGATCTTAATATTTGATTTTCTAATGAACCATATGAAATATTAAGAATTAATTCATAATCATTTTTAAATATAATTTTAGAAATTCTTTTATATTTTGAATAATTTTTAATATTATTTAAAGATATCCACATACAATTATTCATTTTAGAAGAACATGTAGGAAAAAATATAATATTATGACTTTCTTCAATTAATATAGGTGTTTTATATTTTATTCCAGTTATCATTTTTGTTCCCTCATGTCTTCCTAAATATGAACTTCCAAAAAATTTACAACTATGATCAATTATTTCAAATACAGATTTTTCCACAATATAAATTTCATCTAATTCAATTATTTTGGATTGTTTCTCATTTAAAGCAATAACTGCTAATGTTGAATTATTTATTTCATAGTTTTCCACAATAACCCTCCTTTGAGTTATATATTCTATATATAGTTAATGTTGAAATTTGTAGAAAAAGAAAAAAAATAGAAAAAATTCTATTTTTAATATGTTTTAACAGGTAATACTAATTGAATAACACCATCATCTATTATATTATTAACAATAATTGGTTGTTCTTCACCATTAAATTTAATATTTACTTCATCACATTCTAATGATTTTAAAGCATCTAACATATATTTAGAACTAAATGAAATTTTGAATTTATCTTTATAATCAGTATCAACATTTAGTTTTTCTTCAACATACCCTATTTCGGGAATGTTTGAAGATATAACAACTATTTTTTCATTTAATTCTAGTTTAATTGTATTTTTATCATATTCACTAGTAAGTAAGCTAGCTCTATCAATTGCACTATATAATTCATTTAAATTAGCTTTAAGAATTATATTAAAATTATTAGGAATTAATTTATTTGTATCAGGATAATTTCCATTAATTAATCTTGTCATAAATATTATATTATCAAATTTAAATATAACTTTATTATTAAAAATGTGCATTTCTAAAGGTTCTTCATTATCTTCAATCATTCTTTCTAATTCCATTATATTTTTATTTGGAATTATTAAGTTAACATTATTTTCATATACATTATCTAATTCAATATATTTTTTTGCTAAACGATACGAATCAGTTGCTGTACATTCTAATTTATTATTTTCTAATATAATATTAATTCCAGTAAATTCTGGTCTATTTTCTTGAGTTGAGGCTGCAAAAGAAGTTTGTTTAATCATTGTTTTAAATAGTTTTTTATTAATAATAACTGGATTTTTACTATCATTTAAATCTAATTCTGGATATTCATTAATATTATTACAATTTAAATCAAATGATGAATTATCTGTTGATATATGTACTTTATTATCTATTACTTCTTCTATTTTAATAACTTTTCCTGGTAATTTCTTAATTATTTCATATATATATCTTCCTGATACTACTATTTCACCTAATGAATTAATACTTACAATATCACATTCAGGAATAAATGTTTTAATAGCACTTTCATTATCAGTACTAGTCATATATAGTCCTTCTTTTTTTAATTCAAATTTAATACAATTTAATATTGGAATAATATTCTTAGTAGATATTCCCTTAATCGCATAGTTTAAATTTTCTAATAATACATTTTGTTTAATTTCTAAATTCATAATTAACCCTCCTATTTTTTATATTTATGAATATTATTATTTTTATTATTAAAGTGGAAAATGTGTAAAACTAATTTAAGTCTTTATTTATAATGTAATAGTTCAATTTTTGACTGTGAATTAGTTGTATATAAAATGTTTATAATTTATTTTTTTCCACATTATTAATTATATTTTATTAATTAGTTTATCAATTTCTAATTTAAATTCACTATTTTCTTTTATCTTCTTTTCTATTTTTTCCACCGAGTGCATAACTGTTGTATGATCTTTACCTCCAAATTCAATTCCAATTTTCTGTAATGGTTCATTTAAATGAATTCTACATATATACATAGCAATTTGTCTTGGTAAAGCAATGGATGCTACTCTTTTTTTACTTTTTAAATCATCAACTGATATATTGTAGTTGTTAGCAACTAGTTGTTGAATTTTATCCACTTTATTTTTTGAAACAATACTTTTTACAAAATAATCTTTTAAAGCTTCGTTAGCAAGTTCTAAAGTAATTTTTGATCCACCCATCATTGTTGCATATGCTGTAACTCTAGTAATAGCTCCTTCTAATTTTCTTATATCACTAGTACAGTTGCTAGCAATAAATTCTTTAACTTCTCTACTAAATTCGTCTTTTAATATATGTCCATCTAATTTATTATCAATAATTTTCATTCTTAATTCAAAATCAGGTTGTTCAATTGGAATTGTTATTCCCCAGTTAAATCTAGTAGTAAGTCTCTCTTCTAATAGTTTTAAATCATCAGGTGAACTATCAGAAGAAATAATGATTTGCTTATTTTTATCATATAATTCATTGAAGGTGTTGAAAAATTCTTGTTGCGTTTTTACCCTATTTCCTAAAAATTGAATGTCATCTATGATTAGGACATCAATATCACGATATTTTCTTTTAAATATTTCAACGGCATCAAAATTATTTCCATCTTCACCCTTTTTATTAATTCCAACAAAATCTTCGACAAATTTTTCACATGTTACATATAAAACCCTATTTTTGTTTTTTTTCAGTGTATAATTACCGATGGCATGCATTAAATGGGTTTTTCCAATTCCACTTTTACCATATATGAACAAAGGATTATACATCTTTCCTGGTTGTTCAGCAACAGCAATGGCTGTCATTTGTGCGAATTTATTACTTTGACCTACTACATAATTTTCAAATGTATAATTAGGATTTAAATTTGTTTCAAAAGATGAAATTGAAGGAACACCAATAGTTTCAGTATCAATTTGAATATTTTCTTCAATTTCTTGTTCAGTTAAATATTCAAATTTAAAGTTAGAACCAGAAATATCCGTAAATGTCTCTTCAATTAATTCATTATAGTTTTCCATAAGCATTTTTTTAACAACATGCATTGGAACAGAAAGCGTAACTTTGTTTTCCACAATATTATATAATTTTGTTTCTGAAAACCAAGTATCAAAGGTAATTGGGGATAATTTTTCTTTAATTTTACTTAAACAATTGTCCCATAAAACTTTATTTTCCACAACCATTACCTCCTATTTCTGATTCAATTACCTATATTTTACCTTATTTTTTAAGAAAAAAAAAGCAATTTTGTGGATTTTTTTTAGTCCACAACTAATTCACACATAATTCACATTTTTTTCCACAAAATAATTTCTTATAAAATAATAAATAAATATAGTTTTAAACAAAATTGTGGAAAACTTAATTTTTTTATTCACATATGTGTATAATTATTCCACATACAAGTGTATTATTTATACACAAATAAGTGGAAAAACGAATTTTTAAATAAAAAAATAAAGTTTTTTTATGTGGAAAAGTTTGTTAATTATTTTTTTTTAAACATATATATAATTAGAAAGAATGTTATTTATGTTAAATGAAGCAGAAATAAAAATTAAATTAAGTAAACAACACTTTAAAATGAAGAAATTAGAAGAAAATTATAATGAATTAGAATCAAAAGAAACTCAATTAAAAGAATTAGAAAATAAAATAAATAATGTAAAAGCAAAAACTAAAAGAATAAAATCAAAAAATATTATTGTGGAAAAGTATCTTATTAACTTATTTTTATTGACAAAAGTGTGTTTTATCTATATAATTATTAAAGCAATGGAAATTTTTTAGAAAAGTGAGGTGGATATAATGAAAAGAACATTCCAACCAAATAATAGAAAAAGAAGTAAAAAACAAGGTTTTTTTGCTAGAATGCAAACTAAAATAATTAATAATAGAAGAAAAAAAGGACGTAAAGTTTTATCTCATTAATTATATTCCACTGAAAAGTGGTTTTTTTGCTATTATAAGGAAGTGAAATAATGAAAAAAATAAATATTATTAAATCAAATAGAGATTTTGATCGTATCATATCGAACAATAAATCATATAAATATAAAGATTTTATTATTTATGTGGAAAAAAATAATGATTCTATATATCATTTTGGTTTTTCAGTTAGTAAAAAAATATGCAATGCAGTAGGGCGAAACAAAATAAAAAGACAAATCAAAAACATATTAGATAAAAACATCTACCAAAATGGCTTCAATTGTATTATAATAGTAAGAAGAGGGATATTAAATAAAAACTTTAGTGAAATCGAAAAAGAATTAAATGAATGTCTTTCTAATTTAAATATAATAAAAGGAGATAAAAAATGAAAAAAAGAATATCTAAAATAATATTAGTATTGGTATGTGTATTTACTTTAACAGGGTGTACTAAATATGTTAAAGTCGATAATAAAGTAGTTCAAAATAAAACAACAGGTTTGAATTTAACACAAAATATATTGTGTAAGCCTACTGATTCAGAAACTTTAAAATTATATGAAGAAAATAAAGTAAACATTGAAAAACTACCAGCCTGTGAAAAAATGGGAGTAATAAGTAGTAATTATGATGGATTATGGACTACTATATTTGTCCAACCATTAGCTTGGTTAATAATTCAAATTGGAAAATTAGTTAAAAATTATGGTTTAGCAATTATCCTATCAACATTGTTAATTAGAGGAATAATGTATCCATTTACAAAAAAAACAGCAATGCAATCAGAAAATATGAAATTGGCACAACCAGAATTAACTAAATTAGAAAAAAAATATGCGAATAAAAATGATCAACAATCAATGATGCAAAAATCACAAGAAATGTTACTTATTTATAAAAAATATGATATAAAACCATTGTCTGGTTGTTTATTCTCATTTTTACAAATTCCATTATTCTTTGCATTCTTAGAAGCAATAAATAGAATTCCAGTATTATTTGAAGGAAATTTCTTAACATTACAATTAGGTACAAGTCCTGCTGTTGCGCTATTAACTCACGGAGAATTCAAATACATAATTTTAATTTTATTAGTAATTTTAACAACATATTACTCATTTAAATTAAATAGTGGAGCAAGTATGAGTAAAGAACAAGAAGAACAAATGAAAATGATGAAAAATATAATGATGATTACAATGATTATTGCATCATTTACAATCTCAACCGGAATAGCAATTTATTGGATTACATCTAGTGCATTTACAATATTCCAAAATTTATTAGTAAAAAGGAGTAAAAGAAAATGATAAATGTATTAACTTACGAAGCAAAAGAAAAAGAAGAATTAAACGAAAAAATATGTTCTGAATTAAAATGTGATTTAACAGATTTATTGATAAAATATGATTTTATAGAAGGAAAATTATTTAAAGCTCAAAAATATATTGCAACCGTTATAAAAAAAGAAGATGTAAATAATTTAATAAATGAAGTTATAAAAACAATAGGAAAGGGTATGAATATAGTAATAGATACTGAAATATTAAGTACAGATGATATATTTAATGTTACTTTAGTATCTAATAATAATTCAATATTAATTGGTAGAGAAGGAAAAATATTAAATTCATTACAAAATTTAGTAAGACAAATTGTTAGAAATAAAACAAGTATGAATTTAAAAATTAATTTAGATGTTTCAAATTATAAGATGAAAAAAATGAAAAATATTGAAAAAATAGTTCGTGAAGTAGCTGAAGAAGTAAAATCTTCAAAAGTAACAGCTTCATTAGACCCTATGAACTCATATGAAAGAAGATTTGTTCATACAATAATTAGTGAATATCCAGAACTAGAAACTGAAAGTATTGGTGAAGGACTTGAAAGACATATAACTATAAAATACAAAGAAATATAATCATTGATTATATTTTTTTAGAAAGGATGATATTATGACATTTAAAGATAAAGTTGAATATTATGAAATAGTAAATCCTATTCTAAATAGTAGTGAATTTCAAAGAAGAAAATTTTATAAACATCATGGAGATATTAGTGTTTATACACATTGTTTAGCAGTTTCAAAAGTAGCATATGTAATTGCTAAAAAATTTAATAAAGATTATAAAAGTGCAGCAATCGCTGGATTATTACATGATTTTTATTGTGAAGATTGGCAAAAAAAAATATCTAAAGAAAAATTTTTTCAAAAACATGGTTTTACTCATGCTAGAGATGCCTTACTAAATTCAAGAATTTATTTTTCTGATTTATTAAATGAAAAAATAGAAAATTCTATTTTAAGACATATGTTTCCATTAAATAAAATACCTCCAAAATATGCTGAAGGTTGGATTGTTAATATTGCTGATAAATATGTTTCTCTAGAAGTATTTAAACATCCAAAATCATTACCAATGTTAATTGGTATTAAAAGAAAGGTGCGTGAAAAAAATGAATGATACAATAGCAGCAATATCTACAGCTTTAGGAGTAGGAGCTATTTCAATTATAAGAGTTAGTGGTGAAGAAGCAACTAAAATTGTTAGTAAAATATTTACAAAAGATTTAACTAAAGTAGCATCACATACTATTCATTACGGTTATATTAAAGAAAATAACGAAATAATTGATGAAGTTTTAGTATCAGTTATGTTAGCACCTAAAACATTTACAACTGAAGATATTGTAGAAATTAACTGTCACGGCGGAATCAGTACAACAAATAAAATTTTAGAATTATTATTAATGAAAGGTTGCCGTTTAGCAGAACCTGGTGAATTTACTAAAAGAGCTTTTTTAAATGGAAGAATTGATTTAGAAGAAGCAGAAGGAATAATGGATTTAATTGAGGCTAAAACTGATAAAGCTCGTGATTTAGCAATTAATCAATTAAGTGGAAAAGTATCTAATTTAATTAGAAATTTAAGAGAAGATTTAGTTCAAGTTTTAGCAAACATCAATGTTAATATTGACTATCCTGAATATGATGATGTAGAAGAAGTAACTATTCCACTATTACAAGAAAAAATAAAAAATATAAAAGAAAAAATCGAAGATATATTAAAAAAATCAAATAATGGTAAAATAATTAAAGAAGGAATTAAAACATCAATAATAGGTAAACCAAATGTTGGAAAAAGTAGTTTACTTAATACTTTATTAGAAGAAGACAAAGCAATAGTAACTGATATTGAAGGAACAACAAGGGATATAGTAGAAGGAACAGTAAATATTGATGGGATTTTACTAAATATAATTGATACAGCTGGTATTAGAGATACTGATAATATTGTTGAAAAAATTGGTGTTGATAAAAGTTTAGAACTAATTGATAATTCTGATTTAATCTTATTTGTTTTAAATAACAATGAAGAAATAACAAAAGAAGAATTAGAATTATTAGAAAAAATAGAAAATAAAAATCATATTATAATTGTTAATAAAATAGATTTAGAAAAAAAATTAAACACTAATTTATTAAATAATGTTATTTATATTAGTACAAAAAATAATGAAGGAATAGATGAATTAAAGAATACCATTAAAAAAATATTTAATTTAGAACAAATTGAAAAAGAAGATATGACTTATTTAACAAGTGCTAGAAGTGTAGCAATTTTAAAAAAAGTAAATGAACAAATAAATGAATTAGAAAAAAATATCAATAATAATATGCCTATTGATATGATTGAATTAGATATTAAAAATATTTGGAATTTATTAGGTGAAATAATAGGTGATACCTATGAAGAAGAATTGATAGATGAATTATTTAGTAGATTTTGTTTAGGAAAATAAGTTAAAAAACTTATTTTTTTTTTGAAATTTTTCTTGACTTTTTTGTCTGGGGGGGGGGTAAGATATTGATAGAAGGTAGGGATCTAGATGAAAAAAATAATAAAAAGTAGAATATTTTTAATAGTAATATGTGGAATAATATTTACTGGGCTAGGAGTATATGCCACAACAATATATAAGGCAAGTGATGTAGTATATAATGCCAGTGATGGAAGTAGTATGAATGTAAATGATGCCTTGAATGAATTATATAATAATAGAGATAAGTTAACAAATTTTAATTTAACACAGATTGCAACAGCTTCAACAGGTATATCAGGTTCTGCAGATAAAGTATTTTTAACTAAAACATTAGAACAAGGAAAATACTTTATATTATTTTCAGCAGCAACTACAGAATATAGTGCTTTATCAAATGTAACAGGTTGTAGTTCAATAACAAAAATAGATAGAATATCAGTTTGGCATGAAGGAAATGGTTATAATGAGACAAATTCACACAAAGCTGGTAGAGGAAGTAGTGCTGCTGAAATATATATTTGTATTGTGGAAAATTCGTCAACGATAACTGTTTCAGAATATATGGAATATGGAACATTTTATGGTAGAGCCGTAGCTGCTATTTATAAAATAGAATAAGTTTAAAAACTTATTTTTTTATTTGTTTATTATTTGTCCTATTCACAATATAATCAATTGATACATTATAATAATCAGCTAATTTAATTAATAAATCTAAAGGCATATCTCTTATATTTAATTCATATAAACTATATTGTTGCTGAGTAATTTCTAGTATATTTGCTATATCTTTTTGTAATAAATCATGATCTTCTCTTAAATCTTTTATTCTTTTTATTTCCATAAAATCACCATTAACATTAAATTAACACACATTCAAACAAATGTACTTGACATACATTTATTTGAATGTATATAATTGAAATAGGTGATCAAATGAAAAAAATAATAAAAAGTAGAATATTTTTAATAGTAATATGTGGAATAATATTTACTGGGCTAGGAGTCTATGCCGCAACAATATATAAAGCAAGTGATGTAGTATATAATGCCAGTGACGGAAGTAGTATGAGCGTAAATGATGCTTTAAATGAATTATATAATAAAAAAAATAATCAATTTTCAGTAGTTTATGATTTTTTATACACAGGTACTGAACAAATATTTATAGTTCCATATAATGGTAAATACAGATTAGATGTATGGGGTGCTCAAGGCGGTGCGTCTACTTCATCTAAAACAGGTGGATATGGAGCATATGCAACAGGAGAAATTACTTTACAAAAAGGTAGTAAATTATATATAAATGTTGGAGGTTCTGGTTCAGGAAATGGTGAACATAAAGCTTTTAAAGGTGGATATAATGGTGGTGGAGATGCTAAAATTGACAATGATGGCCATGTACTAACTGCATCAGGTGGAGGAGCAACTCATATAGCATCAGAATCCGGCTTACTTTCCACATTAAGCAAAAAATTATCATCAATTTATATTGTTGCATCAGGTGGAGGCGGAGGTGGATCTAATGCAGCAATTATGGCTTGTTCTGGTGGTAATGGTGGAGGTATTCAAGGTGTAAATGGCGATTCTTATAAGGAAGGTACAGTAACATTATATGGAATTGGTGCATCACAAACATCTGGAGGAAATTTTTATGATAGTAGAGGAAATACAAATCCAATTTATCATTCAATTGGTTCCTTTGGTCAAGGTGCTACTTGTGCTGGAGTAGGAGGTGGAGGTGGACTTTATGGAGGTGGTTGTACCCCTTATTCTGCTGGTGGAGGTTCAAGTTATATTGGAAATAACTTATTAAAAAATAAAAAAATATATTGCTATAATTGTAAAGAATCTGCTGAAGAAAATACTAAAACAATAAATAGTACAAATGTTAGTAATAAATCAATAATAGAATATTCAAACATTGGAGATGGATTTGCAAGAATTATTTTTTTAGGAAATTAATTAAAAATAACAAAATAATCTTGTTATTTTTTTTATCAATTAATTATATGTAATTATTGTATAAAAACAAAAAAAATAGTATAATATGAAAAGTTAAAAAGGAAGTGTTTTATATGAAATATGAAATCATTGTAGTTGGTGGCGGACATGCCGGATGTGAAGCTTCTTTAGCAGCTTCTCGTAAAGGACATAAAACATTATTGGTAACGGGAAATATTAAAAATATTGCCGATATGCCTTGTAATCCTTCAATAGGAGGTTCAGCAAAAGGAATAGTTGTAAGAGAAATAGATGCTTTAGGCGGACAAATGGGAAAAACTGCAGATATGACTCATATTCAAATAAAAATGCTTAATAATAAAAAAGGTCCAGCTATTAAATCATTAAGAGCTCAAGGTGATAAAATAACATATCCTAAAAAAATGTTAGAAATTATGAAACAACAAGAAAATTTAGAAATAAAAGAAGGTATAGTTGAAAACTTGATCGTAGAAAATAACAAAGTAATTGGTGTTATTTTAGAAGATGATACAAAAATATATGGTGATGCAGTTATTTTAACAACTGGAACATATTTAAAAGCTGATATACTAGTTGGAAGTACTAGAACAAGACAAGGTCCACATGGTGAAAAACCATCTAATTATTTAAGTGAAAATTTAGAAAAATTAGGTTTTAAAATAAAAAGACTTAAAACAGGTACACCTCAAAGAATAGATATAAATACAATTGATTTTTCAAAAACACGAATAGAATTAGGTGATCCTGAATATTTAACTTTTTCCTTTGATTTAAAACCTTTATATAAAATAGAAGAACAAGTTCCTTGTCATTTAACTTATACAACTGAAGAAACTCATAAAATAATAAGAGAAAATTTAAATAAATCAAGTATGTATGGTGGATTAGACGATATTAAAGGAATCGGACCAAGATATTGTCCATCAATTGAAGATAAAGTTGTAAGATTTGCCGATAAGGAAAGACATCAATTATTTTTAGAACCTGAAAGCAGAATAAGTGATGATCCAACTTATGGTAATACTATTTATTTACAAGGATTTTCAACAAGTATGCCATATGATATTCAAGAAAAAATGGTTCATAGTTTACCAGGATTAGAACACGCAAAAATATTAAAATATGCATATGCAATTGAATATGATTCAATATATCCAACACAATTAAAACAATCATTAGAAACAAAACTAATAGAAAATTTATTTACAGCTGGACAAATTAATGGAACAAGTGGCTATGAAGAAGCAGCTTGCCAAGGTTTGATTGCCGGTATAAATGCTGTTTTAAAATTAGAACAAAAAGAACCGTTAATATTAGGCCGTAATGAAGCATATATAGGTGTATTGATTGATGATTTAGTTACAAAAGGAATAAGAGACCCATATAGATTATTAACTTCAAGAGCAGAATATCGTTTATTATTAAGACACGATAATGCTGATTTGAGATTAAGAAAACATGGATATGAAGTAGGATTAATTAATGAAGAACAATATAATAGATATTTAAATAAAATAAATAATATTGAAAAAATGACTAAAGAACTTCAAAATATTAAGATTACTCCTTCCAAAGATAATTTAGAAAAATTTAATAATTTAAATACTACTCCTTTGAAAGATGGTATAAGTGCTTATAACTTTTTAAAAAGACCAGAAATAACATTGGAAAATTTAAGAAAAGAAAAATTAATTGATATAAAATATGACAAAGAAATAGAAGAAGAAGTAGAGATTAACATTAAATATGAAGGGTATATAAATAAAGCTATTAAAGAAGCCGAAAAAATGATGAAATTAGAAAATAAAAAAATACCTGAAGATATTAATTATGATAACATTAAAAATATTGCTAGCGAAGCAAGACAAAAATTAAAAGAAGTAATGCCTACTTCAATTGGTCAAGCTTTAAGAATAAGTGGAGTAAATCCAGCAGATATTTCTATTTTAATGGTATATTTAAAAAAGGAGTATAAAAATGAATCAAAATAGATTTATTGAGGAACTAAAATTAATTAATGTATCATTAACACAAAATCAATTAGATCAATTAAATGAATATTATAATTTATTAATTGAATACAATAAGGTAATGAATTTAACTGGCATTACTGAATATGAGGAAGTATATTTAAAACATTTCTATGATTCTTTAACTCTTGCTAAAGTAATAGATTTAAATAGCATTAATTCATTATGTGATATAGGAACAGGTGCTGGTTTTCCAGGATTAGTTTTAAAAATAGTATTTCCTAACTTAAAAATTACCTTATTAGATTCTTTAAATAAAAGAATAGAATTTTTAAAAGTAGTAATTGATAAATTAAGCCTTAATAATATTGAAGTAATTCATTCTAGAGCTGAGGATTATGCATTAAAAAATAGAAATAAATTTGATGTTACAACAGCAAGAGCTGTCGCACATACTTCAATTTTATTAGAATATGCTATACCTTTAACTAAAATAAATGGATATTTTATTCCATTAAAAGCTAATATGAATGAAGAACTAAAAGAAATAGATAATGCTATTAATGAATTAAATGTTAGATTGATAAAAAAATCAGAATTTAAATTACCAATTGAAGGAAGTACAAGAACAATTTTATTGTTTGAAAAATTGAAAGATAACAAAAAATATCCTAGAAAATATAGTGAAATAAAGAAAAAAAGATTGTAAGTTCAATCTTTTTTAAATCTACCTACTATATAATCTAAAGTAACATTATAGTAATCAGCTAATTTTATTAATAAGTCTAATGGTATATTTCTTTTTCCTATTTCATAATAAGAATAAGTAACTTGAGAAATATTTAATATTTTAGCAACTTCTTTTTGTGATAAATCATGATCTTCTCTAAAGTCTTTAATTTTTAAATACATATAATCACCAATATAATTCTAAATTAAAACAATATGTTACATTGATTTTTAAAACATATTGTTTTATAATTAAAAAAGAAAGATAGATTAAATATATGAAAAAAGACAAAATATTAATTTTTACTATACTTTTTATTTTTTTATTTAATATATCAACGTGCATTTATTTAATATATAAAACGCAGAATAATGAAAAAAATATCAATAATAATGAAATCAAACAAAACAATAATGATAAAATAAATAACGAAAAATCGGAAGAAACAACTAATAAGAAAGAAGAAGATTATATATTAAGTTTTCCACAATTTGATTCATCAAAATATAGTTTGTTTGAAAAAAAAATGTTAAATGCTTTATATAATTCAACGGTATTTAATGATATTTTTTATAAAAATTGGAATTTAGATGATATAGAATTTATAAATTTAACAAATATAACATATTATGGAAAAATAGTTGATGAATATCTTTATAAATTAGATTTTGCATATAAATGTAAAACAACAAATGATACTTGTATATTTTTAAATGAAATGACTGGGTCAACTAATTTATCAAAAATCGAAAAATCAATTTTTGTATTTATAAAAAATAAACAAATATCTAATATAGAAACTTCAAGTGGTGGATTTTTTAATCCAGTAATAGAAGAATATTATAATAAAATAGATCCAAATGAATTATTTACTTATAATAATGAAACAATCGAAGAAATTGAAGAATTAACAACATTACGTCCATATTATAAATATAAATTTTATAAAATTACTACTGAAAAAGAAAATTATATAATGGTAGTGGCACCTGATGAAAATAATAATCCAATTGTAATTGATTTAGAAAATTCAATAAATGAAAATGTATTTTAAAAGATTTAATAAATCTTTTTTTTTAAATATTATAAACTCCACCTTGACAAAAATGCTTGGGGGGGGGGTATAATCTAAGTAGGATAGGTGTTATAAATGAAAAAAATAATAAAAAATAAAATAATTTTAATAGTAATATTATGTATAATAGGTTGTGGTATAGGAGTATATGCTGCAACAACATATAAAGCAAGTGATGTCGTATATAATGCCAGTGATGGTACATCAACCAATGTTGAAAGTGCTTTAAATGATTTATATGAAATAAAAAAATATGCGGTTCCTAGTGACACTTATTTCTATAATTCATCTACAAGTGGTGAATCAATAGTAAGATATAAAAAAGTAGATGGTAAATATTATTTATGCGATAAAAATGGTATCATTACAAATGAAACAGAACAAAATATAAATAATATAAAATTAGTAGAGTATAAAGCTACAACAGATAATTATTTAAGTATAGGAAATGCTGGATATGCAACAGGAAATTTAATTTTGGGAAATAATAATGATAATCTAAATAATGTATCATTAGAAGTTAGTTCATTATCATATAGTAATCCATTTGTAATAACTGGTTTAAAAAATGGTGATTTAATTCATGCATCCATCGGCAATAATTATTGGAATACAATAATATATATGTATATAAATAACATATCTGGTGCTGAAATAATTTCAAAAACAATAAATGATACAACAACTGCATCAAATGCAACATTATATTTACGAGCAACAAGTAGTACAGTTAAATTCACTATTGGTTGTGATTCTAGATATCAAAGTTGGAATCCAATGCAATTAATTCTTGCTAAACATAAATAAGGAGATAATCTCTTTTTTTTTAAATATTTCCCAAAATATATTGTAATATTTCCCAAAATATAGTATTATAAAATAAGAATAAAATAGTTAGGGGTGACTATAATGGATAATCGAGAAATAAAAATTCTTAATATTGATGATGTATTACCAAATAGATTTCAACCAAGAATTCAATTTGATGAAAAAGCAATAAATGAATTAGCAGAATCAATTAAAATTCATGGCGTAATACAACCAATAGTAGTAAGAAAAATAAGCGACAAATATGAAATAATTGCTGGGGAAAGAAGATATAAAGCAAGCGTATTGGCTGGTAAAAAAGAAATACCTGCAATAATAACAACATTAGATGATAAAGAAAGTGCTGAAATCGCACTTATAGAAAATATCCAAAGACAAAACTTAACTCCAATTGAAGAAGCAATTTCTTATAAAAAAATCCTAGATATGGGGTACTTGAATCAAATAACTTTAGGAGAAAAATTAGGAAAAACACAATCAACAATTGCTAATAAATTAAGACTATTAAATTTAAATGAAGATGTTCAAGATGCATTAATGCAAGGAAAAATATCAGAAAGACATGCAAGATCATTATTAAGATTAAGTAATGATTTACAACCTGTAATGTTAAGTAGAATTATAAATGAAAGATTAACAGTAAGAAAAACAGATGAAGAAATAGAAAAAATGTTAAAAGAAAATCCAAACGGAGAACAATTAATAAAAGAAAGGAAAAATGATATGAACGAAGACATCTTTAAAGATATGAATATACCAACAGAACCAATAATTGAAAATAATCCTCCAAAACAAAATTTAGAAACATTAGATTTTGATATTCCAAATAGTTTTGAACCAATAAAACCAATAGAAGTAGAGAAAGCAGAACCTAAAGAAACAAGTTCAAATGAAACACCTGCAGGAATACCAACAGAACCAATAATAGAACCAAAAAAAGAGAATAATTTTGACATTTTCAATAACTTAAATTCAGAACAAAAACATGAAGATATTAATCCTGGATTTATGGATGTTGATAAAATAGCTAAAAACGCTGAAAATATATATAAAGAACCAGCTCCAGTTGCAGATATCGATAAATTATTAGATACATCAAATAATCCAAAAATAGAAGAAGTAGAATCTCCAATGCAACAAGTACCAGTTAAAGAAGAACCAAAGGAAGAAAATTCACTACCTTTTGGAATGAATAGTGGAAAATTCTTTAATATGTTTGCAAGAGAAGAAGATACTAATCCAAACTTTGTAAAAGATATTGAAAGTAAAGAAGTTAATATGAATTTTGAAGAACCAAAAATTGAACCATCATTTAGTTTTAGTAGTCCAACAACAAATGACGATTTTGCTTCACAAGTTCCACCTGAACCAGTAATAGAAAAGCCACAAGAAGTTATAGATACACCAAATGTTTTTTCAATGAGTCAACCTGCTACGAATAATACTGATTTAGATAAGACAATGGATTTTACACAAACATTTACTCCTTTTTCATTAAATGATGAAGATTCATTTACAAAAGAAGAAAAGAAACCTGAACCATATCAATCAACATATACTCAACCTGAAACAGTAAAATTTGATGATATGGGTGAGATAAAAGTTCAATTACCAGAACAAAAAAAATTAGCAACTGCTGATTTAAAAACTGTAATAAATACTATTAGAGAATGTGCTGCAACAATTGAAAGATTTGGCTTTACAATCGATACTGAAGAAATAGATTTTGAAGATTATTATCAAGTAACATTTAAAATAGATAAAAATTAAGTTATAAGAAATTATAACTTTTTTTGTATAAAAAAAGAAGAATTAATTCTTCCATTTATATTCAAATCTTTCAATATCATCTTCAATAAATTTTTCTCCTAGTTGTACTTCAACAATTTCTATATTAGAAATTGCTTTAATACTATGTTTAGAATTTCTAGGAATATATAAAACATCATTTTCTTTTACATTTTTTTCTATTCCATCAAGTACAAATATTCCTTTACCTTTAACAATTGTCCATACTTCATCTCTATATTTATGTCTTTGATAAGAAATATTTTTTCCACTATCAATATAAAGAGTTTTAACTAATTTATCATTTGTTTCTTCCAAAACAATATATTTTCCCCATTTTCTTTCTTCATATTTTATGCGTTCATTTAATAAATTCGTATAATTATTTAAATGTGAACTTTCTTCTTTTTTAGAAACTAATATTCCATCATAGCTAGCTACTATAATAGCGTCATCAATTCCTAAAGAAATGATTGGAATATTTAACTCATTTAATACATTAGTGTTTTTACAATCATTCATAACAATTTTCCCAATTTTTTCATCTATTTCTTCAGTTAAAGTATTCCAAGTTCCTAAATCTTTCCATTTTCCATCATATTTTATTACTTTAATTTTATCTTCTTTTTCAACTACTTCATAATCAAAAGATATATTTTTAAGCTTATCAAAATTATCTATAATATCTTCAAATCTTTTAAAATTTAATTCTTTTTTTAGCAAATTAATTAAATAATTCAATTTAACACAAAATACCCCACAATTCCATAAAGCATTTTCTTCAATATATTTAATTGCTAATTCTTTATTAGGCTTTTCTTTAAATTCTATTTTATTATTATTTAAGATATAACCATATTTCTCAGATGGATATGTTGGTGTAATTCCCATTAAACATATATTAGTATCACTATTTTTAATTACTTTATTCATTAACTCAATATTTTTGAAATAATTATTTTCTACATAAGCATCTATTGGTAATATAGTAACTGTTTCATTTAAATCAACTTTTTTTATTAAATAAAGATATGCAGCACTTAATAAAATAGCAGGATATGTATTTCTTCTTGAAGGTTCACAAATAATGTTGATATCATCTCCTAATTGTTTTTCTAAAATATTTTTTTGAGCTTCATTTGTTGAAATAGTAATATTAACATCATTAAGTGTTTCATTTATTTGTCTATATACTCTTTGAACCATAGACTCTTTTTTTCCATTATAATTTAAAATTTTTAGAAATTGTTTACTTCTTACATCATTAGAAAGTGGCCATAATCTTTTTCCTGAACCACCAGACAATAAAATTAACTCCATAAAATATCCTCCATATTATATTAATATTATATCAATAGAAATTATTAGTTTCAATGTTTGTTAACAAAATAGTATTATTATAGTATATTATCTCTCAAAAAAAGGGGATATATGAAAAATCTATTTATAGTAAATGTATATCAATTTGTTAATAAAAAAGAAGATCAAGTCCATTTTCACTTAAATCATTTTAGTATTTTAGGTAAAAGAAAAATAATTATTAATTATAATACTACAATTTCTGATATAAATTATAAATTATATAAAAAAGATGCAAAACTATTAAAAATAGATGGTGTTTCATATGAAATTTATATACTATTAGATGAAACAGAAAATTATAAAGTAGTTGATTCATTTATTCCAACTGAATGTGATGAATTATTCGTTATTCCAACTGAACTCCGCCAATGTAATGAAAAAGTTAAAATTAAAATATTAAAATTAGGAAAAAAAATTATCGGAAATGCTTTAAAAAATAAATCTTTATAGATTTATTTTTTTTTGATATAATTAAAATGGTGATGGCATGAAAGAAGAAAAAGTAAGAAAATTATTTGAAAATATTAAAGAAATAATATATAGTGATTCATTTATATTTATAATTAATACATTTGATGGAAAAACAGATTTTAATAACTTTAAAGAATATATTTTTTACTTAAATGATTTTGCTAACAAATGGGATTATCGAAACAATAAAGAACGTTTTGAAATATCAATAGAAAAATTAGAAAAACAAGATGAATTGTTAAATGCTTTTATTAAATTAGGTTTTGTTAATGCAACTCTACCAAATAATATTCCAAAATATATATTGCCACTTGGTGGAGCACGCCTTTCTAATTATAGAAGATGCAAATATTCAAAAGAAATAATTGATAAATTTAAAATTACAGATTCTTATATAGTGACTTTATCAGCAATGCGTCCGATAAATGATTTAGAATTAGAATCAATAAATACATATGCACTAGGTGCTAAAACAGAATATGATGCTATAAATAGATCTTTAGAAATTGTTTTTAATTTAAAAGAATATCAAGAAACTTTAGAAGAAAAAAGTAATCCTAATTTAGGCTCAGCCATCAGAAAATATAATAACAAATATTGCAATAATAACATTGTTTCATTATCTGCTCCTAGTTCTTTAGAAACAAGAAGAGCAAACACTAGAGATTCATTTGAATATTTTTTAAAAAAGTTTCATATTGAAGAAAACGATAACGTATTATTAGTTACGTCACAAATATATACATTTTATCAATATTTTAGTTTAATTGATTTAGCAATTGATAATAATTTTTACATAGAATGTGTTGGTACAGAAATGGATATAACATCTGATGTTAATATAAAATTGTATTTGCAAGAATTAAAAGGTATGATAAATGCTATTTATAAACTATGCAATAAATATGAAAATTATTTATAGAAAGTGTGAAATATGAAAAAATTTAAAATTATATTAATTTCATTTTTAATTATGTTTCCAAACATAATTAAAGCTTACGGGATAGATAATTACTATATAGATGCTACTATCCAAAATAATGGTGATATTTTAGTTGAAGAATATTTTAACTTAACTGGAGAATATAATGGCTTCGAAAGGATTATAGAATATGCTAACGAAGATTTATATGAATTTGATCCAAATATGGAATCATTTGGTGGCAGTTTAATTCATAATGGTAATGGATTAGAAATAAAAGAAGTAAGAGCTATTCCAACAAGTAATAATTTTAGTTTTAGTAATATTCAAGGTGACATTTTTGAAAGAGTATCATCTGCTAAAAAAGGAGATTATGGAGTATATACAGAAAATTATAAATCAAATGGAAAAAGTATTTTAATATATAATCCTTCAAAAGAAAATAAAGCATTTTATTTAAAATATGTAGTAAAAAATATTTCAATCAAACATAATGATGTAGCTGAAATTGGTTGGAATATAATTGGTAATGAATTTAGAGAATCTATTGCTAATTTAGAAATCACACTTCATATTCCAGGTAATAAAAATGTTAGAGCATGGGCTCATGGTCCACTAAATGGAAATGTAAATATAATAGATTCAGAAACAGTAAAATTTAAAATAACCGGTTTAAATAGTTATCGTGCAATTGATATTAGAGCAACATTTGATTTAGATGTAATCCCAGGCAGTAATAAATTAACTAATACTGATGCTTTAGAAAAGATTATTTTATATGAAACAAATAAAGCAGAACAAGCAAATTATGAAAGACAGAATCAGCAAAAATTAATAATAAATCAAGCCAAAACAGATTTAGCCGAATTTGAAGTTAACATAACTCGTTATAATTATGAATCAGCTTTAGAATCGATAAATAAAATTGAAAATGAAGAAATCAAAAAAGAACTTTTAAATAAATTAATTGAAATCAAAAAAGAATTAGATGTAATTGAAGAAAAAGCTGCTAAAGAAGCTTTGGAATATGCTTATAGATACCCAACTTATGACAATTACAAATATTTAGAAAATAAAATATTAGTATTAGATAATAATGATGTTAAACAAGAGTTACTAAAAGAATTAGATAATATAGAAACAATAATAAAAAATCAAGAGTTAAAACAAGAAAAAATAAACTATATTAAAGGAATTATATGCATTATTATTTTATTAGTTTTGGGAATATATTCATATAAAAAATATATAAAGAATCCTGAAGTTAATTTTAATCAAAAATACTTTAGAGAAATAGATGATGAACTTCCAACAAATATATCATATTTAATGTATAAAAAAATAAATAATAACTCTTTATCAGCAGCTATGTTGGATTTAATAAGAAGAAAAATAATTACAGCTGAAAAATTAGAAAAGAAGAATTATATGCTTACTCTAAAAGATGAAACAGATGAAATTCCATCGATATATAGAAGACTTATTTGTTTAATATTTGAAAATAAAAGTTGTGTTGAAACTAAAGATATAAAAAAATATGCTAAAAAAAATTATGAATCATATATAAAAAATTGGAAAAAATATAATAAAGAATCTTTAGAAAATGCAAAAGAAAAATTATATTTTGAAACAGATGAAAAAGAAATATATGAATTGAAAAAAAATAATAAAAATTATACATCTTTCATTCCAATTTTTATTATTTTATTTGTTATAGTTCCATCATTAGGAATTATGATATTAATAGGATATCTAATTTATATATTAATTTCCAAGTGTTACATATTTTTTAAAAATATGTTAACTGGTAAGATAAGTAATTATAAATTATTAATTACATTAGCCTATATCGTAATTATTTTTATAAGTATTTTTAAAACTATATACATCATAACAATGCAAAAATTTTATAATGATTCATTTAAAATATACTTACTAATTTTACTATTATCAGTTATTTTACTAGTATTTTTATATAATAATAAAAAAAGGACAGTAGAAGGAACATATGAATATAAAAAATGGAAAGCAATTAGAAATTACCTAAGAGATTTTGGTTCTTTTAATGATAAAGAAGTCCCTGAAATAGAATTATGGGAAAAATATTTAGTTTTCGCAACTTTATTTGGTTGTTCAAAAAAAATATTGAAAGTAATGAAACTGGAAGAAATAGAAAATCCAAATATGCCATCAGATATTTATTATAATTTTAGATTAGCAAATACAATTACTAGAACAATCACATCATCATATGCAAGTGCTAGAAGTGTATATGCAGCCGAAAATAGTAGTTCTGGTGGTGGTTATTCATCAGGTGGAGGAGGTGGAGGCGGCTTCTCATCTGGTGGAGGTTCTTTTGGTGGAGGCGGAGGCGGAGGACGTTTCTAGCCTTTTTTTCTTGTTTTTTTTAATAAAAAATGTTAGAATACATAGAAATGGAGTGAAAATTATGAGTAGAAATTTTGATAACTTAAAATATAATGATGAAATAATGTATTCAATTAAAAATGATATTTCTCTTTTAGGAATAGTTGAATCAGTTTTTTCTAATTCACATATTAACAAACCATTGTTAAAAGTATATCCAAATAATAAGTTTTTTTTTAATTTTTGTCCTTTTCATAATAATTCTTCAACATGTTATGATTTTTTTATTGATGAGCGTTATCATTTATATTATTGTTTTGGTTGCGGTGCGAGAGGTAATGCTTTTGATTTTCTAATGGCTGTATATAATTTAGATATTAATAGTGTTGCTGATATCTTGGGAGTTATTTCTGGACAATTTGATGTATCAATTTTAAATGAAAATCAATTAAAAATTTATAATTTATTAATTAAAGGTTACTATAATTATATTGATTTGATTAAAAAAAGCAAAATTAAAACAATTTATTTAACTGATAGAGTAAAAAAATATTTAGAATTACATCCTTTGGATGAACCAACAATTTCTGATTTAAAAAAAATTGCAGATAGATTATCTTGTAGCACAGATTTTGTAAGAAAAATTTATGAAGAAACACCATCTTACAAAGAATATCAAAAAGTAAAACAAAAAAAATTAAGATTAGAAGAAAGTAAGAAAAAATATATTTAGATATGGAGGCTGCATATGAAACAACAAATATTTATTGGTAATATTTACAAAGTTACAAAACAAAATATAAACATTATACCAGAAATTAAAATTAAAAATAATAATATGCTTATTTGCAGTGATATTGAAGATGTTTTTTCACCAAGTATTACATCTATTAGTGAGAATTATGAACTTTATAAAGAAAAAGTCATATTAATTAAAACATCAAATGAACTTGATTTAATTTCAAAATTTATTGAAGTAGTGGAATATAAAAATAGAATTATAAAAGTAAATAGAAAAAATATTCTACTATCAATCCCAACTGGATTAAATTCATTATTTGTTGATGAAAAAACTTTACAACCATATTCTTGTGCTAAAACTAAAAAATTAACATTACAAAAATACTAATTCTACGATAAGTCGGTTGAAATATAACCGATTTTTTTGTATTCTAATGCTATGAAAGGAAGTAAATTATGAATTATGAAAAAATAGGAAAATTTATATCCGAAAAAAGAAAAGAAAAAGGATTAACTCAAAAAGATTTAGCAACCCTTATAGGTGTAACGGATAAAGCCGTTTCTAAATGGGAAAGAGGCTTAGGCTGTCCAGATGTTTCTATTTTAGAAATTTTATCTGAATGTTTAAATGTATCAATTCTTGAAATACTAAAGGGTAGAAAAATAGAAAATGAAATTATTCCAATAACAGAAGCTAATGATTATGTAAAACAAACAGTAGAATACTCAAAATTAAATAATAAGAATAAACTTAAAGAAATACTATCAAAAATAATTATGTTTTTAATTTTATTGATATCAGTAATTTTATTTATATTAAATATTATACATATAATTTATTTAAATCATAAAGAATCATATAATTTTAATTCAAATGATATTACAGAAATGAAAACAAAAGTAATACAAATAGAAAAGAATATTGATATTATAATTAATAATCACGGTATATATAGTGATGATGACTATAAGAAAATAATTGAAACCTTAGAAAATGAAATAAAACAAATAAAAAAAATTCCTATATTAAAATATACAGGAATTAAAAATTTAACATTGAATGATTTATTTCTTTTTCACTATTATTATCCTAGTTCAATTGATATATTGAGCATTAATCAGATATTATCCAACTATGATTCAAGTATAAATGATTATATTTATTTATATAAAGATATATTTAAAATGAGAGCGTATAATATTTCAAAAATTGATGATATAGCTTATAAAATATCACATTATAATCATAAAATTGATTCATATAGTATTCAAAGTATAATATATGATTATAACTACATAATAAGTTCATATTTGTATTTTACTAAATTAATTATAAAAGTAGGTGATATAAGTGAATAAAAAAATGAATATTTTAAAAATTACAATAACTTTATTATTAGTATTTTTAACTATAAAATGTTTATTTGTTTATGGTTTATCAAGTCCTGGTATTTTAATATATCTAATTTTATTGTTAATTTTACTAGTTTTATTTATAAATGATTTATTAAAAAAAATTACAATAAATAAAACTTATGATATTTTATTTATTGTAGTAGAAATTATAATTTGTTTTATACTTTTTAGAACACTATATGATCCAAGTTTTATATATAATTCCAGTAATATAATTAGTGAATTACATAATTATCATTTTGGTTCAAATTTATATGATATTCAGTATATTAATTTAATGTATTTAAATCAAAATAGTTGGTATCTAATTATTTTAATAATATTAGTCTTAATATATAGAAAAATAAAAAAGAACCATATGAAAAATTAAGTATATATAATTCCCATGTTTTATTTAACGCAAAAGAAAAATTATACTATTTAGAACAAAAACAATTGAATGAAAAAATAACAAATGCTCAAATAAAGAATTCCATAAATCTAAAAAAATTTAGTAAAAGATTTTGGCCGTAGTATATTTTATTAAAAAAGTTGAATATAAAATATTACAAAGAAGTATTATTTTTATATCAAAAAATAGAAATAATAATATAAATGGAAGCTAATATGACTTCCTTGTTTTATTATAGAATAAGTGTTAAAATAAGTTACTAGAAAAGATTTAGTTTTATCTTGTTTTATTTAGTAAATTTGTGATTGAGATACTTATTAATTAATACATAAAAATATGTAGTTAAAAAATTCCTATCATATAAAGGAGGTAAAAATTAAAAATGAAAAAAATAACATACGTGCCATATATTTTAGCAACTATTAGAGCCTTTGCTTTTGTACCACTTATTTTAAGCACTTTTAATGTAGTGAGTTTTTCTATAATTTCACAAATAGTGTTATCAATAATTGTTGTAGTATCTGATAAGTTTGATGGAGAAATATCCAGAAAAAACAATGATGAAAAAAACAAGCTAATTTTTCGAATGGTGGATACAACAATAGATAAAACAGGAATTGTCTTATGTTTAATAGGATTACTATTTACTAAAAAAGTTTCAATATCTTACGTAGTAACATTATTGATTTATAATTCAGTTTTGCTGGGTACTGGGGCAATTAATCTATTAACTACTAAAAACAAAAAAGAATCAACTATACAAGGATTATTTATCAGTAGATTATTTACAGCAATTACAGGTTTATCTTTTCTCTTATTTAATAACTTTCAAATTACTAATGTTTTTCAAAATGTAATAACATGGATAATGGGAATGTTAGGAATATCAAGTTTAACAAGACATTTATTTGATAAAGTAAGTCAAAATAATATTGATAGTCATGATACGAAAAATGAAACACTCAAGAATTTAGAGGAGAAAGAAGAAAACTATGATGACTATGAAATGTCAAAAATAGATTCGAACCAATACTATGATTCTTATACTGAATCTAATAGTTTGCAAGCGAATAAACGAAAGAAATTTCTAATTCAATACAAGCAATTGATTATAAATCAAAATGTAAATTCCAATGATGAATTTCAAAATAATGAGTCTCAAATGGTAGCTGATTCTATGGATAATGATAATGTTAAAAAAAAGATAAAAAGTATAAAGCGTTAAATTAATATTAAAATTAAGGCATAACAATAAATGATGTTACGGACACGAATTTAGAAATAAAATGTTATCTTAATTAAGTTTAAAAATAGTGCATAATAATACAAAAGGAAGTTAATATGGTTTCCTTGTTTTATTATGGAATAAGTGTTAAAATAAGTTACTGGAAAACATTTAGTTTTACTTGGTTTTATTTAGTCTTATTTTAGTCAATTTGTGGCTGAAATTCGTATCCAAGCAAAAAAGACACATTTTTGGGGTTATAAAAATCAATTAGGATACGAATTTTTGATAATTGGATACGAATTTTAGGCTGGTAATAATCGTAGTAAGGAGGACAATATGGAACAAAAAGATACAAAAATGTTCAAAATTCACTCAAAATATACACCTAGTGGAGACCAACCACAAGCGATAAATAAGTTAGTTAAAGGAATAGAAAATGGCGAAAAATACCAGGTTTTACTTGGTGCAACGGGAACTGGAAAAACTTTTACGATTGCAAATGTAATTGAAAAAGTGAATAAACCAACTTTAGTTTTAGCTCATAATAAGACACTTGCAGGGCAATTATACGCGGAACTCAAGGAAATCTTCCCCGACAATCACGTATGTTACTTTGTTTCTTACTATGATTATTATCAACCCGAAGCATATGTGGCTTCATCAGATACTTATATCGAAAAAGATGCATCAATAAATGACGAAATAGATGAATTAAGACACGCTGCAACATCGGCACTATTAACTAGAGATGATGTAATTGTAGTTGCAAGTGTTTCTTGTATCTATGGTATAGGAGATAAAGAAGAATATGAAAATAAAATGTTAACACTTAATGTAGGTGATAACATAGATAGAGATGAAGTATTAGAAAAACTAATTGAAATGTTTTATGAAAGAAATAATTTGGAATTAAAAAGAGGAACATTTAGAGTAAAAGGCGATATTTTAGAAATAATGCCTATTAATACTCACGGAAAAGCTATAAGAATAGAATTTTTTGGTGACGAAATTGAAAAAATATATGAATACGATACTGTGACAGGAGCCATAACACAAAATAAAAAATCAATAAGTTTATTTGCCGCTAGTCACTTCGTAACAAGTGATGAAAAAATCAAAAAAGCAGTTATAAACATAAGAGAAGAATTAAATGAAAGATTAAAATATTTTAAAGAAAATAATAAACTATTAGAATATCAAAGATTAAATGAAAGAACGAACTATGACTTAGAAATGCTTGCTGAAACAGGAAGCTGTCGAGGAATTGAAAACTATTCACGACATTTAGCCCTTAAAGCTCCAGGAGAAACGCCTACAACATTAATAGATTTCTTCCCAAAAGACTTTTTACTTGTAATAGATGAATCACATGTAACACTACCTCAAGTAAGAGGAATGTATAACGGAGATCAAGCAAGAAAACAAGTATTAGTAGATTATGGATTTAGATTACCAAGTGCAATGGACAATAGACCATTAAAATTTAATGAATTTGAAGACAAAATAAATCAAGTAATATGCATTTCTGCAACCCCAGGTGATTATGAATTAGAAAAAGCAAATGTAGTAGCTGAACAAATAATAAGACCAACTGGATTATTAGACCCAACTATTGAAGTAAAACCAACAAAAAATCAAATAGATGATTTATTAGAACAAATAAATAATACAATCAAAAATAATGAAAGAATATTAATAACAACATTAACAATAAGAATGGCCGAAGAATTAACAACATATTTAAAAAATCTGGATATAAAAGTAGCATATCTTCATAGTGAAGTAAAAACATTAGAAAGAATGAAAATAATAAGAGACTTAAGATTAGGTAAATATGATGTATTAGTTGGAATAAACTTATTAAGAGAAGGACTAGATATTCCAGAAGTATCTTTAGTAGCAATAATGGATGCTGATAAACAAGGATTCTTAAGAAGTGATAGAAGTTTAATTCAAACAATAGGTAGAGCCGCTAGAAATGAACATGGTCGTGTAATAATGTATGCTGATACAATTAGTGATTCAATGAATAAAGCAATTAAAGAAACAGAAAGAAGAAGAACTATTCAAGAAAAATATAATAAAGAACATAATATTATTCCTAAAACAATAATTAAAGAAATAAGAGAAGTTGTAACAAATAATAAAGAAATAGAAGAAAAATCACCAGAAAAATTAAGCAAAAAAGAAACAATGGAATTAATAAATAAAATTGAAACAGAAATGCATAATGCTGCTAAAGAATTAGATTTTGAAAGAGCAACAGAATTAAGAGATATTTTATTTGAATTAAAAGCAAATATTTAGTATAATGAAATATAGACAAAAGTAAGGTGACTATAAGTGAAAGAAAAAATCAAATCAAATGAAAAAAGAATAAGCAATTTTCTAGAATGGTTAATATATATGGTAGGTTATTCATTAATACTAGTAACTGTATCAATGATATTTCCTAATACAATTCAAATAGATAATAGTTATTATGGATTATGGGCTTTAATAGCATCTGTTGTAATATATATACTAAATCAAACTATAAAACCAATAATTGTAAGATTCACTATTCCAATAACAGCCCTTACTTTAGGCATATTTTATCCATTTATAAATGTAATTATTTTGAAAATAGTTGATTTAATACTAAGAAATCATTTTACAACTCACGGAATTTTTATAGCCTGTTTAGCAGCCATTTTAATATCAATTATGAATATGATAATGGATAAACTAGTCATAAAACCAGTAATAGGAAAGGAACAATAATTATGAATCCAATATTCTTAGATTTAGGTACAATTAAAATTTATTGGTATACTATAATAATATTTTTAGGATTTTTATTAGGAGGTACTTTAGCTCTAAAGAATGCCAAAAAGGAAAATATCAGTGAAGATTTTATAACAAATTACTTCTTTTATTTAATACCGATAGCAATAATAGGTGCTAGACTATACTATGTTTTATTTAATTTAGATTATTATTCTAATAATTTATTAGATATATTTAAAATATGGGAAGGTGGTTTAGCAATCCATGGCGGTGTTATTGCATCTTTAATTTTTACAATTTATTACACAAAAAAATATAATATAGATACATTTAAAATTTTGGATATTATGGTTGTAAGTTTAATATTAGGTCAAGCAATAGGTCGTTGGGGAAACTTTATGAATAGTGAAGCCTATGGTCCAATGACTACATTAGAAACACTTAAAAACTTACATATACCGCAATTTATAATTGATGGTATGCATATTAATGGTAACTACTATCATCCAACCTTTTTATATGAATCATTATGGTGTTTAGTTGGATTTTTAATATTGTTATTTATGAAAAAAAGTAGAGCCTTTAAAAAAGGATCTACCTTTAGTACATATTTAATATGGTATGGAATAGGGAGATTTTTAATAGAATCTTTAAGACAAGATAGTTTATACTTTGGAACATTAAGAATAGCTCAATTAGTTTCAATTTTAGGAATTATTATAGGTGTAATTATATTAATAAAGAATAGGGAGAAATAACTATGAAAATATATGATGCAATTGTAGTAGGTTCAGGTATATCAGGAATGTCTGCGGCAATATATTTAAAAAGAGCAAATTTAGATATATTAATATTTGAAAGTTATATTCCTGGTGGTCAAATAAATAATACTTCTAATGTTGAAAATTATCCAGGTTTTACAAAAGTAGATGGTCCAACATTAGTTATGAATATTCACGATCAAATTAATGCAATGAATATTCCATTAAAATATGAAAAAGTAATTAATGTCACAAAAGAAGATAATTTTATTGTTGAAACAAATAAAGAAAAATATATAGCTAAAAATGTTGTAATCGCAACAGGAAGAACTCCAAATAAATTAGGAATAGAAGATGAATTTATTGGTAAAGGAGTTAGTTATTGTGCTTTATGCGATGGAGCTTTATATAAAGATTTGGAAGTAGTTGTTGTCGGTGGTGGAAATAGTGCTTTTGAAGAAAGTTTATATTTATCAAAAATATGTAAAAAGGTAACTATTTTAAATCGAAGTGAAAATTTAAGAGCAACAAAAATATTACAAGAAGAAGTATTTAGTAAACAAAATATTGAAATAATTTATAATTGTAGCATTGATAGTATTAATAGTGAAAATGAAAAAATAGTGTCAGTTAATACAAATAAAGGAATAATTAATTGTTCAGGAATATTCATATATATAGGATTAACACCTAATTTAGATTATTTGAATATTGATGTAAATAAAGAAAATAATTATATTATAGTAGATAATAGTATGAGAACTAATATAAAAGGTTTATATGCTTGTGGAGACGTTATAAAAAAAGATGTTTATCAAATTATAACAGCTGCATCTGAAGGAGCAATAGCTGCTACAAGTTTAATAAAAGATAGGGAGATGTAATTGTGACAGATAGGTTAGCAAAAAATTTAGTAGGATTATTTGGTGGATTAACTTCTTTAGCGTTTGGTAAAGAATTAATTGTGTTCATTATTTCAATGTTACCAATTCTAGAATTAAGAGGAGGTCTAATAGCAGCCTCATTATTAGATATGAATCCAGTTACAAGTTTTATTGTTTGTTTTTTAGGAAATATAATACCTATACCATTTATTTTATGGTTTATCACACCATTATTCAATAAAATGAAAAAAACAAAATTATTTAGTGGTTTAGCAACTAAATTAGAAAATAAAGCAATGTCTAAAAAAGAACAAATTGAGAAATATGAATTTTGGGGATTATTATTATTTGTAGGAATTCCTTTACCTGGAACAGGTGCTTGGACTGGATGTTTAATTGCGGCATTACTTGATATGAATAAGAAAAAATCTTTTGTAGCAGCAACCTTAGGAGTTATAATGGCAGGTATGATAATGATGATTTTATCATTTGGGGTTTTAAAAGGAATAATAGGTTAATTTATTAAAAAAAATATCACATTTAAAAAAGTGATATTTTTTATTTTATTTTCATTTCAGTTTCCATATTTTCTAAAGCATATTTACAAGCTTCAATTACAAATCTAGAAAATGTTATATCAGTATTTTCAATTGCTTTTTCAATGTCATTTATAACTTCTAATGGAAATCTAACTGTCTTATTTTCTGTTTCTTTTCTTACTGCATTTATTCTAAAAGCCATATAGCATCCTCCTAAAAGAATTGTAATACAAAAAATTAACAAAATATGCATTGCGTTTAGCAATATAGCTAATAAACTAATTAATTTTGAATATGTAGATAAAAAAATACATTTTAATTGTGTATTTTTTCTTTTTTCCTTTCGTATGGTTTTTTTACATCGGTTAAATTCAAAATATAATCTACACTAACATTATGTATTCTTGATAGTTTAATTAAAATACTTGTAGGAATATCATTAGTACCAGTTTCGTATTGCGAATAACCAGTTTGTGACATATTAAGTAATTTAGCCATATCTGTTTGATTTAAATCCAAATCCTCTCTTAAACTTCTTAGTCTTCTATACATACTATCACCTAAATATTATTGTAATCAACTTATTTTAAGTTATTAAAATTTAACTTAAAATAAGTTCAAAATTAGTAGTTGTCATAAAATATAAATTAATAAATTTATTCTTTATTACTTGTTAAATTTAAATATATATTATAAAATATATTAGAGGTGTTGGTATGGATAGTGTATACGATTTTTTACTAAAAGAATTACATATAAAATATGGAGACGCTATAGTAGCGGCAATATCTGGTGGTCCTGATTCAATGGCTTTAATACATATTCTAGCAAGATTAAAAAAAGCAATTGATATTGAAGTTATATGTGCTCACGTTAATCATAATACAGGAAGACCTGGTCAAGTAGAAGAACAACGATATGTTGAAAGATTTTGTAGAAACAATAATATTATATTTGAAACCATGACAATTGAAGATTATGGTGATGATAATTTTGAAAATGAAGCTAGAACAAAAAGATATAATTATTTTGAAAAACTAGTAAAAGAATATAATGCTAAATATTTATTTACTGCTCACCATGGTGACGATTTAATCGAAACAATTTTAATGAGACTAACAAGAGGATCAACATTAAGAGGATATAGTGGATTTAGTAAAATAGTAAATAGAGGAAATTATAAAATAGTAAGACCATTTATTGAGGTTACTAAAGCCGATTTAATCGAGTATAATAAAAAACATAAAATTCACTATTTCATTGATAGTACAAATAATGAAGACATTCATACAAGAAATAGATATCGTAAATATATAGTACCGGAATTTAAAAAAGAAGATAAAAATGTTCATAAAAAATTCTATAAATTTAGTACGATACTATTAGAATATAATAATTATATTGATAAACAAGTAGAAAAAATCATTCCAAAAGTATTTCCACAAAATATTCTAAATATTGTCGAATTTGAAAAACTAGAGAATGTAATCGCTATGAAAGTTATATATTATATATTAGAAAAAATATATCAAGAAGATTTAATGTTGATAACAGATCACCATGCTGAATTAATATATAATCTAATAAAATCAAAAAAAGCTAACGCATACATATATCTACCAAACAATTTGAAAGCAATAAAACAATATAATGAATTAATATTTGTGTCAGAAGAAATCAAACCAAATGAATATGAAATTGAAATAATTGATTATTTAAGTCTTCCAAATGGAAAAAACATAGAAGTAATTAATGAAACAGATTTAAATAATAATTTTATATGTAGATTAAGTAAAGATGATATTAAATTTCCACTAAGAGTAAGAACAAGAAAAAATGGAGATCGTATACACATAAAAGGAATGTTAACTAGCAAAAAAATAAATGATATCTTTATAAATGAAAAAATAAAAGTAAACGATAGAGATATGTGGCCAGTAGTAGTAGACGCTTATGACACAGTAGTTTGGCTTCCAGGATTAAAAAAATCAAAATTTGATAAGCAAAAAAATGAAAAATGTGATATAATACTTAAATATTACTAAGGAGGAATAATATGAACAGAAAAAAAATACAAAAAACAGTAGTTCCTTATAGTTTTTTAATTATATTTATGATAAGTGTTTTATTCTTTATGAGTATATCAAATAATAGAATAGTAGAATTATCATATGACAAATTTGTTAATGAAATTAATGAAAAAAACATTGAAGAATTAACAATAGTTCCAAGAAAAACTGCAGGAATATATGAAATATCAGGTGTAATTAAAACAGAAAATGGGAAAGAAAATTTTTATTTAAAAGCACCTTTATCAGATAAAGTAGTAGCAGAAATACTAGACTCTGATATGAAAATAAATACAGAAGCAGACCCTGCTTCAAGCACTATATTATCATTTATTTTAAATGTTTTACCAACAATGATATTATTAATAGTAGCATTCATATTTATTTCAAGACAAATGGGAGCTGCTAACAAATCAATGGATTTTGGTAAAAGTAGAGCAAAATTAAATGAAGATAGTAAAAAAGTAACATTTAAAGATGTTGCAGGATTAGATGAAGAAAAAGAAGAAGTTCAAGAATTAATAGATTTCTTGAAAAATCCTAAAAAATTTACAAAATTAGGAGCAAGAATTCCTAAAGGAGTTTTATTACAAGGCCCTCCAGGAACTGGTAAAACATTGTTAGCACGTGCTGTAGCTGGAGAAGCGAATGTTCCATTTTACTTCATAAGTGGTTCAGATTTTGTTGAACTATTTGTAGGTGTTGGAGCAAGCCGTGTTAGAGATATGTTTAAACAAGCAAAACACAATGCACCTTGTTTAATATTTATTGATGAAATAGATGCTGTAGGTCGTCAAAGAGGAGCTGGATTAGGTGGTGGACACGATGAACGTGAGCAAACACTTAACCAATTATTAACTGAAATGGATGGATTTGGCGCAAATGAAGGAATTATCATAATTGCTGCAACAAATAGACCAGATGTTTTGGATCCTGCACTTTTAAGACCAGGAAGATTTGATAGACAAGTAACAGTAAACTTACCTGACGTAAAAGGAAGAAAAGAAATCTTAGAAGTTCATGCAAAAAATAAAATATTTGCTAAAAATGTTAAATTAGAAAATATAGCTGCAAGAACTATAGGATTTAGTGGAGCCGATCTAGAAAATCTATTAAATGAAGCTGCTTTATTAGCAGTAAGAAGAAATAAACAAGCAATTACAATGGCTGAAATAGATGAAGCTCATGATAGAGTATTGATGGGACCTGCTAAAATCAGTCATAAATATACCGATCATGAAAAAAGAGTTGTTGCTTTCCATGAAGCTGGTCATGCTGTAATGGGATTAAAATTAGATGGTGCCAATGAAGTTCAAAAAATAACAATAATACCTCGTGGTCAAGCTGGTGGATACAATTTAATGCAACCAAAAGAAGAAACTTATTTACAAACTAAAACTGAACTTTTAGCAACCATAAGTGGATATCTTGGAGGTAGGGTTGCCGAAGAATTAGTATTTAATGAAATAACAACAGGAGCACATAATGATTTTGAAAGAGCAACTAAAATAGCTCGTGCAATGGTTACTGAATATGGTATGAGTGATTTAGGACCAGTTCAATTTGAACAACAAGAAGGTAGTGTATTCTTAGGTAGAGATTACAATAAATCTAGAAATTTCTCAGGACAAGTAGCATTTGAAATTGATCAAGAACAAAGAAAAATAATTAATGAATGTTATGAAAAAACAAAAAAAATAATAAAAAATAACATGGATTTATTGACTTTAATAGCTGAATCACTTCTAAAAAAAGAAACAATTACTAAAGAAGAAATAGAATATTTAGTTGAACATGGTGAATTACCTGAAGAAGAAATAAGAAATGAAGAAAAACCAAAAAAACCAACTAAAAAAGAGGAAAAATAATTTAAAGAGGTTCAATGTCAAGTAGTGTTGGTGAAACCAAAAACTAATGATAAATGAATAGTTTAGAGAGGACTAAAATTTAGTTCTCTTTTTATTGTGCCTGAATAGGAATGTATAATCCTTTAACAAGCATAACTCTAGCTTTTAAACGAGAAAACTTTCTATAATCACAGGCATTATGTTTAATCTGCTTAATAATATTATTAGTATCTTCAATCAGTCCATTAGATAGCTCATAATCAAAAGCATTAACAATATAATTTTCAAAGTTTAAAAATGTTTTAATAGCTGTTTTAGAATATTTATTTAATACATTATAAGATATTATAAACTCCCCTTGACAAACACGTCTGGGGGGGGGGTATGATATTGTTAGAAAGTAGGAATCTAGATGAAAAAAATAATAAAAAGTAGAATATTTTTAATAGTAATATGTGGTTTAATATTTACGAGTGTTGGTGTATATGCAGCAACCACATATAAGGCAAGTGATGTAGTATATAATGCCAATGATGGAACAAGTATGAATGTTAGTGATGCTTTAAATGAATTATATAATTTGAAAATAAATAATGATGTAAATTATGAAATAGTATATTTGTATGTTGGGAATAATGGCACTACATCTTATAGTAGCTCCTTTGAATTAGATAGTACAAAATCATATATATTATTGCCATATTTTGCTATTCGAACTGATACTGTAACATATCCGTCTATTTCTTCTAGTAATGGTAAAATAGTTAAAATTGGAAAATCAAATGATGCTTATTCAGGATCAGGATATTGGTATAGTGTAAAAAATGCATCAACGGTAACTATAAGCGGTGTTGCTAATAGAACAAATACAGGTATTTATATTATAGGATTAAGTTATTAAAATAAGAACAAAATTTCTATATATTTAATATTTAATAATTTAAAAAGTAATTTTAAGATTACTTTTTTTTAAAAGTATGTTATACTGATAATAGAGGTGGAACATGAAAAAAGGATTTACATTGATAGAATTATTGGCAACAATAGTAGTACTAGCCGTAATAAGTATGATAACAATCGGAATAGTAACAAATAATATCGAGGCATCAAAACAAAAAACATTTGAAATAAATGCAAGTAATTTATTGGATGCGACAAAAGAATATGTAAGTAAAAATATGGAAAATAATGATTTTCCAGTAGAAGGAATAGAAGCAAAAAGTAAAGAACTAGAACTAAAAAATAATCCATTCATATCAGGAATAGTAAAAAGAAATAAAGAAGGACAAATAGAATTAGAAAATGTAACAGATGGAAAATATTGTGCGAATGGAGTAAAAAGTAACATAAAAATAAGTGAAGGTAACTGTGAAACATTAGATGAAACACCTCCAAGCTTAAAAATAAAAGAATTAAAAACAACAAGAACCGAAATAAACTTAATGATAAAAACACAAGATAGTGGTTCAGGAATAAAAGAATATGAATATTGTCTAAATAACGAATGTACAAAAGTAACAAAAAATAAAGAAAAAGGAATAATAACAGAAGCAAAAAAAATAAAAGGATTAAAACCAAATACAAAATATACAATAAAAGTAATATCAACAAACGGAAAAAATCAAAAAACAACAAAAACGATAGAAGTAAAAACAAAAGAATTAGAAACACCAACATTTAAAATATCAAGTAATACATATGCAACAACCAAAGAATTAATAATAACATATCCAGAAGTAGAAGAAGGATATGTAAAAAAATATAAAAGAAAAGAAGAAATAAAAGAAGTAAAAGAAAAAGAAGTAAAAATAGAAATCAAAGAAGAAGAAACAATAAGAGCATATATAGAAAAAGAAGGAACAGAAATAGTATATAATGAAATAATAGTAGGAGGAATAGATAAAGAAGGCCCAGTAGTTAATGTAACAATACCAGACATAGATAAATGGACACAAAGTAAAACAATTCAAATAAATGCAACAGATATAGGAGTAGGTATAGCCTTAAGACCATATTCATATGACGGAGGAAAAAGTTGGGTAAAAGAAAGTACTAATACTTTAAAAACATCCCAAAAATTAAATATAAAATCAAGAGATAGATTAGGAAATAGCAATAAAACATTTAAAATAAATGGAACAACAGAATGTTGTGTAGATTGTGATAATTTGTGTGCGATAAATAATGTTGATAGTATAGGGCCAGACATAGCAATAACAGTAATAGAAGGAACCAAAATAAACAATCCAAAATATAGTGATTGGTATAATAGTGATAGAGTAGTAGTAGAAATAAAATTGACAGATTATTATTTATATGAAAACAAAAAAGTAATAGGTGGTTCTGGAATAAATGAAAGTAGTTTAAAAATAATGGTAAATTCAAAAGAAGTTACACCAACAAAAAAGAGTGAAAATTTGTATACAATTATATTAACAGAATCCAAAGAAAATAAAATAGAAGTAGAAGTAAAAGATAATGTTAATAATATAGGAAAAAATAATACAACTATAAAAATGGATAATATAGTACCATTAATTAAAGCAAAAAATAATCCATTAAGTTTAGGAAATGGAAGTTACAAGTTTACAGATAATTTAAATGTAACATACGGTCCAACTGGAGGAAATGCAGAATGTAATCCAGCTAATTCATTAGGAACAGGAACATACACAGTTACATGTACAGCAACTGGAAATAATGGAAAAGTTGCTAAAGATGCAACAGGTGTAACATTTACTACAAGACATAGCTATGCAGCGGTATATGTGTCTAACACATGTTATAGAGATGAAAATTATAATCCACATTCTTGTTGCGTAAGATATGGTGCAACTGATGATGGTGGTTGTTGTAGTTGGAGTTGGGATGGTGGTTGTAACTCAACTGGAGGAAATTGTACACCTTCACAAACATGTGATCGCTGGGGTTGTCAAGAATGTAAAGAGTATGGGACATGTTATGATAAAAGAAGTGTACCATATGAATGTGGAAGATATACTTGTCCAAATGGTGGAAGTTTAAGTGGAACAACTTGTTATTATTAGGAGGAAGCAATGAAGAAAAAAATAATAATTCTTATAACAACTATATTATTAATAATTATGATAGTTATTATTTCACTAAATATAGCAAAAAAGAAACCAAATGCTGATACTGAAATAAAAACAGAATCATATGTTTGTTCAAAAGAACAACAAAAAACTGATTTCGCAACAATAGACTATTATTATAAATTTGATTTAAAAAATAATAATATAGAAAATGCAAGACAAGAAATAATATTCACATATTTTGATAAAGAAAAATATCAAAATTCAGATATTGAAAATTCATTTACTAAATCAGTACCTGACAGAACAGAAAAAAATGATGATAATCTAACAAGAAGTTTTATTTGGAATATATTAATACCAAGTACTGGTGACTTTAATATAGATAATTATTTAAAAATAGTTGAGACATATGGTTATAGTAAATGTGAGTTAAAAAAGTAATTTAGTAATTACTTTTTTTTAAAAATAAAATATGATACACTTTAAAGTAGAGGTGGAACATGAAAAAATGATTTACATTGATAGAATTATTGGCAACGATAGTGGTACTAGCCGTAATAAGTATGATAACAATCGGAGTAGTAACAAATAATATCGAGGCAACAAAACAAAAAACATTTGAAATAAATGCAAGTAATTTATTGGATGCGACAAAAGAAGTATATAGTGAATTTAAAATGGAAGAAACTGATTATTTTAAACCAAATTCAATTGATAAGAATGATGAAACATTAACGATAACATACAAATTTTATAATTATCAACCACAAAAAGACAATCAAACTGAAAAAGATTACATAAAAGAAATAGAATCTTATGACTATAAATGTGAATTAGAAAAATAGAAAATTATTTCTAATTTTTTTCTTTCTCTATCATTTTTCATCATTATATGATAAAATATATTTATTGTAATAGATAAGAATGGTGATGTTATGGGAAAAATAATAGCCTTAGTAAATCAAAAAGGTGGTGTAGGAAAAACTACATCAAGCATTAATTTAGCGGCCTCATTAGGAGTGCTTAAGAAAAAAGTATTATTAGTCGATTTAGATCCACAAGGTAATTCAACAACTGGGGTTGGAATTGATAAATCAGATTATAATAAAAGTATGTATGAATTATTAAAAGATCAAGCAACATTAAATGAAGTAATAATTAAAACAAAATTTAAAAACTTGTATGTAATACCAGCAACAATTAACTTAGCAGGTATCGATTTTGAATTAATGCAAATGCAAAATAATGATAATACATTCGTAAAAGGGAGCCAATTAAAAAAATACTTAGATCAATTAGTTGATACATTTGATTATATAATAATTGATTGTCCACCCTCACTAGGAATTTTAACAACAAATGCATTAACAGCTGCTCATTCAGTAATAATTCCAGTACAATGTGAATTTTTTGCACTAGAAGGAATAATGCAATTGTTAAATACAATAGTAATGGCACAAAAAAGTTTGAATCCAACATTAGATATTGAAGGGGTATTATTAACAATGCTAGATAGTAGAACAAACTTAGGATTAGAAGTTGTTGAAGAAATTAAAAGTTATTTTAAAGAAAGAGTATATGATACTATAATACCAAGACTTGTAAGACTTTCAGAAGCTCCAAGCCATGGTAAACCTATAATTGCCTATGATTCACAAAGTAGAGGTTCTGAAGCATATTTAAATTTGGCCAAAGAGGTGATAGAAAGAAATGGAAACTAAAAAAAGAGCATTAGGTCGTGGTTTAGAAGAATTATTTAATAATGAGAATTTAGATATTGAAAGTTTTGAAAAAACAATAGTTGAAAACGCTCATAAAGATGAAATAATTGAAGTAGATTTATCAGAATTAAGAGTAAATCCATATCAACCTAGAAAAATATTTGATGAAGATGCCTTAAAAGAATTATCTGAATCAATTAAAGAGCATGGTGTATTTCAACCAATAATAATCAAAAAAAGTATAAAGGGTTATGAAATCGTGGCTGGTGAAAGAAGAGTTAGAGCTTCAAAATTAGCTGGTTTAACACATATACCTGCAATTATTAGAGACTTTACTGACGAACAAATGATGGAGATTGCTTTATTAGAAAATTTACAAAGAGAAAACTTAACAGCAATTGAAGAAGCGGTAGCATATAAATCGTTACTAGAAAACCTTCATTTAACTCAAGATGAATTATCAAGGAAAGTTGGAAAAAGTAGAAGTCATATAACTAATATAATAGGCTTATTAAGATTACCTAAAGATATTCAAGAACTAGTAAATAATTCTAAAATAAGTATGGGACATGCTAGAATATTAAGTAAACTAGATGATGAAAACCAAATAAGAGAAATGGCTGATAAAATTATTAATGAAAATATATCTGTTAGAAATACTGAAGAATTAACATCATCAAATAACTTTGAAAGAAAAAACAAAATTCATAAGAAAGAATCAAATAACAATGATTTAAAATATGTTGAAGATTTATTAAGAGAAAAATTAGATACAAAAGTAAAAATTAATGATAAAAAAATAGAAATATCATATACAAATGTTGCAGATTTAAATAGAATTTTAGAAATATTAAATATAAGTGAGTGATGTTATGACAGAAATAGTTTTTTATGAAAAAATAATATGTCCAATTTTGGTTATAATAATATGCATTTCAATATACTTAATAGTAAATAAAACTATAAAAAAAATAATCAAATTAAATATAAATACGAAAGACATAAAAAGAAAAAAAACACTATTTAGTTTAGTAAATAACCTAGTAAAATATTTCTTGATTATAATTGCTATCTTGATAATATTAAATATTTATGGAATCAATACCTCAGCTATTTTGGCATCTTTAGGAATAGTTAGTTTAATAGCAGGTTTAGCATTTCAAGATATTTTAAAAGATTTATTATCTGGAATATCGATTATTGTTGAAAATCAATATACAATTGGTGATACTGTAACAATAAATGGTAATAAAGGTGAAGTAATATCACTAGGAATAAAAACAACAAAGCTAAGAAATTATGAAGGAGAAATAATATTTATCTCCAATAGAAATATTGATCAAGTAATAAATCATAGTTTAGATCATTCATTAGTTTTAATAGATTTAGGCATTTCATATGATGAAAATATTGATAAAGTGGAAAAAGTATTGAATAATCTATTTAAACGAATTGAAAATCCTAATATTACAAGAGAAATAAGATTGCTTGGAATTGAAAAATTAGATTCTTCGTCGGTTGTCTTTAGAATAGAAGCTGAAGTTAAACCAATGAAGCAATATGAAACAAAAAGAGAAATTCTAAAACAAATAAAAATGGAATTAGATAAAAATGATATAGAAATTCCATATGAACAGTTGGTGATACATAATGCATGAATATAATTTAGGTGATAAAGTAATAATGAAAAAACAACATCCCTGTGGAACAAATGAATGGGAGATTATACGAATGGGGGCCGATATTAAAATTAAATGTTTAAATTGTAGCCGTAGTATAATGATTCCCCGAATAGAATTCAATAAGAAATTAAAAAAAGTAATTAAATAGGAGGAAAATTATGGCTAAAAAGAAAAAAAAAGAAAAACAATATGGTCCTGTCTCTGTTTTACTAATTCTTATAGGGATAGTTAGTATACTTAGTTTAATAATGTCAATTCTAGGAATTGATGGATATAAAACAGTAATTCAAAATGGAACAATGGAAACTGTACTAGTAACAGTCAAAAATATAATAAGTTTAGATGGAATTAAATTTATTGTAGGTAATGCTGTAAGTAATTTTAGAATGCTTGAACCATTAGTTCTAATAATAATATCACTATTAGGAATAAGTATTTGTGAAAAAAGTGGTTTATTAAATGCAATATTTAACCCACTTAAAAGGGTAAAATTAAATATTATTATTTTTCTTACACTTTTAATAGGAATAATCTCATCAGTACTAGGAGATAATAGTTACGTAATTTTAATTCCATTAATTGGAGTCATGTATAAGTATTTAGGTAAAAATCCAATATTAGGTGTTATAACAGTATTTTTAGGGATAACAATTGGATATGGATTTGGAATTTTCTTTAATTACAATGATTATAAATTAGGTAGTCTATCAGAACTAGCAGCAATAGTTAGTATAGATAAAAACTATAGATATAATTTATTCTCAGACTTATTCATTATGTTTTTTTCAAGTATAGTAATATCTTTGATAGGAACATTAGTAATAGATAAATTTTTAGTAAATAAATTACCGAAAAAATATTCTTATGAGGAAGAAGAATTAATAATTTCAAAAAAAGCTAAGAGAATTTCTTTTCTTGGTGGTTTACTCCTTGTATTAATATTTACTTATATGGTACTTCCAATAAATACCATAGGAGCAGGAATACTATTAGATAAATCTGCTGATAGATATATGGAACAATTATTTGGTTCTAATTCAGCGTTTGGTAATGGTTTAATAATAATAATTACAATTATAATGATTACTTGTGGAATGTTATACGGAAAGTTTTCCGGAAATATTAAAAATAGTCACGAATTTAGTCTAAGTATGTCAAAAACATTTGAAAATTTAGGATTTATGTTTGTATTAATGTTTTTTAGTTCACAATTAATTGCAATTATTGATTGGTCTAATATAGGTGTTGTAATTGGTACGAAACTAATTGATTTTACAAGTACTTTAGAAATATCCGGAATATTTTTAATTGTTATTTTCTTTATTGTGATTGTGCTAATGAGTTTATTTATTCCAGGTTCAATTACTAAATGGGAAATAGTATCTCCAATAGCAATCCCACTATTTATGAGATCAAATATTACACCAAATATGACACAATTTATTTTTAAAGCAGCTGATGGAATAGGAAAATCATTAACTCCAGTATTTATTTACTACATAATAACATTAGCATTTATAGAGAAATATAGAGTTAGCGAAAAAAATCAAGTGAGTGTATTTGGAACTTTAAAGATGATTTTACCAGTAATATTAATTATGGCCATGGTTATATTATTAATAATAATATTATGGTATATAATTGGCTTACCAATAGGAATAGGAACATATTCTACATTGTAGAATATGTTTTTTTAATTATATATATTAATTTTAAAAAAACAAAAATACGAACAAAGTTTCTACTTGACAAACACGTCTGGGGGGGGGGTATGATAGTATTGGAAAGTAGGAATCTATAATGAAAAAAGTAATGAAAAGTAGAATATTTTTAGTAATAATAACAATGATTATATGTATAAGTGGAACATTATATGCCGCAACCACATATAAAGCAAGTGATATAGTATATAATGCCAGTGATGGAACAAGTATGAGCGTAAATGATGCTTTAAATGAATTATATAATAAAAAAACGATGGCTGACATAAATTATGAAATTGTTAGTTTCTATGTCTGGAATAATGGTACAACATCATATAGTAATTCTTTTGAATTGGATAGTACAAAAACATATGTACTTTATATGCAATTTGCTAATAATGGTCAAACAGCAACACATCCATATATTTCTTCTACAGATGGTGAAGCTACACAAATTGGTTTAGCTAGTGTTACAGGTCTTGGTAAAGGTTATTGGTATGTAGTAAAAAATGCATCAACTATAACAGTAAAAGGAACTGCAAAAAATACAAATAATGGTATTCCAGTTTGGGGACTAAGCTATTAATTTTTAAAAAATATTTAAATTATTAAAATTTAATATGAGATATAATAGAACAAATTAATTTGTTCTTTTCTTTATTTAATGTTATAATATTTAAGAAATGAGGTTTTAATATGGGATTAACAGCAGGAATTGTTGGATTACCAAACGTCGGTAAAAGTACATTATTTAATGCAATTACAAAACAAAAAATATTAGCGGCTAATTATCCTTTCGCAACTATCGATCCTAATGTTGGTGTTGTAGTAGTACCTGATAAAAGGTTGGATTTTTTACAAAAATTATATAATCCAAAATCATTAGTACCAGCTACAATTGAATATACTGATATAGCAGGATTAGTAAAAGGAGCATCAGTTGGAGAAGGATTAGGAAACAAATTCTTATCACATATTAGAGAAGTAGATGCAATTGTTGAAGTTGTTAGATGTTTTGAAAACAATGATATCATTCACGTAGAAGGAAAAGTAGATCCAATACGTGATATTGAAATAATTAACGTTGAATTAATGCTTGCTGACTTAGAAGTAATAAATAATAGATTAAATAGAATTGGTAAAAAAGCGGCTATGTCTAAAGACAAAGAAACAAAAATAGAAGTTGAATTATTAAATAAAATAAAAGATAACCTTGAAAAAAACATTCCACTTAGGAAAGTAGAATTTACAAAAGATGAATTATTTATTATAAAAGCTTTTAATTTATTAACCTTAAAACCAATTATTTATATGGCAAATATTGCTGATACAGACTTAATAAATGATGGAAATGAATATGTTGATAAAGTAAGAGAATATGCAGCTAATGAAAAATCAGAAGTAATTACAGTATCAGCAAAAATAGAATCTGAATTATGTGATTTAACAGATGATGAAAGAAAAGAATTTTTAAATGATTTAGGAATTGAGGAAGCAGGATTGGAAAAATTGATAACTGCAACTTATAAATTGTTGGGTTTAGCAACTTACTTTACAGCTGGAACTGATGAATGCAAGGCGTGGACATTTAAAGTTGGGATGAAAGCCCCAGAATGTGCGGGAATAATACATAGTGACTTCGAAAAAGGATTTATAAGAGCTGAAGTAATGAGTTATACTGACTTAGAAAAATATGGTACTGAACTAAAGGTAAAAGAAGCTGGACGATTAAGAATTGAAGGTAAAGAATATTTGATGGAAGATGGAGATATTTGTCACTTTAGATTTAATGTTTAGGAGAAAAAATGAAAAAATATACTTACATATGTAAAACAAAAGAAAAATTGGAAAAATATGAAATAGTAATTGTTACCGAAGAATTAGAAAAATTAAAAAAAATAATAATTAACCAATGTGGATTTATTGAAAAAATTGATGGTGATATAACAGTTTTTCCTGATGTAAAAGATTATATTTATATAAAAAATTATACAGAAGAAAAAATAATAGATAAATTCACATTTGAAGAAACATATAAAATTAGTTATATTAAATATGATGCCCCTCCTTTAGCAATTTTGATTGATAGATTGTTAAAAGAAGATTTGACTAGTTTAATTGAACTTAAAAATTATGATAAAAAATCAAAAGATGCATATATTAGAGTAATTATGCAACAAATAAATATCTTACAGGAGAAAGTAACTTTTTATATGTTAAATAATAAAATAAAAGAAGCAGAAGAAATATTGGAACAAATAGAAAAATTAAAACAAAAACAAAAATTAAATGAAACTCAAAAAAATGACATTATTTATTATGATACAGTTAATAAATGCATTGATTATCAATTAATAGATGAATTATCATTGAAAGAATATGAAAGAGTGAAAAATTTTTTTAGCAGAGTTCCTTTAAATCAAATAATATTAAATAATAAAATAAAGAAAAAAGGAGAGAAAAAATGAAAATTTATTCAAAAGTATTTTTATGGATGTTTCTTGGACTATTAGTAACATTCATAACAGGAATTTATGTATCAACAAACGAAAATATATTAATATTCTTATTTCAAAATAATGGTTTTATATTTGCTATAATTGCTGAATTAATAACAGTTATATTTTTAACAGCTAGAATTAGAAAAATGAGTCCAACAACAGCTAGAATATCATTTTTATTATATTCATTTTTAACAGGATTAACATTTTCATCAATATTTTTAGTATATGAATTAAGTTCAATATTAATTATATTCTTGGTAGCAGCTTTGTTATTTGGAATATTTGCATTAATTGGAAATTACACATCAATAGATTTAACTAAATTTGGAACATTTTTGATTATGATGCTGTTTGGTATAATTATATGTACTTTAATAAATATTTTCTTAAATAATAGTACATTTGATATAATAATTACAATAATTTCATTAATTGTATTTTTGGGATATACAGCGTATGATATTCAAAAAGTTAAATTATTAGAAGACGAAATAGAAGAGGATAATTTAGCAATCTACGGTGCTTTACAATTATACCTAGATTTTATTAATATATTATTAGACTTGTTGAATTTATTCGGAAAAAACAGAGATTAATCTGTTTTTTTGTTTAATTATAAGAAAAAATATAATACTAATAATGGTGATTATATGTATTATTTAAATTGTTTTATATTTTATTCAATAATTGGATATTTATTAGAAACTGGATTCGGAATAGTAACTAAAACTAATTATAATAGTGGATTTATGAATGGACCATGGACTCCTGTATATGGAATAGGTGTTGTAGCAATTCTTCTCTTGTCACACTATTTTTTTATGAATTTGCACATGCCTAGATGGTTAGAAACAATGATAGTATTTTTTATAGTAGGAATATTTTTATCTTGTATTGAACTAATAGGTGGAATATTAATTGAAAAGAACTTTAATGTTGTATTTTGGGATTATACTAAACATAAATATCATATAGGACATTATATATCGTTAGAAATGACTCTAATATGGGGAAGTGCGACACTATTATTTATATATTTAATAAATCCACTATTTGAAAAAATAGTTTCAAAAATACCATTATTAATAACAATTTTAATATCTATAATTATGTTATTAGATTTAGTATATACATTTATTAGTAATATTAAGAAATAAAATAAATATAATATTAAAAACTATTTACTTTAGTAGTTTTTTTTGTTATAATCATTTGCGAGTATTAATTTACTCCTTGCTTCAATTGAAGCCAAAGACCAAGAGGAGGTGTAGAAATGAGAAACTATGAAATTATGTTTATAGTTAGACCAACATTAAGTGAAGATGAAATAAAAAAAGTTAGTGATAACTTTGCTAAAGTAATTAAAGATAATGGTGGTAAAGTAACTGAAACAAAAGAAATGGGACAAAGAGAATTAGCTTACGAAATTAAAGATTTCAAAAGTGGATATTACTTTGTATTCGAAGTAGAAGCTAACGATGATAAAGCTATTAAAGAATTTGATCGTTTAGCTCTAATAAGCAGTGATATAGTTCGTCACTTAATAACAAAAATAGGAAAATAGTGAGGTAAAATATGAATAAAGTAATTTTACTAGGAAGAATAACAGCAAAACCTGAAATAAGATATACGGGTTCAAATGTACCATATGTTAGATTTACAGTAGCTGTTAATAGACAATTCAATAATCAAGACGGAACTAGAGAAGCTGATTTCATTAATATAATAGCTTGGAGAAAACAAGCAGAGGTAATTTGTAATTACTTTGATAAAGGAAATCAAATAGCAATCGAAGGTCGTTTACAAACAGGAAGTTATGACGGACAAGATGGAAACAAAAGATATACAACAGACGTTGTATTAGAACAATTCCACTTCGTTGAGAGTAAAGCTGCTAGAGCTAATAGCGCATCAACTGAAAGTCCATATGACTATCAAGATGCAACCCCAGTAAATGATGTTAATGTTGAAGATGACCCATTTGCTGATTTTGGTGATAGCGTATCTATCGATGATAACTTCTTAGAATAATATAGGAGGAAATCAAATGGCTGAATTTTATAGAAAAAAGAAAAAAATATGTCAAATGTGTGCTGGAAAATCAGTAGATTACAAAGATGTTGAAGTAATGAAAAAATACATAAGTGCTGATAAAGGTAAAATCTTACCAAGAAGAATTACAGGTACTTGTGCTGAACATCAAAGACATATAGCAAATGAAGTAAAAAAATCAAGATTTATGGCTTTAATACCATTCGTAAAATAAGTACTAAATTTAGTACTTTTTTTCTTTACATAAAAATTGTAAACTTTTTTTAAAATAATAGTTAATAATTGAAAATAAAAAAATCAAATGATATATTGATAATAGATAGTGGGGTATTAGTGAAAAGGAGGAATATATATGTTAAGTAAAGAACAAATTGAAATATGTAAAAACTGTTTTAATTATTATATTGATACAGGAAACATATATAAACCTTTTTATAATATTTTAAAATATCAAATATCAAGACGACAATTTTTGTTGTATTCTGAGATATATTACAATAATTGTGCTGATAATCAAGAAAGAATAATGTATGAAAACATTATAAAAAAAGGAAAAAATAATAAATATGAACAATTACGATTAAAATATTATGATGCCTTTTTAACCTATATTAAAAATGAAGACACCGAAGAATATTATAAAGATATAGCACTATCCTCTAGAGTATCAATTGCAACAGCCAAAAGATATCCAATACATTATTATGATAAATATGCATCAGATAGTGAGAGACAAATCTTTGATGAAATTAGAATCAAGAAAAAAAATCAAGAACGTGAACAAAAAGAAAATAAAGTAAAAGAAAAATATAAAAAAATATTTGATACATGTGTAGAATCAGACTTTGATGAAAAAGAAATAGAAAAATTAACTGAAAAATATTCTATTTCTCCTAAGACAATAAAAAACTATACAAATAATTACTATAACGAATATGCAACTAAAGAAGAAAAGAAAATTTGTGATGAATCAAAAATAAAACATAAAGAAAATAATGCTAGATATGTAAAAATATTTAATCGTATTTTAACTATGGATAAAATAGAAGATATATTATTATATTTAATTAATCAAAAAAATCTAAATAGGACATACTTAAAAACTTCGATAAATCCGTATGTAATAAGTTATCCAGACACAGATGTAAATAAGCTAAATAAAATAATTGAGGTTTATTATAATTATATAAGTCATCGTAATGAAAAAGAAACAATTATTAGATTAAAAAAAGAAGCAGAACTGAAAAAGATAGAAGAACAGAAAAAAATTCAAAACGATAGATTATATGATCAAAAAAGAAGAATTACTAACTTAATGAAAATTATTAGAAACTATAATGAAACAGATTATCTTAATTTTGTAAATTATTGTGAAGAAAACAATATATCATTAAAAAAATTTGATTTAGCTTTAAGAGTAACATCAAAAATTGATAAACAAACATATCTTAAATTTATAAAAAAAACAAGAAAATATAATCAAAATTTATATAGTGAAGAAACTCCAATTATTTTTGAATTAATTATTGAACTAAAAAACAATGAAAAATTTGGAATAATTGATTACTATAACATTACTAAAATAAATTTAAATGAACTTAATATGATTGCTAAAAAAGTTTGTACTAAAACTGATTATATAGTATTTAATAAATTTTATGAAAAATATAAAAATGATGAATTAGTTAATCCGTCATTACTAATAAAAGCAAGCTATTTAATAAATTCATATGGAAATCAAGTTGAATTAGATAGAAAACAAAAAATGAAAATAATTAATTCATTAGTTAAAGAAGATATTCCAATAACAAAATATACATATTTAGAAATGATAAAAAAGGAATTAGAAAAAAAAACAAAACAAAAACAAAAGGTAGCATAGCTACTTTTTTCTATAAAAAAGTTCAAAAAAAACTTGCTTTTCATATAATTATTGTGTATAATGGTTTATGTGTGGCATGCATTGATGTGTGAGGTTGCCGATACGCCAGGTTAAGTTGTTAAGAAATTTAAAATGAATATCGGGTTTTTACACGGAGCAAGTCTATACTGAGATATAGGCGAAAGGAGGAACAATATGTCTAAAACTAAAATTAGTATTAAATTAAAAGCTTTTGAACACAAATCATTAGATAAAGCTTGCGCTAAAATAGTTGATACTGTTAAAAGAACAGGTGGCGAAGTAAGTGGACCAATTCCACTACCAACTGAAATCGAAAAGATAACAATCTTAAGAGCAGTTCACAAATATAAAGATTCGAGAGAACAATTCGAAAAAAGAACACACAAAAGACTTATTGTTGTTAACAATCCAAGCAAGGAGACAATAGATGCTTTAACTCATCTAGAAATCCCAAGCGGTGTTGACATTCAAATAAAATTATAGGAGGAAAATATGAAAAAAGGAATCTTAGGTCGTAAAATTGGAATGACTGAAGTATTTACAGAATCTGGTAAATTAATTCCTGTAACAATCGTTTCTGTTGAACCAAATGTTGTAACACAAATTAAAACAGTAGCAAACGATGGTTATGATGCAATTCAACTAGGTTTTGATACAAAAAGAGAAAAGTTAGCGACTAAAGCGTCTGTTGGAATTACCAACAAAGCAAACACTACACCTAAGCGCTTCTTTAAAGAAATTAGAGGTGTAGATGTTAGTGAGTATACTGTAGGACAAGAAGTGAAAGCTGATATCTTTACAGTAGGAGAAGTAGTTGATGTAACAGGAACTACTAAAGGACATGGGTTCCAAGGTGTTATTAAACGCCATGGACAAAGTACTGGACCTATGGGACATGGTTCACATTATCATAGAGGACCAGGTTCAATGGGAACAATGAGACCAATGCGTGTATTTAAGGGTAAAAAATTACCAGGACATATGGGTACATTAACAGTAACTATTCAAAACTTAGAAATAGTTGCGGTTGACTTAGAAAATAATTGCATTTTAGTTAAGGGAAGTATACCAGGACCTAAAAAATCTTTAGTAATTATTAAATCTTCTATTAAAAATCCAGGAAAAGTAAATGAAAGCGAAAACTTAGTTTGCTATACTGAAAAAGAAGTAGCTACTGAAACTACTGAAGAAACTGTTGAAAAGACAGAAGCTACAGAAGTAGCGGAAGAAAACTAGGAGGTAATATAGATGACAAAAATCTCTGTATTAAATATTAAAGGTGAGAAGGTTAGCGACTTAACTTTAAAAGCAGAAGTTTGGGGAATTGTTCCAAATGATGCAGTATTATATGATGCAATTACATTAGCAAGAAATGCTATGAGACAAGGTACTCATGAAACAAAAACACGTAGTGAAGTAAGCGGTGGAGGAAGAAAACCTTGGAGACAAAAAGGTACAGGTCGTGCTCGTCAAGGTAGTATCCGTGCTGCTCAATGGTATCATGGTGGAATCGTATTTGGACCACATATGAGATCATATGATAAAAAAATGAATAGAAAAGAAAGAAGATTAGCTTTAAAATCAGCTTTAGCTTATAAAGTAATCGATAAAGAATTAATTGTTTTAGATTCAATTAAATTAGAATCAAATAAAACAAAAGAAGTTAAATCAATTCTTTCAAATTTAAAAACAAACAAAAATGTATTAATAGTAGTTGATGAATTAGATGAAAACATTATTTTAGCTACACGTAATTTAAAAAATGTTAATTTACTTCAAGCAAATGAAATTAATACATTAGATATTGTTGCAGCAGATAATATGATTATTACTGAAGCAGCAGTTAAATCTATAGAGGAGGTGCTTGTTTAATGAATAACTATAGAGATATTATTAAAGCACCAATCATAACTGAAAAAACTTCAGATTTAGCAAGCAGAAACATTATTACATTTAGTGTTGATGTAAATGCTAACAAAACACAAATTAAACAAGCAATTGAATCAATATTCAATGTTAAAGTTGAAAGTGTAAATACAATAAACGTAAAACCTAAAAAAAGAAGAGTTGGACGTTATGTTGGTAAAACAAATAAAGTTAAAAAAGCAATTGTTAAATTAAAAGAAGGAAGTTCAATTGAACTTAATTAATGTTAGGAGAAGATAAATATGGCTATCAAAAGTTATAAACCAATGACTAATGGTACTCGTGGTATGTCTAAATTAGTAAATGAAGAAATTACTACAAGTACTCCAGAAAAATCATTATTAGTTACACTAAAGAAAAATGGTGGACGTAATAATCAAGGTAGAATAACAGTTAGACACCGTGGTGGCGGAGCTAAAAGAAAATACAGAATTATTGATTTTAAAAGAGATAAAGATGGTATTGAAGGAGTTGTTACTACTATTGAATACGATCCAAATAGATCTGCTAACATTGCTTTAATTACATATAAAGATGGAGAAAAAAGATATATTTTAGCTCCAAAAGGTTTAAAAGTTGGAAATGTTATTGAAAGTGGAGAAAATGCTGACATTAAAGTTGGTAACTCATTACCACTTGCAAATATTCCAGAAGGAACTATGGTACATAATGTAGAACTTACTGCAGGTAAAGGTGGCCAAATGGCTCGTTCAGCTGGATCAAGTGTTCAAATATTAGGACGCGAAGGTAAATATACATTATTACGTTTAACTAGTGGTGAAGTTCGTAAAGTATTAAGTACTTGTAGAGCTACTATTGGTGAAGTTGGAAATGCTGACTATGAATTAGTAAGCTTAGGAAAAGCTGGTCGTAAAAGACATAGGGGTATTAGACCTACAGTTCGTGGATCAGTTATGAACCCTAATGACCATCCACATGGTGGTGGTGAAGGACGTGCACCAATCGGTCGTAAAGGTCCAGTTACTCCTTGGGGTAAACCAGCATTAGGATATAAAACACGTAAGAACAAACTAGCTTCTGATAAGTTAATTGTTCGTCGTCGTAAAACAAAATAGTGAAAGGATGATTTAAATGGCAAGAAGCTTAAAAAAAGGACCATTCATAGATGGACATTTAATGAATAAGGTTAAAAAAGCAAACGAATCAGGTAAAAAAGAAGTTATTAAAACATGGTCTCGCCGTTCAACAATTTATCCTGAATTTATTGGACACACATTTGCTGTTCATAATGGTAAAGAATTTATTCCTGTTTATGTAACAGAAGATATGGTTGGACATAAATTAGGAGAATTTGCATTAACACGTAAATTTGGTGGACATGGCGATGACAAAGGTAAAAAATAATTAATTGTCAGGAAGGAGGACTAAAATGGAAGCAAAAGCGATTGCAAAAGGACTTAGAATTGCACCTCGTAAAGCCCGTTTAGTTATAGATTTAATACGTGGAAAAAGCGTAGAAGAAGCAGATAAAATTTTAGCAAATATAAATAAAGAAGCTGCAAGATTAAGTAGAAAAGTTTTGACTTCAGCTACTGCTAATGCCGAAAATAACTTAGGATTAGACAAAACTAAATTATATGTAAAAGAAGCATATGTTAATGAAGGTCAAACAATGAAAAGAATGAAATTTGGATCTCGTGGACATGTAGATCCAATTAGAAAGAGAACAAGTCATATAACAGTTGTTGTTAGTGACGAAAGATAGGAGGAAAACTGATGGGTCAAAAAGTAAGTCCAATTGGTCTTAGAATTGGAATTAATAAAGACTGGGAATCAAGATGGTATGCAGGAAACAAAGATTTCTCTAAATACTTAAATAATGACGTTAAAATTCGTAAATTCTTAACTAAAAAATTAAAAGACGCAGCAGTTTCAAGTATTCTTATTGAAAGAAATGCCACTAAAACAGAAATTATTATAAACACTGCTAAACCAGGTGTAATAATTGGTCATGGTGGAGACGAAATTGATAAATTAAAAAAAGAATTATCAAAATTAGTTGATGAAAATGTACAAATCTCAATTATGGAAGTTAAGAATCCTGATATTGATGCTGCATTAGTAGCTGAAAATATCGCACATCAAATTGAAAATAGAGTTTCATTTAGAATTGCACAAAAGAAAGCAATTAGAAATGCAATGAAAGCAGGAGCAAAAGGAATTAAAACTTCAGTATCAGGTCGTTTGGGTGGTGCTGATATGGCTAGAACTGAAGGATATTCTGAAGGAAACACTCCACTTCATACTTTAAGAGCAAATATAGATTATGCTCACAAAGAAGCTGATACTACTTATGGTAAAATTGGTGTTAAAGTATGGATATATAAAGGAGAAATTCTTGCCTCAAAACAAAAAGGAGGTAATGTAAATGGCACTAGTACCAAAAAGAACTAAATATAGAAGACCACACCGTTTACATTATGATGGTGTAACTAGAGGTAACAAAAAAGTTAACTTTGGTGAATATGGTTTGATGGCTTGCGAAGGCGCTTGGATTACTCAAAATCAAATCGAAGCTGCTCGTGTAGCTATGACAAGATATATGAAACGTGGTGGAAAAGTTTGGATTAACATATTCCCACACCTTTCATTAACTAAAATACCTTTAGAAACTCGTATGGGTAAAGGTAAAGGTCAACCAGAAAAATGGGTAGCAGTTGTTAAAAAAGGAAAAGTTATGTTTGAAATCGGTGGTGTTGATGAAGCAACAGCTCGTGAAGCATTTAGATTAGCAATGCATAAATTACCTATCAAATGTAAATTTGTAAAGAAAGATGGTGAAGCTAATGACTAATAAAGAAATTAGAGAATTATCAAACGAAGAAATTAATAATAAAATTAATGAATACAAAGAAGAATTATTTAATTTAAGATTTAGCCAAGCTACTGGTAACTTAGAAAAACCATCAAGAATAAATGAACTTAGAAAATTAGTTGCACGTATGAAAACAATTTTAAGAGAACGTGAACTTAATATTAAGGGAGGTAACTAATGGCAAAGTCAAGTCATGAATTAGTTGGTAAAGTTGTAAGTGATAAAACTGACAAAACTATTACAGTTTTAGTTGAAACTTATAAAAAAGACCCACTATATGGAAAAAGGGTTAAATACTCTAAAAAATATGCTGCTCATGATGAAAAAAATGAAGCAAAAATCGGAGATACTGTTCGTATAGCTGAAACAAGACCATTATCTAAAACTAAACATTTCCGTTTAGTAGAGATAATAGAAAAAGCAATTATTTTATAATTGACACTGGGAGGAGGATCAATATGATTCAACAAGAAAGCCGTTTAAAAGTTGCAGATAACTCTGGTGCACGTGAAGTAAGTGTAATTCGTGTATTAGGTGGAAGCAAAGTAAAAACTGGAAATATTGGAGATACTGTAGTTGTAGCAGTTAAAAAAGCAACTCCTAACGGTACAGTACAAAAAGGAAAAGTTGTTAAAGCTGTAATTGTTAGAAGCAAATTTGGTCTAAGAAGAGAAGATGGATCTTACATAAAATTTGATGATAATGCTTGTGTTATTATTAAAGATGATAAGAGTCCAGTAGGAACTCGTGTATTTGGACCAGTAGCACGTGAATTACGTGATAAAAATTTTATGAAGATTGTATCACTTGCTAAAGAAGTGCTATAGCCTTTAGAAGGAGGATAACATGAAATTAAAAACTGGAGATAAAGTTGTTGTTATTGCTGGTAAAGATAAAGGTAAAGAAGGAAATATTACAAAAGTGCTTAAAAATGAAAATAAAGTTGTTGTTGAAGGAATTAATGTTGCTAAAAAACATGTTAAACCAAATGGACAAACAGCTGGTAGTATTATAGATATGGAATTACCAATTGATGCATCTAATGTTATGATATTAGATCCAAAAACAAAGAAACCAAGCAGAATTGGACATACAACAGATAAAAATGGAAAAAAAGTTAGAATTACTAAAAAATCTAATTCTACACTTGATTAATTGGAAGGAGGGTATATTATGAACCGCCTAAAAGCAAAATATAATGAAGAAATCGTACCTAATTTAACAAAAAAATTTAACTATGAAAATATAATGCAAGTACCTAAATTAGATAAAATTGTTATCAATATGGGTGTTGGAGATGGCGCAAGTAATAGTAAATTATTAGAAGCTGCAGTTGCAGACTTAGAAATTATTACAGGTCAAAAACCAGTTATAACTAAAGCGAAAAAAGCCATAGCTGGATTTAAATTAAGAGCAGGTCAAGGAATCGGATGTAAAGTTACATTACGTGGAGAAAATATGTATAACTTCTTAGATAAATTAATTAGTATTACATTACCTCGTGTAAGAGACTTTAGAGGGATTTCACCTAAATCATTTGATGGTAGAGGTAATTATACTCTTGGATTAAATGAACAATTAATTTTCTCAGAAATAGAATATGACAACGTAGTTAAAGTACGTGGAATGGATATCGTTTTTGTAACAACAGCAAAAACAAATGAAGAAGCTCTTTCATTATTAAAAGGTTTCGGTATGCCATTTAAAAAGTAATAACTATAGGAGGATATTATGGCAAAGAAAAGTATGATTGTTAAACAATCAAGAAAACAAAAATTCAAAGTGCGTGAATATACTCGTTGCGAAAGATGTGGTAGACCTCATGCAGTACTTAAAAAATATGGAATTTGTCGTATTTGCTTTAGAGAATTAGCTTATAAAGGACAAATACCAGGCGTAAAAAAATCTAGTTGGTAATTAGAGAAGGAGGGATTGTATGACAGATCCAATAGCAGATATGCTTACGAGAATTCGTAATGCTAATCAAATGCGTTATAAAGAAGTTGAAATACCTGCTTCTAAGATTAAAATTGAAATTGCAAGAATCTTAAAAGAACAAGGATTTATTGAAGACTTCAAAATAAAGAAAAATAACATACAAAACATTATTGTTTTAAATTTAAAATATGGACAAAACAAAGAACGTGTAATCACTGGACTTAAAAGAATTAGTAAACCAGGTTTACGTGTTTATGCTAAAACTGAAGAAATACCTAAAGTATTAAATGGTTTAGGTATAGCAATCGTTTCTACATCTAAAGGAATTATGACTGATAAAGAAGCAAGAAAAGAATCATTAGGTGGAGAAGTTTTAGCTTACATTTGGTAGAAAGGATGATAATATGAGTCGTATTGGAAATAGAATATTGACTTTACCTGAAAATGTAACTTTAACAGTTAATGGTAATATTGTTACAGTAAAAGGTCCAAAAGGTGAACTTTCTACTGAGGTAAACAAAAATATTACTGTATCAGTTAAAGATAATGAAGTACATGTTGAAAGAAAAAGTGACATGGATAAAGCATTTCATGGTACAGCAAATGCAAATATTAAAAATATGATCGTTGGAGTAACTGAAGGTTATGAAAAACAACTTGAATCTGTAGGTGTTGGTTATCGTTTTGCAGTAAGTGGAAAAACTATCACAGTTAGTGCTGGTTATTCACATCCTGTAGTAGTAACAGTACCAGACGGATTAACAGTTGAATCTCCAAGTAATACAGAATTAGTAATTAAAGGTATTGATAAATGTCTTGTTGGTGAATTCGCTGCAAACATTAGAAAAATAAGACAACCTGAACCTTATAAAGGAAAAGGAATTAGATACAAAGATGAACATATTGTTCGTAAAGAAGGAAAGAAAGCAGCATAATGTAATTTAGTAAAGGAGAGTAAGAACTATGATTAATAAAGTATCTCGTAATGAAGTACGTAAAGCTAGACATGAACGTGTTAGAGCTAAAGTTAGTGGAACTAGCGAAACTCCAAGACTTAATGTTTTTAGATCAAATAGTAATATTTTTGCTCAAATTATCGATGATGAAAAAGGAATTACATTAGTAAGCGCTTCATCAATAGATAAAGAATTAAAGCTTGAAAATGGTAGCAATATTGAAGCAGCTAAAAAAGTTGGTGAATTAATTGCTAAAAGAGCTAAAAAAGCAAAAATTACAAAAGTAACATTTGATAGAGGTGGATACCTATATCATGGACGTGTAGAGGCTTTAGCAGAAGCAGCACGTGAAAATGGATTAGAATTCTAGAGGAGGGTAACTATGGAAAACAAAAGAAGAGAACCACGCCCAAAACAATATGAAGAACAAGTAATTAATATTGGTAGAGTTACAAAAGTAACAAAAGGTGGTCGTCATTTCCGTTTTTCTGCAACAGTAGTTGTTGGAGACAGAAAAGGTAAAGTTGGATTAGGAACTGGTAAAGCTAATGAAGTACCAGACGCTATCAAAAAAGCTGTTTCTGCTGCAACAAAAAATGTTACAAAGGTAGCATTAGTTGATGAAAGAACAATTTCCCATGAAGCAATTGGTGTAAGAGGAGCTAGTAAAGTTATGCTTAAACCAGCTGGAAAAGGTACAGGAGTTAAAGCAGGTGGACCTGTTAGAGCCGTACTTGAATTAGCAGGTGTTAAAGACATCTTATCAAAATCACTTGGATCAAATACAAAAATTAATATGGCATATGCAACATTAGAGGCTTTAAAATCACAAAAATCAGCAGAACATATTGCTGAGTTGCGTGGTAAGAAAGTAGAGGAAATTTAATGAAATTACATACAATATATCCAAATGATGGTGCTACTACTACTCATAAAAGAGTTGGACGTGGACCAGGTAGTGGATTAGGAAAAACTAGTGGTAGAGGAGAAAAAGGTCAAAAAGCTAGAAGTGGTTATAGTCGTAAAGCTGGATTTGAAGGTGGACAATTACCATTATATAGAAGATTACCTAAAAGAGGATTCTCCAATGCTAAATTTAAAACTACATATGCAGTAATTAATTTAAGTGATTTAAATAAATTTGAAAATGGTTCAGAAATTACACCTGAATTATTAAAAGAAATGGGAATATTAAAAAATCAATTAGATGGTGTTAAAGTTTTAGGTAACGGAACACTTGAAAAGAAATTAGTTGTTAAAGCACATAAATTTTCTAATGTTGCTAAAGAACAAATAGAAAAACTAGGTGGAAAAGCAGAGGTGATCTAAAATGTTTGCATATATAAAGCAAATATTTAATCCCGCAAATAAAGATTTAAGAAAAAGAATTTATTTCACTTTCTTATGTTTATTTGTATTTAAATTAGGTACAACAATAATTGTACCAGGTATTGATAAAACTAGTTTAGGAACAAGTAATTTAGGATTTTTAGAACTTATGAATTTGATGGGTGGTGGAGCCTTAGAGCAATTTTCAATATTCGCCCTAGGTGTTACTCCATACATTACAGCCTCTATCATAATGCAATTGTTAGAAGCAACAGAATTAATACCTTACTTAACTGATTTGAGAAATCAAGGTGGTGTAGGTAGAACAAAATTAAATCAAATAACTAGATATGTTGGAATTGCCTTATCATTTATTCAAGGATATATGTTCTCTTTTGCATTCATACAAAATGGAACTCCAGCTGATTATATGACATTTTCACTTATCTTAACTGCTGGAACATCATTACTATTATGGATTGGTGACCAAATTACAGTTAAAGGTATAGGAAATGGTATATCATTAATAATTATGGCTGGTATAATTGCAACACTACCTAATATGTTTACAACAGCTTGGGATACATTCATTGTAACTACAACTGCTCAAACAATTGCATTAGGCGTAACAAAATTTGTATTATTTACATTAGTATATATTGCAATAATTATTGGTGTTGTATATGTTGAATCCGCTGAAAGAAGAATACCAATTCAATATACTAATAAAACAATAACAAGTTCTAAACAAAATTATATTCCATTTAAATTAAATTCAGCTGGGGTAATGCCTGTAATATTTGCATCAGCATTTATATCAATTCCAGGTTTCTTAGCAGGATTTATTAAAAACGAAAGTTTTACATTATTTGTTAATAAATATTTAACTACAACATCAGTAACAGGTTTTATAATATACATATTGTGTATATTTGGATTTGCTTATTTTTATACATTTTTCCAATTAAAACCAAAAGAAATGGCTGAAAAAATAAATAAAGATGGAGGTTTCATTCCTGGTATTAGACCTGGTGAAGAAACTGAAAATTATATTTCAACCGTATTAAAGAGAATAACAACAGTAGGAGCATTTGCTCTATCAATTATAGCTGCACTTCCAATATTATTTGGAATGTTGACTAGTCTACCATCAAGTATGCGTATTGGTGGAACAGGATTAATAATTGTTGTAGGTGTCGCACTAGATACTTACAAAGTTATAGATAGTGAATTAAAAGCTCGTAAATTCCAAAGAGGTAGAAGAAGATAATGAATATTATATTAATTGCTCCACCTGCCGCAGGTAAAGGAACTCAATCAGAGTTGATATGTAATAAATATGATATTAAACATATATCTACCGGAGATTTGATAAGAACTGTAATAAATAGTAACAATGAAAAAAGTATAGAACTAAAAAAAACAATCGAACAAGGTAAACTTGTTAGTGATGAGTTTGTTTTAGATTTAATAAAAGATGAAATAAAAGATGGCAATAGTTATATATTTGATGGTTTTCCTAGAACTGTAAATCAAGCTAAATTATTTGATGAATTATTAGAAAAATTAAACGAAAAAATCGACTATGTTATATATCTAGATATTAATAAAGAAATGGCATCAAAAAGAATTTTAGGAAGATTATCTTGTTCAAATTGTGGAAAAGTTTATAATGATCAAATAGAAGAAAGTATGCCCAAAATAAATGGTATTTGTGATGACTGTAATATAGAATTATCAAAAAGAAATGATGATAATGAAGAAACATTTAATAAAAGATTTGATACATATATGAGTGAAACAAAACCATTGTTAGACTATTATAAAGATAGACTATATATTGTAGATAGTAGCCTAAATAAATATGAAATATTTAAACAAATAGAAAATATTATAGGTGCTTAATGATAAAGATTAAATCTGAAAGAGAAATTGAATTAATGAGAAAAGCTGGCGAAATAGTTGGTTTAACTCATAATTACTTAAAGCAATTTATAAAGCCAGGAATAACTACTTTAGAATTAGATAAACTGGCAAATGATTATATTTTAAAACAAAATGCAACCCCTTCTTTTAAAGGTCTATATGGATTTCCGGGAACAATATGTATTTCAGTTAATGAAGAAGTTGTTCACGGGATTCCATCACATAGAAAATTAAAAGATGGTGATATTGTAACTTTAGATATTGGTGCTTGCTATAAAGGATATCATGGTGATTCAGCTTGGACATATACTGTTGGTAATGTTAAGCATGAAATTCTAGACCTTTTAAAAGAAACGGAAGAATCACTATTTGCGGGATTATCCGTTATTAAAGCTGGAGCTAGAGTTGGAGATATTGGTTATGCCGTATCAGAGGTTGCAAAAAAATATAAATTAGGTGTGGTCAAAGAATTAGTTGGACATGGAGTTGGAAGTGATGTTCATGAAGACCCAGACGTTCCAAACTATGGTAAAAAAGGAACTGGACCTATATTAAAAGAAGGAATGGTTATTGCCGTAGAACCAATGTTAAATCTAGGTACAGAAGAAATTTATATGTTAGATGATGATTGGACTATTGTAACAGCTGACGATTTGCCTTCTGCTCATTTTGAACATACTGTCTTAGTAACAAAAGATGGATATGAAATTTTAACAAAGAGGTGAAAATATGCCAAAGAAAAATGTTAATAATAAAAAAGTTGTAGAAAAAGAGAAAAAAAATACTTCTGCAATTGAAGTTGAAGGTAAAGTATTAGAAGTATTACCAGGTGGACAATTTAGAGTAGAATTAGAAAATAAACATGTAGTTACAGCTCATGTGTCTGGTAAATTAAGAATGAACTATATCAGAATATTAGCAGGTGACACAGTTACTATTGAACTCTCTGAATACGATTTAACAAAAGGTCGTATCACTTGGAGAAAAGCTTAACTGTATGGCTCACGTTTCTAGTAAAATCCGAATTATTAGTTCGCATTTTACTAGGTGTACAGTTTAAATAAATGTGAGCACAACCTATAAAATAGGAGGGATTTTATGAAAGTAAGAGCATCAGTAAAAAAAATATGCGATAAATGCAAAGTAATTAAACGTAAAGGTACAGTTAGGGTAATTTGCGAAAACCCTAAACATAAACAAAGACAAGGTTAATATAGGAGGTGTTTTATGGCACGTATTAAAGGTGTAGATATACCAAATAATAAAAGAGTTGAAATTGCCTTAACTTATATTTATGGTATTGGTAGAAGTTTATCAAATAAAATATTAAATGACGCAAAAGTAGATGTTAATAAAAGAGCTGGTAGCTTAGATAACGATGAATTAAATCGTATTCGTGAACAAATTGAAAATTATACAATCGAAGGTGATTTAAGACGTGAAGTTAATATGAACATTAAAACAAAAATGGAAATTAACTCATATCAAGGTACTAGACATAAAAAAGGTTTACCTGTAAGAGGACAAAGAACTAACAGAAATGCTAGAACTCGTAAAGGTAAAGGTAAAACTGTAGCAAATAAGAAAAAATAATTCTTAATTAAAAAAGGAGGTTATATAGTATGGCTTACAAACCAAGAAAACGTAAAGTTAAAAAGAATGTACCTGAAGGTAAAGCTTATGTTCATTCTACATTCAATAACACTATTGTAACAATTAGTGACACAGAAGGAAATGCAATTAGCTGGGCTTCAGCAGGAACATTAGGATTTAAAGGTAGTAAAAAATCTACTCCATTCGCTGCAGGTATGTCAGCAGAAGCAGCTGGTAAAGCAGCATACGATATGGGAATGAGAAAAGTAGAAGTTTTTGTTAAAGGATTAGGTTCTGGACGTGAAACAGCTATTCGTTCATTACAAACAGCTGGTCTTGAAATTTCTTCAATAACAGATGTAACACCTGTACCACATAATGGATGTCGTCCACCAAAACGTCCACGTGGATAATGAAAGGGGAGTGTGTTAAAAAATGTTAAATTTTGAAAAACCAATTTATAAAATAACAGATTATATTGAAAATAATAATTATGGTAAATTTGAATTAGAACCTTTAGAAAGAGGTTTTGGTACAACTTTAGGTAACGCACTTAGAAGAGTTATGTTATCAAGTATGCCGGGTAGTGCTATTGTAGCAGTAAGAATTGATGGAGTTATGCATGAATTTCAAACTATGGATGGAGTTGTAGAAGATGTAACTTCAATAGTTTTAAACTTAAAAAATGTTGTTATAAAAAATAAAACTGATAAAGAAGAAGTAACAGCTCACCTTTCTGTAAACGAAGAAAGAGTTGTAACAGCAGCAGATATTGTTGCTGAATCTGGAGTTGAAATTGTAAATCCAGATCAAGTAATAGCTACTTTATCAAAAGGTGGTAAATTAGATATGGAATTTATCATTGCCAATGGTAGAGGATATGTTCCAAGTCCTGAAAATAAAAAATATATCGAAAAAGCTAAATTAGGATTTATTCCAATTGATGCTTTATATTCTCCAATTGAGAGAGTAAGTTATGAAGTTGAAAATGCACGTGTAGGACAAGATGCAAGTTATGATAAACTTATTATGAATGTTTATACAAATGGATCAATTCGTCCAGAAGACGCAATGGCATTAGGGGCTAAAATATTAATTGAACATTTAAATATTATTACTGATTTAAGTGAAATAGCAGATACTACTGGAGTAATGAATGCTAAACAAGAAGATTCTAAACTTAAGAAATTAGAAACATCAATTGATGATTTAGATTTCTCTGTTAGAGCTTATAATTGTTTAAAAAGAGCAGGGGTTAATACTTTAGGTGACTTAACAGAAAAAACAGAATTAGAAATGATGAAAATACGTAATTTAGGTAAAAAATCTTTAAAAGAAGTTATTGACAAAATTAAAGATATGGGACTTAAATTCCGTGATGAAGATTAGTTAGGAGGATATTATGGCTTATAGAAAATTAGGACGCACTAACAAACATAGAAGAAGCATGCTTGCTAACTTAACTAGAGAATTAATCAAAAAAGAAAGAATTGTTACAACAGAAACAAGAGCTAAAGAAGTTCGTAAATTTGTTGATAAAATGATTACTTATGGAAAAGATGGTTCATTAGTTTCAAGAAGAAAAGCATTAGCTTTTATGCAAAACGACACTGCTGCTACTAAAAAAGTATTTGATGATTTAGCAGTTAGATTTGCATCTAGAAATGGTGGATATACTAGAATTTATAAATTAGATGAACGCCAAGGTGATGACGCTTTAATGGTAGTAATCGAATTAGTAGAAGGAGACACAAAATAGTGTCTTTTTTCTTTTTTTCATTTTTCTTGACAAACATGCCTGGGGGGGGGGTATAATCTAAGTAGGATAGGTGTTTATAAATGAAAAAAATAATGAAAAATAAAACTTTTTTAATAGTAATATTATGTATAATAAGTTGTAGTATAGGGGTCTATGCAGCAACCACATATAAAGCAAGTGATGTAGTATATAAAGCAAGTGATGGAACAAGTATGAATGTAAATGATGCTTTAAATGATTTATATAATAATATGAATCAAAATACTGCTATAATAGGGAAATATGATATAAATTCTGTTTCTACGACATTATATGTTGGAGATGATTGTGACGAAATTTATGTGTTGATTTCAAATGGATTAGTTGGTGGCTTAACTGGTAATTATTCCATTACAGGTATTGATTCTGGAAAGATTGCGACAATAAGCAGCAGCAATAATAAAAAGGCTCAAGATGGTGTTAGTGCGGGAGCTGGTTCGATAATATATAAAATATCAAATTTAAAGGAAAACGAACAACCTATGGTTAAATCATTTACTGATGATACATATACTATTGGTTCATTTTATCTTTTAGGTAAAAAAAATATCAATTTGATAGGAAAATATGATATAACTTCTACCTCAAACTCTATGACATTTGAAAAAGATTATAATGAAGTTTATGTCTTTATTTCTCATGGATTAATTGGTGGATTGAGTGGTTATTATACTATTTCAGGTGTCGATAGTACAAGGATAATGACACTTGGCATGAGTAACAATAAAAAGGCCCAAGGTGGAATATCTGCAGGAGTGGGTTCAGAACTATATAAAATAAAAAACATAAAGAAGGGTGAAACAATAACAATTAATTCATTTACAAGTGCTGTATATTCTATAGGAGCATTCTACGTAATGGAATAATAAAAACTAAACAAAAATTTGCTTAATTTTTACGTCTGAGATAGAGGCATTACGTATAAAGAAAAATAGAAAAATAAATGAAAAACTACGAAAAAAATAAAGAAAAGTAGAATATTTTTAATAGTAATATTGTGCGTAATAAGTTGTGGTATAGGAGTATATGCAGCAACCGCTTTTAATTCAAGTGGAAATACTAATGCTTCTGCAAATGTCACATATACTTATAGTAATGGTACATTGACAAAAGGAACAGTAAATAAATCTTCAGGAAGTTCTGCATATATTTGGAGTCAATCAATAAATGATATAAATGCAACAATAACTTTTGATTAAAATTAAAATACGAAATTGTATTTTTTTTTATAAGAAAAAATGATATAATTATTTTGTTATAGGTGATAGTATGAAAGCATTAATAACTGGAGCATCTTCTGGAATAGGTAAAGAAATTGCTAAACAATTAGACAAATTAGGCTATGACTTAATCCTAGTTGCTAAAACAGAAACAAAACTTTTAGAAACTAAAAAAGAATTAAAGAACAATATTCAAATTATTACTTTAGATTTATCAAAAGAAGAAAATTGTTATAAACTATATGAAAAAGTAAAAAATGATAATATAGATGTATTAATAAATAACGCCGGATTTGGAGTATATGGAGAATTTACAAACACTGATTTAACACAAGAACTAGATATGATAAATACTAATATTAAAACAGTTCATATTTTAACAAAACTATTCTTAAAAGATTTTTCAAAAAAGAATAACGGATATATATTAAATACAGCTTCCACAGCAGCATTTTTTACAGGACCATTAGTGTCTAGTTATTATGCTACTAAAAGTTATGTTTTGCATTTAACAGAAGGAATAAATGAAGAATTAAAACAAAATAAAAGCAAAGTTTATGTGGGAACATTATGTCCAGGACCGGTTAATACTGAATTTAATAAAAAAGCAAAAATAAAATTTGGTGTTAAAGCAATGGAATCTGATGAAGTAGCTGCTTATGCCATAAAAAAAATGTTTCGAAGAAAAACAATAATCATACCAGGCATTAAAAATCAAATATTAGTTATTTTTGGAAAATTAATTCCAAGAAAAATAATGAAAAAAATGAATTATAAAATACAAAAAAGAAAGGAATTATAATATGAAAAAAGGATTTACATTAATAGAATTAGTAACAACATTAGTCATTCTTTCAATAATCGCACTTATAGTTACACCAAATATCTTAGTAAGTATAAAAGACTATAAAAAACAAGTATATGATACAAATTTAGGATCAATAAAATCAGCTGCTATGAGTTGGGCTGCAGACAATGTAAATGATTCTCACTTTCCAATTGATGAAGAAACATCATTATTAGTAACAGTTCAAGAATTGATTGACAGTGCTAATTTAGAACCAAAAATAACCGATCCAATAAATGGCGGTACATTTGATGATGAAGATCATGATACCTTTGTAATTATAAATTGTACAAATATAGTTGATGAAATTACAGGAGAAGTAAAAAATAGAAAATACTCTTATAACGTATATATCAGTAAAGATGATTTAATTGAACAATCTGCTATAAAATATGCAGAAGATAATAATTTAAAAAATAATATAACAGTTAAAGTAAGTGATTTAAAAGGTAAATATATTAAAAATAATATTTATAACACAGATAAATATATAAATAAAAATGGTATTCAAAAGAAAGATATAGCTGATACCATTACAATAACAATTACTTATAATGGTAAGGAATATAAAGTAGTAGTAAAATAGATTTTACTACTTTTTTCTTAAAAAAATTGTAAAATAAAATTAATTATATTATAATAGATAGTATTAGTGGGTGGTTAAAATGATAACAATTAAAAACTTAAATTTTTCATATAAAAATAAGATAATATTTAGTGATTTAAATCTAGAAATTAAAAATAGTGAATTTGTTTTCATAATAGGAAAAAGTGGTAGTGGCAAAACAACATTAATTAAAATATTATCCGGATTAATAAAAGATAAATACGACATAAAAATAGATAATATTAAAATAGAAGAAAAAGACAAAATTAAAAAAATAATGAATGTATCATTTGAGGGATTAAACACTATTTTTATAACAGATACAGTAAGAGAAGAATTAGAATTAAAACTTAAAAATCTAAACACACCAAAAGAAGAAATAAATGAACAAATAAAAAAAATAGCAAAATATCTAGAAATAGAAAATATTTTAGATTGTGAACCAAACTCATTAAGCGGCGGAGAAAAAGAATTAGTAAAAATAGCTGCTGCACTTTTAGGAAACCCTAAAATAATAATACTGGATGAATGTACATCTATGTTAGATGGAATAACAAAAGAAAAAGTATATAAATATTTAAAAAAAATAAATAGAGAAAATAAAACAACAATAATATGTACTACGAATGATATGGATGATCTTTTATATGGTAAAAGAATAATAATGCTAGGAAATAAAAACATAGTATTAGATTCAAAAACAAATAAAGCCTTTGAGAACGAAAAAATATTTAAAGAAAATAACCTAGAATTACCATTTATGGCATCCTTATCAATCAAATTGAAATATTATAATTTACTAGATGAAATAATATTAGACATTAATAAGATGGTGAATAAATTATGGAAATAGAATTAAAAAATGTGGATTTTACTTACGAAAAAATAAATTATGAAAAAAAAGAAGTATTAAAAAATATAAATATGAAATTTGAAACTGGAAAAATAACTTCAATTATTGGAAAAAGCGGAAGTGGTAAAACTACCCTATTAGAACTAATCGATAATATTATTGTACCTACAAAAGGTGAAATAATAATTGAAGATGTAAACAAAATTGGATTTTTATTTCAATTTCCAGAAGAGCAATTTTTTAATCAAACAGTAAAAAAAGAACTAGAAGTTATATTAAAATTAAGTGATTATAAAAAAGATATAAATAAAAGAATCTATGATGTTTTAGAAATGGTAAATTTAAATGAAGACTATTTAAATAAAAATCCTTTTAATTTATCTAGTGGCGAAAAAAGAAAATTAGCCCTAGCCTCAGTATTAATATTAAATCCTAAAATAATATTATTAGATGAACCAACAATTGGATTAGATGATAAAGATAAAAATGAAATGATTAAATTAATAAGAATGCTTAAAAATAGATATAATAAGACAATAATAATTGCCTCTCACGATATGAACTTTATTCATAAAATAACGGATTATATATATGTTCTTGATAACAAAAAAATAATTATGGAAGGCGATAAATATACAATATTTAAACAAGAAGAAAAACTAAATAAAATAAAAATTAAAGTTCCTAATTTAATTTCATTTTCCAACAAAGTCCTTAAAACAAAAAAAATAAAAATAGGATATAGAGATGATATAAATGATTTAATAAAGGATATTTATAGATATGTTAAATAATATTCAAATATTTAGATACATAGATACAAACTCAATCATTCAAAAAATTAATCCATTAAATAAACTACTAACTTTAATTATTTTTACAATAATATCAATAACCTCAAATAATATAATAGAACATATTTTACTTATTATATATTTACTTTTTTTAATATTATTATCAAAAATTAAAATAAATAAATATTTAAAATCAATGAAATGTTTATTATATTTATTAATACCTATATTTATAGTTAATTTATTATGTAAAATAGATCTGATATTAAACATAACAAATATTTTTAAAATAATTGAAATATATATATATAGTTCATTAATAACAATCTCAACATCAACAAATGAATTAATATATAGTCTAGATAAATTATTATTGCCATTAAAAATATTAAAGATAAATACTAAAAAGATTATACTTGTTTTAACACTATCAATAAAATTTATACCAATAGTAATAGAAGAATTTAATAAAGTAATAAAAGGATTAATAAGTAAAGGAATAAAAAAAAATAAAATATTAGTACTAAAAGCAATAATAATCCCAACATTCAGTTTACTAATTAGGAAAGCTGATATGCTAGCCGATGAACTAGAATTGAAATTATATGATTATAACATTAAAATAGATGATTACAATTGGAATCTAAAAGATTGGATAATATTAATGATTTACATAATTGTATTTGGAGGTAGATATGCGTTACTTAATGACATTTTCCTATGATGGAACGAATTATAATGGTTATCAAAAACAAGTAAATAAAAATACAATTCAAGATAACATTGAAGATAATTTATCAAAAATATTAAATAAAAAGACAACAATAAGTTCTAGTGGCAGAACAGACGCTAAAGTGCACGGAATAAATGCTAAAGCACATTTTGATAGTGATTCAGAAATAGATATTAATAAACTAAAACATTCACTTAATAAACTAATTAATGATGATATATATATTAAAAAAATAGAAAAGGTACCAGACGACTTTCACGCAAGATTTAATGTCATAAAAAAAGAATATATTTATAAAATTAATATAGGTGAATATAATGTATTTGATAGAAATTATATCTATCAATATAATAAAAAATTAGATGTAAAAAAAATGAAAAAGGCTTCTAAAATATTAATAGGAACGCATAACTTTAAATCTTTCGTCAAAACAGATATTAAAGAAAAAGACTATGTTAGAACTATATATAACATTAAATTTGAATTAAAAAATAATATTTTAGGAATAACATTTATAGGCAATGGTTTTTTAAGATATATGGTTAGAAATCTAGTAGGTACATTAATTGAAGTAGGATCTGATAAAAAAGAAATTGGTCAAGTGAAAGAAATATTATTATCTGAAAATAGAGAAAAAGCAGGTATAACTGCACCTCCAGAAGGCTTATACTTAAAAAATGTAAAATATTAATAAAAACTCTTTATTTATAAAGGAAATTTATTGACTTTTTAACCTTTTTTTAGTACAATCATAATTGGTACATTTTATATATCCCAAAGAAATGGGTATTGGGAACACTCATTTCAAACAATTTATATTAGAAAGGGAAATATTTATGAAAAATTCATATATGCAAAAAAAAGAAGAATTAGTTCGTAATTGGTATGTAATTGATGCTGAAGGTCAAAACTTAGGTCGTGTTGCTACTAAAGCCGCACATATCTTAAGAGGAAAACATAAACCAACTTTCACACCACATATCGATTGTGGAGACAATGTAATTATCATTAATGCTTCAAAAGTTAACTTAACTGGTAATAAATTAGAAGATAAAATTTATTATAATCACAGTGGTTATACTGGAGGATTAAGAGAAAGAACAGCTCGTGTTATGAAAGAAAGCTATCCAGTAGAAATGATGGAAAGAGCTATCAAAGGTATGCTTCCAAAAGGAAGACTAGGACGTCAAATGTATAAAAAATTATTTGTTTACGCAGAAGGATCACATCCACATGCAGCTCAACAACCAGTTGAGTTAAAAATGAAATAGGAGGTTTTTTAAATGGCTGATAAAAGAATATTTATTGGAACTGGTAGAAGAAAATCATCTGTAGCACAAATTAAGATGGTTCCAGGTAAAGGTAAAATAACAGTTAATGGAAAAGATGTTAGAGAATTTTTCCCATATGAAACTAATGTTATGGATTTAATGCAACCTCTAGTAGCAACTAATAATGCTGAAACATTTGATATCGAAGCTAAAGTAAATGGTGGAGGATTCACTGGTCAAGCTGGTGCTATCCGACTAGGAATTACAAGAGCTTTATTACAATACGATGCTGGTAATGAAGAATCAGAAGATAGTTACAGAAAAACTTTAAAAAGAGCTGGATTTATTACAAGAGATTCAAGAGTTAAAGAACGTAAAAAACCAGGTCTTAAAGCAGCTCGTAGAGCACCACAATTCTCAAAAAGATAGATTGCGTACTACAGTTCTACCCCATAAATTCAATGTTTATGGGGTTTTTCTTTTGTTAAGATACTTGTTAAACACCGTTGAAATCAGTTCGTGGGCAACAAGTAGGCAACAGGTAGGCAACACAAAAAAAGAGTAAAATGTACTTCTCAATCTCGTATATATTTTACGAGATTTTTTTTGTATATAAAAAAGAACTTATTCAAGGTAATTAACTGCCTCGATAAGTTCTTCAATATCTTTATGTGTATAAACTTTATCGGTAATATCCTTACTTGCATGACCTAGTATTCTTTTGATACATAATTTATTAGCAGGTGTTCTATCCATCATTGTAGCAAAAGTATGTCTTGTATCATGAGGTCTATGTTTTTTATCCATCTCTAATTGTTCAATAATCTTTTCAAATTTTTCATGATAGAAATTCCAATAAAGCATTTGTTTATATTCATGATTGAAAATTAAGTATTCACTACCAACCTTGATAGCATCTTCATACCATCTTTTAACAAGAGGTAATATTCTGTTATGTAGAGGGATAACTCTATCTTTACCTGCTTCTGTTTTAGAACCACCTCGCATATATTTTTCTTCTAGGTGAACATTTTCTATTTTTATATCCAAAAGTTCGCCAACTCTCATTCCTGTATAAATAAGTATCAATATACAGTCAATAAAGTCCATTCTAGCGACATTTTCCCAAAACTTGTCTATTTCCCATTGCTCGAATGGAATTCGCTCTAATTTGGTCGTTTTTTTGCCTATATCAATGTATTCAGAATATTTTCTTACATTCATATCATTTTTAATAGCATAATCATACATTTGATGCCATAATATTTTAAATGCCTTTTTTGCCGACCATTTTTCACCCATACCATCAACAATTGCTTGTAGGTGATTGATTTTAACATCAACAAAAGGTAAATCTTGTATATCTTTACAATAGTTCCAGCACATATCATATACTTTTGTAGTCTTGTAGGCAATTTTTGGATATTTTTCATCTTGCCATTTAGCATGAAGTTCTGAAACTGTTATTTTTCTTACATCTATGTCATAAGGATTTTCATTAAATAGTGCTAATTCTTGTAATGCTTTTGTTCTTGTTTCAAAGTATCCAACAATCTTTCTGATTTGAACACCATTTTCATCATATCCTACTGTTTTTCTTACAATATATGGTTTTCTTCTATTCCCTGATAATTTTTGAATAGAACCATATCCGTTGGGTAATTTCATTTATCAAAAATGCCTCCTTTTCTTGTATTTTTCTAGTATTTTTGATATAATGAAATAGAAAAATCCATAACATTATATCTTATATTTTGTTTTTTAGTCGACCAAGACTTTTTTGAGATTTTTCATTTGACTTACTGTTCGAGCAGTAGGTCTTTTTTTATGCCTGTTTAGATTTGACAACTTCAATAATTTTGGTGATACACCATTTTATAGGAACATAAAATAAATACTTAAAAATTAAATAATATGAATAGAAAAATATAAAATATAGGATATTACAAATTAAATAATCACTTACTTTCCAACTTGTAGTAAAATATTTTCCTTTTCCAATTTTATTAACAGTTCTAATTCTTGTTCCCATATATTATCTCAACTTTCTTCTTACTTCAACTGCTACACCAATTATCTTAACTGGTTTAGTCATAATTTCATATTCATCAAAGTAGTAAGGTTCATAATTGTTATTTAATGGTTTTAAAATTATGCTTTTTTCTTGTTTTACAACTCTTTTAAAAGTAGCATCATCACCATTTACCATAACAACACAATCATCACCAGAATTACAATCATTTTGTTGTCTTATTATAATAATATCACCTGTTTTATAATCAGGATACATACTATCACCATCAATTTTTAATGAAAAGTAATTATTACCATCTCTTAACATTGATGCAGGAATTTCTTCGTATCCAATTATATCCTCTATCGCTTCAATAGGAATTCCAGCAGGAACTTTACCTAGTATTGGTATTTTTACAGTTTTTGTCATTGTTTCAATATATCTTGCATTATCAATTTTAATATTTGAAACATCTTCTTCATCAGTTAGCCAATCCCTATCCATATCAACATCATATCCCATAAGCCAACCCTCACTAACACCTAGTGTTTCAGCAATAATATTTACTTTATCTTGTTTTGCTTTAAATGTTCCTGATAGGTAATTACTTATTAAGGATTTGTTAATACCTGTTCGATTTGCGAGGTCAACAGGTTTCATATTATTATATTCTAATGCTTTTCTTAAACGATTGGCAAAAGTATCTTCTAACATGACTAATTCACCTCATATTCATTATATATTAAAAGTTAGAAAAACGCAACTATAATATAGTAAAAAGATAAAAAAGTTTAGAAAAACTAAAATAGGGTATTGACAATTTAGAAAATAGAAACTATAATTTAGTTAGAGTTGCGAAAATATGAACTACACCAACTCAAAATGAAAGGAGGAAATCACTTGGCAAAATACAATTATTCTAAATTAAAAGGAAGAATAAAAGAACTAGATATGACATTGAATGACTTTGCAGAAAGACTTGGAATTGCTGAACAAACCTTATATAAAAAGTTTAATAACCAGTCATATTTTACACAGGAAGAAATTGATAAAGCAATGAAAATTATTATGCAACCTATGAGCAAAGTGCAACTATATTTTTTTAATAAAAAAGTTGCGAAAAACGAAACTAATTAAGTCTTGGTCGACTAAGAAACAAAAACAAATTATAAGAAAGGATTTTTTATGAAAAAGATAACAATTAAACAAGCATCAGAATTGATGCATAAATCACCACAATTTATAAGAGTGGGATTACAAACAGGGAGGTTACCATTTGGTTCAGCAGTAAAGGTAAAAGAAAGATGGAATTACATTATTTATCCTGATATGTTTTATCAATATTTAGGAATTAAGGAGGTACAACATGACTAGAAGAAGATTAAAACCATGGGTAAAACAATTTTTAGTTGGTTTAGGAATAGGTGTTGTAATTCTATTATTTGTAGCAATTGGAAATTATTTTGATAGAGAAATGGAAGAACATATTGAAAGAGTTTCAAAAGAATGTGCTTCACAAGGATATGGTATAACTGCCAAATATACAAAAGAGGGGGATAAATACTATGTCTGCAAAAAGTAAAAGTCAAATATCAGAGGTAATAGGTTTACTTAGAAAACAAGGATATATAACATCCTATGAAGCAATTGAAAAATTTGGTGCAACTAGATTATCAGGAATAATATTTATTTTACGAGAAAGAGGGTTTGGAATAGAAACTGAAATGGTTCAAGGCAAAAATAGGTATGGTCATTCAACAAATTATGCCATCTATCGCCTTACAAAAGATATAGAGGAGGTTGAAGAATGATATTAAAGATATTAGAATTCTTTGGAATTATTATATTTGTTAGTTTAGGGGTGTTTGTAGTAGTTACTTTGGGAATTGCTATGTATAAGTCAATTCAAAAGCAGATGAGAAAGTAGATGGTGATAAATATGTCTAATAACAGATTTTATTGGATTAAATTAAAAACTAATTTTTTCAATAGAGAGGATATAGATTTTCTACTTTCTCAAAAAAACGGTGCTGAATATGTAGTTTTGTATCAAATGCTATGTTTAAGCACTGCTAATAATAATGGCAGGTTAGAAACTAAAATGGGTGAAATTATTATTCCATATAATGCAGATAAAATTGTTAGAGATTGTAAATACTTTGATATTGATACAGTTAATGTTGCAATGTCTTTATATAAAAGATTAGGTTTAATTTATGAAGAAGAACAAGATGGTGTTTTGAAAATATCAAATTATGAAGATATGGTTGGTAGTGAGTCAAAATGGGCAGAAAAAAAGAGAATATATCGTGAAAATCATAAAAAACTAGGATGTAATTCTAGTGAGGACAATGTAGGGGACAACAAAGAGGACATTGTCCGACAAGAGTATAGAGATAAGAGTATAGAGTATAGAGATATAGATAATAAAGATATAAATAATAGTGTTAGTGTTAGTGTTAGCGATGCCGAACTTTTAGATTTTTTTGAAAGATTTGAAATTAAAGACAAAGGTAATCAATCTACTATTATTAAATATTTGAATGATGGAATGTCGTTTGAAGTTATCAAAAATGGTTTAATGATACCTTATGACAGAAATGTTATGAATTTTGATTTTGATGATGAAACTGCTCCGATTAACAATCCAATTGGATATGGATTACAAATTTTAGAGAATTGGCATAACATGGGTGTCAAAACATTAGAAGAAGCAAAAAAGTATAATAAATTAAATAAAAACAGAACAGAAATGATTGGTGCTGATAAAAAAGGAGGAACATTATGACAATACATGAATTATCTAAATATTACAATTTAAAAATAGAAATTCAACAAATAAAAGATAATATCGAAGAAATTGAAACTACAATAATTGGTTCTTCCAAAATTACAGGTATGCCGATGATGTCAAGTGGTAATAATAGCAATCCTACTGAAAGAATAGGAATAAAATTAGCAAAATTAAAAACAACATTAGAAAATAAAAAGGATAAGTTGCTTGATGAGGCAACTAAAATAGAAGAATTTCTAAATACTGTTGAAGATGGTGAAATTCGCATTATTATTAGAAAAAGATTTTTAGAGGGTAAAACATGGAAAGAAGTAAGCAAAGATATTATTGCTGATAGGTCAACCCCATACTACAAATTAAAAAAATATTTAAAAGGGAGGTCTGCATCAGATGATAAAAATAAAAAGAGCAATTGATTTGTTTAGATTAGACAAATTTCAACTAATTAAAAAGATAAATACTCTTGAATTAGAAAACTCTGTTTTAGAACAAACAATAAAAGATGAATTATATAAAATATTCATGGATAAATTAAGAGAACCCCAAGAATTAGATAGAGTAAAAAAAGAAAATAAAAATTTGAGAAGTAAAGTCAAAACTCTAAAAGCATTGTTAAAGGGTGATACTGATGGAAAGTGAGATTTTGAGTATTGAAACTGTTCAGAAATTAGCAAGATTAGAAAAAGTAGAAATTGAAAATAAGCAGTATGAAAAAATAATATGTGATTTTGATAGAGAGGTAAATCGTTTATTTAATATTATTAAAGAGGCTTATGAATACTTAGATAAAAAAACACTATGTTTCAAAGATGATAAAGATATTTTAAAAAGAATATTATCAAAAGGTTTAAGCAATGAGGTTGATAATGTCGAAAGTATATCAAGATAATTTTAATAATTCACTTTCTAATAATAGTGATAATGAATTCACTAAAAAATTGAGGGCTTTAAAAAAATATTGTCCACAAGCATATAAATTTGTCATATTCAAATTTAAAGATACTTATTTGAATGTTGAAAATGGTGAGTATTCAATAAATCTACCGACATCTAAGGAATTTAAGTTTGTTTATGGTCAAATAAAATTAATATATCGAGTAAAAAATAAAGGTATAAAATTTATTGATTTAGAGCCATCTGATTTCTTTATAGATGGATATAGATTTGATTTAGAGGTATATAAATCAATATATTATAGAAATGCAAAAGATAAATTTAAAATAGATTTAATGCTAGAAATGAAAAAAGGAGGAAAAATAAATGAATGAAAAATTAAGAAAGATTATAAATCATTATGGCATGGATAAACAATTGAAATATTTTCAAAGTGAAGTATTTGAATTAAATGAGGCAATTATAAAAAGAAGAAATACAGGGGTAATAGAAAGTATTGCCATAGGAATAACTAATGCAGTAGCACCATTACTAAATATAAAAAATGTTGATTACTCAAAAGAACATATCAAAGAAGAAATTGCAGATGTTATGGTTATGTTAAAGCAATTTCAGTTATATTATGATATTCCAACAGAAGATATAAAAGCAATCATGAAAAATAAAGTTGATAGACAACTAGAAAGGATTGAATATGAACCTAAGCATGGAAAAGAAGAATAAGATTAAAAACATTGGTATAGCAATAGGAATATTATTGTTCTTTGCGATTACTTGTTTAATAATTTATGAAGCAATAGACTTTGCTAATGATTATAGATGCAGTAATTTACCATTAAATGAGTTTTTTCAAGATGAAAGTTGTAAAAAATATTGGAGGTATGAAAAATGATAGAAGATAAAGAAATGGAATATGTAAATGTTCCAACATATATAGAAAAAGCAGTAAAAAAATTATTTAAACTAAAAAATACTGAAAAAGAATTGGCAATGCAAATAAAGGACTATATGTCAACCCATGATATTCCATTAGAAACACCTTTGCAATTATTAAAATATATTCCAAAAGAAAATGTTGATGAAAACCAAATGAAAATAAACTTTGAAACTGGGGAGGTTGAACAAAATGGTTAAATACATTTGTTTAGCACCAAGTAAAGAACAATTTAATATAAAAGGTGAAAGTTTAGGCATGAGTGGTGAAAGAGCATTATATTATTCTACCGATATTGGGAAGCATCGTATATATAGAAGTTGCTATCCACTAGAACCATATATATTTAAAGACAAAGATATTAATGAAAAATTAGAATTGTTATATTTTAATACTTCAATAGAAGCACAAAGATTATGCGATGAAATAAATAGTGTATATGGTGATGATTTTATAGTAAAAGAGGTGAATGTTGATGAAGAATAACGAATTTATTGATTTATGTGTATCAAAATTAGTTGAATATGTGAACTCTAATTTGGATAAAAGTGATGATTTAATAAATATTACAAAAGATTGTGTATTTGTAGTTTGGAGTTGTAAAACATTACAAAATAATAAGGCATTATTAAGTACAACATTATCAGATGGAATGTATTATGAATTTACATATAACGGTGATAAAAAAGAACTATATCTTGATGCTTACAAAAAATGGCAAAATATCTGCTATAAGATTGATTAAATGAGGACTGCTTATGAGTAGAACATTTAGAGTAAACTTTGGTAGAAAGACTGTAAGACCATTTGAGGCACATGATATTAATAATATGCTTGTATTATGTAAAAAAACAAGAAATCAAGCAGAATTAGACAATAATGAAGAACAAAGGTATTTATGGGATAGAAATTATATGATTTTAGTTATTGGAATGAATTTGGCTTTTAGAATAGAAGATATACTTCAATTAAGAGTTGATAATTTTAAAAATGGTGGTGTTTATACAAGAGAATTTAAAACTAATAAGGAACAGTCGTTTGAACTGCATCCATCACTATACAAGGATATTCAAGGCTATATTAATAGAAATGAGTTAATAGATGGTGAATACTTATTTAAAAGCAGAAAAGGTGTAAATAAACCAATTACTCGGCAAAGAGCATGGCAGGTAATAAAACAACTTGCTGATGCAGTTAAAGTGTCATATCCTGTTGGATGCCACTCGTTAAGAAAATACTTTGCTAGGCAATATTATGAAAAAACAGGTGATATTATTGGCTTGAAAGAAATGTTAAATCATTCTAGCGAAAGAGTAACACTTTTATACATTTGTTGGAATACAGATGATAAAAATGAAAAAAGAAAGAACTTTTATTTAGGCAGTTGATATGAAATATATTGATGATGATGTTTTAGGTGGTCAATTAAGACCAATACATAATAATTTTGAATTAACAAATGCTATGCAAGGAAGAAAGAATTGTTTTTTATATACGGTTGGGACTTTTCAACTTAATAATCAAAATTATATTGAATTAAAAGAAAGAAATATTAAATTAGTTGGTTTAGCATTTGCACAATTAAAATACAAGCCATTAAAAGAAAAGCAACAAGATAGAAAGTCAGTAAACATTATAATTGATGAATTAAGCAAAATAACATTGAATATAAATATTGATACTAATGTAAAATTAGAACAAAAAGATAAATATATAAGTGGTGGTATGCAATAGCATATCACTTCACTTAAACCTATACAATTTTACAAAATGAAAAGTTGTAAATTCAATAAAAAAATAACACTTTCCTAACATCAGGAAAATGATTATAAAATCTAGGTAAAATTAAGATTTTAATATAAAAATATGAATTTAACAGAATTATGTCATTTTGTTAAATTCCTATATATTCGATTGGAGGTTTGAAATATTGGAAAAATATAGTGATGTGAAAGAGTTTATTGATAACTACAAGGAAAAAATAGCAGATGATTTTGATAATATTGAAGATTATTATTTAATACTAAGAATTGGTCAAATGTATAGAGAGTTAGAACAGGTTAAATTATCTTATGAAAAGTTATTGAATACTGAAAAAGGTGATATTGTTAAAGTTATGTTTCAAGCAAGACAGAGTTTATATAATGCAAGAAGTGGTTATCCTAGAAAACAAGAGTTAATTTATGGTATTAATAGTGCAATAAAAGAATTAAATAAAATTTTAACTTTAAAGGAGGAAGAAAATGACAATTAGATTTGTTTTAAAAAATGGTAAAGAAATTGATATGAAATGTAAAGAATTTTCTTCAAACACCAACCAATTAACTGGAAATGGTATGATAAGCAGTTATGAAGCAAAAGGAATTACAGAAAACAAAATAATAGGAATAGATTTTTCAGAAATAGTTGCAGTTTATAGATTGATGACTGATGAAGTAGAGGATGGTGTAAAGGATGATAACAAAAATTCTAAATAATTATTTTAATGAATTATTTAAGAGAAATTTAAAAAGAGAAATTGTTTTAAGATTTAATTTAGATATAAAATTTGAAGAAGAAAAAAATGGTATGTGTTATTTGTATTTAAAACCAAAAAAATATCAAAATTATACACTATTCCTTGATTGGCATAAAGGCGACAGTTTAAATCATTTAATAAATTTACAAAAGATTGAAATAAACTATATACTAAAAAAATTAAAAAATATGACAGATGATGATTGGAATTAGAAATATGATTGACATTGTTGATATTAAAAATGCAAAATATTTAGAATTTTATTTAAATGATGGATGCATTTATTGTAAAAATAAAACTACTGATGAGGTGGTGCTTGTCGCAGAAGATGAAAAATATAAAATTTTAAAAAAGGAATATTTAGATTATCAAAAATGGTATAGAGAAGAAAAAAACAAAAATATAAAGCAAAAAGAAATTGTAAATCAACTAATTAATGCTATAAAAACTAAATTAAAAAACTCTGATAATTATGAAATGGGAGTAGAAAATAGTAGTTATAAAGATAGATTATTTACTGAAACATATATTGAATTACAAGTTGTATTAGATAAATTAAAGGAGGTAACAGATGAAATCTAATGAATTTAAACAAGATTTATTAAAATTAATAAAAAATAATCCTAATTTAGATGTTGTTTGTATGTGTGCAACTGATGAATTAACCGATGAGTTTAGATATTTGTATTTATCAAAGTTATCTTGTTCTATTTGTTATATTTATGAATATGAAGATAGAATATTCTTAGATAAAGATGAAATGACAGAATATTTATGTGATATTCATGATGGTGATGCAGAATATTTAGATTTAGAAGATGATGAATTTGAAATGGCAATGCATACAGAAGCAGATAAATATTTTAAACAAAAAGCGATTGTTATATATGCTAGAAGTTGTTAAATAATGAATAAAAATAGTTTTAAAGACCAATGTGATATTTGTAATAAATTCGACTATTTAAAAAGTTTTGATAATAAATGTTTATGTTCTGAATGTTATAAAAAGTTAAATATTAAAAATAGTCAAAAAATAATAAAAAAAGAACAAAAACAATTAAATCTATTTAATTTTAGTTAAAAACTTTCACATTTTTCACATACAAACAATGATATAATGTATTTGTACAATTATGAGTAAAGGCGACTGTATGCAGTTGTCTTTTTTTGTGTTGGAGGTGATGCAATGTTAAAGAGTTGTAGTAGGTGTGGGAAAATACATGATTTTAATAAACAATGTTATGTAAATAGACAGGTAAGAGGTACATCAACTGCTGATAAATTTCGTAAGACTTATAGATGGCATCAAAAGAGTTTAGATATTAGAGAAAGAGATAAGAATTTATGTAGGGTTTGTTTAGCAAATATCTTTGATACACAAACGATTTATAACTTTGATAAGTTAGAGGTTCATCATATAATTCCACTAGAAGAAGATAGTACAAAAGGATTAGATGATGACAACTTAATTACACTATGTTGTTATCATCATAAACTTGCTGACAAAGGAATAATACCAAGATATATTTTAACTAAATTATTAGATGAAAATTGTGATTTAGAAGCAATAAGAAATGAGGTAATCAGCCGAAAGTACCCCCCTACCTTTTAAAATTGATTTTTTTAATTTAATTCGAAACCTACTGCCCACCTTTGAATACAAAAAATGCCCAAAATGAAAATCAGTAAATCTTGGATTAGATGAAATGGAGGTGATAATATGTCAAGACCAGCAAAAGCAATTGATACAAATTCTCAAAAAATGAGTAAAGAAGAAAGAAAGCAAAGAGAAGAAACTGAAAAAAAATTACGAGGTGATAATGATAAGATAAAACCATTTAAATATTTGAATAAAAGACAAAAGGCAATATTTAAAGACATACTTAAAAACCTTAACAAAGATATTTTAAGTAATTTAGATGTTTATTTATTAAATCAAACTGCTATTACTATTGAAAGATTAGAGAGTATTGAAAAGGAAATAAATAATGCTAGTAAGGTTACTGATGAAAATGGAAAAGAACAGGATAAATTGGATGTTAAACTTATTATCAATTTGAAATCTGCTAGGGATATGTATTCAAAAGATTTTTTTAGGTGTTGTAATGAATTATCACTTTCACCACAAGCGAGAGCAAAACTTTCTATATCAGCACCACCACCAAAGAAAAAAACTTTGATGGATATTTTAAGCGAAGAAGATAATGATGATGAATAATATTCAAATGCATCCTAGTTATATTTATGCAAAACAAATAGTTAATGATGAGGTACAACCTCCAAAGTTATATTATGAAAGAAATGGTGAAAGAAAGTTTATATCGCCTAAATATGTAAAAAAACAATGTCAAATATTTCTTGATATTGCCGATGGTAATGATAGTAAATATATCATAAATGAAAAAAGAATTGCTAAGATAGATAAAATATGTAAAATTTTAGTAATGGCAAAAGGTATTAAGACTGGATGCAAAATATATGATGCTTTGTCAGGCTATCAATGGTTGTTAATTGTAGCAAGTCTTTGTACTGTATATAGAAATAATAAGAAAAAAAGAAGATATGAAACGGTACTGCTTGAAATATGCCGTAAAAATGGTAAAACATTTATAGTTGCATTTTTAATATTATTGTTATTTTATTTAGAACCTAAATTTTCAAGGTTCTTTTCTGTTGCACCTGATGGAACATTAGCAAAAGAAATTAAACAGGCACTTGAACCTTTGATTAAAGCAAATATTGATGTATTTGAAGATGGTGAATTTAAAATATTAAGAGATAATATAACTCACAAACCTACCGAAACAGTATATACACCATTAAACACTTCTAAAAATAGGATGGATGGTAGAGAGCCAACAGTATTCGTTGCAGATGAAGTTGGTGCTTTGGTTAATTCTTATCCTATTGAAGCCATGAGGTCAGGTCAATTACTTGTTGTCAATAAATTAGGTTTTTTAATATCAACAAAGTATCCGACATTTGATAATCCGATGGAAGATGAAGTCAATTATTTTAAAAAAGTATTAGATGGGATTATAGAGGATGAACATATCTTTGGCTTATTGTTTGAACCGAACGAAACTAAGAATTGGACTACTGATGATGATATTATCTTGCAATCTAATCCATTAGCCTGTGAAATAGAAGCAGTTTATCTTGATTTACTTGATAAAAGAAAGAAAGCAATAGAAACTGAAAGTAAGAGAGAAAACTTTTTAACGAAACATTGCAACATTATTTATCAAGGTGCAGGTACTGAAAGTTTTATTGATGTTAGTGAAGTTCAAAAATGTAGAGTTGATAAAATTGATTGGACTGGTAGAGAAGTTTTTATTGGTGTCGATTTAGCAATGTCTAATGATAACTGTGGTGTTGGTATGGTTGCCGATGATGATGGTACTATTTTAGCAGAAGCAATTGGTTTTATCCCTGAGGGTAGAATAGAAGAAAAAAATCAAATAGAAAAAATAAATTATAATGAATTTATAAATGCGATGAAATGTATTGCTTGTGGTGATAAAACTGTTGATTATAAAGTCATTGAAGATTTTGTTTTTTCAATTGAAGAAAAATATGATGTTGTAGTTATGGGAATAGGTTATGATAGATATAATGCATTGTCCTCTGCTCAAAAATGGGATACAAAATATACAACTGTTCAAGTAAGACAACATTCAGATACATTGCATCCACCAACAAAATTACTTTACGAAAAAATAATGAATAGAGAGTTTAAATATGAAACTAATAAATTACTTGAAATAAATTTTCAAAATGCTAAATGTGTGTATGATACTAATATGAATAGATATATTCATAAAAAGAAATCTAATGGTAAAGTCGATTTGATATTTTCTTTATTAAATGCCATTTATCTATTACAACAGGAAATATACTTGGAAAATGGAAACTTTTTTGTTCAGGTTGGATAACTTTCACATTTTTCACACTCTATTAATGATATAATGTATATGTAGAGATACGAGAACAAACAGGAATGTTTGTTTTTTTTGTTGCTGAAAGGTGGTGAAAAAAAATGAGATTATTTAATTGGATTTCAAAAAGAGATGAAGTATCAGCATCCAAAGAAGAAGCAGTTGATACACCAATAGAAAGCCAATCAACTGGTGATATTTTATTACAAGCATTGTTAAAAGGTGAAACCATAAATAAAAATAAGGCAATGTCAATTCCAGCAGTTTCAAGTGCAGTCGATAGAATATCAAATATGGTTGCAATGTTACCTATTAGACTATACAGAGAGGAAATAACTGATGGTAAAAGAAAAGTTGTAGAAGTTTTAAAAGATGGTAGAACAAAATTGCTAAATCAAGATACTGGTGATACACTCGACCCATTCCAATTAAAAAAAGCAATGGCAAGAGATTATCTTATTGAAAAAGGTGCTTACATTTATCTTGAAAAATCAAAAAATGAATTTAAATCAATAAGATATGTAGAGCCTACTCAAATATCCATCATGAAAAATTATGACCCTATATTCAAAGATGTCAAATATGAAGTAAATGGAAAGCCTTATGAAACTTTTAATTTTTTAACTATATTAAGAAATACAACAGATGGTGCAACAGGAAAAAGCATTGTTGATGAAATATCTAAATCATTAGAAACATCATTTACAACAATTCTTTATGAACTTGGTCTTGTTAAAAAAGGTGGTGGAAAAAAAGGATTTTTGACTGCTACTAAAAAACTTGGAAAAGAAGAAATGGAAAAGTTAAAACAAGCATGGAAAAATTATTATGGTAACAACGAAGAAAATGTTATTGTTCTTAATGATGGTATTGAATTTAAAGAGGGTGCAAATTCTTCTGTTGAATTACAAATTAATGAAAGAAAGAAAACATTAAAAGAAGATATAAATGATGTATTTCATATTTCTTCAAACTATGATGAAACTGTTAAAGATGCAGTAATGCCAATTATAAGTGCAATAGAAAGTGCTTTAAATAAAAACTTCTTGCTTGAAAGCGAAAAAGGAGTTTTTTATTTTGCATTTGATACAAAGAAAATCACTCGTGGTTCATTAAAAGAAAGATATGAGGCTTATAAAATCGCATCTGATACAGGATGGCTTGGCACAAATGAAATTCGTGCAGAAGAAGATTATGATGCTATTGATGGATTAGATGTAATTAAATTAAGTCTTGCAAATGTTCTATATGATACTACTGAAAAGAAGTATTATACACCAAATACAGGTGCATTAATGGATATGAGTAAGAATAGTGAGAATGGAGGTGAAAATAATGAAAATACAGGTTAGAGATGACAAAGTAATTATTGATGGTTATGTAAATGCAGTTGAAAGATTTTCAAAACCTCTTACTAATAAAAATGGTAAAAAGTTTATTGAAAGAATAATGCCATCTGTATTTCAAAGAGCCATTGAAAAGAATGATGCTATTAAAGTTTTACTAAATCATAATTACGATATGGAACTTGCTAATACCAAAGATGGAAGTGCAAAACTATATGAAGATAATATTGGTTTAAGAGCAATAGTTGAAGTTAGTGATGCTACTGTCATAGAGAAAGCAAAACAAAATAAATTGCGAGGTTGGTCATTTGGCTTTATTTGTAATAAAGAAGATGAAGAAATAAATGACAATGGTATTAGTGAAAGAACAGTACGAGATATTGATTTATTTGAAGTATCTATTATTGATGATAGAAAGATACCTGCTTATATTGGTACAAGTATTGAAATGCGTGATGGTGAAGTAAAAGAAATTGAATTTAGATATGAAGAAACTGAAAGTGATGAAAATACACAATCAGAAGATAGTGTCAAAAATGAAAATTTTAGTAGCATGACTGCATCACAAAAAAGAGAATTGTTAAATGGTGCTTATAGGCAAACATTCAGCAATGGTTGGTTAGAAGATTATGATGACTATTTTGTTTATGGAAGTATAAAAGAAGATAGTACATTGTATAAGATGCCTTATACAATAACCGATGGTGTTGTAAGTATAGATACATCTAAGCAAGTTAAAGTTGTGAGAGGTGGATATAAAGAAGTAAGGTATGAAGAAAAACCCGAACAACAACCTAAACAGGAAGTTGAAAAAATAGATTTCTCTGAATACGAGAATAGAATAAAAAAAATTAAGGAGGAAACAGAATGAAAAACAATGAGTTAAAAAAGTATGCTGAAATGAAAGCAGACAAGCAAAAAGAAATGACTGATTTAGTCGAAAAAGTAAAAGGTGAAGAAAGAGCAATGACACCAGAAGAAGATGAATTGTTCAATCAACTTGAAAAAGATATCCAAGCAATTAATGATACAGTTGCTAAGATAAATAAAAGTCGCCAACTAACAGAAGAAGATGGTGCAAGTAAAAATGATGAAAAGGAGGAAAAAAAGATGTCAGAAGAAGAAAGAGCAATGGAAATTGAACAAAGAGATATTGAAGATTTTGCCAAATATATTAGAGGTGAATTCGTAGAACAAAGAGCAGATGGTAATTTTGGTAAAGGTAAAGCAGGAGCAGTAATTCCTACTACAATTGCAAATAAAATTATCATGACTGCTTATAATATGAGTCCAATCCTAGAAAAATGTACACCATACAATACAAAGGGTAAATTATCAATTCCTGTTTATGGTAAAGATAGCAAAGGTAATGATATTACAGTATCTTATGCAGAAGATTTTACTGATTTAGTTGAAAAAGCAGGAGCAATAACTTCTGTTGATTTAGATGATTATTTAATTGGTGCATTAGCAAAATTAGGTAATTCATTAATTAATAATACTGATATTGATTTAGTTAATATGGTAATAAATATTATTGCTGAATATGTAAAAATCTTCTTAGAAGGACAAATTTTAAATGGTTCTGATAAAATAACTGGATGTAAAGATATTACTAGAATTCATGAAGTTGCAACAGCAGTTATCACTTATGATGATTTAGTAAAATTAAAAAATAAAGTTATTCAATCATTTAGAAAAGGTTCTATTTGGGTAATGAACCAAGATACTGAAACTGCTATTGAATTAATTAAAGATGCAAATGATAATCCTATCTTTGTTGCAGACCCAACTGGTGAATTTGATGGTAAAGTCTTAGGATACCCTGTTTATGTTTCTGATAATATGGCAGGTATTGAAGCAGGAAAAAGACCTATAATTTTTGGTAATTTTAGTGGTATTGCTTTAAAGAAATCAAAAGACTTAGAATTACAAATTCTTAAAGAAAAATATGCTACTCAACATGCTACTGGTATCGTTGCATGGTTAGAAGCAGATGCAAAAGTTGAACATCTTCAAAAATTATCAGCATTAGATATAAAATCAGCAACAACACCATCTAATCCATCAGAAAAATAATGTATATTGTTTTAAAAAGTTTTGCTGGTAAGGAATATTCAGGTACAAAGGGTAAACTAATTGAAATTAAAGACAAAGATTTTGCTAAGTCTTTAATCAAGGCTGGTTTCATCGCTGAATATAGTAAGCAAGATAAAAAAAATGCAGATAAGGATAAAGAAATTGTTGAATTAAAATCAACAATTTCTAAACTTACTGATGAAAATACAAAATTAGAAGAAGAAAAAGCAGAATTGCTTTTAAAAGTTCAAGAACTAGAAAGTGCTTCTGCTGATGCTTCAACTGATGATACTGAAAACAAGGAAAATGGTACAGATGGTGCTACTGAAAACCATAGTGAAAATGAAGATGATAATAAAGATACCAATAAAGCATCTAACAATAAGTAATTAATTTGTTGTTCGGGCTAAACTTCCAAAAGGAGGAAACAATATGATTACTAAGGTTAGTGAAATTACTGTTGAAGATTTAAAAAGTTATCTTAGGATAAGTGATGACTTATCAGAGGATGATAAAAAATTCCTAAAAACAATTTTAAATAGTTCAATAAACTATATAAAAAATAATACTGGTATTGATGATATGGATAAATATAGTGATTTAGTTATAGTTGTTTTTGTATTATGCCAAGATATGTATGATAATAGAACTTTATATGTTGATAAAAACAATGTAAATAAAGTTGTTTCATCTATTTTAGGGCAACATGATAATAACCTTTTATGATAAATGCAGGTAAGTATAATAAAAAAATAGAAATACTTGGAATTAAACCTGTAAAGGATAAAGGTGGCTTTAAAAAAGATGAAGAATATATTGTATTAAAAACTTATGCATCTATAAAAACAACTAGGGGTTATACCCTTATTCAAAATGATAGTGATTTTGAAAAAGCATATACAAATTTTACTATAAGATATCCACAGGTTAATATTAGTAGAGATATGATTATTAAATATAATTCAAAAACTTATACAATTGAATATTTAAATGATATTGATGAAAAACATATTGAATTAGAAATTCAAGCAAAATTGGTTAATAAATAATGGCAAAGTTTAAAGCAGAATTACCAATTGATATAATTCAATCTTTTGAAAAGTTGGAGTCTAGTTGTCAAGAAATGATTGGTGAAATGACTAAGGCAGGAGCAGAAACTGTATATAAAAAGGCAGTTGTAAATATGAGAAAATCATTTAAACACTCTGCTGATTTAGAAAAGTGTTTAAAAATTACAAAGACTTATAAGACACCATCTGATGGTGGTGTAAATACTAAAATAGGTATTTATGGATATTTACGAGGTGATAAGTCTAAACCTGCACCTTTAATTGCCAATTCAAGAGAACACGGAAATTCAAGAGGCGAAAAAAGGAAACCTTTTTTCAAAAAATCTTTTGTAAAAAGTGATATTGAAAGAGAAATGACTAGGGTTCAAGATAAATATTTACCAAAGGGGTGATAAATTATGAATGAAGAAATAGAAGAAATTTTTCAAGGAAAAATAACTGTTGATAAAAAGGATATTCCAATAAGTTTTATGGAATATACAGGCAATAGTATTGATTATATAGTTTATTACAATGATGGTGATACTCCTTGTTATAGTGAGGATGATGAAGTTGTTTATAGTAAAAATGAATTAGAATTTAATATATATACAAAAGGGAATTATTTAAATATAGTTAAGGAATTAAAGAAAATATTAAAAAGTCATAATTACGACTGGTTAGGTGATGAGGGTGATTTGTATGAAACAGATACCAAATATCACCATTTTGTTGTAACATTTGAAAAATTAAGGAGGATATGATATGGCAAGAATAGGTTTAAAGAATTTTAGATATTCTGAATTAGATGAAAACGAAAATGTTATTGCACCTAAATCGCTTGGTAAAGCAATAGATTGTAAGGTTTCATTGGAATTAAATAGTGCAGAATTATATGGCGATGATGCACTAGCAGAAAGTGATTATACATTCAATAAAGGAAGTGTAACAATTTCTATTGATGATGATGATGATAAAGTATTAGCACCATTATTAGGACACACTATTAGTGAAGAATATGTTGCTACTACTGATAAAACACCAACATCAAGCAAAACATATTATACTAAATCAGGTAGTGAATATACTAAGTTTACAGGTTCTACTTTTACGACAGGTACAACTTATTATGAAAAAAGCACTACATTTGGTGAAGTAATTAGAAAAGATACAGATGTAGCACCTTATGTTGCATTTGGTAGAATTTTAACTAAAATTGTTAATGGTGTCTATAAGTATAAAGTAGAATTCTTATCAAAGGTTAAATTCAAAGATACTATGCCTGATGAAAAAACAAAAGGTGAGTCAATTGAATTCACTACAATTTCAATAGAGGGAACTGTAATGAAAAAAGCCAATGGTGAGTGGTCTAGGGCTAAAACATTTGCTACTTATGAAGAAGCGAGTGAATACTTAGATAGTTTATTAACAAAAAAATAGTCAAAAATTTTAATAAAGAAAACTTATAAATCTTTTCGAAGAAACAGTGAAAAAATCTGATAGAAGAAAGGGTAAAGAACTAGAAATTAATCTGGTCTTTACCCTTTTTTATTTTATTTATATTTAGAAAGGGTGAGATTATGAAAGAAAAAGAAGCAGTTTTTTCTGTAAATGGTAAAGAATATAAAGCAGTTTTTAACCTAAATGTTATGCAAGAAATTCAAATTGAATATGAAACATTTGCAAGATGGGGTGAATTAACTGATGGAAAAGGTGAAAAGGGCGAAGTTGATATAAAGGCTTTAATATTTGGAATTAAAGCAATGTTAAATGAAGCGATTGATATTGAAAATGAAACCTTAACAGATAATAAAAAGCCATATTTAACTGAAAAGCAAGTTGGTAGATTAATTACAGAAATGGGATTAAAAGAAGCCACTCAAAAATTAAATTCAACAGTTATTAACTCAACTAAGGATGATAAACCAAAAAACGAGTAATCCACGAGGAAGATGAAAACGAAAAAATAGATTTCTCGTGGTTTTCATTTATTGGTGTTAATAAGTTGGGTTTTAGTGAAAAGGAAGTATTTAGAATGACATTAAGAAAATTCAATATGTTGTGGGAAAAATACAAATTTTATTTTGATTTAGAAAAAAATTCAACTTATAGAGAAATGGAAAAAGCCCAAGCAGAAGAAGATGAATGGTTATAGGAGGGAGGTAAAACTATGGCAGGTTCATTTGGTGGAACAGTAAAATTAACTGGTGAAAGTGAATATGCAAGTGCATTAAAGAATATTAATAGCAATTTAAAAGCAGTTAGTAGTGAATTAAAACTTGTTTCAACAGAATTTACTAATAATGGTAATAAAATAGGCGATTTACGAAGCAAAAATGATGCACTTAATAAGAAACTTCAAGAAGAACAAAATGTTGTTAAAACTTGTTCTGATGCCATTAAAGATTTTACTGAACAACAATCAAAAAACAAAAATCAAATTGATAAATTAAGAAGTTCATTAGATATAGAAAAAACTACATTAGATAAAATGAAAAATAGCACAACTGCAACAAGTGAAGAAATATCCAAACAAGAAAAAATTGTTGCAGATTTATCAAAAGAATTATCTAAATCTGAAAGTGCTTATGATAGCAATAGTAGGAAAATAAATGATTATAAAGTTAAATTGAATGATGCAAAAACTCAATGTAGTGATTTATCAAAAGAAATTCAAGATAATAATAATATATTATCAAAAACAAAAGATAATTTTAAAGATAATGCAAAGTCTGTTAAGGATTTTGCAACGGAAGAAGAAAAAGCAGGTAATAATACTCTAACATTAGGGGATTTGATAAAAGGCAACTTAATAAGTGAGGGTATTATAGCAGGTATTAAAGGTTTAGCAGGAGCAATGAAAACAGTTGGTTCTGCTTTATTAGATATTGGGAAATCTGCTATTGATAGTTATGCTAATTATGAGCAGTTAATAGGTGGTGTTGAAACATTATTTAAAGATAGTGCAGGTATTGTTGAGGGCTATGCTAATAATGCTTATAAAACTGCTGGTTTATCTGCAAATGATTATATGGAAACAGTAACATCATTTTCTGCAAGTCTATTACAGAGTTTAAATAATGATACTGCTAAAAGTGCAGAAGTTGCTGATATGGCAATTACGGATATGTCTGACAATGCAAATAAAATGGGTACAGATATGTCTATGATACAAAGTGCATATCAAGGATTTGCTAAGCAAAATTATACCATGTTAGATAATCTTAAATTAGGTTATGGTGGTACTAAGTCTGAGATGGAAAGATTATTAAAAGATGCACAAAAAATTAGTGGTGTTAAGTACGATATTTCCAATTTAAGTGATGTTTATAATGCAATTCATGTAATTCAAGGTGAATTGGGTATCACAGGTACGACTGCCAAAGAAGCAAGTACAACAATACAAGGGTCAGTTGCTTCAATGAAATCTGCATGGAGCAATTTATTAACAGGGGTTGCCGATGACAATGCAGATTGGGGAACTTTGGTTAATAATTTTGTTGATAGTGTAGTAACTGCTGGTGATAATTTATTACCTAGAATAGAAATAGCAGTCGAGGGAATAGGTCTTTTAATTACTGATGGATTAGCATTATTGCTTCAAAATGTAGTTCCGATGGGAATGCAACTTATTCAAAATTTAATTACTGGTATGGCTAATCAATTACCTGATATTATACCAAGTATAAATGGTGCAATGGGTATGATTATAAATGGAATTGTTGCGATGTTGCCACAAATTTTACAAATGGGAATTCAAATAATAGTATCCTTAGTACAAGGAATAGCACAATCATTGCCTACCTTAATTCCACAAATGGTTGATGCAGTTGTTACTATGGTAGATACATTATTAGACAATATTGATTTAATCATAGATGCAGGTATTCAATTACTAATTGGATTAGCAGATGGATTAATTGAGGCATTGCCAAAATTAATTGATAGAATTCCTGAAATAATAGATAAATTAGTTCAAGCAATTACTAATAATTTACCAAAAATAATTGAAGCAGGTATTGAACTTACTGTTAAATTAGCATGGGGTATCGTTAAAGCAATACCACAATTAGTTTCTAAAATTCCACAAATAATTAGTTCATTAGTATCAGGTATAGCAAGTTATTATTCAAGAATGTGGAATATAGGTAAGGAATTACTTGGAAAAGTAAAAGATGGTATTACCAATGGAATATCAGGAATGTTAGATGTTGGAAAAAATTTAGTAAAAGGTTTATGGAATGGTATAAATAATGCCAAAGATTGGGTTTTAGATAAGATTAAAGGCTTTGGAAAAAGTATTGTTAATGGTATTAAAGGTATTTTTGGAATTCACAGTCCATCTACTGTATTTAGAGATGAAATTGGTGTTAATTTAGCCAAAGGTATAGGTGTAGGTTTTGAAGATGAAATGGGTAATGTAAATGATACCATTCAAAAATCTTTACCTACTGATTTAGATGTTTCACCAAATTTAAATTTAAATAGTAATACAACAGGTAATTATGGAATTAGTGATAACTATTCTTCTTTAGTAAATGCATTACAGGATGCATTGGATGGTATGTCATTCAAAGTAGATGGTGATAAATTTGGTGAATTAGTAGTTGATAAGGTAGAAAGGGTGATTTATTCATGAGTTATATAATTTGGAAAAATAGACATAGTGATGATGTAAAAGGATTATTGATAAGTGAGTTATCACCTATTTCTAAGCCTAAAATGAGAACAACAACAACTGAAATTGATGGAAAAGATGGCGATGTTGTTGAATATTTAGGATATAAAAGTTATACAAAAACAATTTCAATTGGTTTAACTAAAAATTATGATATAGATGAAATTATCAATTATTTTAACGGAAGTGGTAAGTTGATATTATCAAATGAACCTGATAAATACTATAATGCACAAATAATTGATAGTATTGATTATAATAGATTAATCAATTTTAAAAAGGCAAGTGTAAAATTTTATGTTCAACCATTTAAATATTTATTAAATGAAGCACCATTTGTTTTAAATATTACTAATGAAACCTCATTAAAAGTATCAAATAGAGGATATGAACAATCTAAACCAATAATCACATTGTATGGAACAGGTACAATTCAATTATTAGTAAATGGAAACCAAATTTTTTCAGTAGATATGGTTGATGATTATATAACTATTGACTCTGAACAGGAAGAAGCCTATTATGGACTAATTTTAAAAAATAGACAAATGACAGGCGACTTTCCAAAATTAAATTCAGGTATAAATATTATTAGTTGGGTTGGTAATTTGACAAAAATAGAAGTTAATCCTAGAAGTAGGTGGTTATAATGATTAGTGTATATCCATCAACAGAAAAGCATTTTGCTAATAATGGATTGAAAGTTATGCATCCGTTAAAAGCAAAAGTTTATAAAGAAGATAATGGTGAATTTTATATTGATATTAAAGATACAATTGAAAATTTAGAATATTATGCAGAGGGAATGATAGTAAGGACTGACACACCTTGGGGAAAACAATGTTTTAGATTAACTAACCCTGAAATTGATAAAGATAAAATAATCAGCAAGGGTTATCATTTATATTTTGATACAAAAAGATATGTGATTGTAGATAGTTATGTTGTTGATAAAAATTGTAATGATGCATTAGACCATTTGAATAATGCTTGTGATATTGAAACACCTTTTACTTTCATTTCTGATATATCAACAATTAATTCATATAGATGTGTAAGACATACATTAGAAGAAGCAATTTCAGTCGTTATTGAACGATGGGGAGGGCATCTAATAAGAGATAATTATAATGTTGAAATAAGAGAAAATATTGGCGAAGATAGAGGTGTTGTCTTATCGTATGCCAAAAATATTAAAAGCATAAAAGCAACTGAAAATTGGGATAATGTAGTAACTAAATTATTACCTGTTGGTAAAGATGGTTTATTATTACCAACCACATGGATAGAAGAAACTGGTTTATATGATATACCTTATACAAAAGTTGTGAGTTTTAGTCAAGATGATATTTCAGAGGATGATTATAAGACTGATGGTGTATTAGATGAAGATGCTTATAAAACTGCTTTACTAAACGATTTAGAAGCCCAAGCAAAGGAATATTTAAACACTTATAAAGTTCCACAAGTGAATTATACTTTAAGTGCTAATATTCAAAATGTATCTGATATAGGTGATACTATTCATGTAAAACATCCTAAATGTAAAATTGATTTAATAACAAATGTTATTGCTATTGAATATGATTGTATATCAAAAGAATATACAAAAATAGAGTTTGGTAATTTTAAAAATAAATTAAATGATTTAATTAGCGATGTTTCATCACAAATAACTGAAACAGTAAGTAAAGAAAATACAAGTAATTATAATAAATTACAATCAAAATTAGAAGATGCAACAAATAAAATAAATGATGCCATGAATTCATCTTATGTAGTTAATGATGATGGAAACCAAATGATGATTGTAGATAGATTGCCAAAGGAAACTGCAAAAAATGTTATTAGAATAAATAGTGCAGGAATAGGTTTTAGTCAGAATGGTATTAATGGTGTATTTAAATCTGCATGGACTATTGATGGTACATTAAATATGCAAAATATAAATGTAATAAACTTAATTGCTGATATGATTAAAGGTGGAACATTAAAACTTGGTTCAAATTTGAATGAAGCAGGTGTTATGGAATTATATGATGAAGCCAATAGGTTAATCTCTAAGTTTGATAAGACAGGATTAACCTTTTTTAACGATGATAAATCCTATATAAGAATAAATCCAGAAGTTGGTTTTGCTGGTTATAATTCAAATAATACAAAAACATTTTGGGCTGATAAAGATGAATTCCATCAAAAAAAATCAGTTGTAGAAGAAGAAATTACGATTGCATCTAAAATGCGAATTTTACCAATAAAAACGGATACCAACAATGGTATAGGGTTTATACCTGTTGTATAGGAGGTGAATTAAATGGCAACAAGTGGTTCATTTGAAACAGGAAAATATGGTGGTGTAAGAGGGCTATATTTTTCTTGGTGGGTTAATAGTCAAAGTATTAGTGGAAATTATACTGATATTGGTTGGAATTTTGTCGGTTCAGGAAGTGGTTCAACTTGGTATTATACTTTAAATGGTTATTTAAATATAAATGGTGGTAGAGTATGGACACAAGGTTCGAGTAAAATTCAATTGTCTAGTGGTACTGTTGTAGCAAGTGGAACTACAAGAATTTATCATAATAACGATGGTACTAAATCTTTTAGTGCTGATGGTGGTGCTACTATTTATAATTATTCAACATGGCAAACTGGAAGTGGTAGTTGGGATTTACCAACAATTCCAAGACAGGCAAATGTTACAGGTGCATCAGATTTTACAGATGAACAAAATCCAACCATAACATTTAATAATGCTGGTGGTTTTAGAATAAATGCGAGGTTAGAATTTGGTGGTACTAGCATATCAAGAGATAATATTCCAAATACAGGAAGTTATACATTTTCACTAACGGATGCTGAAAGAAATTTATTAAGAAGCAAATGTACAGGTAATTCAATGACTGTTAGACAAGTAATTGGTACTTGTATATCAGGAACAACCGAAAGTTTTTGGAGTTGGCAAGATAAAACTATGAAAATTGTTAATGCTAATCCAACATTTAGTTCATCAAACATATCATATCAAGATACTAACAGTAGTATTACTGCTATAACAGGTAATAATAAACATATTGTTAGAAATTTATCTAATTTAAAAGTAAGTATTAGCAATGCAACTGCAAAAAAATCTGCATCAATGTCAAAGTATGAACTGACATTTAATGGTGTTACAAAAACATTAACATCAGCAGGTACTGTTGATTTTGGCACAGTAAACTTAGGTTCAAGTTCATCAGTAAGTGTAAAAGCAATTGATAGTCGAGGAAATAGTACAACTGCATCTTTATCAATAACGATATTAGATTGGCAACTTCCAACTGCATCAATATCAGCAAAAAGAATAAATAATTATGAAGATGAAACAAAATTGACTGTTCAAGTTTCAATATCATCAGTTAATTCAAAAAATAGTATTCAATCTTTAAGATATAGATATAAAAAAACAACAGAAAGCAATTATTCGAATTATAAACCTATTTCTAATAATGAAACAAAGGAAGTCATTATTGATAAATTATTTGTATGGGATTTTCAAGTAGAAATTAAAGATAAATTTGGAACTAAGACTTACAATTTTCAAGTTGCAAAAGGTATGCCAATTATGATGATAGATGTTGATTTGATTTCAGTAGGTATTAACTGTTTTCCTACAAAAGAAAATTCGTTTGAAGTAAATGGGTATGATTTTAATAATCTGCATCCTATAAATTCTATTATAATTACTACTACTAATAATAATCCATCAAGTTCTGTAACAGGTACTTGGGAGTTGTTATCAACTCAATCATTAAATAATGTAACAATTTATTATTGGAAAAGAACTGCATAAAGGAGGAATGAGATATGAAAAATAAAAAATTTGATATTTTAGTTAATTTTGAAAAAAGTGATAGTATAACATCTGATGAAATAAAAATTGTAAAAGGTGATTATAATTCAATTGAATTTAATTTTCAATTAAGTAAAACAGATTTTTCAAAAGCAATGTTTTATATGGTGAAGCCTAGTGGCTTACATTTTGTAAGTGAGATAAAAAATAATAAAGTAACATTTGAAAAAAATATGGCTTTTAATGAAGTAGGTAAGTATTTATTTAGTGTTGCATTATATGGTAGTGATAGTAGATTGACAAATACTGCAAAAGGAAATATATCGGTTGTAGATGGTCAATTAGATATGGATGATGAAGTTGTTCAAGAAGAAAATTATCAAATATTAGATAGTTTAATAACAGAGGTTATATCTTTAAAAGAAGAAATTGAAACTACACTTGCAACAATGGATGGTGTATTTAAAGATGTGTCGTATAATGCTACAAATGGTGTATTGACCTTTACAAAAAAAGACAATTCTACTGTAAAAATCGATTTACCACTAGAAATGTTAATAAAAAGTGGACATTATGATAGTAGTACTGAAAATTTAGTATTGGTATTAGCAAATAATGACACAATAAAAATACCTGTCGCAGAACTGGTCAATGAATATTATGCTGATGGTAAAACATTAGAGTTAAAAACCGTTAATGGAAAACTTACTTTCAATGTAAAAAATGGTGTTTATCAGGAAAAAACAAGTGGTAAGGGCTTAAGTACAAATGATTTTACTAATGATTATAAAAATAAGGTTGATAGTAACACTTCTAACAGGCATACACATACAAATAAGTCTGTTTTAGATGGTACAACAGCCAGTTTTACCACTACTGACAAAAGTAATTTAGATACCAATACTGCTAATAGACACACACATAGCAATAAATCTATTTTAGATGGCATTACTGCTTCATTTACTACTGCATATAAGAATATATTAGATAATATTAAAACAATCGCCACAGGTGGTAAATTTGAGGATTTAACCAATAAATCTGTTGCTGGTTATCATAATTCTATTTTTAGAGGTAAAAATGTAACGAGTTATTTAACTGATGGTTCATTATTTACTAGAATTTCAAATGGTAGTTTTGAAGATTTATTTGTAGGTGATTATATCGTAAAAAACAATATCACTTGGCGAATTGCAGGTTTTGATGTATACTTACATAAGGGGGACACCGAATTAACGAAGCATCATGCAATAATTGTTCCTGATAAGCACTTGACAACTGCACAGATGAATTCTAGTAATACAACTGTTGGTGGTTATGTTGCTAGTTCGATGTATACAAATACATTACCTAGCATATTAGATACTTATATAACTCCGGTATTTGGTAGTCATGTAATAGAAATTAGAAATTTGCTTACAAAAGGTATCAATGCAACAGGATATAATAGATATGGAATAAATAGTGGCTGTTCTAATGACTGGGCATGGTATAGTAGAAAAGTTGATTTAATGAATGAAGTTCAAGTCTTTGGTTCTATTGTTTGGTCATCTAGTGGATATGAAACTGGTAGTGATAATTGTCAATTACCATTATTTAGATTAGCACCTGAATTTATTACAAATAGGTCTTATTGGTATTGGTTAAGAAATATTACAAATGCTTCCTGTTTCGCTGATGTCGGCAACGATGGTGGTAGCTCCAGCTACTTTGCTTCTGCTACTGGTGGTGTTCGCCCCTGCTTTTATATCGACTAATCTTTAATCACACCCCCTTGTGGGGTGGGTTAAAGATGTCGAGGGAGGAATTGATAATGAGTGTATTGAAAAGAAAAAGAAACATATCAAAAATGGAATTTTATCATAATGCTATAAAATTAAGGCTTATGATAACCGAATTTCTTTTAAAAGATTTTGGAATAAAATCGAGAAGAAGAAATTTAGATTTTGCAAAAGATGTATATGATATGACTGATGCTGATGTTTCTGAAATTGAAGAAATATTGTCAGCATACGATATAAAAAATAGTTTCATTGACAATTTTCCAAGTTGGCTAATAGATAAAGAAAGAGATTACTTCATGGATTTATTGAGGGAATTAATGAAAAATATTTGTTCAGCAAATACAATTCATATAACCAATAAAGAAGAATACTATATGCGAAGAAACTATCAAACACAAGCAATTTGTAATTGTGAAAATCTTCTTCAAGAGATGCAATATATAATTTGTGTATGCCATCCGAATGTGGAAAAATACATGGTGTATGTTGATATCATTGAAAAAGAAATTGTGTTATTAAAAGGTTGGCGAAAATCAGATAATAAAATATTTAAAGAATTAGATAAAGAAAAAGGGTAAAGTTTGTATTTACTGGGCTTCCTGTTTCGCTAATGTCAACAACAATGGTAATAGCAACAACAACAATGCTTCTGCTACTGGTGGTGTTCGCCCCTGATTTTAACTCGCACAATGATTAGGTTAAGTACCGTTGCGATAATTAAAAGGAAACTTTATCCTGTCCGAAAGGCAAATGGATATTTTGATACTCTTTGATAAGTCAATTAGAGTTAGGAACAAAATATGATAAATAAGATAAGTAATGCCAATGTTTTAATGAATAGTTTTTACGAAGCCAAAAAAGGTTGTAGTTGGAAAAATAGTGTTCAACAATATGAAGCCAATTTTTTGAAAAATATTAGACACACGCAGTTAGAATTAAGAGAAAAAACATATAGACAACAAGATTTTTATTGCTTTTATCTTAAAGAAAGAGGAAAAGATAGATATGTTCGCTCCATAAGTTTCTATGATAGAGTTGTACAAAGGGCTTTGTGCGATTTAGTTAATCCCATAGTTGAACCATATTTAATACATGATAATGGTGCAAGTGTGAAGAAAAAAGGAATTGATTTTGCTAGAAGAAGAATAGAAAATCATTTGCATAAATATTATAGGAAATATGGGAATAAAGGATATGCACTCGTTATTGATTTTAGTAAGTTTTATGATAATATACTTCATAAACCTTTAATGGATATGTACAGAGAGATTATTGATGATAAAGATATTATTAATTTAATAAATCATTTAGTTGATAGTTTCTCTGTTGATATATCCAATTATAATATTACGGAAAATGAATTATTTGACTCACTTGCTTATGCTAAGGCAGAAACTGAAAAAACAGGTGAAAAAATGATGCATAAATCATTAGGTATAGGAAGTCAAATATCTCAAATATCAGGAATTTATTATCCAAGTAAGATGGATAATTATTGTAAAATTGTTAAGGGTATTAAATTCTATGGAAGATATATGGATGATACCTATATAATTGGAAATAGTAAAGAAGAATTAAAATCTTTATTGGATGATATTGATAAAATCTGTAAAAAACAAGGAATTTTTATAAATCATAAGAAAACACAATTATTTAGGTTAGATAAGGGTTTTACCTTTTTAAAAATAAAATATAGATTAACAGATACTGGGCATTTAGTAAGAATACCTGTGAAAAAGAATTTTATCAGAGAAAGAAGAAAACTAAAAAGTTTTAAAAATCTATTAGATAAAGGGTTGATTGATTTTCATGATATTGAGGAACAATATAAATCTTGGAAAGGTAATATTCAAAAATATGATTGTTATAAAAGTATAAAAAATTTAGACAAAGTATTCAATGATTTGTTTTTAAATAATAATTCACAAAATTCACATTAAATTGATGATATAATGTATATAGAGAATAAGGCAACAAAAAATAGTTGTCTTTTTTCGTATGTATGAAAGAGGGGAGGAGCAGAATGGAAGATAAATACATAGAAAAAATACAAGAAATTGCTGATAGGTCTAAATCTAATACTAAGCGACTGGATGAACACGATAAAAAGTTAGATGAATTGGAAAAAACATATTCAATAATGGAAAAGATGAATTATCGAATGGGAAAAGTTGAAAGTGCAGTTGAAAGAATAGATACTAAATTGCGAAGTAGTGATAAAAGCAAAGGAATGAAATGGGATAAATTGGTAGATTATTTATTTTATGCCATCCTTGCTTATGCATTATTTAAATTAGGATTAAAATAGGAGGAATGAAATATGGAACAATTTCTTACATGGGATGTTTTAAAAACTTATGCTAGTTTTGTATCAATTGTATTTATGGTAGTAGAGTTTACGAAAGAATTAAAGTTTGTTAAGAAAATTCCAACAAAATATTGGAGTTTTTTTATATCATTTGTTCTTTTAGTTATAACAAATATTGTTATGAATAGTTTTTGTTTTATTGATATATTTTTATATCTTTTAACATCAATTTCCATTAGTTTAGGTTCTAATGGATTAAGTAATTTTAATGCAAAAAACGAGAAAAAATAAAATTCTCGTTTTTTATAAAATTTTCTTCAAAAGGAGGTCAAGATTATGGAAGAAAAAGAAGTATTAACAGAAGAAGTTCAAGAAGAAATGGAAGTACAAGACACTTTTAATACTGATGCATTGGATGTGTTAGTAAATGGTGAAGATTGTACAATCGAAAATCAAGAGGAGGTGAGTGAAGATGGAAATGAGAACAAGTAAACCATCAGCAGGTAATAAATTTTATAATACTACTTCAAGAGGTGGTTATAGTCAATGTATACAAGGTAGTCCAACAGATGCAGGTTGTAATGTACTTGCTAACTGTGTAGGCTATGCCTGTGGTCGTTTTAATGAAATTATAGGTAGCATGAAGTATCCTTATTTAAACTGTAATGCTGAAAATTTTATTGAAAGGGCAAAAAAATGTGGTTTAACCGTTGTATCATATCCAACATTAGGTGGTATTATGGTATGGCAAAAAGGTGCTACATTAAGTGGAAATGATGGTGCAGGTCATGTTGCAGTAGTTGAAAGAATAGATGGTGCAAATAAAATACTTACATCAGAAAGTGGTTATGGTTCAAGAACTGCATTTTGGAATAGTGTAAGAACTAATTCAAATGGTAGATGGGGCTTAGGTAGTGGTTATACTTTTAGAGGATGCATTGTCAATCCTGCTATTGGTGATGTTCATTATGTAGAACCAGTTCCAACACCAACACCAAGTAAGTCTAATGAAGAAATTGCAAATGAAGTTATTCAAGGCAAATGGGGAAACAATCCTGAAAGAAAACAAAGATTAACAGATGCTGGATATGATTATAATGCAATTCAAGAAATAGTTAATAATAAGATGGCAAGTAATACACCTGCTTCAAATAGTTCAAATGATGAGTTATTAACATTAGTAAAGAAAACAATCAGAGGTGATTTTGGAAATGGTGCTGATAGAAGAAAAGCATTAGGTTCAAATTACGATGAAGTTCAAAGACAGGTTAATTTAAATTTACAGAATGGATTAACTCGTTGGGATAATATTAAATTATTTTAATGAAAATATAAAGGTAAGGACAATGATTTCCTTACCTTTTTTTATTGCACTAAAACACGGTTAGTATATGGAAAAAATCATTTAGTAGGCAACAGGTAGGCAACAAAAGTCGTTTTTTTCCTTTAAAACTGGACTACCTCAATTCTCAAAAAGATAATTTGCATATCAAAGTCAGGTTTTACAACTTGGCTTTTTTCTTAGAATAATTTGTAGTGTAATAAGAATACAAATTATTGTTAAAAATTATTGTTAAAAATCAGTTAAAAAAAATCAATTGGTACTAAATCTCAACAAGGTTTAAAGCAACGACACGAATTGATTAAACAAGATAATAAAGTAAATTATAAAGTAAAGATGTAATAAGTAAAAAAATTTAAAATCAAACAAAAGAAGAAATTAGATAAACATAACGGAAGATAGAAAATATAATTCGTTTATCCAGTTTTTAAATTCATCTAAATATGATATAATGAAAAAGGTGATTTTATGATAGTAAGTAATGAATGGAAAAATTATGAAATATTAGATACATCTAATGGTGAAAAACTAGAAAGATGGAACAATATTATCCTACTTAGACCAGACCCACAAATTATATGGAATAACGGAGATTTATTAGAAAAATATGATAATATTAATGCACATTATCATAGAAGTAATAAAGGTGGAGGCTATTGGGAAAATCTAAAAAAAACACCAGACAGATGGCAAGTAAAATATAAAGATTTAACATTCAATATAAAACAAATGGGATTTAAACATACAGGTTTGTTCCCTGAACAAGCTGCCAACTGGGATTTTATGATAAATAAAATTAAAGAATCTAATAGAGAAATAAAGGTTCTTAATTTATTTGCCTATACTGGTGGAGCAAGTGTGGCTTGTTTATCAGCTGGAGCAAGTGTAGTACATGTTGATTCATCAAAAGGAATGGTTGATTGGGCTAAAGAAAATGTTGTTTCATCTGGTCTAGAAGATAAACCAATTAGATATTTAGTTGATGATGTTGTAAAATTTGTTAAAAGAGAAATTAGACGAGGAAATAAATACGATGCTATAATAATGGACCCCCCAAGTTATGGAAGAGGATCCAATGGTGAAGTTTGGGATATAGAAAAAGATTTATTTAATTTAGTAGAGCTTTGTATGGAAATACTATCAGATGATCCGCTATTCTTTATAATAAATTCTTATACCACAGGATTATCAATGGAAGTAATGAATAATATATTAAAATTAACACTTGGTAAAAAATACCCAGGAAAAATTTATTCAGATGAAATTGGATTACCGATAAAAAATTCAAATTTAATATTGCCTTGTGGGATAGTTACAAGATACGAAAAATAGACACATTTGTGATATGAACCCCGTTTCTTGGACAAAGAAGAAACGAGGTTTTTATATGTCAAAATTAACTTATGAAGATAAAATTAATATATATAATGATAAAAAGGAAGGAATGTCAATAGGAAGTTTATCGAGTAAATATAAGGTAAGAAAATGTTTAATAAATTATTTAACTGCATTAATAGATAAACATGGATATGATATATTGAGGACAACCAAAAATAAAGTTCATACAAAATATGAAAAACAAGACGCAATTGATAGAGTATTATTAAATGGAGAATCTGTATGGTCAGTTGCCATTGATATAGGACTACTTAATTATGGAATGTTGCAAAATTGGATTAAAAAATACAAAGAAAACGGTTATAATATAGTTGAACGGAAGCGAGGTCGGACAACTATGCCAAAAGTAACTAAGAAAAAAGAAAATGAAACAAAAGATGAAAAAATTAAAAGATTAGAAGAAGAAAATTTATATTTGAAAGCTGAGCTAGAATACTCAAAAAAATTGAAGGCCGTTGTTCAAGCAAGGAAGAATCAACAACAGAAGAAAAAGTAAATGTTGTAAGAGAACTTCGGCTAAAATATTCATTATCGATTCTTCTACAAGTATCTGGTCTAGCTAAATCAGTATATTATTATACTTTATCAAAAAATGATAAAGATGATAAAAATAAAAAAATAATAGATAAAATAAAAGAAATATTTATTAATAATAAAGAAAGATATGGCTATCGTAGGATTACATTAGAACTTAGAAATCAAGGTTATAATGTAAATCATAAAAAAGTTTATAGAATAATGGTTAAATTAGGTTTAAAACCATTAAAAAGAAAAAAAAGAAAATATTCATCTTATAAAGGAACTATAGGTAAAATTGTTGATAATTTAATTGAGAGAGATTTTAACGCGAATAAACCAAATCAAAAATGGTATACAGATGTAACCGAATTTAATCTTCGTGGTGAAAAGTGTTATTTATCACCAATATTAGATGGATATAATGGTGAAGTAATATCTTACAATACTTCTAAATCACCTAATCTAGAACAAATAAATGATATGTTAAATAAAGCTTTTGATAATAAAAATTTGAATGGATTAATTTTACATTCGGATCAAGGATGGCAATACCAACATGAATCATATCAACAAAGATTAAAGAACCAAGGGATAAAACAAAGTATGTCAAGAAAAGGTAATAGTATGGATAATGGAATGATGGAAAATTTCTTTGGATTACTTAAAACAGAAATGTTCTATGATCAAGAAGAAAATTATAAAACATTAGATGATTTGATAAAAGCAATTGATGACTATATTTATTATTATAATTATGATAGAATTAAAGTAAAATTAAAAGGACTGTCACCCGTAAATTACAGGTTACAATCCTCTAATTAGAAACTATTTATAAACTGTCCAACTTTTGGGGTTCAGTTCACATTTGTGTCTATTCTTTTATATATTCAACAATATCTGTCATTTCACAATTAAGATAATCACATAGTCTTGCAATTATAAAAATATCCATTCTTGTACATTCTCCAGTACTTAATCTTTTGATAACCTTGAAATCAGTATTAGTATCACGCATTAGTTTATTTTTACTAATTTGTTTTCTCTCTAGTACATCATCCAATTTAAATAGGAAATAGCCATTTTCTAATTTAACCTTATAAACTTTACTCATAACTTACCTCCTATATATTTATTCTAGCATTATGATTATCTATTGACTATTGGTTAATTAACCAGTATAATAAATATGGTGGTTGGATGAATAGTGCAATAATAGAAATTTTAGAAAAAAAGAGGAACCAATTAAGAAATGAAATTATGAAGAAAAAGTTGTTTGCAACAAAAAAGGAAAAAGAAATATTAAAAAAATATGATGAATTATTATTAGAACAATATACTAAATTTTGTTCATAATTATTATGGTTAAAAATAAATTATTTAAACATATATTTTATTAGGTGATAAAATGCGCAAATATAAAATATGTGTTTTATTTTTATTTATAATATCTTTATATTGTTTTGAATTTGTAAATGCTAATAACAATTTTCCATTATTAGGAAAAATTGTTTATTTAGACCCTGGTCATGGAGGACTATGAGAAACCCAAATATTAAGAAATGACTATAAATTTTAGTAAATACAAGGATTTAAGGTACTTTGTGATAAAAGTATATTTTTTTATGGTATAATATTAATTAGATTTTGAGGTGATATAATGGTAGGAATAAAATGCTTAAAAAAAATTTCTCCAATATGTGTATCAAAAAAGTTAGAAGTATATTTTCGTTAATTTTATAGCTAAAACATATAAAAAAGGAAAGAAAAAGATTATCAAATTTTTTATCAATATTATGATAGTTATTCTTCTGAATATGAAGAAAAAATTAATGGAATAATATCATTTGAAAAAAAATTTTAGGAATAGAACCTGAATGGTTGAAGGAAAAGCGAATTAGAGATAGGTTATTACCAACAAGCAAGTTTGGAATATAAAACTTAACTAAACAACAATTGTTGTTAGCTAAACAATATTTTTTAGATTCAGAACAGACAATGGAAAATATAGAAACTTGCGAAATTTCGATGGAATCTAGACTAGTTAAAACTAAAGATAATAAAAAAAGGTGATTGCTATGAAAGGTAAGAAAAGAGAATTTACAGATGATGAAATACAATATATAATAAATAATTGGGGGAAAGAATCTCCTCATAGTATGAAAAAAAGGTTTAATTGTTCATGGTATGCAGTTTGCAAGGTGGCAGAAAAACATGGATTAGAAATACCAACATCTAATGAGTGGACAAATGAAGATATTGAAACCTTAAAATTATTATCTGATAAATATCATTATTCTGAAATAGCGAAAATTATGAATAAATCAGAAAATGCCATTTATTTAAAGGCAAGAAGACTAGGGATAACATTAATACAAGATAGAAGAAAATGGACAGAAGATGAAGAAACTTTATTGTCTGATTTATGGGGTACTAAGTCAATTGAAGCCATTGCAAAAACTATGAAAAGAACTGTTTTTTCATTAAAAGTTAAGGCAGTACGAATGGGGCTTGGACCTATGATTAGAAATAATTATGATCTTATTACAGTATCTGATATGTGTGATTTGCTTAGTGTTACTCGTGATAGAATTACAACTACATGGATTAATCTAGGGTTAAATTTAAAAAAGAAAAAATTAACTAATAATATGTCATATTATGTTATTACATGGAATGACTTAATGGAATTTTTAGAAAATAATCAAAATGAATGGGATTCAAGATGCGTCGAAAAAAATATGTTTGGAATTGAACCTGAATGGTTAAAAGAAAAAAGAATTAGAGATATTGAAGAAAATCCTCTTTGGTATCGTAAGTGGACAGAAGACGAAATAAAACAAGCTGAAGGGTTATTTAAAACAGGTAAGGATTATTTAGAAATTGCTGAAATTATAAATAGAAGCGAATGGGCAGTTGCAAATTTATTTAGAAATATGGGGTATAGTTATATGCTTCCACAATTTTGGAAAGGTAAAGAACTAAAATATCTAAGGGAAAATTATGAAAATATGACTTATTCAGAAATAGCAGAGACATTAGGAAGAACAACAAAGGCTATTGGCGCCAAAGCTGAAGAACTAGGTTATCAGAAAAGACTAACAAAATCAAAAAATAATGGTGGTGAAATTAATGGCTAGAAGATTATCATTGGAAGAAACAAAAAATTGTTTAAGAGCATGGCGAGAACTTGGAGATGAAGATGCATTAGAAGTTTTAACAATCTGCAATGGTGGATTAGTTGGATTCTTTGCAAAAAAATATCTAGGTAAAGGTTTAACTTTTGAAGAATTACAATCAGCAGGCAATGAAGGTTTAATAAATGCAATTAATAAGTTTAATTATAACGAAAAAGCGATAGAGGGATTTAGTTCATATATTTCTATTGCAATTGAAAATCAAATGAAGATGGAATTAAGAAAGTATAATAAGCATAGTCATATATTAAGTTTTGATCAGCCAATAGGTCAGAATAAAGATGGGGATGAAATGAAAATAGAAGATCTAATTGGTACCGATGCCGAACAATTAATAGAAGATGTAATATCTGAAATGAAAATAGATATAGTTCGTGAAGCTTTGCAATGTTTGACTTCTAGAGAACAGAAAATTATTTTATTACGATATGGTCTTGATGAAGTGCATAAAAAAACGCAAGATGAGGTAGCAGAAATATTTGGATGTTCTAAAGTCACAATTGCAAAACAAGAACAAAGAGCATTAGTCAAAATGAGACATCCTAGAAATACAAGAAAACTAAAAGATTTCATAGAATAATAGTATTAAATTCACAAAAAGTACCACGTATTCTGAGTCTGTAAATAAATTTGTGTAAATAAAAAATCTTTCCATAATAAAATATAAGAAATGGAGAGATTTTTATTATGAAAAAAACAACAAAGGAAAAGAAATATAAAAATTATTACAAGAAAATTACGAAATAGAAACGGCTCAATATTTATCAATTGCATTAAAAGATATGTTTAAAGGCACATTACAAGAAATGGTGAATTTGAACCTAAAATAGTTCCTAAAAATACGAGGGATGTATCAGGAATTGAAGACAAAATAATTTCATTATATGCAAAAGGATTAACAACTAGAGATATTAATGAGCAAATTCAAGAGTTATATGGTATTGAAGTATCTGCAACAATGGTTAATAGTATAACCGACCAAATAATACCTGAAATAAAAGAAATATATGCATATTTATATTCGCAAGGTTTCAATAAAACAATAACACATATGAATATTAAAGATATACAACAATTTTATCAATTACAAATGTTGGATTTAGAAATAACTTAAAAATACTAGAAAAATTTAAATATATAGTATTTAAAGAATATAATCCAGGAATGTATGAAATTCATGCTTACTAAAATGATTAATAATCGTTAGTAAAACAAGGTACAGTAAATGTTCGGAGATTTATATTAGTACCTTTCTATATTTATTATAGAGAAACAAATAGGAATTATAGTCCTTATTTATTATTTAAAAGGTGATATATATTTATTTAGATTGTGATTTTATTATAATTTCAAGAATATTATTTAATGATAGTTCCTTATCAGAAACAGATAGAATGGTAATGGGACTCATCGTATCACTTACCTTAAAGAATACCTATTGTTATGCAATTAATGGATATTTAGAGAAGTATATTAATAAATCTCAAAGAACAATAAATTATTCATTGTCAAAACTTAAAAAATTAGAATATATTAAAGTTAAATTTGAAAATGGAAAAAGAAGAATATATTTAAACACAGATAAGATACCAACAAAAAATGCATTAGAGAGTGCAAAAACTAGCAATGAAAAGTATGCAAGTAGTTGCATCCATAATATAAATAATAAATATAATAACTATAAAGAAAATGTACCTTATTGGATAGAACATCCAGAAGTTTGTAAATCTAGTCTTGCAATTCCAGAAGAAATAGAAGAAATGGAAAAATTATTGAATGAGTTTAAGGAGGATTGATATATGATTAAAAACTTAGAGGTTATGCTTTATAAAAAATAAGCAAAGGGGGAATAGATGTAATGGAGGTAGTATATAATGTAAAATATAAATTTAAGACAAATGATAATAAAACCAAGAATGAAATAAGAGAGATTTTTAATAGAAAATTATTAAATATTATTATTGCTTTAGAAAATCAAGAATTAATATTAAAAAATTCTTAATATTAAGGTATAATATGATTGTATTTACTAATTATTTTAGTCATTTCAAACAAGTATTGGAGGAATGGCTATGATAATAAAGGTAGGTGTATATTGTAGATTATCTGATGAAGATAGAGATAAGTTAAATAAAAATGATGATAGTGATTCAATAGTAAATCAAAGAAGTATGTGCTTAAAGTTTGCTAATCAAAATGGATGGAATGTAGTGGATATATACTCTGATGATGACTTTTCAGGAGCTGGAGTAGATAGACCAGATTTTAATAGATTAATTAGAGATTGCCAAAGTGGTAAGATTAATTTAGTGTTGTGTAAAAGTCAATCAAGATTTTCAAGAGATATGGAAATTATTGAAAGATATTTACATAAAGAATTTATTGAATGGGGAGTTAGATTTGTAAGTATTGTTGATAATGCGGATACAAGTATTGAATCTAATAAAAAATCAAGACAAATAAATGGTCTTATGAACGAATGGTATTTAGATGATTTATCAGTAAATATAAAGAGGTCATTAAAGAATAAACGAGAAGATGGTTTATTTATGGGAAGTTTTGCTTCTTATGGTTATGAAAGAAGTGAAGACGGCCACAAATTAGTAATAGACCCTATTGCAGCCGAAGTTGTTAAAAAGATATTTGAAATGTATGCAAATGGTTATGGTTATCACAAAATTTGTGAATATCTAAATGAGAATAATATACCACCAAGATCAGTTTATAAAAAGCAAAAAGGTAGTAAATATGTTTGTTCAAGTTGTGATTTAAATATAGTTAGGTGGAATTCTGATACAATCGCACAAATGTTAAGAAATGAAGTTTATATTGGTAATTTAGTTCAAGGCAAAAAAACATCTTTAGGATATAAGGTCCATAAATTTAAAAAAGTACCTGAAAAAGATTGGTGTAGAATAGAAAATACACATGACCCAATTATTGATGATTATACTTGGAATAAAGTGCAAAAGATATTAGATACTCATTCATCACCAACAAAAAATGGTGAAATTCATTATTTAAGTAGAAAAGTTTATTGCAGTTGTTGTGATAAAGCATTTATGAGAAATGTATATAATGTTAAAGATGGAAAAAGAGCATATATGCAATGTAAAGGAAATAAGAAATATCATATTTGCGAAAATAATAAAGCAATAAGAATGGATGAGTTAGAACAAATACTATTAAATGCTATAAATGATTTATTAAATAATTACTATGATAAAGAAGAACTAAAAGAACTATATGAGATTAGAAACGGGCAAGATACTAACAATGATAAAATAAAAATTCTAGAAAAAGAAAAGAAAAACCTTGAAAAGAAGATTGAAGAAAATAAAACTTATTATAGAAATCTTTATGAAGATAAAGTCAAAGGTATTATTAATGAAGATATGTTTAAAAATATGTCTGCAGATTATTTGAAAGAGATTGAAACAATGAGTACAAGAGTTGAATATATAGATATAGAAATTAGCAATATTCAAGTTAGTACAGAAGAAAGAAAACAAGCAGATGAAATACTAAAGAAATATAAGCATATTAAGGAATTAAATAAAGTGATAATAGATGAGTTTATCGACAAGGTATATGTTGGAGTTTATGATAAAGAAACTAAAACAAGAGATATTGAAATAGAATGGAACTTTGAATTTTAATAAAGTAATGATTTGGACTTTTCTACAAAATAAGGAATACCGAAAAATAGGAGGTAATGGATGAACGAAATTAAAGAATATAATGAAACAATATTTGAAAATATTAAACATATAGATGAATATGGTAATGAATATTGGTTAGCAAGAGAATTAAAAATTGCTTTAGATTATAAGGAATGGAGAAAATTTAAAGGCGTAATTACAAAAGCACAAGAAGCTTGTTTAAATAGTGGAATTAGTATCACAGACCATTTTGTCGGCGTTGACAAAATGGTAAGTATTGGTTCTAAAACATCAAGAAGTATTGAAGATTATAAGTTATCAAGATATGCTTGTTATCTTATTGTACAAAATTCAGATCCTAGAAAAGAAGTTGTTGCTTTAGGTCAAACTTATTTTGCAGTACAAACAAGACGTCAAGAATTAACTGAAAAAGAGTATTCTATGTTAACTGAAGATGAAAAAAGATTTTATCAAAGAAGTTTAACTAAAAAAGGTAATTACTCTTTAAATCAAGTTGCTAAAAAGTGTGGAGTTAAAAATTTTGATAAATTTCATAATGCAGGATATAAAGGATTATATAATGGTGAAACTGCAAATGATATTGCTAAAAGAAAAAATTTAAGATATCGTGAAGATATTTTAGATAATATGGGTAGTGAAGAATTAGCAGCTAACCTTTTCCGTATAACTCAAACTGAATCAAAACTAAAAAGAGATAATATATCTAGTGAAAAAGATGCTAACGAAACACATTATAATATTGGAAAAAATATTAGAGAGGTAATTACAAAAAATGATGGAACAATGCCAGAAAAATTACCAACACCTAAAAAATCGTTAAAAGAATTAGAAAAAGAAAAACATTATCAAGAAAAAATAGAAATGAAATAATAAATTTGGATTTAGCAAGTGCCTGCACATGGTGGCTTGGATCCCGGTGCCATGTATGGTGAAATCAAAGAAAAAGATATTAATCTAGAAATAAGTAAAAAAATCGAAGAAAAATTATTAAAACTAGGCGCTATAGTATATATGACAAGATATGGAGATTATGATTTATCAGTAAATAATACTATAAATAGAAAAAGAAGTGATTTATCAAGAAGAAGTAATATTATTAATAAATCAGATTGTGATTTATTTTTATCAATTCATTTAAATGCTGAAGAAACAAATACTTATAGAGGTGCTCAAGCATTCTATGCTGATAAAAATGAAAAAAACATTGAAATAGCTAAAATATTTCAAGAAGAATTCAAAAAAAACTTGAATAGTACAAGAAAATATAAAAAAGATAATACTCTTTATTTGCAAAAAAGATTGAAAGTTCCAGGTATACTATTAGAAGTAGGTTTTTTAAGTAACCCAAATGAAAGATATCTTTTAAAACAAGAAATATATCAAAATAAAATAGCTGAAACAATAGTTTCTGCTACCTTGTCTTATTTCAAATAAGTAATTTTATAAATTAATAAAATAATTTTATTTAAAAATATTGCTATGTTAATTACATTATATATAAAAAAACTAATTCACAATATAAATAATAAATGGTATAATAAATATAGTAAGGAGGTTAATTATGGGGAGACAAAAAACCTTTAAAACCTTAGATGAACAAATAGAAATATTAAAAAATAAAGGATTAATTATTAATGATATTGAAAATGCAAAAGAAATATTATTTAGAGAAAATTATTTTTTTATAAGTGGATATCGTCATTTATTTCAAAAAAATAATAAACCAAATGTGTTTATATATGGTACAAGATTTGAAGAATTATATGCCACATTTATTTTTGATCGCAATATAAGAAACATAATGTTTAAATTTATTTTGATTGTAGAAAATAATATTAAATCAATAATAAGCTACCAAATGTCAAAAAAATATGGTTTTAAAGAGAAAGATTATTTAAATCCTAAAAACTTTATTCAAGATAATATGAAAGTAAGACAAGTATATGATGTATTAAATAAAATGAAAAGGCAAATAAGAATAAACGGAAAACAACATGCTGCAACATCCCATTATATAATGAACTATGGATATATCCCAATGTGGATTTTAGTAAAAGTATTGTCGTTTGGAATTATAACTGAACTATACGGAATATTAAAAGTGGATGATCAAATTAATATAGCAGATATTTATCACATTGACCCAGAAACAATGTCAACTTATCTAGCTATCTTATCAAATTTCCGCAATTTGTGTGCTCATGAGGATATTTTATATGATCACAGGACACAAAGGTGTATTCCAAATACTAAATATCACCATATATTAGAAATTCCAATGGTAGATGATGAATATATATATGGCAAAAATGATTTATTTGCTGTGATGATAATTTTAAAAATAATGCTTACAGAAGGAGAATTTAGAGACTTAATGAATCAAATAAGTTATGAAATAGATATCTTGGATGGAAAAGTAGATACAGTACCTGTTGAAACAATTTTAAATAAAATTGGTTTTCCTAGTAATTTTAGACAAATATTAGAAATTAAATAAAGGAGTTATATGGATAAATTTAAAGTAATTTTAATATCTTTAATGGCAATCATATGTATTTTTATAATAGGATTTAAATATAAAAAAGAAGATAATGACGCCATTAAATTTAAAAAAGAATATGAATCATTAAATGAAACAAAAAACAAAAATGGAAAAGAATATATTAAAGTAAATATAGATAAAATAAATCCAATAGTTTATGCTGACTATGATAAAGTAATAAATTTAATAAAAAATGATACAGCGGTAATTTATTTTGGATTTCCAGAATGTCCTTGGTGTCGTAATGCTGTTCCTGTATTATTAGATACTGCTAAAGAATTGGGAATTGAAAAAATTTATTATTATAATGCACTTTCAATAAGAGATAAAAAAACACTAGATGAAAGTGGAAATATCGTTGTCGAAGAAGAAGGAACAAAAGAATACAAAGAATTAGTAGAATTATTATATGATTATTTACCTGTTTATGATGGCTTAAATGATGAAACAATTAAGAGATTATATTTTCCAACTGTTTTATTTGTAAAAAATGGAAAAATAATTGGATTACACAATTCTACAGTTGAATCTCAAAAAAACCCATATGATGGTTTAAACAAAGAACAATACGAGGAATTAAAAACAATATATTATGATTATTTAAATAAGACATTTGAAATATTTTGCGATGATGCTTGTTAGAAAACTTTAAACAGTTTTCTTTTTTTTAAAATTTTTGTCGATTACTTTTAATTATAAAAAAAGATCTTTCTAATAAAATTTATTAGGAGGAATATATATGACAGGACTAACAGAAGAAGAAGTAAAAATAAATAGAGAAAAATATGGCTCAAATATTTTAATGGATAGTAAAAATAATAGTTTCTGGAAGTTACTATTAGAATCATTGAGCGATCCAATAATTAGAATTTTATTAATCGCATTAGGAATTAAAACAGTATTTTTAATAAAAAATTTTGACTGGTATGAAACTGTTGGAATAGTAATAGCAATCTTTATTGCTTCATTTATATCAACAATATCTGAATATGGAAGTGAACAAGCCTTTAAAAGAATGCAAGAAGAATCTTCAAAAATTAAAACAAAAGTAATTCGAAACAATAAAATAAAAGAAATAAATATTGAAGAAGTAGTAGTAAACGATATAGTAGTTTTAGAAACAGGTGATAAAATTCCAGCAGATGGAATATTAATAGATGGAAATATATCAGTAGATGAATCTTTACTAACCGGTGAATCAAAGGAAAAAAATAAAAATAAAAATGATGAATTATATATGGGAACAGTTGTGTATTCCAAAAGAGCAAAAATGTTAGTAAAAAAAGTAGGAAAAAATACTATGTATGGTAGTGTGGCAACCGAATTAAAAACTAAAAGTCCTGATAGTCCATTGAAAATAAGACTAACTGAGTTAGCGGCTCAAATAAGTAAAATCGGATATATAGGTGCAATATTAGTATCATTTGCATATTTATTTTCAGAAATAGTAATTCAAAATAATTTTAATATTGATGCAATCATCAATACAATTACAAATGTTCCGTTACTAATTGGACATATTTTATACGCCTTAACCTTATCAGTTACTATAATAGTTGTAGCAGTTCCTGAAGGTTTACCAATGATGATAACATTGGTATTATCATCAAATATGAAAAAAATGTTAAAAAATAATGTTTTAGTTAGAAAGTTGATGGGAATTGAAACAGCTGGTAATATTAATGTTTTATTAACAGATAAAACAGGTACTTTAACCAAAGGAAAATTAGAAGTTACAAATTTTATTGATGGTAATTTAAACTACTATGGTAATTTAAACACTATTGATGGTGAATTAAAAACAATTGTAATTGATTCTATTTTATATAATAATTCTAGTGAATACAGTAAAGAAAAAATAGTTGGTGGTAATAGTACAGATAGAGCATTACTTAAATATATAGGTAATAATATTAAAAAATATGAAATATTGGAAACTATTCCATTTGATAGTAAAAACAAATATATGGAGACAATAATTAAAAAGGATAAAAAAATCAAATTAATAAAAGGAGCTCCTGAAAAAATAATTCCAATGTGTACTAGATATTACAATAAAATGGGTTCTAAAAAATATTTATACAATAAAAAAGAAATAACAAATACAATTGAGGCGTTAGCAAAAAAAGGAAATAGATTGATAGCAATTGCTCAAAATGATTCATATGATTTAAGCCAAAACGATTATTGTTTAGTCGGTATAATTGCAATTAAAGATGAAATTAGGGAAGAAGCAATAGAAGGAATAAGATTAGTTAAAAACGCTCATATAAATACAATAATGATTACAGGAGATAATAAAAATACAGCTGAAGCAATAGGCGAAGAATTAGGAATGTTGGACAAGGATTCAATTGTAATTACAAGTGAAGAGTTAAATAAATTATCAGATGCAGAGTTAAAACAAATTTTTCCAAGAATAAAGATAGTTGCTAGAGCTCTCCCCAAAGATAAAAGTAAACTTGTTAGAATTGCAAGAGAATTAGATTTAGTAGTCGGTATGACTGGTGATGGTGTTAATGATGCTCCTGCTTTAAAACAAGCAGATGTTGGTTTTGCTATGGGAAGCGGAACTGAAGTTGCTAAAGAAGCTGCTGATATCGTTATTTTAGATGATAATTTTTTATCAATATCAAAGGCAATATTGTTTGGTAGAACAATATTCAAAAGCATCCGAAAATTTATTGTATTTCAATTAACAGTAAATATGTGCGCAATATGTTTATCAATAATTGGACCATTTATAGGAGTAGAGACGCCAATAACAGTTATTCAAATGTTATGGGTAAATATGGTTATGGATACTTTAGCAGGATTAGCGTTCTCATTTGAGCCACCATTAATTGAATATATGAATGAATTACCAAAGAAAAAAAATGAATCAATTGTTAATAAATATATGTTAACCGAGGTTTTTATGGCGGGTTCTTATTTAACAATTCTTTGTATTTTATTTTTAAAAGTTCCATTTTTTAAATCATTATTTAGAGATAATGTTCAAGATATATATTTTATGACTGCTTTTTTTGGGTTATTTATTTTTACTTGCTTATTTAATTCTTTCAATGTTAGAACTACAAGAATTAATATTTTTGCTAATTTGTTAAAGAATAAAGTATTCTTATTTATAATGTTTTTAATAATAGTAGTTCAATTAGTTTTAATTTATTATGGTGGAAATTTATTTAGAACAGCCGGACTCACTATTTCTGAATTATTATTAATTATCTTTATTTCCTTTACTATAATACCTATTGATTGGGTTAGAAAATATATATGTAAAAAGAAAAATATCTCAATGTCAATTTAATTTTTTGTAGGTAATGTATTGAATTTAACTTTATTGTATAGTATAATTTATGAAGGTGAAAATATGGTATATTTGTATACTGATTTAACTAAAAAAGGTTTTAGTGATTATCAGATAAAAAAAATGGTTAATGAAAATAAGTTGTATGTTGTTAAAAAAGGTATATATTCTGATAAATTAAATTATAACTATCTAGAGGTTATTGCTGTAAAGCATCCTAATGCAGTTTTTACTCTTGAGACAGCTGCATATTGTTATGGACTTATTAGTAAAAATAAAATTCCATATGTTATAGCTACTAAACAAAAAGATAGAAAAATAAAAGATGAATATATTAAACAAATTTTCACTACTGATAAATTATATAATACTGGTATTAGCAAAATAACTTATCAAGGATTTAATATTTTGATATATGATTTGGAACGATTATTGATTGATGTTGTAAGAAATAAAAAAAATATGGATTTTGAATCTTATCATGAAATTATCAATAATTACAAGAGAATATCAAAATTATTAAATAAAAACAAATTAAACGAGTATATTATTAATTTCAAAGATCCAAAAATTGTAGACAGAATTAAGAGAGAAGTATTAAGTTAAATAATGTCTTTGTATGGACATTATTTTTTTAGGTTTATTGAAATTTAATGATGAATGTGCTATTATGTTAACGGATAGTAAATACTTAAATATTAAAGAGTAGAGGGATGAAACAATGGAGTTTGTGGTTTGTGATGATGAGAAAGTATTCAGAAGTAATGTTGTAAAAATTATTGATAAAATTTATATGAAGAATAACGAAGATTATAAAATTTATGAGTTTGATTCTTATAACAAAGGTTTTGAGAAACTTATCAATAAAAAATCTCCAAAGATTTACATATTGGATATTGAAATTAAAAATAGTATTTCAGGTATTGATATTGCTAGAAAAGTTAGAAGATATGATTGGGATAGTATCATAATATTAGTTACTTCACATAATGAGTTAGGTTATCAGGCTATGAAAGCACAAATAATGCTATTAGATTTTGTATCAAAGTTTGATGATTGTAATAAGTCATTGGAAAGAGCAATAAATAAAGCTTTAGAATTAGTTAATCAGAAAAAAGTTATAAAGTTTGATACGAGTGGTACAACTTATATTGTATATTTATCAGATATTTTATATATTGAAAGAGATACTGTTGATAGAAAATGTATTATTCATACAGTTAATCGCAATATTATTACTAATAAAAGTTTGAATGAATTATCTAAAGAGTTGGGTAGTGACTTTTATTTATGTCATAGAAGTTGTTTAGTAAATTTGACAAATATAGATCATGTAGTTTGGAAAGATAGTATTGTATATTTTAAAAATGGAACATCTATGAATTTAGTATCAAGAGATAAGAAGAAAGGACTTAAAGGTTATGTTAATTGTTAGTTGGTTTATATGTGGTGTATTGTATTTTTTCTTATATAGTTATTTATTTTGTACGATGGTATGCAAAGAGAAATTTAAATTTAATTATAAAAATATTATATTAAGTATTTTATTTGTTTCATTAATTTGTTTAATTAGCAGCATTAATAATTTGGCATATATAAGGCCATATATAACGCATTTGTTTGTATTTGTAACGTTACTTATTTTATATAAGCAAAAATTGATTAAAACATTGTTAGGACTTTTAATTATAGTTGCTATGTCATTCATATCAGAATTTGTAGTTGGGACTATAGGAATTTTGGCATTTAAAACTGATTTTTCTACAATAAATAATAATTACATTTACTATTTATTATTGAATATTTTGGTTTTATTTATATGCTATTTGATAAGTAGAATCGGATTTGTTAGAAATTTAACCAATCATATTATGGAATGGTATAATCAAAACGAATATAAAAGTCTTATATTTTTTGTATTTGTAATCTTAACAATTTTTATATTTGCATTATATAATAATTTTATAAATATTTTGCCACCATCAGTAATGATTCTAACAAATTTATTTTGTGCGGGTGTTTTTATATTTATAATAGGATTTTTTAAAGAAAAAACTTCTAAGAACAAGATAACATATGAATATGATCAATTATTAGATTATGTTCAAACATATGAAAAATTATTAGATGAAAAAAGTAAAAACCAACATGAATACAAGAATCAGTTAGCAGTAATAAGATTGATGGTTAAAAATAAAAAAACAATCGAATACATTGATTCCTTATTAGATAATGAAACAGAAGAGGATTTAGAAATTGATAATAAATTAATGTATATACCTAAAGGTGGTTTAAAAGGATTAATTCATTATAAAATTGATACAATGAAAAAGAAAAAATTAAATATATTTATAGACGTATCTAGTGAATTAAAAGATTCAAAATATTGGCTTAATTGTGACAAAAACTTACAAAGTGTTAGTAAAATATTAGGAGTATACTTAGATAATGCAATTGAAGCGTCAGAACAATCTAAAGAAAAATACATAATATTTGAAGTATACGTTGAAGATAAAAATACCGTATTTAAAATATCAAATACGTATAGTAATGAAATAATTATTGATAAAATAGACAAAGAAGGTTACTCTACTAAAGGCGAGGGGAAAGGTTATGGATTAGCTTTAGCTAAAGACTTAATTGAAAAAACTGATTGTTTATCACAATCAAGAGAAATTAGTGGTATTTATTATATTCAAAAATTATATGTAAAAAATAAAGTATAACGAATCGTTATACTTTTTATAATATAATTATTTAATTAAACTTTTTGGACATTCTGGTTCATCAATAAACCACATAAAACATGCACTTGATTCTCCATCAGCAGCCATAGTACCAACACCGGCAAAAATATTAGCTAATAATTGTTTCATAAATCGCACCTCCTCTTTTTATTCTTTTATATAACCAAACAAAATGTTTAATTACCATAATTTAAATAGTTATTATAACTTAATTTGAAATATTTATAAGTAAGTGGTAAAACTAATACAACTTCTATATAAATACCAAATATAATTAAATTGGATATAGTATTATCTTTAACTATAATAGATATAAATGTTAATAAAATACAACTTATAGTAGTAACAAAATTATATATTTCTCTTCTTTTCTTACTTATGATAGGTCTTTTAACAGTATCAGCAGGTGTATAAACATAAATCAGTATTACAGCAATTACACCTAATAATGATTTAATATATATTGGAATTGTAAATAATTTAGAGAAAAAAGGAAGAATTATAAAAATCAAACTAGATGATAACAGACAAATCCAACCTTTACTTGCGTGTAATCCAAATCCAGTGGTTCTTAAAATATTAAAAAATATAAGTAATAATAACATTTCTCTAAATATATTAAAAATGAGAGCTAAGCTAAATATAACAATAGTTTTTGTAACAGTTATATATATAGCTTCTAAGCCATATCTTATTTCATCCAATTTGATTTTATCAATATCAGATCTGTTCTCTCTAATTGTATTTAAACAATAACTTAAAAACTTTTGTTTCATAGCACACCTCACATCTATTTTGAATTATACATAAAAAAATGTTTGATGAATGAATATTAGATTAACCGGGCGTATATTTTGATTATAATGTTTAAAAGAAGAAAAAAATGTCGAAAAAATTACCTTTTAGACATAAAAAGAAACTATTGAAACAAAATAACTAATTAGAATAAATTGTTTTGATATAATCATCTTGCTTACGCTTGAGGCACAAATTAAAACTTGCAAGAAATGTCGGAATTTGTAGTATGAATTATGTTGAATCCTCGTGCTTTGAAAAGTATAATATATTTGTAAGCAAGATTTACTGGGAGGGAGATGTGAATATGTTACGTGGTAAAGTCAAATGGTTTAACAACGATAAAGGCTTTGGTTTTATTGAATATAATGATAAAGAAGATATCTTTGTTCATTATTCTTCTATTTTATCAGAAGGATATAAAACCCTAGTAGAAGGTCAATATGTTGAATTTGAACTAGTACAAACTGATAAAGGACTTCAAGCGAAAAATGTAGTCGAAATAAAGGCCACTTTAGTATAAAGTGGTTTTTGTGTGAAAAAAGTTGAAAAAAATTTATTAAATGTTATAATATAATTGAAAGGTGGGATGTTGATGAAATTAAACATTCGTGGTAGCAAAATTGAAATAACAGACGCTATCAAAAGTTATTTGGAGGGTAAGGTTCAAAAATTAGATAAGTATTTTGAAAATCCAGAAGAGATTAATGCGAATATCGTTGTAAAAACAAAAGGAATTGACCAAACTGTTGAAATAACTATACCAATTAAAAAAGCTATATTAAGAGTTGAAGAAAGTAATAAAGACTTGTATTCGTCTATTGATTTAGCTGTTGACAAACTAGAAAGACAAATAAGAAAAAACAAAACAAAAATAAAACAAAAAAACAATAGAGAAAAATTTGATTTATTCATTGATTTTGAAGTTGAAGAAGTGGAAGAAAATGCAGAAACAATAGTAAAAAGAAAATCAATTGATATGAAACCAATGAGTGAAGAAGAAGCAATTCTACAAATGGATTTATTAGGTCATGAATTCTTCATTTTTAAAGATTCAGATACTGATACAAATGCAGTACTATATAAAAGAAAAGATGGAAATTATGGAATAATTGAAATGAAATAAATAAACTAGGTTATCTGTTTTAAGATAACCTTTATTTTTTTTCTTAAAATTACTATTATTTTTCCTTTAAATTTGATAAAATATATTATGTGAAAGGAATGATAAGATGAGTATTTTAAAAAAAATATTCAATCATGAATATAAAGAATTAGAAAAATTCAAATCAATTGCCGATGAAGTAATTAAATTGGATGAAACTATTTCAAAATTAAGCGATGAAGAATTAAAAGGGAAAACAGAAGAATTTAAAATAAGACTTGCTAACGGAGAAACCTTAGATGATATTAAAGTAGAAGCTTTTGCAGTTGCTAGAGAGGCTGCTTATAGAGTAATTGGCGAAAAACCATATTATGTTCAAATTTTAGGTGGTTTAGCAATCCATGAAGGTAATATTGCCGAAATGAAAACAGGTGAAGGTAAAACTTTAACATCAACAATGCCAGCTTATCTAAACGCCTTAGAAGGAAAAGGTGTACATATAATTACAGTTAATGAATACTTGGCTGAAAGAGATGCTAACTGGATGGGAAATATATATAGATTTTTAGGATTAACAGTTGGTGTTAACTTTAGAGAAAGTAGCGCAAAAGAAAAAAAAGAAGCATATAATTGTGATATTTTATATACAACAAACAATGAATTAGGATTTGACTATTTAAGGGATAATATGGTTGTTAAAGCTGAAAATAGAGTTCAAAGACCATTAAACTTTGTTATCATTGATGAAGTTGACTCAGTATTAATAGATGAAGCAAGAACACCACTTATTATATCTGGTGGAAAGATGGAATCTGCTAATTTGTATATTGATGCCGATAAATTTGTAAAAAAATTAAAGGAGAACAATGGTTATATTTATGACGAGAAAACAAAAGTAGTTACTTTAGATAAAAAAGGAATTGAATTAGGAGAAAAATATTTTAATTTGAATAATTTATATGACATAAATAATGCTAACTTAGTTCACTATATTAATCAAGCTTTAAAAGCAAATTATGCAATGAAAAAAGATTTTGATTATGTTGTTGCTGATGACAAAATTATAATTGTTGATCCATTTACTGGTCGTTTGATGGCTGGTCGTAGTTATTCAGACGGATTACATCAAGCAATCGAAGCTAAAGAAGGTGTTTCAATCGAACAAGAAACTCGTACTTTAGCAACTATTACTTTCCAAAATTTATTTAGAATGTATAATAAATTGTCAGGTATGACAGGTACAGCAAAAACCGAAGAAGAAGAATTTAGAGAAATATACAATATGTATGTAATCACAATTCCAACAAATAAGGAAGTAATAAGAAAAGATTATGAAGATTTAATCTTCACTACTAAAAGAGGTAAATATAAAGCCATAATAAATGAAATAAAAGAAAGACACGCAAAAGGTCAACCAGTATTAGTCGGTACTATAGCTGTTGAAACTAGTGAATTGTTGAGTTCGATGTTAAAGAAAGAACATATTCCTCACGAAGTATTAAATGCTAAAAATAATGCCCGTGAAGCTGAAATAATTGCTAAAGCTGGTGAAAAGGGAGCAGTTACAATTGCTACAAATATGGCCGGTCGTGGAACTGACATTAAATTAACTGATGAAGTTAGAGATTTGGGTGGTTTATGTGTTATTGGTACTGAAAGACATGAATCTAGACGTATTGATAACCAATTAAGAGGTCGTTCTGGTAGACAAGGAGACCCTGGAATGTCACAATTCTGTGTTTCATTTGAAGATGACTTGATGGTTAGATTCGGGGGCGATAGAACTAAAGCAATGCTTTCAAAAATTGGCGCTGATGAAGATATGTCAATAAGATTGAAATTTGTTTCTAAATCTATTGAATCAGCTCAAAAACAAGTTGAAGGTAATAATTTTGATATACGTAAAGCAGTATTACAATATGATGATGTTATTAATCAACAAAGAGAATATATTTATGATAAAAGAAATGAAATTTTAGATTGCGATTCAATTCACGATCAAGTATTAGAAAATTTTAGAAATTTTATTGATAATTTAGTAAATTCTCATATTGCTCCAGAGGGATATTTAACTGATAATGATTTATCTGAAATATTGGAGTTTGTTAATGAACAATTATTGAAAAATAAACTTAGTATGGAAGATATTAAAGACAAAAAGGAAAAAGAATTAGTTGAATATTTAATAGGAAAAGTAATTTCTGAATATGAAAAAAAACTTGAAGATGTTCCTGAAGAAATAAGAAACGAATTTGAAAAAGCTATTTCTTTAAGAGTTATAGATACTAGATGGATGGATCACATTAATACAATGTCAAATTTACGCGAAGGTATTGGTCTTAGAGGATATGCTCAAGTTGATCCATTAAGAGCTTATACTACAGAGGGATTTGAATTATATGACGAATTGTTAAATACAATTGATAAGGAAATAACTTTATTCTTAATTAAAGCTGAAATAAGACAAAATACAGAAAGAAAACAAGTTATAAAAGGTGTAGCTGTTAATGATAATACAAAAATTAAGAAAGCAACTCCAAAACAAGTAAATAAGATTGGTAGAAATGAACCTTGTCCTTGTGGCAGTGGACGCAAGTATAAACAGTGTTGTGGAAAATAAGCTCGTAAAGCCATATAAATAAAGGCTTGCGAGCTTTTTGCTACTTACAATTTTTAGGTAATTTCACCTCGAAAAAGTCGTTTAGATATGTTTTAGATACGTTTTTTTAGCCCAAAACATCAAAATTAAATAACAAATGTTATTTTTATGTTGACAAATTAGAGATATAGTGTATAATATTAAATAACAAATGTTATTTTATACGTTTGTGAGGTGATGTTTATGGCTAGAACAATTAATTATTCTAAAGAAGATATATTGGAGAAAAGTGTTGATTTTATAAAAGAGCAAGGATACTCAAAACTAACAGTTAGAGAACTTGCTAATTATATAGGATGTTCAACACAACCAATATTTAAAAATTATGCTAACTTTGATATGTATAAAGAAGATCTTAAATTTTATTTAAGAAAAGATTATTCAGCTTTTATTTATAAATATGTAGATATAAAAGATTACCTATATACAATAAGTTATGCATATGCTTTCTATGCAAAGAAAGAACCAAATGTATTCTTTACATTATTTATGACCGACTTTGCTGGTTCTAGAACAGTAGAAGAAGTATTAAATACTGATAGAAATATGGAAACGATTAATGCAATGGTAAAGCAATATAAAATATCTTTAGAAGAAGCAAAAAGAGTATACCGTGAAGTTAGATTTTATACTCATGGTATAGCAACACAATTATGTGTTAATAGTATTAAATTAACTGATAGAGAAATAAAAGATTTAATTAAAAATAATATAGAAATAAATATAAGGGGGATATAATTATGAATTTATATGAAAGAAATCAAAAACAAAGAACATTCTTTAATGAGAAAATAGATTCTTATGATGATGTACATAGTACTTATATGGAAACTAAGAAAACATTAGGGGATAGTTTAGATAAAGAAACTAAAAAAATATTAGACTTAGGAGCTGGTACAGGTTTAGAATTAATTCATGTGTTTGAATTATTTCCAAGTGCTGAAGTTACAGTCATAGATATTACCGAAAACATGCTTGAAGAACTAAAGAAAAGAATTTTTGCAGATCATGTAACAACTATATGTGGAGATTTCTTCGAAGTTGAGTTTGGAGATGATTATGATGCAGTTATATCTACATCAGCACTTCATCATTTCAAAATCGAAGAAAAAATTAAACTATATAAAAAGATTTATGATTGTTTAAAAGAAAATGGTCAATTCATTAATTGTGATAAAATAGCTTTAACTCAAGAAATAGAAGATGGGCAATTGTACGAATTAGAACATAATATTGAAAATCATAAACATATAGATACACCACTTACTTTTGAACATGAGATAGAAGTATTAAAAAGGGTTGGTTTTGAAGATATAACTTCAAGTAATGTAGATAAAGATGATTATAGTCTTATTAAGGCTAGAAAATTAAAATAATAATAGTCAATAATTTATAAAAAGCACTTAGTAAAGAGTGCTTTTTCCATTTTTGACAGATATTAAAAGTCGTGGTATATTTTAACTAGCTAATAAAATCTAAACAGGAATTTATTAGCACTAAAAAAGCTATCTTTTAAAGATAGCAATAGAAATGTGCCCGACCAAAGCACAAAGCAAATAATATAGCAATGAATGTTATATGACTATATTACAATATTAGTATATCATATTTTTATTCGGTGTACAATGTTTTATAGTTATTTAGCATTCCACTTTACAGGAAGGAGGAATTCTTAATGACTAGAGTAAAATGCATAAAAGAAAATGACACAGGAAGAAATATCTTGTTTCAAAATGTTGGTAATCATGAAATAATGGATAGAAAAACGTTTGTAAGTAGAATAAAAAATCCTAATTCTTCTTATCACCAAGATTATGTAGTAAAGAAAATAAATGGAATAGAAACACCAGTATCTAAACCTGATGGCAACAAGAAAAACAATTTAGAATAACAGTGCTTTTTGGTTGGGCATAATCATTTATAGAAGGAGAAAATATGAATTCAAATAAAATAAAGAAAATTATATATAGTATTTTAAAGGAAATTTTAGAAGGAGATTCGATTCCAACGCATCGGATTATGAAATTACGGATGATCAATTTTTTGAAATAATCAGTTTAATGAAAAACGAATGTTATTTAAATCCTAAGAAGGTTAGTTTCTTTGTGACGGGGGATATACATATTCAAAAATCAATTGATACTGTTACAATGAAAGGAATTGAATTTTTAGAACAAAATAGCAAATGGTCAAAAGTGTATAAAGGTATTAAAGAATTTAGGGATTTCTTACCAATATAAAATAAATTAAATCTATTTTTTTAGATACGTTTTTAGATACACTCTTGAATAAAAACTTACAATTTTTCAACAAATAATTATTATTTAAAAATAAAAAAAGCCAATTTAAAAGGAAAAAATTACTCAAAAATTGTAACTTATTCCATGTGGTTCGGGAAAAAAATACAAACAATGCTGTGGAAAGTAGCATAAAATAAGGAAATATTTAAAATTTAAAAATTATTAAGTTGGTTCAGGTTTCATATCTTGTCCACAAAATCTTGAAAATTTGTAGTAAAATAAGGTGTGAACGAGAAATAATGTGTTGACACCTTTTAAATTTAAAAAGGAGGTTTTTAATGGAAGAAAAAAATAATATAGTAATATATCAACTAGAAGATGGTAAAACAAAAATAAACGTAAAACTTGAAGATGAAACAGTATGGCTATCACAACAACAAATGGCAGAATTGTTTTCGACATCTAGAACAAATATTATTGAACATATAAATAATATTTATGCTGAAGAAGAATTGGATAAGAGTTCAACATGTCAAAATTTTCGACAAGTTCGAATAGAAGGTAATAGAACAGTAAATAGAGAGATTCCATATTACAATTTAGATATGATTATATCTTTAGGATATAGAATAAAATCCAAAGTTGCTACTAATTTTAGAAGATGGGCGACTGAAAGATTAAAAGAATATATGATTAAAGGCTTCACTATGGATGATGAAAGACTTAAAGGAAATGGTTGAGGAAATTATTGGAAAGAATTACTTGCCAGAATTAAAGATATAAGATCATCTGAAAAAGTATTATATAGACAAGTTCTTGATTTGTATGCGACTGCTGTGTAAAGACAATAAATCAATTGAATTTTTTAAAATTGTTCAAAATAAACTTCATTATGCTGCCCATGGACATACAGCACCTGAAGTAATATATGAAAGGGCAAATTCTGATAAACATTTTATGGGATTGACTACTTTTAAAGGTGATTTGCCAGTAATGAGTGATGTTATAATTGCTAAAAATTATTTAACAGAAGAAGAATTAAAAATTTTAAATAATTTAGTATCTGGATATTTTGATTTTGCTGAAATACAAGCAATTAGACATAATCCAATGCATATGGATGATTATATTAAGCAACTGGATACAATCCTTTCTAGTACTGGAGAAAAGCTACTTGTTGGTGCAGGTGCAATTAGTCATAATAAAGCAATAGAAAAAGCAAAAGATGAATATAAGAAATATCAAGTAAAAACAATAAGTCCAGTGGAAAAAGAGTATTTAGAAACTTTAAAAGCAATAAGTAATAAAATTGATGATAAAGCAAAGAATGAATAGAGTGTATCATGTAGGTATACTCTATTTTTATATGTATATCAAAGATAAGGAGAGTGATGAAATGATTAGCATAAGAAAAAGAGCTAATGTATATCAATATTGCTTTGAAGCAGGAAAGGTAAATGGAAAGAGAAAACAAATAACAAAAAGTGGCTTTAAGACAAAGAATGAAGAATACATAGCGGGACAAAAAGCATACGATGAATTTATAAATGGAGTAACAAGTATAGAGGGTAATATGTTATATGGAGATTATTTAGATTATTGTATTAATATTTTATTATATATTCATTATACATTTTAAAAGTATCTTCATAAATTAAAATAGGAAAATTAAAATTGAGAATTAATCTTAAAAAATAAAGGAGGATGTATAATGAATAATTGTAATGATTGGGAAAGAATAAGAAAAAAAATTGAGGAAGAAAGAAAAAAATATCAATTGTGTTATGTTCAAGGCCCTACAGGCCCAAAAGGAGAACAAGGCAATGTTGGTCCTCAGGGAGATAGAGGAATACCTGGACCAGCTAGTATTGATGTTGGAATTACAGAAACAATAGAACCATTTGAAGAAGCTAAAGTAGAAAATGTTGGAACGATTGAAGATGTTATTTTGAATTTTAAAATACCTAGAGGACAACAGGGATTAGAAGGAAAAATTGGCCCACAAGGAATACCTGGACCGAAGGGTGAAAAAGGTGATATTGGTCCGCAGGGAATAAAAGGAGAAAGAGGTGACCAAGGACCTTCTACTATTCAAATTGGAAATATTGAAACAATAGAACCAACAGAAGAAGCAGAGGTTATAAATGTTGGAACACCTGTTGATGTGGTTTTAGAATTTAAAATACCAAAAGGAGAAAAGGGTGATATTGGACCAAGGGGATTACCAGGAGAAATAGGAAGAACAGAACATATTACCATAGATGAAACAGAAACTTTAGAACCTGGAGAACCAGCACAAGTTATGGATACTTTTGAAAATTGGGTACATCATTTAGCTTTTTTAATTCCAAAAGGCGAAAAAGGTGACGTTGGAGAAAGAGGTCCACAGGGACCAGCAGGTCCGCCAGGAACAGAATTTGTATCCTCTTATGGAATTAGATATTCAATGACTAATACGCAACTTAACTTACCACAAGGAATTGATACTATAATTCCTCTACCTGAAAAAGGAACTGCATTTCTCACAGAATATCCAGATAACAATTCAATAAAAATAAAAGAAAATGGTGTTTATCTTATTTCATATTCATTATGTGGAGCAACAAACGAAGATTGTTCTTTAACAACGTCTGTAAGAGCAAATGACATACTACAACCAGCAACGAATACAACAAGTGAATTTCAAGCACAAATAATTAATTGTATAAGTGGTTCAACTATTGTATCCCTTAATAAGGATGATCTTGTTACATTAAATGTAAAGCCATCTATGACTGTTAATATGATATTTAATGGAAGCACTAGTGCAGTGTTAAGTGTTACCAAAATACATTAAGAGTAGATATTTCTGCTCTTTTTGTTATGAATTAATTATTTTAAAGTCAATATGAGTCATAAAATATGTTAAAGGAAAGTGATGATATGCAAATAATAAATGATAATACTGTTGTAATAAATAATAATGAAGAATTAAAACAGGTATTAAGTGAAGAAAACAATTATAATTACATTTATTTAGGAAATGATATTACTGCAACAAGTGGTTTTGTTATAAATAGCAATAAAAGTAAAGTAACAATTGATGGAACATATAATAATACAAAATATACTTATACAAATAATCTGAGTTCAGAAGAAACGGTTATAAAAGTAAGTACAGCAAATAAAAGGATTATATTAAAAAATATGAATATCATATCTTCTCATAATTATGGAGTTGTATATGTTCCATCGCATCCAAATTATTCTAATGTGGTGATAGAATATAATAATATAAATTTTAGTGGAATAGAACTTTCATGTAATTATTATGGAACAACTAAAATTATTGATTCCATAATAGATGCAAAAGACACTAATAATGTTTCAGTACAAAAAGTATGTGATTCTAATAGAATTATAATTGGAGGAAATACAACAATTACAAGTAGTTCAAATACAAATACAGTTTTCTTTTTTAATGATGTTATACCATCTTATATTAAAATAGTCCCTAATAGTAATGTAAATATTACAACTAATAAGGAACTTATGAATGGAACTAATAGGTTAGATTTGATAGTTGGACATGGCGCAGAATTTCTTTTAACAACGGGAAATGGTTTCGCAATAACTACAACTCATGGTGCTAGAAATGTTGTAATAGAGGAAATGGCTAATTTTACATTTATTGAAAAAAGTCATCAAAGAGTTCCAATGTGGAATGTATTTGGAGATTTTATGGTTAAAGAAGGTGCAAGCATATCGGTAATAAACACATATATGACTACACCAACTGATAATTATAATATTTATTTTAAAGGGATAAACCAAAAATTTATACTGAATAATCCTAAATATGTAAATATTTATACCAAAAATGCAAATGTAGTCTATACCAATAATCCTGTAGATTTTATATTTAGTTTTAGTAGAATTAATATGTGGATATATGCTCTTGACTATACTTCTGCTTGTGGTCTTGATGATACTCCAGCATTCTATTGGTATAAAGAAAATACTCCTGCTAAAATAACAGGTATACTAAATAAAGATAATACTACAGTTACATCCCATAATTTCACAGACTCTGAATTAAGTTCATTAACAGATATAAATAGTTTTACTCTACAGAATATAAAAATATTGACTATTGGGTTGAATAAAACAAATATTCATCCAATTACATCTTCTATAGATGCTATTTCGGGTCATACCAAGCCTCACGCAAATGTTAAAATAGAATATGATAATAAAAGTTTAATAGTAGAATCAGATGAAAATGGCTTTTTCGAAGCAAATATTGATTCTACTATTGCAGATAATACAAAAGTTAAAATAACAACTTGTTTAAATAGTTGCTTTGCTGAGAGAAGAGTAACAACTCCTTTTATGGGCGAGTTAACTCTTTTAAAGACAACAGAAAATATTACCTTTAGTATAATACCATCTTCAACTAATCCAACTATATTACCTAAACAAAAAGAAACAGTTGTAACTGTAGTTGATAGTAGGATAAATAGTACTAACTGGAAACTATATTTAAATTATACAAATCCAATGATAGAGAGTTCAGGCAAAGTATTAATAGATTCATTATTTTTTAAGAAATTTAATAATGAAGAAACTCTTTTGAAAACATATAAAAAATTAATATATGAATCAAATGATAATGGAGGGAATGTAAATGTTAGTAATATTACATTTTCGATTGATAAAGGATTATTTTTAAAACCCAGTAAAGACTTGTTTGAAAATGAAGATTATTCAACATTAATAGTTTGGAGTGTTGAGGCATAATGACTTTACAAGAAAGAGGTTTGATTCATAAATTATATTGTAATGAGGTGAATTATGAGAATAGATTATATTTATATTAAACTTTTTAGCAGCGAAAGTATGAACCCTAGTGATTTAAAAATTATACTAAGAGATAAATATAATAAAATTGTTTTTGATGGAATAACTGATAATTATGGAAAAGTGAAAATACCAATTTGTAATAATGATGTATATAAATTATTCATATATTCTAATTTATCAATTGTTAAAATACCATTAATTGCAAGGAATGATAATGTTTATTGCATAAATATTGACATTAATAAAAAGAAAGAACATCTTGTTACAATTTTATTAAAGGATAAATATTATCCAAATATAAAAATAGAAGGAGGTAAGATGATACTATGGCAAGACATACAATCCCAATAACAAATGGTAAAGGAAGTATTGAACTTGTTACAGGAACATATAATGCTCAAGCGGTAGCTGGTGGATATGATGCGGCAACACTTAATCCGAAAAGTGTTACCATTATGGATGGGACTGCTACATATGCATTTACAATAAGTGCAAAAGGAAAATTAACACTTCATGTAACAGATACAGGAGATCCTAATACTGGAGTGCAAATTGTTGGTGCTAAATTTATAAGAACAGATAGTACAGGAACAATTGTTGGAAATGAAATAACAACTAATGAAGATGGGGACGCTGTATTTGATAATGTTCCATTTGCTGAATCAGGAAGTACTGCAATATACTATAAGCAAATATCAAGCGATGGAGGTCATACATTTGAGGATTCCGTTAAATCAATTACTATGACTGAAGCATCAGAAACAGTGCAGATAACAAATCCGACAGCACCAGTTAGAAACTTTACATTAATGGATGCAAGTTTTCCTAACATACCAATTATAGATGGTCAAATAATACTTGAGGGTAATTAATAAAGAGGCAAAAATTTTATAAAAATTGCTTCTTTTTGCAATAGATTTATAAATAAATTAATTTTTTTTATATAGGAATATTTTGACTTTTATTATTTCAAAATTACTATGTATAATTGTAAATTATGTGATAAAAAATGATAAAATAATAAAAGTTCATTATGAACGTCTTAACAAAGTAGGAATTTCTAGAAGAAAAAATCTCACAACAGTTGAAAAAAAAATAATTGAAATAATATCAAAATATTGTAGAGGTAATGTGAAATTTTTGATAGTAAAAAATATATACTATGTAAAAATGTCTAAAAATCAAATACAAATTTAATATTGCATAATGTATAATTATTTATTCAAAAATGTGTTATTAAAAACTAATTATGGTATAATCTAATATAGAAATATATAGTAAGGTGAATTAATATGAATAAAAAGATAACAAAGGTAATTTTGAATATATTTTTTATTGGAGTTCTATTCAATATAAAAGAAATCAAAGCCAATCCTTATATATCTGAAGGACCATATGGTACAAATTGCACTTGGTATGCTTGGAAAATGGCAAATGAAAAGGGTGGGATAAGTCTACCATCATGGGGTAACGCTAAAGACTGGTATAATGATGCTAAAAATTCTGGATATTCAGTAGGAACAACACCTCAAGCTAATTCAATCGTTGTTTGGGGAAATTGGACACCATATGGACACGTAGGATATGTTGAATCAATAGGAGAAAATGCAATTAATGTTTGGGATTCATCAGAGATTTGTATTGATGAAGAAGATGAAGATTTTATCAATTGCGAGGCTAATTCTGTTGATGAATCAGGAGATAGATATTGTAGAGAAAACGCTAAAAGAATAGCTTGTAAATATACACTTTCACCTGATGATTATGGGATAACTGGATATATATATTTAGACTATGCTCCAACTGTCGTTATTCCTTCAAACAATGAATTTCAACAAACTCAAGAAGAACCAACAGAAATAATAAAATCAAATAATAATAACTTAAGCAACATAGAAATCAGTGATGCAACTATAGAATTTAATAAGGACGTATTGCAATACAGTATAGACGTAGAAAATGAAATTGAAAAAATAACAATTAATGCCGTAGCCGAAGATGATAAATCGATTATAACAGGAACAGGAAATTATGATTTAAAAGTTGGTGAAAACGAAATAAAATTAGTAGTAACTGCAGAGGATGAAACTACAAAAGAATATATAATTAAAATTATAAGAAAAGAAAAAAATACTATAAATGTGCAGTCAAAAGATAAAACTAAAACAAACAATATTGTTAAGAAAAGTAGTAATTGGATGATAGTTGTATCGATAGGAATTTTCTTAATAGTTGTTGCTGTAATAACAATTGTCTTTAAGAAAAAGAAAAAAATAAAATGATAACTGTTAAATTGTTTAAATATAGATTAATGGGTGCTATAATTAGATTGGGTAAAGTTTTATTTTGATATATGGTAGAGGTGTTATGATGGAAAGAAGTAAAAAATATTATAAAAATATAGATTTGATAAGATTAGTAGCTTGTATAGCAATTCTTTTGTACCATCTAAATATATTAAAAGGTGGATATTTAGCAGTTTGTACTTTTTTTGTGCTAAGTGGATATTTAGCAACAACTTCATCTTTTAAGAAAGAAAAGTTTTCTTTATTGACATATTATAAAGACAGACTCTTAAAACTATATTTACCACTTGTTTTAGTAGTTTTTTTAACAATTACAGCTTTGTCTTTTTTTCAAAATATTACTTGGTTTAATTTAAAACCTGAGACAACATCGGTCTTACTAGGATACAACAATTATTGGCAGTTGGGAGCTAGTATGGACTATTTTGCAAGACATATTGATTCTCCATTTATTCATTTATGGTATATATCAATATTATTACAATTTGATTTAATATTTCCTTTTATATTTATTATTTTTCGTAAGATTGGCGAAAAAGTAAGTAAATTTTTACCTTGCTTTTTTATGATAGCCTTTTCAGTAATAGCAACAGTCTACTTTTATAAAATGAGTTTAACTCAAAATGTAATGGTTGTATATTATGGTACTTTTACTAGAATTTTCTCCATATTCTTTGGGGTGGCATTAGGCTTTATTCATTCACATTATAAACAATTGGCATTTTCTAATAAATTTTTGAATCGAATAATATTTTTATTGTATTTAATAGCATTATTATCTCTATTTATACTAGTTGAACCTAGTTCTAAGTATTTCTTGAATAGTATGATAATTACGACAATTATTAGTTGCAGATTAATTAGCTATGGTACCATTAATCCTGAAAGTAATTTGACGTTATTTGATAAGATAGTAAAATTTTTATCGGGTGTTAGTTACGAAGTTTATTTATTCCAATATCCAATTATTTATTTATTTCAATACATAAATATAAATAAAGATATATATTTTTTTGTTGTTATAGGTTTAATATTAATATTATCTTTCATTTTACATTTTTCCTTAAATGGAAAAGAGCTTAAGTTAATTAAGTATCTAATCCTTTCGATAATTATCATAATATCGGCATATGGTATATATCAATATTATTTAGCAGAGGATCATACTGCTGAAATGAAAAAATTAGAAGAACAATTGAAACAAAATACAAAAATGATAGATGAAAATAAAGAAAAATATGAACAACAGATGAAACAGGAACAAGATGAATGGATAAAAGCTTTGGAAAATCTAGAAAATGATGAAAATAATTTAAAATCTATAGTTTCAGGTTTACCAGTTGTCGGAATTGGCGATTCAGTTATGCTTGGGGCTGTTGATAATCTATATGGTGCATTTCCAAATGGTTATTTTGATGCGAAAATATCTAGAACTGCATGGAAGGCAGCGGATATATTACAAGATCTAATAAATAAAAATATGTTGGGCAATCCAATTATTATAAATTTAGGTGCTAATGGTGACTGTTCCTATGATTGTAAAATTGAAATAATGAATAAATGTGATGGTCATAATGTTTTTTGGATAAATACAACTAACTACGACTATGTTAATCAAAAATTATTTTCTTTAGCCGAATCTTATCCGAATTTACATATAATTGATTGGAAAACAATTTCGAGCGGTCATCCAGAATATTTTGTGGCCGATGGTATTCACTTAACTGAAATTGGTAAACAAGTGTATACAAATGTAATATATGATTCAGTATTTCAAATTTATTCTACAGAGTATCAAATAAAAAAAGAAGAATTAATGACTAAGCACGAAGAAAAATTGAAAAGTAAAATAAGTTTTTATGGAAATGATATATTATTAAATGCATACGAATATTTTCAAAAAGAATTTAATGAAGCTAATTTTAATATAAATAAGGATTATAACTATAATTCACTTAAGAGTGACATAGAAGAATCTATTACGAATGGAACTTTAAATTATAAGGTTGTATTTGTATTCGATGATACTAATACTTTGAATTTAGATCAGTATCGAGAATTGATAGAGTTGTGTAAGGAACATAAAATTTACATATTAATTTCTACTAATAATGCCTATAGTATATTTAATTCTATTGCTGATAATCCTTTGGGTGATAATGTTGTATTTATAAATTTTTATGAAGAATTAATAAAAGAATCTAAATACTTGTTAGCAGACAAAATTCATCTTAGTGATGAAGGAAATGACGCATTGGTTCAAAAACTAAAGGTTGAAATAAATCAATAGTTAATATTTTATAGATTTGGTTGTTGAAATAATTAACATAAAAAGTTCCTATAAAATTTCACATAAATAAATATGAAATAAACTTCAAAAGAGGATTTTCATATTTTTTTTTGAAAATATATGCTATAATACTATTGAATGAATATTAATTAATAATTAATGTTTTGTAAGAATGGATGGTGAATATTTATGAATAATAATGTATATAAACAATTAGTTGAATTTAAAAAACAATATCCAATGACAATTTCTTGGAGATTAAAAAAGCATGCTAAAATAATAGAAATGCATTTAAATCCGGGTGAGATTGTTAAATATTCTTTTGCTGCACAAAAAAATAATAATCCATTTGATATAATAACAACATATGCAGTAGTATTGACTAATAAAAGGATATTGCTTGCTTCAAAGAGAATGTTATTCGGATACTTTTTTACAGCAATAACTCCAGATTTATTCAACGATTTGAAAGTGGAAATGGGATTAATCTGGGGTAAAGTTATAATTGATACAGTCAAAGAAGAAGTTGTTTTATCAAATATCCAAAGAGAAGCATTAGACGATATTGAAACAAATATTACTGAATATATGATGGAAGAAAAACAAAAGTATGCAAAAAAATTAAATTAAAAGTAAAGTGGTGAATTTATGAAAAATTTATTAACAGGAATTAGACCAACTGGAAATATGCATATTGGTCACTATTTTGGTACAATTAAGAATTGGGTGGAATTACAAGACAAATACAATTCTTATTTCGAGATAGCAGATGTTCAAGCATTAACAGATAATTTTGACAATCCTGATAAAGTACATGAAAATGTAAGAAAATTAGTGATTGATTTACTTTCTGTTGGAATTGATCCTACTAAATCTGTCATATTTATTCAATCACAAATTCCAGAAATAGCAGAATTAACAATTTTTTATTCAAACTTGGTAACAATGGCAAGACTTTATCGCAATCCAACAGTTAAAACTGAAATAGCACAAAAAAAAGCTATATTTGGTAATGATGGTGAAAGTGTAACTTATGGTTTTGTTGGATATCCAGTGAGCCAGGCAGCAGATATTACAGCATTTAATGGTGAAGTAATACCTGCTGGTGAAGATCAGCTCCCATTAATAGAACAATGTAGGGAAATTGTTAGAAAATTCAATAATATCTATGGTGAAACACTAAATGAGCCGGTTCCAATAATTGGTGAACATAAACGAATTAAAGGATTAGATGGAAACGAAAAGATGGGAAAAAGTTTAGGAAATGCAATATATCTTGCCGATAGTGAAGATGAAATTAGTAAAAAAGTAATGAGTGCTGTAACTGATCCAAAGAAAATAAAAAAAGATGATCCTGCAAATCCAGATATTTGTATGGTTTATTACTATCATAATCTATTTGAAAGTGACAATATAAATAATATTTGTGAGGAATGTAAGCAAGGAAAACGTGGGTGTGTTCTTTGCAAGAAAGAATTGATAGCAATTATAAATAATACTTTGGCAGGTTATAGAGAAAAAAAGAAATATTATGATAATCATCCAGAAGAAGTCGATAGAATATTAAAAGATGGGTGCTCTAAAGCCAAAAAAATATCTGAAGAAACAATTAAAAAAGTTAAGAAAAATATGAAAATCGATTACTTTGAGTAATTGATTTTTGCAAATTGCAGTTCTATTTGATATAATATTAATGGTTGATAATTATAGAATAAACTTAGAGAATAAAAAAAAGATGAAAGGGGTAATTATGGAGAAGCTTATTATTTTAAATTCTGAAAACGTAGAGACTAGTGTTAATGCTATACGCTATTTTAAGTATAGGAATGATTATTTTTTGATTTTTTCTTATGATGAAATAGACACAAATGGTAAACAAAAACTATATATAGTCCAAATTTTAGATGAACTAGGTGGGAAAGTCGCTAGAAATATCAACGATTTAGACGAGTGGAATGATATTCAAATAATGATAAAAGAGGCTATAAAGCAAATAAAAAATGGTAGTGACGATAATATTGAGAAACTTGATATTGCTGAATTGAACAACATTAAAATTGAAAATCCAAGAGAATTTAAAATTGATCCTAAGTTAGTTAAATTATTAAGCTTGGATATAAATGATAATAATTTAGAAAAGAATAGTGATTTAATGGAAAACTTAGAATTAGTTACAGAAAAAGAAAAATTAGTTAATAATGATAAAGTAAGTAAAGATAAACTTGATGAAAATAAAGAAAACGTAGTGGAATCAACAGAAAATGCAGGCAATAGTATGAGTGCTGAAACAGAAATTGTTGATTATAAAAAAATGTATTTAGCTTTAAAGGAAGACAATGATGCTACTGAAGAACTTCTAAATGATTTGATGTCAAAATTGTCTTTATATAAGGAAAAATATGGGGAGTTATCACAAGAATAACTCTTTTTTTCTAAATTTGTATAAAAAAGCATAATTTTCATAAAATTTAATGAGGGATTATTATGAAGAATACATTAAAATATTTTTATAATATAGAAACTAAAAATATTCGACAAAGTGGGAATGTATTTTTTATTGAAACCAGTTCCAATATATATGCTTTTCAAAATTGTGATAATTATATCGATCAAATTGATAATATATACGAATTAAATACATATTTAAGTTATAATAATGTTTATGTTTATAAAATCATAAAAAACAAGTTTGATAATATAATTACGAGAGTAAATGAAAATAATTATGTATTACTTGAAATAAATCGTGATTATAACAAGAATATATCGTTGAATATGATATATGAATTTCAATATAAAATAGATGATAATTTAATAAAAACTACCTTTAAGCGGTTAAATGCTAGTAATTGGAAATCTTTATGGATGCAAAAGATAGATTATTTTGAATATCAAGTAAGCGAGTTTGGATTAAAATATCCTTTAATTAGAGAGAGTATAGGCTATTATATAGGGATGGCAGAAAATGCTATATGTATGATTAATAATTATATTTTGAATGACAATTTGTATTTGCAACATAGAAGAATTGACTCAAATAGTAGATATTATGATTTCTATAATCCATTAAATTTAATTTTAGATACTAGGATTAGAGACTTTTGTGAGTATTATAAAAGCAATTTTATGTACAATCCTAGGTACAAAGAGTATATTAAAATAATCAATTATCTTGAAAATAATAATTATACTACTAACGAATTGAAATTATTTTATATTAGAATGTTCTTTCCTTCATTTTATTTTGATTTATATGAAAAAGTAGTAAATAACAGTGAAAATGAAAAAAAAATAAAAAAAATATTGTTAAAAGTTAATGAATATCAATTATTATTGTATGAGTTGACATCTTACTTCAGTAGTTTTTGGATGTTACCTCATATTGAATGGATATCGTAATAGTATATAGTATTATGATATATAAAAACAACAAAAAGCACATATTAATGTGCAGAATAAATGAGTTGCAAAAATTTACAAATTAACAATATTTTTAATTTCGGGTACTTCCTCTTGCAATGTGCCTTTTATCATTTCATCTAATGTATAATCAATGTAAGAACATTCTGCACAAGCACCTTGCATTTTAATAAAAACGGTTCCCGTTTTGTTATCATATCTTACAAATTCTATATTTCCACCTTCATTTATAAGAAATGGTCTAATAGTATCTAAAATTTCATTTATTTTATTTTCTGTTTCCATGATATTGGTCCTTTCTAATATAAGATTAACAAACAATGTCAATATATCAATATATTTAACATAAATTATGTTGTAACAGTATTTTAAACTGAGTTGTTGTAAAGTATGCAAGTTAAGTATATAACAAGTTTTTAAACAAGTAAAGGCTTTTCATTATAATTAAATTGTGCTATAATGAAAGGCGAGGTGTCGTTATGACAAATTTTTCGAGAGGTAATATCATAAAAGTAATGGTTACAGGCATAACTGAATATGGAATATTTGTGAAAGCAGATGAACGATTTAATGGATTAATACATATATCTGAGGTATCCGATAGATATGTTAGAGATCCAAATCGCTTTGCCAAAGAAAATGAGATTATATATGCTGAAATATTGGATGTTAATAAAAAAGATGCTCGTTTGAAGTTAAGTATTAAGAATCTCGATTATAGAGGAAAAGGTTCTAAAAAGAGAAAAATCCTTGAAACAAAACATGGTTTTAAAACTTTAGAGTACAAATTACCACTATGGATAGAAGAAAATATAAAAAATAGCAAAAAAAATTTAAATTCTATTGACAAATATGTTTAGAAATGTTATATTTAATTACGTCCAGTACGTGATATAATATCATATGGGCGATTAGCTCAGTTGGTTAGAGCACTTGCCTTACAAGCAAGGGGTCATAGGTTCGAGTCCTATATCGCCCACCATGCCGAAATGGCGCAATTGGTAGCGCAACTGACTTGTAATCAGTAGGTTACGGGTTCGATTCCTGTTTTCGGCACCACTTATGGAAGGGTAGCGAAGTGGTCAAACGCGGCAGACTGTAAATCTGTTCCTTCGGGTTCGATGGTTCAAATCCATCTCCTTCCACCATTTTATGTGTTAGTTTGCCTCGTAGCCAAGCGGTAAGGCACCACACTTTGACTGTGGCATTGCGCTAGTTCGAATCTAGCCGAGGCAGCCATTTTTTAAAAAATAATATGTCCCGTTAGCTCAGCAGGTAGAGCATTTGACTTTTAATCAAAGGGTCACAGATTCGAATTCTGTACGGGACACCAGTTTGTTAATAAGAACCATATTAATTGTTTTGATTAAGATGGTTCTTTTATTTCATAAAAAGTAATATAATTTATTATGTTAATAGAATACTTTTGATATTTTTTAACTTTTTGATAGAAAAGTATTGCAAAATCAAAAAAAGTATTATATAATTTAGTAGTCATTCGTATTTGGCTTTGTCCAATTTGAACACGGCCGACGGGTGATTCGATACACGCGTGCCTGAGTGGCGAAATTGGTAGACGCACAGGACTTAAAATCCTGCGGGAGTCAAATCCCGTGCCGGTTCAAGTCCGGCCTTAGGCACCATCTTTTTTGGAGAAATACCCAAGTCTGGTTGAAGGGTCCGGTCTTGAAAACCGGCAGGTCGGAAACGGCGCGGGGGTTCGAATCCCTCTTTCTCCGCCATTTTAATGATATCGCGGAATGGAGCAGTTTGGTAGCTCGTTGGGCTCATAACCCAAAGGCCGTTGGTTCAAATCCAACTTCCGCAACCAGTTGGTCCCGTGGTGTAGCGGTTATCACGTCTGCCTGTCACGCAGAAGATCGCGAGTTCGATTCTCGTCGGGACCGCCATTTATTTATTTGGCTCTGTAGCTCAGTCGGTAGAGCAAGGGACTGAAAATCCCTGTGTCGGTGGTTCGATTCCACTCGGAGCCACCATTTATAAATTCATTCAGATATTTATGAAAAATATAGTGTGTTTTTTGTAACACAGCGCTTTATAATTGTAGCATGCGCTCGTAGCTCAGCTGGATAGAGTGTTTGGCTACGAACCAAAAGGTCAGGGGTTCGAATCCCTTCGGGCGCACCACATCGGGAAATGGCTCAACTTGGTAGAGCACTTGGTTTGGGACCAAGGGGTTGCAGGTTCAAATCCTGTTTTCCCGACCATTTTTGTTTAGTAACCATGAAAATGGTTTTTTTTATTGTCTCAAACCAAGAAAGATTATGATTCTAAGTTGCCAGGGTATATACCTTCGACCTTTTGGAATAACATTTCTAGATCGTCTTTTTTTATGCAAAAAGCTGAGCCATGATCGTATATTTTTCCAAATTTATCTGAGGTTTTATATATACCTATTCTGAAAACAATTCTTATTTTTCCTTTATCAATTAAATCAATAAATGTATTAAAAGATTTAAGAATGAAAAAATCTAATGTTTTATATTTGAAAAAAATTTCATTGTTTATATATTTTTTATCTACTTCTATAAGTGCTAAAACTTTTAGTTTTCTAAGTAATTTTTCTTTTATCACATCAAAACTCCATTTTGTGTTGCTATCTATTAGTTTAAATTCAGAGTCATATACATTTAAAACTATATTTTCTTCTTTTCTATTAACACATAGTTTAAAATAATAATTGCTATTTCCTTTTTTATACTTATATGAATAAATATCCATATTAAAAATATTGAATTGTGGAAATTGTTTATCAGGATAACCATATTGATTTACAATTCTTTTTATTTCAAACAAAAAACTGTCCGGAATGGCACTAAATAGTGTTATATATTTTTCCTTTGGACTGCTTTTAGTTTTAATTTCGATGTCATTGTAATCAGGTATTTCAAAATTTGTCCAATTATTGTTGATTATTTTTTCGAAAGTTATTCCAGCAGAACCATAGTTATTTTTTTCACCTTTTACCCATCCTGTTTTTTTAATTTCCAGAAATTTTTCTGATAACTCTATCATTTGACTTTGGATCGTGTTTGTTTCTGATTGTTTATATACTACTAGATTTTCTTTATTTGTTTTTATTTTTCTCACCTCCTCATTAAAATTATTAGACAAAACTTTCTAATTTCCTTAAAAAAATTAAAATAATTAAAAAAATATTCTTATAATATAAGCTTTAGAAGAATTATTTTAGCCAAGAAAAATAAAATTATATGGGAGGTACAATATGAGAATAATTCCTAATGTGCCCCCAAAACTATTTACACTGAGTGCAATTGCTGTTGGCTATCTTCTTATTGATGATACAACATCTAATGAGCAAAATGCCTTGGGAAATTGGCTAATGTTGACAGCTCAAGTATTATGTACTAATGCTTTTTATAAACAAGTCCAAACTGAAAGAGGAATTGACAATTCAAATACAGCCACATCTCAAAATCAGTCGAGTTACAATGAGTACAACAAAAGTAATAGTTATCGGCAAGACCAATCTTTTTTTTCTAAAGTTAATCAACATAATATGAAATCAAATTGTTCAGGCGATAGTGACAGTGATACTATTGAAATGTTACAAAAGATGGTCGATGCCATTCAAAAGGAAATAAATAATTTAAAAAATAATTGATTGTAAAGTTAGTATGAAATTGACATAAAATGAATATAAAATGATTATATTGAAAAATATTGACAAAAATTTAGAACATTATTTTTATTATTTAAATTTAAAAATTGACAAAATAAAATTAAGTGATATTATATTAGTACAAATGAAAAGAAGTGAAATTTTAATATGAAAAATCTTAATATAAATATAAAAGCAGTAGCAATTTTATCAGGAGTTGTATTAGCAAGTTTTATAACAGATGAAAAGACACCTAAAGCCATTTTTGACCCTGAAGTTGCATCAGTTGTTGATATAAACAAATTTGAAGTTGAAAAAGAAGAAACAAAAGATAATATTGTTTCAACTTGTCATATTAACGATGAACAAAATGATGCATTAACTGACAGTCAAAATGATAATACTGATACAATAATAATTAGTTTTGCTGGAGACTGTACTCTTGGAAATGATAAAAAAGTAACATACTTTGATGATATGGTTTCTAAACAACAAAATGATTACTCATATTTTTTCGAAAATGTTAGCGATATTTTTAAAACAGATGACTACACTTTAGTAAATTTAGAAACTACTTTTACGGATGCTACACAATATGCTGAAAAACAATTTAATTTTAAAGGTGACTACGAGTATGTAAATATATTAAAAGAAGGAAATATAGAAGGAGTTAATATTTCTAACAATCATACAAAAGATTATCTAGAAAAAGGCTATACTGATACAATAAATACCCTTGAGAAAGCCAATATTGATTATTCTGGTGATGACTACATTCACATCGAAAATATTAAAAATATCAAAGTTGGATTTGTTGGCTTTAAAAATGCAAATTTATCAATTGAAAATATTGATGATAAACTTACACAATTGAAAAAATATAATCCAGAAATAATTGTAGCATCTTGCCATTGGGGAATAGAAGGAACAAACGAATTTAATTCAGAACAACAAGAATTTGCTCACTATTTAATTGATAATGGTGTGGATATTGTAGTTGGGCACCATCCACATGTACTCCAAGGAATAGAAGAATATAAAGACAGACATATAATTTATTCGTTAGGAAATTTTTGCTTTGGTGGAAATAGTAATCCAAAAGACAAGGATAGTATGATAGTTCAAGAAAGTTTTAGCTTAAAAAATGGCGAATTAATCAATAATGAAATAAAAATAATTCCTTGCTCAATTTCATCAGTACCAAGCACTAATAATTTTCAACCAACTCCATTGTCTGGCGATGAAAAAGAAAGGGTTTTGAATAAAGTACTAAAACATAGTTATAATTTTGAATATTAAATATTAATGTAATAATAAAATAAATTTATTAAATATTACTAATTTTTAGCAATTGACTTTAGCAATTGACATAATCAACAATTATTTAATTAATAGTTGACAGATATTTAAACTATGAATAACTTACATTAATACATTATCAATTGCTATAAAATCATAACCATTATGGTTCAAAATAAGTTCCTGATGTTTGAGAATATTTAAAATCTTAATTTAGAAAAGTTAAACTAAATAATCAAATAACTAGTAACATAGTTATTTTTTTGATATAATTTATGTATGGAAAACACAAATTTCGAATGAAATTATAGATAACAAAAAGGAGTATAGAATTATGAATAGAATAAATAAATACTTGAATGAGAATATAACAAAAGTTATTTTGTGGTTTGTTCTTCTTAGCCCGATTTTTGATCTAACAACATCAATTCTATTAAATATTGCAAAAATTGAATTTAATTTTATAATTATACTTAAAATGTTATTCATGATAATATGTATTTATTACTTGTTTTTTATATCAAAGTCAAAATATAAGAAGATATCAATCACATACGTCATTACTACATCCATATATATAATTATATATTCACTAATGATGATTAAACAAAAGGACGTAAGCGTTTTGTCATATGAAATTCAGAATTTATTTAGAAGTTTCTTCTTTCCACTTACTTTAGTGCCAATTTTTAATATATATGAAGAAAAAAAATTCAATTTTAATAATAAACATCTATCAATAATTCTTTTAGCATATATCATTCTACTCTTTATACCGACCATTACTAAAACAGATTTTTCAAGCTATGCCTATAGCAAAGTTGGCTCAATTGGATGGTTCAATTCAACAAATGAAATTGGAGCAATTATATCAATTCTATTACCATTTGGAATTTACAATTTATTTAGAGTTAAAAACTTGTTATTAAAAATAGTGATACTATTAACTTCCATCTATACATATTTTTCACTAGGAACAAAAGTACCGATATTGAGCCTTGTGATTGTAATTATGGCATATTTTTTAATTTATATAGTTAAAATTATTAAACAAAAAAAAATAAAACAAATATCAATTTTATTGATTTTAGTATTAATAATGGTTGCAGCGTCAATTGTTTTGATTCCTAAAACATCATTTTATAAAAACATTAAAATTCATCTAGACTTTCTTGAAATCAAATCAATAACTGATTTTTATGATGTTCATATTATAGATCATTTTATCTTTAGTGAACGTGTAAGCTTTTATATAGATACTAAAAAGAATTATATGAAGGCACCAACAGAACAAAAACTGCTAGGAATAGGATATATCGAAAATTATGGAACTGATGATGTTAAAATTAAAATGATAGAAATGGATTATTACGATATATTTTTTAGAAATGGTTTAATCGGTTTTATTTTATACTTTATTCCGTATATTATAATTCTAGTCAAAGTATTTAAAAAATTAAGTTCAAAAGACAACATATTAACAACTGAGAAAATGAATTTATATTTAAGTATAATATTGATATTAATTTTATCATTATTTTCGGGACATATAATAACATCCCCATCAGTAAGTATCTTTTGCACAATTATATTAATTATGACATTGAAGGAGGATAATAATGAAAACGGCATTTTTGATAGTTAATTACAATGATTACAAAACCACAATTCAACTTTTAAATAATATTAAAGAATTTCAATCGTTAGATAAAATAGTTGTAGTCGACAACAATTCTACCGACAATTCCTTTGATGAAATAAAAAAATATATTAAAAAAAATAAGAAAGATAAATTTATAGATATAATTAAAAGCTTTGAAAATAAAGGTTATGGATCAGGCATAAACTATGGAGCTAAATATTTAAAAAAAACACTAGGCGATTGTTATATAGTAGTGAGTAACGCTGATATAATAATATATTCAGATGAAGATATATCCAAATTAATATCAACTTTTGATTCGGACACCGCTGTTGTGGCTCCAATTATTAAAGAACATACTGGCGTAAGTAGAGGTTGGAAAGTACCAACGCCATTTCAAGATAGTTTATTAAATATAATATATATTCATAATTACCTAAGGCCTAAATTGCTCTTCTATAAAAATGAATATTATAGTGAAAAAAACATTCAGGTTGATGCTGTATCAGGGTGTTTTTTCATAATTAATTCAAAATATCTAGAACAAATAAATTATTTTGATGAAAATATATTCCTATATTATGAAGAAAATACTTTAGCACAAAAATTGAAGAAAATAAAAAAGAAAACAATAATTAATACACGGGTAGAAGTATTTCATAATCATTCAGTAACAATTGATAAAAATATAAACAAACTTAAAAAATATAAAATTCTAAAGAAAAGTCAAATGTATTTTCAAAAAAAATATAATAATGCCAATATATTAGAACAAATATTATTATTTACAACAAACAAAATAACTTTATTATTGCTAAGCATAATATATACAATAAAGAAATAAGATGTCATTTCATAAAAGGGTAAAAAAAAGATTTTACACAAAATAAACTCTTTTTTTTGTTGCTAAAAAATGGTATAATATTATAGAAAATTTAAAAATAATTGAGGTGCTAAAATGAAAAATAAAAAAGATGATTTTCGCCTAGAAACATGCGATTTAAAAATAACGAATAATCAAACAAAAATTTATCTAAAAGGTTGGGCACATTATAATAAATATAAAATAATTGTTACTAAAAAAAATAGTACCAAAAGATTATTTGAATTTGAAGGTAATGAATCAAAATATGATGTATGTCTTTATTTCTGTGAACCTATTGAAGATAATAATTACGGTTTTGACTACAAAACTACAATTGATGAACAATTGAAAGAAATAGACATCTATCTAGAAACTTCAGAATTCAAAAAAATTGTTTTTAAAGTAAGAAATAATAAATTTCATAACATTCTTATGAGGATTAAAAAAATTTTTGTTATGCTAAAGAAAGCAATAAGACTATTTTGGAAAGAATATCATTTTTTAGTTCCACCAGTAATGTTAAAAAAATATTTTATGGAATTTAAGAATAGAATGAAAATAATAAACAATGAAAATTCAAAATGTTATAATCAAAATATAAGTGAGGAATATCATGAATGGATAAATCGTTATGAAATATTCAATAATAAAAAAACAAAACTTAATAATATTGAATTTGTAATTTTAGGAAATGAAAAAATAGATTTGAAAGATGAAAAAATTCATTATCTAAAAAATAATATCGGAGAAATATTAGCAAAAATAAACACAAAATATATATGTTTTTTAACAAGCGATTGTATATTAAATAATAATTTTAATCCAAATGTAATGGCTGATATCAAAAACGACTATGATTTTATTTATAGTGATAATGATATGATTATTGATAATGAAAGGGAAAAACCTTTGTTTAAACCAGACTGGTCACCAGACACAATACTAGGCGCAAATTATATTGGACAACTATTTATAGTAAAAACAGATATTGCTAAGAAAAATTTAAATAACAATTTACCAGAAAATATATATGCATATATATTAAGTACAGCATTCAATTGTAAAAGAATTAAACACATTTCAAAAATTTTATATCATACAAAAAAATATAATGATAATCAAGATGAAAATTTTGAAATAGTAAAGGAATTTTTGAAGAATGAAAAAGTTAAAATACTTAAAAATAATGATAAAGAAACCTTAACTGTAGAATACGAATTAAAAAAACAACCACTAGTGTCAATTGTAATACCTACAAAAGATGCTCCTGAAACATTAGACACTTGTTTAAAATCTGTGTATGAAAAAAGTACATATAAAAATTTTGAAATAATTTTGATTGATAATAATAGTTGTGCCCCATCAACATTTAAATTATTTGAAGAATATAAAAATAAGTATAAAAACTTTAATGTTGTTAGAATGGAATGTCCATTTAATTATTCATATATTAACAACCAAGCAGTTATGAATCATTCAAAAGGTGAGTATATAGTTTTATTAAACAATGATACGGAAATTATAACTCCAAATTGGCTTGAATTGATGCTTGGATATGCATCAAAAAAGCACATAGGAACAGTAGGTGCAAAATTACTTTTTAATGATGATACACTACAACATGCTGGTTTGATAATAGGAAAAGGCGGTCTTGCTGGTCATGCTCATTATGGCGCTGATAGATATGATGTGGGAATGCAATGGGAATTAAAAATTCCATATGATGTAAGTGGAAATACAGCAGCTTGTTTGATGATTTCTAAAGAAAAATATATGGAAGTTGGTGGTCTAGAAGAGCAATTGCAAGTAGCATTTAATGATGTTGACTTCAATTTAAAAGTCAGAGAAAAAGGATACAACAACATATATTTACCAATTGTAGAGCTATATCATTATGAATCTAAAACAAGAGGCTTAGATACTACTCCTGAAAAACAAAAAAGATTTATGCAAGAATGGCAATTTATGATGAATAAATGGAATGATAAATTAAAATATGATCCATACTATAATGATAACTTCAGTAAGACAAATGATTACAAACTAGACGCTTCAAAGGAGGGTTTTAAATATGAGTAAAGTTAATATATATGAAGAAAAAGTCCCAAAATATAGTGGAAAAATAAAAAAAGTATCAGTTATAATTCCCAATTATAATTATGAAAATTTTATAGTTGAAAGGATTGACTCGATTTTAAATCAATCATATCCTATTTATGAATTAATAATTCTTGATGATAAATCAACAGATAATAGTGTCAATGTAATAAAAGAAAAGATTAATTCAATAAAAAATATAAAGGTGAGATTTGTTGAAAATGAGAAAAACACCGGTTCTCCATTCTCACAATGGCAAAAAGGAATTTCATTAGTTGAAGGAGATTACTTTTGGATAGCTGAAGCAGATGATTCGGCTCACCCTCTTTTTCTTGAGACAACAATGAAAGCATTTGAAAATAAAAATGTAATTTTGTCTTATACTGATTCAGCCCGTATTGATGAAAACAATAATTTAATTGCTAAAAATTCACAAGATTTATATAATATTTATGGTACAAATCGTTGGGATAGACCTTATATAAACAAGGGAACTGATGAAATAATTAATTATTTGAGTATAACAAATACAATTTTAAATGTATCAGGAGTTGTATGGAAAAAAGGTGATTACAACCAAATAATCGAAGAAGCTAAACAATTTAAAGTAGCTGGCGATTGGTATATATATTATAAATTATTAGAATTGGGAGATGTTGCTTTTAACAATCAATCATTGAATTATTTTAGAAAACATAGTAAATCAGTAAGTACAGTAATAAAAGCAGATATTGAATATAATGAAATCTGCAGAATTCAAGAGGAAATAGCCCATAAATATAATGTTCCAATGCAAATATATAAAGACCAAAGACGTAGAAGAAACTATATGGATTATAATGTTTCAAAAAATGTAAGGAAAAAAAGAATAGCATGGGTTATGCCACATCCAGGCAAAGGATCTGGTGGACATAGAACAATCATTCAAAATGTAAATGCTCTAATAAGACATGGATATGAATGTGATATATATGTAGAAGAAGATTATATTTCGACTGATAAAATAGTTACTGAAAAAATTAACAGTTATTATGAAATATGTGCTGCCAATGTTTATGTTGGGATTAAATTGAGATGTGAATACGATCTTGTATTTAATACAGGCTGGCAAACAATTGATTTTGTTAAATCGTTAGATTGTCCTAAAAAAGCTTATTTTATTCAAGACTTTGAACCTTGGTTTTTTCCTATGGGAGTAGGATATATTCTAACAGAAAACTCTTATCGTTTAGGTTATTTACCAGTTACAATCGGCAAGTGGTTGTCACATAAAATGATTAATGAATATGGTAATAATTCTAGATATTTTGATTTCTGTGCTGATTTAAACATTTATAAACCATTAAAAAAAGTCAAAAAAGAGAAAGCTATTTGTTATATTTATCAACCCGAAAAAGATAGAAGATGTGATATAATAGCTTTACGTGCACTTAAACTAGTCAAAGCAATGAGACCAGATGTTAAAATATATTTATATGGTTCAAACACTAAAAATCCTATAGATTTTGAAGCGGAAAAACTAGGAATAATTCCAATTGAAAAATGTAATGAATTATATAATAAGTGTCAAGTCGGATTATGTATGAGTGCTTCTAACCCTTCAAGAATTCCTTTTGAAATGATGGCAGCTGGTTTACCAGTTGTAGAAATGTACAAAGAAAACAATTTATATGATATGCCAGACAATGCAATATTGTTAGCAGAACCAAGTCCAGAAGGAATAGCAAGTGCTTTAATTGAATTAATAGATAATAAAAAAATCTGTGACGAAATGTCTAAAGCAGGAATTGAATATATGAAAGATTATCCACTTGAAAAAGGGTTCACTCAATTTTTAGAAGCAGTAGATGCAATGTTTGAAACAAAATATGATAAAAAAATCAAAATTGAAAAAATGTATAATAAAGAACAATTTAAACCAACAAAAGAGGTATTAAATGTTTCTAAAGATGTGTTAAAATGTAATATTTTAATTGATTATAAAGGTGAAAAGTGGCGTAAACTTAGAAGAACAAAAAGAACTATAAAATCAAAAGGAAAAGGTATACTAAACAAGATGTCTAACTTAATTGATAGACTTTAGGAGGTAATGCATGAAAAAGAAAAATGATGTTGCTATATCGGTTATAAATCTCGATAAAACATTTAATGTTTACTATGATAAAGCAAATACATTAAAAGAAAGATTAATATTCTGGAATCGTAATAACAATGAAAAAAGAGAGGTATTAAAAAATATTAATGTTGAAATTAAAAAAGGTGAAACGGTAGCCCTTATAGGTGTTAATGGAAGTGGTAAATCGACACTATTAAAATTAATGACTAAAATTATTTATCCAAATAAGGGAAAAATAATAGTTAATGGTAAATTAACATCTTTACTTGAATTAGGAGCAGGCTTTCATCCGGATTTTTCAGGACGTGAAAATATTTATTTTAATGCATCTATCTTTGGACTTTCAAGAAAAGAAATTGATAAAAGAATAGATAAAATAATAGAATTTTCTGAGTTAGGTGAGCAAATAGATAATCCAATTAGAACTTACTCATCAGGTATGTATATGCGCTTAGCTTTTTCTGTTGCGATAAATGTTGATGCTGATATATTACTTATAGATGAAATTTTAGCTGTTGGTGATCAACATTTTCAAGATAAATGTATGAATAAAATGCTAGAGCTAAAAAAAGAAGGAAAAACAATGGTTTTTGTAAGCCACTCACCAGGAGCAGTTGAATTTTTATGCGATAGGTCAATTTGGTTATCTGATGGCCATGTTAGAATGGACGGAAATACAAAAGAAGTCTTAAAAGAGTACTTGAAGGAGTGTGGAAATTAATATGATAAAAGATTTATATCAATATAGAGAATTTCTAAAAACTTCTGTATTAAAAGATTTTAGAGGAAAGTATAAAAAATCATTTCTAGGAGTTTTATGGTCATTTATAAATCCATTATTACAATTATTAATTTACTCTATTGTATTCTCATTTATAATGAAGTCAGGTATTGAACATTATTCTTGTTTCTTAGTAGTAGCACTTATTCCTTGGGGATTTTTCAGTACTACATTAATTCAAAGCACAACAGCAATTGTATGTAATGCCGGTATTGTAAAAAAGGTATATTTTCCAAGAGAAATATTACCTATATCAATTGTTACAAGCAACTTAATTAATTTCTTAATATCTTGTGTTATTATTGTTGCTGCCTTAATTATATCAGGTTTAGGATTAAGTTGGTATGTTTTACTCTTACCATTAGTATTGATAGTTCAGTATATATTGTTAATTGGTTTAGCATTTATTTTATCAGCCATTACAGTTTATATAAGAGATTTAGAATATTTTATAAATGTTCTTATGATGCTATGGTTTTATTTAAATCCAATTGTTTACTCAATTGATTTTATTCCAACTAAATGGTTGCCGATATTTAAATTAAATCCAATGTTGCACATAATTAATGCATATCGTGATATATTATTCTATCAAAAATTACCTGATATGGTTAATTTAGGTATTTGGCTTTTAATATCTTGTTTAATAGCATTTGTTGGATATAAGATATTTAAAAAATTAGAAAAAAGATTTGCAGAAGAATTATAATGTAATTCTTTTTTTTTATCTATTTAAATGTTATAATTATATAGGTGATGATATGTCGATAAATAAAAAAATCTGGAATTTATTATTTTGTTTAATACTATCAATAACAATCATTACAATCTGTTCAAAGAATTCACCAATTTATTGTTTTAATGATTGGGTTGATGCTAATGCTTTTTTTACAATGGGAAAAGGATGGATGAATGGTTTAATACCATATAGAGATTTATTTGAACAAAAAGGTCCAATATTATATTTAATTTATGGAATTAGTTCATTAATTTCATCAACTGATTTTTTTGGTGTATATATAATGGAAATATTATCTTTTTTTCTTTTAAATTATTATATTTTAAAAATGTTAAATATTTTTATTGATAAAAAGAATTCATATTTAATTAACATATTATTTGTTTCTATAATAGTTTCATCTTGCTTTTTTGTTCAAGGTGGAAGTGCTGAAGAATTTTGTTTACCATTAATAGCATATAGTTTTTATTCAATTATAAATTATTTTAATAATAGAAATAATAATGTCAAAAAAACAATTTTTTTAAATGGATTAGTAGCAGGAATAGTATCCTTAATCAAATTTAATTTTTTAGGTTTTTGGTTTATTTGGATGGCAACAATTTTTTTTGAAAATGTAATTAATAAGGAATACAAGAAATCTATTTATAATTGCCTAATATTTTTAATTGGTATGTTAACGCCGGTAATTATATTTGTTTTATATTTTCTTTTTAACAATTCATTAAATGAATTTATAGAATCTTATATTACTTTTAATTTTAGTTCTTATACAACAAAATTATCTTTTTTACAAAGAATAAAAAATTTCATTATCAATTTTAAAACACAATTTATGCAAGACAAAATAATTTTTCATTTAATTGTATTTGGGTTTATTGGTATTCTTTTTTCAAAAAAGATATTTCAAAATATATATTTGAAAATATTCACGATTCTATCATTTTTATTTTTAGCAATCGGTATTTATATAGGTGGTTTACCATACAATTATTATTTTTTATTAAATGAATTTTATATTTTATTTGGTATATTAATTATTTTCATAATTATAAATGAAAAATATAAAAATCGTTTGAAATATTTATTATTAGCATTAATAGTATTGATATTCTCCTCTTATCGAATTAGTAAATCCATAAATGTTAGTTCAATTAAATTAAAAAAAGACTATTATGCTCAATTTGTTTTTGATGAAATTATTAAAAAAGAAGAAAATCATACTTTATTGAACTATGATAACTTAGACGGAGGTTTTTATACCGTTTCAAATATTTTGCCATCAACAAAATATTTTATGAGACAAAATATTAATTACGATAGATATCCAATAATAATTGATGAACAAAATAAAATAATTAAACAAAAGAAAGTAAAATTTGTAATTATTAGAGAATATTATGGAAACATTGATTATCATAATACAATACCATATTTAAATGAAAACTATGTTTTAATTATGGAACATGAGCAATTATATGAAGGAATGAATTTTAAATATTTTTTGTATAGCAGGAAGGAGTAAGTATGAAAAAATTATTAAAAAAGAAATGGATGCCATATTTAATTTTATTTATTGTAATGTTTATATGTCATTTATTTTTTAAAATTAGTTGGGGAGATGACATTTGGTTTAAAAATGCCATAAATGATGGTGTAATTAATTATATTATATCTCGCTATAATTCTTGGTCTTCAAGAATATTGATTGAATTGGTTATGATATTGTTATTACAGTTACCAAAATTTATTTGGTGCGCACTAGACAGTTTAATCATAACATTGGTAGCTTATAGTATTACAAAATTATTTTCAATTAAAAATAATTGGCTTGCACCAATACTTGTTTTAATATATCCTCTTTATGAAATGTCAAGTGCAGGTTGGTATGCAACAACATTAAATTATCTTTGGCCACTTGCATTTGGTCTTATTTCTCTTTTTCCAATCAAAAATGCAATTAATGATAAAAAAGAAAAAAATTACATGTATCTGGTATATGCGCTAACTACATTATTTTCATGTAATCAGGAGCAAATGTGTGCTATTATATTTTGCCTTTATGCAATTTTTATAGTTTATTTATATAAAAAGAATAAATTAAATAAATTAATTTTATTTATATTTGCATTATCATTTTTGAGTTTAATTTTTATTCTTATTTGTCCCGGCAATGAATTGAGAAACATCTCTGAAGTTAAATCTTGGTATAATAATTATAAATATTTTGGAATGTTTTCAAAGATCTTTTTAGGAATTGTCACCACTTTTATATATAGTGTATATAATTTAAATACTGTAATATTTATTTTATCAATTTTATTACCAATATTTATTTTTAAGGAAAATAAGAATAAATGTGTTAAATTGATTTCTTTAATTCCTTTTTCAATATATTGTATGATCAATCTATTTCCGAATATTTTTTATTCAATGTTTCCTAAAATAGGTGAATTGATTGAGACTTCTAGAACATATGCTTCATCGCCAAATGAAATAAATTTATGTGGAAGTTCAATATTTATTTTTGGTATAAGCGTATTATTTTTTGTTTCAATTTTGGTTTCGGTATATAATTGTTTTAAAAACAATAAAAGATACCTAATGTGCTTAATTTTACTTGCTGGACTTGCTTCTAGATTTATAATGGGATTTTCTCCTACTGTTTATGCTTCCGGAATGAGAACTTTCCTATTTTTAGATTTTAGTGTTATAATATTAGTAGCGAATATGCTCAATAAAAAAATAAATAAAAATTATTATTTATTCTTTATAATTTTTATATTATTTCAAACCATAAATACAATGATATTTTCGATGTAGGAGGTAAGTATGAAAAAAGAAAAAATTAGCGTTATAGTATCTTGCTATAATGAAGAAGAAACAATACCATATTTTTATGAAGAAATAACAAAAGTTGCAAAAAAAATGAATGAAGTTGATTTTGAATTTATGTTTGTTAATGATGGCTCAAAAGATAAAACCTTAGAACTGATCAAAGATTTAGCAAAAAAAGACAAAAGAGTAAGATTCATATCATTTTCTAGAAATTTCGGAAAAGAGGCGGCAATGTATGCTGGATTAGAGAATGTTACAGGTGACTATATAACATTAATGGATGCTGATTTACAAGATCCCCCATCAATGCTACCTAAAATGTTTAGTATTCTTAAAAAAGAAAAATATGATTCAGTTGGAACAAGAAGAGTAACTAGAAAAGGTGAACCACCTATTAGAAGTTTTTTTGCAAGATGTTTTTATAAAATAATAAATAAAATGTCAAAAGTTGAAATGGTAGATGGTGCCAGAGATTATAGATTAATGACTAGACAAGTAGTTGATTCAATTATTTCTTTAAAGGAATATAATAGATATTCAAAAGGATTATTCAGTTTTGTTGGCTTTGATACTAAATGGTTAGAATACGAAAATGTTGAAAGAGTAGCTGGTGAAACAAAATGGTCTTTCTGGAAATTATTTAAATATGCTATTGAAGGAATAGTAGCATTTACTACTGCCCCTTTATCTATAGCAGCTATACTAGGTGTATTAATGTGTTTTATTGCTTTTGTTGCTATTATTGTTATTATTGTTAAAACTCTTGCCTTTGGTGATCCAGTTGGAGGATGGCCATCTATGGTTTGTATTTTATTATTTGTAAGTGGAATTCAATTATTTTGTATGGGGATAATTGGGCAATATTTAGCAAAAACATATTTAGAAGCAAAAAATAGACCAATATACATCGTAAAAGAAACAGAAAAGGATTTATAAGATGAAGGAATTATTTATTAAATATAAAGAAGTAATAATGTATTTAATCTTTGGAGTATTAACCACTTTAGTAAATATTATTACCTATTATATATCGACTAAAATATTTTTAATTGATTATCAAATATCGAATATTATAGCTTGGATTATATCAGTTACATTTGCTTTTATAACAAATAAACTATATGTTTTTGAAAGTAAAACAAATGATAAAATTTTAAAAGAAATAATTTCTTTTTATTCATTAAGGTTATTTTCTTTAGGTATAGATATTTTTACTATGTATATTATGGTATCAATTTTAAGTATTGATGATTTGATAGCTAAAGTAGTTGCTAATGTAATAGTAATAGTAATTAACTATATTACTAGCAAATTAATTACATTTAAAAAATAAAGTATGAAAGATGATTGGATTGATTAATATGATAGAAAAAAAGAGAATTAATTGGATAGATGTATCTAAGGCAATAGGTATATATTTAATATATTTAGGACATTGTACTACAAACGCTGGAGCGGCATATTCATTTGTTTTTAAATTTCATGTGCCATTATTTTTTTTCTTAAGTGGTTGTTCTGAAAATTTTAATAAAGAAGAAAAGATCATAAATAACATAAAGAAAAATTTTATTACAGTTTTATTCCCAGCACTAGTATTTGCATTATTATCATTGATTTTAAATGTCTTATTTAATAATCTAGCGTTACATGATGTTAGATTAAGTTTAGATGAAATTAAAAGAGGAATTATAAGAAATACATTTGTAGCTCAACCTTTATGGTTTTTCTCGTGTTTATTCATTATTAAGTGTTTATTTTCAATAATTAAAAAATTTAAAAATAAAATTATATTACTTTTATTTGCTGTTTTTTCATCTTTGATATCTTTTTACTATTTTAATCCTATAGCTGATTATGTACCCGGATATTATTTAAACTATTTTAATTTTGATTGGGCAATTCAATATTTGAATTTTTATATAATAGGTTATTTATTATATCCATATATCAATAAATTTTTTGAAAAAAAACAAAAAAAGATGTTTATTGTAAAATCTTTGACAGTAATATTATTAATATTATTTGGTGCAACAGTTTTCTTTGGGAAAAATATATTGTCATTTTTACCAGACTTTTTAGCATATAGTTTAAGAACTTATTTATTAATTACCATGATATTAATGGTTGCACATTTATTTGAAAATAATATTAAACTAAAAGAAATAGGAAAAAATACATTATATTTATGTGGTAGCGAATATATAATAAAATTATTAATCAAATGTACTTTAGGAATAGTGGGATTAAAAATAACAATATCAAACCCTCTTATGGCTTGGATTTATGTAGGCATATTAATAGTAATAGCAAATAAATATTTAGTTCCATTAGAAAAGAATATGTTTACTTGCATTAAAGAGTATTTATTAAATTTAAAAAATATTATAAAACTTTAAAAATTAGTTTGAATGTAACAATAAAAAGAAATCAATTTTCTTTTTTTTTTTGATATTGTATGATATAATTTTAGTATAGGTGAATTAAAATGAAAAAAAGAATTTTAATTATTATTCCAGCTTATAATGAAGCAAAAGCAATCAAAAGAGTTTATGATGGAATAATTGATTACAATAAAAAAAATGGAACAAAATATGATGTTATTGTTATAAATGATGGATCTAAAGATAACACAGAAAAAATATTAGTAGAAAATAGTATTCCACATATTAAATTGATTCATAATTTAGGAATTGGTGGAGCGGTCCAAACAGGGTATAAATATGCCTTAGAAAACAATTATGATATAGCAATTCAATTTGACGGTGATGGTCAACATAATATCGAGTATGCAAAAACATTAATTGAACCAATAATTAATAATGAAGCAGATTTAGTTATAGGCTCTAGGTTTATAGATAAAAATTCTAGTGGATTTAAATCTACTTTTGCTAGACTAATAGGAATAAGGCTTATTTCTTCTTTTATAAAATTAACTACTAGAAAAAGAATATACGATTGTACTTCTGGATTTAGAGCGTGCAATAAAAAAACAATCGAGCATTTCTCTCATACATATCCTACAGAATATCCTGAACCTGTATCATCTGTTGACTTATTTAAAAATAAATATATTATAAAAGAAGTTCCAGTTAGTATGAATGAGAGAAAAGAGGGAACTTCATCAATTAAGTCATTTAGAAAAGCTTACTATATGGTAAATGTGATATTATCTATATTTGTACTATGGTTGAGAGGTGATAATAATGAATGATGGTTTAAGATTAGCGGTAATTATTGCTTCTTTATTTCTTTTCATTGTAATTACTTATATTCTAAAAAAAGGAAGAATGCCTATAAAATATGCATTAGTATGGTATTTTTCGGATTTAGTAATTTTACTAACAGCAACATTTCCAATTTTAATGACTTCGTTAGCTCATTTAATTGGATTTGAATATTTATCTAATATGGTCCTATGTTCACTGATATTTATTTTAATGTTTATTATGATCATGTTAACAATAATAGTGGCAGGGCAAACTACCAAAATAAGGATGTTAATTCAGGAAGTATCAATATTAAAAAGCGAACTAGAAAAAAATAAAAAATAGAAGTTGGTGAAAGTATGAAAAAAATTAGAAAGAATATTAGAAGATATAAATATCTATATATAGTTGATATTATTTTAATATTTTTAATTTTTTTATTTCCAATGGAGGATAATACATCAAAATTTGTTTCTTCGAAAAAAAATAGAATAGGATATATATTGGATAAAGATGCTACTATAAGACAAGGATTTAAATCAGAATTAAAAAATATTGAGAGAATTTCATTGATGGTTACTACCACTAAAAAAAAGACGGATTGTAAAATATATTTAAAATTGATTAATGGTGATGGAACAATAGCTGACCAAAAGGTAATTAGTAATGATGAACTTTCATATACATCATCATTATCTGATTCATCAACAGATTATGTTAATTTTTATTTAAAAGAAAAGATGTATGAAACAATTGGTAAAAACTTTTTTGTCGAAATAAATACTAATTGTGATTCAATAATAAAGGTTCAATTTTTTGATGCTGAAGAAAAAGAAGAAAAAGCTATATATAATGGTATTGAAACAAATAAGAAAATGGCAATTAGATATAGTGGTACCAAGAAATCTATTAATAATATGATATATATATATGTAATATTTATGATGACAGCAATCATAATTATTGGAGGTAAAAATGAAAAAAAATAAAAAAATAATTAGTAATGTAATATTAATTTTTTTGTCAATTATAATATCTACATTAATTGAAATTGTTTTTTTTAATGGCATAAGAATGTATAATTTTAATAAAGATAAAGGTACATTTTCTTTAAAAGATTATACAATTATTGAAACAAAAAAAGAAGAAGTTCCTATAAAAAAAAGTGACAAAAAAAGATCTATATTTGATGTAGATAATTTAGACGATAGCGATGAAGATTCTACAAATGAAATTGAAAATTTAGAAGATAATGAAGAAAAGCTAGAAAAAGAAATTAAAATATTGAAAATAAAATTTGAAAAAAAATATATAGATAGATTAGTTTTTAAATATAAAATTAATTATAATACTCAAATGGGAGCTGAATATGAGACTTTTGATGAGTATGGTAATCCCAAAAAAGAAATGTTATATTTAACATTTCTAAAAGACTTCAATACTATAACCCGAGTTATTCAAAATGATGTAGATTATATAGAATTTAAAGTTGATTTAGATAGTAATGTAGATTTTTCAATTGAAGATATACAAGTGAAAAATGAATTTTGTTTTAATATATATAGATTCCTATTGATTTCTATATTTCTTGTCTCTATAACTTTGATATACATTTTTAGAAAAACAGTGTTAAATAAAATTGAGTATTTATTTGTTATAATTGCATTGTGTACTGGTTTATCTCAAATATTCTTAATTCCTTGTTTAACATTATATTCTTGCGATGATCATATTCATTTAGAAAGAATATATACATTATTTGAAACTGGTGAAGTGAATACAACTAAATCTTTTAATTATTCATATGGATTAAGATTGGAATTTGGAGATATTCCAAGATCTTATGAAGAATTTAATATGATAAATAAATATCTTAATGATAATAATAACATTAATGATAAACCAGTTATAAACGATAATAAATATATTTCATATGATAATTTTACCTATATACCTTCTGCAATTAGTGTTTATTTATGTAAAATTTTTAAAGCACCATATACAATGCTATTTCATGTAGGGAAAATAGTAAATTTATTGGTTTATATTGGAATTATGTTTTATGCAATAAAAAAGGCAAAAGTGGGTAAAAAATTATTATTTATTTTATCATTGCTTCCATCAACAATATATTTAGCTGCTCAATATTCCAGAGATGCAATAATAACTGCAGGAATATATTTAGCTATATCAACATTTTTAAATTGTTATTGTACAAAGGAAAAAATGAATAGAAAAAATTTATTGATTTTTGTTATTTCTGTATTAATTGCCTGCCTATCAAAACAAATATATATACCATTTTTATTCTTGATAATTCTAATTCCAAAAGAGAAGTTTGAAAATAGTAAAAATTCAAAATGGATAAAAATATTGATAATATTGTTAATGCTTGGAGTAATGTTGACATTTATTATGCCTGCTGCAACTTCTAGTTCATCATCAGTTGGAGATATAAGAGGTGGAAATGCAAGTACCGGTGGACAATTACAGTTAATTATTTCTCAACCAGTTTCTTTTGCAAAAGTATTTTTAAGATTTGTAGAAGATGTAATTTCATCAAAAGTGATATCAAGTTTAACTCTTGCACGATGGCATAATTTTACCGTTTTTGGTGGTGAAAAATATTTATTATTGTTATTATCAATTATATTTGCATCATTTATTACAGATAAAGATGAAAAAAAATATAAGATAGATTGGAAAGTAAGAATATTATTTTTAACTATATCTCTTCTAATAATTTGTTTCATATGTGGAAGTATGTATTTATCATTTACACCGGTAGGTTCGACAGAAATAACTGGTGTACAAGAGAGATACTATATACCATTATTGTTCGCAATATTTATTTGTTTCAAAAATTCAAAAGTTACATGTAATATAGAAGATAGTAAAGTAATGTTGATTATTTCGACGATATTAATGTATATATATTTTTTTGAAATATATAATTCAATTTTTTTAGACTTATGTGTATAAGAAGATGGAAAATGTTTCTATCTTTTTTCCTTTAAAAAAAACTAATTATATAGTATAATATATATATCACAATTAAGGAGTAAAATATGAAGATATCATTAATAACAGTTTGTTATAACTCTGAAAAAACAATTGAAGATACTATTAAATCAGTGTTAAAGCAAACATATAAAAATTATGAATATATAATCATTGATGGTAAATCAAAAGATAATACATTAAATATAATTAAATTGTATGAAAAAAAAATTTATAACAAATTAAAATATATATCTGAATCTGATAAAGGATTATATGATGCAATGAATAAAGGAATAAAACTTGCAACAGGAGATATTATTGGAATATTAAATTCAGATGACATACTATACGATGAAAATGTTTTTCAAAAAATAATTGATAATATAGATAATTATGATGGTGTTTATTCAAATTTAGTATTAATGAACGATAATTTTACAAAAGTAACAAGAAACTTCAAATCAAAAGAAGTAACATTAAAAAAAGGGTGGCATCCTCCACATCCAACATTATATTTAAAAAAAGAAATATATAATAAATATGGCAATTATAATTTAGATTATAAAATAGCAGCTGATTTAGATTTTATGTATAGAATTCTTAATAATAATGTTATATTAAAATATGTTGATACTTGTTTTGTAAAAATGAGAACAGGTGGAGCAAGCACAAATGGTTTAAAAGGATATTATAAAAATTTTAAAGAGTCATATAGGGTATTAAAAGCTAATAAAAGAAAATTTCCTTTATTAACAAATATATATAGAATTTATGATAATTTAATTAAACAAAAAATAGTGAAGTAGGTGATAAAATGAAATTAGTTCAAATTAACACAGTATGTAATGGATCAACTGGAAAAATAATGGGTGACATTCAAAGAGCAGCAAATAAAGAAGGATTTGAGACTATTTCATTTTATGGAAGGAGAAAAGGTTACAAAGATTTAAAATGTGAAAAAATTGGTGGATTTTTCTCATTTTGGTATCATGTTTTTTTAACAACTGTTTTTGATATGCAAGGTCATGGTTCATATTTTAAAACAAAGAAATTAGTAAAAAGATTAAAAGAAGAAAATCCTGATATAATACATTTACATAATATTCATGGATACTATATAAATTATAAAGTATTGTTTAAATACTTAAAAAATGAATATAAAGGTAAGTTGTTTTGGACATTTCACGATTGTTGGCCATTTACTGGACATTGTCCTCACTTTACATTAGCAAATTGTAATAAATGGCAAAAACAGTGTTATAAATGCCCTAATAAAAAGAAATATCCTATAAGTTTATTTTTTGATAGATCATATAAAAATTATATAGAAAAAAAAGAATTATTTACTAATTTAAGTAATTTAACAATTATTACTCCATCTGATTGGTTGAATCGATTAGTAAAAAAATCATTTTTTAAAGATTTTAATGTGGTAACTATTAACAATGGAATCGATTTAAATTTATTCAAACCAACACTAGATAATACAATAAAACAAAAATATAATATTCCTGAAAATAAAAAAATAATTTTAGGAGTAGCAAGCATATGGACGAATGAAAAAGGACTAAACGATTTTGTAGAATTATCTAATTTAATCAATGATGATTTTGTCATAGTTTTAGTTGGTTTAAGCCAAAAACAAATTAAATCATTAAAAAAATATAAAAACATTATTGGAATAGAAAGAACTGAAAATCAATTAGAATTAGTTAAAATTTATTCTGCTGCAACTTGGTTTTTAAATCTTACATATGAAGATAATTATCCAACTGTTAATTTGGAATCAATTGCTTGTGGTACTCCAGTAATTACTTATAATACCGGTGGATGTAGTGAGCAAGTTAATAAAGAAACAGGTTTTATAGTAGAAGTTGGAAATATAGAAAAAGTTAATAAATTAATTAATAAAAATATTGAACTTAGTAATGTGAAAGTCAATAATAACAAAATTAATGATATAGTTGATTTATATAAATAAGGGAGATGTAAAATGAGACTAAAATCATCATTATATAATTCCTTGTCAAATGTTTTAATATTAGTTTCAACAACAATTATGACATTTGTTGCGAGGACAGTATTTATACAAATATTAGGAAAAGAATGTATTGGATTGGATGGATTATTTACTAATATATTAACCGTTTTATCGGTAGCTGAATTAGGAATAGGTACAGCAATAAATTTTAGTTTGTATAAACCAATACAAGAAAAAGATACGAAAAAAATAAGCAGAATAATGAGTTTTTATAAAAAAATTTATAAATGCATTGGAATAGTTATTTTATTAATTGGCCTTATAATAATGTTATTTTTAAATTTAATTGTAAAAGACTACACAATAGATAATCTATATTTAATATATTTTTTGTATTTGTTAAATACAGTTATTACATATTTTATTTCCTATAAAGATGCATTATTATATGCAGACCAAAAATATTATGAATTAAGTAAATTAAGGACAATATTTATATTTTTATTATATGGACTTCAAACTATTTTTTTGTTATTAACAAAAAATTACATAGTTTATCTTCTAATTTTATTAATATGTAAATTTATTGAAAGATTATTAATTAATATTCATATTACTAAAAAGTATACAGAAATTAATTTTAATTGTGATGAAAAAATAGAAAAAGAAGAAGTGGAAAAAATAAAAACAAATGTAAAAGGTATGTTTTTTCACAAAATCGGAAATTATTTTTTGAATAGTACTGATAATATATTAATATCTGCATTAGTTAATATTGAAACTGTTGGAGTTTATTCAAATTATTTAGCTCTTGTATCAGTAGCAAGAAATTTTATTACAACTTTTTTAAGTGGCGTTACTTCAAGTTTTGGAAATTTAATTGCTTCATCAGATAACGATTCGCAAGAAAGAGTATTTAGCATATTAGATTTTCTTAGTTTTATAATATGTGGTTTTGTAACAGTATGTTTTATAAATCTTTTAACACCATTCATTCAGTTATGGTTAAGCAAAGAATATATAGTAGATAATATAACAATGATTGTTATTTGTCTAAATTTTTACTGCTATTGCATGTTAATACCAATTAACATTGTAAAAGATGCTTCAGGACAATATTATATTGATAGATACATTCCAATAATTCAAGTTATAGTAAATTTGATTGCATCAATAATTTTATCACAAAAATTTGGATTATTAGGTATTATATTAGGAACATTTATTAGTTATATTTTGGTTATATTATGGAGTAAACCATTAATTGTTTATAAATATATATTTAAAAAATCTGTAAAAAAATATTATATTAGTCAAATTAAAAAAATTATTATTATTAGTGTAACAAGTTTGATTACTATATTTATATTTAACAATATCAAATTTAATTTGAATATATTTAATTTGATTATAAAAGGATTACTATGTTTTATAATATATGGTATAATGATATTAGTTTCTTATTATAAAAGTAATGAATTGAAAAATTTAATTAATCTTGTTAAAGAATTATTTAAGGATGTGAAGAATGAAAAATAGTGTACTGTTATCAATTATATGTCCTGCATATAATGCCGAAAAAACAATTGGTAAATTAATAGAATCAATAGTTTCTCAAAAGTATAAGAATTATGAATTTATTATTTTAAATGATGGTTCAAAAGATAAAACATTTGAAGTAATAGAAGGGTATGCTAAAAAATATAAAAATATTGTTGCTATTGATAAACCTAATACAGGTGTTGGTGATACAAGAAATGAAGGTTTAAAAATCGCAAAGGGAAAATATATAACATTTGCTGATGCCGATGATTGGTATTCTGATGATTTTTTTGAAAAAATTATCCCAGAAATAAAAAAAGAAGACTTTGATTTATTAGTATTCAATGCAAAAGTAATGAACTTTGATGAATATATGTATGATTTGATACCTAAAAAATATAAAGAGGGTTCATTTGTAACTTACGATGGCGTAAAAAAATATTTGAAAGGAGAATTTTGTCATAAAATAGGAAATGTTCCATGGAATAAAATATATTTAAAAGATGTAATTACCAAAAATAATTTAAAATACGAAGAAAATAAGAAGAGAGGACAAGACTTACTTTTTAATATTCTATATTCTTCAAAAATAAAAAAATATAAGTATGTTGATGAAAAATTATATTATTATGCACTTAATATGAATACATTAACTACAACTGATTACCGAAAAAACTCTATTCCAGAAAATTTAAAATTTTATGAGCCGATAAAAAAAATTTGTATAGATAGTAAAATTGAAGATTATGAACAATTTATTGGATTGTTTTTCCTACGAAGATTTCCAGGCATTGTTTTAAATGAAACAAATATTAATAGTTATAAAAATGGACTTAATAATATTGAAAAATATTTAAAAGAACCAAAAATAAATTATATTTTAAATAAAATAAAAATTAAAAATCTTGATATAAAGCTGTTGATAGCATATATATTTTACAAGTTTAAAATTTATAAAATATATTATAAATTATTATGGAATAAACGTCATAAAAAATAAAAATTGGAAGTGAAAAAATGAAAAGAAATGTAATGCTAAGTGTCGTAATAATTTCTTATAATCAGGAGAAATATATAAAAGATGCAATAGAAAGTGTAATAAATCAAAAAACAAATTATGAGTATGAAATATTGTTAGCCGATGATTGTTCTCCTGATAATACTGGAAAAATAATGAAAGAATATGCTGAAAAATATCCTAAATTAATAAAAATAATAGAAAGAAAGAAAAATTTAGGAGGAACTCAAAATCAATTAGATGCATGTCAAAAAGCTACAGGTAAATATATTACTGTTCTTGAGGGGGATGATTATTGGAATAATGATAGAAAAATACAAGAACAAATTGATTTTTTAGAAAAAAATCCTGAATTTATTGGAGTTTCACATCTTCAAGAAGGAAGAAATTTAAATAATGAATTTATGGGGTTGTTTCCAAGTGCGATTGATGAAGATTTTATAATAAATGATCTGAATGAATTATTGAAAGGCAAAAAATATTCTGAAACATCTACAATTTACAGAAATATATATAATAACGAAGAAAATGTTGAAAGTATTAAACAACTATTATCAATTGACCAGACTATTGCTGATGCTCAATTATGTTCTTATTTGGTGAGTTTAGGTAAGATTTATGTAATTGCTAAACCAATGATGGTTTATAGAATTAGAAATAATGATGGTGAATCAAATTATAATTCAACTCACAAAGTAAATGAGATTGAATTATCATATTTGAAAATAGATAAAGAATTAGATAAATTTTTTAAATATAAATATAGTTTTTTTAATAAATATAGAAACTGTTTTACAGTTGGTGTAACGTATGATATTATCACAGGAAATTTCAAAGATATAAAAAATTTTTTTATTGAATGTCCAAAAAGATATTTAGTTCAAATTATACTTTTATTTCCATTTACATGTTTACAAGAATTAATAAAAAGATTAAAAAGAAAAAAAAGAAAATTGGAGGCAAAATTATGAAGGTAGGTATTATGCAACCCTATTTTTTTCCATATATTGGATATTGGCAACTTATGAATGAAGTCGATGTTTATGTTATATATGATGATGTTAATTTTATAAAGGGTGGTTGGATAAATAGAAATAGAATATTGACAAATGGCAAGCCATCATATTTTAATGTTCAAATGAAAGGTGCTAGTCCATTTAAAAAAATAAATGAAGTTGAAGTATCAGATGATCCAATATTCAAAAGAAAACTTCTTTCGACATTAAAAATGAGTTATTCAAAGGCCCCATATTTTAGTCAAATATATCCAATTATTGAAAATATTATTAATAATGAAGAAAGTAATTTAGCTAAATACTTAGAATATTCAATAAGAAGTATTGCAAATTATCTTGATATGAATACAAAAATAATTATTTCTTCGGATTTGAAAAAAAACAATGAACTAAAAGGAAAAGAAAAAGTAATTCATATATGTAAATTATTAAATGCAACCGATTATATAAATGCAATTGGTGGTCAAGAAATGTATGATTACGAATCATTTGCAGAAAATTGTATTCAATTGAATTTTTTAAGAACAGATGATATTTTTTATAAACAATATGAGAATGACTTCACCCCATATTTATCAATTATAGATGTATTAATGTTTAATTCAAAAGATCAAGTAAAAGAAATGTTAAACAAATTTGAGTTAGTTAATAATAAGGTAAAAATAAAATGAGGGAAATAGGTGGATATTTTGAATTAGATATGTACCAATTACCAATGCTTCATGAGAATGCATTGAAATTTAATTGTGGACGTAATTGTCTAGCATATTTGATTGAAAAAAGAAATATAAAAAAAATTCTATTGCCATATTATATATGTGATTCAGTAACTGACATATGCAAAAAATATAAATTAGATATAGCATATTACCATATCGATTCCAATTTTATACCAAAAGACATCGAATTTGATGATGAATCATATTTATATATTGTTAATTACTTTGGACAATTGACATATAAACAAAAAAAAGAATTAAAACATAAATATAAAAAAATTATAATTGATAATACTCAAGCATATTTTGATAAACCATTGAAAAATTGTGACAATTTATATTCAAGTAGAAAATATTTTGGTGTTCCAGACGGAGCTTTATTATATACTAATGTTATAGGAAACTATAATAATTTAGAAAATGAAGTTGTATTTGATAGAATGGGTCATATACTTGGTAGATACGAAAAAAATGCAAGTGATTTTTATAAATTGTTTGTTGAAAATGATGAAAAATTTTGCAATAGTTCGATAAAAAAAATGTCAAAAATAACTGAAAATTTATTACATGCAATAGACTACAAAACGGTTAAACGTATAAGAAATAGAAATTATGAATATCTTTATAGCAAGTTAAAAGAAATAAATAAATTAAAATTAAAAAAAATAAGCGGCGCATATTGTTATCCATTGTATATTGAGAATGCAGATGCAATGAGAAATAAAATGATAAAAAATAAAATTTATGTTCCAACATTGTGGCCAAATGTTATTAATGGTTTAGGCGAAGAAACATTAGAATATAAATTTGCTAAGAATATTTTACCATTACCATGTGATCAAAGGTATACAATTGAAGATATGCAAAAAATAATAAAAATTATTATTGATTCTATGTAATGAAAGGTGAGATTAATGTCAAAAATATTAGTAACAAGATCTTCTATGCCAGAATTGGAAGAATATACAAATGAAATAAAGGACTTATTTGAATCACATTGGTTAACAAATAGTGGAGTTAAACATAATCAACTTGAAAATAAATTATCTAATTATCTGAATGTTAAAAATATTAAATTATTTTGTAATGGTCATATGGCATTATATACTGCACTTAAAGCTCTTGATTTAAAAGGAGAGGTTATAACAACTCCATTTAGTTTTGCCTCAACTACTCATGCAATAGTTCAAAATGGTTTAACACCAGTATTTTGTGATATAAATAAAGATGATTACACAATAGATGTCGATAAAATTGAATCATTAATTACTGATAAAACTTGTGCGATTGTTCCAGTTCATGTTTATGGAAATATATGTAATGTTGAAAAAATAGAAACAATAGCAAAAAAGCATAATTTAAAAGTAATATATGATGCAGCACATGCATTTGGGGTAAAATATAAAGGTGAATCTGTATTAAATTATGGAGATATTTCAATGTTAAGCTTTCATGCGACAAAAGTATTTAATACTATTGAGGGTGGGGCATTAGTCTATAATAATTCAAATTATTCTGATAAATTAAATCAATTAAAGAATTTTGGAATAATTGATGAAGAGAATGTCGATTATGTAGGAATGAATTGTAAAATGAACGAATTTCAAGCAGCGATGGGTTTATGTAATTTAAGACATATAGATTCTGAAATAGCAAAAAGGAAAATAATTGTAGAAAGATATGTTGAAAATTTGAAAAATATTAAAGGAATCAAATTAAATAAAATTCAAGAAAATGTAATTTCAAACTATGCATATTTTCCTATAGTTGTTGAAGATGAGTATGAGTTAACAAGAGATGATTTATTTGATTTGTTAGCAAAAAATGACATATGTGCAAGAAAATATTTTTATCCTTTAATTAGCGATTATGGTTGCTATAACAAAAAATATAATTCAAAAGATACGCCAATTGCCAAAGATATAGCAAATAGAGTAATAACATTGCCATTATATGCTGATTTATCATTAGAAACTGTTGATCAAATATGTAATATTATTAAAAACAAATAAAATGAAGATATTTTTCTTCATTTTTATTTTAATCATATTTGTTGATTTAAATTAATATAAATGGTACAATTGATGTAGCGATTATTATAAAAATAGGAGTGGAAGTATGAATAATTTGGAAGAAATGTCATTAGAAGATTTAAAAAAAATACAATTAGAAATACTTAACTGTGTATCAAGTTTTTGTGAAAAAAACAAAATAAATTATTGGCTTGATTGTGGAACATTATTAGGTGCTGTAAGGCATAATGGATATATTCCATGGGACGATGATATTGATATTGGAATGCTAAGAGAAGACTATGATAAATTTATTAAATCATTTAATAAACAAAATGATAAATATAAAGTTTATTCAATTGAAAATAATAAAAAATTTAATTACCCTTATGCAAAAGTATTGGATACTACAACAGTATTATATGAACCTGATATGAAATATGGAAAAAAATCATGTATAAATATAGATGTATTTGTATATGATAATGCACCTGATAACGATAAAAAATTAGAAAAAATATTTAAAAAAAGAGATTTTCTTTTAATATGTAATGTTGTTAAAACATCTCCTCATTTTGCAACTAAAAGTAATTTTATTCAAAAAATATTAAGATATGTTGGTTATTATGTTTTTAAGATATTACCTGTAGGATTCTTTTCAAAATTAATAATAAATAATTCATCAAAATATAAAAATTATAATACAAGAAGAGTTGGAAATTTTACTTCGTATTCAAAAGTTGTTGCAGAAAAAGAAATATTTTCTTCATTTATAAAAATGCCATTCGAAGGAAATGAATATAATATTCCAATAGGATATGATAAATGGTTAAAATTATTTTATAAAGATTATATGCAACTACCACCAGTAGAAAAAAGAAAATCAACACATAAATTTGTTGCATTTAAGGAGAAAAAAGATGAAAAAAAATAATACTGAATATATATTTTTGTTTGATCTTGATTCAACTATTACTAAAAAAGAAATTTTACCGACAATTTCGCAAGAAATAGGAAAATTAAGTGAGATGAGAGAATTGACCGAAGCAACAATGAGGGGTGAAATTCCTTTTAGAACAAGTTTTTTAAATAGAGTTAAAATATTAAGTGATATTAATGTATCTAAAGTATCAGATATTGTTTCTGAAATACTACTTAATGAAGAAATTTCAAGATTTATAAAAGATAATCGTGAAAGATGTTATATTGTTACTGGAAATTTAGATGTATGGATAAGTAAACTAATGGAGAAATTAAATATTAAAAATAATGTATATTGTTCAAAAGCATTAGTAAAAAATGATAAAATAGATGATGTAATAAATGTTGTAGATAAAGAATTAATAGCTAAGCAGTTTGTCAAACCAATTGTTGTTATAGGTGATGGAAGTAATGATGTTGGTATGGCAAAAATTGCTGATATTTCTATTGGATTTGGTGGAGTTAGAGATATTGCACCAGAATTAAAAAAAATAGTTGATTATGAATTTTATGACGATAAATTATGTGCAGAGTTTTTAAAAACTCTATTATAGGAGGTTGTATGGATAAATTTGTTATTGGAGTTTTAGGTGGTATGGGAACATATGCGACAATTAATTTGTTTAAACAATATGCAGCTGTTTTTCCGGCTGAAAAAGAATGGGAACGTCCTAGAATTATTATTGATAATAGATGTACTATGCCGAGTAGAGTTCGTGCTTTCTTATATAAAGAAAATGCTCAACAACTAGTTAATGAAATGACTGAGTCAATGCAAAATCTTATCAGTTCTGGTTGTACAAGAATAATATTAGCTTGTAATACATCTCATTTGTTTTTAAATGAAATATATAGAACAGTTCCTGAGTTAGAAGATAAGGTAATAAATATAATAGATAATTGTGTTGAAAAAATAGAAAATGATAAAATTAAAACTATATTTTTACTTGGTTCTGAGGGAACAATTGAATCAAAAATATATCAAAAAGCTTTAAATACAAAAAATATTGATTGTGTTGTTCCGAATGAAGATGAGTATAGGCTATTAAGAGAATGTATTGAAGCCGTAAAACAAGATAAATATACAGAAGAAGTGAAATACATATTTCTGGATTTAGTTAATAGATATGATTCATGTATTTTAGGATGTACAGAACTACCAATTTTATTTGAAAAATATAAAAAGAATATAATTTGTAAAAATGTTTATGATCCTTTACTAATCGGATTACAAAAACTAAAGGAGGAATTTGACAATGAGTAAAATTTTAACATTTGGTGTATATGACTATTTTCATATTGGCCATTTAAGATTATTTAAACAATGCAAACAATATGCAGATTACTTAATTGTAGCTGTTCAAGATGGTGACTATATATTAAAGTATAAACCTGATGCTAAGATTCTTTATACAACGGAAGAAAGAGTTGAAATACTAGAATCTTTAAAAATTGTTGATAAAGTTGTAGTTTATGATACAGTTGGAATACCAGCATTGGAAAAAATTGATTTTGATATTTTAGCATTAGGAGAAGATCATATTGGAGAGAGATTTGAAATAGTTGAAAAATGGTGCAAAGAAAATGGTAAAGAAGTTGTTAGATTAAAAAGAACTCCAAATATTTGTTCCTCTGAAATAAAAAAAACATTAACAAAGAAAAAATAAAATTAGTGTTTATTTAAGGAGAAAAAATGAATAAGTTAATAAATAAATTTTTAAGAATCATGTATAGAAAAAATAAAAGAAAATACATAGAACTTCAATTTCAAAATATGATGGGGTATAAACCAAATTTAGATGATCCTAAAACATTTAACGAAAAAATTAATTGGATTAAACTTAATTATTACAATGAACTATATGAAAAATGTGCTGATAAAATTGAAGTAAGAGATTATGTGACTGAAAAAGGATTATCTAATATCTTAACTAAATTATATGGTAAATATAATAATGTTGATGAAATAAATTTTGAAAAATTACCAAATAAATTTGTTTTAAAAACTACTCATAGTTGTGGTGGAGTAGTTGTAGTTAATGATAAAAATACAATTGATAAAAACGAAATATATAGAATATTGAATAAAAGTTTAAAAACAAATTTGTACAATAATGGAAGAGAATGGCAATATAAAAATTTAAAGCCAAGAATTCTTGCTGAAGAATTGATTGAAACAAATAATAAGGAATTGACAGATTATAAATTTTTTTGTTTTAATGGTAAAGTAGAATATGTTTATATCGCATATGGCTCTGAATCTGATAAAAATTATTGTATTGATTTTTATGATAAAAATTGGAAATATATAAATGTAAAGAAAAAAGGACACAAAAATTATGGCCCAATTGAAAAGCCAAAAAAACTTGATGAAATGATAAAAATTTCAGAAATTCTATCAAACGATTTTGAACATGTTAGAGTTGATTTATATTGCGAAAATAATAAAATATATTTTGGTGAATTAACATTTACTACTGGCTCTGGTTATAGTGCATTTATCCCTAATGAATTTGATTATGAATTGGGTTCAAAAATTGATATAAATAATTTAAAATAAAAAATTTGACAAAATAGTGACAAATAGATATTAATATGATAGAATTATTTTAGAGAAGTGCTAGTATAAACTTTTAATGGTTTATGCTAGCTTTTTTTAGTTTAAAATGATAAAAAGAGTAAAAAAAATGCCGATGCAGTTCTTACATATAAGTAAGTATTTAAGGTAAAACCTTATTTTAACTCTCTATGTCATCTTAAATGGTATTAAAATTCTACTTTACTACAAGACGTGTATGAGAAATTTAATTCTATATCGAAGTTATCTCATGTAGTAATTGAATTTTTTAATATAAATAAATTTACTAATTGATAAAAAATGTTAATATATTTGTATTTGGTGGTGGTAGTATGAATTTTTGGCAAGCAATTATAAAAATAGTTGGATATGACTCATTTTATAAAGGAAGAAATTATCCATATAGATATGTTGGGGAAGATAGAATAGAAAAATCAAAAGATTTTTATGCTCATAATTTTTATGTAAAATCAGAACATAGTAGTAATCGATATAACGTTAAAGTAATAAATAATGGTGGTAATATATTAGGTGTTAGTTGTGATTGTCCACAATTTAAAAAAGAAAAAACATGTAAACATTTAGCGGCAGTTTTAATTCAAAATCTAGATACAATAGCCTAATATGAAATAATAGACACTGTAGCAATTACCAAAACAATACTAAAAAAATATCAAACAAAAACCACAAACAACATTAAAGAAAAAGTAGACTTACAAGTAGAATTCAATATTCAGTATGATCAAATTTATTTAAAACTTCATATAGGAATAAAAAAGAAATACATTATTTCAACAATTTCAAAATTAAAAAATTTCCTAGAAGTCTATAACAATAACGGAATATACGAGTTTGGTAAATTATTTACATATGATGCAAATAAACACTATTTTGATAACACTGCAAAAGAAATATTAAATTTCGTAAATGACGATCTTGAAATATCAAACTCTTACTATGGTTCAGCATACATAAATTTGAGTAATAGAGAATTTAAATCAATTTTAAATATAATAAAAGATAATAGTTTTTTGATTGATGGAAGAATAATCTATAACATATATAATGGCTTACCAACAGGGTTTATTCTAAGTAAAGAAGACAATAATTTTAAATTAAACATATATGACTTTGAAAAATATCAATTTATTTGTGATGGCAAATACATAATATATAATATATAATATATAATATATAATAATAGCTTATATATCTTAAATAAAGAAGAAAAAGATTATTTAAACTTATTAAAACATAACAAAATAAATGAATTAATCTTTGATAAAAAACAACTAAATGAATTTAGTTCAGGCTTATTTAATAAAATCAAAAACAATATATCAATAGATGAGAATATAACTGAAATCTCATTACCAGTAAAACCAAAAATAAAACTATACTTTGATATTTTATATTAAAAATTAAAATGTGATGTTGTGTTTGAATATAGAGAAAAAGAAATAAACTATTTTTCAAAAGAAACAATATTAAGTGAAAATTTAATTGAAGGAAAAGATAATAGTGAAACATTATCTTCATTATCAGAAAAGGAAATAAGAAAATTATTATCAATAAGTGAATAGGTAAACTTTGGTTTACCTATTTTTTATACAAAAATATGATTTAAAAATAATGAAAAAATTAAAATATGTTATAATAAAACTAGGTGAAAGAAATGAAAAAAATAATATTCTCATTATTAATTTTAGTCTTATTATTTATTAATAGTAGCTTAACAAAAGAAAAATATATCGAAACCAATAAATCTTTTATAACACTTCCAAACTATATAAGTACTGTAGCAACCACTCAGTATAAAAAAAGAATGAATCACGAAAGATTAACAAATAAATCAAAATTTTATTTTGAAAATAATAATTTGTATAATAATATAATAGGTTTAGTAGCAACCAATACAAAAAAATAATAGATGTTTCTTCATATCAAGGTATAATAGATTGGGAAAAAGCAAAACCTGAAATAGATGGCGTAATAGTTAGAATAGGGTTTGGTTATTCTACAGAGGACTCAAAATTACAATATAATATACAAGAACTAAATAGATTAAAAATACCATATGGAATATATTTATATAGTTATGCTGAAAATAAATTAGAAGCTTTAGAAGAAGCAAAATTTACAGAAAAATTAATAAAAAAATATGACATAAAACCAACATTAGGAATATACTATGATATTGAAGAATTTTATGTAAAAGGGAAAAAAGTGAACATCTCCAAAGAAATTTATCAAAAAATAATTGAAACATATATTAACTATTTAAACGAATACAAAGTAAATATTTATACATATGCTAAAATGTATAAATACAAATTTAATGAAACAACAAAAAAATATATTACTTGGATAGCTCAATATAATTATTACTTCACATATAAAAAACAATACAAAATGTGGCAATATACAGACTCAGGAATTGTAAATGGAGTCAAAGGATATGTTGATATAAATGTGATGGTTGAATAGTCTTTACTCAAAATATAAACTTTATTTTAAACAATTAAAATTAAACTAAAAAATAAAAAGATTGAAATTAAATTTTCAATCTTTTATTAATATCATATATTCTTTCTTTTAGTTTGTTTAAATCAATATCTAATAATAATTTATGATTTTTCATTAATACCTCACCATTAATAATTGTAGTATCAACATTAATGCTTTCGGTATTATGAACTAAATTGGTAATTAGTTGCGTAGTAGGATAAGCTTCAATATTATTTAAGTCAATGATAATTATGTCAGCACATTTACCAATTTCTATACTACCAATTAAATTATCCATTCCTATTGCTTTCGCACCATCTATTGTTGCTATTTTTAAAGTATCATAAGAACTATAAACAGTAGGATCTTTATATTTTCCTTTTTGTAGTAAATCAACTACCGACATATGATAAAATAAATTCATATTGTTACCACTACCTTGGCCATCAGTACCAAGTCCAATATTTACATAATTTTTATAATTAACTATATCAGCAATTCCACATCCTAAATTTAAATTACTAATTGGATTATGAATAATGGAAACATCATAATTTTTTAATTTTTCAATTTCATCAATAAAAGTTCCGTGGACTAGAATTAATTTATTTCTTAACATACCAGTCTCTTTTAAAGCATTAAATGTAGTTCCATAATTTTTTTTAATGCCATTAACTTCATTTAAATTTTCACAAAAATGAATGTGCAAAGGCAAATTGTATTCAAGGGCTATATCACTACATTTTTTCAGATATTCTTTACTACAAGTATAAAAAGCGTGAGGAGCAACTGCAAATTTTACTAAGCTATTTTTATTATTTTTAATTAAATCTAATAATTCATTAATATTATCATAATTATCAGCAATTAAATTATTTCCAAATAAACATCTTATTTTAGAATCTTCAATTGCTTTTAAACTTCCTTTGCATCCAAAATACATGTTGTTAGCAATCACACTACCTGTTTTAATCATTTCAATGCAAGATAGTAATGTAGTATAGTAAATATCATCATCTGTCATATTATTTTCAATTGGCCAAATTTTATTATTCAACCAGTCATTTAAGTTTAAATTATCATTAGTTGCTCTAAATATACTCATTCCTAAATGAGTATGGCAATTAACAAGACCAGGTATAACAATCTTATTGGTAGCATCAATTACTTCGTCAGTAACTCCGTCATAATTTTTAACTAAATTTTCTATTTTATTATCATTAATAATAATATCAACTTTTTCAATCATTGGCCTATTTTTATCCATTGTTATAACAGTACCATTTTTAATTATTTTTATCATTTTATCACCATCTTAATTATATAATAAAAAAGTTTTTAATTAAAGATAATTCGACAAATAATCTGTTTTTAAAATGTTAGTATAAAAAACATTTAGGAGGTTTAAAATGAATTATTATGAAAATATTAAACAAGAATTAATCAATAATGAGATATACAAAAAAGTAAAAGATTATAGTAAAAATAGAAGTGATTTACAAACATATTATAATGTTGGAAAAATGTTAAGTGAAGCGGGAAAACATTATGGCGAAGGAATTATAAAAGAGTATTCTAAAAAATTAACTAATGAATTAGGTAAAGGATATAATATTTCTTCTTTGAAGAGAATGAGACAATTTTATTCAATAATTGAAAAAGGTGCGACATTGTCGCACCAATTAACTTGGAGTCACTATGTTGAATTATTAATTGTTAATAATGTTAATATTATAAATTATTATATAAAAATTTGTAAAGGTCAAAACTTATCTGTAAGAGAATTAAGAAAAAAAATAAAATCAAATGAATATGAAAGATTAGATGAAAAAACAAAAGAAAAATTAAAAAATGATAATAAATTAGAAGTTCAAGATTTAGTAAAAAATCCTATAATATTAAATACAAATAAAGAAATAGTAAAAGAAAAAATGTTACAACAATTAATTTTAGAAAATATGAATGTTTTTTTGAAAGAGTTAGGTGATGGTTTTGCATTCATAGAAAATGAACATAAAATAAAAATAGGAAACACTTATAATTATATAGATTTACTTTTATATAATATAAAGTATAAATGTTATGTTGTAGTAGAACTCAAAATAACAAAATTAAAAAAAGAACATATAGGTCAAATAGAAACATATATGAATTATGTAAATAAAAATATAAAAACGATAGAAGAAAATAATACTATTGGTATTATCATCACTAAAGAAGAAGATAAATATATAATGTCATATTGTAGTGATGAAAGAATTTTTAATACGACTTATGAATTACAGGAGGCTTAAAATGAATTACTATGAAAACATAAAACAAGAACTAATCAATAATGAGATATACAAAAAAGTAAAAGATTATAGTAAAAATAGAAGTGATTTACAAACTTATTATAATGTAGGAAAAATGTTAAGTGAAGCAGGTAAACATTATGGCGAAGGAATTATTAAACAATATTCTGAAAAATTAACATTAGAAATAAATAAAAAATATAATACAACAAATCTAAAAAGAATGAGACAATTTTATTCAATAATTGAAAAAGGTGCCCGACTGGGGCACCAATTAACTTGGAGTCATTATAGAGAGTTGATACCAATAAAAGATATCGAAAAGATCAATTATTATGTAAATTTATGTGAAATTAATCCTATATCAAGAGATGAATTAAAATTAAGAATAAAATCAAATGAATATGAAAGATTAGATGAGAAAACAAAAGAAAAACTAAAAAATGATAATAAATTAGAAATTCAAGACTTAGTTAAAAATCCTATAATATTAAATACAAATAAAGAGATAGTAAAAGAAAAAATGCTACAACAGTTAATATTAGAAAATATTTCATTATTTCTAGAACAACTAGGGAATGGGTTTACTTTTATTAAAAATGAATACAAAATAAAAATAGGAAGCACTTATAATTATATAGATTTATTATTATTTAATTATATTTACAATTGCTTTGTAGTAGTGGAACTAAAAGTAACGAAACTAAAAAAAGAACATATTGGACAAATAGAAACATATATGAATTATATTAATAAAAATATAAAAAGAATAAACCAAGATAAAACAATAGGAATAATAATTACTAAAGAAGATAATAAATATATAATGTCATATTGTAGTGATGAAAGAATTTTTAGTACAACTTATGAATTACAAAAAATATAGAAATATGATATAATCATAATAGGTGATGTCCAATGAAAAAAATAACAATTTTAGCTCTTCATCTAGGTTATGGAGGAATTGAAAAATGTATAACTTCTTTAGCAAACTCCTTATCGAACGAATATGAAGTAAATATAATATCAACATATAAATTATATGATGAACCTGTATTCAAAATAAATGAAAACATAAAAATAGAATATCTAATGAATTATGGACCAAATAAAAAACAAATAAATGAATGTTTAAGACAACATAAATATATTAAACTAGTTAGTGAATTAATTAAAGCCATAAAAATATTAAAACAAAAAAAACAATTGATGATAAGAAAAATCAAAGAATGTGATAGTGATATTATAATATCAACAAGGGACATCCACAACTTATGGCTTTGTAAATATGGAAAAGAGAACATAAAAAAAATAGGATGGGAACATAATTATCACAATAATAATCAAAAATACATTAAAAAAATAGTAAAATCAATAGAAAAATTAGATTATTTTGTTTTAGTCACAAAAAGTGCTCAAGAATTCTATCAAGCCAAAACAAAAACAAAATGTATTTGCATTCCAAACTCATTAGATGAATATCCAACAAGATACTCATCATTACAAGAAAAAAACATAATATCAGTTGGTAGATTATCATATGAAAAAGGATATGATGAATTAATAGATGTCTTTAAATTAGTAAATGAAAAATACCCTGATTGGAAATTAAATATTATTGGTGATGGAAAAGAATATGATGCAATACAAAAAAAGATAAAAAATTATAGCTTAGAAAATAATATAAAAATACATGGATATCAAAAAAAAGAATATATAAATGAATACTTGTTTAACTCTTCAATTTATGTATTACCATCTAGATCAGAATCATTTGGAATTGTTTTATTAGAAGCATTTTCTTATGGATTACCTTGTGTAGCATTCACAAGAGCTGAAGGTGCGAAAGAACTAATAAGTGATAATTGGGATGGATATTTAATAAAAGATTCATCAAAAGAACAAATGGCAAAAAGAATATGCGAATTAATTGGTAATGTTAATAGAAGAGTAATAATGGGAGCAAATGCAATAAAAAAAGCCCAAAAATATAATACAAACAATATAAAAAAATTATGGATAGAAATAATAGAAAAATAATCTATTATTTTTAAATTTATAGTAAAATAGTTATTAATTTGCTATAATATGTATAGGTGATAATTATGAAAAAAGTATTATTTATCTCATCAACAGGTGGGCATCTAAATGAACTATTACAACTTCGACCAATGTTTAAAAAATACGAATCATATTTAATAACAGAAAAAACAAAAACAAATACGAATCTGAAAGAAGAAGATATAAAAAAAATATACTACCTTGTATATGGAACCAAACATAAACCATTTACATATATATTTAAATTAATATTTAATTGCTTTAAAAGTTTATATTACTTTCTTAAAATAAGACCTGATATAATTATTACAACAGGAGCCCATACAGCAGGACCTATGTGTTGCATTGGAAAAATATTCGGTAAAAAAATAATATACATTGAAACATTTGCCAATATAAAAACAAAAACAATAACAGGAAGAATAATTTATAAATTTGCTGATTTATTTATTGTTCAATGGGAAAGTATGTTAGAACTTTATCCAAAAGCAGTGTATGGAGGTTGGATATTTTGATATTTGTAATATTAGGAACTCAAGATAAAGAATTTACTAGATTGATAAAAGAAATAGAAGAATTAAAAAAAGATGGAATAATAAAAGAAAAAGTTGTAATTCAAGCTGGTACAACGAAATATCAAAGTGATGAGATAGAAATAATTGATTATTTACCAATGGAAGAATTTGAAAAATATATAAAAAAATCAAAATTTATAATAACCCACGGTGGTGTTGGTTCAATATTAGATGCTATAAAACATAACAAAAAAGTAATAGCTGTTCCAAGATTAGCAAAATATGATGAGCACGAAAATAATCATCAAATTCAAATAGTAGAAAAATTTGCTGAACTGGGGTATATAATAGATGCTGGTAACTTAAAACGATTAGGAGATAAAATACTGAAAATAGATGAATTTAAACCTAAAAAATTTGTAAGTAATAATAGTAAAATGATAGAGTTAATAGAAGATTATATAGGAGATTGATATGAAAAATGTAGATAAAATAATAGAAGAAGCCTCTTCAAATGTTACAGTAGAAAATGAAAAATTAAATAAGCAAGAATTATTATTAATAAAAGAAGCATTATTAAATCCAGAAAAAAGTTTTTTAAGAACTATATATGATATGGTGAAAGAAAATGGAAAAAGAAATAAACGAAAGTAATCAATCAATCTATTGTTATGAAGGAACTTCTATCTTAATAAACAAAAAAAACATTAAAAATTACAAAGAATTAGAAAAAATTGAAAATATGTTAGTTACATATAAATTATCAAAAATAATTGGTAATGAAACTGATTTTAAAAGGGATTTAACAATTAACCATTATTTAGCAATTCATAAATATTTGTTTGAAGATCTTTATACTTTTGCTGGAGAATTACGTAAAGAATTTACAAATAAAAAAAATGATGCGGAAGGTTTAAGCGAAGAAGGAATTAGAATATATTGTAACCCAGACTTTATTTATGATTGCTTAAAAGAACAATTAAGTAAAATGAAAAAAGAAGCAGTTAAAATTTATACAAGAGATAATTTAATTGATTTTTTAACAAGAAATTATTTTGAATTATATTATATTCATCCATTTAGAGAGGGAAATAGTAGAACATTAAGAGAATTTTTAAGAGAATATGTAGAAATAATGAATAAATTATTATTCACATTTGGTGAATTTGAACTAACGTATACTGAATTAGACAAAGAAGATACAGAAAAAATTACTAGATCAGTAATTTGGAATACATCTGAAAATACAGAAAAACAAGAACAAAGTTATAACATGCTTAGAGAAGTATTTAAAAAATGTTTAATTGAAAAAACAAAAACAAGGTAGGTGGATATAATGCTAGAAGGATTAAATAAAGAACAACTTGAAGCAGTAAAACAAACGGAAGGACCACTTCTAGTATTAGCTGGAGCCGGTAGTGGTAAAACAAAAGTATTAACAACTAGAATTGCATATTTAATAAAAGAAAAAAATATAAGTCCTTATAATATTTTAGCAATTACATTCACAAATAAAGCTGCTAATGAAATGAAAGAAAGAATCTATAAGATGCTAGGTAATATTAATGGAATGCAAATATCAACCTTTCATTCATTTGGACTTAGAATAATAAAAGAAAATTATGAAACATTAGGATATAAAAGTAACTTTACAATAATAGACAGTGATGATTCTTTAACCATTATAAAAAAAATAATGAAGGACTTAAATATAGATCCAAAAGTGTTTAATCCAAAAGCTATAAAAAATAGTATATCAGGTGCTAAAAATGAATTAGTTAGTAGTGCCGACTACTCTAGATATGCCGCTAGTGAATTTGAACAAAAAGTAGAACAAGTATATAAAAGTTATGAAACAAAATTAATAACAAATAATTCATTAGACTTTGATGATTTACTAATACTACCAATAAAATTATTTAAAGAAAATCCAAAAATCTTAGAAAAATATCAAGAATTATTTAAATATATTTTGATAGATGAATATCAAGACACAAATAAAGCTCAATATATCTTAGTCAAAATGATATCTGCAAAATATCAAAATATTTGCGTTGTTGGTGATGATGCTCAATCAATATATTCATTTAGAGGCGCTAATTATAGAAATATCCTTAACTTTGAAAAAGACTACAAAAATACTAAAACAATACTTCTAGAACAAAACTATAGATCAACTAAAGAAATATTAAATGCCGCAAACAATGTTATAAAAAATAATAAAAATGGTAAACAAAAAAATTTGTGGACTGAAAATAATGATGGTGAAAAAATAATTTATCATACATCACAAGATGAAAAAGATGAATCCCACTATGTTGTAAGAGAAATAAAAAAAATAATGAATAGTGGCGAAAAATTAGAAAATATTGCCGTCTTATATAGAACAAATGCTGAATCACGAAATATTGAGGAAGCATTAAGAAGAGAAAATATTCCATATAAAGTAATAGGAAGTTTTTACTTCTATAGTAGAAAAGAAATTAAAGATTTAATAGCATATCTAAAATTAATTTACAACACAAATGATGATGTTAGTTTAACACGAATTATAAATGTTCCAAAAAGAGGTATAGGATTAAAGACATTAGATAATCTTAGTAATAGAGCATATATTGAAAATAAAAGTATTTATGATGTAATTGAATCTGGAAAAGAATTAGAATTTAAGAAAATAATTGAAAAAATTAAAGAAAAACAAGATAACATCTCTTTAACGGAATTAATAGATTTAATTTTAGAAAAAACAGGAATGTTAAAAGAATTAGAAAATGAAAAATCAATTGAAGCCGACATAAGAATAGAGAACTTAGAAGAATTCAAATCAATTACTAAAAATTTCGAAGAAAAAAATGGAATTATATCATTAAGTGATTTCTTAAATGAGATAAGTTTAGTATCTGATGTTGAAGAATATAAAAATAATACTGAAGTTGTGACACTTATGACAATTCATTCAGCCAAAGGACTAGAATTTAATAATGTTTTCTTAATAGGATTAGAAGAAGGTTTATTTCCTCATCGAAATTCATTAATGAATGTAGAAGAAATAGAGGAAGAAAGAAGACTTTGTTATGTCGCCCTTACAAGGGCAAAACAAAAATTATATTTAATCAATGCTCAAAAAAGAACAATTTTTGGTGAAACGGGAATGAATGTTCAAAGTAGATTCATAAATGAAATAGGACTTGAAAATTTAGAAAAAGATGATAAAATAAAATTAGAAAAGCACTTTGATAAAGAAGAAATGATTGATAGTACTATTGAATATAACATTGGAGATAAAGTACACCACGATGAATTAGGTAATGGACTGATTGTGGCAATCGACAAATCAATAATCACTATAGCTTTTGAACATCCAATAGGAATAAGAAAATTTATTAAAGGACATAAATCAATAAGAAAGGTGTGAAAATATGAAAGAATTTTTTGATAATATATTTGGTAGCATTCATGACTTTATAATGACAAATGGAGAAAACCCAATATTTTGGTTAATTGTATTTTTTGCTGGAATAGCTGTATTCTGGTTAACTTATAATGCATTACATAAAAATGGACAATAATTTATTGTCTTTTATTTTTTCTTTAAAAGTAATATAATTATTATAGAGAGGAGAGCTTATATGGGATTAATAATATTTGCAGTTATAATTTTGATTTTATTGATGTCAATTAGACAAATCAATCAATACGAAAGAGGAATAAAATATACATTAGGTAAATTTAGTAAAATAATGGAACCAGGTTGGAATATTGTTTTACCTATTTTTCAATCGTATGATAAAGTTGATATAAGGACAAAAGCAGTAGATGTTCCTGAACAAGATGCTATTACAAAAGATAATGTTTCAGTTAAAATAAATGCAGTTATATATTATAAAATATTTGATGCATCAAAAGCTATTTTAGCTGTTGAAAATTATTATTATGCTGTAAGTCAACTTGCTCAAACTACAATGAGAAATGTAGTAGGATCAGTTACTTTGGATGAGTTATTAAGTGAGAGAGAAAAACTTTCAAACCAAATTTGTGAAATAATAGATGCTGCTACTGACCCATGGGGAATTAAAGTTGAAAATGTTGAATTAAAAGATGTAGCTTTACCAGAAGAAATGAAACGTGTAATTGCAAAAGCAGCAGAAGCTGAAAGAGAAAAACAAGCAGTTATAACTAAAGCAAAAGGTGAAGTAGAGGCTTCAAAAAATTTAGCAATTGCTGCTGAAACAATGGCTAGTGTACCAGGTGCATTACATTTACGTACTTTATCAACAATTAATGATGTATCTTCAGATCAATCAAATACAATTATATTTGCTTTACCAATAGAAGTGTTAAGGGCATTTGAAGGAAATCAATATAAAGAAATTGTTAATAAGATAACTAAAAAATAAATAATACAACCAATATTTGAGAACTTCATAGTTCTTTTTTTATGGTATTGACTATATAGCCAGTGGTAGTATATAATTAAAATAGGAAGTGTGGTATCTTATGAAAGAAAAAAATAAAAAATTCTTGACTATATTAGGTATAGTATTTAGTTTAATTTTAATAGTAACTTGTATATTTTTTATATATGATAGTGTAAATCAAGTTAGTAATAATCAAAATGAAAAAAAAGACAATGAACAAAAAGAAGAAATAAATGTTGATGATAATGAAAAAGAAAAAATAAATGTTGATGATATAGCGGTAACATTAATAAGTAAATTTAATTATGGAAAATATAGATTTTCTGTGCAGTTGTTTGCAAATAATTCGAATGATTTTTATGATTATAATAGCTTACCAACCAGATATAAAAATGGTGTGGCTTTATTAAATACAGTTGGTGAAGCCTATGAACAAGATAATTATAAATATCGTTGGAAAAAGAATGAAGTTGATAATAAGTATCGTGAATTGTTTGGAAATGATAAAGAAATAGAATCAAATGATGATGGTACTATTGATGTATACAAATCAGTATCAACAGATGCTAAATTAAATTCGGATGAAAATTATTATTATAGTTATTCTATTAGTCCATTTAGTTGGACTACAGCTGGTGGAGAATTAATTGAACAAGATTTTTTCAAAATATTAAATGCAACATTAAATGGTGATAATCTAGAAGTTACTTTTAAGTATGCAACTATCGAGGGAGTTATAAATAAAAGTTTAAACAAATATAATATTGATTTATATAGCAAAATAAATCTAACTGGTAATGATATAAATGAAACCCTAATTGAAGAAATAGATTGTTCAAAAGAAGAATATAATTTTTGTAAAATTTCAAATAGTGAATATACTGATGAAATGAAAAAAGAAGATACAGAAAAAATAGTATCAAATTATTCAGATAAATTAGATACATATAAATATACATTTAAGTATGATAAAGAACATAAAAACTATTATTTTTACTCAATAGAAAAACTATAAAAATAGTTTTTTTAAAATAAGAAATACCTTTATAACAATTAATAAATTTGGTATAATAATAAAGGTGATATATATGGATAGAATGAAACAACTAGTTAAAATTTTAAATGAAGCAAGTCACGATTATTATGTGTTGGATAATCCTAAAATAACAGATCAAGAATATGATGATTACTATAGAGAATTAGAAGAACTAGAAAAAAAATATCCTGATAAAATACTAGAAAATTCACCTACAAAAAGAGTAGGTGGCAAAGTAATAGATGAATTTAAAAAAATAACTCATAAAATACCTATGATGTCATTAGGAGATATTTTTAATGAAGAAGAAATAATAGAATTTGACAATAGAATAAAAAAAGAAATACCAAATCCAAAATATGTATGTGAATTAAAAATAGATGGACTATCAGTTTCCTTAGTGTATGAAAATGGTAAATTAGTTAGAGGAGCAACAAGAGGAGACGGAATAATAGGTGAAGATATAACTCATAATGTTGAAACAATAAAAAACATTCCACTTACAATTGATATGAAAGAATATATTGAAGTTCGTGGTGAAATCTATATGCCAAAAAAATCATTTGAAAAATTAAACGAAGAAAGAAAAAAAGAAAACAATAGTTTATTTGCTAACCCACGTAATGCAGCAGCTGGATCAGTTAGACAATTAGATTCAAGTATTGCTGCTAAAAGAAACTTATCAACATTTATTTATCACCTACCTGATGCTGATAAATATAAAATTAAAACTCATTATGATTCGTTAAAATTTATGGAAGAACTAGGTTTCACTGTAAATCCTAACATTATTTTAGCTAACAATATTGAAGAAGTAATTAATTATATAAATGAATGGACTGTTAAAAGAGAAAAATTACCATATGAAATAGATGGAATTGTAATAAAAGTAAATGACTTTAAAGAACAAAAGCAATTAGGCTATACTTCTAGAACACCTAAATGGGCAATAGCTTATAAATTCCCTGCTGTCGAAGTATTAACAAAAATAACAGATGTTGAATTTTGCGTAGGAAGAACCGGTAAAGTAACACCTAGAGCAGACTTAAACCCCGTTCATTTAGCCGGATCAATAGTTAAAAGTGTAACCCTACATAATGAAGATTACATCAATGAAAAAGATATAATGATAGGTGACACTATTTCAATACATAAGGCAGGAGATGTAATACCTGAAGTAGTTGAAGTAAAAAAAGAAAGAAGAAATGGAACCGAAAAGAAAATTAAAATGCCAAACATTTGCCCAATATGTGGTGGGAAAGTTGTAAGAAAAGAACAAGAATCAGCATACTATTGTCTAAATCCTAAATGTGATGCTAGAAACATTGAAAAATTAATCCATTTTTCTAGTAGAAATACAATGAATATTGAGGGTTTTGGTGAAAACATTGTAGAAGATTTTTATAATATGGGGTATTTAAAAAGTATAATTGATTTTTATAAATTAAAAAAATATAAAAAAGAATTACAAGAATTAGAAGGCTTTGGCGAAAAAAGCATAAACAACTTATTACAAGAAATAGAAAATAGTAAAAATAACTCATTAGAAAAATTACTATTTGCTCTAGGAATAAGACATGTCGGAAAAAATACTGCTAAAATATTAGCTAAATACTATAAAAATATGGATAATTTATTACAAGCTAATATTGATGAATTATCCAATATAAAAGATATAGGAAATATAATCGCACAAAGTGTTTATGAATATATAAATAATCCATATAACATTGAATTAATAAATAACTTAAAAGAAGTAAATATGAATATGGAATATTCAGAAGAAAAAATAGAAGAAAATATAAACTTTAAAGATAAAACCTTTGTTTTAACAGGAACATTAGAAAAATTTACTCGTGATGAGGTCTCTAAACAAATAGAATCACTAGGTGGTAAAGTAACAAATACAGTTACAAAAAAAACAAATGTTGTTATAGTTGGTTCAAATCCGGGAAGTAAATATGAAAAAGCTAAAGAATTAAACATTCCTATATGGAATGAAGATGATTACTTGACACACATTTAATGTGTGTTTTGTTGACTATAAAAGCAAAATATTATAAAATATTAATAGTATAATAGGAGGCAATTATGAATAATAAAGGGTTTGCTGTATCAGGTATTATTTATGGTTTATTGGTTTTATTTATTATTATGTTAATTGCTTTACTAGCAATGTTTAATACTAGGAAAACTGTATTAGACCAATTAAAAAACAAAGTTTTAAATGAAGTAGGTTCAAATACTGAAATAAAAGAATTCGAATGTGTTAAAGGAGTATGTGAATATAAAATATTACTTAAAGGATATTATAATATCACTTTAAGAAGTTCAAATTCATCCACATTAAAATCACAAATTTATCTTAATGCTGGTGAAAAAATATATTTAAAAATTAATGAAAATAGTGCAGAAATGTATGGGAACAAAGAATTAACAAACTTACTATTAAAAGTTGATAATTCTACGTATACAAATGTTGAAACATTTAATAATAAATATTTTCTTAATACTGAATATGAAGAAAAATCCGTAAACATAACACCTAAAATTTCTGTAAAATATATAGAAACGATTAGAAAGAATAAAACAATGAATCAAGTTAGATTCATAAAAGATTGCATATCTGGTAATGATGTAGATAATACAAATGAATGGGCTGAAATAAGAGCAATAGTTAAAGGAGAAGATGTTGCTCTCAATAAGAATGTAAAAATATATGATAAGGACAATAAAGAAATAGGTAGTAATAATTATATTGTTGACGGTAACTTAAATACAAAGTCAACAGATGGAACATGCGTTATAATTGACTTAGGTAGAACCTACAATATTGATTATTTATATTCTTATCATAGTATAGAATCTACTAAAAGATACTATGATTATAATTTATCTGTTTCAACAGCGAATATAGAATATAAACCTATATATAATTACGAAGATAATAATGTAATTGTATCAGCATTTGAAGAGCCAAGAGTAAAATTAGTAGGTAATGTCTATGTTCCAATCAAAGAAACAGAAAAAGCTAAATGGCTTAGACTTTATCATTATAATAATAGAACTGGTACTATATATTGGGATGCCAAAGCTCAAGTTTTAATTTCCGGAGGCTATGATACAATTCATAAAAAAAGTATTTTATATTATTTAAAAGACTTTATTGTTGATAATAAATATGAACTATTATTAGAATATCCTGAAAATTATAAATACAATGTGATTAGATGGAAACAAACAAGTAATTTTACTAGTTCAAATAGTATAACAGGATTTGAATTAATAAAAAACGATTTCAATACAAATAATTTTAAAGGATTACAATTAAGTGGGACATCTAATTCTTTAATTACAACTTCTGATAAAAAGCATTATGAAATAGGATCATTGAATGGAACAAATGGAATTTACGGTTATAATGATACATTAATAACAAAATCAGTTGATTTATGGATAAAAATTGGAGAAAGTGATAAAACAACAAATAAAAAAATAATAACAGCAGATCAAGTATTGTTCGATCCAGATGACAAAAATTGGAATGTTAAAACAGTTCATGATGCTTTAGAATATTTGAGAAAATTATAAAAGGTGGAACATGAAAAAAGGTTTTACATTGATAGAATTATTGGCAACAATAGTAGTACTAGCCGTAATAAGTATGATAACAATCGGAGTAGTAACAAATAATATCGAGACATCAAAACAAAAAACATTTGAAATAAATGCAAGTAATTTATTGGATGCAACAAAAGAATATGTAAGTAAAAATATGGAAAATAATGATTTTCCAGTAGAAGGAATAGAAGCAAAAAGTAAAAAACTAGAACTAAAAAATAATCCTTTTATATCAGGAATAGTAAAAAGAAATAAAGAAGGACAAATAGAATTAGAAAATGTAACAGATGGAACATATTGTGCGAATGGAGTAAAAAGCAAAATAAAAATAAGTAAAGGTAACTGTGAATCATTAGATAATACACCACCAAGCTTAAAAATAAAAGAATTAAAAACAACAAGAACCGAAATAAACTTAATGATAAAAACACAAGATAGTGGTTCAGGAATAAAAGAATATGAATATTGTCTAAATAACGAATGTACAAAAGTAACAAAAAATAAAGAAAAAGGAATAATAACAGAAGCAAAAAAAATAAAAGGATTAAAACCAAATACAAAATATACAATAAAAGTAATATCAACAAACGGAAAAAATCAAAAAACAACAAAAACGATAGAAGTAAAAACAAAAGAATTAGAAACACCAACATTTAAAATATCAAGTAATACATATGCAACAACCAAAGAATTAATAATAACATATCCAGAAGTAGAAGAAGGATATGTAAAAAAATATAAAAGAAAAGAAGAAATAAAAGAAGTAAAAGAAAAAGAAGTAAAAATAGAAATCAAAGAAGAAGAAACAATAAGAGCATATATAGAAAAAGAAGGAACAGAAATAGTATATAATGAAATAATAGTAGGAGGAATAGATAAAGAAGGCCCAGTAGTTAATGTAACAATACCAGACATAGATAAATGGACACAAAGTAAAACAATTCAAATAAATGCAACAGATATAGGAGTAGGAATAGCTTTAAGACCATATTCATATGATGGCGGAAAGAATTGGATAAAATCTAATAAAAAGACATTAACTACATCCCAAAAATTGAATATAAAATCAAGAGATAGATTAGGAAATAGCAACAAAACATTTAAAATAAATGGAACAACAGAATGTTGTGTAGATTGTGATAATTTGTGTGCGATAAATAATATAGATAGTATAGGACCAGACATAACAATAACAGTAATAGAAGGAACCAAAATAAACAATCCAAAATATAATGATTGGTATAATAGTAATACTGTAAAAGTAAGAATAGAAATAAAAGATTATTATTCAGTTGATAATCAAAAAATATTGGGAGGCTCAGGAGTAAATGAAAATTCAATAAGAATAACAGCACCAGCCAGTATTCAAACAGGAACAACAGTTAGATATGAATGTATAAATCCTTATTATCCAGACATGGATCACCCTGAAAATAAAGTTTGTGGAGGAAGTTATAGAGAAATAAAGGATCCAATATACACATATGGATATAGAACATTTGGAGTTAATGAATCAGTAAGGGAATTTAAGAAGATTTCAAATTATGTATATGAATTAGTATTAAGTCAAAGTAAAGTAAATAATATATCAGTCCAAGCAAAAGATAATGTAGGTAATATTAGTTATAAGTCAAGTCAAGTAAAAATAGATAATAAAGCACCATCAATAAAAAATGAAAAAGACTCATTATCACTTGGAACACAAGATTATAATTTTATAGACAATATAAGTGTAACTTATGGACCAACTGGAGGAATATCAGTATGTGATCCAGCTACAACCAAAAAGAAAGGAACATATATAGTAACATGTACAGCAACAGGAAATAATGGAAAAACAGGTACAACAACATTTGAAGCAAAACATAGTTATAAAGCTCATTATCGAAAAGTTCCAAAATGTTATAGTTGTTATAACCCACATAATTGCTATCAACCATCATATGAATCATGGAGAAATGGAACCTTATGTACTTATGATTGTTCAGATGGACATTCTAGAAATAATCTAATATCTTATATGAATCCAGGATCTGATAGATGGGATGGAAGAGGTAGTAGTTGGAAAGATTGTGAAGAAGTAGGAGAATATTATTGTGATGAAGGCGCTACTTTAAAGGGGACAACATGTTATTATAAATAAAAGAGACTTTTGTCTCTTTTTCTATAAAACTTTATCAATTATTCCATATTTTAATGCCTCTTCAGCACTCATAAAATTATCTCTATCAGTATCTTTTTCAATAGTTTTCAAATCTCTACCTGTATTTTCAGATAAATACTTATTTAATTTATCCCTTAACTTTAAAATTCTTTCAGCAGCTATTTTAATTTCTGTAGCTTGCCCTTGAGCACCACCTAATGGTTGATGAATCATAACTTCACTATTAGGAAGAGCATATCTTTTACCTTTAGTACCACTACTAAGTAAAAATGCAGCCATACTTGCAGCCATTCCAACACAAATAGTAGAAACATCTGATTTTATAAAATTCATAGTATCATATATACCCATTCCAGCAGTAACACTACCACCGGGTGAATTAATATAAATACTTATGTCATTATGATTTAAAGAATCTAAATACAGCAGTTCAGCAATCACCACATTTGCATTACTATCATTAATTTCATCACTAATAAGAATAATTCTATCTTTTAAAAGTCTAGAATATATATCATAAACTCTTTCGCCACTACTACTCTTTTCAAGCACACTGGGAATTAAATTCATACAATCATCCTCTCTATAAATTATAATAGTATAAATATTCTAAAATATTCATTAAAAAGTGTGACAAAATAATATATTTTTGGTAAAATATATATAGAATAAGAGGGATTATATATGAGCAAAGTAATTAAAGTGAATTACAAAGACTTAGAAATAAAAGAATTTATGACTGGAATTAAATTATCTGAAATAGCAGATAACTTTAAAAAATATTATAATTATCCAATTTTAGCAGCTAAAGTAGATAGCAATATTGTTGAATTAAATGAACCTTTAACAAGAAGTAGTAAAATAGATTTTATGGATAGAAGTGATCCAACAGGTAATGCTATATATGGCAGGACATTACAATTCTTACTTGTAGTAGCAACAAAAAAATTATTAGGTGAAGATGTTGATGTTGTAATTGATTTCTCTATCGATAAAGGATTTTATGTAGATGTTGTAAATGCTGATATTGATAAGTCCACTGTTAGAAAAATATATGATAAAATGATGGAAATAGTAAAAGAAGACTATATAATTAACAAGGTAAGTGTTTCTAGATACGATGCAATAAAATATTTTAAAAAGAAAAAACAAATAGATAAAGTAAAAGCTTTAAAATATATTAGTAATACATATGTAAATTTATATAGAATAGATGACATATATGATTATTTCTATGGAGAATTAACATATAAAACTAGTTTGATAGATGATTTTAAACTAACTTATATAAAAGATAATGGATTTGTTGTAAGCTATCCAGATGTCTATAATCCAGAATGTACTTTAGATTATAAACATCACGAAAAATTATTTAATACATTTATTGATTACGCTAAATGGGGAGAAAGTATTGGAATAACTAATGCAGCTGATTTAAATGAAATAGTTTCAGATGGTAAATATAATGAACTAATAAGATTATCTGAAGTTCAATACAATAATGAATTAGCTGAAATTGCTAACGAAATATATGATAATAGAAAAAATATAAAAATTGTTCTTATTGCTGGACCATCATCAAGTGGAAAAACAACAACAAGTAAAAAATTAGAAATATATTTACAAAGTAAAGGATTAAGAACACATCAAATATCAATAGATGACTATTTCTATGATCGTGATAAAACCCCTCTTTTACCAAATGGAGAATTAGATACAGAATCACTTAACTGTGTTGATGTGACACTATTCAATAAACATCTAATGAAACTATTTGATGGAGGAAGAGTGGAATTACCAGAATATAATTTTATACTAGGAAAAAGAGAATATAGAGGTAAAAATCTAGAATTAGGAGATAACGATATAATTATAATTGAAGGATTACATGCTCTAAATGATGATTTAACAATGTCAATTGAAAGAAATCATAAATTTAAAATCTATATAAGTGCTTTAACACAATTAAATATTGATAATCACAATCGCATACATACAAGTGATACAAGAAAATTAAGAAGAATAATTAGAGATAATCAATATAGATCAGCTTCAGCAGCAGCTACATTAAAAATGTGGAAAAAAATAAGAGAGGGAGAAGAAAAATATGTCTTTCCCTATCAAGATGATGTTGATGTAATCTTAAATTCAGCGCTTATTTACGAAGTTGGTATATTAAAAACATACGCTGAACCATTATTATTTTCAGTTAATGAAAACGATGAATGTTATGCAGAAGCATTAAGACTTATAAATTTCTTAAGAAACTTTTTACCAATACCAAGTGATAACATTCCTTCAGACTCAGTACTTAGAGAATTTATTGGAAAAAGTTGTTTCTTTAAATAATACGACAAAATTTTAATATAAAAATAATTATTATATGAATAGAAAAGGGGAATAAAAATGATAAAAGTCGCAATAAATGGATTTGGAAGAATAGGTAGATTAGTATTTAGATTAATGGAAGAAGATTCAAATTTTGAAGTAGTTGCTATCAACGATTTAACTGACGCTGAACAACTAGCTTATTTATTAAAATATGATACAAGTCATAGAAATTATAGAGTAAATGAAATCAGCAATACAGAAGATTCTATTGTAGTGGGTGAAAGAAAAGTCAGAATATACTCTGAAATGGATCCTAAAAATTTACCTTGGAAAGAATTAGAGGTAGATATCGTATTTGAATGTACTGGAAAGTTTACTGATAAAGATGCTGCTTATGCTCATATTGAAGCAGGAGCAAAAAAAGTAATAATCAGTGCTCCAGCAAAAGGAGATTTAAAAACAATAGTTTATAACGTTAATGAAAAAACATTAGATGGAAGTGAAGAAATTATATCTGCAGCTTCTTGTACAACAAATTGTTTAGCGCCAGTACTTAGAATATTAGATTATTATTTTAAAATTGAAAAAGGATATATGACTACTGTTCATGCATATACAAATGATCAAGCTACATTAGATGTTCCACATAAAAAAGGAATTAAAGCAAGAAGAGGAAGAGCTGCTGCTGCAAATATAATTCCTGCTACAACAGGTGCTGCTGCTGCCATTGGTAGAGTATTACCTAATTTAGAAGGAAAATTAGATGGAATGGCAATGCGTGTTCCAGTAACAACAGGTTCTGTAATTGATTTAACACTAGAACTAAAAGTAAAAACAACAGTAGAAAATATTAATAAAGTATTTGAAATCAATAAAAACGAAACAATTGATATAACATATGATCCAGTTGTTTCAAGCGATATAATAGGATCACATTTAGGATCTTTAGTTGATGGATTATCAACATCAGTATTAGAATCTGATGGTAGACAATTAGTTAAAATCATTGCTTGGTATGATAATGAAATGGGTTATACTACTCAAATGGTTAGAACAGCTAAGTATCTAGGAAAATTAATGAATAAATAGTTTAAAACTATTTATTTTTTTGCTATAATAAATTAAGGTGATAGTATGAAAAATAAAAATGGATTCACATTAGTAGAAATGTTAGTTGTATTATCAGTTTTAATAACAATATTTTTAATTGTAGTACCTGAAATTACTAATTTATATAAAAATTTGAAACAAAATGAATATGAAAGATTTTTAAGTGACATATTTTTATCAACAGAAGCATATGTTCAAAAAAATATTGATAAATATCCAGAGTTAAACAATAATAATCAAAAAGTATATGTTTATTTTGAAGAATTATTAGAATCGGGGTATCTAAAAGCAACAATTATAGATCCAAAAAATAAAAAAAATGTAAAAGAAGAAGATTACACAGTTGAATTGTTTTTAAATGATGACAATGAATATAAATATAAATTATTAGAAAAACATTATGAAGTTATAACGGCAACTCAAGTTTCGTTTACGCCAAATGATGAGAACTGGAAAGCCACTACAGTTCATGAGGCATTAGAATATTTAAATGAACAAACAAAAGACAAATAAAATTTGTCTTTTTATAATTAATTAGGTAAATTTGTCGGAATTTGTATGTAAAAAAATAGATGAAAAAAGTAAAAATTATAGTAAAATATAAACCGATATATTTAATTGGTGTTAGTGCATTCCTTCTAGAATAAGAAGGTGGTGATATTATGACAAAAAGAGAAATATCTTTATTTTTAATAATAATTCTATTATTTGTTATAATTTTTACTTTATTATATAAATAATAAAAATGCACTATCACAGGTGGGATAGTGCTTTCAAAAAAAATATTTGGAATGTATCTAACTCTTAGAACAATTAGATATATCCTTTTTTTATTGTATGAGTAATAACTCATCTATATACATAGTAACATTTTAAAAATATTTTTTCAATAGTATTATAAAATAAATTGCAAAAATTAAAACACGAACAAAATTTCCACTTGACTTTTACGTCTGGGGGGGGGGTATGATATATCTAGAAAGTAGGAATTTATAATGAAAAAAATAATAAAAAGTAGAGTATTTTTAATACTAATATGTGGTTTAATATTTACTGGGTTAGGGGTCTATGCTGCAACTACCTACAAAGCAAGTGATGTAGTATACAATGCAAGTGACGGAACAAGTATGAATGTAAATGATGCTTTAAACGAATTATATAATAAAAATAATAATTTAAACATTACTTTAGTTGATGGTTATTCAATAAAATTTGTTACTCAACGACCAACAGGTGTTAATCTTAAAGTTTACACATATTTATACAAAAATGGAGAACAAATAGGATATTACGAAAATACAAATACGGGTGTATATTCATATGGAGGAAGTAATAACGCTATATCAGTAACTGATGAAAACAGAAATATAAAAGTAACCATAAATTATTCAAGTGGAACTGGATATGGAAACTTTACAATAAAATTTTGGATAGATGATATTTTAATGTACGAATATCAAAATAATGGTGGCGAATATTCTGGAAGAAACGCTACCTATGATGTAAAAAAAATAATTTACTATAACAATAAAATATATTTAGAAAATTTAAATCAATAGTGAAAATCACTATTTTTTTTAAACTTAAGTTACTTTCCTTGAAAATGTATAGAAAAATTGATAAAATTATATAAGGTGATGATATGAAAAAAGGATTTACAATGATAGAATTGTTAGCTGTATTTACAATAACAGCAATTATATTACTTATTTCAGTACCATATATAACTAATATAATAAAAAACGGAAATAATAACTCTAAAGAAAGTTTTTTAAATGATGTTTATATTGCAACAGAAGCATATATTCAAGATGATAAAATAATTGTAACAAATGATTCTACATATATAACAATTAAAGACTTATTAGAATCAGGATATTTAAAAAGTAGTCTAGTAAATCCTGATAATAACAAAAAAGTAAATGATAAAGAAAATATAAATAAAATAATAAAAGTATATAAAGATGAAGAAGGCGTACTTCAATATGAAATGGAGGAGTCATAATGAAAACAATTAGAGACTTTGAATTAAATAATAAAAAAGTAATTATAAGAGTTGATTTTAATGTTCCTATGAAAGATGGAGTAATAACAGATGATACTCGAATAAAAGAAAGTTTAGAAACAATTAACTATGCAATAGATAAAGGCGCAAAAGTAATACTATTATCACATTTAGGTAGAATAAGAGAAGAAAGTGATTTAGAAAAAAATAATCTATATCCTGTAGCTGTTCGTTTAAGTGAATTATTAAATAAAAAAGTTTTATTTTCTAACCATACAAGAGGAAAAATATTAGAAGATAGAATTAATAATATGAATAATGGTGAAGTATTATTAATTCAAAACACTAGATATGAAGATTTAGTTGGAAAAAAAGAATCAAGTAATGATCAAGAATTAGGAAAATATTGGGCATCATTAGGAGATATTTATATAAATGATGCATTTGGAACAAGTCATAGAGCACATGCATCAAATGTCGGAATTGCTTCAAATTTACCAAGTGGTATAGGTTTTTTAATCGAAAAAGAATTAAATGCCTTTAATAAAGTTTTAACAAATCCAGATAAACCATTAACAGTAATATTAGGTGGTGCGAAAGTAAAAGATAAAATCGGAGTAATTAAAAATCTAGTAAATGTAGCTGACTATATTTTAATAGGTGGTGGAATGGCTTATACATTCTTAAAAGCAACTGGAATCAATATTGGAAAATCATTATTAGATGAAGAATCAATTGATTTTTGCAAAGAAATGTTAGAAAAATACAAAGATAAAATAATATTACCAATTGATAGTGTTAATGCTACAGATATAAATGAATCAGGAAGAACTTCTTTCATAAACGAAATAAAAGATAATGAAATGGGATTAGACATTGGATATAATACAGTAAAATTATTTAAAACATATTTAGAAAACAGCAAAACAATTATTTGGAATGGGCCAGTTGGAATGTTTGAACAAGAAGAGTTCAACAAAGGAACAATTGGAATTTGCGAAATTCTAAAAAATTTAGACGCAATAAAAATAATTGGTGGAGGCGATACAGCATCGGCAATTATAAATTTGGGTTATAAAGACTATATGACCCATATATCAACAGGTGGAGGCGCTTCATTAGAATTATTAGAAGGAAAAAAATTACCAGGGATAGAAGTAATCGAGGGATAAAATGAAAAAGAAAATAATAAACGCAATTTTATTGATAATTGTGACTATATTGGTTTTATATTTTTCACTAAAAGATGACTATACCACTGTAATAGATACAATCTTAAATATTGACAAGAAATTTTTATTATTAGGTTTCTTACTATTATTTAGTTATTGGTTTTTTAAAGCCATAACTATGTGGATTGTAACTAAAAAGTATGGAAAATATCGATTTAGAAATGCATTTAGAATGATTATAGAAACAAATTTTTTTCACGCTGTAACACCATTTTCAACAGGTGGACAACCATATGAAATATATTCATTAAAAAAAAATCATATAAAATTAACTGATGCTACAAATGTGTCAGTTCAATCATTTATAATATATCAAATTGCACTAGTATTACTTGGAACAATTGCAATTATAAGTAACTATTTTTTAAATTTGTTTCCTAAAAACAACTTATTAGAAAAACTAGTTACATTAGGATTTATTATTAATTTTTTAGTAATCGTAGTATTATTCTTATTATCATTTACTAAAAAAATAAGTAAATTAATTCTTTCTTTTATAGTTAAAATATTAAATAAATTCAAAATATTTAAAAATAAAGATAAAACATTAGAAGATTTAGATAAATATATAAAAGAATTTAATGAAGGCGCTAAAAAAATATTTGAGAATAAACTCCAATTTTTCGGATTAATATTTTTACAATTTATTTCATTAACATCGTTATATCTAATTCCATTTGTATTATTTATGGGAGTTGGTATATACATTAATCCATTAATAGCAATAGCAACATCAGCCTATGTTATGTTAATTGGATCATTTGTTCCAATACCAGGTGGTACAGGAGGTTTAGAATATGGGTTTGTAGCCTTTTTCTCAAACTTTGATAGTACTAAAATAGTAACAGCTATAATGTTATTATGGCGCTTTATCACTTATTATTTCGCAATGATACTAGGAGCAATTACACTAAGTATCGGAAAAGGGGCTAAAAAATGAGAATAGGAATATTTACCGATACATATCCTCCATATATAAATGGAGTATCAACAAGTATTGTGAGTTTGGAAAAAGCTTTGAAAGCAAAAGGTCATGAAGTATATATCGTAACAGTTAATTCAGAAAACCTAACATATAAGTATGAAGATGATGATCATATAATAAGAATTCCAGGAATACCTACAGGAATATATGATTATAGGTTAACTGGAATTTATCCTTTAAGGGCAATCAATAAAATTAAAAAATGGAACTTAGATATAATCCATTCACATACTGAATTTGGAGTTGGAACATTTGCTAGAATAATAGCTAAACAATTCAATATACCATTAGTTCATACATACCATACAATGTATGAAGATTATGTTCATTATATTACTAAAGGTTATTTTGATAAATCTAGTAAAAAATTAGCCGAATACTTTACCAAATTTTATTGTGATAAAACAGCTAAAGAATTAATCGTTCCAAGCAAAAAGACATATGATTTATTTAAAGAAAAATATAAAGTAAATAAAACAATTCATATAGTACCAACTGGTATAGATGTTGAAAAATTTTATATTGAAAATCAAAATAAGAAAGAATTGGAATTATTAAAGAAAGAATTAAAACTTAAAAAAGATGACTTTATAATAACTTATGTTGGAAGATTAGCCGAAGAAAAAAATATCGAATTTTTGATTGATAATCACACCAAATTAAATAAAAAATGTAAACTTATGATAGTAGGTAATGGTCCAGACCTAGAAAAATTTAAAAAAATGGTAAAAAAATTAAATTTAGAAGAAAGAGTAATATTTACTGGAGCTGTACCTCACTATGAAATTGCAAGTTATTACGCAATTTCTAATATATTTGTAACCGCATCAGTAACTGAAACTCAAGGATTAACTGTTATAGAAGCAATGGCTGCATCTATCCCAGTTGTATGTGCTGATGATGAGTCGTTTAAAGATGCTGTCATTGATGGCTTAAATGGTAAAGTATTTAAGAATGATAAAGAATATGTAAGTGCAATAGAAAAATTGTATAAAAATAAAGAACAATATAAAGTAATGTGCAAACAAGCTAGAGTAACAGCTGAATCGCATTCTTTAAAATACTACGCTGAAAAAATATTAGATGTTTATAACATAACAATAAAGAGTTCTAAAAATGAATCATTTATTGATAAAATAAAAGGGGTAATAAAATGGAAAAATTAATAGTAGGTAATCTTAAAAATTATATGGATGCTCATGATACTGCTGTATATTTGAAACAAATAGACAAAATAGAAAATGTTGTAATTTGTCCATCAAATATTTTTATACCTTATTTTTTAAACAAAAAGTTTGAGGTAGGAATTCAAAATATCTATTTAAATGATAAAACTTGTACAGGTGAAATAACGGCTAAACAAGCTAAAAGTCTAGGAATTTCATATGCAATAATAGGTCACTCTGAAAGAAGAACAAACTTTATTGAAACAAATATAGTAGTTAATCATAAAATAAAGGAAGCTTTAAAAAATAATTTAAAAGTAATCCTATGTATCGGAGAAACATTAGAAGAAAAACAAAATAATAAAACAATTGAAATATTAGAAAAACAAATAAAAGAATGTTTGAAAGATATAAATGGAGAAGTCATAATAGCTTATGAACCAATATGGGCAATAGGAACAAATATTGTGCCAACTGTTTCTGAAATAGAAAACAATATAAATAAAATAAAAGAAATAGTAAACACAAAAGTTTTATATGGTGGAAGTGTTAATAGTAATAATATTTCTGAGATAATAAAGGTAACAGATGGTGTTTTAATAGGTAAAGCATCAACTGATGTAGTAGAGTTTTTAAAAATTATAGAAGTTGTTAATAGTTAACGACTTTTTTTTACCAAAAACGACAAAATTTGCCAAAAATAGATAAATTAAATTCTTTATAATTGTAGTAATATGTTGTATAATTTTATTGTTGAAGTAGTACTAATAGAGAGGAAATGAATATGGAAAAAATACGTGTACTTATGGTTGATGATAACATAAGTTTAATTGAAATGATTAAGGAGTATTTTAAAAGTAGTAATGTTAGTATTGTTTTAGAAGCACATGATGGTTTAGAAGGAATAAAATTAATTGAAGAAAAACAAGACATGTATGATGTAATAATTTTAGACTTAATAATGCCAAATAAAGATGGAATGTATGTATTAGAAGAAATGAAAACCAGAAATATCGATAAAAAAGTAATTGTATCAACTAGTTACAATGCTAGTGATGTAATAAGAAAAGTGTCAGAATATGGCGTAAGTTATTTTTTACTTAAACCATTTGAATTAGTTGATTTAGAAAAAAGAATTATAGAAATTACATCCGAAGAAAATAAAACAAGCAAAAATATAGATTTCAGACACAATAATTTACAAATATCAATTACTAAAATTCTTCATGAATTAGGTATTCCATCTCATATAAAAGGTTATCAATATATAAGAGAAGGAATAAGTATAATATATAATAAACCTCAAAAAATAGGAGGTATAACTAAAGAACTATATCCTGAGTTAGCAAACAAATTTGAAACAACAACTTCAAGAGTTGAAAGAGCAATCAGACACGCAATTGAAGTAAGTTGGAATCGTGGTAATTGGGACTTAATGGAAGAAATATTTGGACATAGTGTTGATATTGATAAAGCAAAACCAACCAATTCAGAATTTATAGTTACAATAGCTGATAAATTAAGACTAGAAGGAAGTAAAATAGGAATGTAACTTTATTTTACTTTTTTTTTGTGCTAAAATTTATATGGAGGGATTAATATGGATAATAATTTAGCACTAGAAAAATATAGTTTAAATGGATCAGTTGATAATACAATTGGACTATTAAACCAAGTGAAAACAATGATAGATAACGCTAAAAGTAGTGAAGACTTAGAAAAGGCAAAAGCCTATGCTTTATACGCTATAAATGGGTTAGAACAACAACTAAGTAAAAGTGGAGAAAAAACTAAATCACGATAGTGATTTTTTCTTTATCTCTATGTTAAATTATGATAGAATATATAATAGGTGATGATATGAAAAAAATGGTACTATGTATATTAGATGGATGTGGAATAAGAAAAAATAAAGACGGAAATGCTTTTAAAAATGCTAAAAAACCTAATATAGATTCACTTATGAAGAAATATCCACATTCATTACTAAAAGCTAGTGGCGAAGCAGTTGGACTTCCTAAAGGACAAATGGGAACCAGTGAAGTAGGACATATGAATATTGGATCAGGTAGATTAACATATCAACCATTGGAATTTATAAATAAATCAATAAAAGATAAAACAATATTTAAAAATGAAGAACTACTAAAAACCATAAACCATGTTAAACAAAATAACTCAAAATTACATATAATGGGATTATTATCAGATGGAGGAATACATTCTAATATTAATCATTTGTTTGCACTAATAGATATGGCAAAGCAAAATAAAATAGAAAAACTTTACTTTCATATATTTACAGATGGAAGAGACGTTGAGCCAAAAAGTGCCTTAAAATATATAAAACAATTAGAGGATAAAATTAAAGAATCAGGAATTGGTGAAATAGCTACAATAGGTGGTAGATACTATGGAATGGATCGTGACAATAATTTTGATCGATTAAAAAAATCATATGATACCATAGTTTACGGTGAAGGTAAAATATATAGTAGTGTAGAGGAATTAATAAATAGTAATTATGAAAAAAACATTACTGATGAATTTATAGAACCTGGTATAATAAACAAAATAACATTAGAAGATAATGATGGATTAATAGTATTTAATTTTAGAAAAGATCGTTTAAGAGAAATGTTAACTTGTATTACTAACCCTCTTGAATATCAAACTGCAGCCAACGAAAAAGGATTGGAATTAAAACAATTCAAAAACTTAAGTGTTGTAACAATGATGCCAGTAGTTAACAGCGTAAAAGCACCATATGCTTTCCACGATAATGATATGAAAAACATTCTAGTTGACTATTTACATAATCATAATTTAAGTCAATTAAGAATAGCCGAAACTGAAAAATTTGCTCATGTAACATTTTTCTTTGATGGTGGTAAAGAAGTAGAATACGACGATATGAAAAAAATACTTATACCATCGCCTAAAGTTGCAACATATGACTTAAAACCAGAAATGAGTGCTTATGAAGTAACTGATAAATTCTTAGAAGAAGTAAATAATTATGACGTTACAATTATGAATTTAGCAAACGGAGATATGGTAGGGCATACTGGTAATTATGATGCTGCCGTTAAAGCTGTTGAAGTATTAGATGAATGTGTTGGAAAAATATATAAAAAAGTAGAGGAAATAGGTGGAACATTAGTTATAATAGCCGATCACGGTAATTGTGATGTTATGTGGGATAAAAATCATAATCCTGTAACAAGTCATACAACAAACTTAGTTCCTTGTATAGTAACTGATGAAAAAGTAAAATTAAATAATGGTAGATTATGTGATGTAGTACCAACAATGTTAGAATTAATGAACCTGGAAAAACCAAAAGAAATGACAGGAGTATCATTAATAAAACACGATAAAATTAAAAATATTTTTATGATAATATCATTATTATTCTTATTATCATTAGCTGGTATATATACATATAGATTAGTTCATTATTATAAAATTGAACATCCAAAAACAAATTATACTGATAATAGTTTATCCCATAAAGTATTAGAAGATAATGAAGTAGATGAATTTTATATGAAAGATAATGACTATACATTAAAGGGAGATATTAAGAATAATTATGTCTCATATTCAGGATATTTATGGAGGATAGTAAAAGTTAATAATGATCGAACAATTAAATTAGTAACAGATGATGTTGTTACAGCAATTAACTGGGGAGATGATTTAGAATATAATGATTCTTATATAAAATCATATCTAGAAAATGAATTCTATCCAAAATTAACAAAAACAAAAAAATATCTTCAAAAATCAACTTGGTGTATTGATAAAATTGATAAAAATTCAGATGTTTGTAAAACAAAATTCGAATCAAACATTGGTTTATTAACATATGATGAATACATAAAATCAGGAGCTAATAATGGATACCTAAATATAAATAAATACTGGTGGACAATTAATAAAAAAGATGATAAATCAGTATGGTATGTATTCAAAGAAGGTGGTGTAAACTCTAATAGTATTGATTATAGCTTAGGAGTAAGGCCATCAATAGTTCTTAAAAAAGATGTAGGATATAGTGGTACAGGAACAAAAGAAGATCCATATGTAATTGATAGTTCATATGGTGTAGCTACAGGAAAATATCTTACTTATAGCGGACATTTATGGAAAATTGTTGATAAAACCGATGAATATGTAAAAGTTGTATTGAATGAATGTTTAAAAGAAAATGATACTTGTAAAAAAATGCCATATTCATATACTAGCAGTGAATTTAATGTAAGAGAATATAATTCAGTAGCAAGATATTTAAATAATAATTTCTATAATAGTTTAGATAAAAAATACATTATTGATGGTAAATGGTATGTTGGAGAATATGACAATAATTATGAAGAAATAAAACAAAAAGAAGGGGCATTTAAAGTAGGATTATTAAATGTATATGAAAATTCATTTGTTAATTCTTATATATTAAACTCTAAAAGAGATGAACAGGTATTATCTTTAAATGAAAATGGTATGCTATATGCTAGTGAAAAAACAGCAAAATTAGATATTTATCCATCAGTATATTTAACAAAAGATATTAAAGTACTTGGTGGAGTTGGAACAATAAATGATCCATTTGTGGTAGAATAGGTGTAATATGAAAAATAAAGGTTTTAAGACGTTATTAATTTTAGACGTATTAGCAGTAATATTTTTGTTCTTTGCATATGGACCAATAAGTTATTTCAGAGAATTACTTATAACAACAGCAATGACAACTAAAGATCATAAGTATTTAGCAAGAATTTTATATAGTGAAAAAACGATTGCAAAAGTCACAAATAAAAACTATATAGAAGAAGTAAATGAAAATACAAACAGTAATGAAATAAAATTTCAAGATTTGAAAGAAACTGATAAATATGATTCTGAATATGAAGAACAAGTATTAAAAAAAGGCGATAATGATTTGTATAAAATTGTTCAAATTACGGGATCAACATATGTAGGATATATGGTAGTAATTTATGATCCATCAAAAATAGACTTAGTAAGTACTAGATACTTAGGAGAACAAGGTGAATTTTTACAAGAAATGTCTAAATATCATAATTCGCTAGTCTCTGTTAATGCTGGTGGCTTTGCTGATGCTGGCGGTGTCGGTAGTGGTGGTATTCCAACTGGAACAGTAATATCAAATGGTAGTATTCTTTATCAAGGCGTTGACACTGGTTGGGGTGGAGGATTAATTGGTTTTAATAAAGACCATGTATTAGTTTTAACTAAAGATTCTCCTGATGAAGCTATTAGAAAAGGTATGGTAGATGCAGTAGATTTTGGACCTTTCTTAATAGTAAATGGTAAAAGAGCTATGGTAAAAGGTAATGGGGGCTGGGGACTTGCTTCTAGAACTGTAATTGCTCAAAGAAAAGATGGAATAGTATTATTCTTTGTTATTGATGGAAGACAACCCGGATATAGTTTAGGAATTGGTATGGTTGAAATGACAGACTTATTAGTAAAATATAAGGCTTATAACGCTGCTAATTTAGATGGTGGTGCCTCTTCAAGTTTAGTTGAAAAAGGTAATATTGTTAATAAGCCATGTGCTATAAGTGCTACCGGAGAAAGATGGATTCCAAATGCTTGGATGTTGTTTGATAAATAATATTTAGAATTTATCTAAAATTGAAAATTGATTAATCAATTTTCTTTTTTTATTTAACAAAAACTAATAAAAAAGTTAAAATTATATTCCAAAATTCAAAATTGGTCATTTTACTCCTTTCTTTAAATGTGATATAAAGTTTATGAAATTGCAATCTCACTCAAAGAAAGGAGATAATTTATGAAACAAGATATAAGAAAAACTGAATTAAAAGATGGAGAAATAATACCATTAAATTTTGATTTTGTATTTGAAGCTATATTTACTAAAAAAGAAAATATAGATATCTTAGAAAGTTTTTTAGCCTGTTATTTTGATATAGATATTAGTAAAATAAAAGGTAAATTAAAAATATTACCTCGAGAACTAATATTAGAGAATAAAAAAGTAAAAAATAAACAAATAGATTTATTATTAGAATTAGAAGAAGAAACTATAAACATTGAATTAAACAATCGAGGTTCAAAAGGAATAGTAGATCGAAATATTGTATATGCATGTAATGTACATTCAAGAAGTTTAAAATATGGAGATACTAATTATAGTGAAATTAAGAAAACTATTCAAATTAACCTAAATGTTAAATCAAGTAATAAAGAATTAAAAGAACAATATTTTTTAAAAAATAAAAAAGGAAAAATATTAAGTGAAAAATTAGAAATCGATAACCTAGATATGGTATTAGGAAGGAAAATTTGTTATAATGATTACAATAATAAATTAGCCAGATGGTGTACAGTTTTAACAGCAAAAACTGAAGAAGAATTTAGAAAATATCTAGGAGATGATTTGATGGAAAAAGAAACAAAATCAAAATTAATGGATGAAACAATGAAATATTCAAATGATGAAGATGTAGTCGCATTATATTTTGAAAAATCAAGAGAAGAATTAGAATATAATACATTAATAGTTGAAGCAAGACAAGATGGAATAACTCAAGGAATTAAACAAGGTTCTATAAATAAAAGCATCGAAATAGCAAAAAAAATGTTTGAAGAAAAGATACCAATAGAAACTATAATGAAAATAACCTCCTTATCAAAAGAAGAAATTGAAAAATTAAAGTAACACTAGAAATGTTACTTTTTCTATATATAAATTGAAAAAAACATTAAAATATTATATAATTAATTAGGTGGTTCTATGTGGAAAATAGGAAATGTTGAAATAAAAAATAAAGTAGTTTTAGCCCCTATGGCAGGAATATGTGATAATGCATATAGAACAATCGTAAAAGAAATGGGTGCTGGACTTATATGTGCAGAAATGGTTTCAGATAAAGCTATATATTATAACTCAAAAAAAACAATAGATATGCTCTATATGAGTGAAGAAGAAAGACCAATAAGTCAACAAATATTTGGTAGCGATATTGACTCATTTGTTTATGCAGCAAAATATATTGAAAAAAATATGAAACCAGACATAATAGATATAAATATGGGATGCCCGGTTCCTAAAGTAGCACTTAGAGCTCAAGCAGGAAGTGCTCTATTAAAGAACCCTGAAAAAGTATACGAAATTGTAAAAGCCGTAGTTGAAACAGTAAATGTTCCAGTAACAGTAAAAATTAGAAGTGGCTGGGATAGCAATAATATAAATGCTGTTCAAATAGCTAAATTAATAGAAAAAGCAGGAGCAAGTGCTATTACAATTCACGCAAGAACAAGAGCACAAGGTTATTCTGGAAAAGCAGATTGGAATATCATAAAACAAGTAAAAGAAAATGTTAAAATTCCAGTAATCGGAAATGGTGATATAAAAACGTGCTATGACGCGAAAAGAATGATTGAAGAAACAAACTGTGATGCTGTAATGATAGGTAGAGGTTGCATTGGCAATCCCTGGTTAATAAAAGAAACAGTAGAATATTTAGAAAATAATAAAGTAATAACTAAACCAACATCTTTAGATAGAATCAATATGATATTAGAACACTTAGATAGACTAATAAAAACAAAATCAGAAAAACAAGCATTATTAGAAATAAGAACTCATATTGGTTATTATTTAAAAACAGTTCCTAATTCAAGTGAATTAAAAAATAACATTTTTAAAACAAAAGATATTAATGAACTAAAAAAACTATTAGAAGAATTCAAAGGTGAAATATGAAATTTAAAAGATTTAGCGCATATATGATAGACATACTATTAGTAGGAATAATATTACTAGTATTAAAAAATATAGTGCCAATAAAACAAAATAAAGAATTGAATCAAAATATGATGGAAATAACAGAACAATTTTTAAACAAAGAAATCAGTATTAGTGAATATTATAATGAATTTTCTATTGCAAACTATAATCAAGATAGAAATAATGTAATTTTATTAGGATTTAATACATTGATAGTGATATTTTACTTTATAATAATTCCAATAATAACAAAAGGTTATACATTAGGAATGTATATTACAGGAATAAAATATGAAGGACAAATTAATATTAAAAATCTATTCTTAAGAAACATAATAACAACAGGAATACTACAAATGATAGTATCTTTAATACTTGTATATTTAGTAAATAATAAAATATATCTAACAATTTCATTATTTTTAGGAATAATTCAATTATTACTAGTAATCATAAGTGCATTTATGATATCATATAGGAAAGATTTAAAAGGAATTCAAGATATAATAAGCAATATTAATATAATAGAGGTGAAATAATGAAAGAATATTCAGAACAAGAATTAGTAAGAAGAGAAAAATTAAATGAAATTAAAAATTATTGTAATCCATATCCTGAAAAATATGAAAGAACTCATACATTAAAAGAAGTAAAAACTCTAGAAGATGGAACAGACAATGTAAGTATTGCTGGTAGAATCATTTTTATGAGAAAAATGGGAAAATTAAGTTTTGTTAGAATTAGAGACTTAGAAGGTGATATGCAACTAGAATTTAAAGTTGATTTGATAGGAGAAGAAAAATATGCTTTCTTCAAAAAACAAATTGACTCTGGAGATTTTATTGGAGCAAGAGGAGAAATATTTACTACTCAAACAGGAGAAAAAACTTTAAGAGTTCATAGCTTTGAATTTTTAGGAAAAGCCTTAAGACCATTACCAGAAAAATTTCATGGACTAGTTGATACTGAAATTAAATATAGACAAAGATATGTAGATTTAATAACAAATGAAGAATCAAGAAAAGTATTTTTAGGAAGAAGTAAATTTTATGCTTTTCTACATAAATATTTAGGAGAAAATGGTTTTCTACAAGTAGAAACACCAATTGTTCAAACTGCAGTATGTGGAGCAAGCGCTAAACCATTTTATACTCACCATAATGCTTTAGATTTAGATTGTAATTTAAGAATTGCCCCTGAAACTTACTTAAAACAATGTATAGCAGGTGGATTTGATAGAGTGTATGAAGTCGCTAAATGTTTTAGAAATGAAGGAATGGATTCAGAACACTTACAAGAATTTACACAAGTAGAATGGTATGTATCATATTGGAATTTTGAAGACAATATAAAATTCTATACAAAATTTATAAGAGAATTATTAATGGAATTAATAGGAACAACAACAATTGAATATCAAGGAAAAACATTAGACTTTGGCAAAGAAAATTGGAATAGAATTAATTATTGTGAAGAAATGGAAAAAATATTTGGATTTGATTTCTTAAGTATTGATGATCCACAAGAATTAAAAAATAAAATTGTTGAAAAAGGATTATTTAGTAAAGAAGACCTAGAAGACTATAAATCATTAAGTCAAATAATAGATTTTGTTTATAAAAGAAAAATAAGAGAAGGAATTGTAGATCCAACAATTATATATAATTATCCAGCAGTATTAATACCACTTGCTAGAAGAAATGATGAAGATCCTAGAAGAATAGATGTATTCCAAGTTGTAGCAGCAGGAACAGAATTATGTAAAGCATATTCTGAATTAGTAAATCCAATTGAACAAAGAGCCTCATTTGAAGACCAATTAAAAGCTAAGGCTCAAGGTGATGATGAAACTATGGATTTAGATGAAGATTTCTTACTTGCTATGGAACAAGGAATGCCACCTATATCTGGACTTGGTTTTGGTATTGATAGACTTATGATGCTTATATATAATGTGCCATCAGTAAGAGATGTTGTCTTATTTCCAATGATGAAACCTGTGGATAAAGATTAATATGAATGTATTTGTACTTAGACACGGAGAAACTAATGAAAATATTACTGGAATGATGCAAGGTGATATGGATACACTTTTAAATGAAAAAGGGTGTGAACAAGCTTTAGCAGTCAGAAACAAAGTATTAGAAAGTAATATTGATTTAGTAATATCATCTCCAAGAAAAAGAGCAATAAAAACAGCTGAGTTAGCAGCTCCAAATATTCCTTTAATTATCGATGATAGATTAAGAAGTAGAAATCACGGAGAATTTGAAGGAAAAAGAAGAGATGAAATAAATATAAGTGATTATTGGAATATAAAGAAAAATATTCAATATATTAAAGCAGAATCTGTTAAAGATTTATTTGATAGAGTTGAATCATTATTAAAAGATATAAAAGAAAAATATAGTGATAAAAATGTTTTATTAGTTACACATAGTGGTATAACTAGAGTATTGTATTACTATTTTAATGGTATACCAGACGATGGTGATTTATTAGAATATACATCGCATAATTGCTCATTTGAACATTATGTATTATAGAAAGAAGGATTTATATGAAAATATTAACAATTAATGCTGGTAGTTCTTCTATGAAATTTTCAGTAATAGAATTACCAGAAGAAAAGGAATTAATTAATGGTTATTTCCAAAGAATAGGATTAGATAATAGTTTCTATGATGTAAAAATCAATGGTGAAAAATTACATAGAGATATTGAATTACCTAACCATTTAGTTGCACTAGAATGTATCAAAAAAGAGATAGTAGAACTAGGAGTTGTATCTGATTTATCTGAAATAGATGGAATTGGACATAGATTAGTACATGGAGGAGAAAAATATAAAGAAAGTGTTATCATTGATGATGAAGTATTAGCAACATGCGAAAAATTTAAGAAATTAGCAAAACTTCATATGCCAGCAATGTTATCTTGTATTGATGCTTCAAAAGAAGCTTTCCCAAATACTCCAATGGTAGCTGTATTTGATACTGCTTTTCATCAATCAATGAAACCAGTTAACTTTATGTATGCCCTACCTTATGATTGGTATACAAAATATGGTGTTAGAAAATATGGTTTTCATGGAACTTCACACAGATTTATCAATAGAGAAATTAGTAATTATTTAAATAGAAATGATTTAAAAGTAATTTCTTGCCATATTGGTAGTGGAGCAAGCATTTGCGCAATAGATAGTGGAAAAGTAGTAGATACATCTATGGGATTTAGCCCAATTACAGGAATAATGATGGGAACTCGTCCAGGAGATGTAGATCCAAGTGTTATCCAATATATAATGGATGAAGCAGGTATGTCATTAGATGATGTAATGACAGTATTTAATAAAAAAAGTGGTTTAGAAGGTATATGTGGTAAATCAGATTCAAGAGATGTTGAAGATGGAATTAAAGCCGGAGATGAAAGATGTATTTTGGCTCAAGATATGTATACTTGGAAAATTGCTAATTATGTAGCAATGTACAATAATATGTTAAATGGTGCAGATGCAATCGTTTTAACAGCTGGTTTAGGAGAAAATTCTAAACAAACAAGAATTGATATTTTAAATAAACTAGAATCATTAGGAATTAAAATAGATTTAGAAGCAAATGATTTTAGAGGAGAATTTAGAAAAATTAGTACTGAAGATTCTAAAATACCAGTATATGTAATACCAACAAATGAAGAATTAATGATTGCTCTAGATACTTATGAGTTAGTTAAATAAAATGCAAGATTACACTTGCTTTTTTTTTACCAAAATTATAAAAACGAACAAAATTTCTACTTGACAAACACGTCTGGGGGGGGGTATAATCCTGAGTAGGATAGGTGTTATAAATGAAAAAAATAATAAAAAGTAGAATATTTTTAGTTATAATAACAATGATTATATGTATAAGTGGAACATTATATGCCGCAACAACATATAAGGCTACTGATGTGGTATATAATGCCAGTGATGGAAGTAGTATGAGCGTAAATGATGCTTTAAATGAATTATATGAAAATAAAATAACATCTGGAAGTAATAATCTAAAAAAGGGTGTTTCAAAACTTGAGCCTAATGAATCAATTACGATAAAACTTGATTTTGAGCCTAATTTTATTTTAGCTGAATCTAACATTTGGTATGATGAATATAGTAGACCTTTTTATTGGAAAACTACTAGTTTTGAAATTAATAGTCTTACTTTTACTGAAAGTTTTAATGGAAATGTATATTATAATTCTCCTGGTAATGTAAAAATTAAAATTGATGGTAAAGATGTTACAATTCAAAATTATCGTTTTGCTCCTCATACAATAACGTGGTATATAGGAAGGTATGAATAAAAATAAAAACTATATATACAATAAATAAAATTCTATTAGTTTTAGTTTATATAATTGACTATGCTACCTATTTATTGATATAATTTTAATATAGGAAGCTGTGATAAAATGAATAAAGTATATAAAAAAATATATAATAAAATAAAGAAATATAATAGAATTGTAATTGCCCGCCATGTAGGAGCAGATCCTGATGCTTTGGGATCTAGTTTAGGACTAAAAGAAATAATAAAAGCAACTTTCCCAGAAAAAGAAGTATATGTAGTTGGATATCCAGCTAGTAAATTTAAATATATTGGAGAATTGGATAAATTTAATGAAGAATATTATAATAATTCACTACTTATAGTTACTGATACTCCGGATAGAGCTAGAATTGATGGTGTAGATCCAAGAAGATTTGAGTGCTCTATTAAAATAGATCATCATCCTTTTATTGAAAGTGTATGTGATATTGAATGGGTCGATGATACAGCATCTAGTGCTTCACAATTAATAATGGAATTAACTTTCAACACTAAATTAGTTATGACATTAGAAGCTGCTAAAAAATTATATATTGGATTAGTAGCTGATACAAATAGATTTTTATTTTACTATACAACACCTAAAACTTTTAGATTAGTTTCTAGATTAATTGAAGAAACAAACTTAGATTTTTCAGAACTATATGATGAATTATATATGCGACCATTAAAAGAAGTAAAATTCAAAGGTTATATTGCTAATAACTTAAAAGTAACACCTAATGGTTTTGGTTATTTAGAAATAACACAAGATATATTAGATGAATATGAAGTTGATGCTGCAACAGCAGGAAATATGGTTAATGATTTTAATTATATTGATGAAGTATATAGTTGGGGAATATTTTCAGTTGATAAACAAAATAACAATATAAGAGGATCTATTAGATCAAGAGGACCAATTATTAACGAAATAGCTAGTAATTATAATGGTGGGGGTCATATATATGCTAGTGGAGTTAGAGTAAAGAATTTTGAAGAAGTAGAATCACTAATTAATGATTTAGATATAGCTTGTAAGGAATATAAAGAAAATTTAAAATAATTTTCTTTTTTTTAATTATTTTAATTTTTTTGAACATAATAAAAATGAAATTATTTAGATTTAACAATTTCATTTCTTTTATTTGATAAATTTAATATATAATCAGTTGATACATTGTAAAATTTAGCTAATTTAATCAAACAAGATAATGGTAACTCATATTCACCATTCTCATATCTACTATATTGTTGTTGTTTCATATTTAGCATATCAGCAATATACTTTTGAGTTAAATCATGATCTTCCCTTAAATCTTTTAAACGTTTTAAATACATATGTATCACCTATTTAAAGATAACATACAACAATATAGTTGTATTGACTTAACAACAATTTTGTTGTAAAATTATATAAGATAATAGCTTATATAATAAATTCATATTTAGCTTGGAAGGTAGGAAAATAAATGAAAAAAATAATTAAAAAAAGAATTTTTTTGGTAATAATTACAATGATTATATGTATAAGTGGAACTATGTATGCCGCAACAACATATAAGGCGAGTGAAATATCATATACCCCAAGTAGTGGTAGTGCTACAAATGTTGAAAGTGCATTAAATGAACTATATACTAAAGTAGGAAATAGTGGAAAAATCCAAGAATGGATTGGATATTATGTATACTCAGGAAATTATCTTCAATATTTTAAACAAGATACAGATGGTAAATTTTATTATCTTAATACTGGTTCTGGACAAGATTGGAGCACAACTCATATGTACGTTTATGGAAATACAATAAAGACTAAAACAGCTGGTAAATTTTATGTATGCTATACTGTAACAGGTGGCAATAAAGCCTGTGAAACAATAACAGCTACTGCAGAGCAAAATTTATTTACTGTCTCTAATCAAGGCGTAGGATTTGCCTTTTATGTAAGTTAAAAGCAAGATTTAATCTTGCTTTTTGATATATAAAGATTCACCTTCATATAATTTTAAATAGTAATAATCTTCTTTAGAACAAGTAAATATTAGTTTATAGTCATCTTTAGTAGGAATTTCTATAATTTTTTTACCTATAAACTGAATCCAACTTTCATCTTTTTTACTTGCAACATATCCAGTGACATTAGTATTAGTTTTAATCTTATACCAAGTATAAATATCACTATCAACTACATCTAAAACATCATATATTTCATCAAGATAAACATTTCCGATATCATTACTATCAGTACTAGAATTTTCTCTAATATTGATAACATCAACTAAAATTTTAATTTGATCAACATCATTATTTATTTCATTGCTTTGAGATATGTAACTTCCACTGATACTTCCATCTGCAAATCCTCTAGGGTTAATAAAATTACCACTAGAATCTGTTATTTCAATATGGACATGACTACCATAAGTAGAATCGTTAAAACTTTTACTTGATAAAACTAAACCTGTATTTCCTTGATGACCTAATACTTGATTTGGATATATAATATCACCTATATTAACTACAACATCATTTAAATGACATAATTTAATTATATAAGTTTCATTATTATAAATTGTTTCTAAATGAACTTGATTTCCACCTAATTCTTCTCCATACATTGGAACAACTTTACCAGTTATTGAAATACAATTATATATATTACCACTACGCCAATTATTTTGATTATTTAAAAATTCATTATAATTAATACTGTCTTCGTGTGATTTGAATTTATTTATAACATTAATAACTTTGCAAGTACTATTTATAGATACATCAGATAAATGATCTCCTGCATAATCTTCCGCACTTATATGATTAGAAAAACTATTAGTTAATATTCTTTCGCTGCCTAGATATGTCATAATTACCTTTTAATTTCATTTTTTTTAGAAATAGTTATGTTGTCATCTATTGATGTTGGATTGTAGTTAATAAGATTTTGCTTTTTAAGAGCAGTATAAATAGCTGAAGCGCCAATAAAACTAAATAGGGCTACCCAACAACCATCAGTCCATTTAATATCGTAAAATGTAATACAAAAGGGTATTCCTAACATAAATGCTAAACAAATATTCATAATCATTACATGACATGATTTTGTTATACATTTAAATGATTTTAGTTTTTGAACCAAAGCCATTAAGATAATACTGAAAACCATACTAATACTTAATAACCCTATAAGAAGATCAGGAACAAAATTTTTCATAAAATCACCTCTCATTACTATCTAGTATTATATATTCTAGAATAAAAAAAAAGAATGTTTAATAAACTAAATTATTTATAAAAAAATAGAAATGTGCTATTATATAGGTGGTGATTATATGTACGAAGAAGCTTTAAAGATATTGAAAAAAATAAACATGTTAGGCTACGAAGCTTATATAGTTGGTGGTTATCCAAGAGATAAATATTTGAATATTACAAGTTATGATATTGATATATGTACTAATATGCCACCAGACATTATTAAAAAAAATTTTAAAGTTACTAAAGATAGTGGATATGGTTCATTAATGATAGAAGATAAATTTGAAATAACTACGTATAGAAGAGATATTTATAATAAAAATAGATTTCCTGAAATCGAATATGTTAGTACTTTGGAAGAAGATTTAAAAAGAAGAGATTTTATAATCAATACATTATGTATTGATTTAAATGGAAACTATATAGATAAATTAAATGCTATAGATGACTTAGATAATAAAATAATTAGAACTATTAAAAATGCAAATATCAGTTTTAAAGAAGATCCATTAAGAATAATAAGAGCACTAAGATTTAAAATAGACTTAAATTTTTCTTTAAATGATGATATAATAGAAAGTATTAATAAAAACAAAGAATTATTAAAAACAATTAGTAATAAAAGAATCGAAAAGGAAATAAATAAATCAAAGAATAAAGAATTAATTTATGAACTTATAGGTGATGTATATGAAAGAAAAAGTAATTAATATAATTAAAAATAATGATTTGCTAGTTCCTAAATTATTATTATCTAACTATAAAAAATTAAAACTAACATCTGATGAATTAATATTACTAATATATATAATTAATGATCGTGATGTAACATTTAATCCCAAAAAAATATCTTCTGAATTGGAATTCAATTTAGAGGAAGTAATGAATCTATTTGAATCATTAATAACGAAAGATATATTAAAGTTAGATAATAAAAAGATAGACGGAATTATTACTGAAAATATAAATCTAGATGAATTATATATTAAATTGTCACATTTAATTATAAGTGAAAAAGAAGAAGAAAAACCAAGCACAATTTATGATAAATTTGAAGAAAAATTTGGTAGAACTTTATCACCTATGGAATATGCAATTATAGGTGGTTGGCAAGATTTAAACTATTCTGATGAATTAATACTAATGGCTTTAGATGAGGCTGTATATAATGGTGTTTATAAATTGAATTATATTGATAAAATATTATTTGAATGGAATAAAAAAGGTATTAAATCAAGAGAAGATAAAATAAAAAATGACACAGAATTTAAAAATAGAAAATCTGAAAAGAAAGAACTATTAGATTATAACTGGCTTGAAGATGAATAAAATATTTGAATATTTAGATGAATTAATACCTAATCCAAAATGTGAATTAAATTATAATTTAGATTATGAGCTTCTAATAGCTGTGATGTTATCAGCACAAACAACTGATAAAAGAGTTAATGAAGTAACAAATATTTTATTTAAGAAATATGATTCACTAAAAAAATTAAGTGAAGCCGATATTAATGATATTAAAAATATAATAAGACCAATTGGGACTTTTAATAAAAAAGCGAGTAATATAATTGAAATATCTAAAAAAATACTAGAAATTGGTTATGTTCCAAATGATAGAAAATATTTAGAATCATTACCAGGGGTTGGCAGAAAAACAACTAATCTAGTTTTAAGTACTTTATATAATGAACCATATATAGCTGTCGATACTCATATTACTAGGGTTGCTAACAGATTAGGATTAGTTAAGACAAAAGATGTATTAAAAATTGAAAAAGAATTATATAAAAAAATACCGAAAGATAGATTAAATAAAACTCATCATCAATTAGTATTGTTTGGCAGATATTATTGTAAAGCAATAAATCCTGATTGTACTAATTGTAAATTAAAAAATATATGCAAAAAGTGAAGAATTATTTCTTCACTTTTATTCTGTTATTTTAAGGGTTCTACTTTTTGTTGTAGTAACACCATTATAAACAATTGTGTAAGTTATTTTGTATTCCCCAGCACTAGTAGTATTTATAGTTGTTACTTCACTACCATTTTTACTATATTTTTCTGTAATTGTTGCTTTTTTAGTAACATCTATAGTTCCATCTAAAACTGTAAAAATACTTGAATAATCAGTTGGTTTTGTATATGTTTCTCCAACTGCTAACTGAGTAGTATCACTTTTTAATGTAACAGTTACATTAGGTTTTACACTATTAAGAGTTACATTTACTTCTACACCATCACTTGCATTTGCAGTTAATATTGTATAACTAGCAATTACAACATATTTTGTTGGCGAACTAGACGTAACATCTATTGTAAGTGTAGTATCACTTGTTTCTTTAATTAAACTTAAATTTCCACTAGAATCTTTAGAATATACTTTATAAACTAAATTTCCGATATTAGCATTATTATAATTTTTTCTTGCTTGAATTGCATTATTTCTATATCCCTCATCTTGGAATAAAGAAGTAAATAATTCATTAATTTTTGTGTCATCAATAGCACTAGGTTTAATTCCAGTCCAAGTAAGAGTTAATTTATTATCTTTTACAGTTCCTTTTAAATCAGTAACACTAGGTAACTTGCTGAATCTGTCTGATACTTCAGTAGGTTCAGTTCCTTTTTTAAATAATTCGGTAACTTTTAAATTATCAGGAGTATATTCACTAGGTAATTTAGCAGGCCATGTTTCATATTCAACTTCAACTTCTACAACTCCATCCGGTTTAGTCCAGTTGCTTCCTTGTTTAAATACCCCACGAGCTACTGCTTGGAATAGCGATCTATGGTTTCCAGTATAAGAGTTACTTACATAGTCTTTATTAATTTTTAAGTATCCATACCAAACAGATATTGCATAATCAGGAGATATTCCTGTTACCCATAAATCATTAACAGCGTCTGGTCCAAATTTCCAAGCAGCAATAGTTGCATCATCGAAATTTGAAGTACCTGTTTTAGCACCGTAAGTAGCACCACCAATATTATAATTACTATATAACCCCATTTGAGCTGAACTTTGTAATAATGATGTCATCATATAAGCAGTTTCTTCACTCATTACTCTTTCTTTTTTAGGTTTTGTTTCGATAGTTTCACCACTATCTTTAAATACTATTTTTGTATAACTATATGGTTCAATATAATATCCACCATTACTAAATGCGGCATAAGCTGCTGCCATAGTAAGGGGGGTTTCACCGGTATAACCACCAATGGCATGAGCTTCATGGATAATGTTTCCTTCAATATCAGGATGTAATCCCACACTTTTTGTGAATTTTTGAATATTAGAATTTTTATTTGCTTGGAAAGCTTTTAAAGCTGGAATATTTCTTGATTGACCTAAGGCAGTTCTCATAGTCATTAATCCATTATATCCTCTATCCCAGTTGCTGACACCAACTCCAGTTGAATAAGCATGAGGCTCATCAGCATATAGTGTGTAAGTTGACCAGTTCTCATATTCAATACCTGGACCATAGTCAAATAAAGGTTTTGAAGTAGAACCGATTTGTTTTGTGTTTTGAGTGGCAGTGTTTAAAGTTCTTTCACCTTTTTTATTTTTATCACGGCCAGCACCAACAGCTACAATTGCACCAGTTTTTACATCAGTAACAGCAATACCTGCTTCAGCAACAGGATTTGGCCATTTATAAGTCTCTCCATTCATAATTCCATTTATTAGGCTTTGTTTATCAGGATCCATTGTAGTATATATTTCCATTGGAACATTAGCTGGATCTAGGCCATTAGGATGTTCAGAACTTTTAGTATTTTTAATAACTTCAGCTACGACAGTATCAATAAATGCTTGCCATTCATTTCCACTTTTAACCTCATTATTACTTAACATTTTTTCAACAGTAACCGCTTTAGCAATTTTATACTCTTCATCAGTAATATAGTCGTGTCGTTTCATTAAATATAAAACTGTATTTCTTCTTTGTTCGGCAAGATCTGGATTTGTATAAGGATTGTAAGCAGATGGTGCTTGGAATAATCCAGCAATTAAAGCAGCTTCAGCTAAATTTAAATCTTTAGCAGATTTTCCAAAGTATGTTTGACTTGCTTGTTCAACACCATAAGCACCACTACCTAAGTTGTAAGTGTTTACATAGAACTCAAGAATTTCTTTTTTTGAATATTTTTTTTCTACTTGGAAAATAGCCATATAAATATCAGTAAATTTTCTTATAATACCATCAATACCATGAGATTCAGTAGAAGTATAAGTATTTTTTACAATTTGCATTGTTAAGGTAGAAGCACCACCACCACTTGTTCCTCCAGATAAAACTTGAGTTGCACTAGCTTTTAAGAAACGAGGTAAATCAAATCCGTTGTGTTCGAAAAAGTTAGAATCTTCAGTAGCTATGATTGCATCGACTAAAACTTCAGGTAACTCATCAAAAGAAATTTTAGTTCTTTTTTCAGCACCTAATTTAGCCATTATATTACCATTTACATCATATAAAATACTTGAGTCTTTAGCATACAACTCATTTGGATTGAATTTTGGCGCATGACTTACAATGTAAGAACAAAAAGCAATGCCTCCAATTATACATAAAGATATTCCGATTATAAAAATGATTAATATGATTTGAATAACTTTTTTCTTTTGTTTTTTAGTAGTTTTTTTATCTTTAGGTTTACTAGTTTTCTTTCTCTTTTTTAGATTAGGAAGGAAGAATATTAAATCTGCTAAACCAATAATTAAAAGTGACTTAACAAATCCAATACTTAGGATTCCTGCGATAAACGCTACTAAACTAACTGCTAATATTACTATATTGTCTTTATCTTTAAAAAACTTTTTCATACATTCTCTCCTTCAAAATATATTTTATTTATAATTTTTAAATAATCCAATCTAGGATTAAAATTATAATTTATGATATAACCATATTCTTCAAAATAAGATATAGGAATAGATTTTTTATCATTATTATCAATGAAATTAAAAAAACTAGTTCCATTTAGTAAAAATATTTTATTTTCTTTAGTAAAACTTACTATAATAAAACCAATACCACCATGATTAATAATTTTTCTTAAATGTTCAATTTGATGTTTGTGAATGTTTGCTAAAGGAAAAGATTTTTTTGCAGTTTCCTTAGCCTCAAAATCAATGTATTTACCTTTATAAATTCCGTTATAATCTGTTGTAGAAGGAATTTTAAAATGAGCTTCCTTAATGACAGCATCTCTTCTAGACGGATAATCAACTCTATTTATAGTGATAGGTGTTGGCTTTTTGTATATAACAGCGATATCATTATTTAAATAATATTCATTAGTAATATTTAAATCACTTTCTAAATTCATTCCTCTATTACCATAATTTATATTATTTTTAATACTTTGAGTGACACCACCAGGATATCTCATATATATCACCATTATAAGTATACTATATTTTTTAAAAAAATACTATATTCAAAGTTCTAATTTTTTCTAGTTTTGTCGAATATCAACAAATCATATTTCTTTTCTGTTAAAGTAATGTCAAGAGGTGATCAAACTTGAAAAATTATAATGTTTTAAATGAGATGTTTGAAGATATGTTAGATGATATCAAATATATCAAAAAAGCAACATTTATTGGAACACTTAAAAAGTATTAAAACGGATTGACAAAATTCGTTTTTTTTGAGAAAATATTACTGAGATTGTGAGGTAATATAATGTTTCAAGATAGAATCTTACTTACAGGTAAAGACATTTTAGAAAAAGAATTTAAAATTGATACTAGAGGTTATAGACCACAAGAAGTAGATAAATTTTTGGATGCAATTATAAGAGATTATGAAGAATTTGCAAACATTATAAATGAAATTGAAAATGATAAAAAAGATTTGATTGATGAAAACATTAAATTGAAACAAGAAATTAGAAATCTTAGAACTAAAATAGAAGTTCTAAGAGAGAACAATGATGATTCAACATCAACTGCTGATGTTCTAAGAAGAATATCAAGATTAGAAAAAATTATATATGGAAAAGAATAATATTTTGACAAACGCTGCATTCAAAGTAATGTAGAGGAAAGTCCATGCTCACACAATCTGTGATGATTGTAGTGTTCGTGCTTAGGGAATTAATAACCTAAGGTCTAATTTAGAACGGCTCCGAAATAACCTAAGTAGAAATATATGGTTAGATTAGGTGTAAAAGTGCCAAAGTGACGAAGAAATCAGAAATGATGGAAGTGGAACGTGGTAAACCCCGCGAGTGAGAAACCCAAATTATGGTAGGGGAACCTAATAAGAGAGAATTAAGAATCTCTTATGGGACCTGGAAACAGGTAGATAAATGTTTGTCGCCTAGCAATAGGAACAGAACATGGCTTATAAAATATTATTTTTTTTTAATAAAGAAGGTGAACAATTGAAGGAAATTGGTGAAAGTTTAAAAGAAACAAGAGAAAATATAGGCTTAACAATTGGAGAAGTGGCAAGTGATTTAAAACTAAGACCAACTCAAGTAGAAAATATCGAAGCTGGTAATGTTGATGCATTCAAAGATATATTTTTTCTAAAATCATTAATTAAAGAATATGCTAAATATTTAGGAATGAGTTATGAAGATATGGTCGATGAATTTAATGAGTACTTGTTTGATCGAACTTCAAAAATTTCATTAGACGATATAAAAAAGGCTAAAAAGAAAGCCGAAAAAAAACAAAAAAAAGAAGAAAGAATTGCTTCACCTTATACAATAGATAGAAAAATCAAACCTGTAACTAAATATATAATTATAGCAGGTATAGTAGTATTATTAATTGTTGGTGTAATTGGAATTATTAAAATAAATAAAAATGATACCAAAACAAATGAACCAACAATAATTAATTAGGAGGATTTTATGAATTTACCAAACAAAATAACGATGAGTAGAATATTTTTAACAATAATAATTATTATAATATTATTATTTCCATTTGAATCAGCTGGAATTTATTTACCTAAACTATTTGTGAATGAAACTTTAGTAGTAGAAATTAAGTATATAATTGCTGGAATACTATTTGTAATAGCTTCGCTAACAGACTTTGTTGATGGAAAAATAGCTCGTAAATACAATTTAATAACTGATTTTGGAAAAATGATTGATGCAATTGCTGATAAAGTATTAGTTAATTCAGTTTTAATTATATTAGCATCTCTAGGATTTATTTCTGCAATAATTCCTGTAGTTATAATTTTTAGAGATACAGTAGTTGATTCAATAAAAATGATTGCTGGAAACAAAGGACATGTTGTTGCAGCAATTAAAACAGGTAAATATAAAACAGCTTGTATGATGACGGGCGTTACTTTAACTTTATTTTATAATTTGCCATTTGAACTATGGAATATTAAAGTATCAGATGTATTATTGATATTAGCTTGTGTACTATCTGTAATATCTGCAATAGAATATTATAATTTGAATAAGAAATATATATTTGAAAACAATTAAAATTGTTTTCTTTTTTTAGGAAATCAAAAAAGTTCGTCGTATAATATTAATAGAAGGATAAAAACAAACAGTTTGAACAAATGTTCGATTTTTTGTTGACATTGACAAAATTTTGATTTATAATTAAGTTACAATAAGGAGGAAAAAGAAATGACAAAATCATCAAATGATAAAACTTTAGATCAAGTTTTAGCAGATATAGAAAAACAATTTGGAAAGGGATCAGTAATGAAATTAGGCGATAATGAACATAATGATATCGAAGTAATTCCAAGTGGTTCATTATCTTTAGATATAGCTTTAGGAATAGGTGGATATCCTAAGGGAAGAATAATTGAAATATATGGACCAGAGTCAAGTGGTAAAACTACATTTGCACTTCACGCCATTGCCGAAGCCCAAAAACAAGGAGGTAGAGTAGCATTTATAGACGCTGAACATGCATTAGATCCAACATATGCGGCAAAAATAGGTGTTAATACTAATGAGTTATTATTATCTCAACCAGATAATGGTGAACAAGCTCTAGAAATATGTGAGGCGCTAGTTAGAAGTGGTGCCATTAGCGTAATAGTTATTGACTCAGTAGCTGCTTTAGTACCACAAGCAGAAATTGAAGGAGAAATGGGAGATTCTCATATGGGACTTCAAGCTCGATTAATGAGTCAAGCTCTAAGAAAACTAGCTGGTGCTATCAATAAAACAAATACAGTTTGTATTTTCATTAACCAATTAAGAGAAAAAGTTGGAGTAATGTTTGGAAATCCAGAAACTACAACAGGTGGTAGAGCTTTAAAATTCTATTCTTCAATTAGACTAGAAATTAGAAGAAGTGAACAAATAAAAGATGGAAGCGAAATTATTGGAAATAAAACAAATATTAAAGTTGTTAAAAATAAAATGGCTCCTCCATTTAAAACTTGCAATGTAGATATTATGTATGGTGAAGGTGTATCTAAAGAGGGAGAACTAATTGATTTAGCAAGTGATATTGCGGTATTAGATAAAACAGGATCTTGGTATGCTTATAAAGGCGAAAAACTTGGACAAGGTAAAGAAAATGTCAAGGAAATATTAAAGAAAAATCCTGAAATGAAAGAAGAAATTGAAAACCAAGTTCGTGAACACTATGGAATATTAAAAAAGGAAACAAAATAATTTGTTTCTTTTTCTTTTCACCTTGACTTATTGTGAAAATTTATTTACAATGATAATAAGTAAAAAAATATTTTACTTATGTATATATTAGAATGGAGGTTATATTATGGATAATATGATTTTCTCCATTTTACTAGTCTTAATTGGACTTTTTGTTGGAATTATAATAGTATTTATTATTAATTATATTAAAGGAAATATGGCTTCTTCTAAAGCAGAAAAAATAATTGAAAATGCAAAAAAAGAAGCAGATAAAGCAAAAAGAGAAAGTATTTTTGAAGCAAAAGAAGAAATTCATAAATTAAAAATTGAAGCTGATAATGAAATAAAAGAAAAGAAAAATGAATTAAAAGAATCCGAAGAACGCATTATTACACGTGAAAATAACATGGATCGTAGAGATCAAACATTACAAAATCGTGAGCAAATGCTAGAAGAAAAAGAAAACAATTTAATTGATAAACAAAAAGATATCCAAAATGAACAAGTAAAAATAGAAGAAATCAAAAAAGAACAAATTGATTTACTAGAAAAAATATCTGGTTTTTCAAAAAAAGAAGCTAAAGAATTGGTTCTAAAAAAAGTGGAAGATATGATGGATTTAGAAATAACAAGTTATATCAAAGATAGAGAATCAGAAGCTAAATTAGAAGCAGATCGTAAAGCTAAAGAAATGTTAGTATCATGTATGCAAAGATATGCAGGTGATGTTGCTAACGAACAAACTGTAACAGTCGTTAGTTTACCTAACGATGAGATGAAAGGTAGAATAATAGGTAGAGAAGGAAGAAACATTCGTACTATCGAAGCCGTAACAGGCGTTGATTTAATAATTGATGATACACCAGAAGCAATTGTTATTTCGTCATTCGACCCTTATAGAAGAGAAATAGCTCGAGTTACTTTAGAATCTTTAATAAAAGATGGAAGAATTCATCCTACAAGAATTGAAGAATTATATGATAAAGTATCCAAGGAAATGAATGTTAAAATAAGAGAATATGGCGAATCTGCTATGTTTGAACTAGGTATTTCTAAAATGGATGCTGAATTAATTGAATTAGTTGGTAAATTACACTTTAGAACAAGTTATGGTCAAAATGTATTACAACATTCAATTGAAGTTGCAACTTTAGCTGGTTTATTAGCAGCTGAACTAGGTGAAAATGAAGTGTTAGCTAAAAGAGCGGGATTACTTCACGATATTGGTAAATCTATTGATCACGAAGTTGAAGGCAGTCATGTCACTTTAGGTAGAGATTTAGCAATTAAATTCAAAGAAAACGACGTTGTCGTTAATACTATTGAATCACATCATGGTGACGTTGAAGCAACAAGTATAATTGCTGTATTAGTTGCTGTAGCAGATGCATTATCTGCTTCTCGTCCAGGTGCTCGTAATGATTCATTAGAAAATTATGTAAAAAGATTACAAGATTTAGAAAATATTGCTAACAGTATTGAAGGTGTAGATAAAACTTATGCTGTTCAAGCTGGTAGAGAAGTTAGAGTAATTGTTAAACCTGAAGAAATTGATGATTTAGGTAGTTATAAAGTTGCCCGTGATATTAAGGAAAGAATTGAAAATGAAATGCAATATCCAGGAACAATTAAAGTAACAGTTATCAGGGAAACAAGAGCAACAGAAGAAGCTAAATAAGCTTCTTTTTATTTTTTTCTATTTAAATTTAATAATAAATGATATAATTATTATAGGTGGTAAGATGAAAAATAAAAAAATAATATATTTACTATCTTTTATGATACCAATACTATTAATATTAAGTTATATATTTTTATATAAAATAAAATTCACAGATTTTTTTATATCAGATTTAAAAGAACAATATTCATTTATATTTGATTATTATAAAGAAATACTGAATGGCAATCAATCAATATTATATTCATTTTCTAATGGTTTAGGTGGAAGTATGTATGGAACATTTTTTTATTACTTATCATCACCATTAAATTTACTATTAATACTTTTTTCAACTAATTATTTGTATATAGGTATAGTTATTCTTATATTATTAAAAATTGGATTATCAGGATTAACAATGTATTATTATTTAAGTAAAACAAATAATAATAGTTCAATTATAAATTTAACATTTTCATGTTGTTATGCTCTAATGAGTTATAATATGTTGTACTATTTTAATGTTATATGGTTAGATGTTGTTTACTTAACTCCACTTGTAATATTAGGAGTAGATGAAATAATACAAAATAAAAAAAGTAAAAAATATATTTTATTTTTAGTATTATCAATTATTTCCAATTGGTATATAAGTTATATGTTATGTATATTTATAGTGATATATTTTATATTCCGTTTATTTAATACAAAAGAAAATAAACAAGAAATAATAAAAAAATTTATAATAAGCAATGTACTTGTAGGATTAATTTGCAGTTTTATATTAATTCCTGTTATTTTTGAGTTACTAAACAAAAATGGCAATAATTATGAATATAGTACATCATTTATTGAAAAAATAATGTTTTTTATAAACAATATTGGAATTAACTTAAAAGATAAAAATAACACATATTATATATTTAATATTTATTGTGGAATTTTCCCTTTGGTTATTCTACTAGATTATTTAATATTTGTTAAGGATAAAGAAAAAACATCAATATTAGTAGTTATAATAATTTTATTATTATCTTTATTTATTCCACTACTAACTTATATATGGCATGGATTTAGTTATCCTGTTGTATTTAATCATAGATGGACATTCTTGTTTTCGTTTTTTGTGATTAACATTGTATCCAAAAAATATTTTCTCCTAAAGACAATAAAAAATCAATTAATATTAATTACACCATATTTCATTGTTTTATTAATTGGTGTACTTCTTGATAAAAATATTGATATAACACTATCCATAATTAATTTATTTTTCTTCTTTTCTTATATGAAATTATTTAATTTTTCAGTTATCAATAAAAAATATGAGATGGCAATTTTAATATTAGTTTTAATAGAAAGTTTTATATTTATTAAAACTAATTTTATCAGTAATATATCAATAAAAAAAGAACAAAATGATATCGAGTATGCAACTTATATCAATGAAAAAGAAAAGTTTTTAGATAAAATAAATGACTTAAATGCCATAAGAATATCTGGAATGATCTACTCACCAATTGAAAAATTAGGTATAAATACAGGTAACGTTACAAATTTTTTAACTACTAGAGATTCTAAATTTTATATGAAATTATCAAAAATAGGATATATTTCATATGAAAATGAAACTTATGATAATATCAATAATTGTTTGATAAATAGTATGTTAGGTATAAAATATTTATATGGAACAAACTTAGATAACTACTGCTATAAAAAAATCGATAGTTTAAATATAAATAATAAAAAATATTATATTTATGAAAATAATCACAATATATCAATAGGTTATTTAATAAATAAAAATAAATTATCATTGAATTCAGATAATTCATTTGAAAACTTAAATAAATTTGGTAGATTATTTATTGACAAAAATATCTATAATATCATTTATAATGAAAAAGGATATTATCAATTAGATGATAATGACTATATTTGTTTAGAAAACATCGCGGCAAAAGAAATTAAAGTTATTATTAATGATAAAATTGTTTATGAAGAAAAATATGCTGATAATAATTTAAAAATATATAGTTTTATCTCTGTTAAAAATGAATATAAAAATCAAAAAATAAAACTTGATATTTATGTTAATAATAAAAAAATTAACAATTATTATATTGCGACATTTAATACTAAAAATTATGACTATTTGTTTGAAGAAATTAATGGAAAATTAGAAAATATAAAAATAGATAAAAATACTATAACAGGTGACATTATTGTTCAAAATGAAAATCAAAAATTGATGTTAACTATTCCATATGATAAAAATTGGAATATTTATATAGATAATCAAAAAATAAATTATAGTAATATAGTTGATATGTTTATTACATTTGATATAAATAAAGGATATCACCAAATAAAATTGGTTTATTTTCCTAAATATATAATAATTGGATATGTAATTTTTATTTTTGGAATTATATTATTAAAAATTTATTTCAATAAAAGTGTAAAGTGAGTATTAAATAATTGATAAATAATTTTAAACGTGTTATACTAAAAATGTATAAATGATAGTGTAAGGGTGGTGAAAAAATGAAAGGAGCAGCTGAAGAAGCAAACTTAACAGTAGTTGCAATCATCTTAATTGGTGTTATTGTTGCGATTGCTACACCAATAATTAACAATATGATGAAGAATGCATCTTCAAGAGCAGATTGCATAAACAAAGGTGGATGTTGGGTTAATGGAAAATGTGATGATACATGTAAAGGATCATTAGGCGTTTGATAGTCAAAAATAAAGGAGTATAATTTATGAGAGAAGGAATAGGGAGCGTAGTTTTATATAATATAATAATTGTTTTTATCGTTATAACTTTTGGCTTTCTTTCTGCCTCTTTAAGTTATATGAAAGCTTTTAAAGTTAATGGTAAAATAGCTAATGCTTTAGAAAAATATGAAGGTTATAATTCTTTATCTGATAAAGAAATTGCAGAAACTTTATCAAGCCTCGGATATAGAATTTCTACACCTGATTGTAAACCAAGAAAACATAATAAATATACATATAATCCTGTAGATGCAGGTAGTTATAAACAACATGAATATTGCATTTATGAATATACTCAAGGAACAGATTTTGAAGGCGGGTACTTTAGTTATGGAATAGAAACTTATATTCATCTTGATATACCTATAATAGGTGGATTTTTCAAAATTCCTGTATACTCTGAAAGTGAATCAATATTTAAGTTTTCAGCTTAATAATAGTGTGGTGAAATATGAAAGAATCAATAAATAATGCGCTTATTCTTAATTTAGTAATAGTATTTTTATTTATTTTTTTAATTTTATTTGCAGGCTCTACAGCCTATACAAAAGCATTTAAAGTAAAAAATAGAATTATAAGTATTATTGAAAAAAGAGAAACAACAGTTTTAACTAAAGGATTTAAAGCAGGAAATGATTCTGTTCTATCAGAAATTGAATCAACACTTGCTGATACAGGATATAGAATAGAGTTAAATGTAAGTCAAAAATGCAATGATGCAATGAAAAAAAGATTTAAAAATACAAATTATACTTATAATGTAGTTGATACAGGAACAAGTACTTATAATTACTGTATTGCTGAATTTCATGACGCTTCATCTCCTATGCAAGGTAGATATTACGCAGTAATTACATATATGTATTTTGAAATACCATTAATTGGTAAAACATTAGAATTCCCAGTATATGGGGAAACAAAAACATTAGGATTATCTTATTAGAAAGGCAGATATTATGAATGTAATAATAGCAAATAAATATCAATCAATGTTAGAAGGACTTGGAATTGATGTTATCAAGAAAAAAGTTGGTGAATTCGAAGTTGAAGATATAATAAATGAATTTCAAAATTTCTTTTTTCAAAGAATGATTTTGGATATAACAGCATTAAAAAATTATAGAGATATAAAGACTTTACAAAAATTGTCTATTAACTTAGATATGGATAAAGTAATATTATTACTTGATGATACTGCTGATAGCACATCAACTGATTACTTATCTAAATTAATTTCTATGGGAATATACAATTTTACTAAAAATGTTGAAGGAATTATGTATTTATATAATAATCCAAATTCCTATAGAGATGTTGCTCATATTCAACAACTAGATTTTAATGGTGGACAAGATGTAGTTGTTGAAAAATATGAATCTACAGTTAGTGGTACTAGAATTATTGGTATAAAAAATGTTACTAAACAATCTGGTGCGACAACTTTAACTTATATGATGCGAAATCAATTACAACAAAACTATTCAGCAGTTGCTATTGAAGTAAATAAAACTGATTTTAAATATTTTAATGATCGTAAACTTATTTCGACTTCAAATGCTGAAATCGGTAATGTTGTAGCAAGATATACTGATAAAGATGTAATTTTAATTGATATAAATGATAGTGAACCAGCAGAAAGAATATGTAATGATGTTATATATTTAGTTGAGCCATCTATTATTAAACTAAATAAATTAATGCTACTTAATAGAAATGCATTTAAAAATTTAAAAGATAAAAAAGTTATTTTAAATCAAAGTATATTGAGTAGTAAAGATGTTCTTGACTTTGAATATGAATCAGGAGTTAAAATATTTTATAATATGCCACCATTAGATGAAAGGGAAAAAAGTATTCATTCATTGAATGCGTTCCTATGTCGCTTAGGCTTTACTAGACAAGAAAATGGTGAACAAGAAAAGAAAAATAAACTTTTAGGTTTATTTGGAAAGTAAAAAAGTTGACAAACATAATAAAATAAAGTATTATGTTTATAGAAAGCTTATGCTTTAGAGGAGGTTTAGAAATATGTTGAACATGTTAGTAAGTTGTGGTGGATTTGAATTTGATCCAATATTACCTGGAGTTACTTCATTAGTTGTAACAGCTATTAAAATATTTGTACCACTTGTTTTAATTTTCTTTGGAATGATGGATTTAGCAAAAGCTGTAATGGCAAATGATGAAAAAGTAATGAAAGAAGCACAAAATAAATTACTTAAAAGATTTATTTATGCTATTGTTATATTCCTAGTAGTTGCTTTAGTTCAAATGGTATTTAGTATGTTAGGAAAAGCAGGAGAATCTTCTGAAAATACTGCTAATAAAACTGAAAAAAATGGAATTACATCTTGTATAGATTGTTTCATTAACAACCATTGTAGTTAATAAAATTAAAAACAATATTTATTATTGTTTTTTTTTTATGCTTATCTAAAATCTTAAAAATATATTTACAAACATATGTTCATATAATAAACTTGCTATAGAAGGAAGAAAAAAAATACTTGAAAATCAAAATGTTAAATTAGAAGTTAATATGAAAGATGAAATAGTATAGTTGTCATTAGAACAAATGGCAAAATTATTTGGTAGAGATAAATCTGTAATTTCTAGACATATCAAAAATGTATTAGAAGGAGAACTAGATAGTTCAGTTGTTGCAAAATTTGCAACAACTGCCAAAGATGGTAAACTTTATCAAGTTGATTACTATAATTTAGATATGATAATTAGTGTCGGATATCGTGTTAAGAGTCAAAATGGTATTATTTTTAGAAAATGGGCGACTAATATTTTGAAGGATTATATGATTAAAGGTTATGCCATTAATCATAAAAGATTAGAATATCTTGAAAAAACAATTAAATTAATAGATATTGCAAATAGAATAGATGAAAAATTAGAAGATAATGATACTAAGGAGATTTTGAAAGTAATAGGAAATTATTCAAAAGCACTTGATCTTTTAGATGATTATGACTATAAAAAAATACCTAAGCCAAAAGGTAATAATAGCGAAAAACAAATAAGATACGAAGATTGTTTAAATATAATTAATAAACTTAGATTTAATAATAAAAGTGATATTTTTGCTATTGAAAGAGATAAGGGATTAGAAGCAATTATCGGAAATATTTATCAAACATTTGATAATAATGATGTTTATAAAAGTATAGAAGAAAAAACTTCTAATTTCTTATATATGATTGTTAAAAATCATGTTTTTGTAGATGGTAATAAAAGAATTGCGGCAACTTTATTTATCTATTTCTTAAATTATTATGATATTTTATATAAAGAAGATAAACAGATTATTGATAACAATACATTAACTGCATTAACTTTACTTATTGCAGAATCAAACCCAAAAGAAAAAGAAATTATAATTGATTTAGTTATGAATTTTTTAAATTAAATATAGTAAAAAATTACAAATTGGATAGTGTGAAAATTTGTAAGATGAATAAAAATATAAAACTTGGAATTTTTCATTAACAATCATTGTATTTAATAAAATTGAAAACAATATTTATTATTGTTTTTTTTTATGTTATAATAAATGTAGTTATGGAGTGATTAGATGAAAAAATTTATATATATGATAACAATTGCATTAACTATGCTTATTGGAGTTAGTAATGTTGAAGCTAAAGAAATCGAAAAAACTTGTACATACTATTTTTATGATCAATTAAGTGGTGGTGCAGTATCATTAGAAGTAAATATTTATGATGATTTAAAATCAAGCAGTGTTATTACTAGATGGAATCAAAAAAATAAAAATAATAAGGAAAAAATTCAAAATTGGGAAGATATTAAAGATACATATGCATCTACTAAAAAATGTCCGGATTATTCTTTGGTAAAAAAAGATGGCTTAGGATTTGCTGTATGGTTGTCAAATGACAGAGAAGAATTAGAAACTATTCAAAAAAATAAAAAATATGATAATACAAATTCACATATTGCTAATAGTAATGAGTATACTGCACCTTCAGATGACCCACATTCTCAATCATATTATAAAAAAATAGAAGGATTTATTTCTTATTGGGAGAACAATTTGTTAAATTTTGACCTTGATGCTTGTATTGACGAGGACAAAAATATAACAAAAACTTCAGAATGCAAAGATATTTTATTTGCTATAAAAACTTCATCTGCATCAGCTTATGATGAAATAAATGGAGCAATAAAAATGGGTTATGTTGATGAAAATGATGATAGAGTGAAAAAATTTTTAAGTTTATATAAAACTACTGTTTTAGAACAAATTGATGAAATACAGAATAAAATAGATGCCGTGGATAGAAAAGTTGAACAAGAGGAAAAACCGGTTGTTACAAATGGAGAAACAATAAAATTAGTAAAACAAATATATGATATTATTAAGATATTAATTCCTGTTTTGATAGTTGTTTTAAGTATAATTGAATTTTTAAAGGTAATACTTATATCAGATGACAAGAATTATAAATCTGCCTGGGATAAATTTATAAAAAGAGTAATAATTGGTGTAATCTTTTTCCTAGTGCCATTATTAGTAAGTTTTTTACTTAATATCAGTGGAATAGATACAGAACAATCATATTTAGAAATATTCAAGTAAAAAAGTGATAAAAGTAATATTAATTATATTTATTATTACTTTTTTTTATGTTATAATGTATTTGTGAATTTGTATATATAAATAGAAAATGGTGATGATTTATGGAAGAATCAGTATTTATGGATGGCGTAAGAAGCGTTTTTATTGTTATTGATCGAGGAGTTTATAGTTTAATAACAGTTTTCTATAATATAATAACTGAATTAGCTAATGCTACTATTATTAGTTCAGACAAAATTAATGAAATAAGTCAAAAAGTATATGCTTTGATAGCAATATTTATGATTTTTAAAATTTCTTTTTCATTAATAAATTATTTAGTAAACCCAGATTTATTGCAAGATAAAACAAAAGGCGGGGGGAAATTAATTCAAAATATATTGATTACGTTTGTACTTGTGATATGTGTTCCATTTGGATTTGATTTTTTATACAATGCCCAAAAAGCAATATTAAGTGATGCATTGATAGAAAAACTAATATATAATTCAGAATCACTTGATACAGGTGAAATGAGTTTTCTAATGGACCCTAATTGTATAGAAAAGGCCACAACTTCAAGCATTGGTGATTATGTTGGTTTGATGGCATTTAAAACTTTTTTTCAAATTGATGAGATGAGTTTAAAACAAGATTTTACTAAAATAGAAAATAAATATTGTAGAGCTGATGTCTCTGAGGGTACAGGAACTGCTAGTGTGAAGAATTTACTTAGAAATAGTGAAGTATATAATGCCCCACATGGTATTTCTACAAAACATTATTATGTTGTTAGTTATACTTTCTTTATTTCAACAGTTGTAGGTATTGTTTTAGCACTTGTATTTTTAAGTTTCTGTTTTGATGTAGCAGTGCGTACAATTAAACTTCAATTCTTAGAGTTATTAGCTCCCATTCCAATTATTTCATATATTGATCCAGACAAATCAAAAAATGGAATGTTTAGTAAATGGATAAAAGAGGTTGCTACAACTTGGTTAAGTTTATTTATGAAATTATTGGCATTTCATATAGCAATTTATTTTATTTCATTATTATCTGATATTGATTGGGATCAAAATGGATTATGGATTAATTTACTATTAATAATAGGTATATTAATGTTTGCTAAACAATTGCCAAAATTATTAGAAAATATTATGGGAATAAAAGCATCAGGAAGTTTCAATTTGAACCCACTTAAAAAATTAGATGATCAAGCTTTAGGTTTTAAAACGGGACGAAATTTTTTAGGAAAAACGGCTGCAGGAGCTGCTGCTATTGGAATGAGTGCAGTTGGTTCAGTTAATAGATATAAAGAAAGAAAAAATAAACTTGCAGCGGATGATGCCAAATTAGAAACACAAGCAAAAAATGACCTTAATAAAAAGTTAATAGAACTTAGAAATTTAAAAACATCTGGAGAAATAGATGCGTCTGAGTGGCGTAAAAGAGCTTTAGATGCAAAAAAACAATCTGATGCAAAATTAGAAAAAGATAAAGCAAAAATAAGAAAATTTAGTGATAATCACCCTATATTTAGTGGTGTTGCAGCAGCTGGCAGAGCAAGTTCAGAAGCATTTAAAGCTGATCACAAATCAATTCAGTCTATAATCGATAATGCATCAAAAGCTGCAACAAATGCTGCTAAAGAGAGAACTTACAGAGATAGTTATGGAATAAATGATAGAGCAATGAACAGAGTAACTGACTGGGGTGATGTAAAAAAATCTGGTACAGCCGATGTTGTTGATAGAAGAGTTAAGGAATTGAATGATCAATTAACACAAGCTACGAATGCTCTTGATAGTTTAAGACAAGAACAATCAACTTTTGCTCCAGGTACATTTACTTGGGCTACTTCTGGTCCAAATGCTGGTAGAATCGAAGTTAATTCAAATATTACCGACCCAAATATAATTGCATTAGCAAAAGAAAATGTAAGAATGCAACAAGAATTACAACAAACAGTAAAAGATTTAAATTCTGAAATTAAGGCTCAAAATAAGATACTTGAACAAAGTAAAAAATAAAAAAGGGGATGAATAAAAATGGGAAATTATTTAATACCAGCAAATTCTAAAAAATCAATGATGATATTCGGAATGTTTTATCCATTTGATTTGATATTATTTGCTTGTGGGGTAGGATTAACACTATTACTATTATTAATACTTCCAATAAATGAATTTTGGATGGCTATTTTAGCAATTGTTCCAGCTTGTATAGCAGGATTTCTAGTTTTTCCTATTCCAAATTACCATAATGTTCTTACTGTTATAATAAATGCAATAATTTTTATAACATCAAGACAAAAATACATATGGAAAGGTTGGTGTGTGATGGATGAAATCAACAAAAAGTAAATATACAGATGAATCTTTTGTTCCTGTAAAAAGTATTACTAATGGTATGATAATACTTGATAATAATGAAAAAGTAACAGGAATTAAAATAGCTCCAAGAAATATTTTTATAGCTGATTTTGATACGCAAAATGCTATAATTAACAATTTGAAAAATGTTTATAATATGATAGACTATGAATTTTGGATAATAGCTGCAGATAGACCAGTTGATATTAATGTTTACTTATCTCAATTACAATTACTATTTAACTCAACAGGTGATCAAGTAAAAAGAAAACTAATACTAGAAGATATAAACAAAGCTAATATGTTTATGAATAATAATATTGTTGATACAGAATATTATTTGCTATTTAAAGAAAGAAATAATGATTTAATAATGAAAAGAATAAGAAATTTAATTAATATGTTCGCAAGTGCAGGTTTAAATACAAGACAAGTTACTAATAATGATTTAAGAGTTATACTAGATAATTTCTTAAATGGTGGTTCAACAACAACTTTTGGGACGGTGATTGGATAATGGATATAAAAGCACAAATAGCTCCAAAAGGACTAGAATTTAAACCAAGTCACTTTGTAATAAGTGATAAATATGCATGTATATTAACAGCAATTTCTTATCCAAAATATGTACCTGTTGGATTCTTATCAAATTTAACAAGTATGTCAGGAATTAAAATGGTAATTAAACATATACCATTACCATTTAGTGTAATAACAAAAATGTTAAATAAAGAAATAGCAGATTTAAAGCAAAGATATTCTGAAGAAAAAGACAAAACAATGCTTGAAAGAATAAGACAAGACTATGAATCATTAGAACAATTTGTTCAACAATTAGCAGCTACGCAAGCCAAAATATACGATTTTCAATTACATATAATGATAACTGCTGATAGTGAAGAAGAATTAAACAATAAAAAATTCCAAGTAAAAAATTACTTAGAAGCTATGCAAATGAGAGCAGTACCATTAAGATTTGAACAAGAAAAAGTTTTAAAATCAATTCTTCCAATATATGAAAAACAAGATATAGAAGATAGAATAGGTACACCAATACCAGCTCCTACTATAGCAGCTATGTATCCATTTATATTTGATAGTATAAAAGATCCAGGATTATCAACGTTACTAGGAGTTGATTTTTCCGGAGGTGTTATTTTATTTAATCAATTTTTATATCAAATAAAAAAAGAACATAATAGAAATAACGCTAATCTAATTATTTTAGGTACGTCTGGTAGTGGTAAATCAACAGTTGCTAAAATAATGTTAAGAACACATATTAGAAATAACTGTCAACTTGTAATAATTGATCCAGAAGGTGAGTTAGAAGAAATGACAGCAAGATATGGTGGAGATTTCATTGACTTAGGAAAAGGTGGAGAATACGGAATGGTAAATCCACTTGAAGTAATAATGGATGCAGATGAAGAAGAAATTGAAGGAGGCTTAGGTTATACTGTACTAACAAGAACCCTTCAAACAATCAAAGCCTTTATGAAATACTACGATCCTAGAATTGAAGAAGACGTTCTTAATATGTTTAGTGAAGTTGTTCAAGAAACATATAAAAGATTTGGTATTGATTTTGATACAGACTTTACGAAATTTACGTCAAATGATTATCCAACATTTAAAGATGTATATGCAACAATAAGAGGTCGTTTAGCTTCCATGACTGAAAAAACTCAAGAAAAAGATGTTATGGAAAAACTTGAACTAAAAATTAGACCAATAGTAAAAGAATTAAGATATTACTTTGATGGTCATACAACAATTAGTCCAGATAGTAATTTTATAGTATTTAATATAAAAGAATTAATGAATGCTGATGAAAATATCAGAAATGCTTTATTTTTCAATATATTAAAATATGCATGGGGATTAACATTGGATAAAAATGTCAATACTGTATTAATGGTTGATGAAGCACATGTGCTAATATCTGGAAAAAATACACTAGGTGCTGACTTTTTAGCGCAAATTCAAAGACGAGCTCGTAAATATAATACAGGTACAATAATAATCACTCAACAACCTAGTGACTTTAGTGATCAAGCAGTTATTACTCAAGGAAAAGCTATATTTGATAATGCTTCTTACTATTTAGTAATGGGACTTAAAAAACAAGCTGTTGAAGACTTAAGTAGACTAATTGATTTAAATGACAATGAAAAAGAAAGTATAAAAGGTTATAGTCAAGGAGAGGCATTATTTGTATGTGGTTCTAGAAGAATGCGTATAAATGTAATTGCTTCTGAACAAGAATTAGACTCATTTGGTGGAGGCGGAGGCTTCTAGTAATAGGTAGGTGATACTATGAATAATGAAGAAGATATTTTTGAAGATTTAGATGATGAAATAGTATCATCTGATGCAATGGAGGAACAATCTAATGATGTTCCTTCAAACTCTAATAATAGAAATTTTAAATTACCAAAAAATAATAATCCAACAAAAATTAAAAATAATCTACAATCAGTTAAAGACTATGAAAAAAATAATAAAGGCACTATTGAAAGATTAAATAATGCTAAAAATAAGAATCGTATTTCAGGAACAACTGGAATAGGAAAAGAAATTGGGAACAAATTAGCTGGGAAAAGTGAAGAAGAAAAGAGCAACATAGAAAAAGGTGTAGACCAAATAGGTGGAAAAGCAACTGGAGCTGCAATAACAGCAGCAACAGGTGGCGTAATTCAAGGTGAATTAGCCGGAGAATTAGGTGACGCTGCTTTTCAACTTATCAAGAAAAATTATTTAACAAAAGTTAAAATAGGAGTATTCATTTCTGCAGCATTCATCAGCCTTATATTTATTATTATAATAGCTATGAATTCTGATGATATTGATTATGATGAAAGTAATAATGTAACATCATACGTTACAAGTAATATGACAGATGAAGAATTATTTGAATATTTAAAATACGCTAATATATGTCCTGATAAAGAGATTTTAGAAAAGTCAGGAATATTAGATGATATAGATGAAATTATAGAAAATGATTCAGAAGACTTAACAGTCGATACAGAAAATATATTTGGAATTAATAATGTATGTGCTTATGCAATTTCATATTTTAAAAGAATAAGAAAAACTTATAATATATTTAAAGAAACTTGTACAGTTGGACTAACATCTAAAAAAAATGTTGATAACCCATGTGGTGTTACTTTAAATATTCCATTACTTCATGAAACTTTATCCTATGGTAAAGCTAATAATGAACTTTGGAATCAAAAAGCAACTCCTAATCAAAAAAAAGATATTAAAGATTTATCAAACGCAATGGTTGAATATGTTCATGAATATTGTTATGTTGATATCGGAAAATATAGAGATAAAAATGGTAATACAAAGTATGGCAATTGTGATGGTTGTACATATTTAGGACCATGGTATGAAAATCGTGAATGGTATTATTTTCAACTTAGCTTTGACAAATACGTTTCTTTCTTGAAATATGGGACAACTAGTTCACATCCATTTTATACTGGTGAAAATAATAGAGAAGTAATACTTGGTTCAACAGAAAAAAACACTTCAATAAATGGTCAAACTGGATTATATGATCATTTGTGTAAAGGACCAAGTGATGATTCATTTAATTATAATGAAATAGTTAATTCAAATAAAAATAATACTGGAACAACCCAAACAGTTTGTAAAGAAGAATGTAGTTCTAAATATACTGAAAATACAGATGCATATAGAACATGTTATAATAATTGTCGTAATAATTCGAGTAGTTCTACAGGAATAACTCAAAAAACATGTAAAGAAGAATGTAGTTCTAAATATACAAGTGGAACAGCAGCTTATAATACTTGCTATAACAAATGTAGAAATTAATAATAGAATGAGGTGGTAGTATGAATCATTGTAAAAAAATTGCAGTAATATTTGTATTACTACCTTTTTTGTTTATAAATAATGTAAAAGCATCATGTAGTTATGAAAGTGCTTTACAAACATATGGACCATATGCTACAGATAGTATGAAACAAACAGGTGTATATGCATCTCTAACTTTAGCTCAAGGAATAGTCGAACAATCATTAAAAACTAGTAATAGTAATAATATGTTTGGAATAAAAGTAACTGGTATTAAAACTTTACCGCTTACTACTGATCAAAATACATTAAACCAAGAAGGTGCAAAATGTAGAACAAAAGGTGGGACTTGGGTTCAAACAAGTGAGTATAGTAAGACTTTGGGGACATATAAGGCGATGGCTTGTTTTAAAACCTATACTTCTCCTAGTGAATCATTTGCTGATCATGGAAGATGGTTATTGAATGATTTTGCTAATAGAAATGCATTTAAAAGTGCTACTGATCTTGAGGGACAATTAAAATCACTTGTAAGTAATCCAAATGCTAGATATGCAACTAGTCAAAATTATTTATGTAGTCTTATAAATATTATAAATACTTGTGACTTAACGAGATTCGATGAATTAGCCGGAGGGAAACATATTTCTAATCTTTCTTCAGAAGGATGTAGTTCTGTTATTCCAGATACATCATATTCTAATAGTGAAAATGAACACTTTGAAACTTCTTATGATGGTGATATCAAACAAGGATGGATATATCAAAGATTTGAATTTAAAGAAGTATATGAAAAAAACATTCCAGAATATAAAATTGAAAGTAATATTAATGATGTAATAGATGAAATATTTAATAGAGCAAAAACTAGTTTTGTTTCTTATTCTGCTGGTGGTTTAGTATTTGGAACGACAGGAGAAACGCCAAGTAGCTCACTTGATTTAAGAAATAGATATTGGTATAATTACGATATAGATAAATATATTGGAAATACATTGTTTGGTCAATGTGTATGGTATGCAAAACATAGAGCATTAGAAATAATTGATTCAGCTGGTTATGACAATGAAACAAAGCAAAAATTGTTGGCTAGTATTGAAAAAACATCTGGAAATGGGCAAGATTGGTATAGTAATCCTGACTCAAGTTTTTTCAATAAATCAAATAATATAAATGATGCTAAACCGGGAGCAATTGTTTCTTGGTCAAAAGGTCAATATGGACATGTTGCAATTGTTGAAAATGTTTACGAAAAAGAGGGAACAACATATGTAACAATTAGTGAAGGATGGAGAAATGGGAGAACTGAAAGTGGATGGACAATTTCACATTCTACTGATGATGCGTGGGCTCATTCAACTGTTAGAAAAGTTGATTTGACATTAGAGCAATTAAAGAATAAAGATGGTTCATTTAATGGATATGTTTATTTATTAGATAACTAAGAAAGTGTGGTTCTATGAAAAAAAAATTATTAATACCCTTATTTATTCTATTAACAGGGTGCACTCTAAAGTATGAAGTAAAATTTGATGACAAAGTTATAAAAGAAAAAATCATATTTAATGATATTGAAAATGTCGATCAAAATTTATTTTATGAACAATATGCTTTGAAGAATCAATTATATCAAATAGAATTAAATAATGATAACGTTAAATATTTATATAATTACAATTATAATAATTTTTCACAATCACTAGCAATTAAATCTTGTTTTAATGAATTTAAATTTATCGAAAATAATAACCATTATTCATTTGATGCAAAAGGTTTTATATGTATTCCTTACCAAAAAAATGATTACGAATTCTATGATTATGATAAATTGGAAATCAAATTTGTTACTAATCATAAAGTAATAAAAAATAATGCTGATTTGATAGAAGGTAATAACTATTATTGGTATATTACTAAGGATAACTATGATAGTAAAAAAATTGAATTCGAATTTGAAAAAAATTTAAATAAAGATAGGTATATTCTAATATACATATTTGTCTTTATAATTGTAATTAGTATAGTTATTTCATTAATTCTAAAATCAAAAAATAGTAAAAATAATAAATTATAGGAGTGATAAAATGAAATTGAAATTTAAGGCAGAACCAAAAGATGTTGTAATATTTGTGATTTTTGCCATTGTATTATTTTATATTGTGGATATAGCTGTATTAAATGTTGTCTCATTCATAAAAGATTCAACATTTTCAGGACTTAATCCATTACCAGGTTTTACAGTAGAATACTTTGCTCCTGTAATGGTATTTTATTTGATAGCACTTATAGCTGCTTTCACTAGCGTATCTGGTCATTTTTTTGAAAGAGAAAAAGGAATAGGGTTGGACTTAAGTCCTAAAAAAGAAAAAGGATATTCTAGATGGGCTACTGATAAAGAAATGCAAAAACATTTAGTAAAAATTAACCCTTTAGCTGAAGAATCAGATGTTGGAGGAATTCCTTTAATGAATAATGGTAAAGAAATTTGGGTTGATTCTGGTGAATGGCATAATTTAGTTATTGGATCAACTGCATCAGGTAAAACTGAAAGTATAGTTCAACCAATGGTTAAAACACTTGCTAAAGCAGGGGAATCAATGATTATAACAGATCCAAAAGGAGAAATATACGAAAGAAATGCCGAAGAATTAAAGGAAAAAGGTTATAATATAATATTATTAAACTTCCGTAATCCTCAAAATGGTAATTGTTGGAATCCAATAACTTTACCATATAGTTTATATAAAGAAGGAAACATAGATAAAGCCACAGAATTATTAGATGATTTAGCAAAAAACATTCTTTATGATGAATCAAGTAAAGGACAAGATCCATTCTGGGAAAATACTTCAGCTGACTATTTTGTAGGTCTTTGTTTAGCTCTTTTTGAAGATGCTAAAGAAGAAGAAATAAATTTAAATACAATAAATTTAATGACTACTGTTGGTGAAGATAAAATAGGTGGTACCACTTATATGAAAGAATACTTTAGTGATAAAGAACAATCTTCTCCAGCTTATATAAATGTTGCTAGTACATTAATGGCACCAAATGATACAAAAGGTAGTATTTTATCAGTGTTTAAACAAAAAATAAAATTGTTTTCTTCAAAAGAAAATTTATCTGAAATGTTATCACACAGTGATTTTGATATGAAAGATATTGGTAGAAAGAAGACAGCTGTATTTATAATCATCCATGATGAAAAGAAAACTTACCATCCTCTTGCTACAATATTTGTTAAACAATGTTATGAAACTTTAATTGATGTAGCATATGCTAATGGTGGTAAACTACCATTTAAAACTAATTTTATTCTAGATGAGTTTGCTAATATGCCACCTTTAAAAGATGCTGATGCTATGGTAACAGCTGCCCGTTCAAGATTAATAAGATTTACCTTTATTATCCAAAACTTTGCTCAATTAACAGAAGTGTATGGTAAAGAAAAAGGAGATACAATTAAAGGTAACTGTGGTAACTGGATATATTTAATTAGTTCAGAGTTATCTGCCTTAGAAGAAATTAGTAAGATGTGTGGTGAAGTAAAATCAAAGAAAGATGATAAAACAGCTTCAACTCCACTTGTTACAGTTTCAGATTTACAACGTTTACCAATGTATACAATGATTATTATAAGAACGAGAGAAATGCCTTTTAAAACTAAAATGACTCCTGCTTGGAAAATGGACAAAGAAGGTTTATGGGGAAAAAGTTATCCTAAAGCTGGCTATCCAACAAGAGAAAAGAAAAAGGTACCAGTATTTGATATTAAAGAATTTGTAAATGAAAAACGAGATAAAAAAATAAAAGAAATGTTAGGTGAAGATGCTCCTAAGGCTAATAATATGATGCCTCCATTTTTCCCAGGCATGGGAATGGATAAACCATCACCAGTTGGTGGAGGAGGGCTAAATGTTGATGATTTAGTAAAAAGAATAGATGCAAAAATAGCAGAATTGGAAGAAGAAGAAAAAAGAGAAAAAGAACAACAAGAAAAACAAAAGACAACTGATTCTAAAAAAGAAGAACCAATCAAAGAAGAAAAATTTGATATTAATGAAATTACAGATGATCAATTCTTTGATGATTTCTTTAGTGATGAATAATGTTATGCATTATTCTTTTTTTGACAAAATTTTTACTTTTTAAGTGTTAATGTAGATTACATTTAGGGAGTGATTTTATGAATTATTATGAAAATATTAAACAAGAATTAATAAATAATGAGGTTTATAAAAAAATAAAAGATTATAGTAAAAATAGAAGTGATTTACAAACATATTATAATGTAGGAAAAATGTTAAGTGAAGCAGGTAAACATTATGGAGAGGGAATTATCAAAAAATATTCTGAAAAATTAACAAGTGAATTAGGTAAAAAATTTGGAATCAGAATATTATATAGATTTAAAAAATTTTATGAAATTTTCTGCAATCAAAAAGTGGCGACATTGTCGCCAAGATTATGTTGGTCGCATTATGATTTAATTTTATCGATAGATGATATGAATCAAATTAACTATTATATAAAAATTTCAGAAGAGCAAAATTTATCTGTAAAAGAATTAAGAGGAAAAATACAAAAGAATATGAAAGATTAGATGAAAAAAACAAAAGAAAAGTTAAAAAACGAAGATAAATTAGAAGTTCAAGATTTAGTAAAAAATCCTATAATTTTAAATACAAATAAAGAGATAGTAAAAGAAAAGATGTTGCAACAATTAATCTTAGAAAATATGAATGATTTTTTAGAACAATTAGGTAATGGTTTTTGTTATATTAAAAATGAATATAAAATAAAGATAGGAAATAGCTATAATTATATAGATTTATTATTATATAACATAGAGTATAATTGTTATGTCGTAGTAGAACTAAAAATAACGAAACTAAAAAAAGAACATATAGGACAAATAGAAACCTATATGAATTATATTGATAAAAATATAAAAAGAATAAATCAAGATAAAACAATAGGAATAATAATTACAAAAGAAGAAGACAAATATATAATGTCATATTGTAGTGATGGAAGAGAATCTTTAATACAACTTATGAATTACAAGAAATATAATATATTTTAATAAAAAAACTTTTACATTTAATTAACATCTTATAGTCATTCTCTATAATTATTAATAAAATCATTTCATATATTATACTGGGTGGTAAAATGATGCCAAGTATTCAGATAAGCGAATTATTAACATATAGTAATCCAATTATTATTGATATAAGAAGTAGTCAAAGTTATAATAATAATCATATCGATGGTGCTATCAATATTCCTTATCAAGAATTAACTATGAATCCAAGTAAATATTTAGAAAAAAATAAAAGATATTTTATATATTGCCAAAAAGGACTAACTAGTGTTAAAGTATGTAATATGTTATATAATCAAGGATATAGTGTCGTTAATATTATCGGTGGATATGAAGAATGGATAATGAAAAAATAAGAACTCTGTAATAGAGTTTTTATTATTATCTTTTAAAATAATAATATTTGTATTATAATAATAATAGGTGAAAAAATGGAAAGTATAATAGCAACTATCGTAGAATGGATAGAATTATTTGTAAGTACACATAATATATTTTTAAGTTTATTAGTTGGTATGTTAATAATCGTTTTAGAATCAATTATTCCCGCATTACCACTTTCAGTATTTATAGCTATTAATGTAGTAGCTTTTGGTCCAATTGTAGGATATATTGTATCTTGGATTGGAACAATGATAGGTTGTACAATAAGTTATTGGTTTTTTAATAAAATTAGACTATTTGCATATAGAAAACTATATAAACATACTAAATTGATTAATTTTATAAATAAAATAAATGAAATAAAATTTTCAAATTTAGTTCTTATTTTAGCAATGCCTTTTACACCAGCATTCTCAATAAATATTGCAGCAGGTTTATCAGAAATGGAATATAAAAAATATTTTTTAGCACTTCTTTGTTCTAAAATATTTATTGTATATTTTTGGGCTTTTATTGCAGCGACATTTCTAGAGAGTATAACAGATATAGGAGTAATTATTAAAATATTAATTTTAATTTTGGGTTCATTCATATTATCCAAAATAGTAAATAAAAAATTTAATTTGTAGGAGGAAACATGGAATATATAATAATAAGTTTATTAGTAGTAATATTTATTTTGGTACTAATATTAGTATTAAAAAACAATAATTCAAATGAATTAAATATTACAGAAAGATTAGGAAAATTAGAAACAAATATGATAAGAGAATTTGGTGAATTCAAAAATTCATTAACAAAAGAAATGAATGATGATTTTACTAACTTAAATGAAAAAATTGAATATAAATTAAGATTAATCAATGATCAAGTAAATGAAAGATTAGATCAAAACTTTGAAAAAACAAATAAAACATTTACATCAGTATTAGAAAGACTATCAAAAATAGACGAAGCTCAAAAGAAAATAGATACATTATCTAATGACATTGTTTCATTACAAGGAGTATTAACCGATAAAAAAACAAGAGGAATATTTGGCGAAGTTAATTTAAAAAATATAATGGCTAATGTATTTGGAGAAAATAATGATAAAATATATAAATTACAATATGGATTTGAAAACGGAACAATCGTAGATTGTGCACTATTTGCTCCTGAACCTTTAGGACTAATAGGAATAGATTCAAAATTTCCATTAGAACATTACCAAATAATGGTTGACAAAAAAATAAGTAGCTTAGAAAGAGAAAAAGCAGAGAAAATGTTTAGAATGGATATGAAAAAACATATAGATGCTATCCACGATAAATATATAATTCCAGGTGTTACATCAGACCAAGCAATACTATTTTTACCAGCTGAAGCTATATTTGCTGAAATAAATGCCTACCATAATGATATAGTAGAATATGCTTATAAAAAAAGAGTATGGATTGCAAGTCCAACAACTTTGATGAGTACCCTAACAACCATTCAAGTAGTAATGATGAATCTAGAAAGAGATAAATATACAAAAGTAATCCATAAAGAATTAAAACTTTTAGATGAAGACTTTAAACGATACAAAGATAGATGGGATAAACTATCTAGAAGTATTGAAACTGTTGGTAAAGATGTCAAAGAAATCCATACAACAACTGAAAAAATAACAAAAAGATTTAATTCAATTAACCATGTTGAAATCAATCAACTAGAATATGATAAAGTCACTGAATAGTGATTTTTTTTTGTTGATTTTTTAAATCATTTATATTATAATAAAAAACAATTTAGAGGTGATTATTATGAAACTTACTTTACCTGTTATTATGTTAAAAGGAATAGTATTATTACCTAACAATGAAATCCGTATAGATTTAAATAATGAAATGAAATCTATAATAGATAAAGCAATGAAATTTCATAATAATAAAATATTAATAGTCTATGATATAAATAATAGTAAAGAACTATCTTATTTTGGTGTTATTTGTGAAATAGAACATAAATTAGAACTACCAAACAATCAAATAAGAGTAATATTAAATGGCTTAAAAAGAGCCAATATATTGGAATATTTAATCGATGATGAAGTAAATGTTGAAGAAATAGAAATAGAAAATAATAATCAAATATATATTGAAAAATTGAATAGTGAATTAGAAAAATTTACTAAAATAATTCCCTATGTATCGAATGGCGTATTATCTTTAATAAAAAATAGTAATGATTTAAACAAGATAACAGATTTAATTGTTCCTTATTTACAAGTTAATATTGAAAGAACAAATGAATATTTGTATGAAATAAATCCTGTAAAAAGAGCAGAAATGATTTTAGAAGACATTTATAAAGAAGAACAAATATTTGAACTTGAAAAAGAAATAGATGACAGAGTCAAAAAAAATCTAGATGAAGCTCAAAGAGAATTTATTTTGAGAGAAAAAATAAAAGTAATAAAAGAAGAACTAAATGAAAAATCAATTAAAGAAAATGACTTAGATTCTTTAAAAGAAAAATTAAATTTATTAGATGCACCAAATAAAATAAAAACTAAAATTGAATTAGAAATCAAAAGATATGAATCATTACAACCAACATCACCTGAAGTAAGTATTACGAGAAATTATATTGAATGGTTATTAGATTTACCTTGGAATAAACATACAATTGATAATGATGATTTACTTGATGTTAAAGATATTTTAGATAAATCTCATAATGGTTTAGAAAATGTTAAAACAAGAATTATTGAATATTTAGCAGTTAAACAAGTAACTAATAGCTTAAGAGCTCCTATAATTTGTTTAGTTGGTCCTCCTGGTGTTGGAAAAACATCTTTAGCAAAGTCTATAGCAAATTCTATGCATAGAAAATTTGTCAAAATGTCTGTTGGTGGAGTTAATGACGAAGCTGAATTAATCGGACATAGAAAAACATATATTGGAGCAAGTCCTGGAAGAATTATTTCTTCAATAAGGAAGGCTAAGAGTTCTAATCCTGTATTTTTAATAGATGAAATAGATAAAATGGTAAAAAACTTCAAAGGTGATCCAGCAAGTGTTTTACTAGAAATCTTAGATCCTGAACAAAATAAATATTTTAGCGATAACTACATAGAAGAAGAATATGATTTGTCTAAAGTTATGTTTATAGCAACAGCTAATTATATTGAAGGAATCCCAGACGCTTTAAAAGATAGACTAGAAATAGTTGAATTATCTGGATATACTGAATATGAAAAATTGGATATTGCTAAAAGTCATTTATTACCAAACATATGTAAAGAGCATGGCTTAAATTATAGTTCTGTAGTAATAAAAGATGAAGTAATTTTAAAAATAATTAGAAATTATACAAAAGAAGCTGGAGTTAGAGAATTAAATAGAATATTATCTATGATAATTAGAAAAATTGTTACTTCTTTAGCAACTACAAAAATTAAATCAAATAAATTTATAATTGATAATAAAAAAATAATTGAATATATAGGTAAGCCAAAATATATGGATAATGCCAAAAATAGAAAATCAAAAGTGGGTGTAGTAAATGCTTTAGCTTACACACCATTTGGAGGAGATGTCTTACCTGTAGAAGTTAATTATTTTAAAGGTAGTGGTAAACTAATATTAACAGGTTCTATTGGTGATGTAATGAAAGAAAGTGCTACGGTAGCTCTTAATTATATTAAATCTAATTATAAAAAATATAATATAAAATATGAGGATTTAGTAAATAATGACATTCACATTCATATTCCTGATACAGCAGTAAGTAAAGATGGACCAAGTGCGGGAATAACACTTACAACCGCAATTATAAGTACATTTAACAAATTAAAAATAGATTGTTCTACTGCAATGACTGGAGAAATCACTTTAAGAGGAGATGTTTTACCAATCGGTGGTCTTAAAGAAAAATCAATAGCGGCAACCCGTAATAATATAAAAAAAATAATAATACCATATGAAAATGAAAAAGATTTAGAAGAAATTCCAAATGAGGTTAAAGATAATATTGAGTTTATTTTAGTCAAAAATTATAATGAAGTTTATAAAAAAATAGGAGGCAAATAGTGAATAATAATAACTATAAAGAGGTAGCTATAGATTTTTATTTTATAAATTATATGATGTTTTCCGATGTTGATTTTGAAGAATATAGGATAGTAATTTTAAGTGACATTTTCTTATATACTTTGGAAACAATTTTAGAAGCTAATATTGATAAAAATTTATATACAGAAGAGATGTATGAAAAATTAGGAAAATTAATCAATTATATAAGTAGTAATACTCAAAATAATGAAGTTACCAATATAATTAATTTATATAATATGTTAAAAGAATATCCATCTAACGAATTTTATAATAACGAATTTTTATATAAATATAATTTAATTGATGAAAACTTAAAAAATAAAGCATTTATTTGGAATAAAAAAGATATTGAAGAATCTGTCAAAGAAGACTATTCAATTGTATTATATTTAAATTTGGATTTTGAACAATTTAAAGAAATATTTATAAAAAAATATGCAGGTAACATAGATTATTTATTATTTTTAAACAAATTTATGAATATGTTTCCTTATTTGGTAGCGGATAAAAGTTATAATAAGAAAATATTATTTACATTAGAATATAATAAAAATATAAATATATCAGAAAAATTTATGAAAATAAATAATAATTTATATAATAAAGTGATAAATCTTAATAAAAAGAGTAAAAATGATAATTTTAATTTAAAAAAATTTGAGAGAATATATTATAATGCTATATTTGAAAAAATGATAATTTTAAATGAAAAAGCAAATGTTGATTATACAAACCCACTAATTCTTTCATATTTATATATGCTAATTGATGATTATAATGTTAAAAAAGTTTGTAATAGTGTTATGGTAAAAAGAATAATTAATATAATGAATGAATTTAAAAATAACATTAAAAATATAGATATAAATAAATATAATGAATATTTATGCATATTAAATAGTATGGAATTAAGTGAATATGGTTTCACAATTACATATTTATATGAAAAAAATCTATATAAAGAAATACCACACATAATAACTAAACCTTTTTTGATAGATGAATATTTAGAAACAATTAATTTAGATTTTAATTTTCTAGAATCATTATTGTGTGATAAAGAATATGATGAAAAATACTTAAAACATTTTATTTATAATGATGATTATTATTTAACTATTGAAAAGTATTTAAAAGAATGTCCTCTAATGTTTAAAAACAAGGAAATTTATGATAAAGTTATAAAAACAATAAATAAAATAATGGATGAATATAAATTAGGAAACTTAAATAGTAGAAATTATTATAAACAATATAAAAAATTATTAAAAAAACTAGAAAAAGGTAAATATTAGTAATATTTATCTTTTTTTTATTATATATTTTACTATGAATAGGAGGATACTATGAAAAAAATAATTCCATTTAAAAAAGAAATTAAATTTAATACTAATGTTGCTGAAATAATTTCAATATCATTAGATCATGACTTAAATAAAGAAGAACATTCTATTAAGGGAATGTTTGTTGTAAGTGGTGAATACAAATTAACAGAGGCAAGTATAAATACAGAGCCATTTAAATATGAATTACCATTTACAGTAGCGCTTGATGATAAATATATATTAGATAAAGCAGTAATTGATATCGATGATTTTTATTATGAAACAATCAATAATAATGCTCTAGAAGTGAACATTGATGTTTCTGTTGAAGGATTAGAAGAAAGGGAAATAATCAAAGAAGAAGTTAGAGAAGAAACTAAAGAGGAAAATATGGAAGAAAAAAAAGAAAGATGTATTGAGGCTGAAGATATATTAAATTTAGATGCAAAAGATGATACATATAGAAGCTATACCGTATATATCGTAAGAGAAGGAGATACATTAGAGCAAATAATTAATAAATATGAAACAACTAAAGAAATACTTTTAGGATATAACGATTTAAGTGAAATTAAAATAGGAGATAAAATTATTATTCCTTGTTAGAAATTGCTGAAATCTTAAAAAAAAATAATCTAAAAACTAGATCTTATCGTAAGAATGGCAAAGTTATATTAGTTGATACTAATAAAGGTAAAAAAGTAATAAAAGAAACTAAAAATAGTAATATTTATGAGTATTTAAGATCAAGAGATTTTAATTATTTTCCTAATATTACAATTGATGATGATTATGAAATATTAGACTATGTTGATAGTATTGAAATGCCTAATGAACAGAAAATGTCTGATATGATTAGATTAATTGCTTTACTTCATAATAAGACAACATATTATAAAGAAATAACAGATGATGAGTTTAAAAAAATATATGAAGATATAACTAATAATATCGAATATTTATATAGTTATTATACAGATATTATTACAATAATTGAAACTAAAGAATATATGAGTCCAAGTGAATATCTTTTAGCTCGTGGTATTTCTAAAATCTTTAATAGTTTAAGTTTTTCAAAATATGAATTAGAAGAATGGTATGAAATGGTTAAAGATAAAAAAAAACAACGATATGTTGTACTTCATAACAATTTGGAATTAGATCATTTTATTAGAAATTCTGATGCTTATTTAATTAGTTGGGAAAAATCTAAAATAGATATACCAATATTTGACTTTTATAAATTATATAAAAAACACTCTTTAGATTTTGATTTTAGTTCATTACTTAGATTATATGAAAAAGATTATCCATTATTAAGTGAAGAAAGAAAATTGCTTTTTATACTTATTTCATTACCCGATAAAATAGAATTTGATACAACCGAGTATGAAATGACAAAAAAGGTAGGAAAGTTACTAGATTATTTATATAAAACAGATAATTTAATTTCACCATATTATTCTAATGACACAATACAAAACAAATAAAGTAAGTAAAAATAAAATAAATAAATTAAATCTAGTTATAATAAAAAAAGTGATAATTAATTGCCAAAATAATATAAAGGAAAAAATTATAAATAGAATGAACCATTTTCCTTTACCACACCATAGATTATTCATAAATATTCACCTAATATATATTATTAATAACTAGTTTTATTGAATATAATAAATGACTAATCACTTTTATAAAGTGATTTTTTTTTATAATATCTTACTTGTGATGGTTCAATATTAAAATATCTAGCAGTAGGTTTAATTCCAATTTTGTTAGACATTTCAATTATATTTTTTTGAGTTTTAGGAATTTTTTCACTAGAAGCAAATAAAATTTCCGCTAAAGCATCAAAATAATTTTTCCAAAAATCAATTCCCTTGTTTTTCCAATCATCTTTTTCTAAATGTGGTAATTCTCTCATACGCTCCTCCTAATATTCTTGAATTTTATCATAATTTACTATTAGTAAATGGTTTTTAATTTAAAATAAATTAAAAAAATATTATAGCTAGTAATTGAGTTATAAACTGAAAAAATGTTTAAATTTACAAAAATATTGTATATTTTAATTTGAAAAAAGTTGTATAGATTAATTTAAAAATTTATATATAATACGAACAAAATTTCTGCTTGATTTTTACGCCTGGGGGGGGGGTATAATCTAAGTAGGATAGGTGTTATAAATGAAAAAAATAATAAAAAATAAAATAATTTTAATAGTAATATTATGTATAATGAGTTGTGGTATAGGAGTATATGCTGCAACAATATATAAAGCAAGTGATGTAGTATACAATGCCAGTGATGGAACAAGTATGAATGTTAGTGAAGCTTTAAACGAATTATATAATAATATGAATAGTGGTGGATGTTCAAGTAAGGTTGCACCTCCAACTTTAGGTAGTGGAATGATACCAGTCACAATAAGTAATAATGGAACAGTAAAATATGCTGATACAAATAGTAATTGGTATAACTATTGTGATAAATTATGGGCGAATGCAGTAATATTATTAAGTGGATCATATAAAGTAGGAGATACGATACCTGAAAGTTCAATTGAATCATATTTTGTCTGGATACCTAGATTTAGATATAAATTATGGAATACCGGAACAGCGAGTAAAGGACCACATTCAAAGAAATATTTTTAAATGAACAAAATAAACATTTATTAAAAGGATTATTAGAAACAATACTAAAAACAGAAATTGATAAAATAGAACTAGAACCAAGCGAATTAAATAGTAATAATATAAATATAAAAAGGAAATATTTAGATGCATTAATATATGTAAAAGGTAAAAAAATAGGAATAGAAGTAAATTCAAATGCTGAAGAAAACTATTTAAGGCCAAGAAATGCATCATTTATATTTAATATATATTCATCACATACCATAGTAGGAGAAACATATAATGAAGATACCGATATAATCCAAATAAATTTGTCATACAATTTAAAAGATAAAGAAAAAATGAGAGTATATAAACTAAGAGATAAAGAAGGAAAAGAATATATAAAAAATTTATATATCTATGAGATAAATATGGATTATTATAGAGAGTTATGGTACAATGAAAAAAAGGAAATAAAGAATGAGAAATATTTAGTAATGCTAGACTTAGGACTAGAAGAACTAAAGAAATTCTCAAAAAAAGAAAAGGTGGTAGGAGAATATATGGATAAATTAGAGAAATTGAATAAAGATCCAGAATTTTATCAATATATGAGTCATGAAGAAGATGAAAGAAAAATCTATAACTCCAGAATGTATGAAGCAGAACAAAAAGGATTACAAAAAGGCTTACAAAAGGGCTTACAAACAGGTTCAATAAATAAAAGTATTGAAATAGCTAAAAAAATGCTTGAAGAGAAGATACCAATAGAAACTATAATGAAAATAACCACCCTATCAAAAGAAGAAATAGAAAAATTATAATATTTAATAAACTTCATTTTAAATAATGAAGTTTTGATTATGCTTATTAATCATAATCAATAATAAATAAAAAAAATAATTGTATATTCTATTTTATTGTAAATTAAAATAATGTGTGTTAAAATTATTACATGATGTGAGGAGTGATAAAATGGAACAATATGTACCTGATGTTTATCAAGAAAGTATTTTTAAAATAAACTATGATTTATTAAAATCAAAAGGTGTAAAATGCTTATTATTTGATTTAGACAATACTATAGCTCCTTATAATAAAAAAGAATGTATGGTAGAAGTAAAAGAATTATTTGAAAAAATAAAAAAAGAATTTGATATATTTATATTTTCAAATAGCCCTAAATGTCGTGTAAGTAAATTTGCAAACGAACTTGGAATAAATTATGTAGCAAATGCTAACAAACCATCTAGTACCAAATTTTTAAAGTTCTTGCACAAAAATAAATTTAATGAAAATGAAGTAGCAATAATAGGTGATCAAATAGTAACAGATATAAAAGGTGGAAATAATGTAGGAATTATATCTATATTAGTTAATCCAATAAGTGACTATGATCCAATATGGACTAAAATTGGTCGTTTGAGAGAAAAAAGAATAATAAAAAAACTAAGAAAAATGGATTTATTTAAAGGAAGGTTCTACGATGAAAAAATGTAAAGGTTGTGGAGCCTTTTTACAAGATTCAAACGATAAAATTGAAGGGTATACAGCTAATATTAATAACGATTTATGTGAGAGATGTTTTAGAATTAAAAACTATAACGAATATAAATTTATAGAAAAAAATAATGACGATTTTATCGATATTTTAAAAGATATAAATAAAACAAAAGATTTAGTTGTCTTATTAGTAGATTTATTTAATGTACCTTTTAATCTAAAACAAATAACTGAATACCTAAATAATAATATACTATTAGTATTAACTAAAAAAGACATATTTTCTTATAAAATACAAGACGAGAAATTTCTTTCATATAATTATGGAATAAACTATATTGATTCGCTAGTTGTAAGCAGTAATAAAAATTATAACTTTGATTTGTTATATGAAAAAATAAATAAATATAAAAAATCAAATAAAGTATATATAGTAGGTTACACCAATTCAGGGAAATCAACATTAATTAATAAATTTGTTCATAATTATTCTAAAAAAAATATAAATATTACAACTAGTAATTTACCATCAACAACATTAAATACATTAGAAATAATTATAAATGATGAATTAACATTAGTAGATACACCTGGTATATTAGATAATAGTAACATTGATGTCAATTTATTAAAAAAAGTAATTCCTAAAAAAGAAATAAAACCAATCACATATCAAGTTCATAATAAACAATATATATACATTGAAGATATCATAAAAATAGAATCATCTGATAATAATTTAACACTTTATTTTTCAAACAATCTAAAAATAGAAAGAAAATATAATGATAATAAAAAAATATTAAATGAAAAAGTAATAAGAGTTAAAAAAAATGAGGATATAGTTATAAGTGGGATAGGATTTATTAAGGTAACTAAAAATGAAACAATTAAAATTAGTACTAAAAATGATTATTTAATCTATACCAGACGTAGTTTGATTTAATGTTTAAAATACTTAAAAAATTCATTGGTAAAAAAGTAACAGTAATATATATAGAAAACGGTATAGAAAAACAAATTGTAGGTAAACTTATTAGTGTAGACGATTATAGAAACATTACAATTAGTAATGATGTACTAAGAAAAATAGGATTTATATCTAACTTTTGTGCTATAAAAAAGATAAAATGTTTGAATATTACAATCTACCATAATATAGATTTACCACCTCATTATGGTTATAACCCACTAAAGTTACCAAATAATATAAATGAAAAAAATAAACAAAAAATTAAACTTTATAATAGAAGGGCAAGATGAAAATTTGTCCTTTTAAAGATGAAAATTTGTCCTTTTAAATTGATTATTATAAAAAAAAGTGATATACTCTTAAGTAGTATTTTGAGGTGAAATATATGAAGAAAAAAATTACTGAATTTATTAATTTGTTTAAAATACACTCAAAGAGTTATTTGAAAACAAATATATTATTTATGACATTTGTTTCAACATCTGTCATAAATGGATGTTTGCTTAGATTTCTAACTGTAAAAAATTATTTTGATTTAAAACCAGTTATAGCTGATTTAGCAATTGTTCTTATAATTGGTGCTTTTGGATATTTTATTAAGCCAAAACATCAATTCAAATATTTCTTTACTTGGTCAGTAGTATTTACAATATTATGTGTAGTTAACTCTATGTATTATACTAATTACATATCTTTTGTATCATTCTCACTCCTTGAAACATCATTACAATTAGTAGATGTTGGTGATGCGGTTGTAAATAATGTAATGGAAATAAAAGATTTTGCATATATATGGCAAATAGTAGCTATGCTATTTGTTAATAAAAGTTTAAAGAAAAGAGATTATTATACAAGAGTAAGTAAAATTGAAAAAGGAAAAGTAAGAGCTGTAAATACATTAGTAGCAGCGGTAATATTTTTAGGATTATTTATTTCAACATTAACTAGTGTGGATATTAGTAGACTTAGCAAACAATGGAATAGAGAATACATTGTTATGAAATTTGGTGTTTATACTTATCAAATAAACGATTTGATAGCAACCTTAAAATCAACCTTAAATCCATTATTTGGATATGATGAAAAGAATAAATTATTTAGAGAGTATTATAATAATAAGGAAGAAAACACTGAAACAAATGAATACACAGATATATTTAAAGGCAAAAACATTTTAATGATTCACGCTGAAAGTATTCAAAACTATGTTTTAGATGTAAGCTTCAATGGTGAATATGTCGCACCAAACTTAAGAAAACTTGCTAGTGAAGGGTTATATTTTTCTAATTTCCATTCACAAGAAAGTGTTGGAACTAGTAGTGATACAGAATTTACAATAAATACTTCATTAATGCCTGCAAGTAGTGGAACTGTATTTGTAAGTTATTGGGATCGTGATTATGTTACAACCCAAAAACTTTTAAAAAATATGGGTTACTATACATTTAGTATGCACGGTAATAATTGTACATTCTGGAATAGAGCAGCTGCTCATAAAAGTTTTGGATATGAAAAATTCTATTGTTACACAAAAGACTTTACAATTGATGAAACAATTGGATTAGGTTTAGCCGATAAATCTTTCTTCAAACAAGTTATTCCAAAACTAAAAAATATTAATGAAAAATACAATAATTACTATGGAACACTTATTATGCTTACAAACCATACTCCATTTACTTGGATAGAAGGACATAGTGATTATGAAGTAAATTATAAATATAAAACAGTAAATGAAGAAACTGGTGAAGAAGAAGAACATGTAAGTAATTATATGGAAGGAACTAAATTAGGCAGTTACTTTAAATCAGTTCATTATGCTGATGAAGCATTAGGACAATTAATTGATGATATGGATGCAGAAGGATTACTTGATAATACTGTAATTGTTATTTATGGAGATCACGATGCAAAATTAAAAAAATCAGAATTTAATTATTTTTATAACTACGATTTTGAAAATGATCAACCATTAGATAAAAATGATCCAAATTATCATGCAGTCGATTATTTTGAATATGAACTAAATAGAGCAGTCCCATTAATTATTTGGACAAAAGACAGTAGTGGTAATGAATTATTAAATAAAAAAGTTACTAAAGTTATGGGAATGTATGATGTTCAACCAACTTTAGGAAATATGGTGGGATTTAAGAATAAATATGCTTTAGGGCACGATATCTTTAGTATAGATGAAAATGTTGTTACTTTCCCTGACGGAAACTGGCTTACTGATAAAATGTATTATAGTCAAAGTAAGGGAGAAGGTAAAATTCTTAATATCGATGATACAATAAGTTCAGATTATATTGAAAAATATAATAAAATATCAGAGGAAAAAATAGCAGTTTCCGATGCAATTATTGTTTATGATTTAATTAAGAAGACAAATAATCAAATAGGAGAGACAAATGAAAAAGAAAAAACAAATTAATTTTAAAACAATTCTTATAGTTATATTAGTTATATTAGTTATTTGTTTAGGATTCTGTGTAAAAGACATTATTAGTGTTTTAAATAGTGGAACTAAACAAGTAGAAATATTATCTAATATTGAAGGCTATGGTTATACTTTAAATGAAAATGATTCAGAATATTTCAAAGAAAAATTTATGTTACTTAAAGATGAATTAAAAAAAGATAAAATTGATGAAGAAAATTATGCTTCTTTAATTAGTGAATTATTTGTAATTGATTTCTTTTCACTTGATAGTTCAATAAATAAAAATGATGTTGGTGGTATACAATTTGTTTACAAAGATTATCAAGAAGATTTTGTAAAGTACGCTAAAGAAGGAATTTATAAATATGTAGAAAATAATATTTATAAAGATAGAAAACAAGATTTACCACTTGTTAAAAACACAGAAATTAAAAGTATTAATGAACAAAGTGTTACATTTAAAAATGATGTCAAAGATGATAAAGCTTATGTTGTTAAAGTAACAATTGAGTATGAAAAAGATTTAGAATATCCTAAAGAAGTAGAACTTACTATAATTCATAGTAATGATAAATTAGAAATAGCGAAAATGAACTAGAAATCTTTTCTAGTTTTTTAATGCTTTTATAACTTTTTTAATTTGGTGTAATGTAACAAAAATAATGTTAATTGAAATTGCTATAATAAGACCCCATAAACCTATTTTTAAATAAGAAAAAATAAATAAAGTACTGGTTCTAAGGATCATACCATATAATGTCCCTTTCATAGCAACTTTCGCTTTTCCCATTGCTTGTAAACTACTAGTGATTGGTCCCTGAATATAATGAAGCAAACAAATAGGCGCTAAAACACGTAAATAATTTATACCAATATCAGTATTATATATCAATTTAAGTGGAACATTTGGAATAAATATAAAAATTAATGTTGCAGGTATTCCAATAAGTAATGATAAATTAACAGCTTGTTTTATCTTTGACCTTGTATAATTAAGATTCTTATCAGAATAAGACTTACTAATAATGGGGATTAATGATTGTGATATAGCCATTGTAAAAAAAGATGGTAATAATATAAGTGGTAAAACATAACCGTTAATAATTCCATATTCATTAATGATAAATTCACTATCGTAACCAGTATGAATTAAGACAAAAGTCAAAATAATTGGCTCTAAAAAATAACCTATATTGCCTATTAATCTACTTCCAGTGGCTGGTAAACTAATACTTAAAATATTTCTAACATTATTTTTTTTAGGAACAATATTTTTTCTAAAATCCATTTTTTTTGGAGCACAAATAATGAAAATAATAATTGAAGATAACTCACTTAAAATCGAAGATAAAATTAAGAAGAAAATAGTATATTCTATTCCTAAAGGAATTGTAAGAGGAATAACAAAAATAATAAATAATAGTCTAATAACATCTTCTATGATATTAGAAAATGTATGTGGTAACATTCTTTCTTTACCAAAAAAATATCCTCGCATAATTGAAGAAATACTAATAAATGGTAGAACAAATCCAATCGCAATAATTCCATAATAAGTCCTACTATCGTGAAGTAAATTATTAGAAATAAAACTACCAAATAAAATTAAAAAAATGAAAATAATCAAATTTATAAATAAAGAAATAGGCATAATACCTAAAACTAAAGACCTATTATTAAACTTATTTTCTGCAACCAGTTTAGAAATAGCTACTGGAAAACCTAATTGAGCAATAGAAATTAGTAGCATATAAGTTGGCATAATTAACATATAAATACCAATACCTGTAGTCCCAATAGTTCTAGTTAAAACAATCTTAATAACCATTCCTAATAACTTAGTAATAAAACCACCAATAACTAATATAATTACAGATTTTAGAAATTTGCTTTTTTTCATAAAATATCTCCTTAATACCTTTAAAAAAAATGATTTTTCTTATATAATATATATGTAATTAATAATGGAGGTAGAATATGGACATTACATTTAATTCGTTAGAAGAGTTATATCAAAGAATTAAACCTGCACTTTTAACCAAAAAAGAAGAAATGCGAAGAAATGGTTATGTATATATAAAAGAACAAGATATATGGAATTATTTAAAAGAAGTAAAATGGGTAAATTCAAAAAATTTATCTTTGTATGATATGACAAGTGATATATTAAATACAGATGATGTTATAATTGATTCATATTTGAGGGAAAAATTAAATTTTAAAAATAGAAAAGTTTATTTTGAAGATTAGGAGTGAGTATATGAAAAAACAAGGAATATTTAAACATTTATTTTTTTGCATTCTAGTAGGTGTAATGTGTGTATTATCACTTCCAAGTATCCTTAATAGTCTAAAATTTGGATTAGACCTACAAGGAGGATTTGAAGTATTATATCAAGTTAGTAGTTTAAATGGTGAAGAACTAACAAATGATATGCTTACAAATACATATAAAACATTAATTAAAAGAATTGACTCTTTAGGAGTATCAGAGCCAGAAATAACAATTGAAGGCGACGATAAAATTAGAGTTCAATTAGCAGGTGTAACATCTCCAGATGAAGCAAGAAATACATTAGGTAAAGTTGCAACATTAACATTTAGAGATTCTAGTGATAATTTACTTATGACAAGTGATGTTCTAAGTTCCGGTGGAGCAAGTGTTGGAGAATCATCTAACAAAATGCCAGCTGTTGCTTTGGGAGTTGCTAAAAAAGATGAATTCTATAGAGTAACAAGCAAAATAAGCAAAACAGAAGATAAATTAATAGTTATTTGGCTAGACTTTGAAGAAGGTGTCGATAGCTATAAAAAGGAAGGACAAAAATGTGGTACAACAGGTTCAAGATGTTTATCAGCAGCTACAGTATCACAAGGATTTTCAAGTGATGTAATTATCCAAGGTAACTTTACTCAAGATGAAGTAAAAACATTAGTTACATTAATTAATTCTGGTAGTTTACCTACTAAATTAGAAGAAGTGTCATCTAAAACAGTAACAGCTAGTTTTGGTGATAACTCCTTATCTAAAACATTAGTAGCTGGTGTAGTTGGTATTTTATTAGTAATGGCTTTAATGATTGTCCTTTATCATTTTTCAGGATTTATAGCTTCAATTGGATTACTAATTTATACAGTATTAACATTAGGTATATTTTGGTTAGTAGGTGGTGTTTTAACACTTCCTGGTATTGCAGCAATATTATTAGGTATTGGTATGGCTGTCGATGCTAATGTATTAAATTTTGAAAAAATTAAAGATGAACTTAGACATGGCTCAAGTTTAAAAACAGCATTCAAAAGAGGTAATTCAAGTTCTATTGTTACTATAGTAGATGCTAACTTAACAACACTACTAGTAGCAATCATCTTATTTATATTTGGTGAAAGCAGTATTAAAGGATTTGCCACAATGTTAATCATAAGTATTTTTGTAACAATGTTGGTAATGGTTGTAATTACAAGAATAATGTTAAAAGTATTTATCAACACAAATTATTTTGACGATAAAGAAAAATTATTTGTAGGTAAATATGAAAGAAAAGAAAGAAATTTTAACTTTGTTAAAAATGGTTCTAAGTTTATATTAATAACATTAGTATTAGTTGGAATAGGAGTTATTTCTCTATGTACTAACAAATTAAATTTAGGAATAGATTTTAAAGGTGGTACTTTAATTACATTTAGTGAAGAAATATCAGATGATAAAATCAAAGAAGAATTAAAAGATTACAAGATAATTGATATTGATAAAGATACAAATATTTCAGTTAGAATTGAAGATACATTAGAAAAATCAGAAATATTAAAACTTCAAAATGAATTTGAAACTAAATATAATGTAAGTACTGATATAAATGTTGTATCAAATGTAGTAAAAAAAGAATTAGTTAAAAACGCTATTTACTCAGTAATTATAGCTATAATTGGCATAATTATATATATATCACTTAGATTTACATTTAACTTTGGTATTAGTTCAATAGTAGCTTTAGCTCACGATGTATTTATGATAATTGCTGTATTTAGTGTTTTAAAATTAGAAGTTTCTTCTATATTTATAGCAGCTATATTATCAATCATTGGATATTCAATAAATGATACAATAGTTATGTTTGATAGAATAAGAGAATTATTAAAAAATAGACATATTAAAAAACAAGAAGAATTAGAAGATATAGTTAATTTAAGTATTAAAGATATAGTTAAAAGAAGTATAGTTACAAGTATAACAACAATGATTCCAGTTATTTCATTAATTATACTTGGTTCTAAACAAATACTAAACTTTAATATAGCACTTCTAGTAGGATTAATAGCTGGTACATATTCTTCACTATTTATAGCAGCTTATTTATGGTTTAACTTAGAAAAGAAAAATATTGGTAAACCAAAAAATAAAAAATGGTATGAAGAACCAACTTTAGAAGAAAAGAAAGTAAAAGGAATAAATTCATAATTTGAAAGATGTGATATTATGACAAAAAAAAATATCAATTTAACTTATGATAAATTAATTGATAAATTAAAAAGTTATATGAAGAAAGAAGAAATTGAACTAGTTGATAAATGCTACAACTATGTTGATAAACTTCATTTCGGGGAAAAAAGACTAACAGGGGAGGATTATATTGATCATCCTCTTAACGTCGCATATATTTTAAGTGAAACTAATGCTGATTTAGAAACAATATGTGCAGGACTTCTACATGATGTAATAGATGACTGTGGTGTTACAAAAGATGAATTAGCAAACCAATTTTCATATGAAATAGCTGAATTAGTTGATGGTGTTACAAAAATAAATAATTTGAATTTTGAATTAGATAGTCAAGCAGCTATTGCAAATCAAAGAAAGATATTTGTTGGATTATGTGAAGATGTAAGAGTAATTACAATAAAATTAGCTGATAGACTACATAATATGCGTACACTATGGGTTTTCCCTGAAAAAAAACAAAAAGAAAAAGCAAGAGAAACATTAGAAATTTTAACACCAATTGCTCATAGATTAGGTATGAACTCATTTAAAAGTGAGTTAGAAGATTTGAGTTTAAGATATTTAAAACCAAATGTTTACTTTGATATAGTTGATAAATTAAATCAAACAAAAGCGGAAAGAGATGCTTCTGTTAACGAGATGAAACAATGTGTTAGTGAATTATTAAATAATAATGATATTAAACACGAGATAAAGGGAAGAGCAAAAAGTATTTATAGCATATATAAAAAATTAGACAAAGGTAAAAAGTTTAGTGATATTTATGATTTGCTTGCTTTAAGAGTGTTTGTAAATACGGAACAAGAATGTTATAAAGCGTTAGGAATTATTCACTCAAAGTATAAACCATTACCTAGAAGATTTAAAGATTATATTGCAATGCCTAAAACAAATATGTATCAATCATTACATACAACAGTAATAGGTGTTGATGGATATTTATTTGAAATTCAAATAAGAACCTATGAAATGGACGAAATAGCTGAAAGAGGTATTGCTTCACATTGGTCTTATAAGGAACAAGGAAGTAATAAGATAGCAACTCAGAATGGAATGGACCAAAAGCTACAATTTTTTAGATCAATAATAGAACTTAATAATGATTCAACAACTGATGAAGAATTTGTAAAATCAATTAAAGATGATTTATTTGATAATGTAATATATGTGTTTACACCTAAAGGGGATGTTGTAGAACTACCAAATGGATCTACACCAATTGATTTTGCCTATAAAGTTCATAGTGGAATAGGAGATAAAATGGTAGGAGCTATAGTTAATAATAATATTGTTCCACTTGACTATGAATTAAAAAATAACGATGTTATAAAAGTAAATACTAATAAAAATTCTACTGGTCCTAGTCGTGAATGGATTGATATTGCTAAAACAGCTCAAGCCAAAAATAAAATCAGAAATTTCTTTAGGAAAATTGATAAAGATGAATATTTAAAAAGAGGAGAAGAAACTCTTAACAAAGAGTTAAGAAAGAAAAAAATTTCTTATACAGATTTCAGTTCTGAAGATAATATAAATAAAGTTCTTTCTGAATTAAAATTAGGAAGTATTGAAGAATTATATATTAATATAGGAAACAATAAAATCTCTCCAATAGCAGTTACTAATATAATTACTGATGCTAATGATACAAAAGAAGATATTATTTTTAAAAAAGTAATAAAAGAAGAAAATGTAGAATTAAAAAATGATGTTATTGTAGCAGGTATAGATAATATTAAGATTTCGTTAGCTTCTTGCTGTAAACCTGTTCCTGGAGATAGAATTGTTGGCTATATTACTAAAGGTTATGGCGTTTCAGTTCATCGTATGGTATGTCCAAATGTTAGTGAATTAGAGGAAAGAATAATAGATGTTAAATGGAATAATTTAAATAAAAAATATCCTACTATGGTATTAGTTAGAGCTGAAAAAAAAGAAAATATTTTGGTTGAAATTGTTTCTAAAGCTTCTAATAATAATATAAATATTCAATCAATTAATACTTATAATAATGAAAATGATGTGGTATTTGATTTATTAGTTCTTGTTGAAAATAAAGAAAGATTGTCAAAATTTATTAATGATGTAAGAATGATTTCAAATATTATTGAGGTAGAAAGAAATATTAAATGAGAATTTTAGTTCAAAGAAGTTTAAATTCCAGCGTATCAGTTAATAATAATATTGTAGGTAAAATTGACAAAGGATTAGTAATATTTGTTGGGTTTACAAATGGCGATACTGTAAAAGAAATTGATTATTTAATTAATAAATTATTAAATTTAAGAATATTTGATGATGAATCAGGTATAATGAATAAATCAGTATTGGATGTAGCTGGTGAAATTTTAAGTATTTCACAATTCACTTTATATGCGGATACTAAAAAAGGAAATAGACCGAGTTATATACATGCTATGAAAAATATAGAGGCAAATAAATTGTATGATTTATTTAATGAAAGATTAAAGGGAAAAATAAAGGTAGAAACTGGCGTATTTGGTGCTGATATGAAAGTAAATATTATAAATGATGGTCCAGTGACTATTTTATTAGAAAGTAGGGATTAGATGTTAAAAGATAAATTAGATTATAAATTATTAAATTGTGCTATTATAATGGTTATTATATATTTATTATATAGGACTGGTAATTTATGGTTAGGAATAATAGGGAAAATATGGAATTTATCTTTTCCATTCTTATTAGCTTTTGTAATTGCTTATGCATTATATCCGATTGTAAGTTATTTAAAAACTAAAGGAGTTCCTAAGGTATTATCAATAATCCTTATTGTAATAGTTTTATTTACTGTTTTAACTATTTTTGGAGTTATTGTAGTTCCACTTTTATTTAATCAACTTAGTAGTTTATTTAGCTCTATTATGTATTTTATTAATGAAATATCATTTGATAGTGCTATAAATATTAGTGGTTTTGAGCAAACTTTATCGAATAGTTTTAATTCTATAATTGAGGAACTAGGTAAATTTGTTTCAAATGGCACTATTAAGATAATAGGTGGTTCTTTAAGTTATTTATCAACTTTGTTAATTTCTTTTGCAGCTGCTATGTATTTTCTAGCAGATATGGATAATATTAGAAAAAGATTTAAAAAGTTTTTAAATAAACGAAATAAAAGATTATGTAGATATGTTATTTTGCTAGATAAAGAAATGAGATCTTATTTAACAGGTTTTGTTAAAATAATGATAATTTCATTATTTGAATATAGTATTGCTTATACAATAATTGGTCATCCAAATGCAATACTACTAGGATGTTTAGCTATGGTTGCTCAATTAATTCCATATTTTGGTGGAATCTGTAATAATATAGTTGCAGCTGTTACGGCCTTTGTTATTAGTCCAACACTTTTTATAAAGACTATAATTGTGTTTGTTGTTTTATCTAGTATAGATGGATATGTTATAAATCCACTTGTATATGGTAAAACTAATAAAGTTCATCCATTAATTGTAATTATGAGTGTGTTTGTTGGTGGAGCTTTATTTGGTGTATTAGGAATTGTTATTTCTTTACCAACGGCTATAATATTGATTGCTACATATAAATTTTTTGAAGATGATTTAAAAGAAAAAATCGAAGATTTTAAAGAAGATCGAATTAAAAATTAAAAAGTTTCATAAATTGAAACTTTTTTTGTTATTCTTCAAGGAAATATAAACTTTATGTCGTAAGATTTTAATAGAGGTGATACTATGAATGAGATTATTACTACTAAAGTTGAAGATTTAATATATGAAATAAGAGGAAAACAAGTGATATTAGATTCGGATTTAGCTAATTTATATCAATGTAAAAATGGAACAAAGACTATAAATCAAGCTGTTAAAAGACATATTAATAGATTTCCAGAAAGATTTTATTTTCAACTTACAAGTGAAGAATATGATGTTTTGAAGTCCCAGACTGGGACTTCAAGTTGGAATGAATATGGAGGAGTTAGAAAGTTACCATATGTATTTACTGAACAAGGAGTAGCTATGCTATCAAGTGTTTTAAGAACAGAAGTGGCAGAACAAGTAAGCATAAAAATAATGGATGCTTTTGTAAAAATGAGACATTATATTGTTAATGAAAATAAAAGAATATCTAATTTAGAAAGGAAGTATATAGATCACGATATTAAATTATTAGAATATGATACTAAAATAAATGAAATATTTAATCAGTTTAAAACAAATAATAATCATATATTTTTTGAAGGAGAAATTTATGATGCATATTCATTACTAATTGATATACTAAAAAAAGCTAAAGAAGAAATAATTATAATCGATAATTATGCTGGAAAACAACTATTTGATATTTTAAAAGAAATAAAAATAAATATAAAAGTAGTAACTAAAAATATAGATGAAATATCATATAAAAAATATAATGAACAATACGAAAATATTGAGATAATAAATAATGATAAATTTCACGATAGATTTATAATAATAGATAAGAAAATACTATATCATTCTGGATCAAGTTTTAAAGATATAGGTAAGAAATGTTTTGGAATAAATAGAATAGAAGATAGTAGTTATTTAAAAAATATTTTATTAAAAATATAACTTAAAAATTTCACTTTTTATTCATCTTAAATTCACATTTATGATTTATACTTATATTGTAAGAAAGGAAAGGTGGTAAATAATAGAAAAAATATAAACTACATGACAAACTCCGAATAAGCTTATAAGAACTTTGACGAACTATTCAAAGTTCTTTTTAGTTGTATTTTTGCACATTTATATGTATAATTAAATATAGGATGGTGTCATATGAAAGGATTAAAATTACCTCAACATAAAAAAGAAACAATAAATAATGAAATAAAAAAAATAGATACAAAATATCTATATTTTAATGTGCCAGACGATTATGAGATACTTGTAAAAAAAGGTGATAGTGTTAAAATTAATACTTTGTTAGCTGTTTCAACTAATTATCCATCTATAATATCAAGTGTGTCAGGGAAAATATTAGAAATAGGAAAAACAATAAAAATTGAAAATGATTTCAAAGAAAGAAAAGAACAAATAGACATAAAAAAAATAGACAAAGATAAATTTATTGAACTATTAAAAAATAGTGGAATTAGAGGAATGGGAGGAGCTGGATATCCAACTTATAAAAAATATGAAAATAAGATTAATACTTTAATTGTAAATGCAGTTGAATGTGAACCTTATAGAACTAGTGATTATGCATTAGTGAAAGAATACTCCAAAGAAATAATTGATTCAATAAAAAAAATAACGCAAATAAATAATATTTCTAAAACTATAATAGCTGTTAAAAAAATAAGTAAAATGGCTGATTATTTTAAACCTTTTTTAACGCCAAATATAACAATATATGAAACAAAAAATATATATCCAGCAGGTTGGAGTAAAGGATTAGTTAAAGAAATATTAAATATTAATGTAAATACTCATGCTAGTGACTTAGGAATAATTGTTAATAATGTAGCAACTATATATGCTATAGGTGAAGTATTAAAAGGTAATTATTTAGAATCTAGAATTGTTACAATAGCTGGAAATACCGATAAAAAAGGTAATTATAGATTGAAAATAGGGACAGATATAAAAGATATAATTAATACTGATAATTTAATAATTGGTGGTCCAATGATGGGAAAAAAATATGATAATAACTTTATAACTCCAGAAATAAGTTGTTTATTTGTAAATGATGATAAATTTATTGAGACAACTTGTATAAGATGTGGTAAATGCACAAAAGTATGTCCTGCTAATTTGGAACCAGTTTTAATTAAAGATAACATAGACAATAAGAACAAATTAAAAAAATTAAATCCAAATAAATGTATTGGTTGTGGACTATGTTCATATATATGTCCAGCGAGAATAAACTTAAGAGAAATTGTAAGAAAAGCGAGGTAATTATGGGACCATTTATTAGAACTAAAAATGACACTGACAAAATATTTAAAAACCTTTTTATTGCTTTAATACCAATAATTATATTTTCATTTTATAAAAATGGAATAATTCCTTTTGTAAATAATAAAACAAGTGCAATTGGTTTATTTTATCCACTAATATTTATATTTATTGGAGGATTATCATCATATTTAATAGAAAAAATATATTGTAAAATTTTAAAAAAACAAAGTTATGGAAGTATTTTTCCAGGTATATTTATTTCTCTTGTATTACCAATCAATACACCAATAGAAATATTAATTTTTGCTTGTTTTATTGGAATCATAGTTGGAAAAATGTTATATGGTGGCTTTGGAAACAATGTATTTAATCCAGCACTAATAGGTTGTTTATTTGTACTTACAGCTTATTCAAGTATTATAGTGAATAATGGTGGATATTTAAATAGTTATGAACTTGATGCTATAGCACGTCCTACTCCTTTATCAAATAGTGTAGAGGGAATTGGAACATATGACACTTTAGTAAAACCATATGGTAATTTGTTTGATTTCTTTATTGGATTAATTCCTGGTAGTGTAGGAGAAACAAGTAGTTTACTTTGTTTAATATGTTTAATTTATCTTGGAATTAAAAAAGTCATAAAAATAGAAATACCAATTTTCTATATAACCACAGTATTTATTTTAACATATATAATTGGATTATCTAATGGTCTTGGCTTATGGTATCCATTATTTCAAATATTTAGTGGTGGTTTAATGTTTGGTGCAGTATTTATGGCAACAGATCCAGTTACTAGTCCTGTAACTAAACTAGGGAGTATTTTATATGGTATATGTTTGGGAATATTAACAGTAATATGTAGATATTTAACTAGCTATCCTGAAGGTGTATTAACTTCAATTTTAATTATGAATATGCTTGTATTTATATTAGATAAAATAGGTACTAGAGATAAAAACTATAATAGAAAAATTTTAATAAGTATAAGTACTGTATTAATAATTGCGATTTCTATTATATTTAAAATTAATAATTCTTTTACTAACATAGATAATGATTTTAACATAATAGAAAAAAATACTAAAAATAATATTACAACTTATGTAGCAACTCAAAAAGGATTTAAAGGAAATATAAAAGCAGAAATAAAAATAGAAAATAATAAAATAATAGAATATAAAATATTAGAATGTAACGATGATTATTTAAGTATAATAGAAAAAAATAATTATCTAGAAAAACTAAAAAATAATCCAGAAATAGATACTGTAAGTGGCGCAACAAAAACAAGTACTGCTTTAAAAAAATTGATAATTAATGTTATGAAAGATAGTGATATTTATGAAAAATAAATTTAAAAGCGTAATTACTTTAACAATTACAACATTTATTTGTTCAATATTGATATATTTAGTTACAACATTGATAGGTGGTTAAAATGAATGAATTTTATGAATCAATATTAAATATTAAAAAATGTAGTAGAGATATTGTAATGAAGAAAATAAATGAAATTATAATTGAGGAATTAAATGATGTTACTACATATGTAAATAATATGGAAGGTTTATGTAAAGTATTAAGCAATAATATTAAATGTCGATTAGATAATGAAAATATTAGAAATTTTAAAGTAAATATTAAAAATTTAGGTGCAGTTACTGATCATGAATTTTTAATTGCAAGTTTTAAAAATCAAGATAATAAAACTGAATATATATTAATTGACGCTACTTATTGTCAATTTACAGAAAGGAAAGAAAAACCTCTTCATTTTGAAAATTGGCCTTCAAAGACATTAAGTGAATCTAATCGTGAATTATTAGCTGATTTGTTAAAAAAAGGGTTTACATCAATTGAGGAAAATTCATTTAAAGATTATATTAATAGTTTCGAAATAGATTATAGGTTTGAAGATGTTTTATTAAATAAAGGTGATAATTATGAAACAAATTTTAAAAATCATAAAAAGTGAAAATCCAATATTTGTTTTAATGCTTGGATTATGTTCTTCTTTAGCAGTAACAACTAAAGTTGAAAATGCTTTTTTAATGGGAATTTCGGTATTTATAGTTTTGCTATTTTCAGAAATAGTATCTTGTATGATTAAAAAAGTAGTTCCTGATAATGTTAAAATACCAGTATATATTGTAATAATAGGTACATTTGTTACAATACTGGAAATAATACTTAAAGAATATATTAATCCACTTTATAATGCTCTAAGTATTTATTTACCTCTTATAGTAGTGAATTGTATTGTTTTAGGCAGAGTATTATCAGTATCAACAAAAAGTAATATTAAAACAAGTATAAAAGATAGTATTGGCATAAGTATAGGTTATACCTTAGCACTTATTTTGATAGCTTTATTTAGAGAAATATTAGGAAATAATACAATAACCTTAATTGATTCTTTAAGTGAAATAACAAATTTTAAATTAATAATTAATGTATTTCCAGAAAATAGTTTAATTCCAATGTCATTTATGATAAGCCCTGCAGGAGCATTCATTATACTGGGTATTTTAATGGCTTTGTTTAATCATATAGGAGGCAAAAATGAATCTAATTAGTTTATTTATCACTAGCATATTATCTGAAAATATAGTTTTAACTAAATTCTTAGGAATTTGCCCATTTGTAGGAACTTCTAAAAAAGAAGATACAGCTTTCAAGATGGGATTAGCAGTTACAATAGTTGTTACATTATCAAGTATAATTACATATTTACTATATACTTATTTGTTGGTACCAACTGAAACAACATATTTAAAAACTTTAATGTTTATTTTAGTAATTGCTTCTTTAGTTCAATTGCTTGAAATGATAATTAAAAGATATAGTAAAAATCTATATAAAGCATTTGGAATTTATTTGCCTCTAATTACAACAAACTGTGCAGTTTTAGGAATAACACTATTGAATACAAATAATGGTTTTAATTTTTTCGAAATGTTAGTTTATAGTATAGGTAGTAGTTTAGGATTTACTTTAATTATTTACTTGTTTGCAACCATAAGAGAGTATTTAAATAAAAAAGATATTCCTACACCATTTAAAGGAGCTCCTATAGCATTTATAACTGCTGGAATAATGGCATTACTATTTGGGAGAATAGTATGATAGCTTATATTGTACTGATATTATTATTTATTTTAACAATATTATTATATAAAATAAATAAAGGTAAAAAATGTGAAAATTGTAATATGTGCAGAGGTGAAAAATGATAGGAATTGTTATAATGACTTTGATAGCATTTATTCTAGGTTTAATAATTGTTATAGTTGATTCAAAAATTAATACGAAAAGTAAATCAGAAATTTATTTAAAATTATTACCAGGATATAATTGTGGTGCTTGTGGTTATGCTGGATGTAAGGGTATGAGTGAAGCTATGTTAGAAGATATAAATAACTATAAAAAATGTAAACCATTAAGAGGTGAAAAATTAAAAGAATTAGAAGAATATATTAATAATCATTAATTATATCATTGTCTAATTTTGTCGAACGAAAAGTAATTACTTTTTGTCTTAAATATTATAAAATATAAAATGGAACATTTAATGGGTGTCTACCTCTTATCAAAAAGAGAGGAGGTTTAAAGATGAAAAAAAGAGAGTTTTATTTAAAAATACTTTTTTCTTTCTCCTTTATTTTATTACAGCTAATAATATTGGTTTTAGTAATAAAAAAATGACACTTAAGTCAATGACTTAAATGTCTCACCAAATATAGGTAGACATTCATAACGAATGTTCCTTTTTTATTATATGAGCAATAACTCACCTGTATACATAATAACACACCAACAAAAAAAAGTAAATATTATATCATTGTCTAATTTTGTCGAACGAAAAGTAATTGATTTTTGTCTTAAATATTATAAAATATAAAATGGAACATTTAATGGGTGTCTACCTCTTATCAAAAAAGAGAGGAGGTTTAAAGATGAAAAAAAGAGAGTTTTATTTAAAAATAATTTCTTCTTTCTCCTTTATTTTATTACAACTAATAATATTGGTTTTAGTAATAAAAAAATGACACTTAAGTCAATGACTTAAATGTCTTATCCATTGTGGTAGACATTCATAACGAATGTTCCTTTTTTATTATATGAGCAATAACTCATCCATATACATAATAACACACCAATAAAAAAAAGTAAATATCAATTATACAAAGATTTTTGTCAAATAAAAATTCACGGAATAAAAAATACAAATAAGAATTAATTGACTTTGTTATGAATAAATGTTAGAATTAAATTGTAAATCGTTAATGAAAGAATATAGTAGAAGTAATTATTTATAGAAAGCTAGTGGTTGATGAAAACTAGTAATAATCTTTTATGAATCTACTTTCAAGAGGAATTAATCATTCCCGGAGAAATCCGTTATACTAATTAAGACTAAACTAGGATGGTACCGCATATATTGCTCCTATATTTAGTCTTTTTTACTTATTAGGAGGTTTAAAGATGGAGTTAAAAAAAATAGAACTAATGAAAAGAGAAGATGATTTAATTGAAAAAGCAATAATTTTAGTAAATGAATTATTTAAAGATATAACTGATAAACAAGGTCATCCTTATATAGAACATTTATATTATGTAAGTAATCATCTTGAAACTTATGAAGAAAAAGTGGTCGGCTTATTACATGATGTAATAGAAGATACTTATTTCGATGACAAATTATTGTTAGCGTTCAAATTTTCAAAAAATATAGTTGACGCAGTATCATTGCTTACAAGAAACAAAGAAGTAAGTTATGATGATTATATTGACTCAATTATTCAAAGTAATAATTTGTTAGCAATTAAAGTTAAAAAAGTAGATATGATGCATAATATGAATAAAGAGAGACTAGCTGCCTTAGATGAGAATGTTAGAAAGAAATTAGAAAAAAAATATATTAAAAATTATCAAAAAATAAATAATATTTTAGAAAAGAGAGGATAAAAATGATAGATATAAAATTAATTCGTGAAAATAGAGATTTAGTAAAAGAAAATATAAAGAAAAAATTTCAAGATAATAAATTACCATTAGTTGATGAAGTTTATAAACTAGATTTAAAATTTAGAGAAACAAAACAACAAGCAGATGATTTAAGAGCCGAAAAAAATAGTAAGAGTTCTTTAATAGGAAATTTAATGCGTGAAGGAAAAACTGAAGAAGCAACAAAAATAAAAGAAGAAATTTCTAATTATGGTACTAAAATATCTGAGTTAGAAGCAAAAGAAGAAGAATTACAACAACAAATCAAAGAAAAAATGATGGTTATTCCAAATATAATAGATTCATCCGTTCCGATTGGAAAAGATGATAGTGAGAATGTTGAAGTTGAAAAATTTGGTGAACCAATTGTTCCAAACTATGAAATTCCATATCATGCTGATATAATTGAAAAATTAAATGGATTAGATAAAGTTGCTGCTGGAAGAACAAGTGGAGAAGGGTTCTATTATTTGTTAGGTGATATCGCTAGATTACATGAAGCAATGATAGCTTATGCTAGAGATTATATGATAGAACATGGATTCACTTATGCTATTCCTCCATTTATGATTAGAAGTGATGTTGTTACTGGTGTAATGAGCTTTGCTGAAATGGAATCAATGATGTATAAAATTGAAGGAGAAGATTTATACTTAATTGGAACTAGTGAACATTCAATGATAGGTAGATTTAAAGGTGAATTAATAAAAGAATCTGAATTACCAATCAATATGACATCTTATTCTCCTTGCTTTAGAAAAGAAGGAGGAGCTCATGGCTTAGAAGAAAGAGGATTATATAGGGTGCATCAATTTGAAAAACAAGAAATGATTGTTTTATGTAAACCTGAAGAGTCAATGGATTGGTATAATAAAATGTGGAAATTAACAGTTGAAATATTTAGAAATTGGGATATACCAGTTAGACAATTAGAATGTTGCAGTGGTGATTTAGCTGATTTAAAAGTTAAGTCTTGTGATATCGAAGCTTGGAGTCCAAGACAAAAAAAATATTTTGAAGTTGGATCTTGTTCAACTTTAGGAGATGCTCAAGCTAGAAGACTTGGTATCAGAGTTAAAGGTAGTGAAGGAACATATTATCCACATACATTAAATAACACTGTGGTAGCAACTCCAAGAGGTTTAATTGCTTTAATTGAAAATAATTATAATGAAGATGGAAGCATTAATATTCCAAAAGTGTTACAACCATATATGGGTGGCAAAGAAAAAATAGAAGGGTAATTTATGGAAAAAGAAAAACAAAAAAATCTTAAAGTATTAAGTAAAATAATTTATATTTTGGCTAAAATAACTAAAATATTTATGTTAATTGGAATTGTTTCAGTTGCCTTTATTATGTGCATAGTTCCAACAATATTTAAATATCTTAAAATAACAGAAAATACAATAACAGTTGATAAAGAGGTATACAATTATAAAATAGAAAATAATCAATTTATAGTAACTGATGAAAAAGGCAAAGAATCTAAATATGATATTAATACTAACTTTGATGTAAAAGAATATCTTAAAAATTATAATACTAACGATTATATTTTACACATTGAATTATTATTAATTTCATCAATAATAATGATAGTTATTTCATATTTAATAGTTAATTTATTAGAAAAATTATTTAGAAATATTTATAATGATAATCCATTTACTGAAGAAAATACAGGATATTTAAGAAATATTGCTAAATATTCATTATATTCATTTATTATATCTATGATATTACAAATTATATTTAGTTTAATTTCTAATATAGAAATTGATATTAACTTTGGTGGGACTAGTATAATGACAATATTAATATTATATGCTACAACTTATGTATTTGAATATGGAACTAAATTACAAGAAAAATCATCGGAAAAAATATACTCATAAAAGCAAAAATAATTTGCTTTTTTTGGTATAATTATATTGGTGGTTTTATGATACTTAGTGTAAGTAATCGTACAGATGTTGTAGCATTTTATTCTGATTGGTTTATGAATAGATATAATGAAGGATATATTGATGTTAGAAATCCTTTCAATGAAAAATTAGTTAATAGAATATATTTTGAAGATGTAGATTTAATTCTTTTTTGTACGAAAAATCCAATTCCTATAATAGATAAATTAAAACATATTAATAAGCCAATTATTTTTCAAGTGACTTTAACGCCATATAAGAAAGATATTGAACCAAATGTTCCACCAAAGGGAGAAATAATAGAGGCAATAAAAAAAATATCTAATATAGTAGGTGTTGATAATCTATATGTTAGATATGATCCTATATTCATTAGTGAAAAATATAATATCAATTATCATATTAAATCATTTGATAAGTTATGTAATTATTTAAATGGCTATGTGAAAAATATTATTGTTTCATTTTTAGATGATTATAAAAATGTTAGAAATAATAAAGATATTTTAAAATATAGAAATTTAACTAGTGAAGATTATAAAACAATAGGAATTAATTTTAGTAGAAGTGCTTCTAAAAATAATATGGCAGTTCAAACTTGTTGTGAAGAAAATAATTTAGTAGAATATGGTTTTATAAAAAGAGATTGTATTTCTTCTGAATTAGTATTTAAATTAACTGGAAAAATTATAAAAAAATGGAAAGAAAGAAAATGTGGATGTGTCCAAATGGTTGATATAGGCGTATATAATTCTTGCAGACATTTTTGTAAATATTGTTATGCTAACTACGATGAAAATAAAGTATTAAATAATTATGAGAAACATAATAAAAATTCTTCTTTGTTAGTTGGAGAATTACAAATAGATGATGTAATAAAAAGAAGATTAAAATAATAAGAAATTTGATAAAAAACTCTTTTATTTTTAAGTGTAATATGGTAAAATGTTGTAAGTTTTTTATGGGAGTTGATTGTATGAAAAAAACAAAAATAATATGTAGTATAGGTCCAGCTAGTTGTGATCCTAACGTAATGAGTAAAATGGTTGAAAATGGAATGAATGTAGCTAGAATTAATTTTTCTCACGCTACTTTAGAAGAAAAACAAAATGTTGTTTCTTCTGTTAAAAAGGTTAGAGAAATGACAAATAAACATGTAGCAATTTTATATGATACAAAAGGACCAGAATTTAGAAATGGTATGTTAGAAAATGATGAGATTAATTTAGTAACTGGAAATACAATAAGAGTTGTAAAAGAAAGTGTTTTAGGTAATGCTGAAAGATTTAGTGTAAATCATCCTAGTGCAATTGAATCATTAGAAGTAGGAAATATTATATTACTAGAAAATGGTTTAATGAAAATAGAAGTAATTTCTAAAGAAGAAGATGGTGTTACTTGCAAAATAATTAATGGTGGAATTTTAGGAAATAAGAAAAGTCTAAGTGTTCCAGGAGTTAAATTAGATATTCCATTTATTAGTTCTGAAGATAAAGAAGATATAATTTATGCTTGTAATCACGATGGAGATTTTTTAGCGCTATCTTTCGTATCAACTAAAGAGGATGTTTTAGAAGCTAGAGAAATTTTAAAATCACAAAATAGAGAAGATATGAAAGTAATTGCTAAAATAGAAAGTACAACTGGTATCGATAATTTGGATAGTATAATAGAAGTATCAGATGGTGTTATGGTTGCTCGTGGTGATTTAGGAGTAGAGGCTCCAATGGAAGAATTACCTTATTTACAAAAATTAATTATTAAAAAATGTAGACAACATGGTAAATTTTGTATAGTTGCAACAGAAATGCTAGAATCAATGAAAAAGAATTCAAGACCAACTAGAGCAGAAGTATCAGATATAGCTAATGCTGTTATGAATGGAACTGATGCTGTAATGTTGTCTGGTGAAACTACAATGGGAAAATTTCCAATTGAAACAGTTAAATATATGGCTGATATTTGTGAAAGTACTGAAAAATATTTAGATTATTCAATAAATATCAACTATGTTGACAAAAGTATTCCAGGTGCGATAGCAACTAGTGTTGTTGAAACTGCAAATTTATTAAATGCTAAAGTTATTTCAGCTGCAACAATGTCAGGAAGTACAGCAAGATTAATTAGTAATTTAAGACCAACAAGTCCTATTTTAGCGCCTTGTACAAATGAATCTGTAGCTCGTAGTTTAATGCTTAACTGGGGTGTATATCCTGTTGTTACAAAAGTATTTAATTCAACTGATGAAATAGTTGAATCATCACTACTTTTAGCTCAAGATTTTACTGAATTAAATAACGATGATGTTGTTATTATAACTGGTGGTTTTCCAAATAATATTGATAATAAAAACACAAATTTTATGAAAATTGAAAGAGTAACTAAATAATTTTAGTTATTTTTTTAGGAAAATATATGTCACTTTTTGTTATTATGTTTTCCTGTAGGAAAATATATTTAATATATATTTTTTTTAATATAGTTATTTTTTTTTACTATTTCATAAAATAAAAAGAGGTAGTAATTATGACAAAGAGAGTTTTATTAGTTAGTTTTTTTGCTAACATATTTTTATCACTAATAAAAGTTATTATAGGTTTTATTGGTAAATCAAGTGCTTTAATTTCTGATGGAGTTCATTCTTTTAGTGATTTAATTACAGATGTGGTTGCTATATTTGGTTCTTCCTTATCGATGAAACCAGCGGATAAGGAACATCCATATGGACATGGTAAGTTGTAATACATTACAAGTTTTGTAATTGGATTAACCATAGTTTTGATTGGAATAATTTTAATTAAGTCAATAAGTAATAATAATGTAACTATACCATCAATGATAGTTATTATAGTATCATTAATTACTATAATTATTAAGTATTTAGTTTCTAGATATTTAATAATTAAGGGAAAAGAGTATAAAAATTTGATTTTAATTTCATCAGGTAAAGAAAGTAGCATGGATGTTATAAGTTCAATTTTTGTTCTTATGTCTAGTTTATTAATGCAATTATCAAACAAAATAATTATTTTTAAATACTCTGATAAAATAGTATCTATAATTATTGGTATTTTTATAATAAAGACGGGTATTAGTATTATAAAAGAAAGTATTAGTAAAATCTTAGATGAAAGAGAAAATGATAAAATAGTAATAGAAGAATTTAAAAAATTGATTTATAGTTATAAACAAATAAAAAATATTGATTCTTTAATAATTTTAAAATCAGGACCATATTATAAGATTACAACAGAAATAAGTATGAATCCTAGAATAACACTATTTAAAGCTCATAAGGTTGCTGAAGAATTAGAAGATTTATTAAAAGAAAAAACAAAAGCCCTTTATATAACAATTCATATTAATCCCTATAATAAATGTGATATAATTAAATAGAGGTGGAATTATGCCAGAATTACCAGAAGTAGAAACAGTGAAAAATACATTAAAAAAATTAGTTTTAAATAAAAAAATTGTTAAGGTTAATGTGAGATATGAAAATATAATTGAATATCCTAAAGTAGAAGAATTTAAAAATGAAATGATTAATCAAACAATTAATGATATAAAAAGAAGAGGAAAATGGTTATTATTTGAATTAGATAACTATTGTTTGTTGAGTCATTTAAGAATGGAAGGTAAATATATTATAAGAAATTTAGGAGATTCTTATGATAAGCATGAACATATTGAATTTGTTTTTAGTGATAATACTTGTTTACGATACAAAGATACAAGAAAATTTGGAAGAATGTATTTGCTAAAAAAAGAAGAATTGTATTTGAAAAAACCATTAAATGAATTAGGATTAGAACCTTGGGATAAAGAATTGAATATTAATTATCTTAAAGAAAAATATAAATCTAAGAAAAAGGAAATTAAATCAGTTATACTAGATCAATCGATAATTGTGGGAATTGGAAATATTTATGCTGATGAAATACTATTCTTAAGTAAAATTAATCCTTTAAAAAAAGCTAGTGATTTAAGTGATGAAGAACTTGATAATATTATAAAATATACTAAAGAAGTATTAGATAAAGCTATCTCTTTAGGTGGAACTACTATTAAGTCATATGAGTCTAGTGAAGGTGTTCATGGAAGATTTCAGAATGAGTTATTAGTTCATAACAATAATGGAAATTGTCCAAAATGTAAAAATAAAATAGAAAAAATAAGAGTAGGTGGGAGAGGAACATATTATTGTCCAAATTGTCAAAAATAAATATGTGTTTGATATTGTAAACTTCATTTTAAATAATGAAGTTTTTATATATATTAATTTGCAAAAATTCAAAAAACGAACAAAATTTCTGCTTGACTTTTACGTCTGGGGGGGGGGTATGATAGTATTGGAAAGTAGGAATCTAGATGAAAAAAATAATAAAAAATAAAATAATTTTAATAGTAATATTATGTATAATAAGTTGTGGTATAGGGGTTTATGCCGCAACAACATATAAAGCAAGTGATGTAGTATACAATGCCAGTAATGGAACAAGTATGAATGTAAATGATGCTTTAAATGAATTATATAATAAAATGAATAGTGGTGGATGTTCAAGTAAGGTTGCATATCCAACTTTAGGTAGTGGAATGATACCAGTAACAATAAGTAATAATGGAACAGTAAAATATGCTGATACAAATAGTAATTGGTATAACTATTGTGATAAAAGATGGGCGAATGCAGTAATATTATCAAGTGGATCATATAAAGTAGGAGATACAATACCTGAAAGTGCAATTGAATCATATTTTGTATGGATACCTAGATACAGATATAAATTATGGAATACCGAAACAGCAAGTAAAGGACCACATTCAATAGAAATAGAATTCGAAACAAAAGATACAACACCAAGTACAGGAAGTAATAATGGAGAGTGGTTAACACATCCAGCATTCACTTCTTTTAATAGTAATGGCTTTTGGGTAGGAAAATTTGAAACAGGATATAAAGGGGCTACTAGTACTTCTACGGCTCAAGTAAATAGTAATGATTCCAGTAAAGTAATAATAAAGCCAAATGTTTATAGTTGGAGAAATATAACAATAGGAAATATGTTTTTAACAAGTTATAATTATAAAAGAGACTTAGATAGTCATATGATGAAAAATACCGAATGGGGAGCAGTAGCATATTTATCTCATTCAAAATATGGAATAAATAGAGAAGTAAATATAAATAATAATAGTTCATATAAAACAGGATATAGTGCCATAGTATTCCAAACATATGGGGATGGAAATAGTTATAATCAACCATATAATACCGAAATAGGTTATTTAGCTAGTACAACAGAAAATATAACAGGTGTATATGATATGAGTGGTGGAACTTGGGAATCTGTTGCAGGATATATAACTGGAAAATTAGGTTCAAGTGGATTAACACAAACTAATTATAATTCAAAATATTTTGATGTTTATAATAGTTCTTCAACTATAAAAACTTATCAATATAGAATCTTAGGAGATTCAACTGGCGAAATTGGACCATTTAAAAATTATACTGATGGCAATGGTAATTTAAGATATTATAGTTCTTGGTATGAAGATTTTTCTAATTTTGTTGATTCTAGTTATCCTTGGTTTGCACGTGGTGGTATGTATAATAATGGTGTACATGCAGGACAATTTAATTTTGGTAGAAATACTGGAGTAAAACGTAATGATTATAGTTTTCGACTAGTTTTAACACCTTAATAACATAAAATTAACAAACATTGTTAATTTTTTTATGTATTATGAAATATTGAAAAATTGATAAAATTCATTTGCAAACAAATGTTCAAAATGATAAAATAAATATGGTGGTATATATGGATAGAATTGTGATGCATATAGATGTAAATAATGCTTTTTTATCTTGGACAGCAGTATATTTACTTAATAATGGAAGTAAATATGATATAAGGAATAGTTATGCTGTTATAGGTGGAGATGAAAAAACTAGAAGAGGTATTGTTTTAGCAAAATCCACTCCAGCTAAAAAATTAGGCGTTGTAACTGGTGAAACACTTTATTCAGCAAGAAGAAAATGTCCTGCTCTTAAAACTTATCCAATGAATTATCCATATTATCAAGAAATGTCTAGAAAATTATTTAATATAATTAAAAAATATACACCTGATGTTGAGATTGCCTCAATTGATGAATGTTATTTAGAATATACAAATATAAAAAAAATATATGGTAGTCCCTTAGAATTTGCTACAAAATTACAAAAGGAAATAAATGAAACATTAGGCTTTACTGTTAACATTGGGATTGCTAATAATAAGTTATGTGCTAAAATGGCAAGTGATTTTAGTAAACCAAATAAAATTCATACATTATTTGATGAAGAAGTTAAAGAAAAAATGTGGCCACTTCCAATAAATGATTTATTTGGAGTAGGTAAAAAAAGTACTGAAAAACTATTAAAATTAAATATAAATACAATAGGTGATTTGGCTAATACTTCAGTAGAAAAATTAAGACCATATTTTAAAAATATGAGTTTATATTTAGTTGAAAGTGCTAACGGAATTAATAATGATAGAGTTGTAAGTGAAGAAGTAATATGTAAAGGTATAAGTAATGAAATAACATTACAAAAAGATGTAACTAATAAAACAGAACTATATGATAATTTACTATTTTTATCCAATAAAGTAGGGCTTAGACTTAGAAAACAAAATAGATATGCTTATGTTGTGGCTGTTATTCTAAAAGATAAATATTTTAAAAGAAAAACTCATCAAAAAAAACTACTAAATCCTATAAATTCATCGATTGATATATTTGAAGTGTCAAAGCAAATATTAAATGATATGTGGAATGATGATAGTGTTAGATTAATAGGAATTAGACTAGATAATCTAGTTGAAAACTATAATTATCAAAGATCATTGTTTGAAAATAATGAAAAAATTAATATAAATAGTAATTTAGATAAAACTTTAGATAAATTAAAAGAAAAATATGGTGATAAAATAATTGAAAATGCTGACTTGAAAAAGAAATTATGATACAATTATATAGGTGGTAATATGAATCAAGATATAAAAATGATTGTAGTTCATAATGATTCAAAAAATGATGGAGAAATTGATTTTCTATTTGAAAATTTGAATAGACAAGATAAATTAGATCTTAAAGTAGCAACTCCAGATGAGATGGACATAATTAATAAATATTCAAAAAAAGTAGAAAATGATAATATTAAAAGAAAAGAAATAGCTGAAAATATAAAAACTAAAACATATATGAGCGAATTTTATGATTATACACTAGATAGATATGAAGAAGAATTAGAAAAATTAAATGAATTAAAAATAGATTATAATGTAGAAAATTATGAGTTATTAATTAAATTAGCAAGTTATTTTGCTGACAAAGGAGAAATAATAATATTTAATTTTAAAAAATATCTATTAATTGAGAGTCCTATTTCAATAACAGAAAAACAAAGGAAATCTTTAAACTCATTAACTCAAATATTTGAAAAAGATAAATTAACTTATTTAGATAGATTAAAAATTAAAGAAGGAAAAATAGAAGCTTTGAAATATAAAAATCATTTTAAAGCACTAATAGATAGTATGTAAAATCTATCTTTTTTTAGGAGGAAAATATGAATCAAGATATAATAAAAGAAATTAGTTTAAACTTAAATATAAATGAAAAACAAATTGAAAAAACATTAGAATTATTACAAGAAGGAAATACTGTTCCATTTATTGCTAGATACCGTAAAGAAGCAACAGGAGCTTTAGATGAAGAAAAAATTAGAAGCATTGATGCTGTATATCAATATCAAATAAATTTATTAAAAAGAAAAGAAGATGTAATTAGATTAATTGATGAAAAAGGGTTAATGACAGATGAATTAAAAAATAAAATAATGGAATGTACAAAATTAGTAGAAGTTGAAGATTTATATAGGCCATATAAAGAAAAGAAAAAAACAAAAGCCACAGATGCTATAAATAATGGATTAGAGCCACTTGCTAAAATAATAATGTCATTTCCAATTACGGGAGATATTGAAACAATATGTAAGAAATTCATAACAGAAAAAGTGGAGAATGTAGATAAAGCTTTAGAAGGCGCAAAATACATAATTGCAGAATGGATTAGTGATAATGCTTACTATCGCAAATATATAAGAAATAGTATGTATCGTTATGGAATAATTGAATCTAAAAAAAAGAAAAATGCTGAAGATATAAAATATGAAATGTACTATGATTATAAAGAAGAAGTAAATAAAATCAAACCCCATCGTGTTTTAGCTTTAAATAGAGCTGAAAAAGAAAATATTCTTTCAGTTAGTATTAATATAGATAATACTAAAATAATTGAATATTTAGAAAATAAAATAATTAAAAATAAAAATTCTTTTACGGCTATATATGTTAGTGAAGCAATACTAGATAGTTATAAAAGATTAATCTTTCCATCAGTAGAAAGAGAAATAAGGAGTGATTTAACTGAAATAGCTAATGAAGCTGCAATAGAAAATTTTGGTAAAAATTTAGAAGCATTGTTGTTAACTCCACCAATGAAAGAAAAAGTAGTTTTAGCTTTTGATCCAGGTTTTGTAAATGGTTGTAAATTAGCGGTAATTGATAAAACTGGTAAATATTTAATCTCTACAATAATTAAACCTTTTTGTAACAACGAAAAGTATTTAGAACAAAGTAAAGTTGTTTTATTAAACTTAATAAAAAAATACAATATAGATATCATTGCTATTGGAAATGGAACTGCATCAAGAGAAAGCGAAAAACTATGTGCTGATTTAATACGAGAAAATAAGTTAACTGTTAAATATGTAATTGTTTCTGAAGCAGGAGCTTCAATATATAGTACAGAAAAAGTTGCTAGTGAAGAATTTCCAGACTTATCTCCTAATGAAAGAAGTGCTGTTTCGATTGGAAGAAGATTACAAGATCCTTTAGCTGAACTTGTAAAAATTCCGCCTGATGGTATTGGAGTAGGACTTTATCAACACGATGTACCTGAGAAAGAATTAAAAACAAGACTAGATTTTGTTGTTTCTAAAGCAGTTAATAGTGTTGGTGTTAATATTAATACAGCTTCAACTTCATTATTAAGATATGTTTCGGGAATTACGAAAAAAAATATTGATAAAATAATTGAATACCGAAATAATTTTGGAAGATTTAATTCAAGAGAAGAAATTAAAAAGAAAAAAGTATTATCTGATAAAGTATATGAACAAGCAATAGGTTTTTTAAGAATTACTGAAGGAAATAATATTTTGGATGAAACAGGAATCCATCCAGAAAGCTATGATATAACTTTGAAATTATTGAAAGAATTAAATTGTAATTTAGATGATATTGGAACAAATGAACTAATTAATAAATTAGATAACATTAATTTAGATGAATATAAAAATAAATTAAATACGGATATTTATACTTTAGAAGATATTGTTTCTTCTTTAAAGAAACCAAACAGAGATCCTAGAGATGAAATGCCACAACCAGTACTAAAAAGTGATGTTTTAAATATCAAAGATTTAAAAGTTGGTATGAAGTTACAAGGTACAGTAAGAAATGTTGTTGATTTTGGGGCATTTATTGATATAGGATTACATAATGATGGCTTAGTTCATATTTCAAAAATAACTGATAGTTATATTAAACATCCAAGTGAAATTTTGTCAGTTGGTGATATAGTTGATTGTTATGTTTTAGAAATAAATGAAGAAAAAGAAAAAGTAAGTTTAAGTTTATTGGAAATTTAAACTTTTTTTGATATAATATTTAATCGTTAAGGGGATGTTAAAATGGAAAATTTAGAGATATGTAAAAAATGTGGTGGAGCTTGTTGCAAAAAATCAGGATGTGATTATTTGCCAAAAGATTTTTTAGATTTGTCTTTTAATGGATTATTGAAAAAATTAGAAGAAGGAAATATATCAGTAGTAGCTACAATAATTTTTAAAAAATTACCTAATGGAAAAATGTATGCTAATCCAATTTTATATCTTAGAGCTAGAAACAATAATAGGGAAATAATTGATTTGATTTCAATGAAAACAACTTGTTCTATGTTAACTGATACAGGTTGTAAGTATAGTTATGATGAAAGACCATCGATGGGGAAAAATTTAGTACCAGTTCCAGATAAAAAATGTTATCCTTTAGAAAATCCTAATATTATTAAGGAATGGGATAGTTATCAAAGAGTATTATCAAAAATTGTTAAAAGAATGACAGGTTTAACTTTAGATGAAAAAGTAAAACAAGATGTTGAGAATTTATTTTATGAAGTGTTATCTAATAATTTTGAGGGAATAGATATAAGAGAGGTTATGGATATTAGGGGATTGATAGTTCCTTTAGCAAATTGTTATCCTGATGAACTTGAAAATGCTGTTAATAGGATTGAAAATAAAGTTTATACGAAAGTATAGATTTTTTTTGACAAAATTTTTACTTTTTAAGTGTTAATGTATATTGCATTTAAGGAGGAATTATGGATTATTATACGGAAATAAAAGAAGAATTAATAAAAAATGAAGTTTATAAAAAAGTAAAAGATTACAGTAAAAATAGAAGTGATTTACAAACATATTACAATGTCGGAAAAATGTTAAGTGAAGCAGGTAAACATTATGGTGAAGGAATTATAAAAAAATATTCTGAAAAATTAATTGAAGAGGTGAATAAGAAATATACAAAAAGTTCGTTATATAATATGCTTAATTTTTATTATCTTATATACAATAATCAAATTTTCCAGACAATGTCTGGAAAATTGAACTGGAGTCATTATGTCGAATTATTATGCTTAAAAGATAGTAAGGATATTTTAAATTACTACATTATGATATCAGAAGAACAAAATTTATCTGTAAGGGAGTTAAGAGAGAGAATAAAATCAAATGAATATGAAAGATTAGATGAAAAAACAAAAGAAAAACTAAAAAATGATAATAAATTAGAAGTTCAAGATTTAGTAAAAAATCCTATAATATTAAATACAAATAAAGAAATAATAAAAGAAAAGATGTTACAACAATTAATATTAGAAAATAAACAATTAGGTAATGGTTTTTCATTTATAAAAAGTGAATACAAAATAAAAATAGGAAACACTTATAATTATATAGATTTATTATTATTTAATTATATTTACAATTGCTTTGTAGTAGTTGAACTAAAAATAACAAAACTAAAAAAAGAACATATAGGACAAATAGAAACCTATATGAATTATATTGATAAAAATATTAAAAGTATAAATCAAGATAAAACAATAGGGATAATAATTACTAAAGAAGATAATAAATACATAATGTCATATTGTAGTGATGAGAGAATTTTTAATACTACTTATGAATTACAGGAGGCTTAAAATGAATTATTATGAAAGTATTAAACAAGAATTAATCAATAATGAGATATACAAAAAAGTAAAAGATTACAGTAAAAATAGAAGCGATTTACAAACATATTACAATATCGGAAAAATGTTAAGTGAAGCAGGAAAACATTATGGGGAGAGAATTGTTGAAGAATATTCTAATAAATTAGTTAAAGAATTAAATAAAAAATATAATAAAAGGACATTGTATAGAATGAAACAATTTTATGAAATATTTAAGGATGAAAAAGTGTCCACATTGTGGACACAATTAAGTTGGAGCCATTATAGAACAATGTTTTCAATAAAAAACTTTGATAAAATTAAATATTATATAAAACAATGTCAGGAAAACAATTTATCGGTGAGAGAACTACAAGAAAAAATAAAATCAAATGAATATGAAAGATTAGATGAAAAAACAAAAGAAAAACTAAAAAATGATAATAAATTAGAAGTTCAAGATTTAGTAAAAAATCCTATAATATTAAATACAAATAAAGAAATAATAAAAGAAAAGATGTTACAACAATTAATATTAGAAAATAAACAATTAGGTAATGGTTTTTCATTTATAAAAAGTGAATACAAAATAAAAATAGGAAACACTTATAATTATATAGATTTATTATTATTTAATTATATTTACAATTGCTTTGTAGTAGTTGAACTAAAAATAACAAAACTAAAAAAAGAACATATAGGTCAAATAGAAGCATATATGAATTATGTTGATAAAAATATTAAAAATATAAATCAAGATAAAACAATAGGAATAATAATTACAAAAGAAGAAGATAAATATATAATGTCATATTGTAGTGATGAAAGAATCTTTAATACGACTTATGAATTGCAGGAGGTTTAAAATGAATTATTATGAAAGTATTAAACAAGAATTAATCAATAATGAAGTTTATAAAAAAGTAAAAGATTATAGTAAAAATAGAAGTGATTTACAAACATATTACAATGTCGGAAAAATGTTAAGTGAAGCGGGAAAACATTATGGTGAAGGAATAATAAAAAAATATTCTGAAAAATTAACTTGTGAGGTGGGAGAAAAATATAGTACTAGATATTTGTTTGAAATGAAAAAATTATATTTGTTTTCAAAAGTGCACCCATTGGATGCACAATTAACGATATCACATTATAGGTTACTTTTTGTTTTAAAAGATGATAGTGAAATTAATTATTATATTAATCAAGTAAAACTAAAAAATTTAAGTAAAAGAGAACTACAAGAAAAAATAAAATCAAATGAATATGAAAGATTAGATGAAAAAACAAAAGAGAAACTAAAAAATGATAATAAATTAGAAGTTCAAGATTTAGTAAAAAATCCTATAATATTAAATACAAATAAAGAAATAATAAAAGAAAAGATGTTACAACAATTAATCTTAGAAAATATGAATAATTTTTTGAAAGAGTTAGGTGATGGTTTTGCATTCATAGAAAATGAATATAAAATAAAAATAGGAAATAGTTATAATTATATAGATTTGCTTTTATATAATATAAAATATAAATGTTATGTTGTAGTAGAACTAAAAATAACGAAACTAAAAAAAGAACATATAGGACAAATAGAAACCTATATGAATTATATTGATAAAAATATTAAAAGTATAAATCAAGATAAAACAATAGGGATAATAATTACTAAAGAAGAAGATAAATATATAATGTCATATTGTAGCGATGAGAGAATTTTTAATACTACTTATGAATTGCAAGAAATATAAAAAAAGTTATTAAAGTTTACAACCTTGATAACTATCTCTTCTTACTAATTCCTTATCAATATCATTTAAAATACAGAATTTTTTAATTAACCAGTTTGGTTCAATTAAATCATCAATTTTTGGATCAGCAGTAATTCTATTAATTACAATTTCTGGTCTTAAATATTCCAATTGATCACAAACAATATCGATATATTCTTCTTTAGTTAAAATTTTGAAATTGTTTTCTTTATACAATTTTTCTAATTTTGTATTTTTTAAAACCGATAACATATGAATTTTAATTCCTTGAATATCCAATTTATTTAAATATTTGATAGTTTCTATCATCATATCCTTTGTTTCATAAGGTAGGCCATTGATAATATGAACTACTACATTTATATTTAAATTTCTTAATCTTTGAACACATTTTTCAAAACAATCTAATGAATGACATCTATTAATTAATTTCGAGGTATTTTCATGAATTGTTTGTAAACCTAGTTCAACAGTTAAAAATGTTTTTTTATTTAATTCATCTAAATATTTATAACATTCTTCACTAATTGCATCTGGTCTGGTAGCAATCGACAAACCAATAACATTATCCAAATTTAAAATAGTTTCATATTTTTCTTTTAAAATATTAATATCAGCATAAGTATTAGTATGGGCTTGAAAATATCCAATATATTTTCCATTAGGCCATTTCTTATGTAATATTTTTTTAATATTATTGAACTGTGTTACTAAATTATCATTAACATTACCACCATATTCACCACTTCCAGTATTAGAACAATAAATACAGCCACCGATTCCTTTAGTTCCATCTATATTGGGACAAGTAAAACCTGCATTAAGACTTATCTTAAAAACTTTAGAATTAAACTTATTTTGATAATAATAATTTAAAGTATGATATCTTTTATTATCTAAAGAATATTTAAACTTCATAAAACCACCAAGTAATATTATACTAAAAAAAGTGAAAAAAAGGTGAAAAAAATTAATTTTTCTTTCTATATTGTTAGGAATTTGCTATAATTATTGTGGAGGTATAATATGAAAAAGAAAAGTTTATTCAAAGCATTAACAATTGTGTTTTTAGTTTATGTAGTACTTACTTGGGTTATTCCAACTGGATATTATTCTAGTGGCTCTTATGTAAAAGGAACTATAACACCAATAGGATTATTTGATATTGTAAGATATCCTATAATAACTCTTACTAGTTCAGTATTTGTTTTAACAGCATTAGTAATATTATTAATTGGTGGATTGTATGGCGTTTTAAATAAAACTGGAGCTTATCAAAATTTAGTAGAAAAGGTCTTAAAAAAATTCAAAAACAAGGAAAAAACTTTCTTAATAATTACAACATTGTTATTTGTAATTTTATCTAGTTTAACTGCTTTAGATTTACCACTATTAATTTTGGTACCATTATTTTCTACAATATTAATAATGATGGGGTATAGTAAATTTACAGCTATGCTTTCAACAATCGGTTCTATTTTAATTGGTAATTTAGTATCAACCTATGGTTTTGATGTAGCAGGTTATATTACATATTTTACAAACGATATTAATGATTCAATTATATATAGGGTTATATTATTGGTACTAGTGGTATTTTTATTATTAATTAAGATAATTAAAACATCAAAATCAAAAACAAAAGAAGAACCTATTTTATATGAAAAAATAAGTTCAAAAGAATATAAAAAATCAACAGGTTTGGTTGTAACACTTATTATAATGATGATTGTTTTAATAGTTGGTATGACTAATTGGGAAGAGTTATTTAAAATAACATTCTTTAATGATTTATATACAAAAATTACTAGTGTTAAAATAAGTGGATATCCAGTATTTAGTCTTATAATTGGTTCAATCTACGAGATAGGTAAATGGACTAGTTATGAATTAGCATTTATCTTAATAATTACAACATTCCTAATTGGAAAAATATATAAATTAACTTTAAGAGAAATATATGAAGCATTTATAAGTGGAGTAAAACAATTAATACCAGTTGCATTTTTCGCAGTATTTGCTAACACACTATTCTTAGTAATGAATGCAACAACTACAGGTTATACAATTTTCCCTACAATTGCTAATTATTTATTTGGATTAGCTAATGGATTTAATGTAATTACATTTGGCTTAATTTCATTTATAGGAAGTTTATTGTATAATGATTTACCATATTTATTGAGTGCAATTTATGATCCGATAACAAGTATTTATTCAAGCAGTGCTTCAGTAATGGGGATAATTGTTCAATCAATTCATGGATTAGTACAATTTATAGCACCAACAAGTGTATTACTAGTAGTTGGATTAAAATACTTTGATATTGATTATAAAGACTGGTTTAAAAACACATATAAATTTTTATTTACTGTTTTAGTTGCTATTGCAATTGTAGTAGCAATTATGTCATTAATTTAAGAGATTACATTGTAATCTTTTTTGTTTTGTGCTATAATTTTGTATAGTACGGAGGTTATTCTTATGGATATTGTTGAACGATGTAATAAAGTAGTATCATTACAAGCTGCAGTATTTAAAATGATACGTAATAATGACAAAAAAAGATATTTAACTGAACAACAATTAAATAATCTTAAGAATAATTTTGCAATGACAAAAAATAGCTATACTGATGAAATAAGAAAACATGAAAAATATAATTTACAATATATGTTTTTATTCGAACAATATAATTTGAAAAGAATAGATTATGAAAATGAATTACAAATGATAGATTCTTATGATAAAAGATTAAAAAAATTATCTGAACATTTATTAACTAGAAAAGGTAATAGATTATTAGATGTAAAAAGAACTTTTTATGAATTTAATTCTTTGGTTCAGAATGAATTAGTTAGAAAATATAAATTAAAAATTGAATCATTAAAGCAAAAAAAATTAATGTCTGAAAGATATGATGCTTTATTAGAATATTTAAAAAATAATGACATAGAAGAATATAATGAAAAAAAAGATTTTGCCTATACAGAAGAAGAAAAACAAGAATTGACGTCTAGTATTCAACAATTAACCGATAGAGAAATGACAATAATAACGGTTCTTAAAAATGATCATTTTGAAGTATCTGATGATGTAGCAATGTCATTAGAATTGGCTGATAGAAATATTCTTAATGTAGCTGCTAAAATGTATCCTAATTTGAGGGAAAAATTAAATTCAAAAAATGAAGAAAAGAAAAAAGCTGCATAGCTTTTTTTCCATAATGGAGGAATTATGCAATATAAGATTAATGACTATTTATGTAATGTTTATATTGAAAAAAAGAATAATAAAAATACCTATATTAGAATAAAAGAAGATTTAAATATATATGTTACAACTAATTATTTTACAACAGAAAAACAAGTTATTAAATTACTAGATAATAATTATGATTATTTATTTAAAATGCTAAACAATATGAAACAAAGAAATGAAAAAAAAGAATTGTTCTATTATTTAGGAAAGAAATATGATATAATATATCTTGATAGTAATGTAGAACTATATGATGATAAAATTTATGTTAAAAATGAAGAAACTTTAAATAAATGGTATAAAAAACAAATAAAAAAAATATTTAAAGAACGATTAGATTATAATTATAGTTTGTTTATTGAAAATATTCCTTATCCAAATTTGAGAATTAGAAAAATGAAAACAAGATGGGGTGTATGTAATAAAAAAACAAATACTGTAACCCTTAATTCAGAATTAATTAAATATGATATTTCTAAAATTGATTATGTAATAATACATGAATTATCGCATTTCTTACATTTTAATCATTCTCGTAGTTTTTGGAATCAAGTAGAAAAATATTGTCCAAATTATAAGAAAATTCGTAATGAACTAAAAGATTGAGGTGAACTATGAAAAAAGTAGTAAATTTATTTATGATTATAGTATTTTTACTTCCAACTTTTTTTGTTCCTGATGTTGCCCATGCTCAAACATTAGGAGATTTAAGAAAAGAATTAGAAGATAAACAAAATGAGCTTAAAGCCAATGAAAATAAAAAAGCAGAAACTCAAGAAGAAATTAATCAAGCAAATAATGATATCACAACTATTAAAAATACAATAAATACTTTATATACTGATATGGCTAACTTAGATAAAGAAATAGAAAAATTAAATCAAGACATAAAAGTTAAAGAAAAAGAAATGAAAGATGTTATTAATTTTTTACAAGTATCAAATGGTGAATCAGCTTATCTAGAATATACATTTGGTGCTCGTGACTTTACAGATTTTATTTATCGAACAGCTGTAGCTGAACAACTAACTAAATATAATGAAACATTAATAGATAAATACAATAAATCAATTGAAGAATCAAAAGAAAAACAAGAACAAATGAAACAAAAACAAGCTTCAATGGCTGAACAACAAAAACAATTAGAATCAAAAATGGCATTATTAGGTCAAGAATTAGTTAATATTGATGCTATTGGTATGGACATTGAAGACTCAATTGAATATCAAAAAGAAGTTATTAAATTATATGAATCTAAAGGATGCAAAGATAGCGAGAATATTGCTACATGTGGTAGAAAAGTACTTCCTCAAGGGACAGCTTTCTATAGACCTACTGAAACGGGTTTAATTACAAGTGAATGGGGGCCAAGAGATTTGATAGGTAGAAGTTGGCATGAGGGAATTGATATTGGAGTTGGAGTTGGAACTACTGTTTATGCTGTTGGTAATGGTATGGTAGCTGGTGTAGTAAGATATAATTGTGGTGGTAATATGGTTGTTGTTCATCATAGTATAAATGGAAGAAATTATACATCAGTATATGCCCATTTATCAAGCGTTAATGTAAGTAAAGGTCAAACAGTTGACAGAAATACAATTATAGGATATTCTGGTGGAACAGCTGGTGGATATGATTTGTGTACAACAGGAGCTCATTTACACGTTACAATTGCAACCGGTTTATTCTGGGTAGATTATTATGATTGGACAACAGAATTAAATGTTACTTATTCAATTAATCCTAGAACAGTTATTAATTTTCCAGCAGGACTATATAATAGATGGGATGATAGAATTTCAGCTTATTAGACAAAATTTTCAAAAAATATTTGTTATCATATAGTTATGAAAGTTAAAATATTTGATTGTGAGCACGAAAAAGATTTAGAAGCAGAGGTAAATAAACTATTAAATGAAGTAGATGTAATAGATATTAAATACCAAGTTTCTACTAGTGTTTGTGGTGAAGAACAAATATATTGCTTTTCGGCTCTTGTAATTTATAAAGAAGATTGATTCTTCTTTTTTTGATGCGAACAAAATTTCTACTTGATTTTTTCGTCTGGGGGGGGGGTATAATCTAAGTAGGATAGGTGTTATAAATGAAAAAAATAATAAAAAATAAAACTTTTTTAATAGTAATATTATGTATAATAAGCTGTAGTATAGGAGTATATGCTGCAACAACATATAAAGCAAGTGATGTAGTATATAATGCAAGTGATGGAACAAGTATAAATGTAAATGATGCTTTAAATGAATTATATAATAAAACTAAAGGTAATGGATATTATTTTTCATATAAAAATGGAACAGCAATATATTATAATCCAGTAAGTGGAACAAAATGTAATGCTAGTGAAGCCGTAAGTACAACAGGAACAAAAACAGGATGTATGAAATGGTATGCATTTAATGATGATAGTGAATCATCAACAGTAAATATGATATTAGATCATAATACAACTGCAGGAATTGCTTGGAATTCCAACAATAAAAATGTAGCATATATAGATAGTAATTTAAAATCAGAGGTTGATAAATTAGTTAGTGAGTCAAAATGGGTAGATATACCAAGATTAATAAGTGCAGAAGAAATTGTACAAATAACTGGAAAAATTAACTTTGTTAGTTCAGATACAACAACTTGGTTTTATTTTGATAGTAATTGTCAAACAAAAATAGCCACATCTACTTTGAAAAGTAGATATTCATGGTTATACGATTATACAAATGGGTGTACGAGTTATGGATGCAACATAGCTGACACTAGTACTATTGGATATTGGACGTCAACTCCAGAAGGAAATCCTGAATCTGGTGATCGTGTTTGGGACGTTAGCAGAGATGGTTATTTGAGTCGTAATCATCGCGCTAATAATACTACTCTTGGCATTCGTCCAGTAATAACAATTCCTAAATCAAAACTTTCATAATAATTTAGAACCATATATAATTAACTGTGTAATTATAAAATACATTTTTTTTAAAATAATATCTTTTATTGCTTTTTTGAAATTTTGATGTTAAAATAAATATCAATTTATGAAGGTGATTTGATGAAAAAACAATATAGTTTTGAAGGATTAAGTTTAGAAGAAACAAAAGAAATTTTTAAAAAATATAGAATAGGTGAAATTAGTATAGATGAATTAGTAGTAAGTAATATTAGCTTAGTTAAAAAAATCGTTTCAAGTACATTTAAAAATTATAAATTTAGTAATTTTGAATTTGATGATTTAATTCAAGAAGGTTGTATTAGTTTGTATAAAGTAATTTTAAATTATGATGAAAATAAAAACTTTAAATTTAGTACTTACGCTTATAGTATAATAAAAAATGATTTAATAAATATTTATTTTAAAAATGTAAATATTGTTTCTTCTTCTAGAAACAGCATTGAAAAAGCAAAAAAAATACATTCATTTATAATAAATTATAATAAAGAAAATAAAAAAGATCCTACAGTTAATGAAATAGCTAAATCTCTTGGTATGTCAGTAGATAGTATACAATCATTATATAATTTAGGATTGAGTGAAACAAGACTAGAAAAATTGGTTTTTAACTATGAGACTGATGATACAGAAGAATTAAAATATTTTTTGGTTAACAATGATAATGTTGAAAACGAAGTAATCAATAATCTTTTTAAAAAAGAAATAATGAATATGATAAATGAACTCGATGAAAAAAATAAATACTTAATTTTATATAGATACGGTTTTATAGATGGTACTTGTCACACTTTCGAAGAAATAGCAAAACAAGAAGGATTATCAAGACAAGCAGTTGAACAAAAAGAAAAAAGGTTGTTTGCAAAATGCAAAAAGTTATGTCTTGAAAATGGACTACAAGAATTTTTAAAATAAAATATCTAATTTAGATATTTTTTTGTGTTATAATTTTATTGAGGTGATATTATGTATGTCGATGTATTAGTTGAATTAAAAATCAAAAAAATAGATCAAACTTATACTTACTCAGTGCCAGCTAATTTACAAAATGAAATTGAAATTGGTAAAAGAGTATTAGTTCCATTTAATAATCAAAAATTAGAAGGATTTATTTTAAACATAAAAAACGAAGTTGACTTCAAAACAAAAGACATAATATCAGTAATAGATGAAAATCCTGTATTAAATGATGAATTAATAGAATTAGGAAATTATATAAGCAAAAAAACAATAGTAAATAAAATAACTGCATATCAAACAATGTTACCTGCTGCTTTAAAAGCTAAAAAAAATACCAAAATCAATAAAAAATATATTTCAGTATTAGAATTAGTAGATAAAAATTATGAATCAAAAAATGAAAATCAATTAAAAATATTAGAATTATTTAAAAATAATAATCAAGTTTCAAAAAAAGTTTGTACCGATATATCATTATCTAGTACAAATACATTATTAAAAAATAATATCTTAAAAGAAACAAAAGTAGAAGAATATAGATTAAAAAATAATATTGAAAAACAAGAAAATAAAATAATTTTAAATGAAGAACAAAAGAGTGTTATAAATAGTGTTGAACTAAACAAATTTAAACCATATTTATTACATGGTGTTACAGGCAGTGGTAAAACTGAAGTCTATATGAATTTAATCGAAAAAGTTTTAAATGACAAAAAACAAGCAATAGTTTTAGTCCCAGAAATATCGTTAACACCACAACTTGTAAATATTTTTAGAAAAAGATTTGGAAATGATATAGCTATATTACATAGTGGATTATCTAATGGCGAAAAATATGATGAATGGCGAAAGATTGAAAGAAAAGAAGTAAATGTTGTAATAGGGGCTAGAAGTGCTATATTCGCACCATTTACTAATTTAGGAATAATTATAATAGATGAAGAGCATTCAAGTACATATAAGCAAGAAAATAATCCAAAATATAGTGCGATTGATATTGCTTTATGGCGCGCTAAAAAATATAATATTCCTTTAATTTTAGGAAGTGCAACCCCATCAATAGAAAGTTATACAAGAGCACTCCAAAATATATATACATTATTAACTATGAAAAATAGAGTAAATAATAATTATCCTAAAACTATCTTAGTTGATATGAAAGATGAAATAAAAAAAGGAAATAAAATTATATCAAGTATATTAGATGAAAAAATTAAGGATCGATTAGAAAAAAATGAACAAATAATTATTTTATTAAATAGAAGAGGTTACACAACAATAACTACTTGCAAAAATTGTGGTTATACTGATAAATGCCCTCATTGTGATATTCCTTTAACTTATCATAAAACATCTAATATGATGCGTTGCCATTATTGTGGTTATGCCCATAAAATGATTACAATTTGTCCAGAATGTAAAAGTGAAAGTATTGATAATTTTGGAATGGGTACTCAAAAATTAGAAAGTATTTTGAATGAAAAATATGCTGCTAGAATAATTAGAATGGATCAAGATACAACAATAACTAAAGGTAGTCACGAACAAATAATTAATGATTTTAAAAATCATAAATATGATATTTTAATTGGTACACAAATGATATCCAAAGGTCTTGATTTTCCGAATGTAACACTAGTTGGCGTTATAAATGGTGATACTTCTTTAAATATTCCAGATTTTAGAAGTGCTGAAAGGACGTTTCAATTATTAAATCAAGTTGCTGGTAGAAGTGGTAGGGGTGTCTTACCGGGTGAAGTAATTATTCAAGGATTTAATGTTGATCATTATAGTATTGTTAAAGCTTGCAATAATGATTATATAGGTTTTTATAATGAAGAATTAAAAATTAGAAAAGTACTTAAATATAGTCCATATTATAATTTGTGTTTGATCAAAATTAAATCTAAAAATTATAATGAAGCTTTAACTGAATCTAATAAAATTATTAAACTTTTAAAAGATAAAAATCTAGAAAATACAATTGTTTTAGGTCCAACTCCAGCTCTTATTCCTAAAATTAATGATATTTATAATATTCAAATAATAATTAAATTCAAAAATACGGGTATTTTAATGAAAGAATTAGAATTTATAAATAATTATTATAGAACTAGTAAAGTAGTCGTGGAAATTGATATTAATCCAATAAGAATATAACAAGTCGAATTTTGTCGATTTGTTTTTCTTTCATTTTAATAACAAAAGTGTTATAATTTGATTAGGGGGTTAGGGTTGTAAAAAAATAAAGGAGTAAATTATGGATAAAAAAACAAAAGAAGAATTGATAAAAAAAGGTGTATTAAAACCATTAAGTGATGCTTTTAAAGAATATCCTGTTCAAGAAGAAATACATTTTGGGCATCACGAATGGTACGTAGCTGAAAATGTTGTTAAATATGGTAAATATCATAAAGGTGATATTGTATTTATTAATGAATATAAATATCAGAATGGTAGTATAGGACGCGATCATTTATTTGTCATAGTAGATGATAATAATACAAGTGTTCCACTTGAATATTTTGGATTTTTAATTTCATCGAATTTATCAAAATTGAAATATAAAACGAATATATTGTTAGAAAAAGATAATATAAATAAATTAAAAAAAGATAGTTTAGTCAAATTAGATGTTGGGTATATTATTCCAGCCAACAATATTGTTGGTAAAATAGGTGAGGTCACAAAAGAACAATTGGAATTGTACGAAAAACTTCATAAAAAAATTATAGAAGGTTGATAGATATGGATAAAAAACAAAAGAAGAATTGATAAAAAAAGGTACATTAAAACCATTAAGTATAGATGATAATAATACAAGTGTTCCCCTTACAAAAGTAGAAGAATATAAAAGAAAACATAATTTCCTATATGAAAGTTATGGATTAAAATAAAAAAAAAGAATTTAAAATTCTTTTTTTTGTTAAAAAATATGGTAAAATATAAATATTGGAGATGATAATATGCATTCATTAAAAATTATGAATTTAACAGTTAGAGTTGAAAATAAAGTGATATTGAATAAGTTTAATTTGACAATAAATAGTGGTGAAATACATGTCATTTTAGGACCTAACGGTACAGGGAAATCAACTTTATCCAAGGTTATAATGGGTGATCCAGACTATGAAATAGTAAGTGGAACTATTAAATTTGATGATAAAGATATTACTGAATTGGAAACGGACGAAAGAGCTAAATTAGGAATTTTCTTAGGATTTCAAATGCCAATTAGTATAGAAGGAGTAACTAATTCAGATTTTTTAAGAACAGCTATTCATAGTTCAAATAAAGAATTTAAATTAATGGAATTCATAAAAAAAATAAATAATACTTGTGATAAATTAAAAATGGACAGAGAAATGGTTCATCGTCCAGTTAACGTTGGATTTTCTGGTGGTGAAAGAAAGAAAAATGAAATATTACAAATGTATTTATTAAATCCTAATACAATTTTGCTAGATGAAATTGATTCAGGGTTAGATATGGATAGTTTAAAAATAGTTGGAAAATCTGTGATGGATTATTATGAAGAATATAAACCAGCAATTTTATTAATTACTCATTATCAAAGATTACTTAATTACATAAAACCAACTCATGTTCATATAATGAGAGATGGAAAAATAATTAAAAGTGGTGACATCAAATTAGTAAAAGAAGTAGAAGAAAAAGGATACGACGCAATCGAAGTATATGAATAAGATAAAAATTAAAAACAATGATATTTCATTGTTAGAAACAGATGATTTAATAACTATAACATTATCTGATAAATTAGAAATATTTGATGTCCAAAAGATGAATATAGAAGTATTTGGTTCAACTGAAATAGAAATAATATATGATGAAAAGCAAGAATCAAAATTAGATATAGAATATAATATAGATAGTAATATAGAATTAAAAATAACTGAAATAAGAAAAGAAGCAAAAGCTAAAATTCAATATAAATATAATATACTAGAAAATAGTAATGTCAAAGTAATTAAATTTTATGATTCTAAAGTAATAAAAGAGTTAGATATTGTTAACTTAAATGGTATGAATTCAGAAATAGATTATTTATTAAAAACAATAGCAACTGATAAACAAGATTATAATATATATGTATATCATAATAATAAAAATACTATAAGTAATATTAAAAATAATAGTGTTAATATAAATGAAGGAACTACAACATTTAATGTTACGGGAGTAGTATATAATGGAATAACAAATTGTATATTAAATCAAATGAATAAAATAATAAATCTTAATGATAAAGAATGTAAAATTAATCCAATTTTATTAATTGAAGAAAATGATGTAGTTGCAAATCATTCTGCGTTAATAGGAAAATTTAGTGAAGAAGAGATTTTTTATTTGATGAGTAGAGGAATAAGTAGGAAAGATAGTATCAATTTGTTAACAAAAGGATTTTTAATTAATGGTACTCAAAACGAAACAATAAACAAAATTATTGAAAAATATAGTAGTTGGGGGTGATTTTATGAATCGTGAAGATTTTCTATTATTAAAAAAAGGAATAATATATTTTGATAATGGCGCTACTACATTAAAACCAAAAGTATTACCTGATGCTATAAATGATTATTATAATAATTATAGTGCGAATGCTCATAGAGGGGATTATGATATTAGTTTACAGGTAGATAACATGTATGAAAATACAAGAAAATTAGTAAAAGAATATATAAATGCTCAAAGTGAAAAAGAAATAATCTTTACAAGTGGTTCAACTGATTCAATAAATAAAATAGTTTTTGGATATTTTAGAAATATCTTAAAAGAAAATGATGAGGTATTGTTAAATAAAAGTGAACATGCTTCAAATGTTTTACCTTGGTTTGAATTAGCAGATGAATTAAAATTAAAAATTAAATTTATTGATTTAGATGAAAATTATGAAATAACATTAGAAAATATTGAAAAATTAATAACACCAAAAACTAAAGTAATCAGTATAGCGCATATTACTAATGTAGTTGGTGACATAAGAGATATAAAAAATATTACTTCTTTAGCTCATAAAAATGATATTATGGTGTTATTAGACGCTGCTCAAAGTATTGGACATATGAAAACTGATGTTCAAGATTTAGATGTTGATTTCTTGACTTTTTCAGCCCATAAAATGTATGGACCAACTGGTGTTGGTGTTCTTTATGGAAAAGAAGAAGTTTTAAAAAATATTAGACCAATTATATTTGGTGGAGGTATGAATAGTAGTTTTGGATCAGATTTAACAAGAATTTATGATGAACTTCCAGAATTACTAGAGGCTGGAACTCCTAATATAGCAGGTGTAATTGGATTTGGTAAGGTAATTGAATACATAAATAAGATAGGTTTAGATAAAATTCAAAAACATGAATTAGAATTAAAAAATTATGCTTTAGAAAAATTAAAACAAAATAAAAATATAATTATTTATAATGAACATTCTAATGGATCAATTATTACTATTAATTATAAAGATATTTTTGCCCAAGATTTAGCAATCTACCTAAATAAATATAAAATATGTGTAAGAGCTGGAAATCATTGTACAAAAATTCTTAAAGATGAATTAAAGATTAAAAATACAGTAAGAATTAGTTTTGCAATGTATAATACTAAAGAAGAAATAGATAAATTAATAGAAGTATTAAGTAATCCAAATATTAAAAATGAAATAATTTAGAGACTGGTAGTCTCTTTTTGTATTGTTTTTTTAATAATGTTTATAATAATAAAAAGATGTAAATAAAAAAATATTGTCTTGCAATATGTAATATATTTATTATATAATAAGATAGAAAGGTAGTAGTGAAGTAGTATGAAAAAACAAGGATTTACACTTATTGAGTTGTTAGCAGTTATCGTAATATTAGCTGTAATAGCTTTAATCGCAACACCAATAATATTAAATGTAATTGAAGATTCAAAAAAAGG